>CAMJGD010000004.1 GCA_946405135.1 uncultured Clostridiaceae bacterium | reverse complement strand
CTGCGACCTCATGGTCCCAAACCACGCGCGCTCCCATCTGCGCTACACCCCGATATTTATCTAGTCACTGGCTGTGTCCCAGCGACATAGATTATTCTACACGATATAAATTAATACGTCAATAGGTTTTTCATAATTTTTATATATTTTTTAGCCTAGGCTTTAAAATATGACTTAAATTAAGAGATAAGAGCGATAAAAATGTAATCTCCAATAGATTTAAGCGATTCTCGCCTATAATTCAAAAATATAGGGATTTACACTTTGGTCACTTATTTCTATAAAAGCTATGGTTTTTCTGCTTATCCTTGGCAAAGATGCACTTCCTGGATTTATAATCCATATGCCATCTATCTTTTCTATAGAAGGTATATGAGTGTGTCCATATAAGGCTATATCCGCTCCTAACTCTTGAGCTTTATACTTTAATCTCAAAGTATCTTCTTTCACCCCATAGTTGTGTCCATGAGTTATAAAAAATTTTTTATCACCTATATCTGTAAATAACTCTGAAGGAATATTCTTTCCATAATCACAGTTTCCTTTAACATTTATAAATATTTTATCTTTTACTCTTTCCTTAATGTATAAACCATCCTCTAAATTATCACCTAAATGTATTATACAATTACAATTACTTATTTTGTCTATAACTTTATTTATAGAATCATAGTCTCTATGAGTATCGCTTATTATTGAGATTAACATAATAAATAAGATTCTCTCCTTTTAGTATAAAATTAAGCTTATAGGAATTTTACTATTTCTTTTTTAACTTTTTCTAAAGCTTTACCTCTATGGCTTATGGAATTTTTCTCCTTTGATGACATTTCAGCAAAAGTTTTATGGAATTCTGGTACATAAAATAAAGGATCATAACCAAAGCCTTCTAATCCTTCAAGCTTTTCTCCTATATATCCTTCTGCATATTCTTCTACCTTAATTGAATCACCGTCATCGTTTATAAGAACTACAGCGCAAACAAATCTCCCTTTTCTTTCTTCAAAGGGAGTTCCCTGTAATTCTTTGAGCAGCTTTTCATTATTCTTTTGAGAATTTCCATGTTCTCCTGAATATCTAGCAGAATAAACCCCAGGGGCACCCCCTAAAGCATCTACCATTAAGCCAGAATCATCTGCCATTACTATGAACTTTTCATCTTTAAATTTTAATATATCATATATAGCCTTAGCTTTTTTATAAGAATTTTCTAAAAAAGTTTCACCATCTTCTTCTACTTCTATATCTATACCCATATCCTTTAAAGATGCAACCTCTAAAGGCATATCTTCTAAAATCTGCTTTATTTCCTGCACCTTATGCTGATTATTAGTAGCTAAAACCAACTTTTTCATTTAATTTATTTTCCCTCCCCTGTACCTATCCACAAAGAATCCATTTTTAAGCTGTCCTTTTGAGCGTTTAACATTTGCTTAATACCTTTTTCTGCTAAAGCTAATAATTCATTGAGCTCTTCTCTGGAAAAAGGGCTTTCCTCTCCAGTTCCTTGTATTTCCACAAATTCACCTTCATCAGTCATTATTACATTCATATCCACTTTTGCATGAGAATCCTCTTCATAACAGAGGTCCAATATCTTTTCATTATTAACTATACCTACACTAACGGCAGTTACAAAATTTCTTATAGGATATACTTCAAAAGGTTCCTTTTTATGAATTTTATTAATAGCATCAACTAATGCTATAAAAGCGCCAGTAATAGATGTGGTTCTAGTGCCCCCATCTGCTTGAATCACATCACAATCTATCCATATGGTCTTTTCACCTATTGCTTTTAAATCTACTACAGATCTTAATGCTCTGCCTATAAGCCTCTGTATCTCCATAGTTCTCCCATCTATTTTTAGCTTTGATATATCTCTAGACTTTCTTGTCTGGGTTGATCTTGGCAACATATTATATTCACAAGTTATCCATCCTTCTCCTGTGCCTTTCAAAAAAGGAGGAACTTTATCTTCTACGGAAGCATTACATAATACTTTTGTTTCCCCTACCTCTATAAATACTGAACCTTCAGCATACTTAGTATAATTTCTTGTTATTTTAACTGGTCTTACTTGATCATTCTTTCTTCCGTCAAATCTCATTTTATAAAACCTCCAAATATTTATAAATTAATTGATGTTAAAAAGTTCATCCCTCTCCGGAGGGTTTACTTGTATACTTTCCCCTTGTTTTATTAAAATGCCTTTTTTCTCTGTAATTTTCCCTATTATGGTGGCATTAATACCTTCATCTTTTAAAATGCTTTCTAGTTCTTTTCCTCTAGGTGTAGTTATAAGCATGGAACCTGAAGAAATTAATCTTAAAGGGTCTATATTAAATTCTTTGCATATTTTTACAGTAGGTTCTGTTACAGGAATTTTATCATCAAAAATAATAAACCCTACTTTAGAAGCTTCAGCCATTTCCCATAAAGCTCCTAAAAGCCCTCCTTCTGTAATATCATGCATGGAGTTTACTCCAAAATTCCCACATATTCTTCCCTCTTTAACCACACTTATGTTATCAATATATGATTTTACTTCATTTATTTCCTTTTCACTTAAAATATTTTTTAATCTCTTCTCATGATCATGAACCAATATGCTGCTGCCTTCCATAGCTATATACTTTGTAACCAAAATATCATCACCTATTTTAGCTCCAGAAGTAGCTACAGCACTTCCATTTTTTCCTTTTCCTACCACAGTGCAGGAAACTATAAGCCTATTTACAGCATCTGTTATCTCTGTATGCCCTCCTAGTATTTCCATATTCAGCTTTGCTGTCTCTTCATCTATTTCTTTCATAATGCTTTTTATTTCATCCAGAGATGTATTGGGTGGAGCCATTATAGTTACCAATATGCCTAAAGGTTCAACTCCACAGGATGCTATATCATTACTATTTATATGTACTGAAAGCTTACCTATATTACTGCTGGAACCAGTTATAGGATCTGTAGATAATACACATTCATATTCCCCAAAATCTATGACGCTGCAGTCTTCTCCTATACCATTTCTTATTCTAACTTCTTCTCTTTTAACTGTTTTATTTTCTTCTATTATGTACTTTAAATCATCCCAATTTAATTTTCCAATTTTCATATAAAATAATCTCCTTTATTTGGAATAAGTAAGCACTTTTTATCCTCATTATTCATATTATTTAAATAAGGATTATTTTATGGGGTGGATAGTTTGAAATATATAGGTCCTTTTTTAAGAATTAATAACATAAACACTTATAATATAAAAAATCAAATGTTTCATTTATCAAAAGAATCTATTAAGCACCTAGTGCTCTTTTCAAGATGCGGTATTACCCTATCTTTAAAAGACCTAAAATTAAAAAATATGTCTAACATTGATATTAGCACATTTAAAGAAAATTCTCCACTTTTATGTATATACAAAAAGTCAAATTCAAAAATAATTCACGATAAAAATACTTATTTTTGGGATGAAGATAGCTTTAAAAAAGAAATAAATATAGCTAGTAATGGATATATGACTCTTTGCCTTTTAGAGCTAATAGATTATTATAAAAAATTTGAAGGCATAGATAAAGATTTATTCTCATTAAACTATGTATATGCTAGTCTATGCAAACTACAGCTAGACTTTTACTCTTCTTATTTAAGAAATGAAGAAGGGGTTTTCATAGACAAAAATGACATATCTGATGATATTACAAAAGAATTAAGATTTGAAGATAAAAATAAAAAATTCAAATTTTCAGATCAAGCTCTTATGATGAATGCCTACTATAAATATTCTGAACTTCAAGGAGTAAAGGATGCAGAAGCTTATAAGAACTTTGCCTTGGATATATTAAATATGCTTATGGAATATAGATATGAAATTTACGAAGTATCCTTTGAAGAAAACATAAAACTATGTATGAATTTAAATATATTTTATAAGTATTCAAATATGGGCACAGCAAAAGAACTCCTCATGGACATGACTGAATTGATGGTATCTAGACTAAAAGATAGATTTGAAGGTTCTCAAGAAATAAAAATAGATTATTTGAGCCTATGTTTAATAAATCTTTTGATGTTCCATAAGAATACAGGAATTCAATGTTTTGATTCTATTACAGAGAAAGCTTTTAAAAAGCTTACAGAACTTTATGATCCAGAAGAAAATATAATAATAAAAAGCTCTGATAAAAAAGAAGTAGATTATTCTTCTCAAGAAGTAGTTTTGTATATACTAAGTCTATCACTTCATTCTTGGATAGCAGATTCCAATGATACAGAAAATATTCTTAGCAATATATATAGAACTAATTTAGTTAACTCTGGAATGATATTAAGCTGGCCTGAAGTTCCTACATTAAATAGCCCTGAAAGATATAGATATTTTTCATTGAAATCGGAAGATTTACTAGAAGAAAGTGATTTTAAAATGCCCACCGTGCCTTCACTAGAATCCGCTGGGGCTCCACCGATTTTTGTGAAATATATTACCTTTAATAAGAAAAAGAAAATATTTACCGCTAAGAAAACTTCCTTTGACTCAACAAAAAATTTAAATCTTTTATTCTACATGTTATATATAACAAAGTTATTTTTATAAAAAATATATATAAATATTTTGAAATGAAATATAAAAATATATAGAACCTGCTCCTTTTTTATAATTATTGTATTGAGCAAGTTCTATATGTTTTTTGCAATAAATTTTTATAATATTCTATGGACTTATCATGCCAATAGGAACATTATCCTTAATTTCTTCTTTATGCTCTTTTATTGTTTCATCTTTATTTTTATCTGCTTTAGGTACATTTACTTTATACATCCTTTTAAAAACTACATTTCCATTGCCATCAAAATATATATCTTTTACACTTCGATTAGAGCATAATAAAGTATTCCTAAAATACAAAGGAATTATAGGAATATCATCCTTAAGTATCTTTTCAATTTTATTTATGTTAGTTTCTTCAATTTTATTTAAATTTACTTCATTAATCATGGATTCATACTGCTTATTTTTGTAGCTTATTATGGTGCGGTCGTTTTTATACCATTCTCTAAAAAAGCTCATTCTGTTTCCAATATCTATATTATAGTTTTTAAAAGCTATATCATAATCCTGCTTCTTTAAGGCTTCTTTAAATTCTTCTCCTTCAAAGAGCTCATATTTTATAGATAAATTATTATTTTTTAGTGACTCTTGAATATTATTTAAAATAATCTTGTTTTCAAAGTTATTTTCACCTATAAATCTTAAAGCCTTAATATCCTTCATATCAAAGTTTTTCAAAATATTTTCTGCAAGCTTTAAATCATAATTTTTATTATGGTTTTTCATTACCTGCAAAACATTCCTGTTACTTTCCCTATTCTTATTATAACAAAATTCCCCATTGCAAACTTCATTTATCTCTGCAAATCTTTCTCTATAAACAGATTCCATTATAATCTGTTTTAGTGCTGTCCTAAACTCTACAGAACTTGCTAAAGGACTGTTAAAATTGAATACTGCAGTAAAAAGATTATCTGAGGTGAAATAATTTATATCATATTTTTTCATAATCCTGTCAAACTCACTTAAAGGAGGATTAAAGAAAAAATCAATATTTTCTGTATCTAAATTAGCCATAGACATTTCAGGGCTGCTCAAAAAATTTATTTCTATTTTAGATATGCTAATATTATTATAATTATAATACTTATCATTTTTTACCATTTGTAAAAATGTACGCTGATTATCTTTTTTAAAATTATTTATTTTAAAAGCTCCGCTAAAAATAATATCATTTGTATCATTTTTCCATTCTCTTAACCTTGAAAAATCTTTTCTTATTCTATATCTAGGTTTGCATAATATTTTCAAAAAATCTTTCTGAGGAAAATTAAGTCTTATCTGTAAGGTATTCTTATCCATAGCCATTACAGCTAGTTCTTTTGACTGCTTTATACCTTTATTGTAATCTTTAGCCCCATATATACAAAATAACTCCTCAGCAAAATCATTATTAGAAGAAGGATTTAATATTTCTCTGAAAAAGTCAACGAAATCTTGTGCCTCTATGCTTTTGCCATTACTCCAATATATATCTTCTCTAAGCTTAAATATGTAGCCTAGTTTATCTTCTGTAATCTTCCAGCTTTCTGCTAAACATGGAGTTATCGCACCCTTTTCATTGAGTTCTACAAGTCCATCAAAAAGAGAACATAATATATCCTCTTCTCTTTTTGAAACACCTTTATGAAGCATCAGTAAATCCTCTGGGAGATTTTCTATGCTATAAGCTAAATATTCTCTATTTTTTAAAGCTATAGGTTCTTTTTTTTGAATACATCCGGATAAAAATATCTGTAAAAATATAAGTATAAAACATAGTACTCTTTTCATTAATACTTCCCCTAAAAATATAATATTTTATATATAAAATTATTTCCAATATTGCTAATTTTAAACCTTACACAATTTATCTTAGTAGGGTAAGTATCTTTGAAAGTCAATATATTGATATACTATATGGTTTTTATGTTTGGGATTCATGACTATTTGTTTCTTTATAAAATCAAAATTGTCTTCTAATTTTATACTCTTATCATTAAAAAAATTATGATTTGCTTTAAATACTTTTTCTTCAAACACCCCTGTAGTTATATATATACCTTTTTTTACCTCTAGCACATACATGAGGGACTTAAAATTATTATAATCCTGTATAAATACCATATTGTTTTTGTGAAATCTTATGAGTTTTGATGTTTTGCTTCCCTGAAGTCTAATATCTAATAATTCTTTGTTTTTAACTACAACTTCATATTGTATTCCATATTTCCAACAATTTTTTGTTATTATCTCATATACCGTATCAATGGTTATCCTTTTTAATTTAGACTTTGATAGTTCTATTCTTTTCTTATTTTTTGCATAATACAAATAATTAAATACCTTCATAAACTTCCTCATTCATACATACTATATTAACAGTATATGTGGAGGTTTAAATTCAGTTGAAAGTTTTAAAAAAATTTATTAAACCTGCATTTTAAAATAAATATTATTGTATAATATTACTATAATTATGTTATAATGTTTATGATATATTATCTATTTTAGCTTGGGGGTTATGAATATGCTATTAGCAGTAGAAATAATAGGTATAATCTGCATGGTTACATTAGCAGGTATAAGCGTGGTAAATTTCATTCTTTTTAATAAGATATTTGGCCAATTAAGATACAAAAATTATTTGATGGAAAAGCTCACTCAAAATATATATATGATAGCATCTAAAAGAGATAATGCTGAAGTATGTGGGGACAACTCTTTAATCTCCAAAAATAATGATAAATCTGAATAGTAATTTATATATATAACAAAAAGGCTGTAAACAATGAATAAAAACTAATTGTTTACAGCTCTTTAATATACGCTACCCTTACAGCAATACTGCCTTTAAATATGTTTTATTTGTTCTTTTAATAGTCTATTTACAAGTTGAGGATTAGCTTTTCCTTTAGTTTCTTTCATCACCACTCCTACCATGAAACCTAAAACTCTATCCTTTCCGCTTTTATATTCATCTACAACCTTAGGATTTGATATAAGTACTTTACTGATTATATCCTTTAAATATGCTTCATCATTATTTTGAATAAGTCCCTTTTCCTTAATTATAGTCTTTGGGGACATTCCAGTATCAAACATATAATTTAAAACTGTTTTACCTATGCTAGTAGATATTAATCCTTCTTTTATGCAGTCTATAAGTTCCCCTAGCTGCTCTGATGAAAAAGGCAAGTCTTTAAATTCTATAGCTTTTTCATTTACTATTTTTAGTATATCTCCCAGCATCCAATTAGACACAGCCTTTGCATCTTCATTGTACTTTAAAGTTTTTTCAAAAAAATTCGCCATATGTTCATCCGAAGTCAATATTTCAGCATCATATTTAGGAATTTTAAACATTTCAGTAAATCGTTTAGACTTTTCATCTGGTAGTTCTGGTATAGAATTTTTTATATCCTCTATCCATTTTTCAGATATATTAATAGTTCTTAGATCCCCTTCTGGAAAATACCTGTAATCTTTAGCCTCTTCTTTTTTTCTCATAACTAGAGTTTGATTTTTATTTTCATCCCATCTTCTAGTTTCAGAATATAACTTTTCTTTATTCCTTATAGCATTTACCTGCCTGTCATACTCATATTGAAGAGCCTTTTCTAAAGATTTAAAAGAGTTTAAATTCTTTATCTCTGATTTTATACCAAAATCCTTATCTCCTTTTTTTCTTATGGATATATTTCCATCACATCTTAAAGAGCCTTCTTCCATCTTGCAATCAGAAACCTTTATAGCTTTTAATATACTCTTAAGCTTTTGCATATAAAGCCTTGCCTCTTCCGGAGTTCTCATATCTGGCTTAGATACTATTTCAATGAGAGGTACTCCAGCTCTATTGTAATCTATTAAAGTACCCTCTTCTGTATGAATAAGCTTTCCTGCATCTTCTTCTATATGTATCCTTTCTATGCCTATGCTCTTAGTCTCTCCATAGCATTCTATATCTATGTGACCTTCTGTGCAAAGGGGTAAATCATATTGTGTTATCTGATAGTTTTTTGGGCAGTCTGGATAAAAATAATTTTTTCTATCCATTCTAACTTTTCTATTTATATTACAATTTAAAGCTAACCCTGCTTTAATAGCATATTCTATAACCTTTTTATTTAGTTTAGGCAAAGCTCCCGGTAATCCCAAGCATATAGGACAAACATGACTGTTAGGTTTTCCTCCAAATTCCGTAGAACAGCCGCAAAATATCTTTGTAGCAGTGGAAAGTTCTACATGAACCTCTAATCCTATGACAGCTTCAAACTCCATATTGCTCACTCCTTTAAATTAAGTTTAGAGAATAGTTTTAATTTAATGTCTGCTCAAGGCTATAAGCCATTTGAAACAAAGTTTCTTCCTCAAAATAATTTCCCATTATCTGAATACCTACTGGAAGACCATTACACATACCACAAGGTACAGAAATAGCTGGTATACCTGCTATACTGGCAGGCACCGTATATTTATCTGATAAATACATGGAGAGAACATCTTTAGATTTTTCTCCTAACTTAAAGGCAGTAGTAGGAGCTACTGGACATACTAAGGCATCATATTTTTTAAAAACACTTTTGAATTCTTCTATTATAAGACTTCTTACCTTTAAAGCTTTTTTATAATATTCATCATAATAGCCTGATGAAAGAACATAGGTGCCAAGCATTATTCTTCTTTTTACTTCTTTTCCAAAGCCTTCACTTCTTGTTTTATAGTAAATATCTTTGTAATCATTAAAAACTTCACTTCTAAGACCATATTTTACTCCATCAAATCTAGCAAGATTAGAGGAAGCTTCTCCACTGGATATTATATAATAAGCCGGCAATGCGTAATCTATTAGCTTCATGGAGCATTCCTCTACTAATGCCCCATTTTCCTCTAATACTCTTATAGCTTTATTTACTTCAGCTCTTACTCCTTCTTCTAACCCTTCACCAAAAAATTCTTTAGGTATTCCTACTTTTTTTCCCCTTAAATCTTTATGAAGGTATCTAGCATAGTCTGCTACTTCTTTCTCTGCAGTAGTAGAGTCTTTTTTATCTTTTCCCGCTAAACACTGAGTAAGTAATGCGCAATCCCTCACATCCCTAGCTATAGGACCTACCTGATCTAGAGTGGACCCAAAAGCTACTATTCCATATCTAGATATTCTTCCATATGTAGGCTTAAGACCTACAACTCCACAGAACGCTGCAGGCTGTCTTACAGATCCTCCTGTATCTGTACCTAAAGAAAAAGGCACTTCATAAGAAGCTACTGCAGCTGAAGAGCCTCCAGAAGATCCTCCTGGTACTCTGTTTAGATCCCAAGGATTTCTTACCACATTAAAAGCACTATTTTCATTAGAAGAACCCATAGCAAATTCATCCATATTAAGTTTACCTATAATAATTCCATCTTCCTTTTTAATAGCTTCTGCCACTTGAGAATCATAGGGAGATATATAATTTTCAAGCATTTTAGAACCACAAGTGTTTTTCATAGCTTTAACACATATATTATCTTTAACACCTATAGGAAGTCCCCACAGCCTTCCTGGCTTAATTCCTTTTAAAATCTTATTATCTATTTCTTCTGCCCTTTTTAAAGCTCCTTCTTCATCCTTAAACAAAAAAGCTCCTATTTTATCATCTATATCTTCTATTCTTTTAATGTAACATTCAATTACTTCTCTTACTGTTACCTGTTTCTTTTCTATAAGATCTATAGTTTCATGAGCTTTTAAACTATATAATTCCATTCTATTTTTCCACCCCTTTTACTCTATTACTTTAGGTACTTTTATATAATCTTCTAAAATTTCTGGAGCATTATATATTGCAGATTTTATATCTAAAGAGGTTGTCTTCTCATCTTCTCTAAAGTCATTTTCCATATAGTAGGGATTTATCACTATATCTACTGCTTCTGTATCTATTTCTTTTAGCTTTTTAATATATTCCATCACTTTATTTAAGTCTTGTCCTATAGAGTATTTTTCTTCTTCTGTAAATTCTAACCTTGCAAGCTTTGCTATATATTCTATATCTTCTTTGTAAAATTCCATAGTTACCTTTCCTTTCAATATCAACCTTTTTAATCAACCATAATATAATTATATGTTATACAAAAAATGAACATTTGACAAACTGCCAAATGTTCATTTTATAAGTGATTATAAATTAATTTAAAAAACATCCATAAGTCTAAAAAATATAGAACCTGCTGCTATGGATATGCATATAAGAGAATAAGCAACCCTTGAATCCAAATTATCCCAATTCCAGAATCTAATAGCCCAAAAAATCATAGTTAAGCATAATCCTGTTTGAACAGCATAGTAATTGCTAAAATATTTTATATAGGCAAATTGATATGTAGTTAGTAGTGTTAATATTATAGTACTTATAGTAAATAAAACTGATATCCACGAAATATAGTTAATCAACTTTTTCATCCTACTATCCTCCTATATGGAATTTTATGCAAACCCCTATAGTCCCTTAATTATATATTATACATGATTTTATAAAAAAATGAATATTAAATTGTACATTGGCAAAAATGTAATAATTTATTTACTATTTGATCATATTTTCAAATTGTTCTTCAGTTAATATAGGTACATTAAGTTCCACTGCTTTATCATATTTTGAACCTGCATCTTCTCCTGCTATCACATAATCTGTCTTTTTGCTCACGCTGCCTGAAACTTTTGCACCTAAATTTTCAAGTTTTTCTTTTATTTCATTTCTACTATAACCTTTTAAAGCCCCTGTTACCACTACAGTTTTTCCTTCAAACACATTCTCTTTTATGGCTATTTCTTCATAATGAGGCTTAACTCCTAAATCAAAAAGTTCTTTTATACTCTTTAATATTTTGTCCTCTTTAAAGAAATCTATTACACTTTGAGCTACTATATCCCCTATGTCTGGCACAGAGGTAAGTTCTTCTATATCCGCAGCTATTATATTATCTAAATTTTTAAATTGTTTCACTAAATCTTTAGCAGTCTTTATACCTACATTTGGTATTCCAAGAGCATAAATAAAAGCAGAAAGCTCACAATCTTTACTCTTTTCGATAGCATTTAATAAATTTTCTGCCTTCTTATCACCAAATTTATCTAAGGTTAAAAGCTGCTCTTTAGTTACTCTATATAAATCAGATATAGATTTTATATCTAATTTTTCAAAAAGCTGTTCTGCAGTCTTTTCACTAAAGCCTTCTATATTCATAGCTTCTCTGCTGGCATAATGCACCAAACTTTTAACCATTTGAGGTTTACAGGAAAGGGTATTTTCACAGAAATAATGAGCCCCAACTAACACTAAGTCACTATTGCAGTAAGGACATTTCTCTGGAGGTACTATTTCTATACTTCCTTCTAAGGAGTCTTCTACCACTCCCATTATTTCAGGTATTACATCATTGGATCTTCTCACAAAGACTTCTGCACCTATTTTTACATTTTTTCTTTTTATATCATCCATATTATTTAAAGTAGCTCTTTTTACGGTTACTCCTGCTAGTTCTACTGGTTCAAGTAAAGCTGTAGGACTAACTCTTCCGCTTCTGCCTACATTCCATTCTACATCTATAAGTCTTGTGGTAGCTTCCTGAGCTTCAAACTTGTAAGCTATAGCCCACCTTGGAAACTTTACAGTATAACCTAAAAGTTCTCTAGTTTTAATATCATTTATGGCAATAACCACACCATCAATATCATAATTTAGTTCAAACCTTATGTTATCAATATATTCTATCTCTTTTTCTATTTCTTCTATGGAATAACATAGCCTAATGTACTCATCTACTGGAAATCCTTTTTCTTTTAAAAACTCCATCATCTCCATATAGGTTTCAAAAGGGTTCCCTTCATTGTAACCTACGTCATAGAAAAATGCAGATAGATTTCTTATTGCAGTTTCCTTTACATTGAGATTTCTAAGAGCTCCTGCTGCACCATTTCTTAAATTTTTTAGAGGGATTTCAGCCTTTTTGTTATAAGCTTCGAAGGCTTGTTTTGTCATTAATGCCTCTCCATGTACCTCTATTACACTTTCATTTTCTATCTTTAAAGGAAGAGTTTTTATAGTCTTAGCCTGAGCAGTAACATCTTCCCCAATAGAACCAGTTCCTCTTGTAGCCACTTTAATTAAAATTCCATTTTCATCATAGGTACAATTTATGGTTAATCCATCAAATTTCTTCGTTACTACATAGCTTATGGGAGGAAGCGGTTCTTTTGCTGTTTTATTATATTCCTCTATAAATTTTATATTACGTCTATGCCAATCTACTATTTCTCCTATACTTTGAGCTTTATCCAAGCTCCATAACCTAGCTTTATGAGTATACTTACTAAATTCAGGCAGTATTGTATCTCCAACCCTTTGGGTAGGTGAATAAAGCAGTACTATACCTGTTTCTTTTTCAAGCTTTAAAAGCTCATCATATTTTTTATCATAATCCCTGTCAGTTATTGAGGGATTGCTAAGTACATAATATTCATAAGCATATTTATTAAGCTCTTCTACTAATTCTTTTATCCTCTTTTCTTTATCTTGCATTATAGCTCACCTCATCAAATAATTATAAAAGCTCTAAGGGAGTCATACTGAGCATAAAGTGTTTTACACCCATATTATCAAAAGCTATGGTTACTTTAAGGTCTCCATTTTCTTTTGATGTTTTTATTATAGTACCTACTCCAAATTTAGAATGTTTTATCTTTCTTCCCATAACTGCTTCTGCTTCAGTAAGGCTTTTGCTACTGCTGCCTTTTAACGCTTCATCTATGCTTTTAAAAGCAGCCTCCATAGAAGCTTCTTTCATAGAAGCCCTTAAGCTGTGAGGATTTGTATTTACAGTATTATTATAAATTCTGCCTGGATTAGTACTTCTGTTTACGCTTAAATGCTCTTTTAATTCTGCAGAAATTTCATTTAAAAAATCAGAAGGTGCATAGCTTACAGTCCTTCCAAAAACTCTCCTAACTTCTGCAGAAGTCATATAAAGCTCCTCTTTAGCTCTTGTTATTCCCACATAGCAGAGTCTCCTTGATTCTTCCATCTCCTTAGGGTCATTCATTGAGGCCGCTCCAGGGAATATACCATTTTCCATACCTACCATGAATACTACAGGAAATTCTAATCCTTTGGCACTATGGATAGTCATAAGCACTACAGAATCCGCATTTTCATCAAAGTTATCTACATCTGATATAAGAGTAGTCTTTTCCAAAAATGCAGATAAAGTCTTATCTTCAGAAGATTTTTCAAAATCCACTGCAGCAGATACTAGTTCCTTTAAATTTTCTACTCTGCTTTCATCTTCAGGATTTTTAGAATTTGTAAGCTCTCTCATATATCCGCTCTTATCTAATATATACTCTATAAAATGGGATACTGGTAATTGCTCCTTCATATCCATGAAATCCTCAATAATTTCTTTAAATTTTAATATAGCATTAATGTTTCTTGCAGTTAACCCTGGAATACTTTCTACATCCACTACTACATTATATAAGCTATCTTCTATAGAATTAGCAAATTCCTGAAGCTTACTTACTGTAGCATCTCCTATACTTCTCTTTGGTACATTTATTATCCTCTTTAAACTTATATCATCATCTGGATTGTTTATAAATTTAAGATAAGCCATAACATCTTTTATTTCTTTTCTATCATAGAATTTTAGTCCACCTATAATCCTATAGGGTATATCTCTCTTTATAAAGCAGTCCTCAAATATACGAGATTGAGCATTAGTTCTATAGAGTATAGCAAAATCTCTATAATTTTTGTTATCCTTCTCTACTAGCTTGCTAATTTCAGAAGCTACAAAATTTGCTTCATCCATATCTGAATAAGCTCTATATAATTTTATCTTTTCTCCTTTAGAATTAGTGGTTCTTAGTACCTTACTTTTTCTTTCACTGTTATTTTCTATAACTCCATTGGCAGCTTTTAATATATTTTCTACAGATCTATAATTTTGTTCCAATTTAATTACTTTAGTATGAGGATAATCTTTTTCAAAGTCCAAAATATTTCTTATATCAGCACCTCTCCAGGCATATATGCATTGATCATCATCTCCCACAACACATATATTATGATGGGATTCTGCAAGAAGCCTTACAAATTCATACTGACACCTGTTAGTATCCTGATATTCATCTATCATTATATATTTAAACTTTCTCTGATAAAATTCCAATACATCCTTATTAGTATTAAAAAGTTCTATGGTTTTGAATATTAGATCATCAAAATCTAAAGCATTATTGCTTTTAAGTTTTTTCTGATAAAGTAAATAAGCTTCTGCTATTTTATTTTCCCTATAATTACTTTCATGTTCTCTTTTAAATTGAGCTGGAGCAACCAAATTATCCTTGGCCCTTCCTATCTTAGATACTATCTCGTTTTCTGTTATATCTTTATCGCTTATTTTAAGTTCTTCCATGCATTGCTTTATAAGTGCTTTTTGGTCATAGGTATCATATATAGTAAAATCCTTTTTATAACCTATCTTGTCTATTTCTCTTCTCAATATTCTTACACAACTGGAGTGAAAGGTAGATATCCACATGCTGTCTACTTCATTTCCTATAAGAGATCTAACCCTATCCTTCATTTCACCTGCAGCTTTATTAGTAAAGGTTATGGCTAGTATTTGAGAAGGATATATATTTAAATCCTGTATCATATGGGCTATTCTATAAGTTAGGACTCTGGTTTTTCCTGAACCAGCTCCAGCCAGTATAAGTACAGGTCCTTCTATGGTGGTAACTGCCTCATATTGTTCTTTATTAAGCAACTTCACTAAATCCATTAAACCACTCCTTAATCTAAAAAAAGTTTATAGCTTAAAGTGTATAAACTTTTTAAATGTATCTTACCTAATAAATTATATCATATATGTTATATGATTTATTATCTATTTATATTGACATGTATATAGATATTTAAACATAAAAATAAAAGAGCTCTATAAAATGCAAGTTTGTTTGCATTTTATAGAGCTCTTTAAATCATTTATCTTTCCAATTAAGTCTTTCAAAAACAATATTATAACCATCACTTCCATAATTTAAAGCTCTATTTACTCTACTTATAGTGGCAGTACTTGCTCCTGTTGTACTTGCTATATCTAAATAGGTCTTTTTCTGCTTAAGCATTTTAGCTACCTGCATTCTCTGCTCTAAAGCTTTTATTTCATTTATAGTACATATATCTTCAAAGAATCTATAACATTCTTCCTTATCTTTTAAACCTAGTATAGCTTCAAATAAAAAATCCATATCTTCACTTTCAAGTTTTGACTTATATGCAGCCATGGTAATCACTCCCCAAAACTCATTCTATTTAAATTTTATCATTTATGACAGTATTAATCTACCTAATTTCTAAAAATAACATAACAAAAAAATGTAAAAATAAAACACAACCCTTGGGGTTAGGTTGTGTTATCGATAAATAAAAAGGGGGCTATTTGTTTCTTATTTATCCTTGCAAATTAATTATATTAAAATGTATTTTATAATGCAAGGGATTTTGAAAAAATAATTGTAAAAATTGCTTTAAGATGAATGAATATTATTCATATTTTATTAACTTCTATATCTTATTGTACTGAATTAATTTATACTGAAATATAATTTAATAAATATTTACTTATTCGACATTTTATTTTGCGTACTATTTAATTTAAGACTTATTATTATAATACATTTTATTAATAAATCTACTATGCATTTTCAATATTTATATGTAACATTGAAAAGGTTTTATTCATACTTTTTTAATTTTTATTGCTTTAATTATTTTATTTAGATACAGCTTTAAATAAAGAATCTATTTCTATCTCGCTTAATTCCCTATATTCACCTTCCTCTAAACTTTCATCCAAATCTAAAGGGCCAAATTCTATTCTCTTAAGGTAAATCACTTTTTTGCCTACACTTTCAAACATTCTTTTTACTTGATGAAACTTTCCTTCTTGAATAGTAACTTCTATTTCAGAACCTGTATCCTCTGCTTTCAATATATTTAATTTGGCTGGCATACATTTGTATCCATCATCTAATACTATGCCTTTTTCAAAAGCTTTTATATCACTCTCTCCTATCTTTTTATCAATCTTTGCATAATACACCTTATCTACATGCCACTTAGGTGATATCAATCTATGATTTAGCTCTCCATCATTGGTCAATATTAAGAGTCCTACTGTATCCTTATCCAGCCTGCCTACAGGAAAAGGTTCAAACACAGCATAACTTGGGTCTATAATATCTATTACTGTGGTATCATAATTATCAAAGGTAGCAGAAATAACATCCTGAGGTTTATTCATCATAAGATATATAAATTTTCTATAAAATACTTCTTCACCATTAACAGTTATTATATTTTTATTAGGATCTATCTGCATAGAACTATCTTTTATAATCTTTCCGTCTATAGTTACAAGTCCTGCTTTTACTATAGACTTTATTTCTTTTCTACTTCCATAACCTAAATTAGAAAGTACTTTATCTAATCTTTCCAATGCCATCACTCTCCATATGTAAATATCTTTCTATTTATTATCTCCAAAACCTATGGTTAAATCAATAAAAATTATAAAATACCTTTAAACTAAAAAATAAAAGGGTTGTGATGTAATGGATAAATATACATTACCTACAGCCCTTTCCTATAACTTTAATTAAATTAAACAATTTTTAATAATGCTAAATATATAGTTCTTGTTCAAAGAACTATATAACTATTTTCCATAATAGGCCATAACCTTTTTTACATAATTTCTTGTTTCTGAAGGAAGTTTGCTTATTTCTTCTGTATTTTTAACGCCTCTTCTTGCAAGGGTTCCAGGTCCAGCGTTATATGCTGCTAAGGCCATTTGTACATTATTGTACTTATTTAGATATCTCTTAAATTGCCTTGTTCCTGCGTCTATGTTTTCTTCTATGTCATAAGGATTTTTAACTCCATCTTCAATTACATTTTCAGGCATAAGCTGCATAAGTCCCATGGCTCCAGCCCAAGACTTTGAATAAGGATTAAAATCCGATTCTTGCTTTATTATAGCTCTTATAAGTTTTGAATCTACACCATACTTATTTGCTGTCCTATTTATAGCTTCTTCAATGGTTATATTATCAGACTTTAGCTCTTTATTCATAATTTCAGTAACGCTTTGAGGATTTTCAAAAAAATCTAAAGGTGTTCCTCCCCCATAGCCTAACTGACTTAAATCCTGCTCTCCGATTCCCAAGGATTTTAGTAGATCATTATTTTTATCTTCAGATGCAGCCTTTAAAAGGCTTTCCATTATCATGGCAAAACCCATAGAATCTCCTAGAGACTTTTTCATTATCTGAGTCATAAGCTGCATTCCCATAAATTTTTCTATATTTTGAGTACTTTCTACATTTTGAGTGTTTTCCACCTTCAAACCGCCACCTCCTATAATGATAACTATAATCTAATTTTAAAGGCTTCAGCAAATATAGTCAATATAAGAAGTATTTTTAAAGATATTGATATTCTATTATATTTTCATTAGTATCCCTATTGAGATTTTCTGAAGCTTCAAATTGAAATATATCATAATCCTCGTAAGCACATTTTTTATAACTGCTTTTACTTAATACTAATAATTTATATTTTCCTGGAATAAATGGCATAAATCCGTAGTAATTTTTCTTACTATACTTTTGTACTAGCCTCCATTCTCCTCTTTCCATTATATAAAATTCATAGCATACATCTTTGCCGCCTTGACTTTGAACCTTAAAAGTTACTCCTTCATTTATATATATTTCTGCCTTGTCTGAAGCTATTTTTGTATTAGTCACAGGGGTAGCATCATGCACTAAAAACTTTAATATTTTTTTACTATCATAGTTTTCCTTAGAATACTTGCTTTTTGCTTGAATTTCAATCACATACTTACCACTGCATTTTGGAGTAAAAGTATACTTTTTATTTTTTATAAAGTCTGTTTCTTCTACTAAATATCCATTAACTTTTAATATATATTTAACATGAACATTTTTTGTATTTTCTGCTACCACTTCTAAAGCTATAGTATCTCCTACCATATAATACTCTTTAGAATTTAAAAGTACATAATCTATGATACCCGGAGCATAGTCTTTTACATTCAAAAACAAATTAGAATGACAATCATAGGATTTATCAGAATATTTATCTTTTACTCTTATTTCTAGTTCATACTCACCAGAATTTTCTGGTATAAAATTAACCCAGTTACAATCGCCATAATCTATTTTTTCTATTTCATTTCCATCTTTATATACAATAAAACTATATTTTAACTCTAAACCACCATCTGCATATACCTTAGCATTTATTGGCTTATTTTTTAAATAGTATGCTTTCTTATCATATATTATTTCATTTATTTTTATAGGTATATTACTTCTATCATTTATTTCATATTCTATTTCCTTTAAATCCTCATATTCTCCATCATAAGAAGCATCTTTAACCTGCAGCTTAATTTTATAATTGCCATGTTTTTTTGTCTTCCAAAAATAGTTATTAGATTTTATATACCCTGAGTCTTCTCCATAATTTCCATCTATTATAAATCTGTATAATAGATTTTTCCCTCCTTCAGCTACAGCTTTTAATAGCACACTGTTTCCGCAAATCTGTGGAGAAGAAACATCTGTAGTAAATTCTTTTATTTGTACAGGCAAATACGGGATTACAGTATATATAATTATAGCTCTGTCATCATATTCCTTATTGGAATACATGTCCTTAGCCATGCACAGAAGCTTGTAATCTCCGCTTTCTTTTTCTATATAACTTACCATAGTTTTGGTTGAATAGTCTTGTATACACTTTATTGAGCCTTTAGAATCTATTTTTATGAACTTATATAGTATGGCTCTTCCTTCATCCTGTTTAGATTCTACTTGAAAGATAAGTTCTTCTCCTACTAATATATCATTGGATAAACATTTAAAGTCTACTATCTCTATTGTATTTAAGTTTTCCACTTCAAATTCTATTTTTTTAAAATCATCAAAATTGCTTTCCGAATCCAATTTTTTACATTCTATCAGTATTTCATGAATTCCTACGGCATTAGCGGTGATAGTCAAATTATTTTCAGGACAGTAGTCCTTTACTAATTCCCATCCATTTTCTCCTCTTAACCAATACTTATACATAAGTGGAATTTTATTTGCTTCTACCATGATATTTATTTTCTCACCTAGTGTAAATTTACCTTGATTTAAATATACATCTTTTATTATATTTTCTTCTACATCACCTATGATATAATCTGCCTTTGCTAGAAAATCAAAAGCCTTTTTGCTATCCTTTCTTTTAACCTGAACCATAATATTGTATTTTCCTTCGGTGTCCGGTATCCAGGTACAATAATTATCTTCATGAAATTCTTGTAAACTTGTCCAAATTCCATTAAAACCAATAAAGAATTTATATAAAAATTCTTCTTTTTCTTCTGAATCTATACTTATAAGTATAGGCTCATTTTTCATTTGAGGACTTTGTTTATCAAACCTTATTTCTACACCTTTCATAAGTAATTCTCTCCCTTTATTATCCTTCACCTAAATTTTTAATAAAGCACCTTATATTCTATTATACTATAATTCCATATTTTGTAACAATAGTTGTTTTAATTATATCATAAATACTTAAGAAATGTACAAAATATATTTACAGGAGGGATTGTTATGAAAAAATCAAGAATTGATAATTATAATAAAAATGATTCTGACTCTCTATATTTTGATAAAAATTCTTTCTATATAACTAATGCTAATGGTGCACCTCAGATAGAGAGAATAGATAATGGTATATTATTTCCTGAAGTACCTACGGACAGGGTAAATGTAAAAAGATATAAACCTGGAGATTAGACTAAGCAGTAACAAAGTATTATGTATTTTAATTTTTTATGTATCCTCTTCAATTTAATTGATATTATGCAAAAATGGCTGCTATAATGCATTTTATTCATTATGCTGCAGCCATTTTATAATTGTTAAACACTATTTTTAGACTTTTTTATAAGATATAAAAGATTTTCATACAATCTTTTATCATCATTCTCCGTCCTTTTTTTAGGACTTGAAGTTTTTTCACCTGCTCTTCGCATTTTTTGAGACATGTGCCTTTCAAAAAGCAGTCTATCTATATTGCTATCTGTGTATATGTAGCCTTTAGGACTTATAGGAAAAGCTTTTTTTCCTAAAACCATAGCTGCTACTCCGAAATCTTGAGTTACTACTATATCATCTTTAATGCAATTATTAAAAATTACCATATCTACACTCTGAAAACCGCTGTCTACATACTTTATTTCACTGTAATCACTATGCAGAACATGATTCATATCACAGTACATGTAAACTTCTATATGATTTTCTTTTGCAGCTTTTTCGATGATATTTCTTGATGGGCATGCATCTGCATCTACAAGTATCCTCATAACTTTATTAAAGTCTTTTCTCTAAATTTTCTTTTAGATCTTCATAGCCCGGTTTTCCAAGTAAAGCAAACATATTTTTCTTGTAAGCTTCAACTCCTGGCTGATCAAATGGATTTACCCCAAGCAAATAACCACTTATGCCACAAGCTTTTTCAAAGAAATATACCATATATCCAAAATAATATGGATTTAATTCAGGTACATTTAATATTATGTTAGGTACTCCTCCATCATTGTGAGCAAGCACTGTACCTTGAAAAGCTTTTTTATTTACAAAGTCCATAGATTTATCCTTTAAAAAGTTCAATCCATCTATATTTTCTTTGCTTTCTTCAATAATAATTTCTTTTCTTGGTTTTTCTACATTTATTACTGTTTCAAATATAGTTCTTCTTCCTTCTTGAATATACTGTCCCATTGAATGTAAATCTGTAGAAAAATCAACAGCTGCAGGGAAAATACCTTTATTATCTTTTCCTTCACTTTCTCCATATAGTTGTTTCCACCATTCTCCGAAATAATGAAGTGAAGGTTCATAGTTAACCATAATTTCAGTAGTTTTTCCTTTTCTATAAAGAGCATTTCTTACTACCGCATATTTGTAGCAATCATTACTTTCTAAATCAGATGAACCATAAGCCTCTCTTGCATCCTGTGCTCCTTTCATCATATCTTCTATATTTACACCGGATACCGCTATAGGTAGTAGTCCCACTGCAGTAAGTACTGAGAATCTTCCTCCTACATCATCTGGAATAACAAAGGTTTCGTAGCCTTCACTATCTGCTAAAGATTTTAAAGCTCCTTTGGACTTATCTGTGGTAGCAAATATTCTTTCTTTTGCCCCTTCTTTACCATACTTCTTTTCTAGATAATCTTTAAATATTCTAAAAGCTATAGCTGGCTCTGTAGTAGTTCCTGATTTAGATATTACGTTTACGGATATATCCATTCCTTCTACAGTTTCTAATAGGTCTGCCATATAAGTAGAACTTATATTGTTTCCTACAAAGAAAATTGCTGGTGATTTTCTTTTGTTTTCAGGAAGAATGTTATAGAAAGAGTGGTTTAACATTTCTATAGCCGCTCTAGCTCCAAGATAAGATCCACCTATACCTATAACTATAAGGGCTTGAGAATTGCCTCTTATCTTTTCTGCTGCCTTATTTATCCTTTTAAATTCATTCTTATCATAATCTACAGGCAGATCAACCCATCCTAAAAAATCCTTACCTGCACCAGTCTTATGATGAAGCATATTATGTGCTGCATTCACCATATCTTGCATGTAGCTTAATTCATTGTTACACACATAACCTTTTATTTTGCTTAAATCTAAAGTTAGTTTATCTTTCATATTATGTCCTCCTTCACATTATGCAATAATATTAACCATATTTTTACATCATATTCCATTAAAATAATGGATTGTAAATCTATCACACATAGGGCTAAATAAAAAAATATCTCCTGCCTTAAAGGTAGGTTACATATTTATATTTTATCATAAGAAAGCAGGGTGTAAAGTATTAAGTTAATAATTGCCTGCAAATATGAAAAAAGCTAATCCTAAAGACTAGCCTTAAATAAATTTCTTTAATATTTAGCTGAAGTTTTATATTCTTTTCTACAAATTATCTCATCAAAACTTTAACTATAAAAAGAAGAATTAATCCAAATGCTACGCAAGCCCCTAGAGCTATAGGGAGAAGTATAGAGTATTGGGCAAGTATTATGGCAAATATATCTTTTGCAGGAATCTTTTCTGGCTTTTCAGGTTTATGATAATCTTGACTTACTGTGTAATCAAAGTTTTCCTCATACTTAAAGTTATTAAACATAACATAAGCCCTCCTATTAGAATTGATTTATATTTATTATTATAGCATAATAATAAATTTTATCTATTGTTAAATATTGATGATGTTAGTAAAAGGGAGCTGCTCCAGCATTAACCATTTAGCTAATGCTGCAATAGCTCCCTGACTTTTTATTTATTTACTAAATGACAAGCTACAAAGTGATCATTTCCTACATTCTTATACTCTGGTATCTCCTTGCTACATATGTCCATAGCATAAGGACATCTTGTATGGAACTTGCAGCCTGAAGGTGGATTTGCAGGGCTTGGTATATCTCCCTTTAGCAATATCCTTTCTCTCTTTAATGTAGGGTCTGGTATTGGCACTGCTGAAAGCAATGCTTTTGTATATGGATGTAGTGGATTGTCATACAATTCTTTTTTACCAGCTAATTCTACTAATGAACCAAGATACATAACTCCAACTTTGTGAGATATATGTTTAACCACACTTAAGTCATGAGATATAAATAAGTATGAAAAACCATATTTCTCTTGTGAATCTGTAAGCAAGTTTATAATTTGAGACTGAATTGATACGTCAAGAGCTGATACAGGTTCGTCTGCTACTATGAATTCTGGATTCAAAATAAGAGCTCTAGCTATACCAATTCTCTGTCTTTGTCCACCAGAGAATTCATGAGGGTATCTTCTTATATGATAAGGAGCAAGTCCACAAAGTTCCATAACTTCAAGTACCTTATCAGTGACATCTTTCTTTGTTGCCATGCCATGCTGTATTAAAGATTCACCTATAATTTCACCTATGCTCATTCTTGGATTTAATGAGCTATAAGGATCTTGGAAAATTATCTGCATCTGTGGTCTCATTTTTCTTAATTCTTTCTTTTTTAAAGAATTAAGATCTATGCCTTTAAATGTAACATTTCCATCAGTTTTTTCTAGCAGCCTTAAAATAGTTCTTCCTGCTGTACTCTTACCACAACCAGACTCTCCAACTAGCCCTAAAGTCTCACCTTTCTTAATTTCAAAGGAAATACCATCTACTGCCTTAACATGACCAACTGTTTTCTGAAAAACTCCTGCCTTTATTGGAAAATACTTCTTTAAGCCCTCAACCTTTAAAATTGTTTCTGACATTTACTTCTCCTCCTCGTAAAGCCAGCATGCTACTTTATGTCCTGGCTTAATTTCTTTTAGTGGTGGAATCTTTTTCTTACAGATATCCATCGCTTTTTCACATCTCTCACAGAAGTAACAGTTGTCAGGCATACCTATAGGGTTTGGAACTTGTCCTGGTATAGAATATAACCTATCTTCTTCCTGATTTAAAATAGGCTTGGATTTTAATAATCCTATAGTATATGGATGAGTTGGACTCTTAAATAGTTCTTCTACGGCTGCTTCTTCAACAACCTTTCCAGCATACATAACTACTACATAATCAGCCATTTCAGCTATAACTCCAAGGTCATGAGTTATAAGCATTATAGAAGTATTTAATTTTTCTTTTATATTTCTCATAAGGTCGAGAATCTGAGCCTGAATAGTAACGTCTAGAGCCGTAGTAGGTTCATCTGCTATAAGCAGCTTTGGATTACAGGACAAAGCCATTGCAATCATTATTCTTTGTCTCATTCCACCGCTTAATTCATGAGGATAAGCATCTACTATTTCCTCTGCTCTTGGTATACCAACAAGCTTTATCATCTCTATAGCCTTTTCTCTAGCCTCTTGTTTATTTAATTTCTGGTGAAGAATAACTGCTTCTGATATCTGATCTCCTACTGTAAATACAGGATTCAAAGAAGTCATAGGCTCTTGGAATATAACAGATATCTTATTTCCTCTTATTTCTCTCATCTCTTCTTCACTTAAAGACAATACACTTTTGCCTTCAAATAGTATGTCCCCATCTATAATCTTTCCTGGAGGGTTAGGAATAAGTCTCATAAGTGACATGGAAGTTACAGACTTTCCACATCCTGACTCACCAACAACTCCCACAGTTTGTCCTTCTTTTATTTTAAATGAAACATCATTTACTGCTTTAACTATACCATCTTCAGTATAGAAATAAGTCTTTAAATTTTTAAATTCTACTAAATCTTTTGCCATGGTCTACCCCTCCTCTACTTCTTTAATTTAGGATCTATAGCATCTCTTAAGCCATCACCAAATAAATTTATTGCCATAACTGTTAAGAATATAAGTATTCCTGGTGGCATCCAAAGCCATGGTCTATACTGAATGTTATACACATTATTAACAGCCTGAATCATATTTCCCCAGGAAGGTGTTGGCGGCTGAACTCCAAGCCCTAAATAACTTAAAGAAGACTCGGAAAGTATTGCTCCTCCTAAACTAAGGGTAGCGGAAACTATTATAATAGGCACTGTATTAGGTAAAAGATGCTTAAACATCTTTCTGCTGTCGCTAAGTCCTAATGCATCAGCAGCCTGCATGTATTCTTGTTCTCTTAAGGATAATATCTGTCCTCTTATCATACGACATAGTGCTGGCCATCCTAGAAAACCTATTATTGCCATAACTACATATATTCTTTTTTCAGGTGGAACACCTAAATCGGATAAAACTGCAGCAAGTATTATAAGTAATGGAAGAGATGGAATACTCATAAATACATCCACTATTCTCATTATGATACTATCAACAATACCACCATAATATCCAGCTACAACTCCTAAGATGCTTCCTATAACCACTTCAATTATAACAGATGCAATACCTACAAATAGAGATATTCTTCCTGCAACCAAAGTTCTGGCTAAAACGTCTCTACCTAGCATGTCTGTACCAAATAAATATCTTGATGAAGGTTTTGCAAAAGTTTTAGCATAATTCTTTGCATTTGGATCCTTAGCAAAGAATGGTCCTATCACTGCTAAAAGAATTATAACAACTAATATTATTAATCCTACCATAGCAAGTCTATTTTTCTTCAATCTTTTCCATACAGTTTTTAACGGAGTTTCTATCTGCTCTTTTTTAACTTTTACTTCTTTTTCTTTTACATTAAGTTTTTCTGACATATCCTTCACCTCCTATTTAAGTCTGATTCTTGGATCAACAAATGCATAGGTTATATCTGCAAGTAGATTACCTAGCAATGTCAATAGCGCAAGTAACATCTCAAATCCCATTAGCAAAGGATAGTCTCTTGAGTTTATAGCGTCTATGGATATCTTTCCTATGCCTGGCCAAGCGAATATCTGCTCTGTTATGATTGCTCCGCCAAACAAACTTGGAAGGTAAAATCCTAATATGGTAATAACAGGAATAAGAGCATTTCTAAGTGCATGCTTATATACAACTACTTTTTCACTTAGTCCCTTAGACCTAGCTGTTCTAACATAGTCTTGTCTTATTACTTCAAGCATACTGGTTCTTGTATATCTCATCAAGGATGCCACACTGCTTAAAGATAAAACTAAGAATGGTAAAAACATATGGTGCATAACATCTAACACATGAGACATTCCAGTTTTTGAAATTCCTGTAGATGTCATACCTGACACCGGGAATGCCTTTATGTCTATAGCAAGCCATTTTATAAGTAACATACCAAAGAAAAACGATGGTATGGAAATTCCAAGCAAAGCAAATACGGTAAAAAACTTATCAAATCCTGAATATTGTTTAGTAGCAGACACTACTCCAATAGGTACTGCTAATATAACACTAAATAAAAAAGATGCTATTGATAAATAAAATGAATTCCAAACATATGTGTTTATAACTTTTCTAACTGGCATTTTATGTTTTATTGAATCACCAAAATCAAATTTTACAGCCTTTTTAGCCCAATTCCAATATCTTTCTGGTATACTTCCTTCAAGTCCATATTGTCTCCTTAATTCTGCCTTTTTTTCCTCACTCATCCTTGGATTCTGTATGTTATCTACAGCATCTCCAGGAGCAAATGCAAAGAGTGCAAAAAGTATGATAGATACACCTATAATTACAGGTATCATTTCAAGAAGCCTTCTAGTTATATATTGCCTCATTTTTATCCCCCATTCTAAAATGATTATAGATTATATATATTAATATCCTAAATGTGCCCGGATATACCGGGCACATTAATTTAGTTATTACTGTAATTCATACTTTTCAAGGTCATTAGTAAAGTCTCTATATGGTGAAAGATCTATTCCTTTAACTCTTGAGTTAACAACCCACATATCTCTTCTTTGATACATGAAGATATATGGAAGGTCTTTATTTAATTCTTTGTATAGTTCATGATATATATCTGTTCTTTCTTTCTTATCAGTAGTTGCTAATCCTTTTTGTAGTAATTCATCAACTTTTGCATTAGAATAACCTATTTCATTCTGAGAACCATTAGATTTAAATATTGTAGTTGAATCTGGTTCTGGAGTTAATCCCCAAGCCATGAAGTACATATCAAAGTCATTACCTTTTTTCTTTATTTTAGCTCTTACTGTGTTGAAATCCATCTGTTCTGGCTTAAAGTCTATACCTAAAGCTTTATATCCTTCTTTAGCAACTGGGATTATAGCATCATTAACTGGGTTAGGTGTTGTAGCTAAGAATTTTATTTCTAATTTCTTTCCATCTTTTTCTCTTATGCCATCTGAACCTTTCTTCCATCCTGCTTCATCCAATAACTGATTTGCTTTTTCTTGATTGAATTCGTATTTTTCAACATCATCAGTATATGCCCATGAAACTTTTGATTGAGGAATATTTATAACATCAGCATATCCCTTATATACTGTATCAACTATGGATTTTCTATCTAATCCATAAGCTAAAGCTTGACGAACTTTAGGATCTTTAAATTTGTCTTGTCTATGATTAAATGCTATATATCCATATCCATTAGTTGGGAATATATGAGCATCTAAGAAGCCTTTGCCCTTAACTAATTCAACATTTTCAGCATTAACTGTAACAGCGTTCATGTCAATTTCTCCAGCTTCTAACTGCTGTATAGATGTCTCTTCATTTGTAGTCTTATATATTAGATTTGGAATCTTTGCTTTTCCTTTATAGTAGTTTTCATTAGCTTCTAACACTACTTGTTGTCCTTCTTTGTACTCTTTCATCTTATATGCGCCTGATGCAACTTCAGGTTTTCTATGAAGTTCTTTAAGCTGATCTGCTTTACCTTGTGCATATTTTGTTCCATAATAATGCTTTGGTAGTGGAGCTATAGCTAAATCATATATAGCTGCAGCATTTACTTTATCAAGAGTTATTTCTACTACTTTATCATCAACTTTCTTTATTCCTGATATGCTAGTAGCCTTTCCTTCATGATAGTCTTTCCATCCCTGAATTCCTAAAGATTCCATATCTGATGGTCCATCATAAGTTTGATCGCATTTAACCATGAATGTAAATTCTATATCATCAGTAGTTATTGGTTTTCCATCACTCCACTTAAGATCTTTTCTCAATGTAAATTTGTAAGTCTTCTGATCTGGTGATATTTCATATTTTTCTGCAAGGCCTGGAGTAACATCTCCATCTTTCTTAACTTCTAATATACTTGCAAACATACTGCTTACAACATATCCATCATAGGAACTTTCATAATATACAGGATTAAATACTCCATCTGGAGCCTGTATACCTATTACTAAACTATCTTTTCTGTTTTTAGCAGCATCAGGACATTTTTCAGGGTTTGTTCCTTTTATAACATCAGATGTTTTAGTAGTTATGTCTTGATCAGGTTTTTTTATGTCGTCATCCCCATCTTTGCCTTTACCACAAGCTGTTAAAGTAACTGCTAGTGACATTACCCCAGCCATTGTAGCTAGCAATTTGTTTCTTTTCATAAACTTTCCCCCTCTTTAAATACTTTTATATTATTTATATGAGAACATTGTCCATAAAATTATAATTTTAAACTAAATTTCATAAGGACAATGAACTTTAACAATTTTATAATTACATTATATTAAATAATTAAAACTTAAAAAAAATTCTGATAAATGTATATTCAAACAAATTTTTAGAAAAATTTTTGTATAAGTATATTATAATGCATTTATTAATAAAATGTAAATACACAAATGAGTTTTTACTTCATATCTAAATGCTTTTAATTAATAAATTAATAACTTTTTACTTGAATTTTAATTAATATTTGAATATATATTAACATAAGTTTTTTTAAGTGTCAATTTAATGTAATATCCAATTATAACATTAAGAGTCACATTTTAAAAGCATTATCCAATAAAAACTTATATCACTTTCTACATTTTGTGCTGTATATTTATCATATATACCATAATATTTTTCTATTGTAAAGCATTATTAACATATTAATTTTTTAATACAAATAGATTTTAATATGAATTTTTGTCATCTTATTAATAAATATTTTGAATTTAGAAAATTTTTATTATATTCTATAATGTAATTTACATATTCTCTATGTATTAGTTTTTTATGTATAAATAAATTTTATGATGGTTTTATATTATTTTAATGCATTTTTTATCATAATTAAAAATTTATATTTCCTACTAACATAAACATAAATTTATCTCAATGATATTGTACTTTTTCGATTGTCTCGCCTTTTTACAACTAAAAATGCCATAGGGAAGTTTTTAAGCATCCTCTATGGCATTTATTTCTTATTTTGTTATAGAGTAAAGTTCCTATTTATTTTAAAGCTTTCATCTTTTTATTAACTATTCCCAATCAATAATAGCTAGGGTTTACTTATGCTATAATACCCGCTACCTTACCATATAAAGGGGAATAGGCAATAAGTATTCTCACAGTAATTCTCAAATTCTTTTTTAAATTGTTCTTTTAATGCTTTTTCTTCGATTTTTATCCTAATTCCATAACATAATATGCAAATAATTAAAACTATTATAGGTGCAAATGTATTTCTCAATGAAAATGCTATTCCTAAAAGACTAAGTATACTTCCAGTATAAGCAGGATTTCTTACATAGCGATAAAATCCTTTCTGTATTAAATGCTGATCCGGTGTTGTTTGTACTGATAATGTAAATGCTTTTTTTAATGTCCATACTGAATAATCACGAATTATCGTACCTGCTACTATTAAGAAAATTCCTATATAATAAAATATATGTGGAAGCATAAGGCTTTTTATAAATTTATTTACTTCTGCACTTGTCAAATAATAACTTACATAAATACTTAAACAATATCCTAAAATTATTAACCAAATTGAACCTTTGTCGGATTTTTTTCTATCTTTTTTATTTTCACTTGCAGCAAATATCCATATTATAAATTCAGATAAAAACATAAATCCAATTGCATAAAGAAATATGTTATATTCAAAGATATTTATAAATTTTGTAACATCATTAATATCCATGACTTTCACTCCAATTTCATAAATTAATTTTTATACACAACTCTTTACTCTTGTATTAAATTTTTAGAAGTAATTTTTTTAATCTTTCTTGTTACTATCCATGCAAATACACAAGTGAAGATGCATACTACCGCCACAGGTTGTACTATTGTTTTTACATAATATACTGTTACAAATTTGGTTATTCCAACATTTTTAAATAGTAATGACATAAAGTAATTGTTGGTTAGTAGGTTAAGCCCTATTCCAAGCAAACTTCCAACTAAAGCTACTATTAAAAATCTTATGATGAATTGAGTCCTAAGCATCCTTGTAGTAAATCCTTCTGCCTTCAATATTCCTATATCAATCTTTTCTTTTTGTAACGTATTGTTACAAACTAAAAGGAATACTAATCCTATTACAATTATAGCTATAAAATAAACGCCCTTTGTGGCCATATGAACAGTATTTATTTTTTCTTGCATATATTCCTTATTATCGTTATATTCATCTTTAATAGTTACTTTATAATCCTCATATTTATCCTTAAGTTTTTCTACTATATAAGCGACTTTTCCTTTATTATCTAATCTAAGTTCAATTGTGTTTATTGTAAAATTAGGCTCTAATCTTTGCATTCCCGATTCTAACATTGTAATATTTTTACCTGCATCATTCATATTTTGGTTTAATCCAACAATCATATATTCTTCTTTAGCACCTTTACCATTTTCTACTACAATTGTGTCTCCTACTGATTTTTGTAGTACATCAGACATTATCTTTGTAATTACAACTTCATTATTATACTTTGGATTTCTGCCTTCTAAAGCATCTGGCAATACATATTTTGAATCATCCGCAACTACTTTGACAAGTAAATTATCATCATCAACAACCTTATTGCAATTGCAAAATCTAAATTTTTCTGTAATATTATCTTCCTTTTCTACATCATCAACAATTTCATCAACAAATTTCTTATCTTCTTTATTACCATAACTAATGCTGATATCACTTTTTATTTTCCCAAACAATATTGCAGCGTTGCTGTCCTTGAACATATCCTCCATTGAAAGAATAGCTATAATACTAGAAGTTACAACACCAACTATTATAAATAGCCTTATATATTGTTTTAAATGAGTCAATATCTGCTTTAATGCAATCTTAATTGATAATGGAACATGAGCTAATTTACTCAAAGAAATGTTTATTCTACTTGAAAAATAAATAGGTGCATTACCAAAAGCAATGGCTCTTACGGGAGAAATTTTAGTTATTTTTCTTGTTAATAAAAATGTATACACAGTAAGTACAAGAAGCAATAATCCCAAAATACCTAAACATATTCCTATTTGTATATTTCCTGACCAAAATAAGCCTGTACTTGTTAAAAGAAAATTACCAATTGGGTTAATTAAAAATATACTTAAACATCCTCCTACTATACCTCCCAAAACACTACTTAAAAGATATTGTATAAGTAAAATTACTCTTATCCCTTTATCAGTAAAACCTATTGCTTTCATTATTCCTAAAGAAGCATAATCCATTTCTATACTTGAACTAATACAATGTCCTATAACGATTATTACTATTATGAATAATAATATACAAAATCCTAAAATAATTGACCCTATAATATTGGCTAAACTCAATGTGTAGCTCTCATAAGTTTTTAAAACTGAACAAATTGCTCCATACTTTTCTATACCTGTTTTTTGATTTACATTGTAAATAACTTTACTGATATTTTGATTTTTATAACTATCATTTATAAATGTATTCATACTAATGAAAGGTTTAAATTCTTTAGCTTCTAACTTAGATATTTCACTAAAATCACTGGGGTTCATAAGAAATCTCTTTATGCCTATCTCTTTAGATCCATAAATAGGATCCTCGAAAAAATCTGCTACCTTGTATGAATAATCTCCTTTTTCAGTTTTAAACTCAATATTCATTCCAACTTTACACTTAAACTCATCCTTGAAAATATAGGGTAAATAAATTTCACCTTTATTAGGTATTACTGTTTTATTGTTATTACTTTGTAACTTATAACTATGCATTTCTGGTTCATAAGAACATAAAAACACAATGCTTTTATCTTCTTTGTCCCCTATTATTAAATTCTCATATCCAATTACGTCATTCTCTTCTACCTTACTTATTTCATCTTGTTTTTCTAAAGTTTTTTTCATATTAGCATCATAATTTTTCTTCAAAACAAAGTTCATAATCTCAGGAGAATTTGCCTCTTTGTTAGCATTTTCAAAGCTCTTTTTTCCACAAATTATTGAACTTAAAACAGTTGATACAACTATAGAAATTATAGCAATAAGTATAAAGATACTTGCAAAACTTCCCTTTCTCTTCTTGATGTTAGCTACTAGTATAGTCCATATAGCCATACTTACCACCCCTTGCTAGAAAGCCATGAAATTATTTGAGTCTCTCTTGATTTTCTATCATCTTCCTTATATGGATCCATATTTAACTCTCCATCAATTCTTCCATCTTGAATATAAATAATACGATTCCCACGAATAGCAGCTTTAACATCATGAGTTACCATTAAAATACTTTGTCCTTTTCTATTAACCTCTGTCAATAAATCTAATACATTCTGCCCAAATTTTGAATTTAAAGCTCCAGTAGGTTCATCAGCAAATACCAATGAAGGTTCATTAATAAGAGCACGTGCAATAGCAGCTCTCTGCTGTTGTCCTCCTGATACTTGTGATGGTAACCTATTGTAAGCATCTGATAATCCAACAGACTCTAATAACTCCATAGCTCTTTTATTAACTACATTTGGCTTCTTTAATAAATAACCTGATACAGCAACATTTTCAAACAAACTCAAATTTGATACCAAATGCATCTGCTGAAAAATAAATCCTATACTCTCTCTTCTTAACTTTGCAAGTTCATTTGTCTTCATCTTACTTATTAACTTTTCTTTAAAATGTATTTCTCCTGAAGTAATAGTGTCCATTCCGCTTAAACAATAAAGAAGTGTTGATTTTCCGGAACCCGAACTTCCCATAATAACAGTAAAATCTTCTTCGATTATCTCTAAATCAATATGGTTTAAAACATGATTCTGTAATCCATCATTTGCATAACTCTTACATAAATCTTTAGCTTTTATAAGTACCTTTGGCATTGTTGCTTGTCTCCTTTACTTTTGATGTCTTTATACTAGCATTTTAATTATTAAGAAATCTTTAAGAGATTTTAAGTTTTAAAATAACAGTCAATCCATATTCTCTATTTTTGATTTCAACTGCTCCATTCATCTTTTCCATGATATATTTAACTATATAAAGACCAAGTCCAGAACCTTGTTTATCTTTAGCATTTTTACCTCTATAAAACTTATCAAAAATAAAAGGTATATCTTCATCAACTATTCCTATGCCATAATCTGAAATATAACAATATAGGTACTTTCCATCATCTTCGAAACTCATATCTATCTTACTTCCATCAGAATACTTAACACTATTACTTATAATATTTTCAAATACCTGTTCCAGCCTTTTTTCATCTACTTGAATATTTAAAGCTGGTATCATTCCATTTATGTTAATCTTATTATCATCTGGCATAATAGTTTTTAAAATTTCATAGATAACTTTATCAGCTTTATGATTTTTTGTTTGCATTTTAAGTTTGTCCATATTAGTTAAAGAGTGTAAAAATAAATCATTAGTTAACTTGCTCACTTCATCACATTTTTTCATAATAACAGAAATATATCTTTGTCTTCTCTCATAATTGCTATCCATATTCGCTCCAAGTCCCTCTGCATACGCACGTATAGATGCAATGGGTGTTTTAATATCATGAGACATTGTTGCTATAACTGTTTTATTGTTTTCGATTGCTTCTTTTTCACAACTTCTAGCACGTTTAATCTCATTTCTCATCATGTCAAAAGCCCAAGTAAAATCACCAAACATATTATTTCTCTCTATGTATAATGGTGAATCAAAATTTCCTTTGGCAATCTCACTAGCAAAGTTCTCTAGTTTATTAAATGGCCGTATTACTTGTCTATAAATATATAAAAATACAATCGATATGAATGCTATACTTACAAAATACACTGTCCATAACTTTATTAAATAAGTTTCATTCATACTTGAACTGCTACTTTTTATATCACTTTGAAAATCTTTTATTGCTAATTCTAAGTCTTCTTTTTTGCTGCTATCTTCTAATGTAATCTTTGTTAGCTCTTTTATTTCATTAAGTTGTACAACCTGATTTCTTTTCTCAATATCTGCTTTCTTAACTTCTTTTCCATTTAATAACACTAAAAATATACCTGTTATACAAATATAAAATAATAAAACAATAAATATAATTTTTTTCTTCATATATTTACCTCAAATATGTAACCCACACCCCATACTGTCTTTATATACTTAGGTTTTGCAGGATTCCCTTCTAGCTTTTCACGAAGCCATCTTATATGTACTGCCAAAGTTGAAATCTCTATCTCATTGAACATTCCCCAAACCTCTGAAAATATAGTTTCCTTTCTAAGAACCATATTTTTGTGTTCAATTAAATACTTTAGTAAATCAAATTCCTTTATAGAAAGTTTTACTAATTGTCCATCTTTTTTTACACTACGAGATGTTAAGTCAATCTCTACATCATCAAATACAATATTTTGCTGACCTCCACTGAAGCCATACGCTCTCCTAAGATTTGCATTTACTCTTGATAATAGTTCCTGTAATGAATACGGCTTAGGTATATAATCATCTCCACCTATATCAAGTCCTGTAATCTTATCCGTATCGCTTGTCCTAGCACTTATAAAAATTATAGGGATTGTACTATTTTTCCTTATCTCCTTACAAAATGAAAATCCAGTTTCTTTAGGTAGATTTATATCCAATATAATTAGCCTAAACTTATTTTCTGCAAGTTCATCACATGCCTCCTCAGTGCTTCCACATAACTCAACACTATATCCGTGATCCTCTAAAGTATCTTTTGTAATCATACCCAAATCATTATCATCATCTACAATTAAAATATCTTTTTTATTCATATCTTTAACTCCTATAGTTCATTTTACCATTTTATTATAAACTAAAGCCTTTGTTTGTAACAATTGCATTATAAATAAGAAATAGAAAATATGGGACATAACAAGAATAACATTTACTTATATGTCTAAAAAATAGTAATATAAAGTTATATGTATACATTAAGCGGAAAAAGACGGAGAAGGAAACTTATGAAATTACTGTGAAGGTATTTCCACAATAGCTATAAATAGAGGGTTTTAGGGATGTAAAACTCTTTTGACATGCTGTATTTACGCAATGTAAAAGCACTTTGATAGCCTCTTTCTCTTGAATGCAATATGATGAACATAGGTCAAGAGAAATCAAAATCAGAAAGGAGGTCACACCTTGGAACTTCATACTCAAATAAAGAAATATCGAACAAGTATGAACTTGTCGCAAGAAGAACTCGCAGAAAAGGTTTACGTCACCAGACAGACTATTTCCAATTGGGAAAACAATAAAAATTACCCAGACATTCACAGTCTTCTTTTACTGAGTTCATTATTCAATATATCTCTTGATCAATTAATCAAAGGAGATATAAAAACTATGAAAGAAAAAATTAACAAAAGTGAACTTCAAAAATTTAATCGTGATGGAGCAATATTTACATCATTATTAATACTATTCATTGTATCCGCTGTTCCACTAACTGTATTTTGGGGTTATTATGGCCTAATTATTTCAGCTATAATATGGGGTATATCAATGTTCTATGCTCATAGAATTGAAAAATATAAAAAGAGCAATGATATTCAAACATATAAAGAAATCATATCATTTACTGAAGGAAAGCGATTGGACGAAATTGAAAAGGCACAAGAATACGGAAAACGACCATACCAAAAAGTGCTATCTGCTTTTATATGTGGACTCATAACATTTGTGGTTTGTATGTTATTCGTTTGGGTATTGAAATCATTTATCTTTTAATTGCGTACTTTTTTAATAACATAATAATATTTTTTAAAAAACATTGACTCCAACGTAACGTGATAATTAGCCAAAATTAAAGCCAAACGACATAAAGAAACCTCGGAAAACCGCATAAAACGGGCATCCGAGGTTTTTTATCCGTTATTCCCACTCAATAGTAGCTGGTGGTTTAGAAGTTACATCATAAACAATTCTATTAACATTTTTTACTTCATTAACTATCCTTCTAGATACTTTATCTAATACTTCATAAGGTATGTGTGCCCAGTCAGAAGTCATCCCATCTGAAGAAGTTACAGCTCTTAAAGCTATAGTATGACAATAAGTTCTTTCATCTCCCATTACACCTACAGATTGAATATTAGGCAAACAAGCAAAGTACTGCCATATCTTTTCTTCTAATCCTGCCTTAGTTATTTCTTCTCTAAAAATTGCATCTGCTTCTCTTACTATGAAAAGCTTATCTTCTGTAACTTCTCCAAGTACTCTTATAGCTAATCCTGGTCCTGGAAATGGCTGTCTCCATACTAAATTATGTGGTATACCAAGTTCTTCTCCAACTGCTCTTACTTCATCTTTAAAAAGCTCTCTTAGAGGCTCAATAAGTTTTAAATTCATATCTTCAGGAAGTCCGCCTACATTGTGATGACTTTTTATCACTGCAGAAGTTCCCGTACCACTTTCTACTACATCTGGATATATGGTTCCTTGTACAAGAAAATCTATATTTCCAAGTTTTTTTGACTCTTCTTCAAAAACTCTTATGAACTCTTCTCCTATTATCTTTCTCTTTTTTTCTGGTTCAGATACTCCTTCTAATTTACTTAAAAATCTTTCTTTGGCATTAACCCTGATAAGATTCATATCAAATTTTTCTTTAAATATTCTTTCTACAGTATCCCCTTCATCTTTTCTAAGAAGACCATGGTCCACAAAAATGCAGGTAAGCTGTTTTCCAATAGCCTTATGAACAAGCAGTGCTGCCACAGAAGAATCAACTCCTCCAGATAGAGCACATATAACTTTACTATTTCCTACAGCTTTTTTTATTTCTTCTATTTTTTCTTCAGCAAAAGATGCCATAGTCCAATTTTTTTCTACATTACATACTTTTAATAAAAAATTTTGTAACATTTTTTTACCAAAAGGTGTATGCTCTACTTCTGGATGGAATTGAACTCCATAAAGCTTTTTTTCTTCAAAGCTCATAGCTGCTACAGGACATTTATCTGTATGAGCCAATACCTTAAAACCTTCTGGAGCTCTTGATATAAAGTCTGTATGACTCATCCAGCACTCATTATTGCTATCTATGTCTTTAAAAATATAAGAATCTTTCTCTAATTCAATATCTGTCTTTCCATATTCTCTTATACTAGCGGATTTTACTTCTCCTCCTAGCATATGTGCCATAAGCTGTGCACCATAACATATTCCAAGTATAGGTACTCCAATGTTAAATATCTCCTTACTTATTCTTGGAGAATCTTTACCATATACGCTATTAGGTCCTCCAGTAAATATTATTCCTTTAGGAGATTTAGCTTTAATCTTATCTATGCTGTAACTATAAGGAACTATTTCGCAGTATACTCCACATTCTCTTACTCTTCTAGCTATAAGCTGGTTATACTGTCCACCAAAATCCACTACTAATATTAAATCTCTATTCATACTTTCCTCCTCTGTTCCTAGTCTTATTGGTTAATACTATAATTAGGTGCTTCTTTTGTCATATTAATATCATGAGGATGGCTTTCTCTAAGTCCTGCTGAAGTCTGAACTACAAAAGTTGAATTTTTATATAACTCTCCAAAATCCTTAGCACCTAAGTAACCCATACCAGAACGTATACCTCCTAAAATTTGATATATAGTATCTGCCACATATCCTTTGTAGGCAACTCTTCCTTCTATACCTTCTGGTACCAACTTTTTATTTCCTTCCTGGAAATATCTATCTTTACTTCCACAAGCCATAGCCCCTAAAGATCCCATGCCTCTATATACTTTATAGCTTCTTCCTTGATATATTTCCATAGCTCCAGGAGCTTCATCGCAGCCTGCAAATAGTGAACCCATCATAGCAGCTCTTGCCCCTGCTGCTAATGCTTTAACTATATCTCCTGAATATTTTATTCCACCATCTGCAATTACTCCCACTCCATGCTTTTCTGCTTCCTCAACGCAGTCCATAACTGCAGTAAGTTGTGGAACCCCTACTCCTGCTACTATTCTTGTAGTACAAATAGATCCAGGTCCTATACCAACCTTTATACAATCTGCACCTGCCTCAATAAGATCTCTTGTAGCTTCAGCAGTTGCAACATTTCCTGCAATCACTTGTAATTTAGGATATTTTTCTTTTATTTTTCTTACAGCATCTATAACTCCAAAAGAATGACCGTGAGCTGTATCCACAGTTATTATATCTACTCCTGCATTAACTAAGGCTGTTACTCTATCCATCATATCAGCAGTAACACCTACAGCTGCTCCACATAATAACCTTCCCTGTGAATCTTTGGCTGCATTAGGAAATCTTTTAGCTTTTTCTATATCCTTTATAGTGATAAGTCCTCTTAAGTTAAAATCTTTATCTACTAAAGGTAATTTTTCTATTTTGTGTTTTTTTAATATGTTTTTAGCCTCTTCTATGCTTGTTCCCTCTGGAGCTGTTATGAGATTATCCCTAGTCATAACCTCTTTTATCTTTTTAGTAAAATCTTTTTCAAATATTATATCTCTATTAGTTATTATACCTACTAATTTTCCTTGGTGTGTGATAGGCACTCCAGATATTCTGTATTTTGCCATTAAATCATTAGCATCTTCTATAGTATGTTCTTCTGATAGATAAAAAGGATCAGTTATAACTCCATTTTCTTGTCTTTTTACTTTATCTACCTCTTCTGCCTGAGCTTCTATGGACATATTTTTGTGTATTATACCTATACCGCCTTCTCTTGCCATAGCTATAGCCATTTTAGATTCTGTAACTGTATCCATACCTGCACTCATAAGAGGTATATTTAATTTTATAGTTTTTGTAAGCTCTGTCTTTAAAGACACATCTCTTGGTAAGACTTCCGATTTATTTGGAACTAAAAGCACATCATCAAAAGTATAAGCAGTTTTTAATATTCTTGCCATATTTTTACCATCCTTTCTATTTCTTCTGAGTTTTTATTTAGTATAAACAAAAAACATATTAATTTACACTCTATCAGTGAAAATTAATATGCTTTTAAATAAAGCTATATTAATAATCACTCATAGTCGGAAATTTACGGTTTCCGGTAGATACTCCCAACCTATTATGGGGATATATGAGATGAAATATTTTATTCATTTTTATTAACCTATGAATGATAAAATTCTTTATTGAAATGTTTGTTAGTATTATACTTCAAGAGAAAGAAGATTTCAATAGGTTTTTAATTTCTATAGCTAGTTTTAACAAAATAAACAGGATAAAAAGACGCTGCACAAATGCAGCATCTTAAAATCCTAGAATATATCTGGAAGATTTCCAAGTTTTATATTCATAATCTTTTCATTTTGATTATCTGCTTTAGAAGTAATATCTATAGCGCCTGATTCATTTTTAGGTATTATGGTATAAATTATTATATACTTTTTATCCTGCTCTAACTTAAATCCTGCTTCATTTATAAAGGTTACCTGTTTAGAACTTACTGTCTTTTCTTCTAGGCTGCCTTCTATTATATTACCCTTTGACAATTCATATTTTTTAAAGGTTATATTATTCTCCTTTAATTCTCCTTCTAGATTAAAGTTTATCTTAGAATTTTGAGATTTTATATCTAATATCATAGCAAGATTTAAAGGCATAGTGCCTGCAGCATTTATATCATTACTAGATTTAATGTAATCACCTATAGAATTTTTACCTTTAAATAATCCTTGCATAACAATATCGCTATAAGCATTTACACTAAAATTAAAATCTCCAAAATTTCCTTGTCTATTAGCACCATCTATGTCTAGGTAAGTTATTACAGAATTTGTCCCTTTTAGTAAATACTCTTTCGCTTCTTCTGGCCTTATATATATGGAAAACTTTATAGGCTCTGCCCTATAAATCGCTTTCCTTATATCTTCTCCAAATTTATCTAGTCTATAGCTTATAGAGTTGGGGACAGTTCCCACTAATTTATTATTATTAACCGCCACTTGTATTCCCTCAGTTCGTCCTATTAAAGTCAGATCTTCTGGCATTTCATCTTGAAACTTTATATTTTGAATTTCATAGGTTTCTCTTGGATTGTCCCCTGTTTTTACATCCCTAAATAATTCTATTAAGGGTATATCTTTAGGGGTTATAGTATAGGTTAATTTGTATTCATCACCTATCTTGTTAGCCCCAGTCTCTTCTAAGTTCCTAGTTAAAGCAAGCTTTGCTTTAGCTTCTACTATAAAAGGTCCAAAAAATCCTGATTTTTGTATTTCTTTTATATTTCCGGATGAATCTTTTTTACCAGTTCTATATGCAACATAGTACTTCCCTGGTTCTGTAGGAAACTTTATACCCTTACTGCCTTTAAACACAATATTAGTATATTCTCCAGGGGCCGTGGACTTAGATGGAAAGAAAAATTCCGGTTTCATTCTATTTGCAGTACTTGTCCTCATTATTTTAACATCATCATAATTTTTGCTAAAGGAATATAACATTTCAAAATGAGCATATCCACCCCAATTGAAATACTCTATATGAATAGGGTAATATTTTTCTTTTTCTAGATATACCACATTATTTTTGGTACCAAAGGTAGAACTTTGTACATAAAACATATCTACCAGTGGAATGGTACTGCCACCTACCGTTATGAATATCTTACATCCATCATCAGAATAAGCTCCAAAATTATAATACCCTGTATTATCCACTTTAATATATCCCCAAAACTTTGATGCTTCTTTGTAATCTCCACCAATATTCATATTTTTCATAAACATTGAATTTGTTATCCATCTCTTATTTACTATTATATCTTTTCCTTTAGAATCTTTAATGGTATAGGGTACAATATTCTCCCAGTATCCATAGCTATCTTTACTATATGAAGAAATAGAAGGTTTAAGCGATATATCTGAATAAGGGTTCTTATAAACCTCACTATTATCTTCCCACTTTGACTTATCATCTATGGTAGGTAAGTGATTTACATCATACCCTCTCCAAGTTAAATTTCCCTGCTTATCTGACATCACATCATCATTAAATTCTTCTCTATTTAAATCTAATCTATTCCATTTGTCTAAAGGTAAATCTTTAGGATTTGCATCATAGCTTTTTATCTGATATTCTAATATATCTATATCATTGCCATGAACAGATATGCTTGCATTGGCATCTCCAATCAATTTATAGTTTTGTTCATTTACAAACTTATCATATCTGGAACTTTGAGGATTCTGCTCTGTAGTAATATATTTATCTAATGTTCCCTTAGAATCTGAAACTTCTATATTTACTTCAGCAGATAACCCATTTACTTTAAGTTCTTCATAATACTTTGTTTCTTCTTTATCTTGTACATTTAATTTTACATAGGAGCTGTTCTTTGGTGAACCAAAACATACTTCTCCATCTGAAATCACTTCATATTTTATTGTAAATTCCAAAGGATTGCTCTCATAGGTTTTCCCATCTTTAGACAAAGTATAGTATATGTTATCTATATCTCCTATTATTTTATTATCCTTTACTTTAAACCCATGTGGAAGTTCTCCTGAAACTTTAAGATTATTGGAAATAGTTTCTACAAATTGAGCTTTTCCATTTACATTGGCTTCAATTATCTTCTGTATCTGCTCATATATGCTATTTATAGTATTTTCATTTTGTGCTTCATAATAGGTGCCTTTAGCTGCATCTGCCACCTGCTTATTTTTTGAGTTTGCTCCATCTCCAAAACCAATTACAAAGGTTTTTATACCGTTTTTATCCATAGCAATATTTTCTGCCATATATGCAGCATACCTTAAAGAATCATTTCTGTAATCAGGGCTTGCATGGGTGTGACTATTATTCCATAGAGTTTTAGCTACATCATATCCATATCCATTTTCCCCTGTGCCAGTATAAAAATAATAATTTCCGTAACCACTATAATTATAACTAAAAGCCTCTGCCTCACCATCAGACATAAGTATGATGTACTTATCATGTCCATTTTCTCCTTGAAGCATGTTATAGGCAATTCTTAAAGCATCTCCTGTATTGGTACTGCCTTCTACATTTAAAGCATCTATATTTGAATTAAACTTAAATATATTGCTTGAATCCAAACTGTTAAGTTCTATTACTCTTGATGCATAGGAACCATATTCTACTACTCCTAATTTACCTTTATTATCATCTTTAAACTTGCTTGCAAAAGATTTAGTAACATCCTTCATTATATTGAGCTTTGATTTTCCATTTACTTTTTCTGACATACTACCAGAAGTATCTATTGCAAAAATTATATCTTTCTGTTTATTATTATCCACCTTTTTAGCTTCTATAGAAATAGGATCTATCTTATATTTTACTTCTATGATGTCACCTTTTCTCACTACTGTTTTAGAAGATACTACTCTACCATCAAGACTTAATATGGATGCTTCAGCTTTAGTGTAAATATTTATACCAAAGGCAGCAATTATAATTGAAGCTATTAAAATTATGCTTAAAAATTTCTTGTTAAAATTTTTAATCTTATGCATAAAACTTTACACCTCCTATCTTTTATTTCTGAAAAACAAACTGCTGCTTATTTTATATGATATAGACTGCTTTTTCAAATTTAGCTTTACATCTACGCCAGAACATTGTTTAAAGCTTTTGTCTCCTCCAATTGTGCTAATTTCTACAAAATCTATATTACTGCCTAATTCCCTTTGACTATTAGTAGCTTTATCTTTATATAAAATACTTGTACCATTTATAGAAAACTCATATTTTTCACCTGAATCTGTCTCAAATTCTATAAGACTTACTTTTGAACTATACTTTTCATCCTCTAAAATATCTTTGTCTTCTGCATCTTTTAATGCACTTATTCTAGATGCTTCCATAGCTCTCTTTGTCATATAAGACATTATATTTTCCCCTTCACCTTGGAGATCTGACTTAAGGCTTGTTTCATTTAAAGCCCTGTAACTGGATATGAAAAAAGGAAAGGCTACTCCTAAAACTATGACAGATATGGCTAAAGCTATTAAAAGTTCAAGCAGAGTAAAACCTTTTTGTTTTTTCATACGAAAATTTCACCTCATTAAATCATCATTGAATTATTTTCCAGTTCTGTGTAGAAATTATTTTTTTCTTTAAGTTACCATCTACACCATTCTCCACCTGTATAGATGCACTTACTTCAAAAGATTGAGTATCCTCTAAATTGTTTTTAAACACATCTTTTGCTACATCATAATACTTAGCTACTAAATCTTTAACATAGGTTTTAGAATGAATTATATTTTTATCATAGCCATCATTCTCTATGCAAATATTCCCATTGCATATTATAGTCCCGCTAAAATCTATTTTACCCTTTAAATGCAAATCACCTTCTACTATAATTAAGCCTTTTCCTCTTCCATCTTTTAATATAATATTTTCCGCTGATATCTCTTCACTTACATTACTTCCTATTATATAAACAGGTTTAGTGCCGCTCTTTACATAAAATACTTCTGAATAATCTTCTCTAGGTAAAATATTATTTTTATCATTAAAATTAATATAGTCTTTTATATTTTTATGGAGAGAATTTACTTCTTTATAATACTTATCTTTACTTTCTTTTACTAAATTCTCATCTATAGAATACTTTCCTGAATTTATTTTTCCATTTGATATAGAGCTTCCTATACTTATAGTCTTATCTGGCAGTTTTATGCCCTTTAGTATAAGATCCTTATTATTATATTCTCTTCCATAAGTCTCAAAATACTTACTCTTATCTTCAAAAGTCATGGTATCACCATTTTTAAATTCATTAGCTAATTGCAGCGGAGAAATATATTCAAAATTCACATTATCACTATTCAATTTTCCTGAATCTTTTAAAGGATAACTATAAGCTCTATAGTTTCCCTTTACAGCTACAGATTCCCCTGTTTGATATATAGGATTTGAATTTATATAGGCTGTCCCCATTAAAACAGCTTCTTTTTCTATAAACAGACTAGAACCCATGCCTATATCCCCTGTATTAATAACTATACTGCTAGAATTTTTTCTTTTATCATTTCCTGCTATTTCATTTTGTGTACCAATATCATTTATTCCATAAAAACTTCCTATATTTATATTAGATTTTTGCCCGTTAAGCACTAAGTCATTATTGGCATATACTTGTCCAGGTACAATTATTTCAGAGTTATCTGCTCCTTTTTCAATAGACAAACTTCCTGTATAAATACTACTGCTATCTTTAGAAGATAATCTGCTATATGTGCCTTTTAATTTTATGTCTTGAAGAGAAAGCAGCTTTCCACATAAATCTAAAGAACTTCTATCTCCTACAAATTCAATGCCTTCCCCATTTTCTCCTATTATATAAGCATCTCCATTTATAAAAAGTTTCCCACTATTTATTAAGGAACCTCCAGCTATAATAGCTTTGTCCCAAGTAGGATTAAGATTTATATTAACCTTTTTAGTTTCCATGGAATACGGCATTCCATAAGGTGGGGTGATTAAGCTAAAAGTACACTGAACTGTTTTTAAATTTTGTTTTGTATCATTTTCATCTTTAGATGTATAGAAGGTGGATTGGAGTACTAATTTTAATATTCCTTTTTCATTAAATTCTGCTTCATTTTTATTTATGATAGTGACTTCTGCTCCATTATCCTCTGATAAAAGTTTGTTGTCAGTGATACTAGCTATTTTTTCTTTCATGGTGTTTTGATAACAGGATTTAAATAGGTTGTTTTGCTGGGTTTTAATCTTTTCTTCATCTATAGTACCATTACTTTTCACATATAAACCTTCATAATTAATACCATTTTCTACTGCTTCTTTATACTTTTCTTTTTCCTTCTGTATATTATCATTTAAAGATTCTACATAATCTGAAACTTTTCCATTACCTGCAGTTATGGATTCATCTACCCATTTTTCTAAAAGCTTAGAAGCTTTTTCTAATCCAGATTCTGACTCATAAAGATTTTGAACTTTTTTACTCTGATTTATTCTCATCTTATAATCGGATACTGTAGCTGCCATTATAGATGTACCTAGAGTAAAAAGCACAGCAAATATAAGCACTACGGAAATAAGAGAAGAACCTTTTCTTTTCTTTTTCATAACAAATTACTACCTCCTTACATCTCTACAGATCTGTAGGTGGAAATTTCAAAAACATCTTTACCTTTTGAAACTTTTATGTATATCTTATAAAGTGTTTTACTGACTTTATTATCACTGGCATTTTCAAAATTATTATACACTTTAACATTGCCATAATTATTATTTATATTACAGTTTCCCAGGCTCTTCAAATCTTTACTTATATAAATGTTAAAATCATTGCTGTTCTTATTTTCTACATCAATATTTATATTATCTGAAGTATTCTCTCCTAAATGCACAAGGACATTTCCATTATTATTGCTTATACTTTTAAGTATGTCTCCATTTTTACCATCCTTTATAATAATGTTATTTTTATCTAAGAGAATTATTATATGTGGTGTATATGTAACATATTGCTCTGAAATAAATAATTTATTTACATTGTCTTCTATTTCATAGTCTATTTTAAAATCAAAATTTATTACATTTTTATGCTGTTCATACTTATAAGGCATATCTCCTTGTGACTTTTCCACATATCCTTCTATACTATAACCATTTTTTTGTCCACTTATATTGAATCTATCTAAATCTTTTTCTTGAACTATATTTAATCCTAAAACATCCCCATAATTATCAAGATGTATAAAATCTTTATCTGAAATAGACTTTATCTTTTCTACAGTTTCCTGTGCCACAAGGGTGGCTTTTTGTTTATTTTCGCCACCCTTATTTATAGTAACTGTATTCATAACCATGGTAAATATAGGAACAATCACTATCATTAAAATAGCAAGACTTAAGAGGACTTCAATCAATGTAAATGCTTTTTTTGTTTTTATTAATGACTTCATCCTCCCACTCTCCTTTAATTTCTTCTTATATCCACATTTCCGCCTTCCCCAGATATAGTGATTCTAGAGCTTGTCTCATCATCGCTTTCAATATTTACTATAACGCTTTTAGAGGTATTATTTTTTATATTTAACTTAGCAGACGCTTTATCTTCCTCTGAAAGTCTTTTACTGGATAATATCTTTAATACTATATTTGAAGTTACAGGGCTAAATTCAATACCCTCTCCATTAAAATTTAAAGGATAACTGTTTCTTGATGTTTTATATTTGTAATAATACTTGCCATCCTTCTCTGATAAAATCAGTTGAATATTTTCTTGTGAAGAGTTATCTGCATAAACATAGGTATTTCTATTCTCATCTTTAGACTTACCTAGCATTATAGTGGGCAGATCAGAATTTATAGGCTTTACTGACATTACAAAATCATATGCATCCTTTTCTTTATTTAAATCCTCTATAGTTTTAGAAGAAGTCTGAGCACTTCCATCAAAGGGATTAGTTTTTCCATAGTTGTTATTGTAAATCCAATTAAAATATTCTATATCTTCCTCACCTATTTTAGGTACTGCATATATTTCAAGGGTTATAGCTGCATTTACCTCGTTAACTGTAGATTGACTCATATTCAACTTAGAAATAGCTATTTTTTTAGGGTGGCTTTCAATACTTTTTATAAAATTTATTATATTAAGATAGCTTCCTTTTACTGAAAGGCTTAACTTCATCTGATCTATATTTCCCGCCTTAGAAGTTTTATCCCCATTATTATCAACTTTCTTGTTTCTATGCTCATCTTTTTTTTCACCTTCAATAGCTGCATATTCATCTGTAACAGGCTTTAAAAAGTTAGTTCCATTTTTTTTATCCTCTTTTGAAGACTTTTCTTCAAAAGGTTTTACTTCTATTTCGGAAAAAGTTATGCTGCCAGTTACAGAAGATTTCTTCATTAGATCATCTAACTCCATGATTATGTTTTCTTGAACAATGGCAGGATAAAGACTTTCACTTTTATCTTTTATTTTTGAATTTATTATTTTTATGTCTCCTTCTTTTTTAGGTATGGTTATTTTAAAATTGTTTACCTCTTCCATCTTTAATTCATAGTTCTTCTTTTCTCCCTTTAAAAGTACCACCTTATTCCTCTGTTTTACATAAACATATTTATAATATCCTAAAAGAAATAAGAGTATTAATAAAAAGGTCAACATGCTTTTTTCTCTTTTACTCATCTTTATTCACGCCTTTTAATAAACATTTTAAATTAAAATTATACTCACCAGTGCTATCTGTACCTTCTCCGCCTATATTACTTATGTGTACCTCCGAAACAAAATTCAACTTTTTTAGATTATGCTGAAATTCTCCTATAGCTTTTCTGCTTTTAGAAATACCTTGAATCTGCAAATTGGCTCCATCTACATTTATAGTTTTAAATGAAATATCTCCTGGTATGGTAGAAGTTATTTTATTTAAAAAATTACTATCTACCTTTGAATTGTCTTCTACAGATGCATATACTACTTTTACTCCATCATAATATTTAATTAATACTTCATACTTTTTTTCTAATTTATGCATTTGCTGAAGCTTGTCCTGATTTTCCTTTGAATTATACTGGCTTTTAAGTTTATCTATATCCTTTTCTAGTTTGAATATGCTTAGACTATTCCATAAAAAAGTGCCTAAAACCAATGTAGTAAATAGTCCAAGGGTGGTAATGATGTAAATCATTTTATTTTTAGATTGTTTTTTCTGTCCTAAATAAGGCTTAAAAAAGTTAAAATCCTTCACTATATCACCACCTTACAGCCTAATTATGGAACCTATAGCATTTAAATATCTATGAAAATCTTTTTCTAAAGTTCTATCCTTTGAAGCTATGTTGCTCATGCTGTTTACTCTTACTACAGGTATATTCAGCTTTTTCTGAATATAAAAGTCAATACCTTTTAATCTGGAAGTTCCACCATGAATATATATCTTATCTATTTTATTTCCCAATTTTTTATTTTTATAAAATTGAAGGATTCGCATTATTTCCTCTATCCATTCATCTACTTGTTTTCTAACTATTTTATTGACACTCTCCAAATCTTCCAAATTTTCTTCTTCCAAAAGGTCAGCATACTTTATCTTTCTCTCTTCTGCCTCTTTCATAGAAATATCATATTTTTTTGATATGCTGGCATCTATTAATTTTCCTCCTGATTTTATAACTCTGGTAAAATCAAATTTTCCTTCATTATATATATGAATATTCAAATTTTCTGCTCCCATATCTAAAAAAGCAGTAGTATATTGAATAGGGTTTTCTCCTTGATTTATTTCATTACTATTATTTAATAATTTTTTTATGGAATTAAAAGTTACATCTAAAGAAACTGGCTTTAATCCGGAATTTTTAATAAAATTAAAATATTCTTTTGACATTCTATTAGGGTAAGTAACTACTAATAATTTTAATTTATCTATGTTATCTTGTTCTATTTCTTCCAATACATTATATTGAATTACATAGTCATCCATATTAATAGGAAGATATCGCTGTATTTCAAATCTAACAAGAGTATCCAGCTCTTCTTCTTCAGCTTTTGGCACTATTAGTTCTCTATTTATTATGGCTGTGCTACTGCTTGTACACACTATGTCTTTAACCCTTACGTTATTATCCTTCAAAGCCTTCTCTATAATTCTAGAAAGCTCAAGAGAATTTATTATATTCCCATCTGCGATGATTTCTTTCGGTGTTTCAATGCTAAATGCATTACAAATATGTATACTTTCTTTTACCTTTTTTCCTACCACAATCTTTATGGAAGAACTCCCTATATCTAAAGATACCAATTTCTGAGGTAAAGTTATGTTTTTAAATAGCATACTATCTTTTCTTCTATTTTTGCTTTTTTTACCTAAAGACTTAATATCAGCATTCAATATGTTCTTTAACTTATTCATAGCTTTGGACTTTTTATTGTTAACGTTCAAAGAGATCACCTCTCCCTTTAAAATTAGAGCTTATAAAACTTCAATACTTACAATATTAATAAAGCATAATTTTAAGATATGGATAAGTGTAAAGTTATTGAAATAACTTTACACTTGAAAAAATATTACCTATTTAGCCTCTACTCCAGTTGCACCAGTTGTTACCACCACATCTCCTGTAGTTTTTACAGTTATTGTATAAGTTGTTTTACTATCATACTGAGGTTTTTTTGTATCTTTTAAAGCTTTTGCCAATTCAGCATCTGCTGGTGCTACACTCACACCACTCTCACCATAAGATACAGTATAAGTAGCATCTGAAGCTGGAGTTGCTATAGTACCGTCAGCTACCATGGTCAAAACAGTTCTTCTTATAGTTTCACAACTTTGAATATCTGCCTTCTTTTTAGAATTATCTCTTACCGCTGCAAAGTTTGGTATTGCTATGGCAGCTATAATAGCCATAACTGCAAGAACTATTATGAGTTCTATAAGGGTAAACCCTTTTTTCTTTCTCTTCTTTATTTGTTTTTCTTCCACTTAGAAAAACCTCCTTAATATTTTTTATTTATTTAATGTACAAATCAGGTATTCTATTCTTCCTGATCTTACAATTAAAACTAAGTAATGTTTTAAAACCTTTTGTATCTTACATATTGCCATACATACCAAATATAGGGGTAACTATGGCTATTATAATAAATCCTACGATAATTCCCATAATCACAATCATTATAGGTTCTAACAGAGATGTAGCTGCTTGAATTTCATTATCTAGTTCTTCATCATAAAAGTCTGCAGTTTTGTTCAGTATTTCGTCTAAAGCTCCAGATTCTTCTCCTATCTTTATCATGGAAGAAAGCATTAAAGGAAATATATTACACTGCTTTATGGGCTCTGAAAGTCCTTCCCCTTTAATAACTTTTTCCTTTATATTATTCAGTTCCTCTTCTACTACCTTATTACCTATAACCCCTGTTACCACATTCAATGCCTGCACTAGAGGTATACCGCTGGATAGGACAGTAGATAAGGTTCTTGTAAATCTGGATACTATTATTTTCTGATTAAGCCTTTTTACTATAGGAAATTTAAGTTTAAAGCTGCTGCTAAACATTTTACCTTTATCTGTCTTTAGATATTGTCTAAAGAAAAAAATAATGATTATCATAAAGATAAGAATAAATAAGCCGTTATTCTTAAGTCCATTGCTCATTCCTAAAAGCATTCTTGTTGATAAAGGCAATTGTGTACCACTTTCTTCAAACATTCCTATAAACATAGGCATTACGAAAGTAAGGATGAATATAATAACTGCTATAGCTACTAAAGCAAGCACTATAGGATATATCATAGCATTTTTTATCTTATGATTTATTCTATTTTCTTTTTCATAATGTTCTGCCATTCTTAACATGACTGCATCTAAATTACCACTTACCTCTCCAGTTTCCACCATGCTCACAAGCAGCTCTGGATATATGTCTTTTTGCTCATTCATAGCTTCTGAAAGGGTGGAGCCTTTTCTAACCTCATCCTCAACTATTGAAAGAGATTCTTTTAACTTTTTATTTGGAAGCTGCTCTGCAAGTATATGTAAAGAATTATTTATAGTGCTTCCTGCATCTAACATAGTGTAAAACTGCCTGCAAAACACTGCTATATCTTTTATTTTTACTTTTTGAAAGTTTTTTAAATCTATACTTTTGCTATGACTTACTTCTTCTACTAATAAAGGGTAATAGTTATTAAAACTAATCATTTCCATAACTTCTTCCTTTGAATTTGCAGCATATACACCCTCTATCCTGTCACCTTTTTCATTCATAGCTTTGTATCTATAATTAATCAAATAAAAGCCCCCTTTCCTCAAGGAGAAGACTTACTAATCTTTTAAATAAGCTATCTTCGCCATTTCTTCTATAGTGGTTACTCCTTTTAGTACCAATTCACTACAGGCCATCTTTAAAGTTTTCATACCGTTTTTTGTGGATATATCTCTAAGCTCATCTGCATTTTGAGAATTCAATATACATTCTTTATGCTCTCTAGTAATCTCCATTATTTCATATACACCAGTTCTTCCCACGTAGCCCGTTCCGTTACAAAAAGCACATCCTTCACCTTTATATAATGTTAGCTCTTTTACATTTTCCATGTATAAAAGCTTCTTTTCATAAGAATTCGCCTTGTATTCTTTTTTACATTTAGGACATATGCTCTTTACCAGTCTCTGAGCTATCACTCCAGCTATAGAAGTAGAAACTAAATAAGGCTCTACGCCCATGTTCACAAGTCTTACCACCGAGGAAGGTGCATCATTAGTGTGAAGAGTGCTCAATACAAGATGCCCTGTTATAGCTGCTCTTATGGCTATTTGAGCCGTTTCATTATCTCTTATCTCACCTATCATCACTATATCAGGATCCTGTCTCAATATAGCCCTTAATCCATTAGCAAACGTAAGTCCTGACTTTAAATTTACATTAACCTGATTTATTCCATCCATTATGTACTCTACAGGATCTTCTATGGTGATTATATTTTTATACTCATCATTTAATTCATTTAACATGGTGTATAGTGTGGTAGACTTACCACTGCCTGTAGGTCCCGTTACTAATATAATGCCATAGGGGTTTTTTATAATATTATCCAATTTTGTAAGATCATATTCACTCATGCCTAAGTTTTTTTTGCCAATTTGATAGCTATTTCTATCTAATACCCTTATTACTATCTTTTCACCATATATCATAGGTAGAATAGATACTCTTAAATCCACATCTTTATCCCCTATTTTCATTATTATTCTTCCATCCTGGGGTACTCTTTTTTCTGCTATATTAAGATTTGATAAAATTTTGATTCTTGTTACTAAAGCTGGTAATGTATCTATGGATAAAGTAGAAATAAGCTGAAGTTGTCCATCTATTCTATATCTTATTCTAATTTGATTTTCATAAGGCTCTATATGTATATCGCTAGCTCTTGACTCCACTGCATTTTTAACAAGGTAATCTACCATTTTTACTACTGGTGCATTTTTTATATCATCAAAATCTTCTTCAGAGTCTAAATCATTTTGATACTTATCATCAGTATATTTTCCTTTAGATAGCTCCTCTGCGGCCTTAATCACCTGTTCGTCTGAATAATGCCTTTCTATACAGCTTTTTATTTCTTCCTTAGTAGCAATATAAGGTTCTACTTCAAAGCCTGAAGCTATGGACACATCATCTACTCCAAAAATGTTTAAAGGATCCCACATGGCTACCTCTATTTTATTATCTTTAAATCCAAAAGGTATGAGATCATATTTTAAGCATATACTTTCCGGAACTAATTTTATGGCTTTTTTATCTAGAGTTATAGAATCCAACTGTACTCTTTTTATGCCTGTTTGTTTTTCCAATACTTCTATTATATCTTCTACAGTAACAAGGCCCTCTTCTATAAGTACCTCTCCTAACTTTTTCCCTGATACTCTTTGTTTTCTTAAGGCATCTTGAAGCTGTATTTGTGTTATTTTATCAGATTGAACTAGTAAATCGCCCAATCTTATCTTTATCATTCCATTCATTATATTACTCCTTAAAAAGTCATAATTTATATTTTTTCCCATACTCCTGTGGAAATCATAGCATAAACAATTGTAATTTTTCCAAAAATCTGTTTATAGTTATATTATATTCGCATATTTTTAATATTTCAAGGAAGAAAATTTGGTTTGAAATGCAGATTTTTCGACTTTTTTTCAGATAAGGAATGTGTTTACATACCAGTTTATTATATTATTTCCATATAATATACAAATAATGCTACTTAGGGCTATGAAGGGCCCAAAAGGAATAGTATCTTTTCTATTTTTAATTTTAAACATAATAAGAAACAAACTTATAGCAGCGCCAATTATAAAAGATAGCATAATCATCAATATAGCTAGCTTCCATCCAAGAAAAACACCTGATAAAGCTGCTATTTCTACGTCTCCTTCTCCCATACCCTTGGTAGTATATACTATTAAAGCAATGAACGAAGCAGAAATTAGCAAACCTATTATATAATCAAAAATTTGATTATATAATAATTTCTTTTGTAAAAAAATAATTATTATTCCTAAAATTATTCCTGTAATAGTTACAGAAGTATAAACTTCTTCACTATTTAAATCTATAAAAGCTATAACTAAAAGAAGGCATACAAAAATACAATACTTAATAAAATATAGATTAATACCATAGGTTTTATATAATAAAACAAATAGTATACCTGTCAAAAACTCTATCATTGGATATTTAATAGATATTTTGTCTTTGCAGTACCTGCACTTTCCTTTTAAAAAAATATAACTTAGTAATGGAATATTATCATACCACTTAATACTTTTCCCACATTTCGTACAATGAGAAGGAGGATAAGCTATAGATTGATTCAATGGTATCCTATATATACATACATTTAAAAAACTTCCTAGCACAATCCCAAATAAAAAAATAATAATGCTCATAAATCTTCATCCTTTCAAAATTTTGTTATCTATAATTATAGTACAACTATTTTAAAATTTATACGGGACAGTTCTTAACTTTTTGAGTTAAGAACTGTCCCGTATAAAAAAAGTATCCCACTATTTAAGTGAGATACTTTTTTTATATTTTTTTATATTTATTTTAATACATTCCGTCCATTCCCATACCTGCTCCTGGCATTGGTTGTGGGTCTTTTTCTGGTATATCTGCTACAGCAGCTTCAGTAGTTAAGAATGTTGAAGCTACAGATGCAGCATTTTGAAGAGCTGTTCTTGTAACCTTTGTTGGGTCTACTATTCCTGATTTTATCATGTTTACATAAGCTCCATTTAAAGCATCATAACCTATAGCTGGTTCGCTATGTCTAACTTTTTCTATTATAACAGATCCTTCAACTCCAGCATTATCAGCTATCTGTCTCATTGGTTCTTCAAGAGCTCTTACTATAATATTTATTCCTACTTGCACATCTGAATTGTCAGATTTTAATTCTGAAACCTGATTTAGCACATTAACATATGCAGTTCCACCACCAGCAACTATACCTTCTTCTACAGCTGCCTTAGTTGCTGCAAGAGCATCTTCAATTCTTAGTTTTCTTTCTTTAAGTTCAGTTTCTGTAGCTGCTCCTACCTTTATAACAGCAACTCCACCTGCAAGTTTTGCTAATCTTTCTTGAAGTTTTTCTCTATCAAATTCTGAAGTAGTTTCATCTATCTGAACTCTTATTTGAGCTACTCTATCATGGATATCTTTTTTATCACCTTTTCCATTTACTATGGTAGTATTTTCCTTAGATATCCTTACACTTTCTGCTCTTCCTAACATATCTAAAGTAGTGTCTTTTAAATCTCTTCCTAATTCCTCTGATATAACTACTCCTCCAGTAAGTATAGCTATATCTTCAAGCATTTCTTTTCTTCTGTCGCCAAAACCTGGAGCTTTGACACCTACACAAGTAAATGTTCCTCTTAATTTGTTTACTACCAATGTAGCAAGAGCTTCTCCTTCAATATCTTCTGATATTATAAGAAGTTTCTTTCCCTGCTGAACTATCTGTTCAAGCACTGGTAATATTTCCTGTATGTTTGATATCTTCTTATCAGTGATTAATATATATGGATCATCTAGTACTGCTTCCATCTTTTCTGCATCAGTTACCATATATGGACTTACATATCCTCTATCAAACTGCATTCCTTCAACTATATCTAATTCTGTTCCCATGGATTTTGATTCTTCAACAGTTATAACGCCTTCATTTCCAACCTTTTCCATGGCATCAGCTATTAATTTGCCTATTTCTTCATCTGCAGCAGATATAGCTGCAACCCTTGCTATGTCTTCTTTTCCATCTACTGGTTTTGAAATCTTTTTGATTTCATCTACAGCCTTATCTACAGCCATCTTTATTCCGTTTCTAACAAGCATTGGATTTGCTCCAGCTGTAACATTCTTTAATCCTTCTCTTATGATTGCCTGAGCAAGTAGAGTTGCTGTAGTAGTTCCGTCTCCTGCTACATCATTAGTCTTTGTAGCAACTTCTTTTACAAGCTGTGCTCCCATATTTTCATAAGGATCTTCTAATTCTATCTCTCTTGCTATAGTAACACCATCATTAGTGATAAGTGGTGAACCGAATTTTTTATCTAAAACAACATTTCTTCCCTTTGGTCCTAAAGTTACCTTTACAGTATCAGCAAGAATGTCTACACCTTTTTGCATGGATCTTCTTGCCTCTTCGCCAAAAATTATACTTTTAGCCATTTTGTTATCCCTCCTGCATTTAGATTATTATTTAATAACTTACACTTAAAATTCATGTATCAGATTTTAATTTGATACAGATAGATACTTATACTATTTTTCAACTACAGCTAATATGTCATCCTGCTTTAGTATAGTGTATTCTTCTCCATCAACTTTAACTTCTGTTCCTGCATATTTTGAGAATAATATCTTATCCCCAATCTTTACTTCCATTTTTACTTCTTTTCCCTCAACTATTCCACCAGGTCCTACTGAAACTACTTCAGCTTCTTGTGGCCTCTCCTTTGCTGAACCTGTTAACACTATTCCACTTTTTGTTTTTTCTTCAGCTTCTAATCTTTTAATAACAACTCTGTCTCCAAGTGGTCTAATTTTCATTTAAACCCCTCCTTATATGATTTATGATTTGTTATATATTTTAAATTTAATTGTTAGCACTCAAAACAAGTGAGTGCTAATACAATTATTATAATAAAGAAACCTAGGAGCAAATTCAAATTTAGCAGTCTTTCTAAATTAAGCATTATTAGTGATTATATTGGATTATATCGATATATATGGATATTACACATAATTTCTTCTTTTTCTTTATATATACTTCTTTTATTGTCAATAATTATACTGTATTATAAAAATATACTATTTGCTTAAACTATTATTTACATTTAATGAGGTGTTTATGATGCTAAATGAACAAAATACAAAAAATTTTTTCGTAGCCTTCCTTCTTTCTATATTTATAATAACTTTGGCTGTAAAGTCCATATTAAATTTTAAATATATATATTATTTTGATATAGATCATTTAAAGCTCTCAGAAAGTGTATCCATACCAAACGAAAGCATAGCAAAAAACTATGATATTCTCATAGATTATTTGAGTCCTTATAATAAAAATGAACTTTTCCTCCCAGACTTTAAAATGTCCCCTGAAGGAAAAATTCATTTTAGAGATGTGAAAGCTTTGTTTATACGATTGAATTATTTATGCTGGATTTCTGGATTGTTTTCAGTTCCTTGTCTAATTTATCTATTAAAGAAAAAAATTTATTTGTCTTTAAAATATACATCCTATTTACTGTTTTTTATACCCTCAATACTTATAATACCTTTTATCATAAATTTTCAAGCCTCCTTTGAAGTATTTCATAAAATATTTTTTACTAATGATTACTGGATCTTTGATGCAGATAAAGATCCTATAATAAATGTTCTTCCTGAACAATTCTTTTTTCATTGTGCAATTTTTATATTACTATTTTTAGTCTTGTCATCAGCTGTATCAAGAATTTTATATAATAAACTGAGCTTCAAACAGTAATCAAGAATACATTTTTTCTGAAAGATTTGCTGCAATACCTAAAAGTGCCCAAAATATTGGTGCTACTCCTACTACACTTATATTAAAGAAAGCTTGTATCAAATATCCTAGTATACTACAAAATACAGCTTTTAAAATCATATCATTATTTAAATATATGGCTTTCAAAGTTCTGCTTAATATAGCTGCTAAAAATATTAAGTATACAGCCAAAGAGGGTATTCCTGTTGTTGCTGCTATCTGTAAATATTCATTATGTGCTTTATCTATTAATGATTTATTATTTTTTTTAATAAATTTATCATCAGTTTTATATTTTTCTTTTAATGCTTTTGCAAGTGTATCGGGACCAGTACCTAATATAGGATTATCAATAATTAAAGGTATGGTCTTTTCCCATATGTATATTCTTCCAGAACCTGCATTTCCTCCATCGTCTTTCGCAATTTCTACTGTATCATACTTTATCATTAATACTCTCTTAATCACATCGTTATTAGTAGTAATATCCATGGTGGCAAAAGTAAACAAAAAAGCAAGTATTGCCACAAAATATCTTCTTTTATACTCCTTTTTATCATGAGAATAGTACAATATAACCGTAATTTCAACAAAAAATGCTAACCATGCACTCCTTGTATAAGTGCTAATAAGAGCTGCAAAAATAACTGTACTAACAAAAAAATATTTTTTTCTTCCATTAGATATATACTCCATTAAAGCCATAGGAAAAAATAAAATCAAATAGCTTCCTACAAAGTTTCTATTGCCTATAGTTGCATAGGGGTGTCTCTTCCAAGCATTTCTTATATGATCCTTAGGTATAAAATCTAACCCATAATACTGCATCAAGCAATAAATACTGATAAAAACTACAAATATAAAAATTAAATCCTTAACCCTTTGAGAATAATTAAAATGTTTATACATAATAAAAAATATTACTATATAAAAAAACATAGCTATTAATCCTTCTCTTCTATATTCCCTTCCGACCAAGGATTGAAATACATCTATAGAAAAAACTGTTGATAAAAGTAGAATTAAACCATAACATATAAGTAATTTATCCAATAAAGCTAAGCTATATTTGATGTTTAAGTTTTTTAAAGAAAGAAGCATAGCTATGCATATAAAATATATAAAATATATTTTAGGTGCATAAAATCTATCATCCACTGAAGGTATGATAATAATAGGCATAACTCCAAAAATAAGAAACATAAAAATATTAATTCTTCTACTCTCCATAAGCATATACCTCTTTATCCTACACCATTCTTTCTTTTATCCTTTTTCTTTGTTATATAGGAAGCTATATTTTTTCCTTTTAGTACACCGAATAAGAATAAAGCTGCCATAGAAGCTGCAATTATAACCAAAAGAAGAACGTTGTCTTTTGAGATTTTAGCTCCAAAGAAAGATGAAACAATAATTCCAGGGGTTCTTCCTAAAGTAGACAACATCAAAAATTCTTTAAAAGATATGCTGGATATACCGCATATATATCCTAGTATATCCTTAGGTATACCAGGTATGAGATATAAAGTAAATATTAATATATTCATCCTGGCTTTATATTCATCATCATCATCTTCTTCCCCTGTTAACTTATTTAATATCCAGATATGCTTTTTGGAAACTAATTTTTTAACAAAAGGTTTGCCATATCTACTGGATATAAAATAGTCTATAATACTTCCTATGCTAATACCTGCCAAGGACAATAAAGTTCCCCAAAAAGTTCCATATATATATCCTCCAGCAATCTGAATCAGTTCTCCAGGAATAAAAAAAACAACTACCTGTATTATTTGCATCATTAAAAATACTAAAATACCATATTTGCCATAACTCATAATATAATCTTTTATTCCTGCAGAATTTTTTAATATTTTAGAATACTTATAGTAATATTCATATCCTACAAATAAGAAAATTACTGCTATTATGCTAAGTATTATATGTGACTTATATTTCTTTAATAATTCTTTCATTAATAAATTACCCTTTCTTAAATTATAAAGTGCAACTTTAACCCTTTATAGTCTTACCTATATTTTCAACTATAAAACCTATTTTGTAAACATATTTTAAAATTAAAAAAGACCTACAGCTAATCTGTAAGTCTTTATTTAAACTTCTATCTTTCTAAATTTAAGTTTTCAAATTCATGAATTTTTTCATTTTCTAGTACAGCTTTTTTGCTGGATTGATTATTAAATCTTGTAAGAATAGCTTTAGTCTTTAATTGAGGCATTATGGTTCCAGGGCCTCCTACGCAACCACCTTCACACATCATACCTTCTATAAAGTTACCACCTAATCTTCCTGCCTTAGCCATAGTCATAGCTTTTTTAACTTCAGCCACACCACTTACTTTTACAGGTTTAAATTCTGCATCTATGCCACTATCTTTTACATAGTTCTCTATAGCCGCTGTAAGGCCTCCTCCTATAGCAAAGCCTCTTCCAAATACTGAAGCTTCATCCACATTAGAATCTTCACAAAGTTCTGGATCTGTTCCAAAGGCATCTAAAAGAGCTGCTATTTCTTCAAAAGTTAACACATAATCTACTGCATCTTTAATTCCTTCTCGTTTTGCTTCATTCTTTTTAGCTATACATGGTCCAATGAAAACTACCTTAGCGTCTTCATCTTTTTCTTTTATATATCTAGCTGTAGCTACCATAGGAGAAACTGTAGTAGATATTTTTTCTGCTTGATCTGGATATTTTTTCTCAATATAATTTAGAAATCCGGGACAGCAGGAATTAGTCATGTATTTGTCCCCTTTTTCCATTCTCTCTACGAATTCTTTACTTTCATGAATTGTAACAGCATCAGCTCCACAGGCTGCTTCTATCATATCAATAAATCCTACGTTTTTCAATGCTGTTCTTACCTGCCCCATAGTTATTTTTGGTCCGAATTGTCCAGCTATAGCAGGTGCTACTACTGCATACATTTTTCTGTTCCTTACTAATCTCTTAGCTACTGGCACTATAAAGCTCTTATCTGATATAGCACCAAATGGACAGGCTGACACACAATTTCCACAGCTAATACACTCTGGTTCATTAATCATAGCTCTTCTATCCTCAGTACTTACTGTAAGTGCTCCAGTAGGACATGAAACTTTGCAAGGTCTCATAACTTCTGATATAGCATCATAAGGACATACTTTTTTACACATTCCGCATTCCTTGCATAATTCTTGATTTATATAAGCTTTTCCATTAACTTTTATCATAGCATTGGCAGGACAAACTTCCATGCATTTATGAGTAATGCAACCTCTACAAGCCTCTGTTACAGTATATTTATTTATAGGACATCTATCACAAGCTGCTTCTATTATATATACAATTTGATCTTCCGGTCTTATATCTATATATTCCTCTTCAGCATTATCTCCATTAGGCAAATAGCCCGCTGCTAATTTAACTCTTTCTGTTACTATAGCTCTTTCCTTATAAACACAACATCTATAAGTTGGCTTCTCCCCTTGGATTACTTCATAAGGTATTTTTTCTAATTCTTCTTTAGTTAGTCTATCATCTTTTGCTAAAATAGCTACCTGTTTTAAAACTTCATGTTTTAATCTCTTAAGTTGAGTTTCAAATACAAACATACTCCGCACCTCTCTTATAATTATAAAAAATTGTGTTAAAATTTTGCAACAATAAATTAGTACAGTCTTATAAGTCAATATAAAATAAGCACAATATTATTATAACAGATAATTGTTAAATACGTAACAATTTTATAGATATCAATTAATTAAAAATTTTCAATATATTATAATGAATTATTAATTATAATAATAAAAAAAAACAGGAAGAAAATTTTCTTCTTGTTTCTTAATAAATCTTTTTTATATAATTTATATGCTAATATTATTTTCCCTTGCATAGTAAAAAAGATACTGCTGGGCAAAGCCTGACAACTCTCCAAACTTATCTTTCCCAAAATCTCTTATCTTTTTTAAAGATACATCTGGTACCACATAGAAATACTGCATAGCTCTTTTTACCCACACATCTACAGGAAAAGCTGAATATTTCTGCATAGAAAATAGCATTATACAATCTGCTACTTTAGGTCCTATACCAGAAAACTTTTGCAAAGCTTTATGACATTCATCATCATTGAAGTTTTTAATAGTTCTTAGATCATAGTCTGTTTCATTAAAGTTTCCTTGGTATTTTGTGCTATCACATATTTTATTTACAGTGTCCTCTATATATTTTGCTCTGAAGCCTACTCCACAAGCTGTAATTTCCTCAATAGTTGTATTCTTTAAAATTTCAGCCTCTGGAAAGCTATAATATATATTCCCTTTATACTCTAAAGGCTTTCCCCATCGCTCACTTATACGGCTTATAGCTCTTTTTATCATAGGTATTCTATTATTAGCTGAAATTATAAAGGATATGGTTATCTCAAAGGGTTCTTGCTTTAATATTCTGATGCCATGACCAAATTCTACAGATTTTTTTAAAATTTCATCTTCCCTAAGCTTATTTTTAATTTCATCGTAATCTCTATTCAAATCAAAATATTCAAGCCATATATCATAAAAGTCTTTTTCATTTGAATTGTAGATTATCACATCTTCCCCTTGTTTCTCAACTTCAATTACTTTTCCATAAGCTACTCCTATATAATTACCATTATCTAATCTATTCCATCTAAAGCACTGTCCGCAATCAAATATGTGAGATAACTCAAAGTTTTTTACATTTTTTAATATGACTTTATCTTCATACGGTTCTAATCTTTCAAAATCCATATACATCACCTACGATCTTTCTCTTAAAACCATTTGATCTAATATTTCTGCTGCAGTATATACCATGTTTTCGCATCTTATTTCTTCATTTTTTCTATATTTATTTTTCAATTGAGCGCAGTTATTAGTTCCTAACTTATCAATAAATTTTTCCATAAATTCTTTTGTTAAATTTTTTACCTTAGAGCTTTCATGAGCTCTTTCTTCTGTAAATAATATGCCTATAACTGCTACAGCTCCTGCAATAGCTCCACAGGTATCTTCTATAGCCATACCCCCTCCAAAACCTGCCATGGTTTTTAAGGTCTCCTTTGATAAATTCATATTATATTCTTCATTAGCAGCATAAATTATAGTTTCTGCACAATTTAAATCATACTTTCTATCATAATATTTTTTAACTTTACCCTTAATCATAAATCCTCCTTATAAGGGACAGTTCTTAACTTTTTAAAGTTAAGAACTGTCCCTTACTTGTCCTTTTATTTACTTAAAAATTCATCTATAGCATTAGCTGCTTTCTTTCCAGCACCCATAGCTAATATTACAGTAGCTGCTCCTGTTACGGCATCGCCACCTGCATAAACTTTTTCTTTTGATGTCAATCCTGTTTCTTCTTCAGCCACTATACACTTTCTCTTATTTGTATCTAGACCTTTTGTAGTTGAAGCTATAAGAGGATTTGGTGATGTACCTAATGACATAATAACTGTATCTACATCAAGTACGAATTCTGATCCTGGGACCTCTACAGGTTTTCTTCTTCCTGAAGCATCTGGTTCTCCAAGTTCCATTCTTATACACTTCATTCCGTTTACCCAGCCCTTTTCATCTGCTAAAATCTCTGCTGGATTTGTTAAAAGATCAAAAATTACTCCTTCTTCCTTAGCATGATGTACTTCTTCTACCCTTGCTGGAAGCTCTTCTTCAGATCTTCTGTAAACTATATGAACTTCAGCTCCAAGTCTTAAGGCTGTCCTTGCAGCATCCATAGCCACATTTCCTCCACCTACTACCGCTACCTTTTCTCCAACCTTTATAGGAGTAGAATAGCCTTCTTTAAAAGCTTTCATTAGGTTGTTTCTTGTTAAAAATTCATTAGCTGAGAATACTCCATTAGAGTTTTCTCCTGGTATTCCCATGAATTTTGGAAGACCAGCTCCAGATCCGATAAATATAGCATCAAAACCTTCATCTTCTAGAAGCTCATCTATAGTTACAGTTCTTCCTACTATTACATTAGTCTCTATTTTAACGCCTAATTTCTTAACATTTTCTATTTCATGTTTTACTACAGTATCCTTAGGCAATCTAAATTCTGGTATACCATATACTAAAACTCCTCCTGGTTCATGAAGAGCTTCAAATATAGTTACATCATAGCCTTTTTTAGCTAAATCTCCTGCACAGGTAAGTCCTGCAGGACCACTTCCTATTACAGCTACTTTTTTATTTTTCTTTGCTTCCACTTCACTTAAATCTATATTGTTTTCTCTTGACCAATCTGCTACAAATCTTTCAAGCTTGCCTATAGCAACAGCTTCTCCCTTTATACCTAAAACACACTTTCCTTCGCACTGAACTTCCTGTGGACATACTCTCCCGCATACTGCTGGTAACGCACTGGATTCTGCTATAATTTTAGCTGCCTTTTCAAACTCTCTATTTTTAACATGTTGTATAAAGGTAGGTATATTTATAGTAACTGGACACTGGGTTACACACATAGGATTCTTACAGTTTAAGCATCTAGAAGCTTCCTGTACTGCCTCTTCTTCTGTATAACCTAAGCAAACTTCATCAAAGTTTGTTGCTCTAACTTTAGGATCCTGCTCTCTTATAGGTGTTCTCTTCATTCTATCCATTATTTATCACCTCCACAACCACAGCCACCATGATGATGAGTGTCTCCTTCTTCCTGCTTTAATATTTTTCTTCCTTCTTCTGTCTTATACATAGTTTGTCTTCTCATAGCTTCGTCAAAGTTTACAAGATGTCCATCAAACTCTGGACCATCTACACAAGCAAATTTTACTTCTCCACCTACAGTAACTCTACAAGCTCCGCACATACCTGTACCATCCACCATTATAGGATTCAAGCTTACTACAGTAGGTATATTAAGTTCTTTAGTTAAAATAGTTACAAATTTCATCATTATCATTGGTCCTATAGCTACTACAAGGTCATATTTCTTACCTTGATTTATAACTAAATCTTTAAGTTTTTCTGTAACCAATCCTTTAAATCCATAAGAACCGTCATCTGTAGCTATGTATAGATTTCCAGCCACAGCCTTCATTTCTTCCTCAAGTATTAAAAGATCCTTTGTTTTGCTTCCTACTATAACATCTGCCTTTATACCTCTTTCATGAAGCCATTTTACTTGAGGATACACTGGTGCAGCTCCTACTCCACCTGCTATGAACATTATCTTTTTGTTTTTTAATATATTTAAATCTTCGTGAACCATTTCAGATGGTCTTCCTAGTGGGCCTACGAAATCTGAAAAGTATTCTCCTGCTTCATAAGAAGCCATCTCTTTAGTAGACTCTCCTAGAGACTGAAATACTATGGTTACACTTTCTTTTTCTCTGTCATAATCACATATAGTCAATGGGATTCTTTCACCCTTTTCATCCATCTTTACTATTACAAACTGTCCCGGCTCACAAGACTTAGCTACTCTTGGCGCATGGATATCCATAAGATAAATATTAGGTGATAGTACTTTTTTACTTAAAATTTTGTACATTTCCATTCCTCCATGTTACATTTTTTAAATCAAGCTTCAAGTCCATATTTATTATAACATAATAATATATAAGTAAATAAAAAAATTTAAACCACTTCTTGAATTTTCTTACTTGTTAAATCATTAATAATGTTATTTTTGATCACTTTATAAAACTCTCTTAACTAAAGAGTTAAGAGAGTTTTTTGATTATAAATTAAAATGTTACTTTTTCTCCATAATATACACAGTTAAATAATTTTTTCATTTCTTCTACTGTGATCGGTCTTGGGTTTGATCCAGTACATGCATCTTTTACTGCATTTTCTGATATTCTATCCAAATTAGCTTTAAAATCTTCTTCTTTTATGCCATAATCCTTTAATGTCTGAACTATTCCCATCTTCTTATTCAATTCTTTTATCATGTTATTTAATGCATCTATTAGTTCATCTTCAGTATTACCTTTTAATCCTAAGTTTTTAGCTATTTGAGCATATCTTTCTCCACAAGCCTTCTTGTTGAAGTCTATTACATATGGTAAATATATGGCATTAGCACATCCATGTGGTACATGGAAAACTGCTCCAGTCTTATGAGCCATACTATGAGTAATTCCAAGTAAAGCATTGGAAAATGCCATTCCAGCTAGACATTGAGCTATGTGCATCTGTTCTCTTGCATTCTTATCTCCATTAAAGGAATCAAATAAGTATTCTTTTACCATTGTTATAGCCTGCATAGCAAGTGGATCTGAAAATGGTGATCTTAGTCCTGCTACATAAGCTTCTATGGCATGTGTTAATGCATCCATTCCAGTATGAGCTGTTAATTTAGCTGGCATAGTTTCAGCTAAACTTGGATCAACTATTGCTACATCTGGTGTTAAATTGAAATCAGCTAAAGGATATTTTATCTGTGCTTTATAGTCAGTGATTACTGAAAAAGCTGTAACTTCTGTAGCTGTTCCACTAGTGGATGGAATTGCAGCAAATTTAGCTTTATTTCTTAATTCAGGAACTGTAAATGGATCTTTTACATCTTCAAAAGTAGTTTCTGGATGTTCGTAGAATATCCACATGGCTTTTGCAGCATCTATTGGAGAACCTCCACCTATAGCAACTATCCAGTCAGGCTCAAAAGATCTCATTAATTCTGCACCCTTCATAACAGTTTCTACGGAAGGATCTGGCTCTACACCTTCTATTTTCTCAACTTCCATACCAGCTTCTTTTAGATAGCTTTCAACTTTATCCAAAAATCCAAATTTCTGCATGGAACTTCCACCTGTAACTATAACAGCCTTTTTACCTTTAAGAGATTTTAAAACCTCTAAACTATTCTGTCCAAAATAAATATCTCTTGGTAGTGTAAACCTATTCATTATAATTTCCTCCTTTTATAATCAATGATTCTATATTAATTATTCTCTATAATATTAAAGCAATACTTATGCCAATTAAGACATTTTTTTAACAATGTTCTTCTAAAAGCCACAAAATGTACTTAAATTCCCCATTTGTAATAAGTTTTATGTAAATATATGCATTACATCCTTTTATGCGAAAATATTAAAACAAGCAACATTGTTCGATTTTAGTACAACATTACTTGTTTGCATTGTTCTATTACGGAACATCGTTCGTTTTTTATACATTTATAATTTATTCTTTAACGAAATAGTAATAATATTATGGCTATAATAGCTAAGGATGCCATTCCACTCTTTTTCTTATAATCTTCCCAGCTTTTACTTTTGGTCATAGCATATACTTCTATAAAATAATTGAATAAAATAAATAAAAATATCATCACATAGTAGGTTGAAGAATTTATTTTATTGGAAAGACTAAATCCAATATAAATAAATATCCCACTTATCAATATATCTGCTAAAGGATCTGATTTTATATATTTTTTAAATTCATCATCTTTTTTTATATAAGCATTGTATCTATCTATATTTGAAATTTTATCAAATTTTTTGTAAAAATCTTTGTTTATAACATATAGTAATGCCTTCATGCCATAGTAAATTGCTATAATGTACATAGCTATTTTAAAATTAAAAGCTGAAATTAGACTTACTAAAACAGCACTGATTAATGCAGTTAATATTCCTCTCACACTCATAATATACCTCCAAATCAATAACTTATACCATATTTTTTTATTTTACAATATAGAGTATTTCTTCCCATACCAAGGGTAGCTGCTACTTTTGATATATTACCATTAAATTTTTTCATACAAGCCATTATAGCTTTTTTTTCAAGTTCAGCAATAGTACATATAAATTCCTCATCTATGTCCTTTTCTACATAGGATAATTCAGATAATTTTTCTGCATTATCTGCATCTTTTTCTGATACTTTAGAAATAAAGTCAAAAGGTACCTTACCATCTAATATTACCATCTTTTCAACATAATTTTCTAACTCTCTCACATTACCGTACCAATTATAATTCAATATTTTTAAATAATCTTCTCTACTTATTTCAGGTACTGATTTTTCTAGCTTTTTTGACTTAATTTTAAGAAAACGTTCTGTAAGCAAAGCTATATCACCTTTTCTCTCTCTGAGAGGCGGTATTATTATAGGTATAACACTTAATCTATAATACAAGTCCTGTCTAAAAGTTCCTCTAGCTACTTCTTTCCTTAAATCCTTATTAGTAGCTGCTATAATCCTTACGTTTACTGGTATATATTTATGACCTCCTACTCTGGTTACCACACCTTCTTGAAGAACTCTCAATAAATTCACCTGCATATCCAGCGGCATCTCACCTATTTCATCAAGAAATAAAGTGCCTCCATTAGCTAGTTCAAATTTACCTGGATGTCCTCCTTTTTTAGCACCAGTAAAAGCACCTTCATCATATCCAAATAGTTCGCTCTCTATAAGATTTTTAGATATAGCTCCACAGTTAATAGCTACAAAACCATAATCTCTTCTGCTACTATAATTATGTATAGCCTGGGCAAGTACTTCTTTACCCGTGCCACTCTCGCCTTCTATTAAAATAGTAGAAGGACTATCTGCTACATTTTTAGCATATTCCTTTATCTTAACTATTTCCGTACTTTCTCCTATAAAATCATCAAATGTATATCTTGCTCTCATGCCAGTATATTTATTGACTAAATTTATAACATTTTGCATATTTCTTAAAAGTATTACCATTCCTACAATTTGTCCATCATCAGAAAATATAGGACAAGCACTCATGTTATACCTTTCTCTTACTCCATGAATCTTAAAGTTTATTTCCTCATCCTGAAAATCTTGTCCCTTTTCAAACTCTTTAAAAAGATTTTTCCAGTTACTTACTACTTTTTCTGCTGAACTGCCTATTATGTCTTTTCTCTCTACTTTAAGTATGCTACAAGCAGCATCATTTATACTCTTTATAGTCCCATCTCTCTCCAGAGCTACTATACCAGAGGATATAGAATTAACTATGGTATTCATATAATTATACGCTTCTTCTAACTTTTTTTGAGTATTTCGAATCTTTATTTGATCTTCAATAGACTTCACTGCAGCTACCACTAAGCCTAAAGTATGAGGATGTACTAGCTGACTTCCACCTGTTAGGTTAAGCGTACCTACTATATCGCCTTGAGCATTATGGATAGGCGCCGCAGAACATGTCCACCTATGGTAAGCCGTTATAAAATGCTCTTTTGCAGAAACCTGTATAGGGGAATCCTCTTTTATAGCTGTACCCATAGCATTAGTACCAATACTTCCTTCATCCATGTAAGCTCCTACAACCATGTTAAGTCCCCTAGCTGCTTCTAATATATCTTTATCACCTATTATATTTAATATACATCCTTCTTTATCTGTAAGAAGTACTATAAATCCTGATCCGCTTAAAAAGTCATAAAGTACTTTAATAAAAGGAGTAGCTATATTAATAAGCTGCCTATTTTTTCTTATGGCATCTGATACCTCATGTTCTGCTAGTATTTTTTTTGAGGTAATCCTTTCTCTTTCTATGCCATACATTATACTTCTTTCATGAGAGTTTTTAATCATCTCATCATGGTTTTTCTTGTACAAAATATCACCTCTGAGTTGGTATAGTTATCTTAAGTTTATGTATAATTTATATATTATATTTTATCATATTTACCTTGGCTTTAAAATAACAGTGATTGCAGCTTATTTATAAAAATAAACCCAGAAAGATATCTTAAAAGATATCCTCCTAGGTTTATTCTAAAATAAATTATTGAAAAAAGATGGTCAGTCTCTTATTTACTATAATCGTGGAATCCTCTTCCAGTCTTTCTTCCAAGCCATCCAGCTCTTACATATTTTCTAAGTAGGCTGTGAGCTCTGTATTTGCTATCTCCTGTTTCTTTATATAAAACATCCATTATAGCTAGACATACATCTAATCCTATAAGGTCTCCTAAAGCAAGAGGTCCCATTGGATGGTTTGCTCCAAGCATCATAGCTTTATCTATGTCCTCAGCACTTGCTATGCCTTCAGCAAAAATTCCTACAGCTTCATTTATCATTGGAATTAATATTCTGTTTACAACAAATCCTGGAGCTTCTGCAACTTCTACTGGATCTTTTCCTATAGCTATGGAAGCTTCTTTAACTTTATCAAAAGTCTCTTGGGAAGTTGCCATTCCTCTTATTATCTCCACAAGCTTCATAATAGGAGCTGGATTAAAGAAATGCATTCCTATAACTTTATCTGCTCTCTTTGTTGCTGAAGCAACTTCAGTTATAGATAAAGAAGATGTGTTTGATGCTAATATAGTTTCTGGTTTACATATTCCATCTAATTCAGCAAATATTTTCTTCTTTATTTCCATATTTTCTACAGCAGCTTCAACAACCAAATCACAGTCTGCAGCTAAATTCATATCTGTAGTTCCACTTATTCTTGAAAGTATAGCTTCTTTATCTTCTTCAGTCATCTTTCCCTTAGCAACTAATTTAGAAAGATTTTTATTAATTCCTGCTAACCCTCTATCTACGAACTCATCTTTTATATCTCTTACTATAACTTCATAGCCCTTTTGAGCAAAAGCCTGAACTATTCCAGCACCCATTGTGCCTGCTCCAAGAACAAAAATCTTTTCCATAACAATAAACCTCCCTGTATAATTCTATTAATTTACAGCTTCAGCTTAAATTTAAGCTGAAGCTATATTTTTTATATATCCATCAAATGAATTAGTTATTCATAGCCTTAAATTGAGCTATCATTTCTGGTATAACTTTGTTTAAGTCTCCAACTATAGCATAATCAGCTACCTTCATGATTGGAGCAGTTGCATCTTTGTTTATAGCAATTATTATATCACTATCTTGCATACCAGCCAAATGTTGGATAGCTCCTGATATACCACAAGCTATATATATATTTGGTCTAACAGTTTTTCCTGTTTGTCCTACTTGATAATCTTTATCTAACCAGTCATTTTCAACAGCAGCACGAGAAGCAGCCACAGTTCCACCCATAACTTGTGCTAATTCTTGAAGAAGTTTAAATGTTTCTTTGTTTTGAACTCCTCTACCACCAGCAACTAGAACTTTTGCTTCTGTTATATCTTCTACTTCCTTAGCAAGCTTTTCAACAGAAACAACCTTAGTTCTTACATCTTCTGCTTTTAACTCTACATTAACTTTAACTATGTTTAAAGCTTTGTTTTCGTCTTTAGCAAGCTTTGCAAAAACTCCTGGTCTTACAGTTGCCATTTGTGGTCTATGTTCAGCACACTCTATTGTAGCCATTAAGTTTCCACCAAAAGCTGGTCTTGTCATTAATAGATTCTTAGTTTCATCATCTACATCAAGAGCTGTACAGTCTGCTGTAAGTCCTGTGTTAAGTCTTGCAGCTACTCTTGGACCTAAGTCTCTTCCTACGAAAGTAGCTCCTATAAATAATACTTCTGGTTTATATTCATTTACTAAATCACAGATAACTTTTGTATATCCATCAGTAGTATAATGTCCTAGCAATTCATTATCAGCTTGTAAAACTTTATCTGCTCCATAAGCCATTAATTCTTTTGCTATATTATCAACACCATTTCCTAATAAAAGTGCTGTTAATTCTACTCCTAATTTATCAGCCATTTCTTTACCTTTAGCTAATAATTCTAAGGAAACTTTTTGTAACTCTCCATCTCTTTGCTCAGCAAAAACCCATACGCCTTTATAATCAGCTATATTCATTATAAATCCCTCCTATATACTTACTAACTCTAAAATTAGATGTAGTGTTTCTCTCTTAATTTTGAGAATACATGTTCAACTGCTTCTTTAGCTGGCTTATTAACTAATTCGCCTTGTCCTTTTGCTTCCTTAGTTGTTGATCTCTTAACCTTTGTTGGTGAACCAGCTAATCCAAGTTGGGATTTATCCACATCTATATCCGCTGCTGACCATACTTCTATCTCTTTATTTGCAGATTCAAATATGTCTTTTGCATTCATATATCTTGGCTCATTTAATTCTTTTATTGCAGTTAAAAGCACTGGAGCTTTAACTTCTATTATTTCAAATCCATCTTCTAAAGCTCTATTCACCTTTAATGTATTTCCTTCAGCTTTAACTTCTTGAACATAAGTTATTTGAGGAATGTTTAAATGTTCAGCTATTTCTGGTCCAACTTGAGCAGTATCTCCATCTATTGCCTGTCTTCCTGCAAATATAACATCATAATCAAGTTTCTTTAAAGCTCCTGCTAATGCTTTTGATGTAGCTAATGTATCAGCTCCTGCAAAAGCTCTGTCTGTTATTAGTATAGCTTCATCAGCTCCCATAGCTAAAGCTTCTCTTAAAGCATTTTTAGCTTGAGGTGGTCCCATACTTATAACAGTTACCTTAGCACCATAATTATCTTTTAACACTAAAGCTTCCTCTAAAGCATGCTTATCTTCTGGGTTTATTATAGATGGAACTCCTTCTCTTATAAGTGTTCCAGTCTTAGGGTCTATTCTTACTACTGTAGTATCTGGTACTTGTTTCAAACAAACAACTATATTCATCTATGTAACCTCCTATCTTAATACGCTTCCGGCAATAACCATTTTTTGAACTTGTGAAGTTCCTTCATATATCTCAGTTATTTTAGCATCTCTCATCATTCTTTCAACTGGATATTCTTTAATGTATCCATATCCACCTAGTATTTGAACAGCCTTAGTTGTAACTTCCATAGCTACTTCTGCAGCAAACAATTTAGCTCTTGCAGCATCTAAAGAATATGGTGCTCCTTGATCCTTAAGGAATGCAGCCTTATACACTAAGTGTCTTGCAGCTTCAATCTTAACATCCATATCAGCTATCATCCATTGTAATCCTTGGAATGCACTAAGTGGTTTTCCAAATTGTTTTCTTTCCTTCATGTATTTAACACACTCGTCTAAAGCACCTTCTGCTATTCCTAAAGCTTGAGCAGCAATACCTATTCTTCCTCCATCAAGAGTCTTCATAGCTATACCAAAGCCTTTTCCTTCTTGTCCTATTAAGTTTTCTTTTGGAACTATACAGTTTTCCATTACAAGTTCAGTAGTTGAAGATGCTCTTATACCCATCTTATTTTCAAGTTTTCCTATAGAGAAACCTGGGAAGCTCTTTTCAACTATGAAAGCAGATATTCCTTTTGTTCCTTTTGACTTGTCTGTCATAGCAAATATTATGAAAGTATCTGCCACTCCACCATTTGTTATGAATATCTTAGATCCATTAAGAACATAATGATCTCCATCTAAAACTGCTGTAGTTTGTTGTCCTGCTGCATCTGTACCAGCACCTGGTTCAGTTAATCCAAAAGCACCTATTCTTTCTCCTTTTACTAATGGAGTTAAATATTTCTCCTTTTGATCCTGGTTACCAAATTGGTATATTAATGATGCACATAGTGAAACGTGAGCTGAAAGTATAACTCCAGTTGTTCCACAAGCCTTTGATAACTCTTCAACAGCTAATATGTAGGATAAAGTGTCTCCACCTGCTCCACCAAATTCCTTTGGAAAGCATATTCCCATCATTCCATACTTAGCCATTAGCTTAACATTTTCCATAGGGAATCTTTCTGTTTCGTCTATTTCTGCAGCTATTGGAGCTACTTTATCTCTAGCAAATTCTTTTACCATCTGTCTAACTAGTTCTTGTTCTCTTGATAATGCAAAATTCATTTACTTTACCTCCTTATTTTGACCTTAACTGATTTTATTATTTATTTTGAAAATGTTTATCTCTCTTTTCAACAAAGGCTGTCATTCCTTCTTTTTGGTCTAAGGTAGAGAAACATCCACCAAATGCTTCTGCTTCATACATAAGGGCTGTGTCTATATCACACTGCATTCCTCTGTTTATGGCTGCTTTTGAAAGCTTAACTGCTACTGGCGCATTGGCAATTATCATGTTAGCCATAGCTTTAGCTTCTTCCATAAGTTTTTCTGGCTCTACAACTTTATTTACAAGACCTATTCTTAATGCTTCCTCTGCCTTAACTAGTCTTGCTGTAAATATAAGTTCTTTTGCTCTTCCCATGCCTACATGCCTTGCTAATCTTTGTGTTCCTCCAAATCCTGGTGTTATTCCAAGACCTACTTCTGGTTGACCAAATTTAGCTTTTTCTGAGGCTATTCTTATATCACAAGCCATAGCAAGCTCACAACCTCCGCCTAAAGCAAATCCAGGTATAGCTGCTATAACAGGTTTCTCTAAAGTTTCAATTCTTCTAAATACTTTGTTTCCAAGTATAGAAAAATTTCTTCCTTCCATAGTGTTTAAATCTTTCATTTCAGTGATATCTGCTCCTGCTACAAAAGCTTTATCTCCTGCTCCAGTTAAAATCACTGCATATATTTCATCATCTTTTTCTATTGCGTCAATTACCACATCTAAGTCTTTTAGAGTGTCTGAGTTTAATGCATTTAATGCCTTTGGTCTATTAATAGTAATAGTAGCTAAATTGCCTTCTTTTTCAAGGATAACATTTTTAAGTTCCATAGTGATCCTCCTTAAATTTATATGTTAATATTTTTAATTTATTAACAGCAAAAATCATGCCAGTCTTAAAGGTTTGTTAATTATATAACAATAAAACAAAAAAATAATTGAAGCATACACTTCAATTATAATTATATACTGTAATATAATTTTTTTCAATAAAAATACATTGATTTTTGAATTAAATTATTCTTTTTGATCTTCCTTTTCATTCAATAAATATGCTAAAGTTAGTAAACTTTCACTTAAATGAACATTTTCAATGATCACATCTCCCGGCACTGCTAAATCCACAGGTGCAAAATTCCATATGCCCTTTACTCCATTATTAACAAGCAGATTACATACCTTTTGTGCATTAATTTTTGGAACACATATTATTCCTATATCTACATTGTTTTCCTTTAAAAACATCTCTAAATTATCTATATCCTGTATTTCTATATCTCTTATTTTTATTCCAGTTAACTTAGGATTTGTATCAAATATACCCAATAATTTAAACCCTATCTTTTCAAATCTAGTGTAATTAGCTATGGCTTGACCTATGTTACCAGCACCTATGATTACGGTGTTATATTCTTTGCTAAGACCTAGTATATTACTTATCTGACTATAAAGTTCCTTAACATTATATCCATATCCTTGCTGTCCAAAATCGCCGAAACAATTCAAATCCTGCCTTATCTGTGAAGCGGTAAAGCCTATTTTTTCACTTAATTCCTTAGAGGATATTCTATCCACATCATTCTTTAAAAGTTCTGATAAATATCTGTGATATTTAGGCAATCTCTTTATCACAGCCATTGATATATTCTTCTTTTTGTCCATATTCACACCTCTTCTATCTTAAATACAAGTATCTATTAAATTAGTATTTATCAATTTTAATATTATAAATTAAAGTAATTTCACAATAAAATTAATACATAATATATAAAATGACTCTAATAACCTATTTTATATTATACTAGCTTTTATCCTATAAATACAAGATACCCTCTGTTTATTTGTACTACATAATATTTAATATATAAATAATAAATATCCTACCTTTAATATGCCTATGATTAAAATATATAATACTAAAAAAAAATTGTCAATTTTATAACTAATTCAGAATAAATAATGGTTTAAATTTAGAAAGTTCAAAATAATCAGAGACATATATTAATAATTTTAGTATCTAAATATCTTGGATCATATACTCATAACTATATTTATTACATAGTAAAAAATGCTAACTATTCTACTTATATAACTAAGTTATAAAAAAGAGCATGCTTTAACTAAAGTATGCCCTTTATTATTCAATTCATCTATTAACTTCTCTAAGATAACCTATCTAACATTAATTAATAAAGTTATGTCTTATTTATTTTACATCCCTATAATCCACATCTATTATAACTTTTTCCTTGGAGTTTTCTTCACTATTATTATTAACTTTTTCCCATTGACCTTTAGGTGTCTTTTTCGTAGTTTTGTAATAAGTGCCTTTTATAAAATCTACTAGCTTTTTTACTCCGTAAATTATCAAAACAATAAGTGCTATAACTCCTACCACATTTAATAAAAATACTGTAGATGCAAATATTAAAATTATTGCTAAAGCTACTAATATATAATATAAGATATTTCCAAATAAGCTATTATTTCCATAACTCATATTATCACTTCTTTCATACATAATCCTTATATACATAATAACATAAACTTAATAAAATAGTATTATATATCACTTAATAATGTTTGAACTTTTTATTAACTTTTATTATATATTAGTATAAACTTTTTTAATAAAGTTGAAAACTAATATATTATATGAAATTAAATGTTTCTAACATTGTGTTATTGTGGAAATTTTTTTTATTAAAGCTTATAATTTAAATGAACAACGTGAAAAAGGTGATTTAATGGACAAAAATACTGAAAAAATTATATGGATAATACTATATGTTTCCTTTATATTTATTTTTATATTTTTAATATTATTCTCCCCTGAAAACAGAGCTATATTAGGAATTCTGTCTTCTCTTTTAATAATATCCTCCAGTCTAAGGCTATCCATAATATATCTAAATGATAAAAATAAATCTTTAGGTAAATGTTTAATATATATGGATTTAGCTGTAATTTACTGGTTATTGCTTATAGATAAGTCAAATGTATCAATTTTATACATACTTATCATATTAATAGACAGCATATTATTTCATGATAAAAGATTTAGCATATTTATTATAATATTAAGCTATATTTCTTACATGCTCTCTAAGGTACCTAATTTGCTGCTAATTTTTGATTATAGGCAGTCAGCATTTTTGGCTCTTGTAGGTGCAGGTATATTTGCTTTCATATCTAGTATACTATATTTTACAAAACATCAAATATTGCAAAAGCAAAAAATATTAAATATTATGGAACAGCTAGAACATAAAAATATGCAGCTGCAAAAAGCCTATGAGAAATTAAAAGAACATTCAGAAGCTCTAGAAGAAATGGCTGCTTTAAAGGAAAGAAATAGAATAGCAAGAGAAATACATGATACTGTCGGACATACTTTAACTACAGTACTAGTAGAAATGGAAGCTGGAAAAAGGCTTTTATGTAAAGATAAAAAGGATTTAGCCCTAGAAAAAATAGACTTAGCTCAAGAACAGGTACGGAAGGGACTGGTAGATATACGAAAATCCGTAAGATTGTTGAAGGAAGGAGAAGATATTTTAGATTTTATACCTGCCATTAAACTGCTCATAGAAGATACAATGAAGCATACTGGTATAAAAGTAGATTATAATATAAATATAGATAATGATATTCCTAAAAATATTCAAAAGATAATCTATAACGGTTTAATGGAAGGACTAACCAATGGTATAAAACATGGTAATTCCAGCAAATTTATGTTTAGGCTCTATGTGGAAAATCAGCATGTATTTTTTTATTTAAAAGATAACGGAGTAGGTTTTGAAAATATAGATTTAGGTTTTGGTTTATCAGCTATGAAAGAACAAGTAGAATCCGTGAAGGGATATTTCAATATGAGCTCTATTATAAATGAAGGAACTACTCTAAGTATAGAAATACCTTTAATGTAATTGTAATATGAATATAGGAGAGTGAATGATGATTAGAGTAATTATTGCAGATGATCAAACTCTTATGAGAGATGGGTTAAAAACCATACTTGATCTAGAAGATGATATAGAAGTAGTAGCTACTTGCGAAAACGGTCTGGAAACCTATAAGTTATGTAAAGAACTTAATCCTGACTTAGTGCTTATGGACATACGAATGCCTGTAATGAATGGTGTAGAAAGCGTAAAAGCTATAAAAAAAGAAATGCCAAACATAGTTATAATAGTTCTTACTACTTTTGATGATGATGAATATATAATAGATGCTTTATCCAATGGAGCTAGCGGTTATTTGCTAAAAGATATCCCATCTGATAAGCTTTTAGATGCCATAAGAGATGGTATAGATGGTAACCTCCTTATTCCTTCACCTATAGCCGCTAAAATTATATCTAAAATATCACATAATAAAAAAACAGATATTAAAGAGGAATCCCTAGAAGACCCTGTACTGTTTGAATTGTCTGAAAGGGAGATAGAAATAGCAGCCTTACTAGTAAAAGGTTATAATAACAAACAAATAGCTTCCCAATTATTCATTTCAGAAGGTACTGTAAAAAATTATATAAGCAATATATATAGCAAAATAGGGCTAAGCGATAGAACAAAAGCAGCCATTCTTCTTAAAGAAAAACTGAATTTATAGCAGGTGATTATAAGTGAAAAGAAATTCTATATTTGCTTTAATTATAGTGTGTATAGGTATTTTAATGCTTTTAAAAAACTTTCATTTAATACAAGCAGAAATAGGTGGATTTATATTAGGCTTCGCATTTATAGCCATCTACATTTTTTTAGGTGGACGTAATAAAAATTATACTATAGTCATACTATGTATTTCTATTATGCTACTATTTTATAGTTTGTTTAAAAATCTATGTAAATACAGCAATAATCCTATTTTACTTCTTGTATTAGCAGCTACTTCTTTTCTTTTAACCTACTTTATACATAATTTTAAAAAAGATAATTTAAGTTTTCAAATAAAATATTGGCCTATACTACTATCCACGATATTATATGTATTTAGCATTTTTTTATTTTTTATCCAAAGGTCTGGAGACTATAGTTTATATTTTATATTAAAATATGGCTGGCCATTTATATTAATATGTCTTAGCATATTTACATTAATATCTCATATAGCATTTAAAAAAAATAATTAAGGCGGTGTATTTATGAAAAAAAGCTTGAATATTGCCCATAGAGGATTCAGCGGCAAGTATCCCGAAAATACTATGATAGCTTTCGAAATGGCTGTAAAAGCAGGTTGTGATGGTATAGAAACTGATGTACAGCTTACAAAAGATGGAGTACCTGTAATTTGCCATGATGAAACTATTGACCGAACTACAAATGGAACTGGATTTATCAAAGATTACACCTATAAGGAACTGCAAAGATTTGATGCTGGAATTAAGTTTAGTGATGAATTTAAAGGAATTAAGATTCCTACTTTAGATGAATTTCTTCAATATGCAAAAGATAAAAATTTATATATTAATCTTGAACTTAAAAACGGCATAATACTATATGAAAATCTAGAAAAAATAGTAATAAACAAATTGTACCAATATAATATGGAGAATAGAGCTATTCTCTCCTCTTTTAATCACTATTCCATGGTGGAGTGCAAAAATATAGATTCAACCATAAGTACAGGTTTACTTTATGAGGCTGGATTATATCAAGCAGAAAAATATGCAGAATATGTAGGCGCAAATGCCCTTCATCCTCAGTTTTTTAGTGTGATCCATAAACCTATAGTAGATGCCATAAAGTCTAAAAATATAAAAATAAATACTTATACTGTAAATGAAGAAATATACATGAAAAAATTAATTGATCTTGGCATAGATGGTATAATAACAAATTTTCCTGATTTACTTAACAAATTACTACATAAATAAATATTAATACTAGATACTATTTATGTTTTCCTGACTATTTTTATTGATAACTAATATACATTAGGGTATAATAACTCATAAAGTTACATTATATATAATTTAGTAATATACGTTACATACTTCTACAATTTATATAACAATACTTCAGGAGGTGAAAAAATGTTAAGTGAAAGACTAATGAAAGCTTTAAATGATCAAGTAAATTATGAATTTTATTCTGCCTATACCTATTTATCTATGGCGGCTTATGCAGAATCCGAAGATTTAAACGGTTTTGCAAATTTTTTCAGAGTTCAAGCTCAAGAAGAACTATTTCATGCAATGAAATTCTATGATTACATAAATCAAATGAATGGAAGGGTTTTGCTTGAAAATATAGAAAAACCCATAATAGAATTTAAAAATCCTCTAGATCTGTTTGAGCACGGATATGAACATGAGCAGACCGTTACTAAAAGAATATATAATCTTACAAATATAGCCACTGAGGAAAAGGAACATGCTACTATAAGCTTACTTAAATGGTTCATTGATGAACAAGTAGAAGAAGAAAATAACTTTAATACTATAATAAAAAAGCTAAAAAGAGCTGAATCAAACCCTGCTGCTCTTTATATGCTGGATGATGAGCTAGCTACAAGAGTATTCGTACCACCGACAACTAATCAAGCATAGAAAAAAGGCTGTTGTGTAGTGAATTATACTGCATTATCTACAGCCTTTTTAGCACATTTCATATGAATTTACCAACTGCTCTTTGTAACCTAAAATTAGAAATCACTTAATGAAATTCATAATTACCTGTGAAATTTCTAAGTGTTCCCACAATATTTTTATTCCTATAAATATTAATATCACCCCACCAAGTATCTCCGCCTTACTTTGAAGTATGTTACCACAGACCTTTCCTAAAAATACTCCCATAAAGCTTATAATAAAGGTTATAAATGCAATCATAATACAGGCACTTAATATTGAAACTTCAAGAAATGCAAAACTTACTCCAACTGCTAAGGCATCTATACTAGTGGCTACAGATAAAAGTAAAATCAGTTTAAAACTCAAATCTTTTTCTTCTGAACCCACTTCTGATTCTTTTACATTAAAAGACTCATATAACATTTTCGATCCTATTATAGCTAAAAGTATAAATGCTATCCAATGATCAACATGAGTTATGTAATTTTTAAATTTACTTCCCACAAGCCATCCTAAAAGTGGCATAATTCCTTGGAATAATCCAAAAGAAAAAGCTATTTTAAAACCACTACTCACTTTTCCTCTCTTCAAAGTCATACCCTTTGTAAGTGCTACCACAAAAGCATCCATAGAAAGTCCTATTGCTATAAAAATTATAGATAAAAAGTCCAATATGCCCCCCCCTTTAAACAGTTATATTTTAACTAATTACTATAAAATAAAAAAAAGACTTATGTATAACGCAACCCTTCGTTATACATAAGTCTCGCTTTTTAATACAAAGCCAGATGAAAAACATCAGTATGTTGGCTCTGTAACAGGATTATCTCCTGTTAGCTACTCCCTTATGCCTGAAATTATTAATCTAATCATGAAATTAGTATAGAGAAAATATCGATTTTTGTCAATACATTTTGCGACATAAAAATTAATTATAATCTAAATTTTTTTGTTATATTTTTAAGTATTTCTGCATTTTCTACATTATCTTCACTAGTTTTTCTTATATTATTAACTTTATCTACTATGGCTATAGTTTTACTTGATATATTGGTAACACCATTAGCCCCATCATTTATAGTATCTGCCATATCACTTATAGCCTTAGCTACACCAGATATTGACTGTTCCAATTCAGAAGATAATGTGGTAAAATCCATCATAAAATTATTAATCTTTTCAGCATCATTATCGTAATCATAGGCTACTTTAATAAAGTTTTCATAATCTTTATTTACATCTTCATCTATATACTTTAATATGCTTAAGGCACTATCCGTAAGATTATCCACTGAAAGCACTACATTTTTAACCACATCTTGTATATTTTCTGCAGTATCCGCAGATTCTTCAGCAAGTTTTCTTACCTCTTCAGCTACTACTGCAAATCCTTTACCTGATTCTCCTGCCCTTGCTGCTTCTATAGCTGCATTTAAAGCTAATAAATTAGTTTCGCTGCTTATTTCAAGTATAGATTGAGAAAGTATTTCTATTTGCTTAACAGATTTTGAACCTTCTATAGCCTTTTCAAGCTGTTTTTTAACTTTGTTGTAAATTTCTAATGAGTATTCTTTAGATTTACTAGTATCCAATCTTAATTCATTAGCTTTAGAGGAAATATCCTTTGTTTCAGAAGTGCCATCTTTAGCATTTTGTTCCATCTTTCCAACTGCGGTGGCCATCTCTGAAGAAGAAGCAGAAATCTCCTCTATAGTTGCAGCGCTTTCTTCCATTCCAGCAGAAAGCTGTTCAGTCTCTTCTGCAGTCTTATCTGCCTGAAGTTTTAACTCTTCTGTAAGATTAAATACCAAATCTGCATTATCATTCAAATCTTCAGAAGCTTTTAAAATACCTTGTACCATTTCTCTTAATGAACTTCTCATGTCCATTATGGATTTAAACATGGTACCAATCTCATCATTGTACTTAAATAATTTATCATATTTATCATTTTGTATCAAATCTAATTCTGCTGTTGAGTTCACTAATTGAGTTATTTCCATTATAGGATTTGCAATTTTTTTTGCATATAGAGCACCGACAATAATGGAAATCAATATAACACTAATATAAATTAAAGAAAGCCACTTTGTAAGTAATGTTAAAGAACTTTTAAACTCTTTAACATCTGCTGTACTTACTATAATCCATTTTGTAGCAGGTACAATTTGATAAACTGCAATTTTTCTACTTCCATTAAAATCATATTCAACTACATTTTCTCCATCTTTAACTTCTGTTTTTCCAACTACAGCTTTTATTTTTTCATTTTCCACAGGTTTTCCAATCTTTTCCTTTTGGGGGTGATAGATCATATTCCCTTTTTCATCTACAAGATATACATAACTAGAAGGACTATTAGCTATCTTTATGTCTTTAAGATATTTAGATAAAGTTTCCCCTTTAACTGCTGTAGCTGCATAACCTACGATTTTATTATTATCCATAATAGGAGTTGTGAAAACCACTATAGGTGCTCCTGTAGATTTTGATATTAAAGTTTCACTTATAATCTGCTCACCATTACCTTCAAGAGTCCTCTTATTATATTCTCTGTCATTTATGCTTTTTCCAATAAGGTTTTCATCACTATCTGCTACTATATTTCCATCTTTATCTACCACAAAGCTATGTTCCAAATTACCTTGTTTTTTATCATGCTGCTTTAATATTTCTTTTGCATCATTTAATAACTTTTTATATTCTTCACCGTTCTTATCTCCAGTAAAGTTTACTATAGAATGAATGTTCTGAAAATTTCATAATGCTAAGGACTTTGCTTTTTCTTCTTCATTTATTATTTCTACAGCTTTTTCTACTTCTTTTGACAATACTTTAATATTTTCTTTTCCTGAATTAATTAAAGACTTACTTGTAAAAAAGTAGGTCATCAATCCTGTACAACCCATAGATAAAATAACTAAAGATACTATAAGAGCTAATAGTTTCTTTTTAATAGACATTATTTCCCCCTCCACTCTTCAATAAATTATACATTGTTATATTACTTAATTTATTATCGTATACATTACTGATTAGTTTACATAGAATATATCAAATATTAATATTTTTTGTCTAAATTTATCATAAAATAAAAGTTCTGTTTAGTTATGAATTTAATATAACTAAATAGAACTTTTGTTTTTTATAAATATAAAATCTAAATTGTAAAAATGCTCGTCTTAAAATAAGCAGTAATAATGTGAAAAAATATTTCACAGGAAAAATTTTCTTAAGCTTTATTTTTCTTTATCCTTTAATACTCTCATGGAATTTAATACGGCTATTAAAGCAACTCCAACATCTCCAAATACAGCTTCCCACATATTTGCAATACCTAAAGCCCCTAAAACTAGTATTATTATCTTTACTATTAAAGCAAATATGATATTTTGCCATACTACCTTTTGAGTATATTTTGCCACATTAATGGCTGTTACTATTTTAGAAGGTTCATCTGTCATTATTACTACATCTGCGGCTTCTATAGCTGCATCAGAACCAACTCCTCCCATAGCAATACCTATATCCGCTCTAGCAAGTACTGGTGCATCATTTATTCCATCTCCAACAAAAGCAAGTTTTCCTTTGGAAGATTTTCCTTTATCTATGAGTTCTAATTTTTCTACCTTCTGTTCAGGCAAAAGTTCTGAATATACTTCATCTATTCCTATATATTCTCCTACCATTTCTCCAACTTTTTTTCTATCACCAGTAAGCATAATAGTATTTTTTACACCTGATGCCTTAAGCTTTTTTAAAGCTTCTTTTGAATCTTCTTTTATCTCATCAGATATAACTATATAGCCTGCATATTTTTTATCTACAGCTAAGTGTACTAATGTACCTATACTATTTACATTGCTTGCATAAGGTATATTTTCTGTAATCATAAGCTTATCATTGCCTGCAAAAACAGTTTCATTTTTAAACCTTGCTATTATACCTAATCCAGTTACTTCTTCATAGTTTTCTATTAAGGATTTATCTATTTCTTGTCCATAAGCCTTCATTATGGATAATGCTATAGGATGATTAGAATAACTTTCTACATAAGCAGCATATTTTAATAAATCTTCACTGCTAACCCAAGATTGAGGGTGCATTTCAGTAACATCAAAAATTCCCTTTGTTAAAGTTCCAGTTTTATCAAAAACTACAGTTTCAACTTTATTTAATGCTTCTAAATAGTTACCGCCTTTAATCAATATACCATGTCTTGATGCAGCTCCTATGCCTCCAAAAAATCCTAGAGGTATAGATACTACCAATGCGCAAGGGCAAGATACTACAAGAAATACTAATGCCCTATATATCCACTCTGTAAATGTAGCATCCTGTATTATTAAAGGTGGAATAAATGCTAAAGCTAGTGCTGAAAATACTACTATAGGTGTATAATATCTAGCAAATTTAGTTATAAATTTTTCTGTAGGGGCTTTTTTTGCTCCTGCATTTTGAACCAAATCCAATATTTTAGCTACAGTAGTTTCTCCAAATTCCTTTTGAACTTCTACTTGAATCAGTCCATTTTTATTTATAAATCCTCCTAAAACTTCATCCCCTGTTTTTACTTTTCTTGGCACCGATTCTCCAGTTAAAGCTGAGGTATCTACCATGGTATCCCCCTCAATTATAACTCCATCTAAAGGAATTTTTTCTCCTGGTTTTACTAATATCATATCTCCTACTTTAACTTCTTCTGGAGCAACCTTTATAAAATCACTAACTCTCTTTACATTTGCAAAATCTGGTCTTATATTCATAAGTTCAGCTATAGATTTTCTAGATCTATCCACAGCTAAATCTTGGAATAGCTCACCAATCTGATAAAATAGCATTACGGATACAGCCTCTGGAAATTCTTTTATAGCAAAAGCCCCTAAAGTAGCTACACTCATTAAAAAATTTTCATCAAATACCTGACCTCTTTTTATATTTTTAAAAGCATTAACTAATACTTCTCCTCCTATGAGTACATAGCTTATAACATACAAAATTAACTCTATATTAAAAGAAAAATCAAATATAAGTGCTACTGCAAAAAAGGCAGCCCCTAAAGCTAATTTAACCATATCACCTTTTTCTTCTTTTAGTGCTGGTTTTGAATCCTTTAAACTCCCTTTTTCTAAATATACTTTAACATCTGGCTCTGTACTTTTTACTATGGATACTATTTCATTGTAAACCTGTTCCATGTACTTTGTATCTTCTACCTCTACTCTCATCCTTTTTGATACAAAGTCTAAAGCTGCTTCTTTTACATGATCTAATTTTAAAACTTGGTTTTCTATTTTGGCAGCGCAATTTGCGCAATTTAGTCCTTCAAGAATGAATATAGATTTTTTTGATTCAAATGTTATATTTTCTTTATTTAATGACTTTCTTTGAAGCTGCTTTTCTTTTACAACAACTTCTGGTTCTATATTTTTTACTATACTTTTAGCAGTTTCTACTATATTAGATAACTCTTCTTCTTTTTCTGTCTCTATGATTAAAGTTTTAGTAGCAAAGCTTAAGGAAGCTGAGTTTACATTAGCTAAATTATTTACATTCGCTTCGATTTTAGCAGCACAGTTAGCACAATTTAATCCTTCTAATATCAATTCACTTTTAAAAACTTTTGCCATAGCAATCATTCCCCCATAAGATGTATTTTTATCCCTCCAAAATATGATTCAATCCACTGTCAAATATATCCTTAACATGATCATCATCAAGAGAATAGTAAACTACTTTTCCTTCTCTCCTATACTTTACTAATCTTGCCTGTTTTAATACTCTTAACTGATGAGATACAGCGGATTGGCTTACACCTAAAAGAACTGCCATATCACAAACACACATTTCAGATTTAAATAAAGAACATATTATTTTTATTCTTGTACTATCGCCAAACACTTTAAATAATTCCGCTAGATCATAAAGTATTTCTTCGCTAGGCAAAGAACTTTTTACCGACTCTACTACATCTTCGTGTATCACATTCAAAGAACAACTTTCAATTCTATCTTTTTGTTCCATAACTTATATTCTCCTTTCAACATATGAATATATATTCATATGTTGATATGATTATATTACTTTTAATAAAAGCAGTCAAGTGATATGTGATTTTTTTTATTTACAGCAGCATGCTATAAATCCATAGCTTTTAATCTTAATAAAAGTGTTTTGGTTGTGTTTAATAATGAAAAAACACCTAAAGGTTTAAAATATAAAACCTTTAGGTGTTCTAATATTTTGTTTATATAAATTTTGTCAGGTCAGGTATTTCCTTAAGCTCATTAAAAAGATGTTTAACTTCTTGATCCTTTGTTTTATCCATTACTAATATCACATCACCAGCATCCACTATTACTAAATCTTTTATTCCAAATCCTATAATCAAAGTCTCTTTCCCAAATATAGAACAGTTTTCACTTTCATGCAAATAGACATTTTCAGAAATACTATTTCCGCGGAAATTTTTCAAAAACCTACTTAAAGCTTCAAAGCTACCTATATCATCCCATATAAATTCGCATTTTATAACATAAGCTCTTCTGGTTTTCTGCATTATGCCAAAATCTACAGATATTCCATCTATAAGAGAATACTGCTCTCTAGTGACCTCTGCTTCATCTTTTTCTCCTAAGCTTTGATAGATTTGCATAAGGCTTTTATACATTTTAGGAAGATATTTTTCCATCTCCCTTAAGAATACATCTGCTCTCCACTTTAAAATGCAATAAATTGGAATTATTTTTAGCTCATTTATTAATAACACTTTTAATAATAAAAAATATATTTATCAATAATAACTTATCTTATAGTATTCAATCCAAAGGCTTTATTCAATGTAATATTATGATTAACTGTTTAATAACATATTATGTAAGCATTAGTTTATATAATTTACTATAGCACTTATTTATTGGAGGCCTTAATTTGACTTATTCAAAAATCAAAATTGTATTGCAAAAGCCCTCTAATGATGAAGAATTGATTAATAGCTATATGGATACTTTAACTAATATACTATTAAATAAAATTCCAGTTTATTTAGTAGATATTTTTATAAAAGAGTTAAATACTGATTATCCAAAGAAAATTTGCTCTATGGCAGATAGCAATCTACTAAAAGAAGTGGATAAATGAAAAACGCTGCAATTTATACAAGAAAATCTAAGTTTACTAGTAAAGGAGAATCTATTCAAAACCAAATACAGATTTGTAAGGATTACTTACTTAAATCCAATGAAACATATGACTTTATTATCTATGAAGATGAAGGATTTTCTGGAAAAAATACAGATAGACCTGAATATAAAAAGATGCTTAAAGCTGCTAAAGCTAAGACTTTTGATATTCTTATATGTTATAGACTTGACAGAATAAGTAGAAATATAGCTGATTTTGCTTTACTTATTGAGCAGCTTGAGAAATATAATATAAACTTTATTTCTGTTAATGAACACTTTGATACCACCACTCCTATGGGAAGAGCTATGATGTACATCACCTCTGTTTTTGCCCAGCTTGAAAGAGAAACTATAGCAGAAAGAATTAAAGATAATATGTTAGAATTATCAAAAACCGGAAGATGGCTGGGTGGAAGGACCCCTACAGGCTATGAAAGCACCTCCGTAATTTATTATGACGATAACATGAAGGAAAGAAAGATGTTCAAATTAACCCCTATAAAAGAAGAACTAGATCTTGTTAAAATTATATTTGATAAATACCTAGAATATAAATCTTTAAGTGCCGTTACTAAATACTTGCTTGCAAATAATTTTAAAACTAAATTTAATAAAAATTGGGATTATTCGCAAGTTAAATCTATTCTTATAAATCCTAGTTATGTTAGAGCTACAGAAGATACTATAAAATATATGGGAAGCAAAAATTTAATGGTTACCGGCACACCAAATGGAGTTAACGGCATACTTACTTATAATAAAAGGAAAAGTAAAGCTGGTCCTTATCGTAAAGAATCAGAATGGATTTACGCCATAGGTCAGCATGAAGGTATAATTTCATCTGAAAACTGGATTAAAGTTCAAAAAATTCTAGATAAAAATAATAATAAAGCTCCTAGACTTGGTAAAACTCATACTGCTCTTTTAAGTGGTATAATACGTTGTGGAAAATGCGGCAGTATCATGAAAATAGTCTATGGATCAAAAAATAAAGAAGGCAAAAGAAATTACTATTATTCTTGCACTTTAAAGCATAAATCTGGTAAGACTTTGTGTGATAATAAAAATGTACGAGGTGATATGCTTGAAAAGCAAGTAATAAGTGAACTTAAATTTTTATGTATAAATAAAAATAAACTTATCAATGGGTTATCAACTCAAAAAAATAATACATTTCAAGAATTAACCTTTATAAATTCTAAACAAAATAAATTAAAACAGTCCATAGTAAAAAATAATCTTGCCATAGAAAATCTCTTAAACAACTTATCTTTGACCCAAGATAAGTCTGTGTCTAGATTGATTCTAGAAAAAATAGAAAACTTGAAGAAAAAGAATAAAGAACTTGAAGAAATTCTTCAAAGCACTATAAATATAAATTTAAATAAAGAATATGAAAGCTATAGCTTTACACCTTTAATAGATGCACTTACAGATTTTGAATCTATCATGGATATATGTACCTTAGAAGAAAAGCAAAAACTTTTAGCTTCTATTATAGAAACAGCTTATTGGTATGGCGATAAAAATGAATTAGAAATAAAACTAAAGGGTAGCGAGAACTAATCACTACCCTGCATATCTTAATATTTTATATAAATATTGTCTTAGTTTTTATCTGCATATTTAAATAAATTTTCTAGTTTATCCAAGTAGGTACTATCAGTCTCATACCATTTCTCTTCAATTACAGTATCATCTTTAATTAAACAATAATTAACTTTGTCATCATAAAAAGCAATGTGCTGAATATCTCCATTTTTATTTTTTAATCTTACATAATTTGTGTATCCTCCAGTTGGACGTAATTCCATTTTGATAGGTTTGTATTCAATGCTATTAAGAAATTCTATAACTTTTTTCTTATAAGCTCCTTCTTTTAAGTCCTTGCTATCACCTTGAAAATTTAATTCAATGTTTGTTATTGAATTAAGAGAAAAGTATTTAGGTCTTCCCCTAAAATAATTAACCTTAACTGTGATGATAGATATCACAATAATCACAACAGCAATAATTATTAACTTTTTTTTCATAGCTTTTACCTCCTTTTAAAAATATAAGCATATTATGGTACACTTCAATATATATATATTATTGTAAACATTATACATATGCAATAATTTGTATAATAATTTTTTGTTTTAATACCTATGCTATTTCAATATTTTTATTGCTAATTATGTTGTACATACCTTATAAATTTAATTAGAATGGAGGATTTTCATGAAAAAAGCATTAATAAATTTTCTTTTATTACTAATTATGATGTTTATGGTAAATACTAAAACATATGCCTATGAAAATAACGTAATCAACGAATTAAAAGAAAGTGGTAATATTTATCATGATACTATTCCAAAAGATATTAGCAACTTTATTAATAAAAATTTTTATATTTTATTAGATTCATTAAAAAACTCACATGGAAATTATGAACTTATGGAAAAAGAATTAAATGATTTATATATTGGTGAAGGTTTCAACACTTATATTTTTACTGAAAATAGTTTTCACAATAGTGATATATATGTTTTCCCAGTAATATCTAACCAAACAGTAAAATTTATCTTATCAATTACTTCAAATGGTGATGGTACTTATTCTGCTACCTTAGGTAGAGATTTTGCTGATCAGTTAAATGAATTACTATGCCATAATACCAAATCTGATCCATTTGTTATTTGGTCAGATAAAAATAATTTATATGCTGAAAATAAAAATAACTTAATTAAGTTGACCCCTTATTCATATACCTCTTATATGAATAATAACCTTAATTATCTTATTAATAAAAAAGATAGATTATTACTAATTGATTCTTTTGATAAAACAAAAAAAATTTCTAACATAACTAGTAACTTTTTAAAAATAAATACTAAAATAATTAATCCAAATTACAATATACTATCTTCTAAAAATTTAAATTTAGAATTGATTAACCAAAGAGATAACAATGGTAAGAAAAGAAACATGTGTGCAGCAGCTTGCATTGCTTCTATTACAAATTATAAATTAAAAACTAGCTTAAATGCTATGAATGTATGCAGTCTTATGGGAATAGGATATGATCAAGGAGCCTCAATAAAAGATGTCAGCAACGCTCTTACAAAATTAGGTGTAAATTCATACTATAAAACCTCTAACCTAGCTAATAATGAAATTAGAATTAATATCAATAATAGCAATCCTATTTATATGGCTAGCTATGGATCTGGTTATGGGCATGCAACTGTAATTTCTGGATATGAAACATATTTATATGATGGCTATACAGATTTTGTTTTAAACTTGATGGATCCTTATGATGAATGCTTTAAATCTGCTTACTCATCTGGTAACACATTTACCTATACTTATGCTGGAGGTATAAAAATGGTATGGAGAGAATCCGTATTATTGCGCAACTAATAATTTGTATATAACAAAATAATTTTTATTGCAATTTAGTATGGAGAGCATCTGCTCTCCATATAAACATTCCGCTATTCCAAAGATAGGTACCTTTTAATAAAAAATCTTTTGCCACTTCTATATTGGGTTTTTCTGTAAACCTCTCTATTTTATAGGTAGCAATTTCTCCATTTATTCTCTGTCCCATCTCTATATAACCATAGCCTGTTTCAGGTCTTGTTGGATTTACTCCTATGGTTACGAGACCTCGTCTCTTTTCAGCTATCTCTACTGCTTGATTTAAAGTATCTAAAAACTGTTTTTCACCTTCTATATAGTGGTCTGAAGGCAAAACTAGCATAACCGCATCCTTGTCCTTTTTTAAAAGTTTTATGGCTGAAAGACCTATGCAGGTAGCAGTCTCTTTATTTTCTGGTTCTACAAAAATATTTTCTTCATTTATCTCTGGCAGTTCATCTTTTATCTTGCCTAAATATTCTTCATTAGTAACTACATATATATTTTCCTTATTTATAATAGGTTTTATCCTATCTACTGTATTTCGCAGAAAACTTTTATTATTCATGAGCTTTAAAAATTGCTTTGGATTATCTGACCTTGATAATGGGTATAGTCTGGTTCCTTTACCTCCAGCTAATATTAATGCGTATAGCACTATTTTCACTCCTGGTATTGCTATGTTTTATAATATGAAATGTCTTATAAATGTGTGATGATTTTAATATTAAGACCTTTGAAGAAATTCTATGAAAAAATTAAACACAACATAAAAATAGCTTTTGGTAAAATCTAGATGTAACAAAATTATCTAAAATACGTTAAAAATCTACAAAAAATATGATAAAATTAACTAAAGTATTATATTTGTTAATACTTTTTTAAAAAGATTATTATACTTAAGTGAGGTTAACTATGCACAAAAGCAGAAAATTAACATACTGTTGCTTTTTTATTTGGTCATTAGTATGCTTACTAATTTCTTTCATATTTTATAACATATATCAATCAAAACAAAAGGCATTTCCTAAAGTCACTAATGGAGTATTGGACCTTACAAAATGGGATTTTGATAAAAACGGGATAGTACCTTTAAATGGACAATGGAAATTCTATAATAAACTTCTTTTATCTCATGAAGATTTTAAAAATTCGCATATTACTGAAACTGCTCTTGTAGATATCCCTAGCTATTTTAGATGGAAACATGTTGATAGTACTAATATCCCAAATCAAGGATATGGTACTTATAGAATAACTGTTAAAACAAATAGTAAACATAATTATTATGCTTTAAGAACAGAATCTGTGAATACAACTCATAGACTATGGGTAGATAATACGCTAGTTACATCCGCAGGTATAATAAGTCAGGCGAAAGAATACTCAATACCTCAAATAGTACCACAGTCTGGAAACTTTATTAATGATGATAAAGATTTTGATATAATACTTCAAACATCAAATTATGAAGCTAAGTTCCCACAGATAGACTCTATATTGCTTGGTACAGAAGAACAGATACTTAAATATAAATTTCAAAAATTAGCCTTTGATTTTTTTATATTCGGTTCCACCTTCATAATGGGTATTTATAATCTATCTCTATACAATAATCGTAAAAAAGATAAAACTCCTCTAATGTTTTCTATGTTCTGTTTCATTTTAGCTTTAAGAACTTTATTTGTTGGAGAAAGATTTATAATAAGCATCTTCCCTAATTTAAATTGGCAAATTCATATGAAGATTTGCTATACTACTTTCTTAACTTATATAACCGTGTTTCTCCTATGTATCTCTGAGTATTACAAAGGAGTCATAAATCCAAGACTTATTAAGTTTTCAAAAATTTCTACACTAGTATACCTAGTAGGAATAATTATTCTTCCGCCGGCAGTCTATGAATATTTAATAATACCTTATGAAATAATATCCATACTAATTTTAATTTATATATTATGCATTCTCACTATGCTGTGGATCTATAAAAAAGAAAATTCTTTTTTGATTATTATAGGTACTGTGGCCATATTAATTACCAATATTAATGACATACTTCACGAATTTTCTTTAATACATACAGGATTTTACGCTGCCTTAGGCTTAATTGTATTTATAGTAATCCAAAGTTATGTGGTAGCTAAAATATTTTCAAAAACTTTTATAGAAGTAGAGGAAATGTCTGAAAAACTAAAATCTGCAGATAAGTTGAAAGATGAATTTATAGCAGATATTTCTCAAAGTTTGAAGAATCCTTTAAGTGGAATAATTTCTTTATCAGAATCTATGCTATTAGATAATAATTTAAATAAAGATCAGCTTATTAATATCAGTTTAATAAGTTCTACTGCAGACAGGCTTTCAAATATGGTTAATTATATTTTAGATTTTGCAAAGCTTAATAATAATGAAATAAAGCTTATGAAAAAATCAGTAAACTTAAAGAAAACAGTACAACTGGCAATATTAAATTTTTATCCCTCTGCGAAGGATAAAAATTTAAAAATCTATAATAATATATCCGATAACTTGCCTGAAGTTTTAGCTGATGAAAATATAATAAAACAAATATTTTTCAACTTAATAGGTAATTCCATCAAATTTACCCAAAATGGATATGTAAGCATATCTGCATATATTGATGGTAACCTGCTTAAAGTTTCTATAGAGGATACCGGTAAAGGAATACCAACTGAAAAAATTCATAATATATTTAATGCTCACCAAGAACCCATAGATGAAGAAAACTTTGTTAATACTTGTATGAGCTTAACCCTTACAAGAAAACTTATAGAATTACATGGTGGTTCATTATATGTTAAATCCTCTTTAGGAGTAGGTTCAAAGTTTACTTTTACCCTTCCCATATATGAAAATAGTAAAAACAGTGAAAACAGCCTGTTTACAGATATATTAAATAATTTTTTACAGGACAATATTGATTGTACTAATAAAAAACTAAATAATGATGGCAAAAAATATAAAATACTAATAGTAGATGATGAACCGCTGAACTTAAGGCTGTTAAAGAATTTTCTAGTGCCGCAGGGCTTCTATGTAATAACTGCTTTTAGCGGAAAGAATGCTTTAGAAATTATTAATGCTGACCCCAATATAGACTTAGTAATTTTAGACATAGTTTTACCTGACATGCTTGGTTATGAACTTTGCAGCATATTAAGAGAAAGATACTCTCTCTTTAGCCTGCCAGTTCTAATGCTAACATCAGATAATAAGCCTCAAAATCTAATTTTTTCTTTTCAGTATGGAGCCAATGATTATCTAAAAAAACCCTTAGACAAATCAGAACTTATTGCAAGAGTAGAAACCCTTATAGCTCTTAAGTATTCAGTAAAAAATGAATTAAATCTTCAAAAACAAGTGTCTGATACCAATAAAAAAGTAGAAAAGTTACAAGTAGATATGACTAAAAATCAAAAGAAGCTATATGAAATAATTGAATATGATAAAATAAAAACAGAGTTTTTCGCCAATATTTCTCATGAACTTAGAACTCCTCTTAATGTAATATGGAGTACGCTGCAGCTTATAAATACTCTTGATAGTAACCTTACTTTAGGAGAAAATAATATAAAGAAGTATTGTAACATAATGAAACAAAATTGCCTAAGGCTTATAAGACTAATTAACAATTTAATAGACATTACAAAGCTAGATGGAAACTATTTAAGTTTAGAAATAGTTAATCAAAATATAGTATGCATAGTTGAAGATATTGCATTATCCGTTGCCAAATATGTAGAATCACAAGGAATAAGTCTAATATTTGATACAGATGTAGAAGAAAAAATTATGGCTTTTGATAGTGACAAAATAGAAAGAATCATATTAAATCTTCTATCTAATGCTGTAAAATTCACACCTAAAGGTGGTACTATAAAAATAAATATGTGGGATTTAGATGATAAGATAAAAATTTCCGTGGAAGATAATGGAATAGGTATACCTGAGGATAAGCTATCATTGATTTTTGATAGATTTGCTCAGGTAGATAAGTCATTATCAAGAAAAAATGAAGGCAGCGGTATAGGATTATCTCTTGTTAAATCTCTTGTAGAACTTCATAATGGAACTATCACTGTAAAAAGTACTTATGGGAAAGGCAGTGAGTTTATCATAGAACTTCCTGCTGCTGTGAAGAAAGATTGTTTTACAAAAACTGATGATTATATATCTCAAGACGGAGAATATTCTAGGTACATAGATAGAGTAAAAATAGAGTTTTCAGATATATACATGTAAATAAATCAATTTATTTTTCATATATCTGAGAAAAAAAGGAGTGTATCATAATTGCATAAAGATCTATTACTTTGTAAAGCAGAGGAAATAAAAGATGATCTTATTTCCTTACGAAGAGACCTTCATTCCCACCCAGAAGCAGGTTTAAAAGAATTAAGGACTTCAGAATTAATTGCTAAAACCTTGATTTCTCTTGGAATTGAAGTAAAAAGAGAAGTTGGCATCACTGGGGTTGTAGGTGTACTAAAGGGTAAAAATCCTGGTAAAACCATTGCCTTGAGGGCTGACATGGATTGTTTAAATATAGAGGAAAAAACAAATTTAGATTTCAAATCTAAATATCCTGGTTATATGCATGCTTGCGGTCATGATGCTCATATGGCAATAGTTATTGGCGCTGCCATGATATTAAGTAAACTAAAAGACGATATAAATGGAAATATAAAATTTATATTTCAACCGGCTGAAGAAGTTATAGGCGGTGCTGAAAGAATGATAAAAGCTGGTGTGCTTGAAAATCCTAAGGTAGATGCTATAATAGGAGGTCATGTGTGGCCTTCAATTCCTTCTGGTAAATTTGGTGTGAAATATGGAGCTATGATGGCTTCCCCTGACACCTTTGAACTAAAAATTTTAGGAAAAGGCGGGCATGGTGCTCAACCTGAAAATTGTATAGATCCTATAGCTGTAGCTTGCGAAGTATATATGGGATTACAAAGCATAGTAAGTAGAAAAATAAGTGCTACTGACTCTGTAGTATTAACTGTAGGAAAATTTACTGCAGGAGATGCCCCTAATATAATTCCCCAAGAAGTTATAATGGAGGGCACCACAAGAACTTTTGATCCTGAATTTAGAAAAAATTTACCTATCATGATGGAAAAAATCATAAAAGGTATAACAGAAGCCCATGATGCACAATATGAATTTAATTATGTATTTCGTTATCCTCCTGTAATAAATGACAGCAGCATGGCAGACTTGTCTAGACAATCTATAACTAATATTTTAGGAGAAGAAAATACTATAATAATGGATAAGCCCGAAATGATAGGCGAAGATTTTTCTTTCTTTCAAAATAAGGTACCTGGAATATTTTTAGCCCTTGGCACATTAAATGAAGAAAAACATATTAAAGAGCCTCTTCACAGCCCTTTCTTTAACATAGATGAAGATATACTTCCCATAGCCGCTGCCGTATTTTCTAAAATAGCTTTAGATTTTTTAAACAACAATATTAGTTAACTATATTGAGAACTGTCCCTGCTAATAATAAGCAGGGACAGTTCTCAATTTTATTTTTTAGATGATAGTTTTTACATTATTTTCTTTAATAAATTTAATCTGTTTTTATAAGGAGCATATCTAAACTTTATGTCAATTTTGTTGCTCTTTTTTATGATACCTTTCATATGGGAAAAAGTATCAAAACTTGCTTTGCCATGATAAGCCCCCATGCCACTATCTCCTACTCCTCCAAAAGATATATGGTGTGAAGCCACATGTATTATGGTATCATTGATGCATCCGCCTCCAGAACTAGTATTTTTTAATACTTTTTCTTGAGAAGCCTTATCATTAGAAAAATAATATAAAGCAAGAGGCTTAGGTCTAGAGTTTACAAAGTTAATGACTTCATCTATTTTATCAAATTCCATAAGAGGAAATATCGGTCCAAATATTTCTTCTTTCATCACTGGATAATCTTTACTAACACTATCTATTATAGTAGGCTCTATATAAAGCTCTTCCCTATCATAATCACCACCTACTATTATCTTCCCAGCATTTAGATAAGAAACTAATCTATCAAATTGTTTTGTATTAATTATTCTTGGATACTCCTTACTGTCTTTTGGATTCTTACCATACATTTCTTCTATATAAAATTTAATTTTTTCGATAAGTTGATTTTTCACAGACTCATGAACAAATAAATAGTCTGGTGCAACGCAGGTTTGACCTGCATTCAATAGCTTACCCCATACTATTCTTCTAGCTGCTAAATTTATATCCGCATCCTTATCTACTATACAAGGACTCTTTCCTCCTAATTCCAAGGTTACAGGAGTTAAGTTTTTTGCCGCTGATTGCATTATGACTCTTCCTGTAGATGCACTTCCTGTAAAAAATATATAATCAAACTTTTCTTCAAGTATAGCCCCTATAGCTTCTCGTCCACCTTCAGGCTCTACTACAGATACATAATCTTTTTCAAAACATTCCTCTACTATAGTACATATCACTTTACTTGTCGCTTTTGAATATTTAGAAGGTTTTATCATGGCACAATTTCCAGCAGCTATAGCTCCTGCTAGTGGTGCAATAGCTAACTGAAAAGGATAATTCCATGGTGATATTATAAGTACTACTCCATAAGGTTCAGGATAAACATAGCTTGAAGACAAAAAATGCATCATAGGAGTTCTTTTTTTAACAGGTTTAGACCATTTTCTAGTATTCTTTATAGCTAAATCTATTTCTTCGAGCACTAGCCCTATTTCTGTAGCATAAGCTTCAAAGGAAGACTTCCTTAGATCCTCCCATAACGCATCAGTAATATCATTTTCATGCCTTACTATAGCATTTTTAAGACGTCTTAACATTTCTATTCTAAAGTCTACATCCTTTGGCTTGCCTTTAAAATAATAATTTCTTTGATTATTTAAAATATATTTTATATTTTCCACACATTTCACTCCTCATATAATTTATTTTTAAATAAAATTATTTTGAGCATTCACGTACATACAAATTTGAGAACTGTCCCTACCTTATATTGCAATTTTCTTCTATGGCCTTTAACAGTTTCTTCATTAATTCAACGCTTTCCTTTAAAGTAAGGTAATAGTAATTTCCTGTACCTTTTTGGTTCGAATCTATTATTCCAGCTTGCTTTAACGCCTTGAGATGATGGGACACTGCTGGCCTAGATAAGGGAAGTCTGTCTGATATCTCATTCACATTTAGTTCATCATTTTCCGCTAAAAGTAATATTATTTGCTGTCTTGTACAATCTGAAAGTGCTTGAAATATAGGTATGGATTTCCTAAATATGTTCATTGTTATTTCATGAACACTTTTGTTTTCTTCCATATATCATCACCTATCTCTTATTTTACTTCTAGAATTATAGTTATTGTTTATAGCCACTATAGTTTATATGTTTAAACTTTTAAACATATTATACTTTAGCTCATGGCAATATTCAATATTTTCTAAAAGTTAATCCTAAATATATAAATATAATACTTTACATAGTATGAACCATTTATTTTTAAAAAAATTATTTAATTGAGTTTTCACTAATTTTTATTGTATGCAGATTATTCCTCAAAAAAAATTCCTAACCAAAAATAACTTAGGTTAGGAATTTAACAAATATTCTTGTTACTAATATACAAATAGCTATATTTTCTACAACTCTACCTTAAGAACTTTTTTAATGCATGAAAAAGGAATTTTAAACTCAGGAATACCTGCAGAATAAGGTGCTATTTCGTATAACTGAAAATATACCACTATGCTATCATTAGTTATATAAAAATCTTGATTATCACTTATTCCTTTAAAACTATCTTGAAAATAATTTTTTGGCTCTTCATTAATATTATTTCTAATACCTTCATCTATTAGTTTTTTATAATCAAAGTTATCTTTAAATAGATCCTTAAGAAAAAGCTCTTCTCCTGTTTTTAAATTTACATTATAAGTTTTCTTACTGTAAACACCATGTGCTCCTCCAGTATACTGATAATAAATTACAGGAACGCTTAATATGTTATTATTGTTATAACTCACCTCAAAATTGCTTTTGCATACAAATTTCCGCATATTTTCTAACTGGTTAGTTTTATTTTCATATTTCTTTGATAAGTCCTCTACATCTTCTTTAAAAGCTAAGGCTCTGTTTTCAAAATTCTTATTTATTTTATTCTCTAAATTTTTATCTTTAATTCCTTCTATTCTAGGTATTTTTATATCTATTTCTATAATTTCACTAGTAGACTTTATAGGAAATTCGCTAATCTTAACATGGATAGGTTTTAAATCCTTATATCCAGTTAAAGTTTGAATCGCCTTAACTGAACTAGTCATGCTTAAAAAGAATACAATAGATAAATAAAATATTATTAACTTTCTGCATTTATTCATGATTTTTTCGCTACAATGCAATTTATGTACCTGTAACTTTTCCTCCTTTTAAATTTATTAAAAAATATTTCACAATAAATTTTTATACCTTTATTCTTTCCTAAAATTCTTCATTATACTCTTCTACGAGATAAATACCTTGATTTTATTATACTTACAATTTAACATAGTATTATATAAATAGTTTAGAGGTGCTACATATGGACCAAAATTTCTTTCTTATAAAAAATAAATATAGTTTTTATTACAAACCTAATCTTATATCTTTAGAAGAGAATACTATAGAAGAACTTTCTGAAGAAATATCTTTATTTTTAAAAGAATTAACCCTGTTTAACATAAATTTAAAAAGTTTATGCCGCTTAAGTCCCAATATTGAAACAAAAAATCTAATTTTAAACATAGCTTATGCTATTTTAGATGATGAAAAGATCTATACCTATATAAGAAAAAATAGATCTCTACCTGTAAAAAAGTTAGCTAACTTTACCTATGAATCTAAAGCTTTTATTGAAAAATGGGAAAGTTACTTAATAGCCTACTTACTAATAGTATCAAAAAAACGGTATTCTAATTTAAAAAATTATTTAAACATCAAGCTTAATGATAATGATTATGAAAATGAAAACTTTTTTTCTGTAGTGGACAACCAAAATACGGGGACAGTTCTCAAAATTAAAGGTAAAACTGCCTATATAATGACATCTTCTGGAGATTTTAAAAAGATAAAGGTTGATGTTCAATCCGAGTCTTCAAAAGTTGGAAGTATCATCATAGGTAAGGTCTCTAAAAGTATGAAAATATACTTTTACCCTGTACTGGTAAGCATATTTTCATTACTGTTTTTAAGCCTTATAGCTTTAGCTATTTATAAACAGCCCTATATAACTATAGTTATGGATATGAATGCATCAGTTAAAATGGAAGTAAATAGATTTAATCAAGTTGTTTCATGCAAAGGAACAAACTCTAAAGGTAAAGAAATTGCAAGCTCCATAAACATAGATAAAAAGCCTATAGACGAATACCTTAAAACTATATTGTATAGAGGAAAAGAAATGAAAATTATAGATAAAAAATACCCCATTTATATATACATAAATGGGAATACATTAAAGGATGAAGAACTTAAATCTACCATAAAATTTATCAAGGAAAATAAAATTGATGCTCGCATAAACAATAATGGTAATGAATATGATATTGACTCCAATAAAGATTAGATAAACAGAAGACATCGCTCTAGTATTACTATTTTTTATTTAATCTTTATTCTCTAATAAGGATTAAATAAAAAAAGACCGTTTATAAGTTATTCTATATTTCGTAACTTTTATAAAGATTATTAAATTTAATTTAAATTGCACAAAAGGGGCTGTAGCACTAATGAATTTGAACTGCTCCCTGTCAAGTAGACAGATGAAAAAACAAAAAGTTTTGGTATCTCCAACCATGGTTGTATGGTTGGAGATATTTTTATGCTACTTTGTGTTTTAGATATTCTCTATATTCTAATGGCGTCATACAGTTAAGGCGTTTTTGATAGCGACCATTGTTGTAATAATCTATGTAATCAATGACTGCTTGTTCCAGTTCATTGTATGAATTAAAAGTTTTAAGATAATACATTTCTGATTTTAACATCCCCCAGAATGCTTCCATTGGTCCATTGTCAATGCATCTTGATACTCTAGACATGCTTTGTGTCATTCCTGCATCATCAAGTTTCTTCTTAAATGTTTTTGTCGTATATTGAAATCCTCGATCACTATGGAAGATTGGTTTGACATCAGGATACTCTTCATGAGCTATGTCAAAGGTTTTAAATACAAGACCATTATTGTTTGAGTGACCGATTACAAAAGAAACGATGCTCTTATCTCCTAAATCTAGGATTGCACTTAAGTATGCTTTGTTGCTTGTCCCATACTTCATTTCTGTTACATCGGTAGCCACTTTTGTCCAAAGTTATCAGCTGTGAATTCTCGGTTCAACACATTTTCAGCTGTGACTTTTGGTGTTGATTTAACATAATTCTTCCTCTTTCGTCTACAAACAGATCTGAGGTTTAGTATTTGCATGAGTCTATAAATTCGTTTTTGATTGATATGAAAATCATTCTCTCCATTCAACTTTATTGTCATCTGTCTGTAACCAAGGATTCCACCTTTTTCTTCATATGCATCTTTAATCAGTGGTAGTAGTGCTTGATTAAACTGCTCACTTTTACTTTCTTTACGATTTAGCCATTTATAGTAGGCTGAACGTGAGATTCCGTCAAATCTACAAAGTTCTGCGATAGAGCATCCTTTTTCGTCATGTATTTCTTGAATTGCCAAGTAAATCTTTTCATTCTGAACCTGGCTTAGAATCATCTCCTTTCTATCTCGTCGAGTTTTTTTAAGAACGCCATCTCCATTTCCTTACGTTTGTTTTCTGCTTTTAAAAGTCTATTTTCAGCTCGCAATTTTTCAAGCTCCGTCATATCTGCTTCCGGTTTTGTTCTACCTCTTCGATCTACAAGTGCTTCAACATCTGCAGATTCATATTTCTTTACCCATGAATAAACTTGTTGGTAAGATACCTGATATTTCTCTGCTGTTTTAGCATAATTGTTTTTATGTTCAATACAATACTGGATTATTTCAATACGTTCTTCGTACATAGTTTTTCTTCCTTTGCTCATGATAGTTGTCCCTCCAGTTCCAGAAGTTTTTAACTCTTCATGACTATTATACTTCATAATCCATTGCTGTAGTTTGTGTCTTGAACGAATTCCATATATTAAGCAGATATCATCTTGGGAACCGAGGCCAGATAAGTAATCTTTAACTGCACTTAACTTTAATTCAGATGAGTATTTTTTATTACCCCTCATTGTAAATGCATCCATTCCCATACTTTTGTAATTTCGTATCCATTGTTGGAATGATTGAAACTAATACCTAAGTGAACTGCTATACTTCGTTGGCTACCTTCTCCATTAAGAAAACTTTTCACAGCAGCTATTTTCTCTTCTGGACTAATATTCATTTTTGACATAAAAATGCTCCCTCCTAAGCAAACAAGTTTTTATTATTTCACTTATCTACCTAGAAGGGAGCATATCAATTTACATGCACTATATCGATTTGCAAATTTAAAATTTGCACAATATATTGTAGTATTTATTCTTAATGCGACAGCCCCTTATCCTCGAATACCTACTTATTTGTTTAAAAGAGACTCTACTTTTTCTCTATCAAATCCTACCACCATATCCTCGTCTATTTTTATAACAGGTACACTCATTATTCCCATAGACATTAGTTCTTTTCTGTTAATAGCCTCCTTAACATTTTTTTCCTCAAAAGAAATATTATTATTCTTAAAAAACTCTTTTGCGCTTATACAATGTGGACATGTATCTGATGTGTAAATTACTATTTTCTTCATATCAAATTCCTCCTCTTATTTCATAAACAATTATAATATACCCCTATGTGGTATATTATAATTATACATCTACTATTTCATTATTGCAATACGATTTTTAATTAATAATATATATCCTTTAATATCCTTTAATATTCTCTAATTCTTTTTTAATTATTACTTTAATAAACATATTTCTATATTCTCCTATATAAATTTATACATTATCTATTAATTTATTATTAATTATTATCCCAATTATAATTATAAATTTTAATTAATATAAAGTAAGTTTTACTCTAATCCTAGAAACTTTTATTTTTAGCTCTATTTTAAACAAATGTTAGTATTTGAATGAATTTTGGCTTTATGCTACAATAATGCTACTAATATAAAGATAAATACAGTAAGTTTGAAGGTAAAATCGCCCATACCAATATAATATTTAATCTGTGATTATATATTAGTGGAAAAGTATGTTAATTAAAATAAGTAGCATTGCTACACAAAACCATCCTTTTGCAATAGGATTTAAGCTGTTATCTGTTGGGGGCGTATCGCCATCCAATCTTTGAAAAAGAATTATTTGTATCATAGTTATAGAAATAGTATGTACATTTTTAGCAATTGAGCCCTTGGATACACTGTGACATATTTAGATGCTGTTTCTTAGGCATTGACTTTTGGAAAACTATAACATGTTTGTTTGGAATATATATTTCTATAGTTGAGTCAAATAAAAAATTTTCAAATACTAATAAACAATATAAACATGAGAACATAAATTATAAATTAAAATTAAATAATTTCATAAGGCAAAATAGTGTTATTACATATGAAACAGAAAGGAGTTAGCTTCAAAGCTTATTCTATGAAAAAACAAAAATCTAATTTAGAATTAATAAAAAAAGGTAAAGACAATCATAAAAAAAAGTCTAAAATCCATAAAGATAATCCAAATATAATTTTTCATTCAGAAACTAAAAATTATATACGATTAAATAAATATATAAGTGATACTGGAATTTGTTCTAGGAGAGAAGCTGATAAACTAATTGATCAAGGGAGAGTTACTATAGATGGTAAAATAGCGCTTATGGGCAGTAAGGTACTTGAAGGACAAGATATATGTATAGATAGAAAACCTGTAGGTAAAAAAGAAGATTCTGTATACATAGCTCTTAATAAACCTGTAGGTATAACTTGCACTACTGAACACAATGTTAAGGGTAACATAGTTGATTTTGTTGGTTATGAAAAAAGAATATTTCCCATTGGAAGACTAGATAAGGATTCTCAAGGACTAATACTACTAACCAATGATGGAGATATAGTAAATAAGATTTTAAGAGCTGGAAATAATCATGAGAAAGAATACATAGTAACAGTAGATAAACCTATTACCCAAGAATTTGTAAGCAAAATGTCTAATGGTGTTGAAATACTAGAAACCATAACAAAAAAATGTTATGTTCGAAAAGAAAGTAAATATATTTTTAGAATCATATTAACTCAAGGACTTAATAGGCAGATAAGAAGAATGTGTCAAGTCTTAGGCTATGAAGTTAAAAAATTAGAACGAATAAGGATAATGAATATCAAATTAGAGTTTCTTCCCATGGGGCATTGGAGATATCTTACTAAAATAGAAATGATTGAATTAAACAAACTTATTGCCTCATCATCTAAAACTGAAGAAGCTTCAAAATAACTAAAGCTTGCATCTAAAAATTATTAATAATTTTTAGATGCAAGCAAATTTCATGAACTTAAACATCTTTAAACTTGTTTTTTATCTATCTATTTTGAGGAACTGTTAATTTATTTATAAAAGTCTTCTTATCTGCAAAAGCACTAATATATACTCTATCTATTTTATAAATATTATCACTTACATCTCCCCAACCTTCTTTTGTAGTAAAAGCCATTTTATAGCCTGCTTCCTTTACTGCTTCAATAGTATTATTATTATAGTTTCCATAAGGATAGGCTATAAATTCTATTTTTTTATTTAAAATTTTTTCAAGGCTTTCTTTGGAATTTTTTAAAGCCTCTAATTGTTCTACTTTACTGCTTTCACCTAACTTTTTATGATTAGTTGTATGACTTTGTATATCTATTCCATTCTGTGACATTTCTTTTATTTGTGCACTGGTAAGATAGTAATCATGATTATCCACCATATCGGTTATTACAAAAATAGTTGCCTTATAACCAAACTCTTTTAAAATTGGATAAGCGTTTGTGTAATTATCTCTATATCCATCATCAAAACTTATAAGCACAGATTTTTCTGGAATCTTAACATTATTTTTTATATAGTCATATAGCTCATCTATAGTTAGAGTAGTGTATCCCATATCTTTTAAATATTGCATATGTGATCTAAATTTTCCTTTTGATATTATAAGTTCATTGTTATTCGCAGAATCATCTACAGAATGGTAATATATTATTGGAACGCCTCTTTCATTACCTTTTAATGGAATACCTTCGAAACTCCTTTTAGGTTCTTCTTTTTTCTTACCTACATTCTTTTCTTTTACTTCTGTTTTCGATGCATTAATATCTTTATCCATTTTTTCCTTATCATTCGTATTTTCTTTTTTCTGTTTTTCAGACTGCAAAGCCTTAGTGATTAATTTGTTTTGTTTAATTTTACTATTTGATTTTCCTATACCAATGGTAATGATTATAGCAATAACCATTAAAATACTTACTAGAGTAGATTTTTTTATTTTCATATAGAATTCACTCCATATTACATAAATATTTTAAAATAATACTTTAATTTTTAAAATTCATATCTACTAATATAAACATATTATATGGTTTCCTTTGTTATTACTATTATTCAATGCAGTATAATATATTTACATGTAAAACATTCCAAACAAGTTTATAATATTTACAAAATTTCTTTTGAAAGAACTTCATCCACAAATTCCATAACTTCTTTTTCATATTTTTCTTTATCTACCTCTATAGATCTTGCATGTGCTGCTCCTTCTGCCAAATACAATTTTTTAATTCCCTTAGTTTTAGCATTATACATTTTTACGCTCATATCCCAAGGTACAAAAGTATCTTTATTTCCATGAATGAACATAATAGGAATATCTGTGCTTTTTACTACTTCTATTGGACTAACCCATTTAAAATAGAATTTAGCTTTTCTTTTAGAGCGTAAACTGCTTAACCACACCACTGGATATAATAATCCATGGTATTCATCTTTTACTTTCCGTGTTAAAAGCTCATTTAAATCTGAAAAAGCACAATCAGCTATGATAAATCTGGCATATTTGTTGATACCTGCATATTCTATTACCGTTGCTGCACCCATAGATTCACCATGTAGTCCTATTATTTCATTTTCACCTTTTTTATTTATTAGCCAATTTATCCAAAGATCAAGATCATCTTTTTCATAATATCCATAGGTAGAATATTTTCCCTCACTTTTAGCATGCCTTCTTTGATCGTATATAAGCACATTCCATCCATTTTTTAAAAATATATCTATATATCTTACTGACCATAATAATCCTACAGTTATACCATGGACAATTACCATAGTTTTATTGGAAGGTTCATCACATTTTATATACATACCTCTTAATTTTAATCCATCTTTAGATTTTATATATACTTCTTCTTTATTTAGCTGTTCAAAATATTTTCTATCAAATACTCCTCTTTCTGCAAGCTCTCTATACATTTGTTCTTCTGTATCAATTTTTCTTGTAACCACTTGAGAAAAAAAATAAGATACCAAAGCATAAGCGGCTACTATTAAAACTATAATTAATACTATAATCCACATAATTTAACCCCCATTACAATATCCAATATCTATATTCTAATGGATATAATACCATAAAATAAGCCATAAATAAAGCATAGGAGTCTTAAATTATTAACATTATCCACAAGCGTACTGTGGACAAATTGTTACTTGCTACTAATAATAAGTATTACTTAATATTGCAAAAAATAACATATATTTATTCTATAAAGATACATACTTATATATTCTTTATATTATTAATACCGCATAAGTATTAACTTCGACATAATGTTATCTTTATTTTTAGTTAAAATACTATATAAGTTAAAATACATTTTATGGATATTTTTCCACATTAGTCACAATGCCTTGTGGATAATTAATTTTTATATTACCATAAACATAAAAACAACTTTTTTAAACTTATTTAATCAATATTTTTAGTTAAAAAAATTAATTAAGGATAATTTTAATTAAAAAACATCCTTAATTGCTTATAAGTTTACTATTTAGAAAGTTCACCTTTGATTATGAGCCTTTTAGTTGCTCCAGGCGTACAAGTTACAATCGTTATAGTGGCTTCCTTTGTTGGATTCAAAACAGATACTTCTTCAGGTTCAACTATTTTCTTATCTGTAACTTTATAAGTGTAGTTTCCTTCTTTAGTTTTTAATATTATTTCATCTCCATTAGTAAGTTCATCAGCTTTTTTAAAGTATTCACTATAAGTATAATTTCTATGTCCAGCTACGCAGAAATTTCCTTTCTTACCTGGAAGAGCAGTACCTTCAAAATGTCCTATAGCATATCTTAATGTGTTTACATCAGTTCCTTCTGCTACTGCTGCATCTAAATTAATTTTAGGAATCTCCATTATTGCTATTGCTTTTAGCGCATCCTTGTCTGGAGAATCCTTTGGTGAAGAACTTGTCCCATTTTTCTCATTATTTACTTCATTATCGCCCATATCTTTAAGAGTTTTTTCAAATTTTGTTATCATATCTTTCTGTTTCTTTACAGCAGAATACCTCATAAATACTGCTGAGGCTATTATAATTGCTCCTAATATTATTAAAATAGTTCCTGCTATCTTTTTTTTCATATATTTTATCCTCCTAACAAAAATTAGTAACATAAAAATTTGCAATTTAAATTTTACATAACTTTTAAATTCAGCACTTTATGTATTTATCTTTTAAAAGTTACATTATATACTATTTTAAATGCAAGTCTATTATAACAGATTGTATTACATTATTCATTATATATTATATATGATAATTTCATAAATTTAGTTAAGATTATGTAAATAATGTTTGATTTTTCAATTTAATTATTAATTATTTTTCTAAATATTCTTAACATTCCATAGATTTTGTAGTATAATTATATTAAGAAATACTATTTGAAAGGTGGTTTTACTATGAGAAATAATGTGGTATATGTGGACTTTTCATCAAAAAGAATTATTAAAAGTTTTAATAAACCTAAACGGAATTTGAATATATTTCATAAGTTTTATGAAAAAACTAAAAAATTTTTTTCTTCGCCAAAATCTAAACGTTATCATAGTGCTGAATGCCAAGTTTACAAATTAAATAGTATGCTTTAAAGCATAAAATATTAATAATCTTAAAAACATCTTTTTTATAATCATTTCTATATAAACTCCACTAATATTATTACATTATTTCCATGAAATATATACAATATAGTTTTAATAAATTGCCCTGCCTAGTAAAAGTTCTAGGCAGGGTTTCATTATTACTTATATAAACTTTCTATATTCTAATTCTTATGTTCTAAATACAACCTCTTCTTTGCTGAACATATATCTTGCAAATACTATAGATGCTAATATATATATTATTGTCCAACCTATAGTTATAAACATATGATTATAGTTATATATTCCTGATACTAGTTCTTTTAAAAGACATACAGAATTAGCTAAAGGTATATGAAAATAGTAATTTGCTATATTTTTTGCATCTAACATATATGTAGCGTAAGCTGGTATTATAGCTATTATAGTAAGTGGTCCTAAATATGTTTGTGCCTCTTTAAAAGACCTTGCATACATACTTATGGCTAGTTCTAATGCCCCAAATACCATGGTAGTTAATACTGCAACTATTGCTATTAACACTATAGCTTTAGGTTCTATGGCTACTAAAGCATTAATTTCATTATTACCTTGAGATAATACATTTCCTCCCTGCTTCATAGCTATAAGCATTCCAGCTATAGATGCCAGTGTAGTCAAAAATCCCATAACAGTTATAGCTAAAAATTTTCCCCATAATAATGACATTCTATTTGCTTGTGTAGTAAGCAATGGTTCAAGAGTTCCTCTTTCTTTCTCACCAGCACCAAGGTCTGTAGCTGGTGCAATAGGACCTGATACACTATATATAACAAGAAGTAATGGTAAAATTAATGATAGCATAAGTTTACCGAATCCGTCACTTTCCTTCTGTGCGCTCACTTTTTCTATATTTACAGGAGAAAGCAGTGTTTCATCTATGTTTCTCTTGCTTAATCTACTACTCACAACTTGTTTTGAATACATATTTATAAATGATTCAACCTTAGATAAAGCCATTTGGGATTGTTGGCTTGAATTATCATAAGTTATTTTTAATTTAGACATGATTTCATCAGAAATTGATTTATCAAAATCTTTAGGTATTTCTATTCCTATTAATATCTTTCCTTCCTTAACATCTTCCGTTATATTTTTTGATTCTTGATTTTTAACTCCATTTTGAGATTCTAAGAACTGTCCCAGCGAACTATTGCCTACATCAGAAATTGCTATTTTAAAGTTTTCTTCTACATCCTTTGAAGTTTTATTAATACTCTTCCCAAGTACAGCAAACATAATTGGAAAAACTATAAGAGGTATCAAAATACTCATAATTAAAGTCTTTCTATCCCTAAAAATATCTAGTAGTTCCTTTTTAAACACAAGATAAGTTACATTATTTTTCATGGTTTTCACCTCCAACTAAAGACATAAAAATATCTTCCATGCTCTCATTATCGTATTTTTGCTTTAATTCAGGAACTGTCCCTTCTTCAACAACTCGTCCTTTATTTATTATCACTATTCGATCGCATAGCTTTTCTACTTCTGCCATGCTGTGACTAGAAAATATTATGGCTATATTATCATTTTTGCATTGTAGAATAAAATCTTGTACTATTCTAGCTGCAGTAACATCTAGTCCTGCAGTAGGTTCATCAAAAAGCATAACTTTTGGTCTATGTACTATTGATCTAGCTATTGCAACCTTTTGTTTCATACCTCTTGAAAACTTTCCCACTTTTCTGTCTATGTACTCTTCCATTCCAAGAGCTTTAGTAAGTTCATTAATGCTCTTGTCAGCTTCCTCTTTACTCATTCCATTTAATTGAGCAAAGTATCTTATGTTCTCCCTTGCAGTAAGCCTATCATAAAGCCCTACTTCTCCGCCAAATAAAATTCCTATCTGACCTCTGACTTTCTGTGATTCCTGGATTATATCATATCCATTTATCTTGGCAGTCCCATCCGTAGGCTTTAGCATAGTAGCAAGCATACGCAAAGTGGTGGTCTTTCCTGCTCCATTTTCGCCTAAAAGTCCTACTATTTCTCCACTATTTACAGTAAAGCTTAATTCATCAACTGCTTTAACTTTTTTAAATTCTTTACTGATTTTTTGAATTTTTATCATTAAAACGGCCTCCTTTTACGAATTTTGATATAAATAATACATAACATAGAATTATACCTTTTGTCTACATTTATTGTTCATAAATTATTAAATATAATTTAATTTTATTAATAATTCTAATTTAAAATAATTTATTTAGCTATAATCTCATTATATGTTAAAATAGTAAAAAGTATTATTTTAAATGAGGTGAAAAAATGAGAATTGGAATAGGATATGATGTACATCGGCTTGTAGAAAATAGAAACCTTGTAATAGGCGGTGTAACTATTAACTATGAAAAAGGTTTACTTGGGCATTCAGATGCAGATGTACTTTTACATGCCGTAATGGACTCTTTGCTAGGAGCTGCTGCAAAAGGAGATATAGGCAAACATTTCCCAGATACTGAAGAAAAATATAAAAATATATCAAGTCTAATTTTATTGAAATATGTAGGTGATCTTATTTATGACGATGGATATACCATTGCGAACATTGATGCGATTATTATTGCTCAAAAACCCAAGATGGCACCATACATTGATGAAATGCGAGAAAAAATAGCTCATGTTCTTAACATAAATATAAACAAAATAAATATTAAAGCAACCACTGAAGAAGGATTAGGTTTTACAGGCAGTGGTGATGGAATCTCAGCTCAAAGCATATGCTTATTGATATAATTAGGGACAGTTCTTAACTTTAAAGTTAAGAACTGTCCCCTACTTTTAAAAAATATCTATTCCTAGTAGCTCTGAAGTTTTTTCAACTATAAAATCAGGGTCAAAAGGTTTAGTTATGTACATGTCTGCACCAACTTCTAATCCTCTTTTTTTATCTAATTCTTGTCCTTTTGCTGTAAGCAAAATAACATATATATCTTTATATTCATTACTATGTTTTAACTCTTTACATATGTCATATCCGTTAATTTCTGGAAGCATAATGTCCAAATAAATAATATCTGGTACATATTTTTTTACCATTTCTAAAGCACGCTTACCATCCTGTGCTTTAATTATCTTAACATCATAAACTTCAAAATCTTCTAATATTTGATATAGCAATTCTCTAATATTAGGTTCATCATCTACAATTAATATTTTCTTCATAAATATATATCCACCTCGTAATCCACATAAAATTACTTTATTTTTTATTGGCTGGGATGGCAAAAGAGAACTTGCTTCCTTTACCCAATTCACTTTCTACCCATATTCGGCCTCTATGCTGTTCCACTATAGTTTTACATATAGATAATCCTAAACCAGTACCTGCTGGTTTACCCACAAGTGTGTCTCCTACCTGTTTAAATCTTTCAAAGATTAAATCAAAATTACTTGACTCTATACCAATACCTGTATCCTTTACGCTTATTATTACTTCATTTTCATTACTTTTAGCTTCACAAGTGATTGTACCTTCTTCAGTAAACTTAATAGCATTTGATAGTAAATTTACTATAACCTGCATTATTTTATCTTTGTCTGCAAATATATTTGGTACATCTGGGCTTATATTATCTTTTATCTCAATATCTTTATTTTCTACAAGAGAATAAACAGATAAAATTGCCTTATTTATCACCTCTGAAACAGTAAATTCCTCTATTTTCCATTCAATAGCTCCTGCTTCCATCTTTGTTATATCCAACAAATTGTTTATGATGCTTGTCAATCTTTCACTTTCAGATATTATAATATCTATATTGTCATATATATTATTTGCAGTACTTTTCACACGGTTAATTTCTTGATCTGTATACAAATTTACTGTTTCAAGCTTATCTAAAAATGGGTTTATAGTCTTACTAATTTTTTTCTTTATAATTTTCGAAAAACCAAGTATAGAAGTTAATGGCGTCCTAAGTTCATGAGAAACTGTAGATAAAAAGTCCGTCTTTACTTTATCTAATTCCTTCAGCTCTTTTGTAACTTTTATATAATTTTTCTCTCTTTCGTCAACCTCATCTAAAGTCCCTTCTACTAAATCTAATAGAGCATTTAATGATATATACAGTTTCATTATATCCTTATTTTTTTCGTTTTCCTCTAATCTTACTTTAAAATCTTCATCTTCTATTATTTTTAGTATAAAATCATTTACTTTTTTTAATTTTACTTCAATAAGTTTTTTATAAAAAAAGCAAGACAAAAAAGCTATGATTACAATTATTATTGATAGGTCAATAAAATTTAAAACATAACACTTATCTAAAAAATTTAGTCCTAGGCTAGAAACCTTAAAATACTTTTTTAAGAATAAACCTAAATTATAATGTATTAAAACCATATTACCACCTTTTAGGGACAGTTCTATATTTTTGCGCAATCATTAAAAATATTATTACTTAATTAAATTATTAAGTTAAACTTAAACACAAATTATTAAAAAGCTTGTTATATTCCTCACTATCCATTACTAGTTGAGTACCCAAAGAACATAGTTTTGAAAGCTGAGCTTCGGATATATTATGAGTGAAATTAGAAATCTCTCTATAACTTGAATTGCAAAAGTTCCTGGCTAATAATACAAACATAGCTTTAATTTTAGTCCCTTTTTTATTATACTTAATATTTATACAATTTTCATCTACATTAAAGTTCTGTAATAAAATTTTCCAAATATCTTGTAGTGATTTATTCCTATATGATATTTTCCTTTGTATATCACAACTAACTTGATTATAATTTAAAATAACCTCATCACAATTATCTGAACAATTATCCAAAATTTCATTTTCATAAAGAACTTTTTTATAATTTGCTATAGCCTCTTTATTGTTATGCCCAAAGAAACCCAGTATAAAATCTTTTTCTATAATTTCGTACTTATTGGGAGCTATTCCAAGATAAATTCCTAAACTTGAATATTCATATTTCTCCAAAGAATACTTATATTCCTCTATAGCCATAGGATTTTTATGTATATATAAACTTAATACCATTAAATATTTTTCATTTTTAACTATTTTACTCTTAAATCTATCTTGAAATAAGTGACCATGTCTTCCATATTTTCTATTAAAGTACTGTGCATAACTCTGATTTATTCCATGCATAATTTTAGAAAGGTCAGCTCCATTAGTATCAACTATAAGGTGTATATGATTTGGCATTAAACAATATCCATATAATTTAAAATTAAATTGTATCATATATTTTTTTATATAAAATAAAAACTTCTCTTTATCCTCATTTTCTTTAAATAAAAGAGCTTCACTTATACTTCTCATCATTATATGATATATTGCATGCTCTTCCTTAATTCTTCCGCATCTAGGCAACCCAACCACATCCTATTCTTATTTATTAAAGTTTATTAAAGATTATTGCCTAGATATAAAAACTTAACCACTTAATTCATAAATCTTATAAAAAAATTATTAGGGACAGTTCCTGATTTTTTATATTTTTAAATACTATTTTTTTGAAACATAAGGATTATCCTTTATGTAAAATCTCCATAGAAAATCTTTTGCCTCTTCTGCATAATCTATATTTATCCTTTTAGATTCCACTATGTCAAAGTCTTGTCTATTTGGATCCTCAGCTATAAAAAGTTCATCGCTGCAAAGATTCTCTTCATTATTTTCCTTATTTATATTCATGGCCTTACACAGCTTTCCTGGACCATTAGTTAAATTTATAATCTCTTTTTTGGTCAAAGCATTAAACTCTCTACCATATCTAAATTTAGACATATCTTCTAAACCATATAAAGGCTCTACAGCCCTTATTAAAACAGCTTCAGGATTATTAATACATGAAGTGACTACATTCATGCAGTAATACATGCCATATATCATATAAACATAAGCATATCCTGCATCACCATACATTACTTTATTTCTTTTAGTTATTTTTCCCCCATAAGAATGAGCTGCTTTATCAATAGTGCCCATATAAGCTTCTACTTCCACTATTTTTCCTATTAATAGCCCATTATCATTCTTTCTTACAAGCAATTTTCCTAAAAGCTCCTTAGATACTTGGATGGAACTTCTTCTATAAAAATTTCTTTCTAAAATATCCATTATCATCTATCCTTCAACAATTTTTAATATATTTTACTATATATTATCTCAAAGATATATTCAAATTATTGATTAAGTTATTACTTAAATCTCAAAATATATTTGAGAACTGTCCCTAATTTTAAAGAACCATCCCCAATTTTGATGATTTGCTTTTCTTTTTATCGAAGCCTTTAAAGCATTTATAAAAATATGCAGTTCCTGCTATGTACATTATTGAAGTAATAAAATACGGTATCTCGTATCCACGTGAGAAATTATTCATTATAAATCCTGCAACCACTGCGCTTAAGGCTCTGCTCAAATTGTTTGAAATATTATTTATACTTGCAAACATAGGTCTTTCATGTTCCTCTATTAATTCCATAGACATATTACCTACCACTGGACTCGCCATGTTCATAAGCCCGTTTCTTATAAATAATGCTATGGCAACTATGTTTATATTAGGTGGCAAAGCTATTAGCATTAAAAATGGTATAGAAGCAACCTGACACATTATTATAGTTTTAACTCTTCCAAACTTATATGCCATACGTGGTGTGATAAGTCCGCCTATTCCAGTAGCTGCTTGAGCTAAAGACATTATTACTCCTATTTGACCAGTAGTTGCATTAACTTTATATTTTAAGTATACATTAAAATATGGCACTACAAGCCCAGCTCCAAAACCTATTATAAGATTGTACAGTAAAAAGTTTAGAGGATACTTTTTCTTAGTCACTTGAATTAAGTCCTTGAAAAAAGAACTTTTACTCTCTATGGTACAGGCATTTTTATCTTTTATAAATGCTACAAATGTACAAGATATAAGCCCTAGGATTCCTGATATAACTATAGAATATCTCAAAGAATTTATACTACCAAAATTTTTATTCATATTACCAGATAGCTGTCCAAAAACAAAGTATCCAAACATTGTAGAAAAAACATTATCTGCAAAAGAATAGCTAAAAAGTGTTAGTCTATTTTTGGGAGAGCTGTTTTCCATAAAAAAAGGTCCCTCTGATACCATCATGAAGCAATTTGCTCCACCTTGTAATATTGAAAGAATTAGTATACTCCACTTATTCATAGTTAATCCCTGCAATATTATAGTTATTGGTACTATGATCATTGTTAAAAGTATACCCTTTTTCTTTCCTATCTTATTTACCACCATAGCACAAGGTATTGAAAATACTGCTAAAGATAAAGTCTTCAAACTTAATATAAGTCCTAGAAATCCCTCATCTATACGAAGTTCTTTTATGTAAATACCTTGTAGCATATTAAAAGCTCCCATACAAATATAGAAAAAACATATTGCACATAAATACAATGTTGCATTCTTAGTAAAATTCTTTTTTAGTTTTTTTAATCTCAAGTAATTTCACCCCTATTGTAATTTAAAATATTATTAAATATTAATGCTTATCTTATGTGTCCATGATAGATTATACTACTATAAAATTTTTATTGCTTATAAATCATATAAGATTTCATTTAATGCACAACAGATTATTAAGGGACAGTTCCTAATATTGAAGAAAATTCTTCAATATTAGGAACTGTCCCTTAACTTTTAATTTAACAATTTTAATTTTAAATTTGGAATAAGTACTATTGCTATAAGTGCACTGATTCCCATTAAATATGGATAATACAAATATTTCATTATACTAAAAGGAGATAATTTAGCTAAAGCTGAAGCAGATAAAAGCTGTGCACCATATGGTATTATACCCTGAAATGCGCAGGAAAACATATCTAATATACCTGCTACTCTTTTAGGTTCTAAATCAAATTTATCAGAAATATCTTTAGCTATTGGTCCTACCGTAACTATAGCAATAGTATTATTAGCAGTACAAATATCTACAAGACTTACAAGAATTGCTATACCTAGTTCTGCTCCTTTTTTACTTTTAACCCTTTTAGTTATATATTGTAAAATAAACTCTATACCACCGTTAAATTTTATTAATTCTACCATACCACCTATTATTATTGATATTATTACAAGTTCAGACATTCCACCTATACCTTTTCCCATAGACTGGAATAACCCTTTAATATTAAATGCACCTGTTGCCAATCCTATAACCCCTGCAAAAGTTGTACCTCCAACTAAAACTAGTATAACATTAATTCCTAATAACGCAGCTACAAGGACACCTATATAAGGTAATACTTTTATTAGGCTATAGGAATAATCTGCCACTTGATAAGAACCATTTCCTAATGTTATAAATGCAAATATTAAACTTGTTATTATAGCTGCAGGTAAAACAATAATAAAATTCATTCTAAACTTGTCCTTCATTTCACATCCCTGAGTTTTAGTTGCTGCTATAGTTGTATCTGATATCATAGATAAATTATCGCCAAACATTGCTCCACCAACTACAGCCCCTACTACTAATGCTTCAGGAATACCGGTTTTAGAAGCTATACCTGTTGCTATAGGGACTAAGGCTACTATAGTTCCCATAGATGTGCCTATGGATAATGCTACAAAGCAAGCTATTATAAATACTCCTGAAATAAGTACATTACTAGGTAATAATCTTAAACCTAGGTTTACAGTAGATTCTACCGCACCCATGGATTTAGCCACCTCTGCAAAAGCTCCAGCTAAAATAAATATAAAACACATCAAAATAATGTTACTTTCTCCAGCCCCTTTACAGAATGTCTCTAATTTTTTTTCCATAGGAATTTTTCTATTCATAAATAAAGCAACTAAGGCAGCTATTAAAAATGGTACAATGACTGGCATAGCATAGAAATCTTTAGATAATATAGAAGTTCCCATAAAAATAGCAATAAATATAAATAAAGGTAAAAGTGCAATGGGACTACTGTTTTTGAAATTTTGATCCAACGTTATTCCTCCTAATTTAATAATCTTTAGTAATTAAAAACATAAAAAATAAAAGCTTGCTTACCTTTAGACAAAGTAAGAAGCTTTTTACTCCTATTCTCATCTTCCAGGCAATTCCTGCAGGATTTAGCACCTTAAAGCTCATTGCTTTTGGTTGCCGGGTTTCAACGGGCCAGTCCCTCCACCACTCTCGATAAGAAACATTTATTAAATTGATAATTATTATATAACTTTTATAGGGTTTTGTCAATTTTTCTATTTAATTTTAACAATTCACTTTTAAAATGCATAATAAGTAATCATTTTTCAAATAGATTATATTTACTTGTCATAATTATGCTTAATTTCATTTATTAATACTTCCTTGAAACTATTTATAATCTTATCTGCTTTAGATATATCTTGATTACCGGAATTAGGATTATAATATCCTATACACCTCATGCCTGCATTTTTAGCGGCGTTTACTCCGTTGCATGAGTCTTCGATAACTATACATCTTTCAGGTTGAATTTCTAAATTTTTTGCAGCCTTTAAAAAAATATCTGGAAATGGTTTTGACCTTTCTAGTTCTGCTCCACTAACTACAGTAGAAAAAAAGTCTCTAATTCCAAATCTACTTAACACCATATCTATATGATTTCTTGGTGAAGAAGATGCCAATGCTAATTTTATATTATTTTTATACAAATTACTAATTAGCTCTTTAACTCCATCTATAGGTTTAATGTCCTTTTCAATTTCTAGAAATTCTACATATTTGTTGTCGTACTCGCCAACTAGTTTATTAACATTAAAATCTGCATTGTACTTGTTTTTTACCATTGTAAATATATCAATATTTGTGCTACCTATAAACCTACTATATTCTTCATTACTAATAGGATAACCTAACTCTTGAGTAAACTTCATAAAAAGTTCGTAATGAATAGGTTCACTGTCTATTATTACTCCATCCATATCAAAAATAACTGCTTCAATCAAAAGATTCCCTCCTTGTACAATATTAATTTAAATATTAATAAATAAAGCTTTTAATGTCAAGAAAGAGAATTAAATAAACTATTAAATTTTAACACTATTGTGGTACTTTTGAATCCATAACCATATTTTTTTAAATAAAGAATTAATAAAATTTTAAGATACTCCTCTAAATCCTTTGCCGAACATTTCATATAGATTTGAACTAACCTAAAATTCTAGAAGCCTGCCAACTAAATTTTCTCCATCAAATAAAAATACTAATTGCACTGGAGTAGCAAAGTTCCAAGTCATAGTAAAATCTCCTTATGAAGCAATCATTACAAATATCACCATAGACTAGTAATTTCATCATAATATCTAACCCCATTCCAAGTATGTAATAAATTGAACATATTCGCTGTTTTCTTATCAGTATATGGAAGGATTTTTGAAAAACCAAATTCAGGGACAGTTCTTAACTTTTAAAAAGTTAAGAACTGTCCCTGAATTTGATTTAACGTATAGAATCTATTTTGTGTTCTCTGTTTCTTTGTTTTTCATTTAAATTTGATAAGCCCTCAAGATTCATTTTTGGAGCATTGTAATGTATATATTCCTTAGTTTTTTCATATTTTGCTTCTAAATTTTCTGCTTCATTACTGTATCCTTCTCCATAAACTATCTTATCTTTTAAGTTTTCTATTTCCTCTTCCCTTGTCTTTTGAATCCTTCTTTCATGTTCTAAATTTTCTTTAGAAGAAATATTAGAATACTGCTCTAAATGTCGCTCTGTTCTTGTATGTTTTTCAACCACATCTATAAGCTGGTTTACTCTATTTTTTAATTCTTTTCTTCTTTCTAACTCAACCTTATGATTATCATCCATAGCACAGACGTTGCCAATAACCTATAAAAACATATAAATATTGTTTAATTCCATGTTCAATGTATCCGATTTTGCTGTAAGGCTACTTCCCGTTTGGTATAATACTCCGAGGACTTAAATTTCCATACAACACATGGTACATATACAAGTTTACTTTTGCGTGTAACATCTTGTATTTACTTATTTTGATTGGTTCTCGCTAACTACTTACACAAGTAGTTTTATTTTTACACTAACACCATCAAAGTCCTATTCTATGAATATATCACTTTCGCAATATATTGGATTCACAATAGCTTATTAATGTTATTATACAAAATAAACTGAAATATACCTCTTAATTTATATGAGATTATAGCATATTTTTATAGTTTTATCGCAACAGTTCACCTCCTTAAATATTTTAACTCAATAGTATTTTGTTCATCTTAGGCTGCATAATACCTATTAATTATTAGGAAAAATGAGGAGATTATAAAATCAGTAATAATAAGGTGACCAAGTTTGCATCTCTAATAATAAATTTAAATATACAATAACTTAGTAACAAAATAAGAAAACTAACATATCATAAATTATAAAAATTAGTGGAGAGATAAAATTGGTTGATTTAAAAGATGACACAGAACAAATAGAAAAAGATGACTGTCTAGAACAATTAGAAGCTTATGTTGGTATAGAAGTCCAGCAAGGCGAAGAAGGCGCTTCTATATGTGTTGAAATTCCTATAAGCATTGAACTATTTTTTATTATCTTTGCTCTATACTATTGCAACGATAAAAATATAAATGAAGATGCGACTTAGCCTTTTATTATAAACTAACAAAAGCTGCTTCCCATAACCTCCTATATTAATAAAAAATATCGATTAGTAACTTGAATAAAATACACTATAGATATTTCATTATTTATATTCATAGTACTTTATAATCTATAGCATTAAAAATAAGAAATTTATATTAAATATTCTATTTTTAGCTTATTGGGGCCAGTATTTTCAGATATTTATTTAATATATTTAGTTTATTATGACTATAAAATACTGATAAAAACATAATTATTTTTATGTCTTTTAATTATAATATTATATCTTTAATTTTAATCTTGTACCTTTAAAACTTTTCTGATTTAAACATTATAAAAATAATAAAAAAACAGTTATAACAGAAATAGGATTATAGTCTCAAATGTTAATTTATACATGAAATTTTTTTATTAACTATAAACTAGCCTTGTATACAAATTAAATTTTGAGTAGAAAACCCTACAATAATTATGTTTTGTAAATAGTATTAACTTATATATAAATAAACTCTATAATTTTTCTTATCTTTAAAATTTTAAAAAACAAGCTGTTTCAATACTTCTTCTGGAATAAATATTATTTGTTAACATGATAATCAAATAGAAATTGATTTTGCAAGATGCTTATGCTGGAATAAGTATTGTTTGGATAACTTAATTAATCATACTTTATATGTCTTTATTAATCCACATTTTCAATTCTACTGATACATAAAAAGATACCACATAACTAACTATCTTATAAGTTGCGTGGTATCTCTTTTCTATATCCAGTACAATTTCATCATATAAACAGTATCCTAGTCTACTTTATTTATTATTTCAACTTTCTATATTCAGTAAAATTGTATTTAGTCAAACTTTTTTAAAGATAAATCATACTAATCTTATTGATAGCTTGCATACTTGTAAATATGATATAGACTGTTTTATTAATTTTCAATTTTCCATAAATTTCCTCATTGATTTTTACTAGCTTTCTTTCCTACTAAGTTCATATTTTTTTCTTAGCTGCTATTTACTCACTGAGTTATTCAATGTTTTATTTACAATAACTTTTTCTTCTTTTTCGCGCTTCCCTTGAGATCTATTGTATATCACCATAAGTTTGTCTGTATAAATCTTAATCACCGCCATGGTAGGTACAGCCAAAATCATACCTATAGGTCCATATAATCCTCCTCCAAGAGTTACAGCAAATATTACAAGAAATGGACTCAATCCAACCTTGCCTCCTATTAATTTAGGGTCAAGATACCAACCATCAAACTGCTGCAATAGGAATAGAAATAGAAATACAAAAACAGCTTTTATCGGGCTAAAGAATAGATTTATTATAAATCCTACTAGCATTCCCATAAAAGGTCCAAAGTAAGGTATCATATTTGTAATTCCTACAAATACCGCTATTAAAAGTGCATAAGGTGAACGTAATATGGTAAGACCTATAAAAGCCATCATTCCTATTATAAGTGAGTCTATGGCTTTTATACCTATGTACGTACCAATCATATGATCGATATTCTTAAAAAATCTTATAAATCTACCGCCATTTTTTTCTTTTAGCACTATATAAACCATCTTCTTTGAAATCTCTATAAACTTCTCTTTGTCATAAAGAACATAAATAGCTATTATTAAGCCAAAAATCCACTTTATAAAATAGCTGGTAAATGTCCATGTTTTTGAAAGGGCCACATTCAACCCAGACATAAGCATATTGCTAAATTTAGATACAATAAAATTTGCATCAAATTTGGATAACCCTGAAGCACCAGTAATGCCCTTTATATTTTCATTATTTATGAAGTTATTAAACCTATTTTGAGCTTCTGTAGCAATAGCCGGTAAGTTTTTAGCTATATCCAAAATATTTGAATATATTTTAGGAAGAAGGTAAATGCTAAATATAGTCATTAAACCTATTATAAACACATAGGTAAAAAGTATACTAATTCCTCTTTTAAGCTTACATTTCTTCTCAAAAAACTTCATTATGGGATTTAATACATATGCAATTATAAATGCATATATAAATGGAGATATTATGGACTTAATTTTATCAAATCCTGCTAACATATAAGAATAATTATCTATGACTTTTATGATTATATATGCAGCAATTATTGATACTATTAAATCAAAATACTTTATGTTTTCCTTTTGGAAGCGCAAAATTTTTCAACCCTCTTTCTTTTATAGTCAACATTGCAATTTTTTATATTATATCATAATATCTAATTTTTTCTAATAAAAACTTTTATTATTTTTTAAAAGAATATATACACCTAATGCTATAAATACTATAGGAGCCACATAACTTCTTACCATATACCAAATATCCATATCTTTTAATATTCTATTTAAAATTGATAACGTTCCTAATAATATTAATCCAAAACCACAAATCTTCATATTTGCATTCTTCATATTTAGACCCTTATTACCCAAAAATATACTTTCATCCTGTATTGCTTCTCCTGACTGCTGTCTATTCACCACACTGTAAGTTCCAAAAAAGCTATAAAACCACAATGGTACCATTATTACAGCTTCTAAGGATGACAAGCCTATAATGTCTAAGACTACCGGTACTAATAAGAAAATAATCAAAAGTTCTAGCCCTTTTTTTAAAAGTCCATTATACATATAGCCTACTCCAGGTATACATGCACATATAAAATTTACAAATCCATTTCTATTCATAACTATCCTCCTATATGTCCTAATTTATTTATACACATAATAAATTTTATTTAAGTTTTAAAATACTCTCTGAAATCTAGCTGAAAAATCCAGAACTGTCCCTAACAAATTAAAAAAATAATTGTTTATAAAACTTGTGAAACCTTTAGCTCTGATAAGAACATCGAATATATAGCCCTCTGCCTTAGTAAAATTAATAATAATAATAAATATTCCACTAAATATAAAGCTCACTGCCATAACTCTATCCATTGCAATGCTATGCCTATAAAATTCTGCTGAACTATCTTCCTCCATACAGTGAATTTTATTTAGTAATCTTTCATCATAATCATCTTTAATACTAATATTTTTACCGCTTTCATATATCAAAGAATCTAAATAATCAAATTTTTGTCCCATATCAAAGCCTCCTCTTTTTCTATTTTTGCTTTGAGTTTTTGTTTTGCTCTATAAAGCTTGCCTTCCACAGCTCTCTCTGTAATGTTTAAGATTTCTGCAATTTCCTTGTAACTTAAGCCTGCATAATAATAAAGTACCAAAGGAGTTCTTAAAGAATTTGGAAGAGATCTTATGCAATCTCTTATATAATTCTTTTCATCTACATTAATAGTACTAGTTTCATCTTTATATTCTCTCAAAAGCCCTATGGTGAAAAATTTTAAGGTTTTCTTTTTTCTATAATTTAAGCATTTACTCAAAGTTATTCTATATAAGTAAGAAGATAAGGAACATTCATTTCTAAAATTATTAATACTCTTATAGAAGGCTATAAAAGCTTCTTGAGAGACATCTTCAGCCTCTCCATAGTCTTCAGTATAAGAATAACACATAGATAGAACCTTTTTTTTATACTTGTCTACAAAGCTAATAAAAGCCTCTTTATCTCCATTTCTTATCTGTTCTAAGAAGTCTTCGTCCTTCAAAAGCCTCACTCCTTGCAATCAATCCTTATGGTTCCCATATCCGTCCTTACGTAAATTTTGCCTTCAGCATTTTCTTTAGCATTTTTTATGCTCCTATTATTAATCTTCTTATCATTTAGGTATATTACTCCTGCATCAGTAGCAGCATCTATATCCAAATTACTTTGTGCAGTTTTTATATTTACTTTACCACTATCGCTTACTATCTTTATATTTTTACATTTATTGCTGCTTATATCTATAGAGCTTATATTGGTATTAACATCTACATTATCCGTATCTCCATCTATACTAACCTTTGCATTATTGGAATCTACCTTAATATCTTTTATATCTTTTATATTAACATTTCCATTATTACTATCAAGACTTAGAGACTTAAAATTAGATAATTTGAAATTACCATTATTAGAATCAACTTTTATATTACTCTTCTTCAAGTCATCTTCTGAAGTTAAATTTAAATTATTAGAATCCACATAAATATTTACACCATCTGGCACATACAATGTTCCTTCTACTTTCTTAACTATGTCATCATCAGCCAATATCTTTATACCGTCTTTAGATTCTTCACGAGTTATTTCGTATATATCTATACCTCTATTTACGTAAACTTTTCCTGCAAATTTTACATTGTTATCTTCTGATTTTTTTATGTGTATATTACCATTATTAGCTTTAAATGTTATATTGTTTCCATTCATTTTTGTAGAAAAATCAATATTTAGTGGCTTTTTATCTGCTGCATTGCCTAAGTCGCCTAAATCGCTTAAGTCAAAATCCATACTATAATTTTTAAAATATTTATAACTCCTGTCTTTAACATAAAAAAATCCTTCTGTCAAAATAAATAGTAGTACGATAAATACTATACCAATATTGAATCCAATTTTTTTATCTCCTTCTCTTTTTCCATAAAACCATAAAACTTCAATACCTAATATTATAAATACCATAGGCCAATATTTAAATATTTCATAAGCCAAAGCACCATTCATTTGTTTTATTAACAATACAATTCCAAAAAATATTAGGGATACCGCTGTAGTTATTGTACCTATTTTTTTCATAAATCCATCCTCCTTTTAAATCACCTTAGAAATAAGGTTTTACCTTAAGTCTTAATTTAAGCTCACTTTAGAATTTTAAAAATAAGCAGCTCAATTAATTTTATTTATCTATATATTTAGACCACAATAAAACATAAAACCCACGAAAATTTATAAAAAAAATTTAAGGATATCATTTTTATGAATTGATATCCTTAAATTAACTTTAATAAAATGACTTTTTTATAATATTATCTTGTTCTAACCACTGCGCTTCCATAACCTTTTCTGTATGCCACTTTTTCCTCATGCTCTTCTGCTTCATCTTCTATTATACCATTAGCTTTTCTCATATAAAAATATCCGGTAAATGCAGATATAATATCAGAAACAGGATATGCAATCCAAGCTCCCATAACTCCAAACAGTCTAATTAACATAAACAAAACGGGAATAAATATTAATAACTGTCTATATATGGATAATACAAAAGAAAGTCTTGCTTCATCAATAGCTTGATAATAGTATATAGCTACAAAATACATTCCTACGCAGGGAAAAACTGAAATAATTATTCTAAAAGCTTTTACCGCTTCTATTAAAATATCCTTTTCTTTTACAAAGCTTCCTATTATGGCTGTAGGGAAAATCATCATAATAGCCCAAATTATAGCAGAAGTAATAGTTACAGCTACCGTGGACTTTTTTACTACCTCTTTAAGACGCTTAAAATTCTTAGCTCCATAGTTATATGCAACTATTGGCTGCATAGCTGATGTAATTCCAAGCATTGTTATAAATAGAAACATGGAAACTTTAGATACCACTCCAACTATAACAATAGCTGTATCACCATGAGATTTAAGTAAATTATTTAAAACTATAGCAACTACAGCATCGGATATTTCCACTATAAAAGTAGAAAAACCTACTGATGCTATGGATCCAATTATATCTTTATCTAAGTTAAAACCAAAAGACAAATCAAATTTCTCTTTGAATTTTAAGAAATGTTTAAAAGCATAGATAGAAGAAATTATTTGAGAAGCTACGGTAGCAATAGCTGCACCCTTTACTCCAAAAGGAAAGATTATTACCAATATAAAATCTATTATAATGTTACACACTGCCCCTATGGACGTAGCAATCAAATTAGTTTTTGCATTTCCTAAAGCTGTCATTATATACCCAATTATCACTGTAAAACATTGAAAAATTCCACCTAATACTACTATGCTTATATACTCATCCGCATATGGAAATATACTATCTGTAGCACCAAGGCTTCTAATTATATTTCCTTTAAACATATATATAAAGAATGTAAGAATTGAAATGCCTAAAAGCATGAGTGAAATAGCGTTTATTACTATTTTTTTTATATTTTTATAATTTTCTTCTCCTAAACTTCTTGCTACTGCAGTAGAAGCACCTACTGCAATCAAAAGCCCTATTGCTATTATAAGTCTCTGGATCGGAAAGGCTATAGTTAATGCACCTATAGCTTTTGCTCCTATGGCTCTCCCTACAAATATAGTGTCCACCATATTATAAAGCTCTGCAACGAATAAGGATATTATAATAGGTATGGCAAGCTTTGTAAGTACCTTACTTACTTTACCTGTAGCGAAGGCCTTACTATCTTCCTTAATACTTTTAGTATTTAATGCCATGATTCTCACCCTTCTCTTATTCGTTAATATTAAATTTTTAGTTTTATAAACTTTATCACTCACAACCTTTCAGTAGAAATGCTCATAAATAAAAAATATTGTAATTTTTTTCCTTATAATTATTCCTTTGTATGATTTTATTATATTCTATAATAAATCTTATTTCATTCACTTATATGCTGAATAAAAAGTATAAACTTGCTTAGTTTCATAAAGACTGTTTTATTAAAATAAACAGAAAAACACCTTAATAAAGGTGTTTTTGTACTTTTTGAAGCAATATTAGTACAGCCCCATACCCCTCAACCTTGGATACTATATTAAAAACTGCACTTTTTTTAGCGTAATTAAAAGATATTTTAGGAAAAGATATCTTTTTAATTAGATCTAGTTCTTCTTCTGTTAGTCTCTTAGGCTTATCTAATTTCAACCAATAATTATAGGCAGATCCTTCTTTTTCATTTATCTCATACTTTATAATCTTATAATCATTATATAGATTTAATAAATTTAAAGAGTACTTTCTTTCCGTTGTACGCTTTATACCTCTTCTTGTGGAAATATCCTCTAGCATAGCAAGTTTATGTATTTCATCGCTGTAGCTATACAAAAGTATTTGGATATCCTCATCTTTTTTGGTTATGATATAACCCTCTCCCTTATCAATAATGGTATCTCCTAATCTTGCTAATAGGTAATAAGCATAATAAGAAGGCTTCTTTATGCCCTGTTGATTTAGAAGACCATAATCTCCAAAAAATGATTCGTTATCCATTTTGATTCCTAAAGAATTACTGTCAAAAGCCCTAAAATATAAATCATTACTATGAATAGAGTTTTCTATGATATAAGGCAGCATATAGCAGGTATCATAAATAGGATCATTATCTATAGATATTAAACTTGACTGAGTAGAAATGCAAAAATAATCTTCAATGACTTTGTTTATACTTTCTTCAAATTCTTTGCTTAAACTTCTATTTATGCTAACCTTCCATTTTCCTAATTCATACTCCCCAAACTCTTCTTTAAAGTAATCAACAAACCCATCTAATAACTTTAATAAAATATCTTCATCTATATCTTCATTTATTATGATATAGGGTTTAAGCTCTATGGATAACAAAAATTCTATTACCTTTTTTACATAGTTCCAATTAAAAAAGTCATTATACTTATCACTTACAACTTCCATTTCTTTTGAAAACATTCCATGCACTATAGCATAATTGAAACCTATATCTTTTTGTATATCTTTTATAAAATTTCGTTGTGTTTCCATTAAAATAAACTTAGCTCTGCCTAAATTTATAGTATCCCTGAATTCATGATTAAACTCTTCACCATCTAAGGCAGTGTCTACATTAATTTTAATTATTTTATCTTCATAATTAAATCTATCATAATCTTCAAGAAAATAAGATATAAAATCCACACTTTCTTTTATATTATATTCAGTATATATTTTTAGTTTTTCTAAGGTTTCATCATCTACCTTATATTTTTTTCTGTACTGCATAGGAGTACAATTATAGTGTTTCTTAAAGTGTTTATTAAAATATCTAGTATGAGAAAATCCAAGTTCTTCAGATATTTCTGATATAGTCTTATCCGTTTCAAGAAGCAGTTTTACAGACTCTTCAACTCTTGTAAGATTTAAAAAATCTTTAAAGCTATATCCAAAATTATTTTTTATTTCGTGGGAAAGATAATCAGAACTTAAAAATTCTCTTTTAGCAATGTCTTGAAGGCTGATTTTATTTTTATAATTAGTATAAATGTATCTTACAATTCTATCATAACGTTCAAACTGCTCATCTTTTACTTTGAAATCATCTTTATCATATATAAGTTGGTGAAAATTATTTATAAGATGATACAATAAATCCACCATGGTATCTTCTATAAAATCCTCATATTTTTCCCCTTTCTGTATAGCTTCACAGGCAATTATAGATAAATACTTTCTTAAAATATAGTACTTTTCTTCTTCCTGAGCCCAATCCTCTGAGGAATTTGTATAAAAAAATATATTTCTTATGTCATTAAAATACTTTTCAAAAAAATTAGGATCCATATGAAAAACAATCACTCTGTTTTCCACTTGGCTATGGATACTGTGAGCTTCATCACAGTTTATTATCTCTATTTCGCCCTCTTCTACAATATAATTTCCTGATTCTATAGATACATTAATCGTACCTTCAAGTACAAAAATTATTTCTATGGAATCATGCCAGTGAATAGGATAATTTCTAATATCATTGAAAGAGATTTCAACAGGTAAGTCTGTAGTATAACTTATATATTCTCGCCTCATTTTATCTCTCCTTATAATTAGTATGAATATATTATACTACAAAAAATTCAAGGAAGAAAAGTTCAGGGACAGTTCTTAACCTTTTGCAAAAGGTTAAGAACTGTCCCTGAAAATTAAGGTGTTAACCTAGTTCTATCTCTTGAGAAAAGTGATGCCTCCCTTATATTATTTAGTTCTAACAACTGACATGTAAGCCTTTCGAGGCCTATAGCTAATCCTCCATGAGGCGGCATACCAAATTTGAATACTTCCATATAATGCTGAAATTTTTCAGGTTTCAATCCTTTATATTCCATATTCTCCTTTAACATATCATAATTATGAATTCTCTGGCCACCTGTGGTTATCTCCATGCCTCTAAATAGCAAGTCAAAGGAATGAGTAAATTCACTGCCTTTAGGCATAGTATACATGGGGCGCTTTTTCCTAGGGTAATCTGTAACGAATAAAAACTCAGATTTAAATTTTTCTCTTGAATATTCATATAATAATTTTTCACCTTCTGGATCTAAATCTTCCTCTGAAATATCCTCCTTTCTATATACATCCCTCAAGATTCTAATAGCCGTTGAAAATGTTATATCAGGAATACTATTTGGAACTTTAGGAAGTTTATCTAGAAATTCAGGATACTGTCCTATTGCTTTCTCCTGCACCTTGCTTACTATATATTTAAGGATTTCATTTTCCAATTTCATTATATCTCTTTCATCTTCAATAAATCCCATCTCTAAATCCATACTCACATATTCGTTAAGATGCCTTCTGCTATTATGCTCTTCAGCCCTATAAACCTGAGATATTTCAAAAACTCTTTCATAACCTGAACCTACAAGCATTTGTTTGTAAAATTGTGGACTTTGTGCAAGATAAGCTTTCTTTTCAAAATATTTTACCTCAAACATGGCAGTTCCGCCCTCTGCCCCTTCAGAAACTATTTTAGGTGTAAATATTTCTGTAAAATCATTATTAATCAAAAATTCTCTAAAAGCCTGTGCTATAACAGCTTGCACTTTAAATATATTATTTATATGTCTATTTCTTAGTGATAATACTCTGTGATCCAATAGTGTTTCAAGATTTATATCCAAATTTTCTTTATTTATTTCAATAGGCAAATCATTGCAAACTTCCGATATAACAGAAATGCTGGAAACCTGTATTTCTGCAATGCTTATTTTACTATTACTCTTTACGGCTTTCCCTTTTATTTCCACTACAGATTCTAATTTAATCAGGGACAGATCATAACTTTTATTGTCTACTACGCATTGGATAATGCCGGTTCTATCTCTCAATATTACAAAACTAATCTTGCTTAATCTTCTTATTCTATGGACCCAGCCTTTTAAACATACTTCTTCTTCTAACTTGTTTTGCAACTCATAAATAAGTGTACGTTTCATGATAACACCTTCTTCTATATTTTTTTAATTTTCTTTAATATCTCATTAGATACTTTAATATACCTTTGAATTTGAACAGGTTTAATTTAGAATAATTTTAAACTTAACCCATACAATCACTCCATAGTTAAATAAACAGGAGTTTTGATAATTAATTAATAATTGACTTTGTTTTTATATATGTGCTGCACAATTAAAATTCAATAAATTATTTCCTAGGAAATCAAAAAACCCTTGAGAAAACTCAAGGGACGAAAAATCCGCGGTACCACCCAGTTTAACTTTTTGCATAAAGTAATTTAAATATAATAAAATATCCTATAAATTGAACAATAATAATAGTTAACATTAAAATTATTCAAATAATAAAAAAACTCACTCCCTATAGGAGTGAGCTATGACCCACGGTACCATCCTGATTAACTTTATGCAATAAAGTTCTCTTTAATCCATATAACGGTGAAAACCGATTTATCCTAATTGCTATAGCTTTCAGATAAACTTCTCTGGGATGTCCTTCAACACCAATTTCCCATCAGGCTTGCACTCTCCCTGACTCGCTTTAGGTACTCAATAAATGTCTACTCTTCCCTTCATAGAATTTAACTGATTATATTTCAAATATTCATAATTGTCAATACTATTCTATCTCATATTTTTTAACATACCACTGTTTTACAAATTGTGTTAAAGTGATATATGCTAATAATGTAAGCATCAATATTGGATAGTATGCTAAAGGTAGTCTAGTAAATCCAAAAGCAGATGCTATAGGAGAATTTACCAAGAACAATCCAGTTAATATTATAAATATAGAAGTTATAGTTAATGGTTTACTTGCCCTGCTCTGTATAAATGGAATTTTATTTGTTCTTATTACATGAATTATTATGGTTTGAGTTAATAGTGATTCTAAAAACCATCCTGTCTGAAATAATGCAGGATTATTAAAAGCTTTGAATACAAATAACATTATAAAATAAGTAGTGTAGTCAAATATGGAACTTATAGGTCCTATATGCATTATATATCTTTTTATATCATCAATTTCCCATTTTCTTGGTTTAGCAATCCACTCTTCATCTACTGTATCTGAGGGAATAGCAGTTTGAGATATATCATATAACAAATTATTAGTTAATACCTGTATTGGCATCATAGGTAAAAATGGTACAAATATGCTAGCACCTATAACACTAAACATATTTCCAAAATTTGAACTTGCTGTCATCTTTATATACTTTATTATATTGCCAAATACTCTTCTTCCTTCAAGAACACCTTCTTCAAGTACAAGCAAACTGTTTTCAAGCAATATAATATCTGAAGATTCCTTAGCAATGTCTACTGCTGTATCTACCGAAATTCCTACATCTGCAGCCTTAAGCGCTGGTGCATCATTTATTCCGTCTCCCATAAAACCTACTACATGTTCTCTGCTCTGAAGTGCTTTTATTATTCTTTCTTTATGCATAGGTGAAAGCTTTGCAAATATTGTAGTCTTTTCAGCGACTACAGCTAACTCTTCATCACTCATCAAATCAATTTCATTTCCTAATATCATAGAATCTACAGGCAAGTTTACCTCTTTACATATCTTCCTTGTTACTATTTCATTATCACCAGTTAGAACTTTTACATCTACATTATATTTATGAAATTTTGCAATTGCTTCTGCTGAAGTATCCTTTGGAGGATCTAAAAATGCCATAAAACCTAAAAGTATTAATCCCTTTTCATCTTCTACAGCATATTCTTTTTTAGAATCCTTCATAATTTTGTAAGCTACAGCAATAACTCTAAATCCATCTTCATTTAGTCCTTTAACTATGCTATCTATTTCTTCTGTCATTTTTCCTACAAAAGGTTCAGTACCTTCTTTTGTTTCATATCTGTTACAAAGACCTAAAACTTCCTCTACTGCACCTTTGCATATTAATACATCTTCCATTCTTTTATTTCTTACTACTACTGACATTCTTTTCCTTACAAAATCAAAAGGTATTTCATCAATCTTTTCATATTTGCTTGCTATATCAAAATCTTCGCCTTCACATTTATGATTCAAAATTGCTTCATCCATCATATTTTTGAGGCCTGTTTGATAAAAACTATTCATATACCCATACTTTAAAACTCTTCTGCTGTCTTTTCCATATATATTCAAATATTTTTCTAAAACCACTCTGCCACAAGTTATAGTGCCAGTTTTATCTGTACACAAAACATCCATAGCTCCAAAGTTCTGTATAGCATTTAATTTTTTTACTATTACCTTTTTCTTTGACATAGCCATGGCTCCTTGAGATAGGTTGACTGTAACTATCATAGGGAGCATCTCTGGAGTTAATCCAACAGCTACTGCTATAGCAAATAAGAAAGATTCAAACCAATCTCCTTTTACAATACCATTTATTAAAAATACTATAGGTGCAATTACAAAAATAAATTTTATCATAAGCCAAGTAAATTTATTTACACCTTTATCAAAGCTAGTCATTTCTTTTTCACTAGTAAGTCTGCTGCTTAATTTTCCAAAGTATGTGCTATTACCAGTTTCTAATACTACTGCAATGGCTGTACCACTTTCTACATTAGTTCCCATAAAACATAGGTTAGTATCTTCAAAAGGATTGCTTGATTTTTCTAAAGGTTTTACAGCCTTTTCTACCGGTAAGGATTCACCCGTAAGAGCTGATTGATTTACAAATAGATCCTTAGAATTTATAAGCTGTACATCGGCTGGAATCATGTCACCTGAAGATAAATGAATAATATCACCTGGTACAATCATCTTTAAAGGTATCTCTTTTGTTACTCCGTCTCTTATAACTGTAGCCGTAGTACTTACCATGGATTTTAACTTTTCTGCAGAACTGTCAGCTTTAAGTTCTTGTACAAATTTTAAAACCACTCCCAAAGCTACCATAATGCACATAACTATGGCTGCTCTTGAATCTCCAGTAACATACGATATAATTGCTAAAATTACTAATAAAATTACAAGTGGATTTTTAATATTATCATACAATCTTTTTATAAAAGAAGACTTTTTTTCACTTTCTAATTGGTTTAGTCCATATCTGTCTATTCTTTCTTCGGCTTCTTCTTCTGTAAGCCCGTTTAAAGAAGTATTCAAGTTCTTCATTATTTTTTCTACATAATCTTTTTCTGAAATGTTTATGAGTTTTTTTATTTCCATAGCAATACCTCCTTTATTTAAGCATTGCTACTCCCAAGGCAGTTAGCCAGAGGAACAGCACTATCATATTCAGTTTTATTAATACTACCACTATGTCCGTCTTCCATGCTAACCACCTCCTAAAAACTCCTTTATTGTTAAATTTATATTTACTCATTAAAAAACTCTTCACCCAACAGAATGAAGAGATTTTGACACGACAAAAAAATCATATCTTACTTCACTCGTTGAGCTTCAGCACTACATAGCTTTGAACTTTAGCATTCACACACTAATAATGAATGTTGTCAGCTACATTAAGTAGAACCTTACTTCGGTAATACCTGCTGACCCATTGGCGTCTCTCGACATTTCTGGGCAGTAGCGTATATCCATGTAGGAACCTCACCTAACGAAATCTTATATTAAATTATTTATATTAATACTTTCCTACAATTATAGTATTCTTAAAACTCAATATTGTCAATAATTTTTTAGTTAACCTTCATTTTAATCTTGTTTTCTTTCTTTATTTGTTTCTACTATCTTTTTTATTATATAATCATAACCATTTTCTGAATGAGGTATGAGACAATCTGAACAATCCTTTATTCCGCTTATCATCTTTTTATTTCCTCCACAATCTTCTAGAAAATACAGCGGACAATAACAAAATAAGCAATTAAATTTTTCTTCATCCTTTACATGATGACATGGAAAATATTCACATTCCCTGTTATTAAAAAACTTATAACAATTTTTCAAAAAACCTCCCCCTCCCCTGCAAAATTTATACACAACCATGTACAACTTAACTATATATTAATGGATATCAGCCTGTCAATTACTATATTATTAAAGGACTAATACCTACTTATTTAAATAATATTCTACATAAAAAAGTAAAATATAAAAGACTTACATTAAACAAGTCTTTTGAGATTTTTATTGTATATTAAAAATAGAAAAGCAAATACACTACTTGTATAGCTTTTAAAATTGCTTTTATATCACATTTAAGGGGAATATTAACTATATTATTCCTCATCGTTTTTTTTATTACGTTTTTTCAACACAGATTGTCCTAATACCGATTCGTTTATTCCATTCTTAACTGCCCACTTAATTATAAAATAAAGTGCCATAAGAACTATAATAGCAATTCCACCACCAATGACAAACTTTCCCAACATGCTATTCACCTCTTATTATCTTGTTATATCTTACCATTATAACCGTATTTACGTTGGTGAAAACTTTCCCTCATTTAGATAAATCAATAAACAGAGTTTCAAATAATTTTTATAATTTTCTATATAGAAAAAACAAGGATTTAGATGTTTTCCACCTAAATCCTTGTTTTACACGGTTTGGCTGGGGTAGTAGGATTCGAACCTACGCATGCTGGAGTCAGAGTCCAGAGCCTTACCGCTTGGCTATACCCCATCGTATTTCATTGTTGTGTCCCGACAAGTAAATATTATAGACGATTAATAATATTTTTTCAAGTGCACATTTATAATCATATATAGCCATTATTACTTATTTATAGTGCATATCATCTATTTTCTTCAATATACTCTCTATTTCATATTTTATTAACAAATTCTTTCTTTTTACTTAAAACTTCTGATTATTAGTTCACAGTTAAAAACCATTAATTTTTCATTTTAAGCAAGCTTTTTTAGAAAATGAATTTTGTAAATATGTAAAACAACCTATAGCACTTTAAGAAAAATCTATAAACATAGTTTCAATAGAATAACTTATAAATAGTTTTTTCAAAAAAATGTATATAGCAAAGCTCATTTAACTCAATACAAAAAATAATACTGCTTTTTAAAAATATATCTATAATAAAACTAGAGGAAGAATCCTAGTTATCCTTCCTCCTTTGAACTTCTACTTTAATATATTTTCAATCCTTTCTTCCTTAATTTCCTCACTGCCTTCAATTAACCTCTGTGCAGCACTTTTAGAATTTATTATAGATTTATTAAATTTCACTATATGTTTTTTGGTAGGTACAGTATAATCCTTATAAGTAAAACCTATTGAACATTCTGTCCGATCTAAATTACAGTAAACATCTTCCATTGGAACCATATGATTCATGACTACATCATGCATGACTCCAACCCAGCCTGTATACCATTTTTTAGTAATGTAACCCCAAGTAGCATGGGGTTTTTTAGCTAAAAGCTTATCTCTTAAATTGTCAAGCAGACTTTGATTATCATAATAGCTACTTAAAGAGTAGTACCCTTTACCTCCTACATCAAATATTATTAAATCTGCTGAATTTGCAGGATTGTTTTTGGAACCTGTTCTCACATACTGTCCATTTACCCAATCAAAGGTTAATACTCGATTAGGATTACTTTTAATATCTAAGCTTTTGGAGTCTCTTTCTACCACATACTCATAGCGACCTTTAGTGCTTTTAAAAACATCCTTCTGAACAATATTTATGCTCTGATCATTTAAGCTTATCTTGCCATAGGAAAGACCATCTTTAGCTGGATTAGTTATAGCTACCACATAATGCACTATAGTACCATGCTCGTTACTACATTCATTTACCTTACCTTTCCAGCTTTTAAATTTTTCACTTCCTATGTTATTAGTTACATTTGTAGACATATTGTTGGATAAATTTCTAAATTCTGTATATCCAGAGCCTACCGCCCCTCCTGAAGGAGGAGTCCCCTTCAAATCTTTAATTATATAATCAGAAGCATTTATAAGCCAGCTTTCATAGTTAGGACTTTCATAATCCCCTAGCTCAGTCAATGCCCCTTTAAATAAAGGCCCAGCGGAAGCATATATATTAACCTGAGGTTTTGGATATTCTCCTGTAGCTATAATATTACCATTGTTACTTTTGCTATCTTTCAAGTAAGCAAAAGTACCTGCACTTCCACCAAATATCAAAGCTAACAAGGTGAAAAATATTATATATAACTTTTTAGTTTTCATTGCCATCCCCCTTATCCTTTAATATACCCAATTAGAATCATTAGGTTGAGTTCCTGTTATATTCATAGAAAAACTGATGCTTTGATTTTGTGAACTGTAATATGCATCCATAGAAAGTGTAAAGGTAATCTTTACATCTAAAGTTTCTCCTGGCGCTAAATAGATTGCATTTCCGGATTTATCCTTTAAATTAAATTGGGTATTAGGGCTACTGGCCAAATCTTTTAGTTTTCCTGTGTAGCTATTATTTCCCACTTCTATTTTGTAATCTATATACTGCAATAGCTTACCTTGATTAGATTCTGTAAATTTATTCATATTTAAGCTTATTTTTTCAGTTAAACTTCCCGTGTTCTTTATCTTTATAGTCCTTATTTCTGACTTTCCAGGAATCAATCCAGTTATATTTATTAAAGAAGTCCCTGTATTGACATTATCATTTAAAATAAAATCACAAGATATATTTCCTAGAGAAGCTTGAACAGAATTAAATACAGATTTATTATCTTTAAGATAAGCATAAGTGGCTGAAGAAGAAGCTGCCCCTATAAGAGTAAAAATGAAAAGCAATTTTGCTATATTTGTCTTTTTCATCATATTCCCTCCTTTTTTAAAAAGAGGTATTCCCTTTTTGCAAAAAGCATAACTATTCCAGAGAGTATCATAAGCATACCAGAAATACAAAGTAACTTACTGCTAAAAATAGATCCTGTTTTTGGTAAATCTATATTTACAGAAGTTCCATCATCAAAGGTATAGGTTACATTGAAGTTAAACTTATTTTCCATTTTCTGAAGAGCATTGCTACTCTTATCATCAAGCTTTACTTTCATTTTAAACTCCCTATAATCTTTTGATTTTACTTCTAAAGGCTCTGATAGAGTTACTCCCTCTTTTACTAACTTTTCAAAATTGCCATCATAAAGTTTTTTACCCTTATTTTCTAGAGTTAAACTCATATTATTCATAAATTCTCTATAAGCTTCATCTTTTTCTGAAAGATTCATAGCAGTTTTTTGATCATAAAGGCTTTCCACATTTAGAGTTATTTTTACTAAGTTTACATCCCTATCTTTTAAATTTTTTACATTAAACTCTTTAGCAACCTCTCTACCAGGATACCATTCCCCATCCTTATCATTAAATATGCCTTTTTTATGATCTTCACCTTTTGGAATCACTATGATGTTATTTGGTTCCGCCTTAGCTTTACTGGTACTATTAAAGCCAAATATAGAAAAGATAAACAGCAAAGCAGTAAAACATATTAAGGTTTTCTTATTAAAATATTTATTCATCAAATCACCTATAAAAGTTAATATTTTAGCCTTAAGAAGGAGTTGTTGCATAATTAACATTATCTGCAAGCATATTGAATCTTAAGCTAAAAACAATTCAATATATAATGCAATTTATTTGTTTTGCAACAACACCTTCTCAGTGTATTATTCTCCCCAACCTGGATTGTTAGCCTGGGTTGCTGTTATATCTAGCATTAGATATTCCTGTAAATTTAAAGTTTTATTATTATCATTTATATCTCCAGCTTTCACTGAAGTAGGAACTTCAAAGGTAGCTATAAAAGATATATCTGTGTTTGGAGCAACATTTTTTAATATCCATATATTTTCACCTTCAGGATCTACAGAAACACCATTTTGACCTTTAATTGTAAGAGTAAAAGGTATATCATTTTTATCTGCAGGTTTAGTTATCTTTATATTAGAAGTTAAAGAACCTGTATATTTTACAGTCATAACCTTTTCAAACTTATCTCCAGGTCTTAAGTTAAAAGCTTTCAAGTCTTTAGTTAAATCCATTTCTTTTATATCTGCACTATCAGACTTATATTGCCAGGTTCCATCACCCTTTTCAATTTTCACATCTCCAAGACCTACAGATATATTATTTTTTGTTGTATCTTTAGCTGTAAAATAAGAATAAGTCCCTAGAACTGCAGCTCCTGTAGTTAACACAAAACTTAGAGCCAAAGCGGCTATTTGTTTTCTCTTCATAACATTCCCTCCAAAATTTATAATAATCTATATGAAAATAACAATTAATTTCGATATTTATACATTTTTTACCCTGATTTAATATATTAAATCAGGGACTATCTTAAAATAGGTATACACTCTTATATCATCTATTTCTAAATTTAATAGTAGCTTACCTTATTTTAAGACATCCCCTTTAGCATCAATAAATTTGAAAAACTTTTTCACAAAAACTTAATTTTAGTAGCTATAAATTAAAATATGAAAGATTATTTCTCAAATTCCCAGTCCATATTAGGATTATTAGTTTGAGTAGCATCTACACGTATACTAAAGCTCTCTGAAGTTAATGTTTGATAGCCATTTCCAAGTTCTGCAGGTACCTTAACTATGAATTCAAGAGTTTTAGTAGCATCTTTTTCAAGAATAAAAGTCTTATTTCCTGAATAATACTTTCCATCCTCTGCTTTTATTGAAAACTGTAATGCTCCGTTTAATTTTGCATTTCCATTTTCTACGTTTAATTTTACTTTTTGTGGTAGTGTGCCCTTGTTTGTAACTGTAAATGACTTACGGATTACATCTCCTGGTTGAAGATTATTAAAGTCTACTGCTTTTCCATCCTTCATCCAAACCTCTTCATTTTCCACAGCCACATCTAAAGTTCCAGTTTTTACAACATTGGTAGTTGTATCAGTTTTGTCAGTAAAATAAGCATATGTGCCATATGCTCCTGCTCCAAATAGCATGGCTCCTGATAATAGTAAAGCGGCTAGTTTCTTTTTTTGCATTTTATAAAACCTCCCATAAATTTAAAAAATATATATTAACAAAGCTTAACTTTGTTAACTGCAAAATAATTTTTAGTGCTTAAACTTCATTTTTTCGCTTTTTTAAGACTTTCAGCACTTCAGTGAAAATAATATATAATCCTAAAATCCAAATAGCGATTACTCCCCAAATTCCCTTTAATTTAATAATTAAATATCCAATATACGGTATCCTAAATACATACCTGCCTAGTATGCTTTTGCCACTTACAAGCTCTTCATCTTCCACATTATTTGCATCACCTTTGGTTTTAAATCTATAGTCTCCATTGCTCTTTTCCACTGATATAACTCTATGAGATACTATAATGTCCCCTTTTCTAAAGCTAAGGATATCTCCTGCACTTATTTCTTCTGGCATCTTTTCTTTAATAACTATTACATCATAAGGATTAAATACAGGAGACATGCTCCCGCTCAATACAATCATGTATTTATAACTTCCAATACCAGATATATAATTCTTATCAGCTTTACTTTTAACAATATTAAATACCGATATTATTCCTATGAAAATTACAAGTATAAATATTAAATTACCAATAAATTTTAAAGCTTTACTCATAGTACTTAGTCCTTTCTACTTTTGAAGTCCACTCATGTTGAGCAAATTTATCTTTTATAAAATTTGTGTTCCGCACTTACATCCATTTATTACCAATCGATCTACAATAAGATTACATTATCAAAAACATTTTGTAAAATTATAATTATTGCCAATTTTATCCATTAGTTTGAAATAAGTCTTGTTTTCTGTAAAATAATACCATTTACGCATACTATTAAAAATACATAACATTAGATCACTAACTTAAACATTGTTTATTTTTAGTAATTATTGTAATATTAAAAAGGAAACATGGGCTTAAGTACGCAGATATCAGAGAAATGATAGCTTAACAAAATGGTATAATCTAGGAGGAATACGAAATGAATTCTCTATTTAGAAATCCTGAAGTAAGATCTACTACCTATAAGTTCTTAATTCTTCAGATAATTTTAATAATTACTTTTATATGCTTTTCAACCTACGAATTTAAGCAGATTAATAAATCATACATAAATGTAAATATAGCCACCGCAGGAAAAATTCTCGAAAAAAATCCAGAACTAGAAAAATATATTGCAGGTTACTTTACAAAAGCTCCCACTTCAGAAGAAATAAAAAAAGGAAGAGATGTACTAAGTAAGTATGGCTACAAAGAAGATTTAAACCTATATAACCATAAAATTTTAGAAGATCTGTATAAAAATTTTACCTTACAAGGATTGATAGTGATAATTTTCTGTGGATTTTTAATGTTTCTATTTATAATCATTGATTATAAAAAAATATTTGATAAACTAAGCTTTCTTGCTTCTGAAGCTGAAAAAATCATAGGAGGAAACTTTAATATCAATATTTCAGAAAACAGCGAAGGAGATTTTTATATTTTATCTCATCAATTTAATGAAATGGCTAAAAGATTAAAACAGAGCATAGAAGTGTTAAACAAAGAAAAGATCTTTCTTAAAAATATTATTTCAGACATATCCCATCAGCTTAAAACACCTTTATCTTCTCTTATCATGTTTAATGAAATAATAGCTAACAATAAAAATTTGAATGAAGAAGATAAAAAAAATTTCATACAAGAAAGCAGTAAACAATTAAGCAAAATGGAATGGCTTATAATAAATCTATTAAAAATAGCAAGACTTGAAGTAGGTGCTATTGAATTTGATATTAAAGAAAACTTACTATTAAAAACAGTGGAAAATTCAGTATCTTCTCTAAAAATAAAAGCTGAAAAAAAGAGACAGACAATTGATATTAAAATAGATAAAGACATAACTTTTAAACATGATGTTAATTGGACTGCTGAAGCTTTATCAAATATAGTAAAAAACGCAATAGAACATACTAAAGAAGGCGGAAAAATAGAAATAGAAGCTGAGGAGACACCTCTTTCCATTCAGATAAAGATAAAAGATAATGGTGAAGGTATAAAAAAAGAAGATTTACCTAGAATATTTGATAGATTTTATAAATGCAAAAATAGCCTAAATCCAGAGAGTATAGGCATAGGACTTTCCTTATCAAAAGCTATAATAGATTCTCAAGGTGGAAGTATAGGAGTAATAAGTAAGCAAGGAGCGGGTACCGAATTTATGATAACTTTTCTTAAAGGAATTATATAAATCTTACAAAACAGTAAGATAAAATTCACCTTACTGTAAGCTGCTTGTTTTATATTATAGTTATGCATTAATAATTGTTTTATTATGCCCAAATTAAATTGCATAATAATCATTGCATAACTATAAAGGAGGTAAATTAATGGAAGTAGTAAAAACTATAGACCTTTGCAAAGTTTATGGAAAAGGAGACACAAAAGTAAATGCCCTTAAAAATGTAAATTTAAGTATAAATCAAGGAGAATTTGTAGCGGTAGTTGGACCTTCTGGTTCTGGGAAAAGCACTCTTCTTCATCTTTTAGGCGGTGTAGACAAGCCTACCTCTGGAAAAGTCTTAATAGATGGTGTGGACATATATTCTTTAAAAGAAAAAGAACTTTCCATTTTGAGAAGAAGAAAAATAGGCTTTGTATTTCAATTCTATAACCTTATACCTGTACTATCTGCTGAAGAAAATATATTGATACCTCTGCTTCTTGATAATAAAAAAGAAGATAAAGAATATATGGATGAGCTTCTAGACCTGCTTGGAATAAAAGACAGAAGAAAGCACCTTCCTTCAGAACTTTCCGGAGGACAGCAGCAGAGAGTATCCATAGCCAGAGCTTTAGCTTACAAACCTTCTATCATTTTAGCAGATGAGCCTACAGGAAACTTAGACAGCAAAAATAGTAAGGAAATCATAGAACTTTTAAGATATTCAGTAAAGAAATATAATGAAACTCTGATAGTTATAACTCATGATTTAAACATAGCCAAGCAAGCAGATAGAATTATAAGTATAGAAGATGGATCAATTGTTAAAGATGAGGTGGTAAGACCATGAACAGTTATACACAAATTACCACTAAATATATTAAGGTTCAAAAGCGAAGAACTATTCTTACCATTATAGGTATAACCATGTCTATAGCACTTATCTGCGGTCTGGGAACCATTTTATTTAGTTATAGAGATGCTAGAATTCAAGAAACTATACACGAAAAAGGTAATTATGAAGTATCTTTTAGAAATATATCAAAAGATCAAACAGAAATACTAAAGAAACATACAGAGTTTAAAGATGTATCTCTCTCTCAAAATATAGGTTATGGTAAGATATACACCACTCCAACGGAAGAAAAGCAGAAATTCACTCCAAACTACAGATATATATATCTTAAGGCCTATGATAATAAATCCTTAAAAGATACTTTCTCCTTTAAATTGAATGAAGGACGGTTTCCTCAAAATAAAGATGAAATAGTTTTAGAGAAAGGCGCTTTAAACTATATTGATAAAAATTTGAAGCTGGGTGACAAAATTAAAATTCCCTTTGGTAACAGAAAAAGCCAAAGCCATAGTGATGAGATACTTTCGCCTGATTCTTGGACAGATGATGAAATATTTGAACCTGAATATGAACGGGAATTCACTCTAGTAGGTATTATTCAGCCTCAATTTTTTTCTACAGGCAACTTTTTATTTGATGCCATAACCTTTTTCGATGAAAAATCTGCAGCAGACAATAATTATACTGCTTTTATGAAAGTAGTAAGCAATAAAAATAAAATAGCTATTGCAAAAAATGCAGCAGAATCTATGGGACTAACTATGAACCAAAATGGAGAAATACGAGATGATTCTCAGGTAAAATTCAATGAACAGCTTTTAAGGCTTTATTGGCAAAGCGAAAATTCTAACATAAATAGTTCCCTTATAAATACTTCTATATTTATGGTGGTTTTAATAATAGTATGCACTGTGGCACTCATATATAATGCATTTAATATTTCTGTAATAGAGAGGATATCCCAATTTGGTATACTGCGCTCTATAGGAGCAACCCCTCATCAAATAAGAAGAATTGTATTTAGGGAAGCATTTATAATGAGTATTATAGCTATACCTTTAGGATTATTGTCTGGAGTATTTGCTATAAAAATAGTATTTTTGCTTTTAGGTAATTTAGAGTTTTTATCTATGACGGAATTTAAAGTAAAAGCTTACCCTTTAGTTTTAATAATTAGCTCATTGCTTGGATTATTAACCGTATTTTTGTCTGCACTCATACCTGCAGCCATGGCAGGAAGAGTAAGTCCACTAGAAGCCGTAAGAAATTCAAAGAATATAAAAAGAGAAAGATTTAGAAGATCTAAAAGCGGCAGATTATTTAAGCTTCTCTTTAAAACTGAAGGTTTTATAGCCTATAAGAATGTAAAAAGAAATAAAAAAAGATTTATAATTACTGTATTTTCATTGGTAATAAGCATAATAATGTTTATAACCTTTAATAGCTTTGTAAATATTGCAAAAGCATCAAATATGGGATATAAAAATAAAAATTTTGATGCTAGTGTATGGAATAACTCACCAAAAGGATTTACCAAAGAAGACTATGAAGAAATTAAAGGTTTAAAGGGTATGGAAAAAATTTATAGAAATAAGGAACACTCTGCTTCTATACTTATTCCAAAAGATAAAATCAATCCTAATTATACTTTCACATCACAAAGGCGCTTAGATCATGAATACGAAGAAAAATATAAAGATCATATGCTTTTAAGCTGTAGAATTATTGCCATAGATGAAAATAATTTAAATCTATTTAACGATCATATTATTTCAGGAAAAGTAGATATGAAATCTTTAGATGACATGGGCATACTGATAGTAAATAAAAATAAAGTAAGAGCTAATAAAAAGCAGTATGTAAATGACTTAACTACTTATAAAGTTGGAGATACCCTATCTACTTTCAAAACTTTTGGCATAGAAAGCATAGATGAGGTTTTAAATGCTAAGAAAATGTGGAATCTAAAAATAGCAGGTATATTAGATGTAAATCCCGTAGATGATTCTTATCCAAACAATGAATTATTTATAATCACATCACAAAAAACCTATGAAAAATTAGTAGGTAATAATAAAACATCTACTCTTCTTCTTAAACTTACAGAAAATGAAAATGAAAGAGAAAATGTAAAGAAATTTTTTGAAGAAAAGAGTAAAAGGGAATCTATTCTTTATGAGGATCATAAAGAAATGGCAAAACAGAGTAAAACCTCGGAGTTTCAAATGAAAGTATTTGTCTATGGTTTTATCACTGTAATAACTTTAATAAGCGCTGTAAACATAATAAATACCATAAGCACAAACCTGCTTCTTAGAAAAAGAGAATTTGCTACCTTAAAAGCCATAGGTATGTGTCAAGGCCAGCTAAAAAAACTTGTAATCCTTGAAGGAACTATTCATGGAATACTGGCTTCTATCTTTGGTTCCATCGTAGGAACCATTTTAAGCTATGCTTTACAACAAACAGCTTCTCCGGTTATGGAAGTAGGTTGGAAAATCCCTTGGAACTCCATATTAATAGCTTCCATAGGTTCCATAGTAATATCACTTTTATCTTCTCTATGGCCTCTTAAAAAAATAGAAAAACAAAATATAGTAGATAACATAAGAATGGAAGAATAATGTCAATGATAGTCTATAACTAATGTTTACTTAGCAATTACCAGTATAAAATAAGGCTGTTGAGTAATAAATAGAACTAATTACTCAACAGCATTTTCCATATAATCTTAATTTCAGGAATGATATCTCTTAATTAATTATGTTTAGATATAAAATGACAATAAGAGTTTACTATGGTTAGTGACAATTCTTCAGCCTAGGCAAGCAAGGTATGCCTTCCTTCCCACAATCCTATGAATTATCTTTTTATAAATCCTTTGTTTTTTAAAGAGGCTTCATATAATAGTATAGTGGCTGCAACCCCCACATTTAGAGAATCACAATCTCCTAACATAGGAATGGATACCCCAGTATATTCCATGTTGTAAAAATCCTCAGATACTCCATATTTTTCACTTCCCATTACTATAGCTACTCTGCCTTTATAGGATAACTCATAGTAACTTGCCTTTGCATCTGTATCAGTGATAATGATCTTAAAATTGTTTTTATTTAACCAAGTTTTTATTTCATTAAAATCTGCTTCTACTATAGGGATTTTAAAGCATGCTCCCATACTGCTTCTTATAAGCTTTGGGTGATTTAATCGAGTCTTGCGGTTATTTATAATGATGCAATCAATATTTGTAGCATCTGCAGATCTAATTATAGTTCCCACATTTCCAGGTATCTCTAATCCATCTAATATAAGTACTATAGAATTATTAGTAACATATATATCTTCTAAAGATTTATTTTGCATATAGCATACTGCTAGCACTCCTTGAGAATTTTCTTTTTCACTTAAACTGTCGAAAACCTTTTCAGACACAATATAGCCTTCTTCTGCTACTTTTACATATTCATCAATGAGCTTTTGAGATTCTATAGAATGTATTTTTTCTAAACATACCACAAAATACTTTATGGCTAGATTATATTTTAAAGCTAAATCTAAAGCCCAAATCCCCTCTATCACCGCTAATTTTTCTGGATTAGGTTTCGTATTCTTATTTAAAGTTACTATTCTATCTACTACTCTACTTTTTCTACCACAAAACTTAAATTTATCTCCATAGCTGTCCAAAAATAGTTTTTGCTTTTCTTCCAAACTATAATCCTTTAAATCTCTAAAATTCTCCATAACTTCTCCCTACCTTATGCTTAATCCTCTTAGGAACTTGTCCAATATTATATTACATATTACCACTTTTTACTTGTTATAACTCCTACTACTCCTGCTAACTTGTCTAATGTATAGCTGTATATTACTTCGTTTTAATCTATAGTTGTTTCAAAATCCGCTGTCTTGTCCAATATTATATTACATATTACATATTAAAATTACATACTCTTGTTTTCTATAAATTTTTCAGAGTTTTGCTACTAACACCCTTGTTAAGCTTCATACAATTTTCTTGAAACTTCTGCCATTTTATATTCTTATCCTACTTAATTTTAAGTTTATATTAAAATATGTATATAATTATAACATAATTACAATATTAAGAAATATTCCTAATTAAAAATTTTCATACAACTGTGATTATTTAGAAAGCTAACCCTTTTTATTTCAAAGCAATTAATGTAGTATAATATAACTGACAGCATTTTTTAAATACCACTAAATTAATTGTATAAGGAGAAGTAGATATGGAACTTAATAAAATAAATGGAAACAGTTATTGGATAAAAGCAGGTACTAATATAGGGGTGTTTACTTTTAAAAATAAAAATTGCTTACTGATAGATACGGGTATTAATAATACTTCTGCAAGGAAAAAAGATGAAGTCCTTAAAGCTAGTAATTTGCATCCTAAATATATAATAAATACTCATAGCCACCTAGATCACTGCGGAGGAAACAATTATTTTACAGAAAATTATCCTGGATGTGTAACTTACACCTCCTTAAAAGAAAGTTTATTCATGGAAAACCAAGAATTAAGACCGTATACCCTTTTTAATTCCAAAGCACCTAACTCTGTTAAAAGCAGCAATAAACCTATTAATGTAGACAATATTTTAGAATATGGAGTAAATAAGATTAATGATGAAAAAATCGAAATAATTTCTTTAAAGGGACATTCTATAGAGCAAATAGGAGTAGTAACTCCTGATAAGGTATGCTACTTAGGGGATGGAATTTTTAGTGAAGATATAATTAACAAGTATTCTCTTCCCTACCTATATGATATAGATAATTCCATAAGTACATTAAATTCTATAAAAGATATAGAAGCAGATTTTTTTATAGTAAGTCATGGAGAAGGCTTATATAACAGAGAAGAAATAATAGCTTTAGCTGATAAAAATATTTGCAATATAGAGAAATACTGTGAACAGCTAATAGAGCTTGCAGAGCAGCCTAGTACAAAAGAAGACTTGCTGCAAAATATATGCATATTAAATGATCTTTCTATGGATTTCAATCAATACTATATTAACCAGGCTGCTCTATCTGCATTTATAGCCTATTTAGTAAATAAAAATATACTTGAACACTCTGTAGAAAATGAAAAACTATATTATTACAGAAAATCCTAAAATTCAGCTTTATAATAAAGCTGAATTTACTATATATGTGTTTTTATTAAACATATTTAAAAATTTTGTATAAAAAAGCTATAATACTTTCAAAAAACTATTGACTTAATTTTCTGAATAATGTATTATTTAATTAATTTTATAATATATGGAGGTGAAATCATTAGTATCATAGTATTAATTGAATTTTAAAGGAATGAGGTGATTCCACCAGAAATACTATTTATACATTAGGCTAGTGATTTTAACACAAAATATAAATTTAGATTCAAAAGAAATGAGGTGATTCCACCAAAATAAGTAGCCATATCTAAGTTATATATTTTCTATATTTTATTTATTTAAAATTATTTTGTATAAAATATACCTAATTACTTTGATATATAGAACAAATTTGAAGGGAGTGATACCTAAAATTAATGGTTGAAAACAGTGAACCACCAAAAACCTATGGAAGTTAGGATGATAACAAATTTTGCTTAACTAGTTTGTTATATCATCCTAACTTCTTTTTTTTGCATTTTTCTCTTTTTCATGTGAAATCCCGTTTATCCATAGAAGCTTCTTAAAATCTATGCTAAAATTTATATATTATCATAAATTTTAAGGAGTGGAATCAAATGAATACTGTACTATTTGATCTTGACGGCACATTATTACCAATAGATATGGCTGAATTTGAAAGAATATATGCTAAAGAATTAGTTATAACCTTTAAAGATATAATGCCTCCTGAGGAATTAGGACAAATTGTATGGGAATCCACAAAAGCCTTAGTAGAAAACACAGAATATAAAACCAATGAAGAAGTATTTATGGAAGAATTAAGTAAAAGAACAAATAAAGATATTAACATTTTCAAAAAAAAGTTTGATTATTTCTATGATACAAATTTTTCAAAATTAAAAGAAGCAGTTCAAGATGTAGAAGCCATGCGCAAAAGTGTAAATATATTAAAACAAAAAGGTTACACTGTAGCTGTTGCCACCAATCCACTTTTCCCTATAAAAGCTATAAACTATAGAATAACTTGGGCTGGATTTAAACCAGAAGATTTTATTTACATATCCTGTTTTGAAAAAAATCATTATTGTAAACCTCAGCTTAAATATTATGAAGAAGTTCTCAAAGACCTAAACAAGTTACCTGATGAATGTCTCATGGTAGGAAATGATGTAGAAGAAGACCTCATAGCAAAAAAACTTGGACTAAAAACCTACCTTATCACAAATAATATACTTCACAGATCAAAGAATGAAATTATCACAGATTATCTAGGAGAATATGATGATTTCTATAAATTCGTTAAATCACTTCCAAAAATTAATTAGGGACAGTTCTTAACTTTATAAAGTTAAGAACTGTCCCCAATTATAATTTATAATATTTACTCATATACTATTGACATTACGATATGCTTATAATATTATTAAATAAAATAGTTGTATAAAATTTAATTGTTATAAATGCATTTAAGGAGGTTTTATTATGTCCATATATGATTTTGAAGCCATAAATATTGATGGTGAAAATGTAAAACTTAGTGATTACAAAGGTAAAGTGCTCATAATAGTAAATACAGCAAGCAAGTGTGGTTTTACTCCACAATATGCAGATTTAGAAAAGTTATATAAAAAATATAAAGACAAGGGGCTTGAGATACTTGGATTCCCTTGCAATCAATTTGCAGAACAAGAACCGGGTTCTAATTATGAAGTAAAATCTTTCTGCGATTTAAATTATGGAGTTACATTCCCATTATTTGAAAAAATAGAGGTTAATGGACCAAACGCTAATCCTCTATTTAAATATCTTGTAACAAAAGCACCTTTTAAGGGACTTGACTTAGATCAACCTAGTGGGAAAATACTCTACTCCTTTTTAAATGAAAACTTTCCTGAATTATTAGTGGGAGATTCAATAAAGTGGAACTTTACAAAGTTCTTAATAGATGCTGATGGTTCCATAGTGGGAAGATTTGAGCCTACTACTGAACCTTTAGATATGGAACAATATATTAAAGAACTTTTACAAAAATAAATAAATTAATTAAGTACTCAATTTTTTAGTTCAATATTTACAGTTAAAAACACTGATTTAGCTCAGTATTTTAAAAAGATTATAGATTTGAAATAAAATTAAGCAATTAGCAGTATATTACACATTGCCAATTGCTTAATTTGTCTATTTAAAAGTACTAGACTTTATTATAATATATGTTAAAGTGTATGTTATATAAGGTTATAGCTTAGCCTAAATGAGTGCTTAAATAGCATAGAAGCACTATACCTTACATAATTGAATATCTCTGTTAACCTTTGGGGATATGGCGAAGTTGGGATCGCGTCTGAATGGCATTCAGAAGGCCAGGGGTTCGAATCCCCTTATCTCCACCATATATAAAGGAGCTGTCACATCACAGCTCCTTTGTTTTAAATTAAATATATTTACAGCTGTAAATATATGAATTAATAATATATAATAACAAATATAGATATAATTTCATCTAAACCCTTGAGATTTATTAATAAGGAGAGTGGTAACCTTGAATAAAAAAGATGAAATGTTAAAAAAGTATGCCAGATTGGCAGTAAAAACCGGTGTCAATATTCAAAAAGGTCAATACCTTGTAATAATGTCCCCTATTGAATGTGCACCTTTTACCAGAATGATCTCTGAAATAGCTTATGATGAAGGAGCAAAAGACGTTATAATTCATTGGAATGATGAAATATCTACAAAAATAAAATTTTTAAAAGCTCCAGAGGAAATATTTGAAGTAATGCCTCAATGGCAAGTAGACTCCTACTTATACTATGCCAGAGAAGGCGCTGCTTTTTTAAGTATAGCTGCTTCAAATCCTGAACTTATGAAAGATGTAAATCCAGCTAGAATTTCTAAATCACAAAAAACAAGACAACTAGCTTTAAAAGAATTCAACCAAAGATTGATGACCAACAAAAATGCTTGGTCCATAGTTTCCATACCTACAGTGGGATGGTCAACAAAAGTATTCCCTGAAGTTTCTGAATCAGAAGCTGTAGAGAAATTATGGGACTCCATTTTTAATATTGTAAGAGTAGATAAAGAAGATCCTGTAAAAGCTTGGGATGAACATAAAAATAATCTCAAAAAGAGCATGGAATTTTTAAATTCCAATAACCTTAAAGCTTTGCATTACAAAAACTCTATTGGTACAGATTTAACTATAGAGCTTCCTGAAAATCATTTATGGGTAGGTGGAGCTGAATATACTGCAGAAGGAGTAGAATTTATAGCAAACATGCCTACGGAAGAAGTATTTTCCATGCCTAAAAAGACTGGCGTAAATGGCACTGTAGTAAGTTCTAAACCTTTAAATTACGGTGGAAACCTAATAGATAACTTCTCTTTCACTTTTAAGCAGGGCAGAATAGTAGATTTTAAAGCTGAAAAAGGGCTTGATACATTAAAGCATCTTGTAGAAACCGATGAAGGCTCTCATTATCTTGGAGAAGTTGCGCTTGTTCCTTATGATTCCCCTATATCAAACTCTGGTATAATATTCTTCAATACCTTATATGATGAAAATGCTTCTTGTCACTTAGCTATCGGAAAAGCTTATTCTTCCTGCATTAAAAATGGTGAAAATATGAGTGAAGAAGAATTAGAGGAAGCTGGAGCAAACAACTCTCTAGCTCATGTAGACTTTATGATAGGAACTCCTGACCTAGAGATAACAGGAATAAAGCAGGATGGGTCAAAAGTACCTGTATTTAAAAATGGAAACTGGGCTTATTAATTTAGTTTAGTAACTTAGCATAAAAAATAAAACTATCAAAATTAAATTAACTTGATAGTTTTATTTTTTTATTTTAACAATAAAATCCATCTAATAAATTTAAACTCAAACTTAGTCTGCTAGAGCTATTACTTCTATCTCTAATATAGCATCCTTTGGTAGTTTTGCTACCTGAACGCAAGACCTTGCTGGTGGATTCTCAGTAAAGTATGTTGCATAGACTTCATTTACTGCAGCAAAATCATTTAAGTCCTTTAAAAATACTAAAGTTTTTACTACTTTGTCTAAACTAGTACCTGCTTCTTCAAGAATAACCTTTATATTTTCTAAAGCTTGAGCTGTAGCCTTTTTTACCTCTCCTACAAGTTCACCTGTAGCAGGATTTAGTGGTAATTGTCCTGAAGTATATACCAAATTTCCTATTTTTATTGCCTGAGAATAAGGTCCTATAGCCCCCGGCGCATTTTTTGTTGAAATTACCTCTTTCTTCATTTCATATCCTCCTTCTATACTAACTATCTTTTATTTTGGAAATTTGCCCTTTGCTTTTCTATCATAGCATTTCTCTACATATTTACTTATACATCTAACCTTTTAAGTAGTCAATGCTGAAAATTCAGAACTTTCTCTCCACTCATCACTTTGCATCGCAAAAATCCAAATTAAATCTCCATATTTAAAAATTAAAACAAGCCTAGAATTTTTCTAATAAATTTGAGAACTGTCCCCGAACTTAAAACATTGTCTCCACTATATCATCTAAAGTTATATTAGAAAAGTAGCTGCTTATTTCAAATTTTTCTAGAACCTTTTTTATTTCTTCTTTATTGTGTTTTACTCCTGTTAGAGCCTTTTCTATGTGGGTTACATCTTCCTTGCCAAAGAAATCTCCAAATATTTTTATACTTTGAATAATGCCTGATTTTGTGTCAATGTGGACTTCTAAGGTTCCTCCCGGGAATTTTTTTTCATTCATAAAATTGTATTGAGGAGACTTACCAAAATTCCAATCCCAAGTAGAATATTTCTCTTCTACCAGATTATTTATAAAATCAATCTCTTCTTTATGAAGAGTATCTATAACAGCATTTTCTTTTTCTGATATTATGTAATTGAATATAGCATCTTTAAATTGCAATACATCAAAAGGTTTATTTAAATGCTCACTTATATTGGTTACTCTGCTATTTATGGATTTTACACTTTTATCTGAAAATTTGATGGGCTTGGCCTTAAGAGCTGCGCTTAAATCTTTCATATTAGAAGAAAATAAAAGGGTTCCATGGTGCATAACTCTATTTTTGAATTTACATTGAGCATTGCCTGAAAACTTTTTACCATCTATAAGCAAATCGTTTCTTCCAGAAAACTCTGCATGAATACCCATTTCTTTCAATACTCCTATTATGGGCTCCACGAATTTATAAAAGTCATTAAAACTCTTATCATCATTTACTATAAAAGTAAAATTTAGATTACCTAGGTCATGAAATACTGCCCCTCCACCTGTAAGCCTTCTTACTACTATTATATTATTTTCTTTTACATAATTTAAATTTATTTCTGATAAAGTATTTTGATTTTTTCCTACTACGATACAAGGTTCATCTCTCCAAAGCATAAAATGTTCTTCTGTAGTATGCTTTAAAAGATATTCCTCTGTAGCTAGATTAAAATATGCATTAGTAAAATTATTATCTATGTAACGCATGTTTGTTTTTCCTCCATTTCAATTAGAATTATTTGCTTTGTAAATACAAACATATATTTATGGTTCTTTTATAAATACATTTCCTATTTCATTTACTGATATATTATTTATATATATTTAGCTACAACAAATGTAGGGAGGAAACTTATATCCTCCCCTCCTAACATGATTTATCTTTTTTTGGGTACTAAGTGTATAGCTTCATTTTCTAGGCCTAGTACTGCTTCATAGAAAGCTTCTCCTAAAGTTGGATGAGCATGTACTGTATGTTTTATATGTTTAACATTTAATTTATTAGCTATAGCTAATGCTCCTTCATGTATAAGATCAGAAGCATGAGGTCCCATAATATGAACACCTATTATAGTATTATCTTCAGCTTTAGATATAACTTTTATGAATCCTTCACCCTCACCTAAAGCTAGTGCTTTTCCATTAGCTCCAAACATAAACTTACTGGTGTTATAGTTCATACCCTTTTCTTTAGCTTCATCCTCTGTGATACCTACGCTAGCTATTTCAGGAAAAACAAATATACAGCTTGGTATAGGTGTTTCCTCACATTCCTCCACCACACCTGCAATCTTTTCTACTGCAGAAACTCCCTGATAAGATGCAGCATGAGCAAGAAGTGATATACCATTTACATCTCCTATGGCATATACTCCTTTAATGTTTGTCTCATAATTTTTATCCACTTTAATTCCTTTTCTATCATGACTTATCCCCAGCTTATCTAGATTTAGTCCCTCAATTTCAGGATATCTGCCTTTAGATACTAATATACAATCTGCTGGAATTTCCATTTCTCCTTTTTTACCCTGAGCTTTAATAAGGAGTTTGTCCCCCTGCTTTACAATTTTCTTTACCTCAGTGGAGGAATATACTTCTATACCCTGTTTTCTTAAAAAACTTGAATATCTTTTGGTGATATCACTATCCACCTCTGGGAATATGTTAGATGATGCTTTTATCACTTTAACCTTTGAGCCCATAGAATTAAATATGCCAGCAAACTCTAGACCTACTACTCCTCCTCCAAGCACTACTAAATCTTTAGGAATATTATTAAATTCTAAAAGTCCATCACTGGTTACAACCCCTTCTAAATCAATTCCTGGTATAGAAGGTATGTAAGGTTTTGAACCTGTAGCTATAATAACATTTGAAGCAGTTAAAGTTTTCTCTTCTCCTTCTCTGGTTAAAACTGATATGGTATTTTTATCTATTAAAGTAGCTTCTCCATATATAACCTGGACTTTATTAGCCTTCATGAGCTGCTCTACTCCAGATACAAGTTGATAAACCACTTTGTCTTTTCTGCTTTGTACTTTTTTTACGTCTATGGTAAAACCATTTACAGCTATACCATATTCCTCTATGTTGTTTAATGTATTTAATATTTCTGCATTTCTATAAAGGGCTTTTGTAGGTATACAACCTCTATTTAAGCAGGTACCTCCTAGTTTGTCCCTTTCTATTACAGAAACATTTAAACCAAGCTGGGCTGCTCTTATGGCAGCCACATAGCCTCCTGGTCCTCCTCCTATGATTACAATATCTTTATCCATGCTCTAACCCCCTATTTTTGTTTAACCCACCTTAATACTGGAGTTCTAGCAGCTTTCACTTCATCCAGTCTTCTAACAGGACTGTCATGCGGTGCTGATTTAAATATCTCTGGGTTTTCTTCTGCTTCTTTTGCTATATTTATCATAGCTTCTATAAATTCATCTATAGCTTCCTTGCTTTCAGTTTCTGTAGGTTCTATCATCAAAGAATTATCTACTATAAGAGGAAAGTATACTGTAGGTGGATGGAATCCATAATCTATCAATCGTTTTGCAATTTCTAATGTGGAAACTCCTGTAGACTTATTTTTTATTCCTGCAAAAACCACCTCATGTTTACATGTTTTATCTATAGCTATTTCATAATAATCTTTTAATTTTTCTTTTATATAATTAGCATTTAATACTGCTATCTCTGTAGCTTCTTTAAGTCCATCTCTTCCCATGGTCATAATATAAGTATAAGCCTTTACCATAACACCAAAATTTCCATAAAAGTTTTTTATCTTTCCAATGGAAAGTGGTCTATCATAATTTAATCTATAATGTTCATCAACTTTATCTACTACAGGCATTGGGATAAACGGTGCAAGTCCTTTTTTAACTCCTACTGGTCCAGAACCTGGTCCTCCGCCGCCATGGGGTGTAGAAAAAGTTTTATGAAGATTAAGATGGCATACATCAAAACCCATGTCTCCGGGTCTTGTAATCCCCATTATTGCATTCATATTTGCTCCGTCATAGTATAGTAAACCGCCAGCTTCATGTACCATATCTGCAATAAGCTTTATATCTTTTTCAAAAAGCCCTAAAGTATTTGGATTTGTAAGCATTAATCCTGCAATTTCATCATTTAATACATTTTTTAATGCTTCAATGTCCACTGTACCATCTTTATTTGATTTGACTTCCACTATTTCAAAGCCTACCACACTTGCACTAGCCGGATTTGTACCATGAGCAGAATCTGGTACTATTATCTTCTTTCTTTTAGTATCTCCTCTGTTTTCATGGTAAGCTTTTATTATCATGAGTCCTGTTAACTCTCCATGTGCTCCTGCAGCTGGCTGCAGAGTCATTTCATCCATACCAGTTATTTCACATAATTCTCTTGATAAATTGTACATAAGCTCTAAAGCCCCTTGTACATCCTCTTCATTTTGATAAGGATGTATCCTTGAAAAGCCCGAAAGCCCTGAAATATCTTCATTTATCTTAGGATTATATTTCATAGTACAGGAACCTAAAGGATAAAATCCTTTATCCACACTATAGTTTTTATTAGATATTAAAGTATAATGTCTTATAACATCAACTTCACTTACCTCTGGTAATTCGGGTTCCTTATCTCTTAAAAGTTCTGATGGAAGTATATCTTTTATATCAACCTTAGGTACATCTAAATCTGGAAGTGAATATGCTTTTCTGCCTTCCTTTGAAAGCTCAAATATTAATTTATTGTAATTTTTCATCTATATCACCTCCATAGCTTTAACTAATGCATCTATTTCTTCTTTATTCCTCTTTTCAGTAACACATAGAAGCATAGAATTTTTATATTCAGCATATGCTTTTTCTATATTATATCCTCCAAGCATATTTTGCTTAAGTAATGCTTTGTTTACTTTTTCTATATCTTCATTTAGTGTCACAGAAAATTCCTTAAAGAATGGTTTATCTTTAAATAAAGGTTTGCATTTTCCTGACTCTACAAGTTTTTCAAAAGCATAATGTGATTTATTTAAGCACTGCTCTGCTACTTCCCTTATACCCTTCTTACCCATGGTGGAAAGGTATATAGCTGCTGCTATAGAATTTAAAGTTTGATCTGAACATATATTTGATGTGGCCTTTTCCCTTCTTATATGCTGTTCTCTAGCTTGGAGGGTTAATACGAATCCTCTTTTTCCATCCACGTCAGTAGTCTCTCCCACTATTCTTCCAGGCATCTTTCTCATGAGCTTTGAAGTAACTGTCATAAATCCTAAACATGGTCCTCCAAAACTTATATTCCCACCTAAAGCCTGACCCTCTCCTATAGCTATATCAGCACCTAGCTCTCCTGGGCTTTTTAATATACCTAAAGAAATAGGGTCTACACTCATTATTAGGAGAGACTTATTTTTATGAATAGCTTCTCCAATAGATTTAACATCTTCTATGATTCCAAAAAAATTTGGACTCTGTACTAATACTGCTGCAACATCCTTATCTAGTAAGGCTTTTAACTCTTCTGCATCAGTAACCCCTTCTGTTTGCTTTATCTCTACATAATCTATATCTCTAAATTTTAAGTAAGTAGCAAGTACCCTTCGTGTTTCAGGATTTACTGTGTTTGATACCAAAACCTTTTTTCTTCTTGTGGCCTGAGTAGCTAATATAGCCGCTTCTGAAGCTGCAGTTGTTCCATCATACATAGATACATTAGATACATCCATTCCTGTAAGCTCGCATATCATACTTTGGAATTCAAACAAACCTTGTAAAGTACCTTGACTTATTTCTGGCTGGTATGGTGTATATGCAGTATAAAATTCAGACCTAGAAGTTAGGTGTTTTATTACAGAAGGTATATAGTGATCATAAGAACCAGCTCCTAAAAAGCATATATAATCATCTATACTCTTATTTTTTGAAGCTAATTCTCTCATATTTTTTGTAACTTCAATTTCAGAACTGGACTTATTTATACTTAATTCTCTATTTAATCTAACTTCTTTCGGAATATCTTTAAAAAGTTCATCCATGTTTTCTGCACCAATTGCTTCTAACATTGACTTCTTGTCTTGCTCTCCATTAGCTATATAAGGATACATATCTATTCCTCCTTACTACATAATTCTTCATATGCCTCCGAATCCATAAGTTCACTTAAATCATTCTTATCAGCTATTTCAACACATATGAACCAGTTATCATAAGGATTCTCATTTATTAGTTCTGGCTCATCAACTATATTTTCATTTATCTCTAAAATCTTTCCGCCTACAGGCATATATGAATCTGTAGCAGCTTTAACGGATTCTACAACACCAAAACTTTCTCCCTTTTGAAATTCATCATCTACTTCTGGTAATTCCACAAACACTATAGAACCTAAAGCTTCTTGCGCATAATCAGTAATACCTATATACGCTTTATTCCCTTCTACCTTTACCCAATCATGATCTTTTGTATACAATAATTCTTTTAATATTTTCATAAATCTTCCCCCTTAACTATTCTTTGTTTTCTTTATATAAAATCTTTTATTTATTACTTCAGCTTTAAGCTTTTTATTTCTAACTTCTATATAGAATTCTGTTCCTAAAGATGAATACTCTGTCTCCACAAGGGCAAGTCCTATATTTTTCTTCAAAGTAGGTGAAAAATACCCTGTAGTTACTATCCCTATTTCTTTTCCCTCTGAATTCATAACCTTGTAGCCATGTCTTGGTATACCTCTATCTTTCATTTCAAAGCCTACAACTTTTCTTTTAAGTCCTGTATCTTTTTGTGCCTGAAGAGCTTTTTTACCTATAAAATCATCTTTGCTTAGCTTTACAAAGAATCCTAATCCTGCTTCTAGAGGTGTTATTTCAGGAGACATTTCATTGCCATATAAAGGAAGATTAGCTTCGAATCTTAAAGTGTCCCTAGCGCCAAGACCTATTGGCTTTATGCCTTCCTCTTTTCCTGCTTTAAGTATTTCATTCCAAAGAAAAACTAAATGCTCTGGTGACATATATATTTCAAAACCATCTTCACCTGTATAACCTGTCCTTGAAACCAAAGCCTTTACACCTTTAATGTCTGCTTCTTTTATAAAATGAAAGAATTCAATGGTTGAAAGATCTGTATCAGTAAGTTTTTGAAGTATACCTTCTGCCTTAGGACCTTGTATCGCAAGTTGTGCCATAGCATTTGAAACGTTTACAATTTTTACGTCAAAATTCTTGCTTTTATCCATAATCCACTGAAAATCTTTATCCACATTTGAAGCATTAACTACTAACATAAATTCATACTGAGAAAATCTGTACATAATCAAATCATCTACTACGCCGCCATTTTCATAGCACATTAAAGTATAAATTACCTCATTGTCTTTTAATGTAGATATATCGTTAGTTAAAATATGTTGTACAAACTTTAAAGCTTCTTTTCCCTTTACCATTATCTCTCCCATGTGAGATACATCAAAAAGTCCAGCTTCATTTCTTACAGCTTCATGTTCCTTTATAATACCTTCAAATTCTACTGGTAACGCCCATCCTGCGAAGTCTATTACCTTTCCACCATATTGAGCATAAGTGTCTATAAGTGGTGTTTTCTTTAATTCTTCCACTTTGTACCCTCCTCCTTATATATTTTTTTAATTATAAGCTTCTTTACTTACCTAATATTAATTGCACCACTCTAAAAAAATAGAGTGTTCTTGCACAAATAAATTAAGATATCAATAAAACTATATAAACTTGAGCAAAATACTATGAATTTTTAGCATAAAAAAGAGACTATAAAAATCAGAATTGAAATTAAGTCTCCATAACCTCTAGCAGTCTTTTATTAAGTTTTCTTTAAGTTAATTATATGATTACAAATATAAAAAATCAACCTTAAAAGTAATAATTTACTATAACTTCACAATAATTTCTTATAGCTATTTTAAGCTAAAAAGAGATTACCTATAAGTATTATAAGCAATCTCTTTTTTATATTATGATCTGCAGTCTAACATCCAGCATATAAGTAATTTTATATTGTTTTCTACTGAAGATACATGAGTTCTCTCATAATGGTGGGTAGAATCCACTCCAGGTCCTATACAAGCAAACTTCAAATCAGCGCCCTGGTGAATTATTTGAGTAGCATCAGAGCTATAACTATTAAACACATCCACCTTATAATCTATTCCGTTCTCTTCTGCAATATCTACAAGTTTATTTCTTAAATCAAAATCATAAACACTTTTATTATCTTTTGCAGCTATAGTCACAGCATATTCTGAAGACTCTTGATTTCCTCCTACTGGTCCAATATCAATAGCTATAAATTCCTTTACCTTTTCAGGTATACTTGCCGCTGCTACACCATGTCCCATTTCTTCATAGTTGCTTATAAAAAAGTGGGTAGTATATTCAGGAACTAATTTGTTTTCTTTAAAATATCTTCCTATTTCAAAAAGCATAGCTATTGCAGCCTTGTCATCTAAATATCTAGATTTTATAAATCCACTCTCTGTAATCTCTGTTCTAGTATCCATGCATATAAAATCTCCAACATTTATTCCAAGCCTTAACACATCTTCTTTGCTGCTAACTATTTCATCTATTCTTACAGTCATATTCTCTTCATTTCTTGGTTCATTAGCCTTTTGCTGACCATGTATATGTGTAGATGCCATTATAGGCATAATAGAACCTCTTATATTTTTCCCTTTTCTAGTAACTATGTAACAATTTTCTCCTTCTACTGCTGAAAAGCATCCTCCGCCTATTCTTTTGTATTTTAATCTGCCTTGAGGTGTGATTTCTTTAACCATAGCACCCAATGTATCCATGTGAGCACTTATCATTATATGTTCCTCATCATTTTTACCTTTTAAAGTAGCTATAAGAGCTCCTTTTTTTGTAATTGAAGTACTAAATCCTAATTCTTCAAAATCTTTTTGTGCTTCTAATATAGCATTTTTAGTGAATCCACCTGGACTTGGGATAGCTAGATATTTTTTCAACATTGCTAAAGTATAATCTAAATCTAATTTCATTCTTATCCCCCTTTTTTTATTCATATTACAACATAATTATAAACTTTTCAGAATTATATTTCAAATTTCAACAAAATATCTCTACTACACAAACATTAATATTCTCTACATCCATGAAGCTTATACTGATATACTATATATTTTATTCCTTTTAATTTTATATTTTATTAAAAAGCATCTCTTTTTTAAGAATTCTTTAGGGCGAGAATTCAAAAAAGTTTTCATTGGATTTACATCTTTATTAATATCTGGTTCTAGTTTAATTCCATCAGGTTTATCCATTCGTAAAAAAAGAAATAATCTAACTCTAAATAAAACTCATTGAAAGCCATAAAAGATGCAAAATAATAAATATATTGTTAAAGTTCCTCTAAAATGATTTAAATAATACCATATAAGGTGTATTATAATAGTATAGATAGGTGGTGCTTTTGTATGATGATAATAAAAAAATCTGGTAAACTAGAAGAGTTTAATGCAGAAAAACTAAAAGCTGGCATTATCAATGCTTCTTTAGATGCAAAGACTCCTCTAAATGAAGCTGATGCAAATCTTATAATTAAAGAAATAAAAAATATTGTATTTTCTATCAGAGAAAATAAAACATCTACTTATGAAGTATTTTCTATAACCATTGATGTACTAAAAAAATTAGGATTTAAATCTATAATAAAAGAATACATTAAATTTTCAATAGGAGAATAATTTCTCATAATAAAAATAGAGCTTGCAGTTAAAAATGTAAGCTCCTTTTTTTATATTATTGAAACGCATGATATTAATGTCAAAGATACCAATGATTTTATATAGATGGATTGTATAAGCCATGTTAAAATACCTACAAAAGAATAAATAAATTAAATTTAGCCGAATCTCTTGTAAGAGTACGGGGGAATCCTATATTGGGGTGAATCTTTTTTTAAAGTAGGGCTATCCTCTGCCCAAACCCGTCAACTAACCCCGGAGGCAAATGGAGGTAATGATTATGGCAATAAAATCAAAAAAATTTAAAACCTTAATGGCTGGACTACTACTAAGTATTTTCACTATAGTACCAGCAAAAGCTGCTACAGCTGCTACTTATACTGTTGAATCTGGTGATTCACTTTATAAAATAGGAAAACTTTTCAACATTCCCTATACTAGCATAATGAAAGATAATAATCTTTCAAATTCTGCTATATATCCTGGACAGAAACTAAATTTAAATGTAAAAACTTACACCATTAAAAGCGGGGACAGTTTATTCTTAATATCTAAAGCAAATAATATTTCTTTAGATGACTTAAGGAAAGCAAATAATAAATGGGATAATATGATTTATCCTGGTGATGTACTTTTGATTCCTTCTTCTTATAACACTGTAAATTCAAGTAGTACGTCAGTGTCAAAACCTAGGGTTAATTATACCGCTAGCGATGTAGATTTAATGGCTAGATTAGTTTCAGCAGAAGCAGAGGATCAGCCTTATCAGGCAAAGGTTGCTGTAGCTGCTGTAGTATTAAATAGAGTTAAAAGTTCTGAATTCCCAAATACTATAAATGACGTAATCTATGAAAGAAGCAATGGTTACTATCAATTTACTCCAGTACTTAATGGATGGATAAATAGACCTGCTTCACAAGAATCAGTAAATGCAGTATATGAGGCTTTAAATGGTTCTGATCCAACTAATGGTGCGTTATATTACTTTGACGATACTGCTACTAATAGCTGGCTTTGGTCCAAGCCTGTTGCTATACAGATAGCTAATATGGTATTTGCCTATTAATTTTTTCAATTAGCAGATATATTCCCTTCATAAAATTATAATAAATAGCAAAGCTTGCACTGTACAATAAATTTAGTACAAGCTTTGCTACTTTATTTTTAGTAAACAAAATGTAATATATAAAGATTGCAATAATCATTATATACATAATAGCCTTTCGATTTTTTCTGAAGGTAAAGGCTTATAATAATAGTATCCCTGTATAATGTCACAGTTCATTTCCTTCAATAAAACTACCTGATGAGCATCCTCTACTCCCTCTACCACTACTTTAATATCCATACTATGAGCTAGATTTATCATACATTCCATTATGAACTTATCTGATTCGCTATTGCAGATATTATCTGTAAATTTTTTATCTATTTTTAAAGTATTTATAGGCAGCACCCTTAAATAATTCAAGGATGAATATCCTGTACCAAAATCATCTAAAGCTATTTTAAATCCTAAGTTCCTTAACTTTTTAAATAGTTCAAGCTTATTATTTATATCATTTATCAATACATTTTCCGTTATTTCCAATTCTATAGATTCTGGATTTATACCTTCTTTCCTACAAATATTTAACAAATTATTTATAAAATGAGGATCCTCAAGCTGTACTGTAGATACATTCACAGAAATCCTGTCATAACTATATCCTTTTTTCTTCCATTTTTGATTGTACCTGCATACCTCTTTTAATACAAATTCTCCTATGGTATTTATAAGTCCCGTATCTTCTGCTATAGGTATGAATTCTACTGGAGAAACTTGACCAAGTTTCTTATTGTTCCACCTTAAAAGAGATTCTAAAGACTTTATATTCCCTGATTTAACAAATACTTGAGGCTGAAAGAATACTTCTAACTCATTATTTTGGATAGCAATTCTCAATTCCCTTTCTATATCTGCCCTTCTTTTTATATCATCTGTAATTGACCTGTCAAAAAATACATACCTATTTTTACCCTTTTGCTTTGCTGAATACATAGCTGCGTCACTGTGTTGAAGAAGCTTATATCCATCAGTTCCATCCTGTGGAAACAAGGTTAGCCCCAAACTAGCACTTAAATCTAATTTACTATCCCTCACATCAAAAGGTTTGTCAAATATATTTAAAATGTCACTAGCTAACTTACCCATTTTTACTTCATCACTTACACCAGAAACAAGAATAATAAATTCATCTCCAGACATTCTGGATACAGTCATATTTTCATCAGCAAAATTTACTAACTTTTTAGAAACTACTTTTAAAACTTCATCTCCCATATTATGTCCTATGGTATCATTTATTTTTTTGAAATCATCTAGGTCAAGAAATATAAGTCCACCTTTTGGATCCTCTGAATTCAAAACAGAAACTAACTTCTCCATTAAAAAGCTTCTATTGGGAAGCCCTGTAAGAGTATCATAATAGGCTAGGTATATTATTTTCTCTTCATTATTCTTCTTTTGAGTTATATCTGTTAAAGAACCGGATAACAATATAAATTTTCCTTCAAAATTTTTAAGTCCTTTTCCTCGGTTATATATCCACTTGTAACTACCATCTAAACATTTTATTCTGAACTCTTCTTGATAAAGATCACTCTTACCATCAATATAAGACCTCATAGCTTTTATAGCAAAATTTTTATCATTTGGATGAACTAATTCATTAAAAGTTTTTCTTATATTTAAAGGATTTTCCAATTTCCCACCAACTATATCTTCCATCTTGTCAGATATGAAAAATTCATTAGTCTCTAAATTCCATTCCCATATAACATCATTTACGCCGTCTATAGCAAGTCTATATCTTTCTTCACTTTTTCTAATAATTTCTTCATTGCTTTGAAGTTCATCATATTGAGCTCTCAACTCTTCCTCTGTGGCAGTTAATTCTTCATAAGCAGCTTCTAATTCTGAATACACATTAATAAGCTCTTTAGTCCAAAATTGTACCTCTTTCAAATTTCTATTTATCAATATAAATAACAATATACCTGTAAGAAACACATAAATCCAACCTTTAAGCATTTGTATTTCAAAAGCAGTCTTTGCATTCCCAGTATATAGTTTAATGATATTGTCAGAAAATGTAACCCATAATCCTGCTACCGCTACATATATAAACGTAATCTTTATAGCGGCATTTTTAGAATGTAACTCTTTATTTATTATTGAATCTATATTCTTTAATTTTGAAATTTTTTCTTTATTATCTATAGGATTATTACCTATGTTAAATATCTTTTTAACCATAGTCTTATCACTTCTCTTTTAATTTAATATGTGTCACATAGTTTATTATAAAGTTAGATGCCCCATTACACAATATATTTTATTAAAATATGGTATATAAGTATATTAATCTTAAATATAAAAAGCTATCTGAAAAATAAATTATTCAGATAGCTTAATTTAAACTCTATGCTACTTAATATCCATATTAACACGAATTGCTGTATTTTAAGACTAATTAATTTCTTCAGATACAGTTTCCTCTTCAGTCTCTACTTCACTTTGTGGTATCTGCTTTAATGCGCTAATTACAGCAACTAGCTCATCCTCTTCATGCAATACATTTAAACCTTCTGGCACTTGAATATCTTTAACAAATATTTTATCTCCAAAATCTTTATCACTAACATCAATCTCTATATTTTCAGGCATTAAACCTACTATACCACTTAATTCTATTTCAGGTAACTGATTTTCCAATAGTAGATTCTTGCTTTCAAGCATTCCTCTACCATTAAAAACTACAGGCACTTTAATTTTAATGCTCTCGTCCTTTCTTATAGACTGCATGTCTATATGAAGTATATCTCCTGTAGCAGGGTCTTTTTGTACTTCTTTCACAATACACTGCTTTGTTTCGTCACCTAACTTAACCTGTATTTTAGATGATTTAGTATTATCTTTAAGAAGCTTACTTAACCTAATGCTTTCAAACTTTACAACAACTGTGTCTTCACCTTCTCCATATATAACTCCAGGAACAAATCCTTGCTTTCTTATAGATTTAGCCTTTGAGTTTCTCTCTACAGCTTTTATAAAATTACTTTTCATTAAAATCTACCCCTTTCCCATTAAATGCATAAATAAATTTATTTAATTATCTTATATAGCTTAATATTAAATACAATATATGCCAGTCTACTATAATGTTAAAAATATAATAAAAAAGCTTCCTTCACTAATTAGAAATGCACAGCATTAAAATCAGGAGAAGCTCATCCACATTTAACTAAAATTATCGGTACCATCATCTTCATTTTATACCAATGGTTTACTATGTCAAGGCTTGTAACTATTCTTTAATGGTTTATTCATAATGTTAATAATTTATTGACTTATTTTCCCCTTTATTATGACTTTTCACTATTTTAATACATTTAATTTGTTTAACACTTTTTAATAACATCCTATAATCTTTATATTGAATTTACAATTAATGAGATATATAATAATTGTAACATGTGTTACACAAAAGGAGATGTTACATATATCTAATAAGTATACTTTTATTTTTTATAATCTTCCTTCAAGTCCTTCAAGAATAAGAGTCTCAGCCTGGAGAGCTATGAAAAAAATAGGTGCTCTTAATATTCAGCAATCTCTCTGGCTTATTCCTGATTTTGGAAAAGTAGAATCTGAAATTGGTTCTATAAAAGATTCCATTGAAAGGGATGGAGGAAATATATTTATACTTCAGGGAAATTTTAATTATGGAGAAAAAGAAATCATAGAAAAATTCAATGAAGAAAGAGGTGCTGAGTATGAAGAATTGCTTGAATATTGTGTAAAATTTCATGAGGAACTTAAATCAGAGACAGAAAAAATAAACTTTACTTTTTTAGAAATAGAAGAAAATGAAGAGGAACTAAATAAACTTAAAAACTGGTATAAAAAAATTAAAAATAGAGATTACTTTTGCTGTACAAAAGGAAAAGAGGCTCAAATTGAAATTAAGAAATGCGAAAAAGAACTAGATGAATTTACTCAAAATGTATATAAAAATAATAATGTAGAATGAGGTGGAATCTTGAACAGTGAAAATATACTGCCTTTAGAAAACAACGAAGATTTGAATAAAGAGAAAAAAGTTTTAGGTCTTAACTGGAATATATTTTTTACAGGGTTAACCAGCTTTCTTACAGACACCTCTGTAAAAATGATATATTCTATAATGCCCTTATTTCTTATGTCCCTAGGTGCTTCTAAAACCGAGCTTTCCCTTATAGAAGGCATAGCAGAAAGCACCTCTGCATTTCTTAAAGCGATTTCCGGATGGTGGAGTGACAAAATTGGTAAGAATAAGCCTTTTATGGTAATTGGATATGCTGTTACTGCTATAATAACACCTATTTATGTTTTTGTAGTCTCACCCATTCAGGTATTATTTTTAAGATTTATAGAAAGGACAGGAAAAGGTGTACGAACAGCCCCAAGAGATAGCCTTATAGCTGGTTCTTCCTCTGCAAAGTCTACTGGAAAGGGCTTTGGTTTTCATAAAGCCATGGATAATGCAGGAGCCATCCTAGGACCACTTTTAGCTTTTGGAATATTAAAAGCTTATCCAGAAAACTATAAAAGAGTATTTTTGATAGCTACTATTCCTGCTTTACTAGGAGTAGCCACCATAATTTTATTTATAAAAGAGACTAAAAAATCTAAAGAAAGTCTTCCTAGAAAAATAAACTTTAAAGATCTTCCTAGAAATTTTTATCTATTTCTTGCTATAGCTATAATCTTTACTCTTGGCAATTCCACTGATGCCTTGCTAATAGTTAAGGCAGAAGAAGTTGGAATAAAAGTGGCTTTTATTCCTTTAGTATACATGATATTTAATTCTACATCCGTAATTTTTGCAGTACCTATGGGTGCATTGTCTGATAAGATAGGAAGGGAAAAATTAATTATATTTGGTTATATAGTATATGGCATAGTCTATTTTGGCTTTGGTAATACTTCGGCAAAATCCACCATAATACTTTTATTTGCTCTATATGGAGTATACAGTGCTGCTACAGACGGTGTACAAAAAGCTCTGGTTTCTGATCTAGTAGATAAAGACAAAAAAGGTACAGCTTTAGGTTTATACAATGCTGTACTAGGCATAACTTTGTTACCAGCTAGTCTTATAGCTGGAATACTATATGATAACATAAGTTCCTCAGCCGCCTTTCATTTTGGTGCAATAATGGCAATTTCTGCTGCAGCTTTAATGATGCTTTTCTATAAAAGTCGTAAAGCCCTAAGCTAAAAAAGTTTAGAGAATTCTTTATGATGAATTCTCTAAACTTTTTATAAATTTATGCCTAAATTTGAGAACTGTCCCCTAATTTAAATTTTTCTACTTCATCTATTACGTCTTTTACCATATTACTTAATGTTTCAGAAGCAGCAGCTACTTCTTCTGAAGCAGCATTCATTTCTTCTGAGGATGCCGCTATTTCTTCTGCATTTGCGTTTATCTCTTCTGCAGCAGAAGAATTACTCTCAATCTTTGATAATATATAATCCTTGTCCTTTATAATAGTGGAAGCTGACGTATATACTTCTCCTACATCTGTAATTACAGTTCTTATTTCTACCACTATATTTTTTAATGCTTGCAGTGAACTTCTTATGGCTTCAACTTGCGTATCTAATTCTTCGCTTATAGTTCCGCTATTTGACACCATGGTTTCAGTTTCTCCTGCTATGCCATTTATTAATGAAGTAATGTTTTCTGAAGCAGATTTTGACTGTTCTGCTAGTTTTCTTATTTCCTCTGCTACCACTGAAAATCCTTTTCCTGCTTCTCCAGCCCTTGCAGCTTCAATAGCAGCATTAAGAGCTAGAAGATTTGTTTGATCTGCTATAGAGTTTATAAATCCAGTTATTTCAGTTATCTTATTTATATTAGATCCAAAATCTGAAATTCTTTTGGCAAAATCTTTGAAAGATATTATGATTTCTCTTAAAGACTCAGTAAGCGCTTCCAAGTTTTCATTGTTATTATTTGATATCTCACTTACATGTTCAGACTTTTCTTCAACAGATTTTACTTTATTAACTATATTATCAAGTTTATACCCAAAAGTCTCTAGCAAATTATTTATCTGAAGTAAATCTTCTGTTTGTGAAGATATAGCCGCAGTAGAATTTTGTATAGCTAAAGTTACATTTTGTGAGGAACTAGACATTTCTTCAGACACAGAAGATAAACTTTCAGAGTTAGATCCTATACCTTCTGTCTTGTCTTTAACAACATTTATCATATTTGATACATTTTCTATGGTTTTATTTAGAGATTTTTTCATTAACCCAAATTCGTTATTGCTGTTTCCAGCAAGTTTTAGAGTAAAATCACCTTCTGATACCTTATCTAAAGACTCAATAAATTCTCTTGTAGAGCTTTTAACAGTTTTTATTACAAATAAGGATATTACTATTAATAAACAAATAATTACAACAAATATAATAAGAAATACTACTAAATTTCCATGATAAATTTTTTGATTTCTTATATTAATTTCTTCTGCATTATCATCATTAATATCTCTCATTTCTTTTAATGAAGTTTCTATATTCGCACCTAAAACTTCAAATTCATTTAGTTCGGAAGCTGAAATTTTTTCACCGCTTTTTATTTTACTTGCTTTTTCTCTTAGAATACTTATATACTCATAATAAATTTTTGAAAACTTCTCTAAATCTTCTTTTTCCTTATTAGTAATATGAATATTTTCAAAGTCTTTCAAATATTTTCCTATGATAGAATTATAGCCTTCAATGTTTTCTATAATTTCATTATAATTTTTTTCATTAAGCTTACTTACATTAAGTCTTATATTTAAAAAATTTGCTCTTATAGAACCGGTTTTAGAAATTGTTTTTAAATTATTGTTATAAACATAGTCCATACTATTTTTAGTTGCTCGCATATCAAAAATTCCAATCAATCCTACAGATGCTAACCCAACAACGGAAATGATTATCATTATTATAATACTATTAACCATCTTCATGTTTCTAATTTTTTTTAACATGATGTTTCCCCCTCTAGATTGAATATAATACATTTTTTAAATTAAATAAAAATCTCATTAAAGTACCCTCTAAATAATTATTACAAATAACATAATATATTTACACAATAATATTATAAAATGTAATTTTTATATCATATGATGTTATAATATATCATTTAATGATTAAAAATATATCACAAAATGATATACTATTAATCATAATGATTTGCATCCCAATTCTTTTTTAAATATCTTCTTTTTGTTTCTAGACAAATAACACTTATGTCCATTACTCATAATTATAGTGTTCTCCTTAAAATAAATTCCTTTTATGTGATTTAAGTTTATAATATAGGATTTATGTATCCTATAAAAACTCTTTGACATCTTTGATAAAGTAGACTCCATTTCTTTCATATTATAATAAGTTTCAATACTAGTTTCTTTCATATGAATTACAATTTTAGGTCCAAAGGCTTCTATATATATTATTTCATTTAATAGAATTTCTTTTTCTCTATAATCATGCATAACCTTTATACTTTTTTCTTTTAATTGTAAATTGCAAGTCTTCAGTCTATTATAATCTTCTATTAAAGCCTTCATAGTTTCTTCTATATCTTCATATAATACAGGTTTTATTAAAAAATCAAATATTTTTAGTTTATATTTAAAGGTTGCAAAAGCGTACTGAATATACGATGATATAAGTATTATATAAGCATGAGGTTCATTCTTCCTTATGAACCTAGCCATTCCTATAATATTGGTATCATCACTATGGGTTATATCTAATATATAAATATTTATCTCTCTAAAATGATTTTTTGAATAATATAGAACTTTCTCTGTATTTTGTGTACTTAGTAATATTTTTGCATCTAGTTTGTTCCCCATAATAAATTTGTTAACATATTGTTCCATACGCTTTAATGTTATCTCACTGTCATTGCCTATTATAATGTTTAGAGTCATTTTAAAACGCCACCTTTCTCAGTCTAATATCTATATAATTTAATTACATACTTATATAAAATTGTACATTATTAATTATTATTTAAATTTAATTAATAGACAAATTAAAAAATTCACAATCAAGCTTAATTTCTAAACCTAATTGTGAATTATCATTAATAATCATTTATTTTTGCTTATATCATCAAAACCATTTTTAAACCACTGAATTAGACTTTTCATAATGGGTTTCATGTCTTGTCCATCTAAATAGTTCAGATTTTTATATTTGCCTACTACCATAGATAAGTTATCCACGGCTAATCTTCCTATATTTCCTGGTGCAAGAGAAGGTGTCACTATTTCCTCCTTTAAACTGCAATTTTCCGCAGAAGTAAATACTAAAAACTTTCTACAGCTTAAAGGTCTTACTTCATATATACTGCAGCTTTTATCTTCATTTAAAAATATACAAGACTTTCTCTTAGATGCATAATTTAAATAAAGCTTGTCAAGCTCTTTTTCTTGTAAAACATGAGGACTACCAGTAGTAGCAATAGTTTCTAACATAATCTTTACTTTTTTATTTAATGCATCTATTTCTTCAGGGGTTCTCGTTTCATTTATATATCTTCTTATAAGTTCCGCTTCTATATCAGTACATTCAAGATATAGGCTGCAGCAAGAACCACATCCTTTTTTACAAGGAGCATACTGTGAAAATTGATTTATGCCTTTATCTACTTTTATATATATTTCTTTTAACATATCCAAAGCCTTTGATACCATTAAAACAGGTTGTCCATTTAGACTGAATATATTATCCATAGCATAATTAACTATATCATCATAGATTTTCATGTTTAAGCTCTGATTAAATATTATCTCTTTTCCTTCATAATTTTTACCAAGAGTGTTATATTCATAATTATGTTTTTTACAACATTCTTTATAAGGCTTTCCACTGCCACAGGGGCATTTATCATTATCAATTATTATGAAATTTTCTTCTCTTGTTAATGTGTTTTCCATCAGATTCCTCCTAAAATTTATCATCGTATTTACTGTAAATTATTCACCATTATAGCATAATTCTACGGATGAATCCAATATTTAGTAATAAAAATGAATAGTTTACATTTTTGAGTAATATAGTAATTAAATAAAATAAAGTGTAATAAAAATTCATTTTTACATTTAAAAAGAATTAAATTCTGAAGCAACTAATCTTATATATTAAAAATAAGAAATTTATGTAGCATATATAAAATGTAACCATTTATCTAGAGAAGAATAACATATTAATGATAAAGCTTAATTTGGCATACAGAAATATTAACTTTAAAATATTCACTAGCTACTTTGCCTTTTTAAGTTAAAACAGTGGACGGGAGTGATAGGATGCCAGAATCTTTAATAATATTTTTTCAATCTCTCTTATTAGTATCAGCATTATCTTTAGATGCCTTTGTAGCAAGTATTGCCTATGGAACTAATAAAATAAAAGTACCTTTTGCATCAGTACAAGTAATTACCTTTGTATGTTCATTTTTCCTTGGCATATCTCTTTTTTTCGGATCTATCATAAAAAGATTTGTGCCTCAAAATATTACTTCAACAATAAGTTTCATAATACTTATGTTTTTAGGAATACTTTATTTATTTCAAGGTATTATAAAGGCTTGTTTAGCAAAAAAATCAAGCTCTGATAGAAAAGTAAAATTAAAATTATTTGATTTAATGATAGATATATATGTGGATGAAACTAAAGCTGATATTGATAATTCAAAAAATCTTAATCCTAGGGAAGCTTTATATCTGGGAATAGCTCTTTCTTTAGATTCCTTAGCTGTAGGGTTTGGCAGCAGTTTAGGAAACATTAATTACTTTCAAGTAATATTATTATCATTGATTTGCGGGGCTCTAGCTGTGTGGATTGGGTTACTTATAGGGAGGAAACTAGTGGAAAACTCAAAGTTTAATATATCCTGGTTATCTGGAGTAATATTAATAATATTAGCTATCTTAAAATTAAGATAAGCATATAAAAAAATAGAAGCTGCCACAAAAGGTAACTTAACTGCAAGTTTAATAAATTTATTTGCAGTTAAAATTACTTTTATGGCAGCCTCCTTTTATATCCTTTATTTTACGCTTTTGAAAAAGTATTTATAAATTTACTTTGTATTCTATATAAAAAAGGTATCATAATAATGTATAAGACTGAAGTTAAAATCGTATTAAAACTACTTCTATAATTAAAGGACTTTAACATAGCATAAAATATTGTGGTAGGAACAAAAGAAATAACTAAAGATGTTAATAAAATTATAATTTTTCCTATAGTCTTAAAAGCAAATATTCTGTTCATATTTTCTATATCTAGTTTTTTATAAATTTTTAAAATTAAATACTTCCATACTAATGTCATAATAAAAATTATTATTAAAGACATTATAACCAGTTTATAAACAGGAATGTTTAACCTGCTTATACTATCTAATATATTAGAAATAAATATATCTAATTTGTATTTAATATCATTTAGCATAGAAATTTTATAAATATCACATAATGCTATGCCTCCAGCCATCAAAAGAGGAAAAGCTATAAAGAATATACTAAGCATCATACTTACTATTCCATTAGAAGCAAAGGAGTTTACTATAAAAAAGTAAGTTATGGCCACTATAGAAAAGGTTAAAATTACAATAAATTGTTTTAAAATAATGGTTTCATATGGAATTCTCATCAAGTCAAAAGAAGCTTTATATTCTATATAATTTAATACAAATACATAATAATATATTAATATAGCAGGAATTATGGTTACTAATACTGTTAAAGCCTTTGTAAAACATATCTGTTCTCTGGTTAGAGGCTGAGAAGTTAAAAATAAATAGGTTTTATTTTTGTTAGAACCTGCTGCCACAAAAGTTAATATCATTATCACAATAAAATTAACGATCATAAAAGAAATGGTATCAAGACCATATCCATAATAATGTTTGCTTCCATTTAAAATCATATCTACAAATTCTTGATTAACAGAGCTTATAGAAAATATAGCTACTATAAAATAGAACAAAAAAGTTAAAGCAGCCACCCATTTCATAGAATATAGCTCATAATAAAATAGTGCTTTATTCAAGTATTTCTTCATAAACATTTCCACCTTCTTCCATGGTATAAACAAATATATCCTCAAGGCTTAAATCAATCTCTTCTATAAACATGGGATTTAATGAATTTAGTTTGTCCACAATATCTTGTCCATAATTATCTGTAACTATTTCGTAAACCCTTCCTATTTTATTTATTTTAACTATATCCTTATATTGTAAGCAATTAGCCAAAATTTCATCACGAAATACTATTTGTAACTTTCTGTATTTTCTTTTCATATTCTCCAGCGTATCTATTCTGGATATCTTTCCTTTATCTATAAAAGCAATAGAATCACATATTCTTTCTATTTCGTTTAAATTGTGAGAGGATATAACAACCGTAGTACCACTATCTGCTACTTCCTTCATAATCATATTCATTAACTTTTTCTTAAATATAGGATCTAATCCTGAGGTAGGCTCATCCATAATAAGATATTTAGGATTTATACTCAATGCAAGCATTATGGAAAGTCTCATCTTTAACCCTTTAGAAAGCTGAAAAACTCTTTTAGATACATCTATATTAAAAATTCCATTAATTTTATTAAATTTACTGTAATCAAAACCATCATATAAAATAGAATAATATTTTATAATATCTTTAATCTTTGAAGTATAAAAAAAATTGTTTTCATCCGCTACATATCCTATAATTTTTTTAGTTTCTACATTTTCATAAACTTCACTGCCATCGTATAAAACCTTACCTTTATCTGGCCTATATATGCCTGTAAGGCATCTTAGAAGAGTACTCTTTCCTGCTCCATTAGCACCAATAATTCCAATAATGCTGCCATTTTTAATATTAAAATTTACATCATTTAAAATTATTTTATTATCTATAGTCTTATACAAATTATTTATCTCTAACATAATCCTCACCCCCATCACCTTTATTTTCAAGCTCATCATAAAACTCATTCATCATACTAAAAAGCTGTTTTCTAGTTATACCCATATATTTTGTTTCAAGAATTATCTTTTTAAATTCCTCTTTAATTATAATAAGTCTATCTTCCTGTATTTTAGGCTCATACTGAAAAGCAACAAAGGTTCCTCTTCCTCTTACAGTTTCTATAATTTTTTGTCTTTCCAATTCAGCATAAGCTTTACTTACAGTATTGGGATTAGTAGTTAGCATAGCTGAAAGCTCTCTTACAGAAGGCAGCTTTTCACCCGGTTCAATTATCCCCTTTAAAATAAGTTCTTTTATTTTTATTATTATCTGTTCATATATAGGTGTACTGCTTCGAGGATCAATATCTATCACTATTTATCTCCTCCATTCTTTTCATACATATCTAGATATACTCTATATCCCCCATAATTACCAAAATCATCTATAACCCATCCATCTCTATCTTTTTCTTTTATTAAAGCAAATATTCTTGTGCATTCTTGTGTTTCTTTAAATAAATTATTGTACCCCTTATACTTTACTTCCACAAATTTAAGTTCTTTAGGTTCATTAGCCTCTATGGCATTTGCTTTATAAATATCAATTAGAGCTTTATCATCTGTTATTTCCTTTTGGCTTATAAGGCATGCTCTATAAGAAAAATTATCTGGAGGCATTGGTTTGCCTATATTTACTATGGCTAAATATCTTTTAGATAAAGATTCTTTAAATTCATCAGTACAATAACATCTGCCTTTTTCTGCATTATCATTTATAACCCAATTATTAAAGAGATTCTCGACTGCTTCCTTTGGAGTCTCAAAAACTTGTTTCCTCTGGTATATATCCCTAGAAGAGGATAAAGCAAAGACCAATGAAGCAACAAATATAATTCCAATTAAAATAGATATATTTTTAATCTTTTTCAAAATAATAACACCTCTTAACTATACTATATGTACTAATTGTATTATATGATGTATTACACTTAATTTATAACACTTACATAACTAAATTGTCAATATATATAGAAAGAAGCTGCATATCCCTAAAAAATATTTTTTGGATATACAGCTTCTATGAACTCTAATCTATATTACTTATTATTTTCTTCTGATATACAGCTTCCCATGCCTTTCTGTGCTTTTCCCATACCTCTTCCTTTTGAATTTTCATTTTTTCTTTGTCTTTGCCCACCATTACCTGTACAACTATTTATGTTATTCTTTATTTTTTCTTTCAAAGCTGTTCCTTCATCAGCAGTTATCTTCCCTGATTTAACAGCCTCATCCACAGCCTTTGATTTTTCTTCAATTAAAGCCGCCTTATATTGGTTCATATCTATACCTTTATCTTTTGCAATTTGGTACATACTCTTGCCTTCTTCTTTTGCCTTAGTTATTTCTTCATCTGTTACACCAAATTTATTTTTTAAAACAGAGTTTGCATAATCATATCCACGTAAATTAGTAATCCTTTTTAATCCAACTTTTTGATTTGCAGTATTAACTTCAGTACTGCTTGAAGTATTACTTGCTGCATAAGCAGCGGATCCTACCCCAATAAACATAGTAAGAGCCAATGCTGTTATTAAACTTTTCTTTTTCATTTTCATTCCTCCTAATCTCTATTTATTACTTTCCCTTGCACTTTAATCATAAAATAAATTTGAATTTAAATTGTGTACTCTTTGTGTTATATTTGTAAAAATACTAACCATATTTATGCCACAAATTTTTCACATTTATTCATAATATTAATGATATAATTTTTATAAGAAAGAGGTGTTAAAATGGCTAAATCTATATTGATTGCAGATGACAATGAAGAAATCATAAAAATACTTAAACCCTATATGATAAAAGAAGGTTTTGATGTGATTACTGCCTTTGATGGCAAAGAAGCTCTTACAAAATATAGACATTTTAATCCTGATATTATGTTGCTTGATATAATGATGCCTTTAGTGGATGGTCTTAAGGTTTGTAAAGAAATACGAGAAGAATCTAATGTTCCTATAATCATGATCACTGCTAAAAGTGAAGATGCTGATAAAATTTTAGGCCTTAATAATGGTGCTGATGATTATATTGTAAAACCCTTTAGTCCTGGGGAAGTAGTGGCAAGAATAAAAGCTGTATTAAGAAGACTAGTGCCATCAGAAGAACAAAAAAATAATATTATAAAATATGATTCCCTTCAAATTGATATAAGTAATTACAATGTGAAGCTAAATAGTAATATTGTAAATCTCACAAAAAAAGAGATTGAAGTATTATGGACTCTAGCAAGTTCTCCAAATAAACTTGTTACAAGAGATTCTCTTCTAGATAATATATGGGGAGTAGATTACTTTGGAGACCCTCGAACAGTAGACACCCATATAAAAAGATTAAGAGCCAAATTATGCCTAAATGGACAGTATAGTTGGGATATAAAAACTGTTTGGGGCATGGGTTATAAGTTTGAGGCAGAAGAACATGTTTAAAAAGAGTATTACCTGGAAACTAACTTTAGGATTTATGACTATAGTTATTATTTCTACGCTTCTTATAGGATTAATTGCTTTAAATATCTTTAAAAATAATATATATGAAACAAAAAGAAGTAACATGTCTAAACATGCCCAAGAAATATTACAAAATCTTAAGCCCTCTACAAATAATACTTTAACCATTGAAAAATGTAAAAACATCATAAAACCAGCTGATTCTTTCATGGGATTAAAACTTTGGATACTTGATTCCAAAGGACAGCTTATAGACTTTTCAAAAGGTCAGGAAACTGATATATACTATATAAGCAGTGATGAAATATATAAAAATTATAAAGATATAATTGAAAAAGTTTCAGAAGGAACATCCCTTTCTAAAGAATTATATAATCCCTATTATGATGAATATATGATGACTTTAGCTCTTCCCATAAAAAATGCCGAAAATAGAATAGTTGGTGCCTTATTTCTTCACTCTTCCATAGAAGACTTATCTAATTCTATGGACAAATTTTTCATATATTTAATTATAGCTCTTTTTGCTGAAATAATACTTGCAGGATTTATGACCTACTATTTTTCAAAGAGTATAACTAAACCTATTAAGGCAATTAAGGATTCAGCTCTTTCAATGTCTCGAGGCAATTATGGAATAAAAACAGGCATATACCAAGAAGATGAAATAGGAGAACTTTCAAACTCTTTTGATTTACTTTCCCTAAAGTTAAAATATACCATAGAAAAGCTCTCAGAAGAAAAAACTAAATTAAGCAATGTAATTACCAGTATGAATGAGGGACTTATGGCACTAGATTTGAAATTTAAAATAATAAACATAAATAAATCTGCTCTTGACATTCTAATGCTACACCATAATAGTAATGAACAAGATATCTATTCTGTTCTAAAAGAACTAGATTTAATTCAGGAATTAAAAATTGTATTAAAATCTGGTAATGCTAAAGCCTTAACAAAGACTTATAATAACAAAATACTAAGTTTTTCTATTTCTCCTATTATAAATAGTTTTAATAACATCTCCGGTACTGTAATTGTTATTGAAGATATAAGTGAAAAAGAAAGACTAGAACAGATGAGAAAAGATTTTATAGCAAATGTTTCTCATGAGTTTAGAACCCCATTAACTATAATAAGAGGAAATGTGGAATCTATAGTAGACGAAATTGTACCACAAGAAGATATGTCTGATTATCATAATACTATTTTGAAAGAAACTTATCGTCTCGAAAGAATGGTTAAAGACCTTCTTGACTTAAGTAAACTAGAATCTGGGAAAGTAGAACTTAACCTTCAAAGCATAGATGTAAATATGATTATTAAAGACACCTTAAGAAGCATGAGAACTTTAATCAATTCCAAAGATATAGTTATTAAAATGAATTTACAAGAAAAAATGCCTCCTTTATTTAGTGACTATGATAAACTCAAGCAGCTTCTTATAATATTTATAGATAATTCCATTAAATTTTCCCATAAAAAAGGTGAAATAGTCCTTTCAACCTTCCTAGAAAATGAAAATATTTTTATAAGCATAAAAGATAATGGAATTGGTATCCCTAAAGGAGACTTACCCTATTTAGGCGAAAGGTTTTATAAAGTTGATAAGTCGAGAAATTTTTTGAAAGATGGAAATGGTATAGGACTTTCCATTGCAAAAAATTTAGTTAAAATACTAAATGGAAACTTTGCAGTTGAAAGTGAAATAGACAATGGTACCATAGTTAAAATAAACTTTCCTATATCCAATAAGATTTAGAGAGGTGATTTTTATGAGATATGGCGGTCATCATAATTCTCCTAAAGGATATGGATTTTATGGTTCATACATACTTCTTTTAATTCTTATAATAATTATTATAGTTTTAATACTCTATATTATAAATATAAACAACAAAAAAAAATCCGAACCATTTTTTATAAATCTTCTTGATATACTAAAGGAAAAATATGCCTTAGGTAAAATTTCCTTTGATGAATATATGCGCAAAAAATCAGTAGTAGAAAATATACATTATTCAAATCCTTTTACCCTTGTTCTTTTACAAAGATATGTAAAAGGTGATATAGACTCAAAAGACTTTTTCTATATGAAAAATCAAATTGAAAATAATATTTCTCTAGACGCTCTAAATGAACAGCTTGTTAAAGGAGAGATAACCCTAGATGAATATAAAACAAAAGTTAATAACTCAAAAAAATCTCAGCATAAAATTAATTAGTATTAAAGTCTATATTTTTTAGCAAATACTAAAAACTATCTTATTATAAAATAAACACTATCAATATTATTGGATTTCAATAACCTTGATAGTGTTTTTAAAATAGTATCATATTTTTCTTGAATTAAAGTTATCTTTTAAATATCTGAAAAAGTATCTAATCATAAATGCACTGACTAATCCTAAAATGACTCCTCCTAAAACATCTGAAGGAAAATGAACATACAAATACATTCTTGAATAAGCTATCAGTACTGCTGCTATCCAAAACACAGGTCCATACTTTTTAAACTCTTTACTTAAAACACCTGCTGCTGCAAAGGAAGATGAGGTATGACCTGAAGGAAAGGAATAACTCATAGGTTTTTGAATTAACATATTTGATACCTCCATAACCTGAAATGGTCTACCTCTTCTAACTAGATGTTTTAATATACCTTCACCTAAAATAGCAGTTAATATAACTGCCCCCAAAAGCATAAAACCAGTTTTTCTATATTTTTTAGTAATGATGAATACAGAAGCTATGGCTATCCATACCATTCCCAAATTACCTATAGTACTCATAAAAACCATAAATTTATCCATAAATGCATTATGAAAAAAATGATTAATGTATAATAAAATTTTAATATCCATAGACTGTATAAAATTAAGCATTTTTAAAATCACCCTCATCCTTCTTTTGTTCTATAATTCTATAATTTATCTAAAGGTACATATTTTTTTACCAATATACCATTTAATTTCATAAGCAATGGAGATAATGCTACAATAACTAATGCCAAAATAATATAATGAAAATTTACACTATATATCATAAAAAACTTTTTAGGAATAGGAAGCATAAGACTTAGTATAAAAATTACTAGCATGGATTCGCTTAATAGAATTTTAAATTTTGTAAAAGGTATACAAGTCTTAATTAATACTATTAAGCTGACTCCTCCCATAACTATAACTGTTAAAGTTCTTATCTCATCTAAAGTCAATTTACTATAATGAGCTATAAAAAACATAACTATAGTACTAATTGCTGCAGTAACTCCATTAGGTATAGCTTCCTGCAGTACCCTATTTAAAAAGCCTTTCTTTACAATGTGCCCATTAGGTTCCATAGCTAAGAAAAATGAAGGAATACCTATAGCTATACTTCCAATCAATGTAAGTTGAATAGGCATTATAGGATAGGGCAAAACTAAAAAACAAAATACGATAGACATTATAATTGAAAATACAGTTTTAGATAAATACAAGTTTGCAACCTTTTCTATATTATTAATGGTACGTCTTCCCTCTGCTACAACTTTAGGTAGTGCATTAAAATTAGAATCTAATAATACCAATTGAGCTACCGCCTTTGAAGCATCGCTACCAGAAGCCATAGCAATTCCGCAATCCGCTTCTTTTAGTGCTAATACATCATTAACCCCATCCCCAGTCATAGCCACAGTTTTATGGTCGTTTTGTAAAGCCTTAACTATAGCCTTTTTTTGATGAGGGGTGGTTCTTCCAAATACAGTAGTTTTTCTAATCACTTTTATTAGTTCCTCTTCATCTTCTGGTAAATATCTAGCATCCACATAATTTTCTGCATTCTTTACCCCTGCTCGCTTTGCTACTGAAGATACCGTTACAGGATTATCACCTGAAATTATTTTTATATCTACCTGCTGTCTATCAAAATATCTTAAAGTTTCTTCTGCATCTTTTCTTATAATATCTTCAAATAAGATTAAGGCGGCTCCTTCTACATTTTCAGACAATTCATCCTCTAGCTCTCCTTCAGTTACTTTCGCAAGAAGCAAAACCCTTCTGCCTTTTTTAGCTTGAAGTTCTATGTCATCTTTTAATTTTCTATAACCATCTCTAAGTATAACCTCTGGAGCACCTACAATCCATTTTTCACCGCTTACAAATTCCACTCCACTCCACTTTTTTTGAGAATTAAATGGAATTGTTTTATTCACTTTTACTTCCTTAAAGTCATTGTATCTTTCCCTAATAGCTCCCAAAGTAGCATTCGAAGTAGAAAAAGCCTTAGAAAAAGAACTTAATACCTCTTCTATTTTATTTATATCATAACTGTTTAATGGCTTTATATCCTCTAATTTTAATCTTCCCTCGGTTATAGTACCAGTCTTATCCAAACACAAAGTGTCTACTCTTGCCAATATCTCTGTAGCTGGCAGCTCCTGTACTAAAACATTCCATTTGGATAATCTTATTATAGACACTATAAAGGTTGTAGTAATAAGAAGTACAAGTCCCTCAGGTATCATACCCACAATACCAGATACAGCACTTATAGAAGCGTGCCTCCAGCCTCTATTGCTATGTAAAATTTGTGTAGCGATAAGTAAAATCCCTATAGGAAGTATAAATCTTATATTTATTTTTAATATTTTATCTGTAACAGCTTGCAATTCAGATTTAGAAATCTTAAATTTTTTAGCTTCCTTAGCAAGTTTAGTCGCATAAGTATCCTCTCCTACTAACTTAGCCTTAATATATGCACTGCCTCCTAGGATTAAACTTCCTGCAAAAATCATATCTCCCTTTACTTTTTTTACTGGATCTGCTTCACCAGTAAGAAGAGATTCATCTACTTCTATGTAGTCTTCAGTTAAGAGCTCTGAATCTACCACTACCTGCTGTCCTTCTTTGACAAAAATAATATCATCCAATACTACGTCTTCTACAGCAATTTCCTTTTTAATATCATCTCTAATAACAGTTACAGTAACAGCATTAAGAACAGATAACTTCTCCACTATCTTTTTAGCTCTTAACTCCTGAACAATACCTACAAGAGAATTTATTATTATAACATCTGCGAACAAAGCATTTTTAGGTGATCCCGCTGCAATAACTATTATCAATAAAACTAAATTTATGGCATTAAATAAGGTAAATATATTACCTCTTATTATGTGCCAAATAGACTTTGAAGATGTATTTCTATTTTTATTAACCTTTCCCAGCCTTATGCGTTCTTTAACTTCTGACTCTGTTAATCCATAAAATGCCTTATCTTTTGCAGTTACATTTTTAGCTTTTTTATTTAATCTTTTTTTCAAATGTAAAGTGGTACTCTTGAGCATAATTTTTCGCCTCACCTTAGGATCTCCTATGAGAAATTTGTTAATTTTTCTACATTATAGCAAGCTATAGAAATAAATTCTAGCATATCCATCTTAAGTTTTTCTTAACTTATAATTAAATTTTTTAAACAAAATTTATTATGTAGTGATAGTATTGCACTTTTACAAAAAATAATTTAGTATTATAAAACTATTTTATCCCTCAAATACATAATACGCAAAAATAGCATTTTAGTAAGGGAGTAACTTAAAAGTATGCTAAAAACTATAAACTTATATTTATTATTAAAATTAAAAAGCACATTTTAATTTATATTGAATAAATTAATATTGTAATTAATTTTGTGTAAGGTTTTATATATGGCATTTTCAGATAGAGAACTGCTGGCAAGAATCATCAAGTGCGAGGCTGGTGGAGAAGGCGATAATGGCATGAAAGCCGTCGCTACTTCTATAATGAATAGAATAAGAATTCCCTATGGTGAATATCATAGAATAGGTCAAGGCGACCTTAGAAAAATCATTTATCAAAAAGGACAATATGATTGTGTCAGAGGGGAAATAAATGGTGTACCTAACCTTCAAACAATTTGGTCAAATCCACCAGAACAAATACACTATGATATAGCAGATTGGGCCTTGGCAGGTAATAGATTATATCCCATAGGCTATTCATTATGGTATTTTAATCCCTATGCTCCTTGTCCATATACATTTCCCTACAATGGAACAGGTAGTTTCCAAATAAAAATTTTAAATCACTGCTTTTATAATCCTACAGAGCTTTATGCTCAAACTTAATTTAATAATAATTCTATTAGGAGGCTTTTTATGTTCCCTCAATGGTATTTAGATTGCTGTCCCTCTTATGGCTATAGAGTTATGCCTATGCCTGGATTTATCCCTAGTTCTATGAATCAATCTATGCCTGGACCTATGCCAAGTACTATGCCCATGGGGCAAACTCCACCACAAGTTAAACCACCAGTTAAACAACCTCCTGCTGGCTTTCAGTCTAATTTTGAAGTTGCACCTGGTGCTCCTACAGGTTTAGGCGTAGAGTATACTCAAGGATACTTAAAAACCCAAATTGGAAAAAGGGTTAAAGTGGTTTTCTTACTTGGTACAAACACCATCGAAGATAGAGATGGAATTCTAGTTGATGTAGGTATCAGCTATATAATTTTAAGAGATTTAGAAGCTAAGTATTTAATACTTGCAGATATCTATTCCATTAAATTTGTAAATATATACGAATAATAATAATCAGGGACAGTTCTTAACTTTAAAAAAGTTAAGAACTGTCCCTGATTATGTATGAATCCTTCCTTAGTAACAAATAATAGATAAGAACATTAAACTAAAATTTTAAATTATGAAGGAGGATATCATCTATGGTAAAAGTCATGAAAACTATGGATGGAAATCAAGCTGCTGCAGAAGCTTCTTACACTTTTACAGAAGTTGCAGCAATCTATCCTATTACACCTTCTACTCCTATGGCTGAAGGTGTAGATGAGTGGTCTGCTCATGGAAAGAAAAATATGTTTGATCAAAGGGTTAAGGTTGTAGAAATGCAATCAGAAGCTGGTGCTTCAGGGACAGTTCATGGTTCTTTATCCGCAGGTGCTCTTACCACCACCTATACTGCCTCTCAAGGATTACTTTTGATGATCCCAGCTATGTATAAAATGGCAGGAGAACTGTTACCATCAGTATTTCATGTAAGTGCTAGAGCTGTGGCAACTCATGCCCTATCTATATTTGGAGATCATCAAGATGTAATGGCTACAAGACAGACTGGTTTTGCACTTTTAGCTTCTTCTAACGTTCAAGAAGCAATGGACTTAGGTAATATAGCACATTTATCTGCCATTAAATCTAGAGTCCCCTTTTTACACTTTTTTGATGGTTTTAGAACTTCTCATGAATATCAAAAGATTGAAGTTATTAATGCTGAAGATGTAATTAAACTAGTAGACTTTGATGCCATTAAACAATTTAGAGATAGGGCACTAAATCCAGAACATCCTACTTTAAGAGGAACAGCCCAAAACCCAGATATATATTTTCAAGGAAGAGAAGCTTCCAACAAATTCTATGATGCAGTACCTGACATTGTCGAAAATTACATGAGAGAAATTGAAAAGATTACTGGAAGAGTTTATCACCCCTTTGATTATTATGGCTGTGCTGATGCAGAGCATGTCATTGTAGCTATGGGGTCTGTATGCGATACTATTGAAGAAACTGTAGATTATTTGATCAAAAAAGGTGAAAAAGTAGGAGTTATTAAAGTACACCTATATCGTCCTTTCTCTCCTACATATTTCTTTAAGGTATTTCCTAAAACAGTAAAAAGCATAGCTGTATTAGACCGCACTAAGGAACCAGGTTCTTTGGGCGAACCACTATATCTAGATATACAAAATTTATTTTATGATGCTCCTGGAAAACCTATTATAGTAGGCGGCAGATATGGACTTGGTTCAAAGGATACCACCCCATCCCAGATTTTATCTGTATTTAATAACCTTAAACAAAATACACCAAAAAATAGATTTACTATAGGAATAGTGGATGATGTAACTCATACTTCTTTGCCTGAAGCTCAATCAATTGAAACTACTCCTGAAGGAACTATAAGCTGTAAGTTCTGGGGTCTAGGTTCCGACGGAACCGTAGGTGCCAATAAAACTGCTGTTAAAATCATCGGGGATAATACAGACCTTTATGCTCAAGCATATTTTTCCTATGACAGCAAAAAATCTGGAGGAAGCACTGTATCTCATTTAAGATTTGGTAAAAAGCCCATAAAATCACCTTACTTAGTTCATAATGCTGACTATATTGCATGCCACAATAAATCTTTTTTATATAACTTTGATTTATTAAAAGGTTTAAAGAAAAATGGTACCTTTGTCTTAAATTGCCCTTGGAATGAAGATGAGTTAGAAGATAATATTCCTGCTTCCATAAAAAAATATATTGTAGAAAACAATATAAACTTTTATATCATCGATGCAGTTTCTATAGCACAAAGCATTGGTCTAGGCGGAAGAATTAATATGATTATGCAGTCTGCGTTTTTTAAACTTGCTAACGTAATCCCTCCAGAAGATGCTATAAATTATTTAAAAAGTTCTGTAGAAAAAACCTATGGCTGGAAAGGTCAACATATTGTTGATATGAATAAAACTGCTATAGATAAAGGAGCTCAGGCATTACACAAAGTAAATGTTCCAACTACTTGGATTCAAGCAGCAGATAAACCAATACCTAAAAAGGAAGAACCTGAATTTGTAAAAAATATTCAAAGACCTATGGCAAAACTTGAAGGTGATGAACTTCCAGTCAGTGCTTTTAACGGTATGGAGGATGGCACTTTCCCATTAGGTACAACAGCTTACGAAAAGCGTGGCATTGCGGTAATGATTCCAGAATGGCAGATTGATAAATGCATACAGTGCAATCAATGCTCTTACGTATGCCCTCATGCAGTAATAAGACCTTGCTTGCTAAATGATGAAGAAGAAGGAAAAGCACCTAGCAGCTTTAAAACAAAGAAAGCTGTAGGAAAAGGTCTTGAAGCTCTACATTACAAGATTCAAATAAGTCCACTAGATTGTACTGGATGCGGCAATTGTGCAGATGTTTGTCCAGCTCCTGGCAAAGCCTTAGTGATGAAACCTGCAGAAGAGCAAATAAAATTAGAGGCTGAAAACTGGGAATTTGCAATTACTATTACTTCCAAAGAAGAAGCTATGGATACTAATAACCTAAAAGGCAGCCAATTTATAAAACCTTTAATGGAATTTAACGGAGCATGCCCAGGCTGTGGTGAAACTCCATATATTAAACTTCTAACTCAGTTGTTTGGTGATAGGATGATGATAGCTAATGCTACAGGCTGTTCTTCTATTTGGGGTGGTAGTGCACCATCAATTCCTTATACTACAAATGCTTTTGGAAAAGGTCCTTCTTGGGGTAACTCTCTATTTGAAGATAACGCAGAATATGGCTACGGTATGTTCATAGCAGTAAATCAGATAAGAGAAAAGTTAGCTCAATTAATAAGTAATGCCCTATCCAATAACATTAGTGAAGAACTTAAAACAGCTTTTAAAGAATGGCTAGAAGGAATAGATGATGGAAATGCATCTAAAAAGGCTTCAACTAAAATAATAGAAGCTATGAACAAAGAAAATTATCAAAATAATAAACTTTTAAAAGAAATCATGGATAAAAAAGATTTTCTAGTAAAGAAATCTCATTGGCTAATAGGCGGTGATGGATGGGCTTACGATATAGGATTCGGCGGTTTAGACCATGTGCTAGCTATGGGCGATGATGTAAATATATTTGTTATGGATACAGAAATATACTCCAATACAGGCGGTCAGTCTTCAAAATCAACACCTACAGGCGCAGTGGCTAAATTTGCAGCTGCTGGAAAGAAAATTAGAAAAAAAGATCTTGGAATGATGGCTATGAGTTATGGATATGTATATGTAGCTCAGATAGCCCTAGGCGCAAATATGAATCACGCTATTAAAGTAATCAATGAAGCAGAAGCCTATAAAGGACCATCCCTCATAATTGCCTATGCACCTTGTATAAGCCATGGTATAAAAACCGGTATGGGCACTAGCATTGCAGAAGAAAAGAAAGCTGTAGAATCCGGCTACTGGCATCTATATAGATATAATCCACTATTAAAGGAACAGGGGAAAAATCCATTTAGTCTAGATTCAAAAGAACCTACTAAGGATTTCAAAGAATTCTTACAAGGAGAAATTCGTTATTCTTCCTTAACAAATGTATTCCCTGAATTAGCCGGCAACATGTTTGACCTATCAGCTCAAAATGCTCGTGAAAGATATGAAAACTACAAACGTTTAGCAGAGCAAAAATATTAAAAATCAAATAAGCTTCCCAAAGTGTGCTTAAAAATCAACGGCTGTACTAAAAGGAATTATTACCAACCCTTTAGTACAGCCTTACTTTTTTAAATATTGCTCTAATTCATCTATAGTCTTCATATCAAATATATCCATAGCTATGAGTTACAAAGCTTCTTTATGTTTTATCTGAGCTTTCACTCATAATATGTTTCTAAATTTAGTTTATTATACTCAATATGTTTACTGATAAATGTAGCACATAGCATAAAAAATGCATACGTTATATAGGATATAAATTTTACAGGAAGGTAAAAAATGGAGAAATTTCTACACTTTAAGGGCACAATTACCATGATTCAAGACTTTTCTACTAATGTAACTGGTGAAGGTACAGGCTGCTATAAATTAATGTCTGTGGTAAATGAAGATGGAGCTTCAGTAAATTTTGTTGTATCACCTGCTACTTACTTTGTAGATCATGTAATGGTACTACCTGGCGATATAGTAACTGGATTCTATGATGCAAACGCACCCGTACCTCTTATTTATCCACCACAATATAGAGCAATTGTTATGGCAAAATATAATCCATATCAAAATGTGAAAGTAGATTTTTTTAACAATCAATTGATAAGCAGTGATAATACTTTGAAATTAAATATTGCCCCCTGCACTCACATAATACTTAAGAATAATCAACTATTTACTCAAAACCCCGGAAACCGAAACCTAATTGTTGTATATGGACCTAGCACCAAGAGTATTCCAGCCCAAACCTCACCATACAAAATTATTGTTATGTGTTAATTAATAGTTTTAGCCACTGAATTTTTTCAGTGGCTAAAATATTTAATCTCATATTTTATTAGAATGTGAACATATCTCAAGATCATCATATAACTCCTATTCTGATAAATTTCTCCCCTATTTAATAAAAATTATTTCCTTTAAAAATTTCATAGCGGGATAAAACGCTTCACTAGTTACCCCTGAGCATGATAACAAAATACATGGATTTTCCCGCCCTGATTTAAAGTAAAAGTCTTTTATTAATATTCCTTTTTCTTTACAGACCTTCATAAAGTCTTTCTTCAATAATTCTTTTTTAACTTCCATTTCTATTAAAAAACCACCTGCTCCAGGACTCGCTGTAGCTTTATCTTTAAACACATCATTGATGCAATTGCATAGAAGCCTGCTTTTTGTCATATAAAATTTTCTGCTTTTCTTTATTTGCCTTCTTAAATGCCCATCTTTTATAAAATTACATAAAGCAATTTGCTCCATCTTGGAAGCAGTTTGATTATATAAATCTGCCTTACTCTTATATAAATCTAATAATTCTATAGGTAATACCATAAAACTGATTCTTAAAGAAGGTAATAAAAGCTTTGAGAAGGTTCCCATATATATAACCTTTTCTCCTCCATCTAATCCCTGAAGAGAAGGTACTGGCCTTCCATAATATCTAAACTCACTATCATAATCATCCTCTATTATTAATGCATCCTGTTGTTTTGCAAAATTTAAAAGCTTTAGCCTAGTGTTTATAGGCATTACATCGCCCCAAGGAGTCGTATGTGATGGAGAGGTATATATTATCTTAACATTTTCTTCTACCAGATCATTTAAATTTTCATCTATGCTGTTAAATATTTTTGTTTCAAATCCCCTATCCTCAAAGATAGCTCCCCCTTGATTAAAACTTCCATTAATAAAAGCTACTTTTTCTCTATGCTTAATTAATGAACATAAAATATGAAGAAGACTTTGTATCCCTGCTCCAATTACAACTTGATGAGGAGAACATAATACTTCTCTGCTCTCTTCTATATAGCTGGATATAGCTACTCTTAAGTCATATTCTCCCTGAGGTTCCCCATAGGATATAAGCCTTTTTTCACTTCTAAGTGCATGCTTTATATATTTACTCCATAAACTAAAATTAAAAGTTTTATAATCCACATTAGCACTGGCAAAGTCATAAATTACTTTAGACTTCTCATAAACTTCTAGATAACTTGACTCCTTCGGAATAGTTATATCCTCGTAATCTAATGAGCTTACATAAAATCCACTACCTGGACGTGATGTAACATATCCTTCTGCAACCAATTGCAAATATGCACCTTCCACTGTAGTTTTACTTATCATTCTTTCACTAGCACATTGTCTTATAGAAGGCAATTTACTTTCTGGCCTTAAAACACCTGATGAAATAAGTTCTTTGTAGTGATCATATAGCTGAATATATAAAGGATCCTTTTCCATAGATTTCTCCTTTTCTCAACTGTCCTTATTAAAATTATAAAATTTGTCCATTTTAATAGGTACGAAATTCATGTATATTATATCCGTGATGACAAATTTTTTCAATAATGTACTGATATTTTTAAGTTAGGGGGGTTATCATGAGTACAGATGAAAGGAAATTTTCTACAAAATCTATTGTTTTAATCGGCCTCTTTGCCGCACTATGTTATGTAGCACTATTTTTTAAGATTCCAATTCCTTCTCCTGTTGGAAAACCATTTTTACATATGGGGAATATGTTTGTAATCTTGGCTTCATTATTATTTTCTGGTATGATAGGAGGTCTTTCTGGCTCTATAGGAATGGGCCTATTTGATTTGACACAGGGATATGCTGCTAGCGTACCTAAAACATTAATATTAAAATTCGGAATTGGTATTATAGTAGGAGCTGTGGCTGCAAAAGGAGATAAAGAAGGTAAAAAGTCTCCCTTAAAATGGTTAGCTTTAGCATCAATAATTTTAATTTTAGCTGCTATTATTCTATTTATAGTATGCTTGAATTTTGGAAATGAAATTGCTGTAACAGGAATAAAGAAAAAACTAGTTATTAATCCAGTTTTATATATTTTCTCTTTTATACTAGGTATAGCCCTAGGAGTTGTACGCCTTATATCTAAAAAATTATCTATTAAACTCCAATATGCTATTTTAGGTGCCGTTGCTGGTATTGCTTTTAACCTAGTTGGAGAATTTTTATTTGGTACAGTAACTCTTTTAATATCTGGCAGTAAGTTTATGCCCGCTGTCTTAAGTGCTGCAGTAAGCTTACCTGCTACTTTAATAAATGGAACCTTCTCCATAGTTGTAGCAGTAGCTTTATACGTACCTCTTTCAGCGGCTTTATCAAGATCAGGTCTTATGAATATTAGGAGTCTCTAATTTTAATATTTAAAAGGGATGTCTCACCTAACTAGGAGACATCCTTTCTTTAACGCCTTAGTTATATCCTCCCACCCTCAAAATAAACTCGCTTTATGTGTCTACAATATCATACTAACACCAGTTTTCCCTTTTATAAATAAATTATCTTTAAAAGATGTGTATATTTCTTTTATTTCATAGAGACACTTTTTCATATAGCTTACTAAGCCTTTCTATTTCCCTTTGAGGTTTATCTACCATTTCACCAGAAGAAATATTATGTTCCTCTTGAAGGATGGAAATCTCTTGCTGTAAAACTTCCACAGCTTTATCATACTTTCCTAAGGTTTCATATATCCTTGCCATAAAATCCAGTGGATCTACAAGACGTGGCTTTTTCTGTAATTCCATGGACTTTTCATAATCTCTAAGTGCTTTCTCATAGTATCCTAATCGCAGCATACGATCACCCCGAGAAATATAGGCTTCCCAAGCCTGTGAAAATTCCTTTACACCTTGGTCCCATAACTTTAGAGCCGTATCCACATTGCCTAACTGCAATTCAATATCCCCTTCATACATGAAATCTAAACAGGTATGCTTAATCTTTTTTACTTGCTTTAATGTATTTCTAGCTTTATCATAATGCCCGTCCCTAATTAACTGATCTAAATAAAATAAATGCCCGCTCCAATAATTAGGATACTTTGCTGTAAACTCTTCATAATACTTAATTAAATCATCATGCCTGTTATAATATTCATCACCAAATACTCCCTTTGCTGCATGTATAAGAGCACAGTGATACTCCTTCACATAAGGTTCGTATTTTAAAGCTTCTTTGATGTAAAATGATGCTTTTTCATTGTCATTTTCAGCTCTATGATTATAAAGTGAACCTAAAAGATAGTATGCCTTAGCATTTTTAGGATCATCCTTAAGGATATCTTCAAGAAAATTCACAGCATAATTAAAGACTTCTGAGCTTATTGTTCTCTCATTATAAAGCATGTTTTCTATTCTTTCCATCTGAACTTCTGAAGGTATAACAAATAACTCATCAATGGTAACTCCAAAGTAAACTGAAAGCTTTGGAAGTAACTCAATATCCGGTGATGTAATGTTATTTTCCCACTTAGACACCGCCTGATAAGAAACGCCCAAATGACTTGATAATTCCTCCTGAGTAACTCCCTTTTCTATACGTAAATTTTTTATTTGTTTCCCAATTTCAATAGTCATGGTTTTATCCTCCAACTATAATTAGTTTGATTCATGAATCAACTTAATTATAGTTTCTGCTTTAGCCACATTCAATAACTTGTATTTTTACATAACTAAACCATTAGTTGAAAAAATGTATTAATTTTAAAAAAACTTTAGCGAATATTCTTTACTGATTTTACATCTATGAAAAAATATTCACAAGTGTAAAAAAGTTAGTTTACATTTTAACAATTATACATTATAATAAATATGAAAATTAAAAATATTAAAATGATATAATTAAAAAAATTTTTGCGTTAACTAGCTCTTTTAGAAGAGTTTTTCTAATCTATTAGGAAAAATCAATGTTTATATGACCTTTATTATTATAAAATAATTACTTTTATAATATTATTGAGAGTTATATAGTCATTTTTATTGCTGTTAATTATTTAATTATAAAATATAATTTCATGAAAGTAAAATTATATTAGAATTACAAAAATGATTTTTAAGTTCATATTTTGATGAATGATACTTTCACAATACATTTTGTTAAGATAGATGCTTTGTAGTAAAAATATAATAGAAAAGAGGTAAACCATGACTGAAGATGTAGGAAAAAAGATAAAGGATTTAAGAACAAGTAAAAATTTAACATTAAAAGATTTAAGTTCTAAAACAAACTTGTCGATTGGATTTTTGTCTCAGTTAGAAAGGGGCCTTACAACTATTGCTATTGATTCATTAAGTAATATTGCTAAAGCACTTCAGGTTAACTTATCTTATTTTATCGAAGAAAAAAAACATAATGAAAAGATTGTTCTTAGAAGTTATGAAAAAGAAGTGTTTCAAGTAGAAAATAATCAATTTATTCATTATCACTTAACTAATGATATTGAAAATAAATGTCTTTTACCAAGGTTAATAGAAATACTTCCAACCAATAGTAAGGAACCTGTTGCTGCTTATTCACATGAAGGTGAAGAATTTGTATACGTTTTAGAAGGGATTCTTACCTTATTTATTGATGAAGACGAAAAAGAATTATTCCCAGGAGATAGTGCACATTACAGTTCAAAAAGAGCACATAACTGGGCTAATTATACAAATAAAGCCGTTAAAATATTAACAGTCCATACTCCTAATATGTTTAATACCAATAAATAATAATTTATTAACTCTAAAATATCTTTATAATCATTGAGTAAAAGTTTGGAGATGATTTATTTGAACACAGGAAACATAATAAATATTCAAAAATACTGTGTCCATGATGGCCCTGGTATTCGTACCACAGTGTTTTTTAAGGGATGTCCTTTAAGCTGCTGGTGGTGCCATAACCCAGAGAGTCAAAACCCTAAGGATGAAATTATGTTTTTTCAGGAAAGATGTACAGGGTGTGGAGTTTGTGCAAAAAGATGTCCTCAAAATGCAATTGAAATTAAAAATAATATATCAATTGTAGATTTAAGTAAATGTACTCTTTGTGGAAAATGTACCGATTTTTGTCCTAACAACGCTAAAGAGTATGTAGGTAAAAAGATTACAGTTGATGAATTAATGAATGAAATAGTAAAAGATCAAGTTTTTTACGATGAATCTAATGGAGGTGTCACTTTTTCAGGAGGAGAACCTTTACTTCATGCAGACTTTTTAGAAGAAGTTCTTAAAAGATGCAGAATAAGAGGAATACATACAGCCATAGAAACAAGTGGATTTGCAACTTGGGAAAAGCTTGAAAAGGTTGCTAAAAATATTGACTTATTTTTATATGATTTAAAACAAATAAATAATGAAAAACATAAAAAGTTTATGGGTGTAGAAAACGTTATCATACTTGATAATTTGAAAAAACTTTCAGATATGGGAGCAAATATAATAATAAGAATGCCTTTAATAAGTGGTGTTAATGATGACGATGAACACATTGATGGAGTTATCAAATTTTTATCAAATATAAAAGTTATACAGGTTAATTTATTACCCTATCATAAGATGGGCATGGATAAGTATAGACGACTTGATAGAGAATATAAATTAACTGGTATGGAAAAACCATCCGATGAATGGATGAAAAAAACAAAAGAAAAATTTGAGAAATTTGGATTTAAAGTTAGCATAGGAGGGTGATTTATTATGATGACAGAAAGAGTAAAAAAACTAAGACAAGAAAGTTTAAATGCCATTCCACGTATTTCCATGGAAAGAGCTCAAATTGTGGATGAAGTCTACAAAAAGTATGAAGGATCATTACCTACTCCAGTGTTAAGAGCATTGGTGCTTAAAGAATTAATGAGCAGAAAAAAACTTTGTATTTATGATGGTGAGCTAATAGTCGGTGAAAGAGGAGAAGAAGCAGCATCAACTCCGACTTATCCAGAGCTATGTTGTCACACTCTTGAAGACTTGGATATTATGGACAAACGTGAAAAAATATCCTTCAAGGTTAGTGAAGAAGATAAAAAAATTCAAAAAGAAGTTATAATACCATACTGGGAAAAAAGATCAATGAGACATAAAATCTTAGAAAGAATGACTGATGAGTGGAAAGAGTGTTATCAAGCTGGTATATTTACAGAATTCATGGAGCAAAGGGGCCCAGGACACACCGTTTGTGATGATAAAATATATAAAAAAGGTTTCTTAGACTTTAAGAAAGATATTGAAAATGCTATAAGCAAATTAAATTACCTTGAAGATGATGAGGCTTTAGATAAAAAACATGAATTAGAAGCTATGAGTATTGCTTGTGATGCAATAATGATTTTAGGAGAACGTTATTCTAAATATGCTAAAGAGTTAGCCGAAAAGGAAACAGATCCTGTTAGAAGAGAGGAACTTTTAGAAATATCAGAAGTATGCAGTCATGTGCCAGCTAATGCACCAAGAACCTTTAGAGAAGCACTTCAAATGTATTGGTTTGTGCATTTATGTGTTATTTCTGAATTGAACCCATGGGATGCATATAATCCAGGAAGGTTAGATCAACATTTATATCCATATTATCAAAAAGAAACAGAAGCAGGAACCTTAACTCGTGAAAAGGCAGAAGAATTGTTACAATGCTTCTGGGTTAAGTTTAATAATCAGCCAGCACCACCTAAAGTTGGAGTAACTTTAAAAGAAAGTGGAACTTACACAGACTTTGCTAATATCAATATTGGAGGAGTAAAACCAGATGGGTTAGATGGTGTTAATGATGTAAGTTATCTTTTACTTGATGTAATAGATGAAATGAGATTATTACAGCCAAGTTCTAATGTACAAATTAGCAAAAAGAGTCCTCAAAAATTTGTTAAGAGAGCCTGTGAAGTATCTAGAAAAGGTTGGGGTCAACCGTCCATGTTTAATGCTGATGCTGTTATTCAAGAAATGATTAATGCAGGAAAATCCTTAGTTGATGCTAGATGCGGAGGAACAAGTGGCTGTGTTGAAACTGGTGCTTTTGGTAAAGAAGCATATATTCTTACTGGTTACATTAACTTGCCTAAGATAATGGAAATAACATTAAACAATGGTGTTGATGTAATGACAGGGAAAAAATTAGGTATAGAAACTGGGGATGCAACTAAATTTACTAGTTATGAAGAATTCTTTGAAGCATATAAGAAACAGCTTAAACATTTTGTTGATATAAAAATGGTAGGTAACAGAATAATTGAGAGATTATATGCAACTATGATGCCAGTACCATTCCTTTCAGTAGTGACTTCTGATTGTATATCAAAAGGAAAAGATTATAATGCTGGCGGAGCAAGATACAACATTAATTATATCCAGGGAGTTGGTATTGGAACAATTACTGACAGTATGACAGCAATTAAATATCAAGTATTTGATAAGAAGAATATTACAATGGCTGAATTGGTAGAAGCTATGAAAAATAATTTTGAAGGCCATGAAGATATTTTAAACCTAGTAAAAAATAAAACTCCTAGATATGGAAATGACGATGATTATGCTGATAACATAATGACAGAAATTTTTGAAGCTTATTATAATGAAGTTGAAGGCAGAAGAAATGGAAAAGGTGGTTTCTATAAAATAAATATGCTTCCAACTACCTGCCACGTTTACTTTGGTTCAGTTATTGGAGCAACCCCTAATGGAAGAAAGGCAAAATTACCACTTTCAGAAGGTATTTCTCCTGAAAAAGGTGGAGATGTAAATGGACCTACTGCCGTTGTTAAATCAGCAGCTAAAATGGATCATTTAAAAACAGGTGGAACATTATTAAATCAAAAATTCACTCCTTCCGTAGTAGAAGGTGAAGTTGGTTTAAACAACATGGCAAGCTTAGTAAGAGCATACTTTACAATGGATGGACATCATATTCAATTTAATGTAATAAGCAAAGAAACTTTATTGGAAGCTCAAAAACATCCAGATGAATATAAAGACCTTATAGTTCGTGTTGCAGGCTATAGTGATTACTTCAACAACTTAGATAGAGTGCTACAAAATGAAATAATTGAAAGAACAGAACAATCTTTTGGTGAATGTGGTTGCTAGGCATCTAATTAAAAGGTTAAATATAAAAATCATAAAGGAAGCGATAGTATGAATAAAACAATAGGATTTATCGGTGGCGGAAACATGGGTAAAGCCATGATAGGTGGAATACTTAACGCAAATTTAATAGCTCCAGACCATATAATTGTAGCAGACTTATATGAAAAAGGGTTACAGGATATAAATGAAAAGTACGGTGTAAAAGTAACCACTAGCAATACTGAAGCAGCTAAAATATCTGACATATTATTTTTATCAGTAAAGCCTAACTTATATCCAGTAGTTATTGAAGGAATAAAAAATGAAATTAAAGAGGATGTAATAATAATCACTATTGCTGCTGGTAAAGCAATAAGTGGCACTGAAGCAGCTTTTGGAAGAAAGTTAAAGGTGGTTCGGGTAATGCCTAATACACCAGCACTTGTTGGTGAAGGAATGTCAGCATTATGTCCAAATGATGTAGTTACAAAAGCAGAAGTGGAAGAAATAATTAGTATATTTGAAAGCTTTGGTGAAGCAGAAGTAGTACCTGAAAAGCTAATGGATGCAGTAACTTCAGTTAGCGGTTCATCACCAGCTTATGTATATATGTTTATAGAAGCTATGGCTGATGCGGCGGTTTTAGATGGTATGCCTAGAAATCAAGCTTATAAATTTGCAGCTCAAGCGGTACTTGGTTCTGCAAAGATGGTATTAGAAACAGGAATGCATCCAGGTGCTCTTAAAGATATGGTTTGTTCACCAGGAGGAACAACCATAGAAGCAGTAGCAACTTTAGAAGAAAAAGGTTTAAGAAATGCTGTTATATCTGCTATGAGAAGTTGTACTAAAAAATCCAAGGAAATGTCTAAATAAAATATATAATTAACAAAATAAATTTATAAGTCTTAATCCAACAAACTTTTATGTTGATATGAGGAAACAAGCTTATAGTTTGTTTCCTCATAACAAAGGGATAAAAACTAGTTGATTTGTAAATGTTTTCAGTGGAATTACTTTGATAAAAGAGGAGTGTTTTAGATGGTAAAAGCTATTTGGGTAGCACTAATTATTCTAGCAGTTTGTTATGCATTTATGTTATTTAATGATTTTAGGAAAAATAAAAATAATTTAGAAGATTGTTCTTGGATTAAAACAGGTTTAATTGGGTTTGTAGTTAATTTCTTTGACGTTTTAGGAATTGGAGCTTTTGCACCACAAGCAGCAGCATTAAAATTTACTAAACAAACAGAAGATAGACTTATCCCTGGAACTATGAATGTAGCAAATACAATTCCAGTTTTATGTCAAGCAATTATATTCATCAGCAGAGATTTAGCACCTAAATTCCAGTGAAATTTTTATTTTTACTGGAATTATAT
>CAMJGD010000003.1 GCA_946405135.1 uncultured Clostridiaceae bacterium | reverse complement strand
CAAGTACCTCCTTCCCCTGTGTTTCAAAATATAGTTTTAAAGCCTTATCAATAATCTCTTCAATCTCTGGCTGTTTAACTTCTGGTGCAAAATATTTGCTTATCAATTTTGGCTTCAATTTTATAGCAGTAGGTTTATTTGATTTTGTTTTCTTGTTAAGTTCTCCTGAAAGAATTGAATAAGCTGTTTCTTCATTTAATTTACCTTTCTCTGAGTAATCCCTAAGTACTTCGGCTTTTTTCATGTTTAATTTAAAATTGTTGGAGTTTAGAATTTCGTTTATAATTTGCTGCTCTTCTTTTTTTATAAATGATATTGTTACTGCTGTCATAAATGCAATTTCATCAGCATCAAGTCTATTCATTAAATCACTATCTAATTCTCCAAGCCTAACATATCTGGCTATCATATTTCTTGAAAGATTATAACTTTGAGCTAATTTTTCATCTGTTCTTAACTTTGTCTCAACTTGGCACAAGGTTGCTTCATCTTTGATATTATAAGGGTTTGCAAGCTTTTCAATTTCATCTAAAAGGTCATTTCTTTTTCCTTGCTGCTTCATAGCTTTATATCTTTGTGATATTGCAGCTGTTCTCTCTGAATACCTTAAATCTGCAAAAGAACGTTGAATTAAATTAGTTTCAGTAACAATTAAAGTAGCTTCATCTTCAGTAAGTCCTTCCTTAATAACCGCTGGTACTTTAAGTATTCCTGCAAGTTTTGCAGCATTTACTCTATTGTGACCAGATAGGATCTGATAGCTTGTGCCTATAGGTCTTATAACTATAGGTACTATAACTCCAAACTCCTTAATACTTTCTACCATATCATTTAATCTTTCACCTTCATACAGCTTAAAAGGGTGATTACTAAAAGGCACAAGTTTTTCTATTTCAATCTCTGCTATTCCTGAATTAGTTTCTTTTTCAGATGAGATATCTCCAAACATATCATCTAAACTCATTAACTTTCTCTCGCTCATATTGCAGCCACCTCCTTAGCAAATTCTCTATATGCGATGGATACTTTATTTTTAGAATCATATTCTATGGTACTCTTGCTTTTCATATTAGCCTCGCCAACCTTAACTGAAGTTGGTATCTTATTCTCAAAAATATTTATTCTGCTTCCATAAGCATCCTGAATTATTGATAATACTTCTTTTGAAAGCTTCATTCTTTCTGCATACATGGTTAAAAGTATTCCATCAACCTCAATCTTAGGATTTATTCTCTTTTTAACTCTTATAATATTCCTAAGAAGTAACTCCAATCCTTTAGCTGAAAGATATTGAGGAGTAACAGGAATGATTACACTATCACAAGCCGCAAGAGCATTTATAGTAAGCATTCCAAGTGATGGAGAACAATCAATAATAACGTAATCATAATCAGTTTTTACTTCATCAACTATAGATTTTAAAACCAATTCTCTGCTCATAACATTAACAAGGGCTATTTCAATTGCTGATAACTCTAAGCTACAAGGAATAATATCAATATTTCCTGCTGTAATAATATACTCTTTCTTTTTAGGTAAGCTTTTTTCTTCAATAGCCAGTGCCATAAGATTATATATTGTTGTTTTTATACTATCTGTATTATCATAACCAAAACATACTGTTAAGCTACTCTGCGGGTCGAAGTCTATAAGTAATACCTTCTTTCCCATTTCTGCTAATGCATATCCTAAGTTTAAAGTTGTTACAGTTTTCGCTACACCTCCTTTTTGATTCACGATAGAAATTACTTTACTTTTACACATTTTTACCCTCCACCTTTATAAATTCATTTTTCCTGTTTTTCTAATTCACACTATTTAATTTAATATTACACTTATAAATGTAATTATTCAAGAAGAATCTTTTGTTTTTATCAATTATTTTTATTATTATTGAAAATTCACATTAAAAAGTGTATATTTAAATTTAAGGATGGTGAATCACATGCAATTAACTATGGGTGAAAAAATTCGTATTTTAATAAAAAGAAAAAATATTACTATATCGGAGCTGGCAAGATTAATTGGAACAACTAATCAAAATTTATCCAATAAACTATCACGTGATAATTTCTCAGAAAAAGAGCTCCAGCAAATTGCTGAAGCTCTTGGATGCAGGTTTGAAGGATATTTTATTTTTGAGGATGGGGAAAAAATTTAATTATATAAAGGCTATAAGTTATGTTTAAGTTTTTATAGTCTTTTTATGCCCTTACTTTAAATATTAAAAAATATTCTTAATCACATATCTTGATACGAATCCTATTCCTTGAAGCATATCGAAATATTTTTCCAATCTTTTCTTGAGTTCAAATGTATCTTCAAAATCATCTCCGATAATTTTAATTATATATTCAACATCTCTTTCATATACTCCCAAATCAAGTAACATTTTCTTTTGTTTTGAAGTTGAAAAATAAAGATACTCAATTGTATTAATTACTTTATTATTTAAAACCTCTATTATAGACTTATTGGTTAATTCCAGTTCCATAAAGTATTTAATTAATATCACCTTTGTATAAAAATTGTGCTCGATATAACTCATTTTCATATTTATCGTAGTTGATATTATGTTATCTATATCTTTACTTTTAAAGTATTTTTTGGTATTATCGACTATTGTTTTAATTTTAGGTCTACTCCTATTTAAAAGGTTGTTTATAATATTAGCTCTATAGTTATCATTCTTTCCTTCAGCAACATAATACAAATGCTTAATTAAATTTAATCTCCCATACCTTTCGTTGTTTAAAAACGCTAATAACTCTCTTAAAATTTCATATTTTTTCTCTTTATATCTGTAATAAATTGCTTTCACAGTTTCAAACCTATGTTTACTGCCTATGTTAGTAAGGTAATCATCTATTGTAATTCCCAACTCTTCAAGAAAAGCTATTACATCTGGATGTTCCATTATATTACCTTTTTGAATGTCTATATCTTTACTTTCATCTGTCAATTCAAATTTTATACTTTTTATTGCATCAATTTTATTATATTCTGGATCAGTAGGTGCCTTTAAATAATATGCAGTTCCTACAAAATGTTTATTAAGCCTTCCTGTTCTACCAACTAAGTTATAAAAATCGAAAGCTGAAAAATCTGAATTATTATCATTCCTATCCGACATCCTAGATGGTTTTGTAATTATTATACTTTGTGCTGTAGTATTTACACCTTCAAGCAAAGTTGAAGTACACAATAGTCTATTGAAAATCGAACTACTTTCATAGAAATCTAATTGAAACATTCTTGTACCAATTGGTATCTGCCCATTGTGTATAAGATATCCTCTCTCCATTGCCTTGATAACACACCAATCCTCATGAATTTCATCTCTTGCCCACTCCAAAAAGTATTTTGCAGATTCGTCAATATCATTTATAATAGGCTCTTTAGAAATGAATTCATTTACGTATTTATATATTCCTGTTACTGTAGGAAAATAAATTAATGTCTTTTGGTATGTTATAACTTCTTTTAATAAACGTTGACACTCAACATATCTATCCTCATGTCTTAATATCTTAATATTTTTTACATCATTTACAACTGGAGAATATAATGTATTATAAAAAACTGGCTTTTTATCAAGTTTTTCAATATCTTCTACAGATTTAATAAAAGGTGCTAATAAGACATATTTTTTAGCTTTTTGTGCTAAATGATAATAAGCCATATTCAAGACTAAAACTCTATCATTTTTTTCATCGCTTTCAAGTTTATATACTTCATCAATAACTAAAAAGTCAATTTGCTCAATCATTTTATATGCGCTTTCTTGAACAACTCTGTCGTGGGTGATAACAAATATATTTTTTTGCTCAAAATCATATTTCTTTTCTTCATCAATGTGTGTATGAATTTTATATTTTGAAAATAATCTATGATACTTTTTTATTATCTTTTTTATATATTCTTCTATTAAAGCTAAAGTTGGAACAATTAGAACAATATTATTAGGCATATACCGAGCTATATATTCAAAGACACAAAATGTTTTCCCAAAGCTTGTTGGTGCACTTACTATTAACGCATCATTCTCTTTTATTTTTTCAATAATTTCAATTTGTTCTGGATGCAAAGATATTTCATCATCAAGCTGCGATTTTGCAAATGCAGAATAAATAATTGAATCCAACGTATAATCATTAGAATAGACTGTCAAATCTAATGCAAATAAATTATCAGCAAGTTCTCTAGCTTTTTGGGTAGGATTTGATGAATCAGATAATGATCGTATATAAAACTCTCTTAACTTTTGAGGATCAACACTATTTTGATTTAGCTTCATAGTCTGCCATCCTTTCCGCTATAGCTTGAGTAAATACTCCTATCATTTTACTTTTATTTATAATTGGCAAAGAAACAATTATATAACTTGTATTTAATCCTAAAATGTTCTTTGTTTTTATTTTATTAAGTTTTTCAAATATATCATCTGGTGTTGTATCTTCACCATGTGCTATAAAAATAGGGATTCCTATATTTTTTACACTCGCCTTTTTTATAAAATCTTCAACTGAAAGACTTAATTCTATAGTATCGGCATAAATTTCTCCGAATATGCCCATATTATTTCTTAAAAACCTATTACTTAGCATTAACACAAATTCATCTCTAACTTGCTGCTCATAAGTCTTTAAAGATTCATTAATTAATCCAGTTCCATTTGATAATGATTTACTTAGCTTTTACTCTCCTAAAAGAATCATATCCTTTTCACGAGAGTAAAATAGTGTATCAATTCCATAAACATTCATATTAGGATCTGTAGTTAAAAGTACTTTAGGAATTATACAATCAAACTTAAAATACTCTGATAGTAAATTACAAAATATATATTCACCTATTTTTCCCATTTTATCTAATCTTACTTTAAGATATCCATCACCAGTATCATCAATCTCATATTCTTCCTTTAGAATTCTTATAACTTCACTTTCTATTTCTGCTGGAATTCGTTCAATATTATGCTCATCAATATATAATCTTAAAAGTTTAAACAATGTAACATAATTTTTAATAGTTGGTTCAAATTTTAAATTCATTTTATTTTCAGCATATCTTAATAATCTACTCTCATCAAAGAAATAATCAAATAAGCCTCTATAGAAATTATATGAATCTTTCATATCTATATGCAAAAAAGTCGTTTGTTCATTATGTATAAAAACTGTAAAATCATTGAATACTTGTGTTTTTGTAGAAACCATTATAACCCTTTCTAGTTTATACCAATATATTTTATAAATATTTACAATATTATATTATTCTACAAAACCCATTATATTCCTTTATAAAACAGTCACATTATTTCTTTTAAATACAAAAAGGACTATAAAATTGATTATTTCATCAACTCTATAGCCTTTTTTATTATTTACTTTACATATCTACTTACACCATATCAAATCCCCACTCTTACTCTAACACCCTGAATAACTTCTTTATTTTTAAAATCATCACCATTTGTGTTAAAGTTATAAAAGCTTGCAAAGTGAGTAAATTCAATGATTATAAGGAATCCTTGCGACGTATTCCTACTACACACTCCACGTGCCCTGTCTGCGGGAACATATCTACGGGTTGAACTTTTAGGGTTGCATAGCCCAGCTGGTTTAGTATGTTTAAATCTCTTGCTAGAGTGCCGGGGTCGCAGGATACGTAGACTATTTTTTGGGGCTGCATGTTAGCTATGGCTTCTAAGAGCTCTTTGGCACAGCCTTTTCTTGGTGGGTCTACTACCACCACATCTGCTTTTATGCCTTTTTCTATAAGCTCTGGTATTACCTTTTCAGACTCCCCTACTATAAATTCTGCATTAGTTATGTTGTTTTCTTTAGCATTTGCCTTAGCATTTTCAATGGCTTCAGGAACTATCTCTACACCATATACCTTTTTTGCCTTTTGCGACAGAAAGAGAGATATAGTACCTGTGCCGCAATAAGCATCAAAAACCACTTCATCTCCCTTAAGGTCTGCATATTCTAATGCCTTATTATAAAGCACCTCTGTCTGAATAGGATTTACTTGAAAGAAAGATAAAGGAGATATATTAAACTTAAAAGCATCTATGTAATCACTGATATGATCCTGACCCCAAAGCACTATGTTCTTTTCACCTAATATTACATTTGTCTTTTGAGGATTAATGTTTTGGACTATACTTCTGATGCCTTTTACTCCATTTTTTATGCTATCAATAAATTCTAATTTATTGGGAAGCTCTTCAGAGGTGGTTACTATAATCACCATAACTTCTCCAGTTTTAAAGCCTTTTCTAACCATTACATGTCTTACTATGCCCTTATTTCCCTTTTCATCATAAGGTTCTATTTTATATCTATTCATCCATTCTTTAGTGAGCTTTACCACTTCATCTCCTATTTCATCCTGAATAAAACATTGATCCATATCTATGATGTCATGGGATCTTTGGGCATAGAAGCCTATATGTACATTACCTTTTTCTCCTCCTACAGGAAGCTGAACTTTATTTCTATATCTATAAGGCTCTTCCATACCTAAAGTGTTATGTACAGTTACATCTTTAAGTTTTCCTATTCTCTCTAAGCAGTCTTTTACCCTTTGCTGTTTAAAAATAAGCTGTGCTTCATAGCTCATGTGTTGAAGCTGGCAACCTCCGCATTTCTTATATATGCCGCAGGTCGGCTCCTTTCTTTCAGGAGAAACTTCTAATATTTCTAAAAGCTTTCCATAAGCAAAGTTTTTGTTCTTTTTTACTATTTTTATTCTAACCTTTTCTCCTTTTAATGCTCCTGCTATAAATATAGGAAAGCCATCTACTTTTGCTACACCTTCACCTTCATAGCCTAAAGATAATATATTAACTTCAATTTCTTGATTTTTTTCTACCAAATAAAATCACCATCCAAATCTATTTAGTCATAGGTTATACCAAATTACCTCTATATAGTTGAAACTTAATTTTTAATACTAATTATAATAAATATTTTGCTATTGCTACTTTATTTATGCATTGTGTTATCTTAACAATAATTTCATATTATTTTCATAATTATTATGACATAATTCTATAGTTATATCCACTATGTATTATTAGAAAGTTATCAATATTTCTAGCTTTTTTTCAGCCTCCATTTTGTAGTTAGCCCTTCTTTTTACAGCATTTTTGATATTTTAAATGCAATACTAAATTTTGACACCCATCTATAACTACACAAATTAATTTTAAAATCTCAATCCATATATTTTACATTAATAGTTATTGTTAACTTTAATAATAGTTATATTTTAGTGAAAAACTACTAAAATATATATATTATTAATACATATTTTACTGCAATTAAAAGCACTTAAAAGTGTGGACTTACAATGAAATATGCAATTTAAACTACTGTTTAAAACAAGTTTTTATAAGTTAACAAAAATTAAATATTTTATTAATCTTGCGATTATATACATAAATATATTAAATATGGTGTTAAACTTAATATGTATTTATAATACTTTTTAACAATTTTTTGATAGGGGGTTTAACAATGAGTATGGTAGAAACATTAAAAGAACGACGTGAATTTACCATGACTATGCCATCATTTTCTGAAGATGAAAATAGAATCGATTATTTAGACGTATCTAAAGGTATATTAATAATTTCAGTGGTTTTATGTCACAGCCCTTTTAAATATTATCAAATATTATATTGGTTTCATATGCCAGCCTTTTTTATGATTAGTGGTATGCTATATAAAGATGAAATGGATGTAAAGCATCAGTTTATTAAATTTTTTGTACCTTATTTGTCCTTTTCCATAATCGATGTAATATTTGCTTTTATGATAACTCCTTCTAATTTTAACAAACAAAATATAATAAGTTTGTTGTGGAAACATATATATAGTGGAAAAGCTATCCCCGGGGTTTTTTGGTTTATTCCCTGTCTCTTTCTTTCAAAAACCATTTTTCATTATCTTAAAAAGAATACAAGTACAAAAACCTTAATCATTACCATGATATTAATGTATATACTTGGTCACGCTTTTTCTATTCTCTGTATGCCAGATGACGTAACTAAAATACCTGAAAAGCTCATGCTTCCATGGAATATGGATGTGGTTTTAGTATGTGTACCTTATTATGCCATAGGCTATTTTCTTAGAAATTATATAGACATAATTAAATCAAAGAAAACTCTCATTATATCTTTTGCTTTATGCGTGCTATTCACTGTATTAAACTTTGCATTAGGCATATATTACTATTTAAATCTAAAGTTTTCCCAGTTTAGATTTTTTGCTTTAGATATAATTGTACCAATTATATTTACAGTATTTATTTTATCTTTAAGCTATAATATGAAATCAGGTAAAGTAAAAAGTACCCTATGTTCTATGGGCAGACAGTCTCTTGTGATAATGTATCTTCACAAACCTATTGTTTTATTTTTATTATCAAAAATAGAGTTCGGATTTGTTGCATATACCTTAATAGGAGTGATAATACCTTATCTAATTGGTAAGTACATTATAGATAGAATAGATGTTTTTCAATTTATTTTTAAGGGTAAACATAAAGTTTTAGTGTCTGCTTAGTCAGCCGCTGCCAGATAAGAAATGTGGGCTTGTAACTCTGCTATTTTGAAAGTGGCAAGGAATTCAAGAGTGATTTCCTGCCACATTTCTATAGAAATCTATAGCTTTCTTGCAGCCCAAGCTAAATAGAAAATATAAGTTTCTTTTAGCTGTTTAAATCAATGTGGCAATAACCGCCTGGATTTTTCTGAAGATACTTTTGGTGATATTCTTCTGCATGGTAAAAACATTTTAGAGGTTCTACTTCTGTAACAATAGATTTATCATATTTCTTTTGCTGCTCTTTTTTAGTTTTTTCTATCACTTCTAAATCCTCAGGATTCATGTAAAATATTCCTGTTCTATATTGATGTCCCCTATCATTACCCTGCCTGTTTATAAGGGTAGGGTCTATTATGTTCCAGAATTTATTTAATAGCTCTTCTAGACTAACTTGGTTTTCATCATAGCTTATATAACAAGCTTCAGCATGTCCAGTAGTTCCAGTGCATACCTCTTCATAAGTAGGATTCTTTTTTATGCCATTGGCATAACCTACCTTTGTGTTTAAAACTCCTTTTATTCTCGACATATAGGCTTCAATGCCCCAAAAACATCCACCCGCTAATACTATTTCTCTCATAACTTTAGCTTTATAAAATCTATAAAAATAGATTTAAACTTATAGATTTTATTCATACACTATAGCAATAATCAGTGTATATAATAGCATTTTTATATAATGCTATACCCTAAGCTAAGGGTTATTTTTTCACTTCCTTTCTTAAAATAGTAGTTTTCATATTTTTTCAATTATAACATTTTTTACTTTAATATTAAACATTAGAAAAAGTTTCACATCTAGTATAACCATTGCTTAAAGACGCTGGCCCATATATTTGAATAAAATCTGCACTGCAGCTTCTATTGGTGTTATATACGCATTTTATAGCATCACAAACTATTTCTGGACTCATCACTACTCTATCTCTTTGAAAGTATTGATTAATCTGTCCGCCTATATTCATATTAGTAATTTCTTTTATAGCTCCAACTATATCATTTTGTCTAAAAGTTTCACATTCTGTACCTCTTTTTATATCAGCATTTATTCCAGTTATATGTATTACTCTGGCAGAACATAAACCTCCAGTATTGTTAACACAATTAGTAACATTACAACTTAATCTATTCATAACAATCACTCCTCACTTTATAGTATTTTTAGAATAATTCTATTTTTTTATTCCAAAGAAGTACTATTAATTGTTTGGTAAACTTATGCTCATCTCTTATACAAGTTTTCATTTATGCTTCCTTTACTTAATTCATCTATATCAAATTTAATATTAAGTTTTTTTGTAAAAAAATAGCACCCCTTAGGGTGCAAACATTGAGAATCAGTTGCCATTTAATTTATCAATAAAAATTTATTATACCATTATAGTCTTACCTTACCTATAATGAATATACAAAAATTTACTTTTGAATTGTAAACTTTTTATTAATTTTATATAAAAAGCCCTTACACATAGATATGTATAAAGGCTTAACCTTAATAAACTTGTTAAAGATCGCTATTTTACTATATGCACTTTCATCATATTTGTAGATCCAATATCATTAATTGGTATACCTGCTGCTATTACTACTAAATCTCCTTCATTAACAAACTGTGTAGCTGTTGCCATTTCTACTGACTTTTCTATAAGTTCATCAGTAGTTTCAACAGTATCAGCTACTATAGGAAATACTCCCCAGTTCAATGCTAATTTTTTAGCTACACTTTCATAAGGGGTAACTGCTATTATAGGGCACTGTGGTCTATATTTTGAAACTATTCTTGCAGTGCTTCCACTTTGAGTTGCTGTTATTACAGCTTTTGCCTTAAGCTGCATAGCTGTAGTACAGGTAGCTAAGCTGATAGCTGTAGGAATTGTTGGCACATGCTCTCTTATGTTTTTTCTTAAAATAAATTCATAATTTAAATGTTTTTCTGTCTCTTCTGCAATTCTTGCCATAGTTCTAACCGCTTCTACTGGATATTTTCCATTAGCAGTTTCTCCACTTAGCATTATAGCATCTGTACCATCAAATATAGCATTAGCTGTATCAGAAGCTTCAGCTCTTGTTGGTCTTGGATTTCTTATCATAGAATCAAGCATTTGAGTTGCTGTTATAACTGGCTTACCTGCTTTATTACACTTTTCTATTATCATTTTCTGTACCCCAGGAACTCTTTCTATAGGAATTTCTACTCCTAGGTCTCCTCTGGCAACCATAATACCATCAGATACTTCTATAATTTCATCTATATTTTCTACGCCTTCTTGATTTTCTATCTTTGAGAGTATTAGTATATCCTCTCCACCATTTTCTTTAAGCACTTCTCTTATTGCTAAAACATCAGAAGCCTTTCTTATAAATGAAGCAGCTATCAAATCTACTCCTACTTCTACACCAAATTTTAAATCAGAAATATCTTTCTCTGTAATAGCTGGCAATTTTATAGAAACTCCTGGTACATTAACTCCTTTATGATCTGAAATTGTACCACTGTTTGTAACTACACAATGTATCTTATTTCCTTCTACTCTTTTTACTTCTAGTCCTACTAATCCATCATCAATTAGTATGGAATCTCCAGCTTTAACATCCTCACATAATCCAGCGTAAGTTACAGAACATTTTGTGTTATCTCCAGCTACTTCTTCTCCACAGTATACTGTGAATTCATCACCTTCATTAAGATCAACCTTTTTCTCAGTGAAGGTACCTGTTCTTATCTCTGGTCCTTTTGTATCAAGCATTACTGCTATAGGTTTGTTATATTTTTTGCTCAACTGCTTAACTAGTAAAATTCTTTTCCCGTGTTCCTCATGGTCACCATGGGAAAAATTATGTCTTGAAACACTCATTCCTGACTCAATTATTTTAGAAAGTAATTCTTCTGTTTCACTAGCTGGTCCTATAGTGCAAACTATTTTTGTTTTTCTCATAAAATACACTCCCTTAAATTTTTTAAAAGACATAGAAACTTTTTTTCTCTTTATACATTTTAATTATGTTTACAATAATAAATCCAAAGGAAATTTTTATAAATATATTATACTATAATTAGGATAATGAGATAGCTATTTGATATAACTCTTCATCAAAACTTCTTGGAATAGATAATGCTTCATCTATATCCTCATCTACTATCTTACCATCTTTTGAACCTATTACTCTTGAAGATTTTCCTTCTAGTAATACATCTACTGCTTTAGCACCCATTCTTGATGCTAATACTCTGTCAAAAGCTGTAGGACTTCCACCTCTTTGAATGTGTCCAAGTATTGTAGCTCTTGTCTCTATGCCTGTCATCTCTTCTACATGTTTAGCAAGTTCCTCTGCTCCACCAACACCTTCAGCAAGCAATATCAAATTATGCATTTTTCCCTTTAATCTTCCTGAAAGTATAGTTTTGCATAATTCATCTACATTAAAATCTCTTTCAGGAACTATTATGCTTTCTGCTCCACCTGCTACACCTGCATATAAGGCTATATCTCCACAGTGTCTTCCCATAACTTCAACTATACTTACTCTTTCGTGGGAAGTAGAAGTATCTCTTAATTTATTTATAGCATCTAGTACTGTATTTAAAGCTGTATCAAATCCTATAGTATAGTCAGTATAGCTTAAATCATTATCTATTGTTCCTGGTAATCCTACAGTTGATACTCCTAATTTGGATAATAATCTTGCTCCTGTGAAGGAACCATCTCCACCTATTACTACAAGCCCATCAATTCCAAATACCTTAAGAACATTTGCTGCTTTTTTTCTTCCTTCTTCTGTTTTAAACTCTTCACATCTTGCAGTTCTTAAAATAGTACCTCCTCTTTGAATTATATCTGATACAGTATGTCTATCCATTTCAAAGATTTCCCCATTTATAAGACCACTAAATCCTCTTCTTACACCCATAACCTGCAGCCCTTTATCTATACCTACTCTAACTACTGCTCTTATAGCAGCATTCATCCCTGGTGCATCTCCACCACTTGTTAATACAGCAATCTTCTTCATTTTTATTCCTCCTATTGCTAATGGGACTTATATTGCCCCTCTAGTGTTAATTTTTACCCACTTTGAATATCAAACATTGATATTTTACAAAAATAAATAATATTTTGCAAATACAAATATAGCCTGCAATATTTTTAATATATAGCTAAATATTAAATCATTAATACTCTCCCAATATAATTTTAATTAATTTAATTATATTTTTCAACCATTTTGATAGAATATACACAAATTTAATAATATTATGTCCAAATTTCTAACAATATGGGGTAATTTGTAATTAAATTTATTTATGTCTTTTTATAGTATTCTACAATAACATAAAAAATATTTAAAAAAAGCGAATCCTTTTTAAGGACCCGCTTAATGGTTTATGTTACCTTTACATTATTTGCTCCAAATTTTCCCTTTAATATTTCTACCACTTCTGTTTCTACATTTACCCACATTTCTCTGGATAATCTAAAAGGAGTTCTTTCTTTAGCTGCAAAGAGATACACTGGGGTATTTCCGCTGTAATTTATAAGTATAGGTTTTATAATCCTTTTTATTTCTACAGCTTTCTTTTCATCTTCTACTAATATATAAACCTTTGAATCATCTACTTTTTCAAGGGGATATACTTCATCACATAATATCTTTGGCTCTTCATCCTCCCTCATGCTTACTCTTCCTTTTATTATTATCATCTCATCTTCCTGTATAAGAGGAGAAAGTCTTTCATATATTTTAGGAAATAATATACATTCTATAGTACCTGTGAGATCTTCTACCTTAATAAAAGCCATCATGGTATTATTTTTAGTTATTTTTCTGGTTACTTCGGATATTATTCCTCCTATTTGTACTCTATAACCATCCTTAACTCTTTCCGTTAATTTTTTTTCTTCTATAGCTTCTAATAGTGCATCATCTAACATAGAGTTCTCACCATATTGTTCTTCATAATCCCTTAATATTTGTGATATGGAAGTAGAAGTTTGAAGTTTTAAGCTTCTCTCATATTCATCAAGAGGATGGCCTGTAAGATATAATCCTGTCATCTCCTTTTCCATGGCAAGCATATACTTTTTGTCAAATTCCTTTATATTTGGATATTTAATTTGAAATTCTTCTTCTGTATTGTCCATGGTAGAAAAAAGGCTTACCTGCCCCTCAATATTTTTTTTCTTTTGATTTGATACTCCATCTAGCATCTTTTCATGTACCGCTAGCATTTGAGATCTATATATTTTGAGATTATCAAAAGCACCTGCTTTTATTAAGCTCTCCACTGCTCTTTTGTTTATGGAGGCTGGGTCTATCTTATTGCAAAAATCGAAAAAGCTTATAAAGTTTCCTTTTTCTTCTCTAGCTTTTACTATACTTTCTACCACATTAACGCCTACATTTTTTACAGATGCAAGACCAAATCTTATGGTATCTCCTCTAACTGTAAACTTTGAATTGCTTTCATTTATATCTGGTGGAAGCACTTGTATACCTAAACTTTCTGCAAAGTTAATATAGAAAGCTACTTTTTCATTTATACCCATCACACTGTTAAGCATTGCTGCTATGTATTCTACAGGGTAATACTTTATTAAATATGCCGTTTGATATCCTACCACTGCGTAAGCTGCTGATGTCGATAGGTAAATCTTTGATATTATCTCCGACTTTTCCCCCGACCCAAACGGAACGTGCGATTTTCACCGCATTCCGCTTTCCATCAAAATAGTTTTCCATCTAATGATTTCTTCTCCTTTATAAAGTCACCTTTATATTAGAGTTTCACCTATTAATCACATTTTCGTTTTCTTCTTGTATTATTCTTCTTAACTCCAAAATCTTTTTGTTATCTACTGATTCGGAAGAATGAACCAAACAATGACACTTATTACACAATGTCGTTAGATTAAATAGTTTATTTATCTCGTTTAATGGTAGTTTTCTCTTTTTATGATGACATTTTGCTGTACCAGTATATACAAATTCTTTACAGGCAACACATTTTCCTTTATCTCTGTTGAAAGCATATTCTCTATTCATTACAAATTCAAAATTGTAAATATTTTTCCTTTTCTCTTGATTACCTACTATGGTAAATAGTTCAAAAGGATTATATAGAGTTGGTCTATATTTCGTTCTCCATTTCTTATCTTTTAATCGTCTTATTTCTCTGCCTTCTATGGTATATGGTGTCATTTTAGGGTCAAACCTTCTTGCATATACTATTGGAGTAATAGAGGCTTTTGTTATCCCAATTTTCAAGTCCTTGTATGAGAAGAAGAAAGTTTTTTGTTTATATCCTTGATGTCTGTTAGTTAAGTTATTAACTTCATCAAGATTTATCAATCTATCTTTTCCACTTCCATATAGAAATTGTACTGTTTTCAATGCTGTATAGTATACTCTATTATCAATACCTTGTAGTATTGATTTTGCCATACTAATTTTATAGTAGTTCGCAATTCCTATAATCATACTGTTGACTTTCTCAACTAATACCACAGTTTTTAATGGAGTTTCTTGATACCTTATTGCTTCAACTTTGTCTAAAATCTCTCTGGTCTTAATTCTTACCATTTCTCTGTTAGGTTCTACCTTACATACAGATTTTTCAGTGAATCGTTTATTCTCCATAAAGATTTCAAAACCAAGAAATTTAACTCTTTTTTCTTTTAAATCAGTGATTACTGTTTTTTCTTCTGATAGTTCTAACATTAGTCTATGTTTGAAAAACTTTTTGCATTGATTTAAAATATCTTGAGCCTTATCCTTGTTTTCTGTGAGTATAATCCAGTCGTCTGCATACCTTACAAGATACATTTCTGTATGTTCCTTTTTAACCTTTTTCCTTGCATTATCTAATGCTACTTTCTTTACAGCAGATTTGGCATTATTTATATAAGTTTCAAGGTAAGGATGTTCTTCGTATTGTCTTGCTATATACCAATCGAACGAGTTCAAATATATATTCGCAAGTAAAGGAGAAATTATTCCTCCTTGTGGAGTACCTAATTCTGATTTACTATATTGAAGATTTTCCATGACTCCTGCTTTTAGCATTTTCTTGACAATACTCAAAACTCTTGTATCCCTTATTCCAAGTCCCCACATCATTTTAATTAATATGTTGTGGTTTACGTTATCGAAGAAACTTTTTATATCCCCTTCTATGGCTACATGACAATTTGTTGTATTTACTATATGTACAATCCTTGCAATTGCGTGTTCTGTATTTCTATATGGTCTAAATCCATAACTATGTTTGAAGAATTTTGCTTCTACAATTGGTTCTAACACTATTCGTGTTATTTCTTGTATAATCCTATCAATCATAGTTGGAATTCCAAGAGGTCTCATTTTTCCATTCTTTTTGGGTATATAGACTCTTCTTACTGCACTCGGTCTATAGTTTTCGATATACTTTCTGACTAACTGAATTAGTTTGCCTGTTTCCATTTGCAAATACTTATTAATGTCATTGTTATCAATTCCGACTGTCATACTACCTTTATTAGATTTGATATTGTGTATTGCAGTTATGATTGTTTGTTCATTTTTCATGATTTCAATTAAATCATAAAATTCAGTATTGACTTTAGCGTTATTATAGATTTTATCTAAAACATCAACTAATTGTGATTCGCTTTCAATAACATACCTTTTTAACCACATACGCAAGGTTTATCACCTCCGTTGGTTTAACTATTTAATTCCCACCCATTTAGGGGTTCATGTTGGTATGCTATTAATAGGTTACTTACTATTCTGACTGGAGTCCTTCACTCCAAGTAGTTTTATCCTCCTTCGTACATTACTGTACATAGTCACTATCGGCTACTTATCAACGCTACTATGACTCCTCTGACTCCTTCTAACCTTCATAGACATAGCATTCTCCAATTAGAAGGTCTCTCCAGTTCCAATGAAATTATCCCTTATTTTACTTCGGTTTAGGTTTCCTCTCTATGCCGAGGGTTACATTATGACTGACTACCATAATCATCATAAGTTCTAATCCTTTTGGATTATGAGGTATAACTGACTCACGAACATTTATACCAACCCTGTAATCCCACTTTCTGCTGTGGGGCAACAATTACGACACTTCACACAAGGATTCGTTGTCTAACCATGCCAAAGTTTTTAAGGATGCCCACTCCATATAGTTACTTTACGTCAAGTGTGTAACATCAGGCTCTGACCTTATCGTGCTTTACACATCCAGAAGTGCTATCTTCCGAACGCATAACGAGGTATCAGCAACGTCACTACTGGTAGTTGTGACGGAAGGGGTTTTCACCCTTCAAATCATTTCATTAGTTTAGACGATTATTAACATACGTCTACTCGCTTTTGTCTCCAAAGGAGTTTTATATGCGAGAACTGGGCGCACCATGCGATTTATTAAAAGCATACGAAGCAAAGTCCATCATCTGATCAAATATCTTGTTTGCTGCTTCCTCTGATATACCATTCCTTATACAGCCTGGTACTTCCACCTTTCCATTTTCATCTGCTATGCCATATATAAAATTATGTCTTTCTTCTTCCATAACCTTATATTTTTTCTTAGACATAGCCCTCCTAACCAGGTCACTTCTACCCATAGAGTATCCAGCCAATTCTCTAACAATTTCCATGACCTCTTCCTGATAAATCATTACTCCATAGGTAACCCTTAGTATAGGTTCCAATTCTTTTGTTTCATATTTAATCTTATCTGGATATTTTTTATTTTCTATATATCTAGGTATTTCTGCCATAGGACCTGGTCTGTAAAGACTTATACCTGCTATGATATCCTCTAGAGAGTCTGGTTTTAGCTCTTTCATAAAGTTTGTCATTCCTGCAGATTCTAACTGAAATACACCTACAGTTTTGCCTTCCCCTATCATCTTATAGACTTCTTTATCTTCAAAATCTATTTTGTCCAAGTCAATAGAAATACCCCTATTCTCTTTTACCATTTCTACAGTATCCCGCATTACAGTAAGGGTTCTAAGCCCCAAAAAATCCATTTTTAGTAGTCCAAGTTCTTCCAGCGTGCCCATGGTAAATTGTGTAACTATCATACCTTCATTTTTTTGAAGTGGTACGTATTCTACTAGGGGTTTGGAAGCTATAACCACCCCTGCTGCATGGGTAGAAGTATGTCTTGGAAGTCCTTCAAGGCTTCTGCTCACATCTATAAGTTCTTTAACTCTTATATCATCTTCATAAACTCTCTTAAGCTCTGGATTTATCTCTAGGGCTTTATCTATGGTCATATTAGGCATTCCAGGTATCATCTTAGCTATCCTGTCTACTTCTGCATAAGAATAGTTCATGGCTCTGCCTACATCTCTTATACATGCTCTAGCTGCCATGGTTCCAAAAGTTACTATCTGTGATACATTATCTTTACCGTATTTATCAACTACATAGTCAATTACCTTTTGACGTCTTTCATAACAAAAGTCAGAATCGATATCTGGCATGGATACTCTTTCTGGATTTAGAAATCTTTCAAAGAGCAAACTATATCTTATTGGGTCTATCTTAGTTATTCCCAAAGTGTATGCTACAAGGGAGCCAGCGGCACTGCCTCTTCCTGGTCCAGTTGGTATGCCATTTTCTATAGCAAACCTTATAAAGTCCCATACTATGAGGAAATAGTCTACATAACCCATCTGCTTTATTACTCCAAGTTCATAGTCAAGCCTTTCTATCAGCACCTTAGCATCTTCATCTTTTTCAGCAATATCATAAACTTTAGAAATAGTAAAATTTTCTCTTGAAATTGATTCAAAAACATCATATCTTTTTACAAGACCTTTAAAACAGGTTTCTTTAAGATATTCAAAAGGATCTATGTTTTCTGGAAGAGGAAACTTTGGTAATTTTGATTTATGAAATTCATAGTCAAAATTACATTGTTCAGCTATCTTTACTGTATTATTAAGAGCTTCTGGTACATAAGAAAACATATTCCACATTTCTTCAGGGGACTTTAGATAAAACTGATCTGAAGGATATCTCATTCTATTTTCATCTTCTACAGTTTTACCTGTCTGTATGCAGAGAAGAATATCATGAGACTTTGCATCTTCTTTATTTATATAATGCACATCATTAGTAGCCACAAGTGGTATTTGAAGCTCCTTTGACATCTTTATCAGTTCTTCATTGACTTTTCTCTGCTCTTCAAGCCCATGATACTGAAGCTCTAGGTAAAATCCATCTTTAAATATGTCTTTATAAAGTAATGCTGTATCTTTAGCCTTATTTATATTGCCTCTTAATATATGAGATTGGACTTCTCCGCCTAAACAGGCACTTAAAGCAATTAGTCCTTCACTGTGTTCCTTAAGATACTCATGATCTACTCTAGGCTTATAATAGAACCCTTCAATGGATGCTTTAGAAACTATTTTCATCAAATTTTCATATCCAATTTCATTTTTAACTAAAAGCACAAGATGATGAGTATCATTTTCTTCATCATTATGTTTTATATAAAGAGACTTTGGAACTACATAGACTTCACAACCTATTATAGGTTTTATGTCTGCTTCTTTTGCTGCCTTATAAAAGTCTACACAGCCATACATAGCTCCGTGGTCTGTTATAGCTATACTTTCCATACCAAGCTCTTTTGCTCTCTTTATTATATTTGATATCTTTCCTGACCCATCCAAAAGGCTGTACTCTGTGTGAAGATGGAGATGACAAAATTTTTTATCTTTATTGCTGCTATTAAATTCTGATTCTTTTATAGAAATATCTTCAACAGATTGATTAAATAAGCTGTTTTCCAAGGTTTTCTACCTCCTTTCGCATTTTTTCTTATTAATATCTTATTATAACTCTAATAATAAATAAAGAAAACTCATTGCTTTTACAGCATTCAGAAACAAAATTTTAATAAAATATTTTAATGAAGTAATATTTTATTAAGATTATAAATATACATTAATATGAACCACATAAAAGTAGAGGTATATTATGAAGTCAGATGATTATGTAGATAACTTTATAAAAATGCTGGGAACTCATTTTGATATTCAAAGGAATGTAACCCTTTTAAATGAGCATGTAGAATTATATGCAAAAATTAATTCTACAAATATGATTACATTATTTCCAAGAGATAAATTTATTAGAACCCTTCAGGAGAATGAATATTTTATTATAAAGTATGTACAAAACCTTGATTCCGCATCCTTCCATCATTTCTCTGATTTCATAAGAGCGTGTACCTGTAATTTAATTCATCCAGATAAAGAACACAGATGTTCTATAATAAATGGAATACTGCTTTATGAAAATATATATGATAATAATATAGTAGAATTGGTTCAAACATTTAAATACTCTAAGGTGCATAGATTTTATCTTTATGGATGGAGTGAAGCTCATTTGATTTTAGTAGATTTAAATCTTAAAAATATAATAGCAGATGAGGATTCAAAAGCCATTATAGGATTATGCCATTGTTTTTAAATATTATAAAGGTGCAAGACTATTCAACCAAATAGGAGAATGTCTTGCACCTTTTTCTGTCTTTTAACTAGCCTCTATCCCTTTAGTATTTTTAATAGTTGATCTAGCATACATATAACAGGTTAATAATAACAAGCCATTTAGGGCAAATATAATCTGAATATTGCTAAATGAAAATCTCCATAGATTTAGATTATATCCTTCTAATAATCCAACTATTTTTGTTCCTAAAAATGAACTTACAAATCCAAATAGTCCTCCTAAGGCTGAAGCTGTTCCTATATACACTGTAGTATTTTCTTTTGGAGCCATAATAAACTGCAAATTAAAAATTGATATAGCTATGCCTCCCCAGCCTATACCAGATAATATAGCTTGTACAGGTTGCAAAATAAAACAATTACTGCTATTTAAAAACAACCAGGAAAAATGAGTTATTCCTAAAGTTAATATGGATAATCTAGTGGTAAATGCCCAAGATTTATTATCCGCTAGTCTGCCCCAATATTTAGAAAATAACATTCTTGAAAAATTTTGTATAAATCCAATTATCATTAAATAGGTATAGTCCAATTTTAAATTATTTACCTGATAAATAGAAAAGAAGCTAAGTCCCATTTGCACAGCTAAATTCCAAAATATAACTAATATCATTACTTTAAAAAAATTTTTATCCTTGAAAGGCAGCCATAATGTATCTTTAAATTTAATCTTTTCTTCTTTTGTTTTGCTAGGTGCCTCATAGGTATTTTTAACTAATAAAAAATCTGCCAGTGCCAATATTAAAACCACAAAACTTATAAACAAAAATCCTTTATATTCCTCTCCTTTAAACTTAAACATATCTAATACTTTACCTAATATCAATGTTACAATTATATTAAATAAGAGAGATACTGCATCTTTGCGAGCAAAATAATTTCCTCTCATATGTTGTGGTACTAAATCCACCTGCCATTTTGAAAAAGCCGGCAAGATAAAAAGCCCTATTATATGAGAAATTCCATAGATAAGAGCTAATAATATAGTTCTTTTTTTTATATCTTTAGTAATCAGTGGAATGAATACATAAGATACTAGTAATAGCCTATGTATAAGACCCATTATAGAGATAACCCTTTTTCTATCTTTAATCTTCTCAAAAACCATAGGTGAAATTAATTGCACTATACCTGCTAAGGTAGGTAAACTTGCAATTAACCCTAAATGCTTAATATCAATGCCCATCAATGTTCCAAATCCCGCTAAGTATGCTCCGGTGCTAAGAGAGAATATTCCTATAGAAGTACATCCCTCATAAATAAACAGCCTTCTTCCCTTTTCCTCACTGCTCATTTTCCTTTTTCTCTTTGGTTTTAAAAATCTCATAAAAAATACCCCATTAATAAAAAAATTAGAATGCTGAGTGTAACAATATTATTACCCTATTCAGCATTCTATTATCATATAATATAATAAATTTTATTTAAATTCTAGTATCTATAAACTAATTCACTATTATTTTACATGTTTAAAGCTTCTTCTACTATTCTTTCTACAGTAAGACCATATTTTTTATAAAGTTCTTCTGGATCTCCTGATTCACCAAAAGTGTCATTAACTGCTACAGGTCTAACCTTACATGGATGTTCACTGGATACTACTTCACAAACTGCACTGTAAAGTCCGCCATTTATAAAATGATCCTCTGCAGTTACTATCTTCCCTGTTTCTTTTGCTGCTTTTATGATAGCTTCTCTATCTATAGGCTTTATAGTTCCCATATTAATAACTCTTGCATCTATACCTTTTTCTTTAAGTACCTTTGCTGCCTCATAGATTTTACCTACCATAGATCCATGAGCTATAAGAGTAACATCTTTACCTTCCTTTATAGTATATGCTTTTCCTATCTCATAGTCCCAAGATTCATCAAAAAGTACTGGACATTCCATTCTTCCTACTCTTACATATACAGGGCCATTATATTCTATAGCCTTTTCCACTGCCTTTTTAGTCTCTATTTCATCAGAAGGTGTTAATACCACAAAATTAGGAAGTTCTCTCATTAAAGCTATGTCATCTAAGCATTGGTGTATAGCTCCATCCATACCTACAGAAAGTCCTGGATGAGTACACATAACTTTTACATTTAAATTAGAATAAGAAATGGATTGTCTTATTTGATCATAGCATCTGCCTGGGGCAAAGCATGCAAAAGTGCTCATAACAGGTATAAATCCTACTCTTGCAAGTCCTGCAGCTACTCCCACCATATTCTGTTCGCTTATACCTACATTTATATATCTATCTTCAAATTTTTTTGCAAATATTTCTGTTTTTGTAGCTGCAGCTAAGTCAGCATTTACTACAAATACTTTTTCATTTTTTCCGCCAACTTCAGCTAAAGCCTTTCCAAAAGCATCTCTTGGAGCCATAAGTTTACTCATTTAATTCAGCCTCCTTTGCATCTAATTCTTTCATAGCCTTTTCATATTCTTCAGCGTCAGCCTTTTTAGAATGCCAAGCTACGGAATTTTCCATGAAGGAAACCCCTTTTCCCTTTACAGTATTAGCTACTATTAGGTTTGCTTCATTCTCTTTTAGACTTTCAAAAGCCTCATGTATCTGATGCATATCATTTCCATCAATATCTATCACATTAAAGCCAAAACTTTTTATTCTCTCAGCCATGTTTTTCATATCAATAATATTATCTACATAATCATCTAGCTGTATTTTGTTAAAGTCTATTATAGTTACTAGGTTATCTAGTTTTAAAGTTCCTTGAAGCATAAGAGCTTCCCAAACTTGTCCTTCTTCCATTTCCCCATCGCCAAGCATCACATATATCTTGTTTTTAAGACCCTTTTTCTTAAGACCTAAAGCTAAACCTATACCAAAGGATAACCCCTGCCCTAAGGAACCTGTAGAACATTCTATGCCTGGTGCTGAGTCTATATGCGAGTGTCCCTGAAGTCTTGAATTCACCTTTCTATAAGTTTGAAGTTCTTCTACAGGAAAAAACCCTCTCCTAGCAAGCACAACATAATAACCTATGGAGGCATGACCTTTACTCAATATAAAAATATCTCTGTCTTCTTTCCAAGGATCATTTACATCTATATTCATTTTCTCAAAATATAGATAAGTCATAATATCTAAAGCTGAATAAGCTCCTCCAATGTGTCCTGACTTTGCTACTTTTTGTGTGTCCAAACAATCTTTTCTGAATTGTACAGCTAACTTTTTTAGTTCTTTTATTCTTTTTTCATTCATAAAATCTTAGCACCTCCAATTATTGATTAAAATTAAAGCAGAGAGTAAATCTCTGCTTTAATATTTTAAATACTATCTAAAGATCCTCAATATATTTCCTAGTATTATACCTACTGCACCAAAGTCAGCATCACTAAATGTAGTGTTAGCAAAACCTAGGTTTCCAAGTACAGGCATTAATAATACTGGTAGGAAAGTTATCAATAAACCTTGTGCAAATGCACCCCAGAAAGCTCCACGTCTTCCGCCTGTTGCATTACCAAATACACCTGCAGTAGCTCCACAGAAGAAGTGAGGAACAACGCCTGGAAGTATTATTGGCACTGGTATTGACTTTTCCATTAATAGTAGTATTACCATTCCAACTATTCCACCTAGGAAACTGGATAAGAATCCTATAAGAACAGCATTTGGAGCATATGGGAAAACTACTGGACAGTCAAGAGCTGGTTTAGCGTTTGGTACAAGTTTTTCTGCAATTCCTTTGAAAGCTGGAACTATTTCTGCAAGGATCAATCTAACACCTGCAAGAATTACATAAACTCCGCCTGCAAAAGTTATTGACTGTATTAAAGAGAATACTATAAAGTTTTGTCCACCGCTTAATTCTTTTTCAACATATGCTGGACCACATGCTATAGCAACTATTATATATAAAACTGCCATAGTCAATGATATAGCAACGGATGTATCTCTTAAGAAAGATAATCCTTTAGGGAAATTCATTTCTTCTGTAGATTTTGAACCTTTTCCTACAAGTTTACCTACTCCTGCAGATAAAACATAACCAACTGTTCCAAAGTGACCGAAACCAACTTCATCAGTTCCAGTTATTTTTCTCATAGTAGGCTGAGCTATAGCTGGGAAGAATGCCATTACAAATCCTAATAATATTGAACCTATGATTACTAGTGGTACTCCTGTAATTCCTCCAGCGATTAATATAGCGGCTATCATACATGCCATATATAGAGTATGATGTCCTGTTAAGAATATATATTTTAGTTTTGTAAATCTAGCGATTATTATGTTTGCAATCATACCAAATAACATTATAAGTGCTGTTTGTGTACCATAAGTCTTTAATGCCATGGCCACTATAGCTTCGTTGTGAGGAACAACTCCTCTGATACCAAAGCCTTGCTGGAACATTGTGCCAAAATGATTTAATGCATCTACTGCAATTCCAGCTCCACCGCCAAGTACTAAGAAACCAAGTATAGTCTTAATAGTTCCTTTTAATACATCAGAGGCAGATTTCTTTTGAAGTACTAATCCTAGAAGTGCTATAAGACCAACTAAAATAGCAGGAACACTTAGGATATCAAGAATTAATTTTAACATAAAAACCCTCCTTTATTTAATTAGATTAATATATTTAATTAAAGTTTTCCCATAGATTTTAAAGCTTCTTCTAATTTTTCTTTAAGCTCATTTTTGTCAAGCATACTGTTTAAAGATACTATTTTGCCATTTACGCCTTCAAATTGACATGCAATATCTCTTGTACCTACATATATGTCTGCCTTTATTCCCATAGCGGAAGATAAATCTGAATGATCTACTTCAGCCTCAATTCCAAGGTCTTTTAAGACCTTTTCAATATTCATTTGAATCATAAAGGAACTTCCTAGTCCACTACCGCAACAAACAAGAATTTTCATAAAAATCTCCTCCTAAATAATAAATATTATTTTAAATTTTATTGATTTGAGTAAGCTTTAAGTATGTCTACTACTTGCTCTTTAGTTTTTGCAGTCATTATCTTATTAAGATCTTCTGTATTCATAAAAAGCTCCATAAGCTGTGCTAGAGCTTTTAGATGACTTTCATTGTCGCTAGCTGCTAAAGTAATTATAAGCTTTGCAGGATCATTAGTTTCGCTTCCAAACTCTATTGGATTTTTTAAGGTAACTAAGCTCATAGATAATTTTAATACTCCAGCTTCCGGCCTAGCATGAGAAAGTACGATGCCAGGTGCCACTACCATATAAGGTCCAATATCATTAAAATTATTTATTATTTCATCATAATATCTGCTTTCTACACATCCCTGATTTTCTAGAAGATCTGTACCTTCCTTAATAGCCTCTTTCCATCCATCACATTCTACATTTAGTTTTATAAATTCTTCTCTTATTAAATCACTTAGCATATATATCCTCCCTCTAAAAACTTCAGAGTCTTCTTTTAGAAGCACTCTCATAAATTCACACTGCAATTGTTGTATGTCATCTATATTACAGTATCTTCTTACTATGTGTATGAGTTCATTTACCTTTTTCATATTCCTATCCATGCTGGTTTCTTTAAGGTAATTGTCTTGAAGATATCTTTTTAATATTTCATAATCTTTTTTTAAGAGTATGGAATTTACTTTTATATAATCATTTCTATCCATTTCAGGTATATCAATAGTACTTATTATATAATCATAATCAGATTTAGGTATGGTGGATGCTGCTCTGCTAGACACTGTATTGATAACATTAACATTAAATTTCTTTTCCAGTTGAGTCTCAAGCATTTTTGCAGTTCCAACACCTGTACCACAAACCAAAATAACTCTTGCTATAGTTTCTTTTTTAGGTTTAGCATTTTCCAAAGCTGCTCCAAAATGAAGTGCTATATAAGATATTTCTTGATCATTTATGGCTGTACCAATGTAATCCTCCATATGCTTAATAACTTTCTTTGTATTAGCAAATAATTTAGGATACTTTTTTAAAATTTCATCATACATTGGATTTATAAGGTTTAAATTGAATTTTATTCTATATATAGTAGGTCTTAAATGAAGTATAAGACCTTCAATGATTTTTTCCTTATTTTCTCCAAAACTTATATCATATATTCTTTCAATCTGTTCAGTCATATCCTGAGAAACCTGATATAAATCCTTAAATTCTTCCCTGTATCCATTTACATCCTTCAATACTTTTGCTCCTAAAAATCTTAAAGCAATATAGCAGATTTCCATATGAGGTATGCTGATTTTATACTTATTTTCAATTTTCTTTACTTTGTTTTTAGCTACATCAAATTCTTTTGTATTAATTACACTATCTACATCCATTTCTGGAAGATAAATTTCTTTATTTAATTGAATCCTTTTTATCATTATTGCTATATGTGTAATTAGGTTTCCATAGGATTCATCATCAAATTCTCTTTGAAGTTCATCTTCAACTTCTATAATCAATTTATCTATGAAATCTACATCCACATCTGAAAACAAATTTTCAAATTGAAGACTGTTTAATTTATTAGAAGCTGTATTAGTTCTGATGTAATCATATATATCTTTGGTAGAAATATTATGGGATAAAATATTTTTTAATTCTTTTCTTTTATCATTCTCATTTCCTTCTATATATATTCCCACCCTAGGTTTCCTTACTAAAGTTAGATTTTTACTTTGAAGATACAATTCTATTTCATCCAAATCTTTTAATAAAGTATTTTTAGAAATACATAACTTATTTTCAAAGTACTCTAGTTTTATAGGGTCGTTTTCCTGCAGCAGCTTTGTTATTATAAAACTTATCTTCTCTTCTTTAGAATATACATATTTATAAGGTGTATATTTTCCCATAAAGTTATTTATAAATTCTTCTAACTGCTTGCTTTTATTGATTTTAACCCCTTGCAAATGCTGCTTATCAAGATAATCAAATCCATTTTTTACCAAGAATTGTTCAATTTTGTCTAGATTATATCTAATACTTCTGTCTGTAACTTTATACTTATCAGCCAGTTCTTGAACCTTGATATAATCATTTGCTTCTATAAGATCTGATAATATGGATATACATCTCTTGTTCAATGCCATATTTATCTCCCTTTCTGAATTAATTATATAATATACTTGCAAACGTTTAAAGAGTTTTAACATACATTTATAGTCAACTTGATTCGGAAATTTTAAACTATATTCTCCCCTTAAATTAATTATACCCTTGATAAACATCAATGAAAAGGTTCACATTTTTCCAAATCATTCGGAAATTATTTAACTATTTCTAATTATTTTCCATTATATTTCATAAAATATATGCATATATATTATGTATACATTTCATTTGTTAGAAATATTTAAACATTAAAAAAGACTATTGAGTAATGAATAAAAATACATTACTCAATAGTCTTCTCATGTAATTTCACTTAGATTAGGTAGCTTTTATAAGAGTTATTAAATGCATAATGCTTTTTATAGCAGTTTTTTTTAATAACTATTTTTTATCATCTTTTTTTAATTCTTTTTCAGCCAATTCCAAGGCTTCTTTTGAATCTTTTATTTCTCCTGTTTTTAATTTCATTGCATACTTTTCTAAAACTGCTTTTATATCTTTATGTTTTTCTCCGTAATTAAATACAAAGGCATCCTTTCCTGTGTCCACCAGCGGCTTTCTCTCTGGATATTCTGAACAATATATATCTTCTACAGATTTCCTTGAAGGTATACTAATTCCCCTGCTTGCTTGTACCTGCTGTGTTTCCTTACTAGTAAGAAACTTTATAGCTTCAATAGCTTCAACTTTATTTTTAGTATATCTGTTTACTGCATATCCTGTTGTAAACACAATATTTCCCGTATTTTTTCCCTGTGGAAGTTCAGCTATACCATAATTAAATTTAGATGCATTTTGTTTAATATAATTTATCATAGAAATATCCTCTATAACCATAGCTGCTTTATTATGAATAAATGCATCTTTCATATCTTTTTCACCTAACTCCTGTGGTGTTACAGCATATGCTTTTTGAAAAAGAGAACAATAAAATTCTAATCCTTTAGCCGCATAAACTGTATTAAAAGACATTTGATCATCATCATTTATTTTTCCTCCTGCCTGAAAAATAAATGTTGAAAGTCTTGAAGCGTCGTAAGATAAGGTTAGGGGTTTTATACCTTTTTGGCTTAACACCTTTGAAACCTGTTCTAATTCCGCCCAATTTTTTGGTGGATTAACTCCTGCCTTCTTCATAATATCTTTATTATAAAATAAGGCTAAAGGTGTATAATCTCTTGGAATAGCATGTATTCTTCCATCTTTTTTAAATGCCACTAAAAGATTTTTATGAAAATCATAAAAATCACTCATTTGAATATCATCAATATAAGAATCTATAGGCAAAGTTATTTTATCAAGATATTTTTGTCCTTCAGTACCATCTAAAAGAAATACATCAGGTCCTTCTTCTGAAATAACTTCCTGCTCTAATTTTTTGTAATAATCACCTTGTATAATTTTCTTTTCTATTTTTATTAAAGTATTTTTTTTGTTATTTTCTTCTATTCTCTCACTGATAAATCTGTCTTCCTCAGGAGACAATGCCCAATATGCCACTTTAATAGTAACTTGCTTTTTCTCTTTTTCTTTTATTATTTTTTTGTCTCCGCAGGCTGTAAATAAGCTCAACGATATTGCCATTAATATTACTAAAGCTAAAAAGGACCTTTTCTTCATCCACTAATCCTCCTATTTATGCTGTATAAATACGTATACTTCCTTTATTATGACATTATAAATTAATAGTCTAAAGCTACTGAGGATTCTAACATAGGTCTTAAGTTTTTCAATACCCCATTTACATGGTAGTCGCAGGTTTGATACCTTTCCATATCATCTTCAGAGCTAAATCTTGTAATCAAGGCTAAGTCATAGGATCTATCAGTATGCAATACATCTACCCCTACTTCAATATATTTTAATTCGGGAATGTTTCCTCGCATAGAAAGAAGTATATTTCTTGCCTTTTTCACATTTTCCTCATCTGACTCTCTCAATTTAAATAAAACCACATGTGTAAACATATAAAATCACTCCTTTATATTAATTTCCCAGCATTTTTGCTGAGAGCATACTCTTACCTATTAATTCTTTTTTTGCATTAAACATATTTATTTCAACTTTGCAGTAATGCCTTCCCATATCTATTATAGTAGCTAATATGGTTATTTTTGAATCTACCTGAACAGGCTTCATAAAAAATGTGCTTATACTGTCCACAGACACATTAATATTTTTTTCTCTAAGTGCCATAACTCCAACAGTCGACATGAGCATATTTAATGAACTCCAAGATGCTGTACCTATATAATCCAGCATCTGGGGAATTATATTACCATAAAAAGTTATAGTGTTTTCATCACACACATAACTAAAATTCTTAAGAATAAGGTCTTCAAGGGTATCTACTCCCTGAGGCTGCTTTGACATATATTGAAGTGCTTTTATAACTTCTTCTCTGCTAACCACTCCTACTAATTTTCTTCCGTCAACTACGGGACATAATTCTATACCCTCCCAGTCCATTACGTGAGCTGCATAAGCTACAGTAGTTTTAGTATTTACAGTTATAGGCTCCTTGGTCATGATCTTAACAATAGGTTCATCTGTATCTAAATCTATAGATAAATCTTTTGAAGTCATCATTCCTACAACTTTAAGATCTTTATCCACTACAGGATACCTTATATGTTTTGTCTTTTTTACCATCTCTCTCCAGTCATTTATCGTATCATTGATTTTAAGATAATCTGGATTATTATCCATTATGTCTTCTACAAGTATTATATCTTTTTTGATCATATTTTCAGACATAGCTTTATTTATCAATGTAGCTATGGTAAAGCTGTCATATCTTGAAGATATCACCGGCAATTCTTTTTCATCTGCTAATTTTTTAATTTTTTCATTGCACTGAAAGCCACCACTTATGAGTACAGCAGCTTCTTTTTTTAATGCTATTTCATAAGCTTCATCTCTGTTTCCAACTATAAGAAGACAGTCTGGTGTTATATAACTGCTCATGGCATCAATAGTCATTGCTCCTATAACAAATTTTTTAAGAGTCTTATGTATTCCATTTCTTCCTCCTATTATAGTGCCATTAACTATATTTACCACATCTGCATAGGTAAGCTTCTCTATGCTCTTTTTTTCCATTTTATCTACTCTGATAGTACCTACTCGTGGTATTGTGGATACTACTCCTGAATCTTCACAATCCTTTATAGCTCTATAGGCTGTCCCTTGGCTAACTCCTAATTCAGCCGCTATGCCTCTTACAGAGATTTTACTTCCTACTTCTAAGGAAAGAATATATTTTACTATCTTATTATGCTTTGACATAAACTTTTATATTTACCTACCTTCCCTTTTTAGTTCCTCGGCTATCTTTTCTATCTTTCTTAATCTATGGTTTACTCCTGATTTACCTACAGGCGGATTAAGCATTTCACCAAGCTCTTTTAAAGATTCATCTGGATATTTTAATCTTAACTCTGCCACATCTCGTAAATTTTTAGGTAGCCTTCCAAGTCCAAGCTCTTTTTCTATAAGCTTTATGCTTTCAACCTGTCTAACTGCAGCATTTACAGTTTTACTTAAGTTAGCTGTTTCACAATTCACTAGCCTATTTACATTATTTCTCATCTCTTTCATTATTCTAACATTCTCAAGTTCAAGCAAAGAATTATGAGCTCCTATAATGTTTAGAAGATCTACAATCTGCTCCCCTTCTTTTATATACACTATATGACTGCTCTTTCTCTGAATCACTTTTGATGCTAAACCATATTCGTTTATCAAATTACTTAAATCTTCTGCATATTCTATATTATGAGTAACAAATTCTAAATGATAAGTCTTTTCTGGATTACTTATGCTGCCACCGCCAAGAAAAGCTCCTCTTATGTAGGCTCTTCTCTCCTTATCAGTCTCCACCAAATCCTTATTTATACCATAATTAAGAGAAAATATTCCTTCATCTTCCATGAAAATTCCTGTAATTTTTAATAAATCTTTAACTCCCATGCTCTCTGTTATTATTACCATATAAATATTATTCTTTTTTAAAGAATTACTCCTTTTTACCATAAGTTTAGCATGTATACCAAAGTAATCCTTTAGCAGAGTAAAGATTAATCTAGCACTAGTAGGATTTTCTGTAGTTATCTTAAAACTCATGTGCCTGCCGCTACCAAAAGTTAATGTGCCGCTTACTTTCATTATTGCCGATAGCTCTGCTGTTACTTCTTCCTTTGTCAAGTTTGTAAATCTGCATATTTCTCCTTTTACCTTTGATGAAAATGACATATTGAATTCTCCTAATTCTTTTTATTATTTTGTTTCAATCTCTCTGATAAATAGAAGTACTCAATAATCTTCTTTCTATCATAGAATAATTTTTTATCCATTATGGTTTCTATGAGCATAGCCGACAATTTTTCAGAATCATGTCTTATAAGATCTTTTCTTACCTTTACAAGATTGGATTTTACAACTTTAACATTTAATTTATCTAAAACTTTTTCATCCAATTTAACCAAAGTTGATTTTTCATTCATATATTTTTGTTTAAGCTCTTCATCTATATCCCCATCATTAGCTATTACATAATCTACTGTACCATGACCTACATGTTTAAAAATAGCTTTTATGTGATCTGAAACCATATAACCATCAGTTTCTCCAGGTTGAGTCATTATATTAGATATATATATTTTAATAGCATCTGACTTTCTCAATGCATTAGCTATATCTTTTACCATTAAATTAGGCATTACACTGGTATACAAACTTCCTGGTCCTAAAACTACAGCATCTGCATCTTTTATAGCTTCCACTGCATCTTTTAAAGCTTTTGCATCTTCAGGTTCAATAAATATTCTATCTATAGGACTGTTTTGTGCCTGAGCTTCTTTTGGTATATTTGATTCCCCTGTCACCAAGTTTCCATTTTTTAGTTTAGCTTTTAGTATCATATTTTCAAGAGTTACAGGTAAAACTTTACCTGTAACTGCAAGTACAGAACTCATTTTTTGTACAGCATCTTCAAAATTTTCAGATATACCATCCATGGCTGCTAAAAAAAGATTACCAAAACTCTGATTCTTAAGCCTTCCATCTTTAAATCTATATTGAAGCAATTCATCCATAAGAGGTTCTGTATCAGCTAAAGCCAGTATACAGTTCCTTATATCCCCTGGAGGCAGTATGCCAAGATCTTCTCTCAAGTCTCCCGAACCGCCTCCATCATCCGCTACAGTAACTATAGCTGTTATATTTGATGTATAGTATTTAAGACCTCTCAGCATGGTGGAAAGTCCTGTACCTCCACCAATAACCACTATTTTAGGTCCTTTTACTAATAATCTTTTCTCATATATCAAATTCTCCAGCTTTCTTGAGTCAAGAGAGAATTTTAAATACCCTTTATTTATAAGTGCTATAATAGACTTCATACCTTCTGTTACAGAAACATATATTACAAAGACTCCTGTAACATTTAAAAGTATATAAAAAGCTTTATAATACCAATTATATAACTGACGTGTAACTAACTCATTTAATCCAAAAGCTATGAGCAATATTCCAAAAAAAGCAAATACAATCCACCTCTTAACTTTTATGCCAGGCTTTAACCAGTCTGTAAATCTCATAACTTCATACCACCTCTGTTTATATCCTCATTAATATCTCTATGTTCAATGGATACCTTTCGTTTCTGATTTATGAGTTCTTCATATAAAGCATTAGCAATGGCTACTGAGCGATGTCTTCCTCCAGTACATCCTATGGATATTATAAGCTGCCTTTTTCCTTCTTTTATGTAATTTGGAATAAGAAAATTAAGCATTTCTTCAAGTCTGGTTAAAAAACCTTGAGTTTCTTCGTGTTTTAAAACATAATCTCTAACTGGTCCTTCATTGCCTGAAAATTTCTTAAGTTCTGGTATGTAAAATGGGTTTGGTAGAAACCTTACATCAAATACTAAATCTGAATCTACAGGGATACCATATTTGAATCCAAAAGAAAGTACTGTTATGGCAAGCTCCCTTTCAGTTCTTTCTTCTTCCCCATATATATAGTTTATTTTCTCTCTTAGCTGCCTTATGGCAAGTTTAGATGTGTCTATTATATTATCTGCCTTATCTTTTACCTCTCTTAATCTGTTTCTTTCTTCTGTTATTCCTTTTACAACCCTTCCACCCTGAGCTAAAGGATGCATTCTTCTTGTCTCTTTAAATCGCTTTACGAGCACTTCATCTGAGGCATCTAAAAATAATATCTCATATTTAAATTCATGTTCTTTTAAATACAATAAACTTTCAAAGAGATCATCAAAAAATATACCGCCTCTTATATCTATAACCAAAGCTATTTTTTCTATCTTTCCTTCGCTTTGAATACAAGCCTCTGCAAATTTTGGAATCAATGTAGGAGGTAAATTGTCTACACAAAAGTATCCCAAATCTTCTAGACTGCGAGTAGCTTCAGTTTTTCCTGCTCCTGATAATCCTGTAACTATAACAAACCTCATAGCTTAAACCTCCTTGAAATTTTTTCAATAACTTAGATCATCACTCCACATTTTACAATAATTTCTGCAGTAGTATTATCATCTCCATTTATTATATCACATATAAATATAACAATGAATATTAGCTTTCACATGAAAATTGGCATGATGAATATTATTTTCATCATGCCATATACTTATTTTATAATATATCTTTTAAAGCCTCTATAAGCTTTTTATTTTGCTTTTCTGTGCCAATAGTTATTCTAAGCCATCCTGGCATTCCTAACAAAAATCCTGGTCTTATTATTATCCCTTTACGCAATAATTCATCAAATATCGGTTTATCATCTCTATTTAAGCCTACCATGATAAAGTTAGCATTGGTCTTTACATAATTAAGACCTAATTTGTCAAATTCTTTATACAAATATTCTTTCTGCTCTTTATTGGTTTCATGCACAAGCTTTAAGAAATCCTTGTCCTCTAAAGCTGCAATAGCAGCTTTTTGAGCATATAAGTTTACATCAAAAGGATTTATAACTCTATTTAAGTATTGAACTAAGTCTTCATGGGCAATTCCATAGCCGCATCTTAAGGCTGCTAGTCCATAAGCTTTTGAGAAAGTTCTTAGCACTATCATATTAGGATGATTTTTTAATAATTCTAAAGAATTTGGGAAATCACTATCTGTCACATATTCTATATAAGCTTCATCCATAACTATGATTACACTGTCAGGAATTCTAGATAAAACTTTTTCAAATTCTTTTCCGGTAAACATATTACCTGTAGGATTATTAGGATTACAGAACCATATTATCTTTGTTTTTTCTGTAATAGCATCTACCATAGCTTCGATATCTAGTCCATTGTCCTTTAAAGGAACTTTAACTGCTTTTGCTCCCATAAGCTTTGTATTAGCCTCATACCTTGGGAATGTAACTTCTGCCATTATAGATTCTTCTCCCGCATTCAAAAGAGCGCTGCATAAAACTTTTATAAGAGAATCTGAACCTGCTCCGCAGAAAACCTGGTCAGCTTTCACTCCTAGATCTTTAGCTATAGCATTCTTTAATTCATAATTGGAGGAATCAGGATATAAAGCTGTTTCCTCTAAAGCATTTTTTAATACTTCCTTAACTTTTGGAGAACATCCTAAGGGATTTTCATTAGAAGCTAATTTTATAACTTCTTCTAATCCTAATTCTCTTTTTACCTCACTTATTGGTTTGCCTGCTACATATTTTTCAATATTTAGCACTTCTTGTCTTATTGAGTACCCCATAGTGTCCCGTCCTATTAATAATAGAACGGTATTCACCCCCTTGATTATATTTTATTTTATAGATTTAAGAATTTTTTCTTAAATCTAAAAAATTCTTAGTTATGTATTAATGATTAAAGCCTATGTAATCATTTACAATGAACTTTAAAAAAATTTAGACCGTCACCTGATTATGATAAAAATCAGGTGACCCAATAGGTTGTATACTAATCTTCCCCTATTATTCTTATTTCAGGATGAAGGTCTACATTAAAACTTTCCATTACAGTTTTTTGAACCAGTTCTATAAGCGCTAATATATCTTTAGCTGTAGCATTGTTTTTATTTATTATAAATCCGGAATGTTTTTCTGATACTGCAGCTCCCCCTACACTTACACCCTTTAAGCCAGAATCCTGTATAAGCTTTCCTGCAAAATTGCCTATTGGTCTTTTAAATGTACTTCCTGCAGAAGGATATTCTAAAGGCTGCTTTTCTTCTCTTCTTCTTGTTAGATCTTCTATCTTTGCTTTTATTTTACCATACTCTCCAAGATTTAGCTTCAATGTTACTTGAAGTACTATATAAGAATGCTTCATTACAGCACTAGTTCTGTATCCAAGCTCCAGTTCAGCATTGTTCATAAGTTTTATATTACAATCTCTATCTATTACAAGAGCATTTTCTATAACATTTACCATTTCTCCATCATAGGCTCCTGCATTCATAGTAACCGCTCCACCAATACTTCCTGGAATACCGCAGGCAAATTCAAAGCCTGTTAAACTGTTTTCTAAAGCTGAATTAGATACATCACTTAGTTTTGCGCCACTCATAGCTATTATATTATTTCCTTCAACCCTTATCTCATTAAGTTTGCATAATTTAACAATTATTCCTCTAAATCCGCCGTCTTTAACCAATAAATTTGAGCCATTTCCTACAATATAATATGGAACACTATTATCTTTACAAAATCTTATAGATTCTTCAACCTGCTTTACAGTCTTTGGTGTTACAAGTATATCTGCAGGGCCACCTATTCTAAAATAGGTATGATTTTTCATAGGCTCATTCAAATAAATATCTTCTTCATCTAAAAACTCTCTTAACCTTGGGACTAAATTGTTGTACTGATTCATTCTATTTCTCCTTGAACTAATAAATTGATATATAAACTTTTATTTAGTTTGTACCTATTATTTTACTATAATTATAGTATAAATTACAACGTGGTGTTTAATCAAGATTTATATCCACAAGCTTACCTTTGTTTTTTAAATATTTAATTAACTTGCTCTTTTCAGTGTTAACTACTAGGTTCTCAGGCATGTTTACAGCTTTTAATACCTGTTCAGCTTTGGTAAACATTCCTATCTGACTATATATATGAGCATCACTTCCTAAAACTACCTGAACCTCATACTCTTTACACAACTTGGCTATTTTAGTGCAATTTTCTATACAACCAGGTCTTGAATTGAAAGAACCATTATTGATTTCTATAAGCTTGTTTTTTTCTTTTGCTTTTCTTACTAGAGTCTCTGCATCGATAGGAAAAGCAGGATTACCAGCATGACCTATTATATCTATATAAGGATTATCCATTACTTTAAGAAAAGCTTCTGTATTCTGCTTTTTACTACCAGGCTTTATACATACATCATGTAAGCTTGCTATAACTATATCAAGCCTTTCTTTAAGCAATTTTTCAGTAATATCAATATTCCCATAAAAATCAATTATATTAGCTTCACAACCTCTTAAATGCATTACACCATTTATTTCTCTTGGCAGTACTTTAAGGTTACCAAAATAAAATAGATGAGGTCCTCCAGGCATAGCAGGACCATGGTCTGTAGTAGCTAATAATTTCATACCCTTCTCCTCTGCCCATTTTATATTCTCTAAAATAGTACTGTAAGCATGACCACTTACAATAGTATGGGTATGTGTGTCTAATTCATACTTCATCTGTTTTCCTCCTGTTTAAAATATTGTTGTACACTTTCTGCAGCTTTTCTATCTATGGAAGGAGTGTCTAAAAGATCCTCCATAGTAGCCTTTTTTATATTTTCTATGCTTCCAAATTTTTTAAGCAGTTCTTTTCTTCTCTTTTCTCCTATATTAGGAATATCTTCAAGTACAGAATGAAGTACTCTCTTATTTCTTAAGCTTCTGTGATAGGTTATGGCAAACCTATGGACCTCATCCTGTATTCTAGTTACAAGCTGCATCACATTTGAATCTTCTCTTACAGGCAGTTCCATATTATTATATATTATGCCTCTAGTTTGATGTTTGTAATCTTTTACCATTCCGCAAACTGGAATATCTATATTAAATGATTTAAGCACTTCTAATGCCACATTTACCTGGCCTTTTCCGCCATCCATAAGTATTAAGTCCGGAAAAACTGAAAATTTTCCCATACTAAATTCTAAATTTCTTTCCTGTATTTTCTTTATCTCTTCCAAGCCATGACTAAATCTTCTTTCTAATATCTCTCGCATACTGTCATAGTCATTGGCACCTTTTACAGTATTTATTTTAAATCTTCTATAATCGCTATTTTTAGGCTTACCGGATTCAAAAACAATCATGCTTCCTACTGAATCTACTCCCTGAATATTAGATATATCATAAGCTTCTATTCTATAAGGCAAATCATCTAAATTTAATAATTCTGCCAATTCCTCTAAAGCTATTTTATGTATTTCTTTATCTCTTAAGAGCTTAAGCTTAAATTGTTCTAAAGTCATCTTAGCATTTTTTTCTACCATATCAAGTAAATTTTTTTTATCTCCCTTTTTAGGAACCTTAAGCCACACTTTAGAACCTCTTTTCATGGTGAGCCATTGTTCAATAAGTTCTCCATCTAAAATACAAGGAATATATATATTTTTAGGTACAACCGCTGCCCCGCTATAAAAGCTTTTTACAAATTCAGATAAAACTTCTTCTTTAGGTTCAAAGGCTGTATTTTCAAGCATGAAATGTTCTCTTCCTATGATTTTTCCCTCTCGTAAAAAGAATACTTGCACACAGGTATCTTTTTCATCACTATACATATTTATAAAGTCTTCATCTTCAAAATTATCCATAAATATTTTCTGCTTTTCCATTATAGTTTCCACTGCATTTATTTTATCCCTTAACCCTGCAGCCTTCTCAAATTCCAGCTTCTCTGAAGCTTCTTCCATAGACCTTTTTAACTCTTCCACTATAGTATGATTTTTACCACTGAGAAGATCTAGGATATCATCTATTATTTTTTTGTATTCTTCCTTGCTTATATAACCAGCACAAGGAGCCTTGCATAAATTTATATAGTAATTTAAGCAAGGTCTTGTTTTTGTGCCATTTTCTGCTATATTTCTTTTGCAGTTTCGTATAGGAAATACTTTTTTTATAAGTTCTAAAGTTTCATATACTGCTGAAGCATCTGTATAGGGTCCAAAATACTTGTTTCCATCCTTTACCTTAGTTCTAGTTACAAATACCCTTGGGAAATCTTCATTGGTAGTTATCTTGATAAAAGGATAATGTTTATCATCTTTTAAAAGGATATTATATCTAGGTCTATACTTTTTTATAAGATTACACTCTAATATAAGGGCTTCCATTTCTGAATCTGTGATTATATATTCAAATTCAGCTATATGACTTACCATCACTCTTACCTTTTCAGAGTGATTTTTTGAATTCTGAAAATACTGCCTGACTCTATTTTTAAGTATCTTGGCTTTACCTACATATATTACTTCTCCTAGAGAATTTTTCATAAGATAAACCCCTGGTTTTTCAGGTAGCATTTTTAACTGATATTCAAAATCAAACATACCATAGCCACCCTTCTATTTTTTAGAATTTAATGCTGCTTTCATCACTTTTCCAGCTGCTTTTGCTGCCTTTCCACCGCCAGCACCTCCATCTTCAACTATAACTGCTACTGCAATCTGCGGATCTTCATAAGGTGCAAATCCTATGAACCAAGAATGAGGTTCTGCTTTTTTACCATTTCTATCATTATGGCTTGCAGTTCCAGTCTTTCCACAAGCATTAGTTCCATCAAAGGCTCCAGGTCCTCCAGTACCTCCCTTAACTACAGATCTCATATAGTCTTTTATTATATCAGCATTTGCCTTAGGTATAACTGTTGCTATAGTTTCTGGTGAAATGTTTTTTATAGTATTCTTTTCAGGAGTAACTACTGACTTAACCAATTTTGGCTCCATCATCACACCTCCATTAGCTATAGTGCTAGATACCAAAGCCATTTGAATAGGTGTGGTAGCTACGCTGCTCTGTCCAATACCGCTTTGAGCTATACTTCCAATTTCATTTTTGTTTAATTTTGGAAAAGTACTTTTATCTATAACAATACCATCTGAAGGAGTACTTTTATTAAAATAAAATTTTTCAGCAGTTTCTTTTAATTTGTCATTTCCAAGCTCCATGGCTAAAGTTCCAAATACAAAGTTACTAGAATGTCTAAATGCATCTGGAAGATTTATCTTACCCCAGACAGTGCCATTTAAATTACTTAAAGACTCCTTAGCATTAAATACTATTACCCCAGTATCATTAAATGTTCTTTGAGTGACTCCTGGAATATTTTCTAAAGCACTAGCTGTAGTTATTACCTTAAATGTGGAACCTGGTGGATATAATCCTGATACCGCTCTGTTTAAAAGAGGAACATTTTCTTCATCTTTACTTATGGTTTTCCATATCTCGCTTAAATTATTAGGATTATAAGCAGGTTTTGAAATCATGGCTAATATCTCTCCGGTTTTCGGATTTAAAGCTACTATAGAACCTTTCTCATCACCTAAGGCATCAAAAGCTGCCTTTTGTATATTATAATCTAAGGTAGTTACCAGTCCATTCCCAACCTTTTCTTTTTCCTTGGCAAACAGTTTATTTACATCAAAGCTCTTTATATCATTCCACACTTCCTTTGGATTTAGAGTAAAATGATTGCTATTCATTAGCTCTTGATCATATTTATTCTCAAGTCCTGTTATACCGTAGGTTGGATTCACATAACCTAAAGCATGGCAGAAAAGCTCTGCTCCTAGGTATTCTCTATTTTGACTGAAAGCATCTATTTTCTCACTTTTAGTCAGTTCCTTCATATTCCTATCATATATAGTTCCTCTTAAAACTTCATTTCTTTTAGCCCATAACCTTTTATTTCCTGGTTTATTTGCAATATCATGAGCCTTAAAAGTTGTAAAATAGGCAATATAGGTGATAAGACCTAAAAAACATATTAAAAATACTACCAGCACTTTTTTTATATTATTTAAAATATCATTATGCATTATTTTATCCCTCCTCAGATACCTTTTGTATGATACCAAGAGCGAAAAAAGCAGTAAGCATTGAACTTCCGCCAGCGCTTATCAATGGAAGAGTTATTCCTGTTAGGGGAATTATATTCATTATTCCTCCTATTATAACCAATACCTGGCTTGCTATCATAGCACTGTATCCCACTGTTAAAAGCTGTGAAAACTTGTCTTCTACATAAATAGCTGCTCTCATACATCTGTAGAACAAAAGGAAATAGATTACTATAACTCCAAGTCCCATAAGTATGCCCATTTCTTCACATATGGCTACAAAGATAAAATCTGAGCTTACAAAAGTTACAAGATTCGGATGTCCTAGCCCTAATCCAGAGCCGAACAATCCTCCTGAAGCTATGGCATATAATCCCTGCACTATCTGATAGCTTTCATTATTGGCATACTGCCACAGGTTTTTCCATATCATAACCCTTTTTCTTATATGAGGGAAAAGCTTATAACTAATTGTAGCTCCTACCCCAGATAACAGTAAGCTCGCAAATACATATTTTACCTTTGAAGTAGCTATATAAAGCATGGTAACAGAAATTCCGAAAAATATAAGAGCAGAACCTAAATCCTTCTGAAGCACCATGAATCCTAAGGAAACCATAACTATTATGGCTGGCTCTATTAGATCTTTAAAGCTCTTATAATCTTTTAAGCTTGAAGCCAAATATAATGTAAAAAACAGCTTACCAAATTCCGAAGGCTGGAAACCTATAGGCCCTATCTTTACCCAGTTCTTTGCTCCATAAGATTCTATACCTATAAGTGTAGCCATAGACATAAAAATAAGGGTTCCTACCATATATAAGTATTTATATTTTGAAAAAGTCTTAAGGTCTGGTAAAAGCACCACAATCAATATATAACCTGCTATACCTAGGGTAAACCATACCACCTGTTTTATAGCAGTAGAAGTATTCAATCTATATAGTGTAACTATACCTATAAGAGATAATATACATGAAAATATCAATATATATTTATCTCCATCTGAAAAAAACTTTCTTACAATAAAATAAGAATATCCTATTAAAAGGCACACGATAAGTCCCATAACAATAGCACCCTTATCAATAGGCTGCTTTATCAAAGCCAGATTTGCAAAAAAAGCTATACACAATAAATAAGTTAATCTTATTAATCTCTTTTCATCTTTTACACTGTCCATAATACACACCTTCTCTATGAATGATTTAAGATTCCTTCAATAGAGTCCCATATCTTTATAAATTTGTCATAAACCTTGGAGCCTATTGTAAATTATCCTATTACTTTAAAGTATAAACTTCCTATCTGGATTTCATCTCCTGGTTGTATATAAACTTTATCTTTTATTCTTTCACCATTTACTATGGTTCCATTAGTACTGTTTAAATCTTGGAGTATATAATTTTCATTTTTAACATAAAGTTTAACATGATATCCTGACACATATTGATCCGATAATATGAAGGTATTATCTTCTTTTCTTCCTAGGGTTATGACTCCTCTTATAGGTATTATAGACCCTTTTTTCATACTGGTATTTTCTCCTGCATCTATGACTTCAAGTCCTAAAGATTTTTTTAATATTTTTTTCTTTCCTCCATTTTTTACATCCTTAGACATTATTTTCAATGCATAAATAATTATTACATAAAGAATAATTATAAAAATTATACTAAAAACGATTCCTAATAATTTATTGAATCCCATAACTTCACCTCTTAAAATTATTATATAACTGCAGCATATAAAATACTGCTATGTAATATACATATTTATTGATAAAAATACCTTATTTATTATACCATGTTTATATGAATATTATGTTAATAAACACATTGAAAATCAATAGTTACAGCTATTTTTATATTGTTTATAAAAATAGCTTTTAACCCCCTAAAAATCAGCTTTCACTAAAAAACCATGATTCTCTTTATGGAACCATGGTTTTTAATAATTTTATCCTCTACAATCCTATTTAATTCACCAATAAATTATAACACTTTTTTTAAATAATTTCCTGTATAAGATTTCTTGTTTTTAGCTACTTCTTCAGGAGTACCTTTAAATACGATAGTTCCTCCTTTTTCTCCGCCTTCAGGTCCTAAATCTATAATATAATCTGCACATTTTATCACATCAAGATTATGCTCAATGACTACCACAGTATTACCTGCTTCCACTAATCTTTGAAGTATTAATACTAATCTACTTACATCATCTATATGAAGTCCTGTAGTAGGTTCATCGAGAATATATAAAGTTTTTCCTGTACTTCTTTTAGATAACTCATAGGCTAATTTTATTCTTTGAGCTTCTCCTCCAGAAAGCTGTGTGGAAGGCTGACCTAATTTTATGTAACCTAACCCCACATCATAAAGGGTTTGAAGTTTATTTTTTATTCTTGGAATATTTTCAAAAAATTCTAAGGCTTCTTCTACAGTCATATTTAAAACATTATCTATATTTTTGCCTTTGTACTTCACTTCTAAAGTCTCTCTATTGTATCTTTTTCCCTTGCACACTTCACAAGGTACATAAACATCAGATAAGAATTGCATTTCTATCTTTATAATTCCATCTCCGCTGCAGGCTTCACATCTTCCGCCCTTTACATTAAAACTGAATCTGCCCGGCTTATATCCTCTCATCTTTGCTTCTGGTGTGTTAGCATATACTTCTCTTATTATGTCAAAAACTCCAGTATAAGTAGCAGGATTTGATCTGGGTGTTCTTCCTATAGGGCTTTGATCTATATCTATTATTTTATCTATATTTTCATATCCTAATATATCTTTATGAGCACCGGGATAAGCCTTGGAGTTATTTATCTTTCTATTTAATCCTTTATACAATATTTCATTTACTAATGTACTCTTCCCAGAACCTGAAACACCGGTAACCAATGTAAGAGTACCTAAAGGTATATCTACATTAATATTTTTTAAGTTATTTTCTTTTGCTCCTCTTACAGTTATAAACTGTCCATTACCTTTTCTTCTTTCCCTAGGCACTTCTATTTTTTTTGCTCCTATTAGATACTGACCAGTTATGGATTCTTTACAATTTTTAATTTCATCAAGAGTTCCTGCTGCTACTACTTTTCCACCATGTTCACCAGCTCCTGGTCCTATATCAACTATGTAATCTGCCTCTCTCATGGTATCTTCATCATGCTCAACTACTATGAGAGTATTTCCCAAATCTCTCAAGTGCTTTAAAGTAGCTATCAGCTTATCATTATCTCTCTGATGAAGACCTATACTTGGCTCATCTAGAATATACAAAACCCCCATTAAGCTAGAACCTATCTGAGTGGCAAGCCTTATTCTTTGAGCCTCCCCGCCAGATAAAGTACCTGCATTTCTTGATAAGTTAAGGTAGTCAAGTCCTACATCGATTAAAAACTTCAATCTATTGCTGATTTCCTTTAAAATCTGATTGCTTATTATCTTATTTTTTTCTGAAAGCTCTAAGGAGTTTATGAAATCTAATTCATCTCTTATAGGCATATTACAAAATTCATTAATATTTTTTCCACCTACAGTTACCCCTAAAGCTTCAGGTTTCAGCCTGGCTCCCTTACACTTAGGACATGGATTATTGCTCATATATTGTTCTATTTCTGATTTTATATAATCGGAACCAGTTTCCATATACCTTCTTTTTAATGAATTTATTATGCCTTCATAGTTATGATTGAATTCTCCTGAGGAAAATTCTTTATTGTAATGTACTTTAAGCTTCTCTCCATCCATACCATAAAGCAACACATTAACCACTTTTTCTGGCAAGTCTTTTATAGGTGTATCTAAACTAAACTTTAATCTTTTAGTTAATGCTTGAAGCACACTATAAGTCCAGGAATCTTCCTTTAACCTTCCTTCTCCCCAAGGAGCAATAGCTCCTTCTAAAATGCTCTTGCTTCTATCAGGTATAACTAAATCTTCATCTATTTCAAGTAGGGTACCCAAACCATCGCAATGATCACATTTTCCAAAGGGTGAGTTAAAGGAAAATAATCTAGGAGCTAATTCATCTATACTTATACCACAATCTCCACAAGCAAATTTTTCACTAAAGAGAATTCCTTCTCCTCCTATCACATCAATGATAACTAATCCTTCTGCAAGCTTTAAGGCAGTTTCTATAGAATCTGTAAGTCTGCTCCTTATATCTTCTTTAACTACTAACCTGTCCACCACTGCTTCTATGGTATGTTTTATATTCTTTTCTAATTTAATTTCTTCTTCCGTCAATTCTATCATATTTCCATCTATTTTGGCTCTTACAAATCCATTTTTCTTTATGCTGTCTATAATCTTTTCGTGAGTGCCTTTTCTTCCTCTTATAATGGGTGCGAGTACCTGAATTTTAGTCCTTTCAGGCATATCCATAACTTTATCCACCATTTGATCTATGGATTGTTGAGTTATTTCTTTTCCGCATTTTGGACAGTGTGGTACCCCTATTCTAGCGTAGAGCAATCTCAAATAATCGTATATTTCCGTAACTGTTCCTACAGTAGAACGCGGGTTTCTGCTGGTAGTTTTCTGATCTATGGATATGGCAGGTGACAATCCCTCTATGTACTCCACATCAGGTTTATCCATCTGCCCTAAAAATTGTCTTGCATAAGCAGATAGAGACTCTACATATCTTCTCTGACCCTCAGCATAAAGAGTATCAAAAGCAAGAGAGGATTTTCCTGAACCAGACAGTCCAGTAAAAACCACTAATTTATCTCTTGGTATTTCTAAATCTATATTTTTAAGGTTGTGAACCTTTGCTCCTTTTATTACGATTTTATCTTTCATGCGATTTCCTCCGTTATTTATAATCACCTAGAAATTTATTCCCATTTATAATTTTTTTAATTTTGCTATTAAGTCTCTTAATTCTGCCGCTCTCTCAAATTGCAGTGCTTTTGCTGCTGCTTTCATTTCTTCTTCATATTTAGCTATAATAGCTTCTTTGTTTTCACTTTCTGCTTTTATAGCTTCATCTATACTGTCATATTCAGATTTTGTATCTGCTATCATTGTGGCTTCTATTATATCTTTAACATCTTTTATTACTGTCTTTGGGACTATTCCATGAGTTTCATTATACTCTGTTTGAATGCCTCTTCTTCTATTGGTTTCACTTATAGCTCTCTTCATAGAATTAGTTATCACATCTGCATACATGATAACTTTGCTTTCTGAATTTCTTGCTGCTCTTCCTATGGTCTGTATAAGAGAAGTTTCTGAACGTAAAAATCCTTCTTTATCTGCATCTAATATAGCTACCAAAGCTACTTCTGGTATATCCAGTCCTTCTCTCAAAAGATTTATTCCCACCAATACATCAAATTCACCTTTTCTTAAATCTCTGATTATCTTCATTCTTTCAATAGTATCTATATCAGAATGAAGATAAGTGGTCTTTACATTCAGCTCTTTTAAATACTTTGTTAAATCTTCTGCCATTCTCTTTGTAAGAGTAGTAACTAAAACCCTGAACCCTTTTTCCACCGTCTTATTTATTTCGCTGTATAAATCATCTATCTGCCCTGTTACAGGTTTTACTATTATTTCGGGATCTAAAAGTCCTGTAGGTCTTATGATTTGTTCTGCTACATTTTTTGAATGTTCAAACTCATAAGCTGCAGGAGTAGCACTTACAAATACTACCTGATTTATCTTTTTTTCAAATTCTTCAAACTTTAAAGGTCTATTGTCATAAGCAGAAGGAAGTCTGAATCCATACTCCACTAATGTGTTTTTTCTTGATCTATCCCCCGCATACATAGCTCTTACTTGAGGTAAAGTAACATGACTCTCATCTATAAAAAGTATAAAATCCTCTGGGAAATAGTCCATAAGAGTCTTTGGAGGTGTACCTGGATCTCTTCCATCTAATATTCTGGAATAATTTTCTATGCCACTGCAATATCCCATCTCCCTTATCATCTCTATATCAAAATTGGTTCTCTGCTTTAATCTTTGGGCTTCTAGCAGCTTCCCCTGAGAAGTAAGTTCTTTCAATCTATCTTCCAGTTCATTTTCAATGCTCTTTATGGCAACTTCCAATTTTTCTTTAGAGGTTGCAAAGTGAGAAGCTGGGAATATAGATACATGCTTTCTCTCTCCTAATATATTTCCTGTGAGCACATCAAATTCCCTTATTCTATCTATTTCATCTCCAAAAAACTCTACTCTTATACCTTTATTATCCGAGGAAGCTGGAATAATATCTAAAGTATCTCCTCTTACTCTAAAGGTTCCTCTTGAAAAATCTATTTCATTTCTCTCATACTGTATTTCTACCAGTTTTCTTATGACTTCATCTCTATCCTTATTCATGCCCTGTCTTAAAGATATAGTAAGCTTTTTATATTCCTCTGGATTTCCTAATCCATATATGCAGGACACTGAAGCTACTATTATTACATCTCTTCTTTCAAAAAGAGCTGAAGTAGCCGAGTGCCTCAATTTATCTATTTCATCATTTATGGAAGCATCTTTTTCTATATAGGTATCTGTCTGCGGCACATAGGCCTCTGGCTGATAATAATCATAATAGGAAACAAAATACTCTACGCAGCTATTTGGAAAAAAGTCTCTAAACTCTGAGCAAAGCTGTGCTGCTAAAGTCTTGTTATGAGCTAAAACTAAAGTAGGTTTCTGTACCCTTTCTATTATATTAGCCATGGTAAAGGTCTTTCCTGACCCAGTTACTCCAAGGAGTGTCTGAAACCTTTCTCCTTTATTAATGGAATTAACTATACTGTCTATAGCTTGGGGTTGATCCCCTGTGGGGGAAAAAGGAGAAACTATTTTAAAATTTCCCATATTCAATCATCTCCAACTAAATAAATAATATAGAATCTTAACTGACCCTATGGATAATCATTCCCATATTATAATAACAATAATCCCTATAGTTTTTCAATAATAATTATTATCTATAACCACGAAATATTGAACACTTGTTCGATATTATTATTTTATACCTTTTTACAAGGCAATGTCAATAAATGAAAATAAAAAACGAACTCTTTTATAAGGGTTCGCTTAAATTATAATTTTTAGTTTTTATCATCATCCTGCTCTTCATTGCTGTGCTCTTCATCTTTTAAATTATCATCTTTATTTACAGAATCTGAGTCTTCTTCAAAAGAGGAGTTTTCCTTATCCTGCTCTTCTTCATTTCCTTGTTTTTTCATCTTATCAAAGATTTCTTTAAATTTACTGTCATCATACTTAACTACAACAGTATCTTTAGGCATATCCCTTGGTACAAGCACTACTCCTATATTACCTGTATTACTAGCATAATTTAAAGTTAAGTTTTTTATTTTACCTTTAGAATCCTTTATTTTCAGCTTTAAATAATTAAGATTTTTATTGATAAATTTATGTAGTAAATCATCACTTTCTATTTTATTATCATTGATCTCCAGTAATTTATCTCCGCTTTTTATTCCTACTTCATAGGCAGGAGAATTAGGAGCTACTTCAAGTATCATAATTCCCTCATCATCGCTTATGTATTTTGGCTCAGATTTTTCTTCTATATACTTTTGTACTTTTAACATTAATTCATGCGCCATAGGAGCAAATACTAATACAAAACATTTCCAAGCTAGTCCATAATTTGCAAGTTGTGCAACTATAGTAAGTATTGTTCCATAAAGTAAAATACCTACTCCTGATAGCTTAGACTTTGATTCTTTGCTTTTACTAAAAGTCACTGAGGTATAACCTATAACTCCATAAAAAGGCATTAGAGTCAGCACTGTATTTTTAAGCATATCTGCATTAAAAGAGGTTTTTATAATAGGCCACCAGGAAGGATTTTTTAAAGTCTCTTCCCCTATAGCAAGACTGCTATTTAAAATTAGAAATATAGCTATAGGTATAGGCCAATATCTTTTTAAAGCAAATCCTCCTACAATCTTACCATCTTTGTTAGTAAAAACCGGTACAGCTCCTCTGCCCCCATCTAGCATAACCAATATTCCTTCTACCATGTGCAAAACACCTATAAGAGTCATTAGAGAAACTATATCTATATAAAAACCTGCTGTAGAAGCAGCCATATTGTTTATACTCTCATTGATAGGTGTATTAAATATCTGTACAAAAAGGCTTAAAAAACCTAAAATTGCTCCAGAATAAGCAAAACAAACAAATCTTGGATTGAAAAACATAAGCAATATAGATATAAGAAACAAAATTTCAATACCAGAATTTTCGTTAAACATTACTCCCATATAAGATAAAATCATACTTCCAAAGGCACCTGCAAATATGCCAATGACTATTTGAGACATAGTAAGTTCTAAGGGAGAGTTAAGACTCTCCCCTACTATCATTTTTTGTATCATAGTAGTTTTTTTATTCTGTCTATAAAATAGAAATCCTAAAATAGTTATCAATAGTATGAAATATGGATCTACTAGAGCATATGCTATAGACTTTAAAGTATAGATAGCTATATTCATTAAACAAAGTCCTCCTATTTTACTTTTTCCTTAATAGTGTCCAAGGCTTTATTAAATTGAGGATCCTTACTTCTTTCATAGGGTTTATCTCTTAAATCTTCAGGATATTTCACCTCAATATTAGGTGCTATTCCAATCTTGTGTATATTTTCTCCTTTAGGAGTATAATATTTTGAAACTGTCACTTTAAAGCCAGTGCCATCCTTAAGATCTAATATTTTTTGAACTATTCCCTTTCCAAAGGTTTTCTCCCCTATAAGTACCGCTGCATTATAATCTCTTAGTGCTCCTGAAACTATTTCAGATGCACTAGCAGTATATCCGTCTATAAGTACCACTAAAGGCATTCCTTGAGCTGCACCACCAATAGAATTATATTTTTCTTCTTTACCATATTTATCTTTAGTAGATACTATTAATTTACCTTTTTCAATAAAATTAGATGCTACTTCTACGGAAGTTGTAAGCAATCCTCCTGGATTTTCTCTTAAATCTAAGATAAGTCCTTTCATACCCTTTCCTTCTAATTCCTTAAGCTTATTACTAAATTCTTTTGAAGTGTTTTCATCAAACATACTTATCTGCATGTAACCTATAGAATTATCAATCATTTCTCCTTTTACCGTTATCATTTTTATAGTGTCTCTCTTTACGCTTACATCAAAAGTACCTTTTTTCTCTCTAAAAATAGTAAGTTTTACTTCTACCTTTTCTTTACCTTTCATTAAAGCCACAGCTTTTTCTAAATCGCTTCCTTTTACATCCATACCATTTACTTTTTGAATTATGTCCCCAGGCATTATACCAGCTTTTTGTGCTGGTGATCCTTCAAAAGGTAGTATAACTACTATATTATCATCTTTAACCCCTACTTGTATTCCTAGTCCAACATAATTTCCTTCATTTTTTTCCATAAGATCTGAAAATTCTTTTTTATTCATAAATACTGTATAAGGATCATTAAGAGAAGACGCCATACCCTTTATTGCCCCTTCAAGCAGTACTTCATCATCTATGGGACCATCATACAATCCATATATCAATTCTCTTATATCATATAATTTTTTAAATTTACTAATATCTTTTACACCCTCTAGGGATTTTTCTGCTTGAGCTCTTCTTAATCCCATACCACTTATATACATAGTAGGAACACTATTTCCTATGAAAAATGAACCTATATTTGTCAATAGGAGCAAAACCACTATCAATGCTATCCATTTGGCTTTACCTTTTCTTTTAGGCTTTTTCTCCTCATTAAAAATTTCTAGCCCTTCTTCTTTTTCTTTAAAATCCATAAAAGCCATCCTTTCTTTAAATGCAAAAGCAAATTTATAGATAAGCGCTCAGGTTATTAATATAACTATATAGATATTTTATGTAATTTTCAATATATATATTAGTATCTAATATTTGTTATTATAACAAATATTGCCTAGTCACTGATTAAGATATTCCCTAAATTAATAGAAAACCAGCACTAGGTGCTGGTTTTGATAACAGATACTCTTAATACAAATATTATAATAAATATTTTTTCTTTTATTATTATCTGTTTTAATAAAATTTATTATTTTAAACTTCTAAGAATTTTCTCATAGATATGTAGCTTCCTAAAGCTCCAATCAAAACACCTGCTAATATAAACTGCCAAAGCATAGTGCCATATACATAGTTTAGTGGTATAAGCTGTGCTGTAATAAGGGCTTGGGTGATCTTACCATATGCAAATCTATAAATATAATATAGGAAAATATCTGAAATCAAAGCTCCAATTATACCTATAACCATACCTTCTATTATAAAAGGCCATCTTATAAACCAATCTGTTGCACCTACAAACTTCATTATGCCTATTTCTCTTCTTCTAGAAAATACAGTAAGTTTTATTGTATTACCTATCAAGAAAAGCGAAACTCCTATAAGTATTATAAATAGTACTCCACCTGACCATTTTACAGTAGAAGAAATTGTACTTATCTTTTTTATAAGCTCTCTATCATTTGCTATGTCATCTACACCAGCCATATTCTTTACCTGATTAGTTACAGGGTCAGCAAATTCTGGTTTTTCTAGTTTTACTATAAAAGAACTAGGTAATGGATTATTAGCACTGTCATAACCATTTAGTATTTTCTTATTTTCTTTAAGAGTTTCTTTAAAATTTTCTAAAGCCTGGCTTTTACTTTCATATATTACATCTTTAACGCCGTTACTACTTCTTAATTTATTTTCAATATCTCTTTGCTGAGTTATAGTTACATTTTTAGTAAGATAAACCTTTATCTCAACTTTTGATTCCACAGTATCTACAAGTCCATTTATATTCATAGCTAAAAGCATAAATATACCAAATATAAGCAGGGTAGCTGAAACTGTTATCATGGAAGCAATACTAATAGTTCTATTTCTTTTAATGCTCTTAAATGCATCTACAAAAAAATACTTAAACGTACTAATCTTCATATCCGTACCTACCTCTCTTTTCATCTCTAACTATAGCTCCTCTTTCTATAGCTATAACCCTTTTCTTCATATGATCCACAATGTCTTTAGCATGAGTTGCCATAAGTATGGTAGTCCCTGCTTTATTGATATCATCTAAAGTATCCATTATTTCCATAGCTGTATCTGGATCTAGATTTCCTGTAGGTTCATCTGCTATTAATAGAGATGGATTATTAACCATAGCTCTTGCTAAGGATATCCTTTGTTGCTCTCCTCCTGAAAGTTCATGAGGAAACACCTTAAATTTTTCTGATAATCCTACTAAAGCAAGCACAGTAGGAACTCTTCTTCTTATTTCTCTTGGAGATGCTTCTACAACTCTCATAGCAAATGCAACATTTTCATATACATTTAGGTTTGGAATCAATCTAAAATCTTGAAAAACCATTCCTACTCTTCTTCTATAGTAAGGTACGTCTTTTCTTTTTATATTAGATAAATCTGTCCCATTTACAAGTACACTACCTGTAGTAGGATCAACTTCTTTTAACAGCATTTTTATAAAGGTAGATTTTCCTGCCCCACTTGGACCTACCAAAAACACAAATTCTCCTCTGTCTATAGTAGTATTAATATCCACTAAAGCCTTTACATTATTGTCATAGGTTTTACTAACATTTTTAAATTCAATCATCTCTCCAACCCCTTATGCTTATTTTACTACCATCCTCCGACAAATAACTATAAATATTATATCATAATGATTCAGTATATTAAAAATAATTTTATTAATTTATTGTAAACTGGCATATTTACTATTGGGTATTCTGCTTTATATACCTATATAAGCCATAATAAGGTACGGTACCATTTTAGCAAGTGGTAAGTGACAAAATGGCAGACAAGTAGTAAATAACAAACGACATATATCTGTGCAATTTTATACTATATCATCAAAACCTTCTCCTAAAACTTCATGAACTTCATTTACTGTAATAAAAGCCTTAGGATCCACTTCTTTTATAAAATTTCTAAGTCTAATAAACTCTTTTCTACCTACTACGCTATAGAGTACATAAGTATCTTTGCCCGTATATGCACCTTTGCCATCAAAAAGTGTACAACCTCTTTCTAGCTCTTCCATTATAAACTTCATTATATCCTCATTTTTTTCACTGACAATCATTACTTGTTTGCAAGCATTGAATCCATCTATAATCTTATCTATGGCAGTTCCATTTATAAGTACACTAAAAAGAGCATACATTCCTATATCCCAGCCAAAGGTTATACCACACAAAGTAGTAACTACCAAATCCACTGAAAGTAATGATTTTCCTATGTCTAAATGAAAATACTTATTTATTATTTTAGCTATTATATCTGTGCCTCCTGTGGATGCATTTTGATTGAATACTATGGCCATCCCCGTAGCAGATATAAGAGTACCAAAAAGTGTAGCTAGAAGAAGATCACTGGTTATAGAATAAGGATGAAGAGTACTCTTAATTATCCACATAAAACTAGAAAGTCCAAGGGCAGAATATATGGTCTTTACACCAAAATTCCCGCCTATTGCTAAAAATCCTACTACAAATAGTATGATATTAAGTATAAGAGATAAAAGTTCAATAGAAATATCTGGTATGTAGTGATTTAGTATTATGGATATACCTGTAACTCCACCTTCTGCTATTTTATTTGGTATAAAAAAATATTCTACCGCAAAAGCCACTAGAATTATTCCTATAGTTATTAATACATATTCTTTTACTGTCTTTTTCATAATGTCCCCCTATCAAATTCTATTATCTTATGTAATATATTGTTTGCTATATCGTTTACTATTATATCAATTATTTAAATTAATCTATATCAGAAAAGCCCTCACCTAGTACTTCATAAACTTCATTTACGGTTATAAAAGCATGTGGATCTATTTCTTTTATATGTCCTTTAAGCATTATAAATTCTTTTCTGCCTAAAACAGTATATAAAACGCTGGTATCATTTCCTGAGTAGCCGCCTTTTCCAGCAAATATTGTGCAGCCTCTATCTAAGTCCTTCATTATGTAATTGCTTATTTCTTGTTTTTTATTACTAATTATTACAACCTGTTTGCATACATTAAAACCTTCTATGATTCTGTCTATAGTTGTTCCATTTATGATTACAAATAATAGGGCATACATGCCCATTTCCCAGCCAAAGGTTATACCACATAAGGTAGTAACAATAAGATCTATAGCAAGCATAGATTTCCCAATATCTAGATGAGTATATTTGTTTAAAATTTTAGCTAATATGTCTGTTCCACCTGTAGAAGCATTTTGATTAAATACTATTCCAAGTCCTGTACCAGTGAGTAAGCTGCCAAATAGTACGGATAAAATAAGATCATTTGTAATAGCTGAAGGATTTAATGTGTTTTTTATCAGCCATAAGGCTCCAGAAAGTCCAAAAGCGGCATACAAAGTCTTTATTCCAAATTTTTTTCCTAAGAACATAAAACCTATTATAAATAATATAATATTTAATATAATAGTGAAAAATTCCACAGATATTTTAGGTATATAATGATGAAATATTACAGATAAGCCTGTAACGCCTCCACCAGCTATATTATTAGGAATTATAAAATACTCTGCAGCAAAAGCCACCATAAATATCCCTAAAGTCATAAAAAAATACTCTTTAAAGACATTTTTTCTCATACATTCAGCTCCTTAAAACATTATTTGTCCAAAATCATATAAAATGGCTGTGCACAACGGTTTTTTATTCATTATGCAACAGCCTCTATATCATCTAAAGTATGAATTAAGACATTATTTTAATTGTAGTCCTTTTTTAACCGCCTTAACTATTTCCTCTGCAGTTAATCCATAAGCTTTTAATAATTCTCCAGGTTTTCCACTTTCCCCAAAAGTATCTTTAACTCCTACTCTCAATACTGGTACTGGATGACTTTCTGAAACTACTTCACAAACAGCAGATCCAAGTCCTCCAATTATACTGTGTTCCTCTGCAGTAACGATAACGCCTGTTTCTCTTGCAGCTTTAGTTATAGCTTCAGCATCTATAGGCTTTAATGTGTGTATATTTATAACTTTAATCTTTATGCCTTCTTCAGCAAGAGTATTATATGCTTCTAAAGCAGCTTCTACCATTATTCCTGTTGCAATTACGGTAGCATCTTTTCCTTCTCTCAAGGTAACAGCTTTTCCTATTTCAAATTTGTATTCAGGGTTATCATTTATTGTATTAACTGCAGCTCTGCCAAGTCTTACATAACATGGTCCATTATATTCAGCTATAGCTCTTATAACTGCTTCTGTTTCTATATCATCAGATGGGCAGATAACTGTCATGTTTGGAACACTTCTCATTAAAGATAAATCTTCTATAGCTTGGTGAGAAGCTCCATCTTCTCCTACGGTAAGTCCTGCATGAGTTGCACATATTTTAACATTTAATTTTGGATAACATATGGAGTTTCTTATCTGTTCAAAAGCTCTTCCTGCTGCGAACATAGCAAAAGTGCTGACATAAGGAATCTTTCCGCAAGTAGACATACCTGCTGCTACTCCCATCATGTTTCCTTCTGCAATACCCATATTTATGAATCTATCAGGGCAAACCTTCTTAAAATCTGCTGTTTTAGTAGATTTGGAAAGGTCTGCATCTAAAACAACTATATTATCATTTTCTTGACCTAATTTTGCTAAGGCTTTACCATAAGCCTCTCTAGTTGCCATCTTTGCCATTAGTTATCCCCTCCAATTTCCTTTAAAGCTTTTTCGCACTGTTCTTTGTTTGGTGCAGTTCCATGCCATGCCACTTCATTTTCCATAAAGGATACTCCTTTTCCCTTTACAGTTTTACATACTATCATGGTAGGAGCTCCTTTAGTACTTTTTGCTCCTTCAATAGCATTTATTATAGTTTCAAAATCGTGTCCATCTATCTCTACCACATTCCATCCAAAAGCCTTAAACTTTTCAGCTACTGGAGCTGGATTCATTACATCTTCACACTTACCATCTATTTGTAATCCATTATTATCAACAAAAGCCGTAAGATTATCTAATCTATAAAAGCCTGCAGCCATAGCAGCTTCCCATACCTGGCCTTCTTCTAGTTCTCCATCACCTAAAAGAGCATATACTCTATAGTCTTTTTTATCTATTTTTCCTGCAAGAGCCATTCCTACTGCGGCTGAAATCCCTTGACCTAGAGACCCTGTAGACATATCTACTCCTGGTGTATCATTCATATTTGGATGTCCTTGAAGCATTGATCCTAGCTTTCTTAATGTGGACAATTCTTCTGGATTGAAATACCCTCTTCTTGCCAATGTGCTATATAAAACTGGTGCCGCATGTCCTTTGGATAATACAAATCTGTCTCTATCCATATCCTTTGGATTAGCTGGATCCACATTCATTTCATTAAAATATAGTGTGGTTAATATTTCCACCGCAGAAAGTGATCCACCTGGATGACCTGAATTTGATTCTGTAAGCATAGTAACAATATCTTTTCTTATTACTTTTGCTATGCTTTTTAATTCCTCAACATTTTTTTTCATATTAAACCTCCTGTAGTTATTTTATAAAAAATCTATTTAAATGTATTTTCATAAAGCTTTTTCCATGTAGTTAATAACCCTTGTAGCTTATGTGAAACGTAAGTTACTATAGACTAATTGCCATTATATGTACTATACTTTATTTATTCTACCATATTTTAAAAAATTTATATAGTATACATTAATAAATCCTTATAATAATCAATTCTTAATAAATCAAATAGAAAACTCTATTTATTTTATCAGCTGTCTTAAATATATATTATTAACATTTTTGTTAGTTGTTTATACTGTAAATAACTATTTCTTGGATTAATAAATATATTCATTTTGCTTTTTTCAGCTATACTTCTTTAATGTAAAATATTTTATTAAATTTTCGTTAACAACTCTAAAAGACTCCATACATTTAACTGTACGGAGTCTTTAATTATTTCATCGGGGCTATTTATGAATAGAACTATTTTTTATTTTTTTTCTGCCAATCATCTAACTGTTTCTGCATTTCAGCGATTACTTTATCTATGCCAGCTGCTTTAAGCTTTGCATTTATTTTTGGCAAGTATTCATTAGGATCTACTGTTCCTGTATATAAACTTGGTCCAAATTCATCTAATATATTCTTGAATCCTGCAATTTCTGTGCTTACAGGAGTTGGGTCAAATTTAAATCCAAGAGCTGGTGATTTCTTGGAACTGTCATTGAATTTCTTAAATTCATCCCATTTAGTCTTTGGTTCATTATCCATAGTATAAGTTATAAATAAGTTTCCAAGTGAGAAGTATGGCATTGCATAATCTTTTGAAGCTGGTAATAACTTAATGGATGAATCATCAACTTTTTCATAGTGAGTTCCTTCTATTCCGTAGTTAACAAGGTTTCTTAATTTCTTATCAGTATTTAATAGATTTAAGAATTCCATTGCTTTTTCCTGATGTTTTGAAGTAACTGATATAGCCTGCATAGCACCTGTAGTTGATCCATTAGTGATATAAGTATCCATTATTGGGCTGGAAACTACTTGATATCCTAAGTCTTTTGACCATATTCCATCAGCATAAGGCTGACCATCTGCTTTTGTTACAAATTTCTTTATGCCTTTATCTGCGTTGAAATCACTAGCATTTATAGTAGCTGCATCTTTGTTGATGTATCCAGCTTTGTAGAATTTGTGCATAGTTTCTAAGTTCTTTTTCATTTCATCAGTTTCAAATATATTTACAGCTTTTAAGTTACTATCTACAAGTGATATACCTACTGGATCTACTATTTTTTCAAAGTTTAATGCTGAAGTAAAGTCTTTTCTTGCAAAGAAAGGTACTACATTTGGTTCCTTTTCTTTGATCATCTTTAATACTGGTTCTAAGTCTTCAAGACTATGTATCTTTGTTACATCGATTTTATACTTATCTACATATTCCTTTGTGAATACCCAGCTTGGTGATACTCCAAGTTCTTTATTTGTTGGTATTGCATAAATCTTTCCATCTATTCTTGCACCTTCCAAGAATGATGGATCTATAGCTGCTTTAGTTTCTTTACCATATTTATCAAGTAAACCATCTAATTCTGCAAATGCACCTTTTCTAGCATTAGTTAAATAATCATTTGCCCAGGAGCAAGTAAAGCACATATCAAACTCTTCTCCTGAATTAATTACAACCTGCATTTTTTGGTTGTAATCACCCCAGTCTATTTGCTTTATAGTTACAGTAGCATTGATTTTTTCTTTAGTATACTTATTTATCTCCTCTTGTACTTTTTCAGTATCCTTTTGTGGAGTTCCTATAGTATACCAAACAAGATTTACAGGTTCTGAACTTTTACCTTCTTTTGCTGCATCCTTGCCTTTTCCACATCCTGTTAAAGCTAAGGATGATGCCATAACTACTCCCATAGTTAGGGCCATAAGTTTTTTAAATTTTAGCATTTAACTCCCTCCAACTCTTTAAAATTAACTGCTTTAACGTTTTCACAATTTTATTATAAGAGTATTGCCACTAGGTTTATAGTGTATTAATTATATATTTACTGTGAATATTATATGTAGGATTCTACAATTTTTATTTTCTATTTTGGAGTTATAAGTTTTGCTAACTTCCAGTTAGTCAAATAAACTAATGTACATGCTATTTACCTTTTGTCATATCTTACAATGCAAATTATACACAAAATTTTATTTATGTATAATTTTTACATATAAAGCGGAGCTATATGCTTTACCCCAATATACAGCTGTGTTGTAAATAAAAGTTGATGGAGCATATTCCATCAACTTTTACTTACAACATAGCCTTAGCATTCTCTCATTATTAATATATACCCGTCTTCCAATATTTACCTGAAGCATCAACTTTATCTTTAATTTTTGTATGCTTGTTTATCTACTTTTTGTTATAACATATACTACAAAGTAGCATGTCTTTAAATAAAGTGAACCATCATCATCTACTTTTTATTACAACATTGCCCTATCTCTACTCAGCACTATATACTAGGCCCTTAAAAATAGCTAATCCTGCAAACTTTCCCACTTGATATTAAAAGCTTTTTTCCATAAAAGTATATCCAGTAAAAGCATTATTATCATATAAATATATACAGCATAGCTGACTTTTGTTAACACATAATGTATTCCTGCAATTATTCCAAGCAGAATCATTAAAGGAATCATCATTAACCCTTCACTCTGCTGGGTTACTTGAAAACTTATAGAGAAAGGTAATCCCTTTTTAGTTATTTTAAAACTGATAATAGAAAATAAAATCATATTTAAGAATACTACAATAAGATGTGGAAAAATACTTAATCCAAATATAAGCATAAATATTATACATTCAAAAATATATATAGGTAAAATAAGCCTAACTATAAACGCCTTAAACGCTCCCTTAAATACAGATGATAATCTATTTATAGGCATAGTTTTATAAATCCAAGCTCCTTTATATTTTCCAGAATACTTTATCATCATCACTACCATGGGCAGAAATAATGCACAGAAATATATGTTTAAATAGTATTTAGTAGAACGCATATCAGTAATCCATTGGCTAAAAGAATGCATATCTCTCATTTCATTAAACATAAAAATGAACGGAAATATAATAGCAAATCCCAAGGAAGGATACACTTTAAGTTTAAATTCTCTTTCATTTTTTAGCATATTACAAGAAAAATTAAAAAATGCTCTTTCTTCTTTGTCAGGACATATCATTTTAGACAATTTCTGATTTAAAGTTATTTTGTTCTTATTATTTCTAGTTCCATTATTGTTTAACTTTTGAAGGTTTTTCTCAAAAGCTGACATAGATTTTGAATAAACAAAGATAGAGATTATAGGTACTACTATAGCAAGGATTGAAAATATTATAAGATAATTATTGCTAGATCCTTTAAATATCATTTCAAAGGGAGCTGCAAACCATATAGGTACAATGAAATACTGCCACCACTTTGGAATAAAAGTCATGTTTATATCCATAACATTAAAAAGTCTTCCTATAAGTTGATAACCTACAGTAATAGCAATGGACAAAATTATCTGCACATAATTTATTATATCCTTTAGCTTTTCTCCATCAAAAAATCTTAAGATTAGAAAATATAATAATGCGGTTAACACTATTATGAATAAATCCATAAGTATTATCTCAAATAAAAATAACATAAAAAATCCTATTCCGTGCCTAATAAGCGAAGCAATAAGTGATGGTGCCATCATAGCCATGGTTATATAAAACATATATATGAAAATATGCAGGAATTTTGCTGCATTTATGGTTTTACTGTCTACAGGTTTAGAAAAAAGTATATTTTTATCTTGCACATCTATAAGAATAGAGGAAAAATCTGATATAAGGGATGTCATTATCATGAACATCATAATTCCAAATGCGAAACTCATCTGAAACATGAAGCTTTTATCGGGTATTACTAAAATCATAACTATTAAACCTAATAAGGTATATACCCATAAGGATTTAAAGAATCCATTATCATCATCTTGTTTTTTATTAGAATTATTCATTATGGTCAAGGTTCTTCTTCCATCCATTATAAGCTTCATCTGAAGTATCTTTCTCATTACTTCATAATTTATACCTGATTTTTCAAATAGATGTTTAAATCTATCCAAAAACTTTAATACTTTAAAATCCCTCATAATATTACACCCCTTGAATTATTGACACAAATTCTTCAGCAATTTCTCTATGTCTATTAAATCCTGTAAGTTCATTAAATATCTCTTCAAGAGAATTTTCTTTGCTTTTATCTTTAAGTTCTTTAAAGCTTCCATCTGCAACTATTTGTCCATTATTTAATAGTACAATTCTGCTGCTTATCTTTTCTACCACATCCATTATGTGAGAAGAATAGAATATAGTTTTACCTTGAGCTGCTAACTCTGAAAATATCTCTTTAACTACCATAACACTATTAGCATCTAATCCACTTAGAGGTTCATCTAAAAATAATATTTCAGGATTATGAAGCAGGCTTGATATGATAACCACCTTTTGTTTCATACCTTTGGAGTAAGAAGAAATTCTTGAATTATAGGAATCTTGAATACCAAATAGTTCCATGAGTCTACTTGCTTTACTATCTGCTTCTTCATATTCTAAGCCATATAATTCTCCTATAAATGTCAAATACTCCTTAGCAGTTAAATTATCATATATCTCTGCAATTTCAGGTACATATCCTATTTTTTTCTTATAGCTTATATCACCTTTTGATATATCTTCACCTAATATCTTTACTTCTCCACTATATCCTTGTACAAGTCCTAACATTATCTTTACTGTGGTGCTTTTGCCAGCTCCATTCGGTCCTATGTAGCCAATTATCTGACCTTTATATACATCTAAGTTTACCCCTTTTAATACTACTTTACTATCAAAGCTCATTCTTAAATCCCTCATAGTAATAATTGGTTCATTTATATTTTCCATTTAATCACCCCTACGGTTTTATTGTAAATACAATTATATTTTACTATAAAATATCCATGCCCAACACCCAATATTATCGTGTGCAAGCTTAATGCCTGCTTATTTTTTATCATAAAATACAAATTCTCAACACTATTCTTATACATTATCCTTTTAATATTCTAATAATTTCCCTTTAAAAGTTTTTATTCTACAGTTCCTAACATCATCCTTTTATTATCCATAATATTCCTGTACAATATATAATTTTTTTTCGTATAATACTATGGATATTTTAGTTGCTATTTATTTATATAATTACTCACATTTTAATTCCTCCCATTATTATAATGTCATTTGGGTTGTAATTTATTTATATGATACAATTAAATACAAAGGGCAGTACATCAACTTTTATTTACAATATACTATAAAATTCAAAATGGTATATTTGCCATTATATGTAATATATACCATAAAACCCAAATTGTGTATCAACTTTTATTTACAACATCTATCATGAAATCTAAAATAGTGCATCAACCTTACTTGCAATATATACCATTAAATCTAAAATAGTGCATCAGCTTTAATTGAAATATATACCCTAAATACTAAAATAATGCATCAACTTTTATTTACAACATCAACCTATAGTCTTGAGTATATACATATAATGATGTTTATTATAGCTTGTTCCTTTGCTATGTCATACCGACACGGTAAGCAATTTATGTTGTATTATTCCTTATGGCCTGTTCTTTTGTTATTGCTATACCTTCGTATCAAGCACATACATACAACAATATTTATCATTCGAAAGGTGTGAGCTAATGAAAAAATCAATCAAAATTTTATCAGTAATAATCCTATGCACAACAATTTCTCTATTTATGGGATGTAATAATAATTCAGGAAGCAATAAAATTTCAAACATAATAAGCGGCAGTAGATATGATAAAGATGGGTTTGACAAGGAAGGTTTTAATAAAGAAGGTTTTAACAGAGAAGGCTTTGACAAAAGCGGCTATAATAAAGATGGTTTTGATAAAAACGGTTATAATAAAGATGGTTACAACAAAGAAGGTTTTGATAAACAAGGTTACAATAAAGAAGGCTATAACAAAGAAGGTTTTAATAAACAAGGCTACAATAAGGAAGGTTATAAAAAAAGAGAACTGGGCAAGGATGGAAAACCCTTACTTGAAAAATGGGGGCTTGGTAAAAATCAGACAGAATCTGTGAGCAATGATAGAGATTATGATTGGTACATAAACCAGCGCACCTCTGGAGAATATGCCAGTATAAATTGTGTGCCTACCTGCTGTACTATGGCTATAAAGTGGGTAAAAAAAGATTTTAATAAAAGCGTGGAAACAGCAAGATCTGATTTTTTAGTAAGATATAATGAAAAGAGAGGCTGGCCTCAATCTTTAGCAGTGCGATATATTAAAGAAAATGGTGTAAAATGTCATTATGAAAGTCGACAGCTTTCAGAAGAAAAGTTGAAGAAATTCATTAAGGATGGAAATATTGTAATAGTAGACACGGATCTAAAATATTTAACTACAAACAATAACAAGGAACAAAGAACAGGAAGAAATGTTGGTGTTGGCCAAGCTTTTCATGAAATTCTTGTAAAAGGTTATAAAGTAGTAGATGGTAAGTTATATTTTGAAACCTATGATCCAGATTGTTTTAATGAAAAATATAAAGATAACACTCCTGTAGGAAAAGACAGATACTATTTAGCAAAAGAACTTATGGACGGTATAAAAGGCCGTATGTCAGAATTTATTGTAATAGATGGCAGCACTTATGATATAAAAACCAGTACTAGTGAAGATAAAGAAGTAAATTTAAGTGCTGGTTTAGATAAGGCAATAAGAAACGAACTTGGAAAAATACCTGGGAAACTTCATGAATCGGATTTGAAAAAGGTTTTCCGCATTGATGTGTATAATGGCAGCTTTCCTAATTTAGATGAATTTAAGGATTTAACCAATCTAGAAATTTTATCTCTATTTGACTGCCATGTAGAAAACATAAATGGATTATCAAATTTAAAAAATCTTGAAGTGCTTCAAATGCCTTCGAACAAAATATCAGATTTAACTTCTCTTAAGGAGTTGAAAAACCTCAAAGTACTCAGTTTACGTAAAAATAATATAAGTGATTTAGCTTCTATTAAGGATTTAAGCAATTTAACTGAATTGTACTTAGAAAATAATATGGTAAATGATTTAACTCCTTTAGAAAGCCTAAAAAATTTGGAAACACTCCTTTTGGATAATAACAAAATAAATGATATAACACCTCTTAAGGACTTAACTTCCTTAAAATCTTTAAGATTAAAAGGTAATAACATAAAGGATTTCTCCCCAGTAAAGTCCTTTTCAAATAATTTACCTGATAAAGACTTTTAAAGTTTGTATAAAGAGGTTGTTAAATTGAAATATTCCTAAATTAATTTGTGCCTACAACTTTTAAAGTTTGTATAAAAGAGGCTGTTGTAATAAGGATAAATACTAATATATAGTTTTCAAATTTGAAAAACAATATATTGTATGTAAAATTCTTAATACAACAGCCTCTTGTAATTTTTATATTAGGTCAAATTATAATTTTGAGTGAGTCTTTATATAATCTATAAGCTCATCTACTTGAGTAAATGCAAGTCCAGTTACAGTGTCTGCTGCTCCATAGTAGATAGCTATTCTTCCTGTTTCACTGTCAGCTAGTGCTGCACAAGGGAATACTACATTTGGTACATCTCCTACACATTCATATATAGTCTGTGGAGACATTAAGTATGGCTCAGTTCTGTATAAAACCTTCCATGGCTCATCTAAATCAAGAAGAGCTGCTCCAAAATGATATACATATCCATTACAGGAAGTTAAAACTCCATGATAGAATAGAAGCCATCCTTCTTTAGTTTCTATAGGTACAGGGCCTGCACCTATTTTAGTGCTCTGCCACCAACCTCTTGGACCCATTACATGTCTATGTTTTCCCCAGTAAACTAGGTCTGGACTTTCACTGTAGAATATATCTCCAAAGGAAGTATGTCCTGTATCACTTGGTCTGCTTAACATTGCAAACTTTCCATTTATCTTTCTTGGGAATAAAACTCCATTTCTATTGTAAGGTAAAAATGCATTTTCAAGCTGATGGAATTCTTTAAAATCATTAGTATAAGCCACACCTATAGTTGGTCCATGATATCCATTGCACCAAGTAACATAGTATCTGTCTTCTATGAAACAAACTCTTGGATCATAAGCATATTCAAACTGTCCTATTTCTTCATCTTCACATTTAAATTTAATTGGTGTAGGATTTATATCCCATTTTACTGCATCTTCACTAAAACCTGCATGGATTCTCATTTCACGTCTTTTATCATCGCATCTGAATACTCCTGCAAATTTTCCTTGGAAAGGTACTACAGCACTATTAAATATACTATTAGAAAAAGGTAACAAGTCTCTTGGTATTATAGGGTTTTGGGAATAACGCCATATAGGATCTTTACAATTTTCTGGTTTTTCTTCCCAAGGTATATTAGGAAGAGCCGGTCCTATTATTGTATTTTTAGCCATGAAATCTACTCCTTCTCTGTTATTAATTTATTTTTCCGTTGAGCATTTTTTATCTGCATAAGCATACTGCATAAATACATACTTAAACAATACTTAAATGGTACTTAAATAATATTTAGATGTATTATTTTAATCTTACTTTAAAGCTCTTTATTTCATAAGGCTTAATCTGGAAGTTAATTTTATTTCCTTCAAAAGCTACTTCTTCTATATCTCTTTCCATAAGGTTACACTCTGTAGCTTTTTCTATATCCCTAAACAATTCTAAGGTTACATCAGTTCTCTTGTTGTAACATTCATACATTCTTATAACTAAATCTTCACTGTCTTCCGCTTTCTTTACTACTTCGACTATTACATTATTTACATTCAGCTTAACCATGGACAATTCTTTTGGAAGTTCTCCCTGGTGAGCTTCTTCTACTTTTGTGTAAAGAGGTACATTTAGATTATAAGCCATCTGTACAGTATTTGCTTCCTTCCAGTCTCCAGCGTGTGGATACAAGGAATAAGTGAAGAAATGTTCCTCTTGATCAGTAGTTGGATTTGGTTCTATACCACTCTTTAAAAGAGTAAGTCTCATAACTCCCTCTTTTATATCATGACCATACTTACTTTCATTTAATAAGCTTACACCGAAGTCTCCTTCAGATAAATCTGCCCATTTTTGTCCACAAACTTCAAATCTTGCTACATCCCAAGAAGTATTGCGGTGAGTTGGTCTTTCCACGTTTCCATACTGTATTTCATAAGTAGCTTTGTTTGTATTTATTTCAATTGGGAAAGCTGTTTTAAGAAGTACTTGATGTTCCTTCCAATCTACATAAGTATCGAAATCTACTCTTGGAATATCATTGTACACATAAACCTTCTGAACTATAGTAGAATCTGAAAATCTTCTCTTTATTTCAAGAGTAGATCTTACTGAACCTACCTCTAGCACTTTTATGCTTTCCACATCATCTACGTTCCACATCTTTTCATCATAGAAAATATCTATATCCCAGTTATCATAACACATTGGTTTATCTTCAAAGGCTTGAAGAGCATTTCCCTTTAGTCCTTCTTTTAATAACTCTCTATGGTTTTCTTTATCATAGAAAGACTGTATTTCACCTTTTTCGTCAAAAATTATTTTGAAGAATTTATTTTCTGCTCCTCTTTCAGTTAGCTGGACTTTATCTTCTGCTGCTGATGAAGCTTCAACTATGGTATAAGCTTTATAGCCTTGTGCAGGAATTTTTTCTGCAAAGAATATAGCTTTATTCCCTTCTACCTTCTGGCATACTATTTCTTTTCCAGACTCATCTATCAAAGCTGCATTAACTATTCCTTCTGGCACTTCAAAGCTTGCTATATCATCTCTTTCAAAGGATAAAGAGTTAAATACTACTAAGGATTTCTTATCCAAATTCATTTTAGACGCTATAGCTGAAGACGCATCTTCTAATACTTTACTACCATTTTTCAAAATATTTTTGTACTCTTCTTTAGTAACTTCATATACTTCTTTTATAGAAGAACCTGGAAGTATATCATGGAACTGATTTAATAATATATTTTCCCAGCCTTTATTTAAAGTTTCCTGAGGGTATGCTTTTCCAAGAAGCATAGCAAGAGAACTCATTTTTTCTGCAGAAGTATAGATGTTTTCACTCTTTCTATTATCTCTCTTGTTTCTTGCCATGGAAGTATAAGTACCTCTATGATATTCAAGATATAATTCTCCTGACCATTTTGGGAGTCTCTTGTGACCTTTTACTTTATTTTCTAATCTCTTAAAGTAATCTTTTGAAGTACCCATTTCAACTTTAGGACAACCTGGAATTCCCTTATTTAGTCTCTTTCCTACTTCAAGCATTTCATAAGTAGCTCCACCGCCACCATCTCCGAAACCGTAAGATACAAGCACATCATTATTTATATCTTTCTGCTGATATCTGTCCCAAGCGCCTATTATAGCACCAGGATGTATCTGCCCATTATAAGTTGTAAAATGTGAATTTTTATCTTGATATGGATCTTTTGTAGTTATAAAGTGAGTTAATACTTCTGTTCCGTCTATACCTTTCCACATAAATGTGTCATAAGGCAACTTATTAAACTGATTCCAAGCTATCTTTGTAGTCATAAAGTAATTTACATCTGATTTCTTAAGTATCTGTGGAAGGGCTGCACTATATCCAAATACATCTGGAAGCCAAAGTATTTCACTTTCCACATTAAATTCTTCTTTAAAGAATCTCTTTCCGAACAATATTTGACGCACTAAAGATTCTCCTGAAGTAACATTACAATCTGCTTCAAGCCACATAGCACCTTCTGGTTCCCAAACTCCTTCTTTTACCTTATCCTGTATCCTTTTGTATACATTAGGATAATCTTCTTTTAAGAATTTATAAAGCTGTGGCTGGCTTGACATAAATACATATTCAGGGTATTCTTCCATAAGCTTAAGTACTGTAGAGAAACTTCTTGCAACTTTCTCTCGTGTTTGTGCTACAGTCCAGTGCCATGCTACATCTATGTGAGTATGTCCAACACAAGTAGCTATAACATCATCGTGTCCACACAATTTTTCATAGAATTCTGTTCTCATATATTCATTAGCTGCATCCACACTCTTATGGAATTCTGGTGAAAATGGCTTTCTAAGATCAAGTAAATTTATAGCTTCATTTAGTACTACAAGCATATCAATTCTTCTTTTATCTTCTGCATCAAGCTTCTCACAAACCCATACTGGCACCTGCAAATTAAAAAATAATTCTCTAAGAGGCTTATCTATAGTTACTAACTCACCATGAAGAGTAGCTTTTCTATCTGCAACTAATCCACTATAAGCACATAGGTCTATATCATAAACCTTTCCTGCTTCAGCACAATCAGATATTATTACTTCCCTATGATTTACATCCAGCCCTTGTATGTGTTCGCCATTTATATATATTATAAATTGAGGATTTATAGCATCCCAGCCCTCATCAAAAGTCTTAAAGCTAACTGCTATTACTTTTCCTGCAAATTCTTCAGGCACAGTAACCTTTGTTTTGAACCAGCAGTGATAGTCTCTTCCTCCCCACAAATCTCCAGTATGAAAATCATTCCACTGTCCTTCTGCCTTTTGTATACCTTCCATGCCTATATAATTACCTTCTATAACTTTATAGTCATTTATAGGCAACTTATTTGAATAAACATATTTTTTAAATTCAGTGCATATCTTCTGTACTCTTTCTAATGCGTAATACATAGCTACTCTCCTTTATAAAAATATTTTTAGAGTTAGTCAATTCTATTGCGTATTAAGTTCTACATATAATTTTACTATATATGACTACAGCAAAAGAATAATATTTTTATTCTTTTACTGCTCCTATAGTTAGTCCATTAACAAAGTATTTTTGGAAGAAAGGATATGCAAATATAATAGGTGCTGTAGCAAGTACTACCATAGCCATTTTTGCAGTCTCCTTAGGAAGTTTAGCTGCTGCTTCTGCTTGAGTTGCCCCTAGCTTACCTGCATTCTGCGCTAAAAATTCTACACTGTTTTCTATTCTCATAAGAAGATATTGTAATGGAACTAAAGAATCTTTATCTATAAATAGCATTGCATTAAACCAATCATTCCAATATCCAAGAGTCAGGAACAATGCTATGGTAGCAATACCCGGTAAGGATATTGGTAAAACTATCTGAAAAAATATTCTAAGCTCACTAGCTCCATCTATTTTAGCAGATTCAATGATAGCTTCTGGCACAGAAGTTTTAAAAAATGTTCTAAGTATAATTATATAAAAAGTGTTCATACACATAGGAAGTATAAGAGCCCATATGCTATTTTTAAGTCCTAAAAATTTTGTCATTACAAGATAGAAAGATACTAATCCTCCATTAAAGAGCATAGGTATAAAAGCTACCATAGTAAAAAACTTTCTGTATCTAAAATCTCTTCTTGATATAACAAAAGCATAGCTGGATATTAATAGTAACCCTAATGCAGTACCTACCAAGGTAACTATTATGGTTATCATATAAGAATGGGCTAACTGTCCGCTGGCACCAATTACATATCTATATGCATCTAAACTAAATTCTTTAGGTAAAAAGCTGTATCCATTTACCTTTAATGCATTTTCACTGGTAAAGGATATTATAACTACAAATATAAATGGAATAATACTGACTAAAGCAAATATAGCAAGTATTATATTTAAAATCACATTAGATTTTTTAGATATATTAAGAAAAACACTGGTATTTGCATCTTCCATATTGTCCTTTTTACTAAACATTTTCTTTGTCACCTCCATTAGAATAAGGCATTGTCGCTGTCTATCTTCTTAACAATTTTATTTGAAATCATTATAAGTATAAATCCTACTATGGATTGATAGAAAGCAGCTGCTGCACTCATACCTATTTCTCCCATAGAAGTCATACCTCTATACACATAAGTATCTATAACATTGGTTACAGGATAAAGTGGTCCAGAATTTTTTGGAACTTGATAGAATAGTCCAAAGTCTGCATTAAATATTTTACCTATAGCCAATATAAATAATATAGTTATTACTGGTTTTAATAAAGGTATAGTTATATGCTTTATTTGCTGCCATTTAGTAGCTCCATCTATAGCTGCAGCTTCATAATAAGTTTTATCTATACCCACTATGGAGGCAAGATATACTACAGTGTTATATCCTACAGTTTTCCACACATTCATAAAAATCAATATAAATGGCCAATATTTAGGTTCTGAATACCATGGAACTCCTCCATGTCCAAACTTTACAAGCATGCTGTTTATAAAACCTTTGTCTACACTTAAAAAGGCAAAAACGCAGTAGCTTACTACAACCCAAGATAAAAAGTATGGCAAAAACATAGCGCTCTGATAAGCCTTAGCCATTTTTTTGTTTAAAAGTTCATTAAGCATTATAGCAAGACAAACAGGAATAACTATCCCTAAAACTATGAATACAAGGTTATAGAGTACTGTATTTCTTGTGATTATCCAAGCATCACTAGTTCTAAATAGGAATTGAAAGTTTTTAAGTCCTACCCACTTGCTATCAATTAAACTTCTCATAAATCCTTTATTAGTAATTCTGAAATTTTTAAATGCTATTACCACACCGAACATAGGTAAATAACTAAAAATTAAAAACCATATGCATCCCGGTATAGCAAGTAGCAAAAGTTCTCGATTAGCTTTAAATCTTTTTACAAACCTTTGCATGGCTTTATCCTCCCCCATCGGTAAACGTTATCTCGTTTACAATATAACATAAGGGCTGCATATGGTTAAAGTTGATAATATTAAGATTTAGTGTAGAAATTACAGTTAATAATTTTTACTTCCTCTAAGGGTACTAGGTGATACCCCAAAGTAATCCTTAAACTTTCTATAAAAGTAACTTGTATCCACATATCCTACCATTTTTGCAATGTCATTAACTTTAATATTAGTAGTTAACAAAAGCTCTTTTGCTTTTTCATTTTTTACTTTGTTTAAAAAGTCTGAAAAAGGTTCTCCTACTTCTTTGTGAAATATCTGGCCAAGATAAGATGGATTTATATTATACTTTTGAGATAAAGTCTTTAAGGATATTTCTTCATGATAATTATTTTTTATATAGGATAATACCTGCTGTATTACAGGGCTCATATCTCCAGAATTTTTATTTACTCTATCTATAAGTTCTAAACTCTCTTTTTTTATTTTAGATTTCAATTTTTCCATGGTTTTTATATTGCATATATCTAGTATAAGTTTTTTAAGATCTTTATCATATTCTTCATTGGATACATTAAGCTCAGAAGCCAGTTTTCTTATGATTATCATCATTTTTATAGATACATTTTGAAGAATCTCTGGTGTTACATCTTCATGACTGCAGAGCTTATTATATACTTTATCTATACAAGTTTCAGCTTCTTTTCCATCTTTATTTAATATAGCCCTTCTAAACTCCACTAAATCTATATTTTTTTCAATATCCTTAATGTTATCTTCTTCCTTGTAGTGCTTATAGCTTATTACTTTGTTATATCCATGCAGAAGCAAATAATCCTGCATTTCTAAAGCCGCATTATAACTTTTGTATACTTCTTTAAAGTTTTTTTCAGTACTTCCTAAGGTGACAAATGCATCCACTGAAAATTTACTGTTTATACCTTTTATAATATCTTCAAAAAAATAAGATAATTTTTCTTCTGAGGTTTCATCTTCATTGCTTCCATATACAGCTACTATGTTACCTTCCAGATCATTAAATACCGCAAGTCCTTTATGAATCTTTTCAAACTCTTTAATGTATTCATAAGCTTTTCTTAAATTATCCGTACTCTGTCCATCTTTATTTAATTTTATGATATTAGCAGTATAAAAATCACAGCTTAAGTCTATATTTAGTACAGAGCTTCTTTCCTCCAGCTCGTAGGAACTAATACTATTTACTACCCATCTATAAAGAATATTTTCTCGCAGTATCTCTAATTCCTTAACATCCATTGGCTTTTTTTGAGCTTTATTTAATTTTTCTGCCGTATTTAAAAGGGTAGCTTGAAGTTCTTCTTCATTTATAGGCTTTAATATATAATTTTCAATACCAAGACATAAGGCTTGTTTAGCATAGCTAAATTCATCATACCCGCTGAGTATTATGAATTTAACTTTATCATTAATAGATTTTACAGCTTTTATTAACTCTAATCCATTTAACTTGGGCATAGTAATATCTGTTATGATTATGTCTACAGGATTTTCATTGAATTTTTCCAAGGCCTCTTCTCCATTTAAAGCTGTAGATTCTATGGATAACCCAATTTCTTCCCAATCGATAAGATTCTTAAGTCCATTAATTATTAAAGCTTCGTCATCTGCTAATAATACCTTATACATCTGTATCCACCTCTTTACATGGAATTTTTATAGAAACTAAAGTACCTCTAGGCTCTCTATTTGCTATAGTTATTCCGTATTCACTGCCATAGGTTAATATTAACCTCTCATGAACATTTATAATACCAATAGATTTCCTTTTGTTATCTAGATTTTTCATGTCTTCATTTATTTGCTCCAGCTTTTCTTCTGGTATGCCTACACCATTATCTTGTATACATATTTTTATATGCTCACATTCCTTTTCTAAAGTAATTAAAATAAAATTATCATCATCTTCAAGTCTTACCCCATGAACTATAAAATTTTCAATGATAGGCTGAATAGAAAACTTTATTATCTCCTTATTAAGAAGTTCCGGTTCCACATCTATACAATAATCGAATTTACCCTCATATCTGAATTTAAAAAGCTCTAGATATAGCTTACAGTGCTCTAGCTCTTGATTAATAGTTATAAAAGTTTTACCTTTCACCATATTTCTAAATAAAGTGGCAAGATTATAAAGCATTTTTCCTACTTCTTTATCTCCATTAGATATGGCTTTCATTCTTATAGATTCTAAAGTATTATATAAAAAATGTGGATTTATTTGACTCTGTAATGCAGTCATTTCAGCATTTTTCTGTTTTATTTCTGAAAGATAAACTTTTTTAATATATCCATCCAGTTTTTCACACATATCATTAAAATTACTGGATATTAAGCTTATCTCATCATCTTCTTTACCTAGAGCTATTCTAGTGTTTAGCTTCCCTTTTTGAACATTTTTCATAGCAGAAAGTATATTTTGGGTTCTCATGGAAAGGTCGTCTATCTTAGAAACTGTAACTATTTCAGCTAAAACTATCAATAAAATAGCTAATGCATATATAGTAAATACTATAATCTTGCTGCCTTCAAATACAGTTTTTGCAGGCAGCACCCCCAGCACTATTATGCCTAAGCTGCTAGTAGCCATATCTATATAACTACGTTCATCCAAATTAACATAATTATCCGTAGTTTTAAGTCTGTCCAAATAAGGATATTTTCTATTTAGATACCTATTAGATGAATCATATATTACATCCCCAGCCTTATTTACAGCTATTATATAGCTTTTAGACTTTTCATAACTCTTTATTATATTGTCAACTTCTTCAAGGCTGTATTTTACAATGAATGTACCTACATTCTCTAACTTGTAGGGATTTCTTATATCATAAAAAGTATAATGATAACTAGTAGTATCATCTTTATTCATGGAATTTAGCATGTTTTCAATATATCTATTAAAATTTTCACTGTTATAATCTAAATTCAATTTGCTTTTAATATTATATATGTATTTTAAATCTCCTGAAGATCCATATATTCTTAAACTATCATCTTTATAACTATAAAATATTATCTCTCTTATAGCTCCATTGTAGGAAAAACAGTTTTTTACAAAAGAATTTATACCTGCATAAGAAACCACATCGCTATTGGAATAATCATCCAGTCTCCTTTTTATGTAAGTTTCATAATCATTACTGAGAAAACTTAGAGTATCTGAAAGCTCAAGAGGCTTTGAATAGAGAGAATTTATGAGGGTTCTTGAAGAGTCAGATTGATGTTTAAAACAGTCATTTACGCTTTCTATAATTTTTTGATTTAAATAAAGCTGATTATTTTTTATAGTATTTTTAATGTTTTTTGTAACAAAAATCGATAATGACATAAGAGATGCTATTATTACAGCAGAATACATAAGAAAAACTCTTCTAAAAACCTTGGTATTAAAAAAGTTCAAAGCACATTCTTCCTTTCTTTTCAATGCTAGGAAAATAACTACAACGATTTCATGGAACTTTCATTATCTTAAAAATATATTATATTGTCGCCTATTAAAAGTGTACTTTTTACATATTTAATGTATAAATTCTAAAAATATATAATGGAATACAAATATAACATTGATAACAAACCAATTAAATATTAAACTGTATTTAAAATAAATATAAGTTTCACTAGATATTATATTATTATATTCTATAAATAGATATTTTTCTACAATATTTTCTTACCATAGGAGGCTATTATGGGAGATTTTTTTAACTTAGAAAAGATAAATTATATATGCAGTTATATATTATGGTTTTTTGTGGGTAATTTTTATTTTAATCTTTGCAATATCCCTTTAATTCTATATTTTTTATTTTTCGGCATAAGAAATATATTCTCCTCTTTGACGTTATTTCTATTATGCCTTTTACCTGCAGGGGCTTCTTTTACTGCACTTTTGTCTGTTATGGGTAAACTCTTAAGAAACAAAGAAGTATCTATTACAAAAGATTACTTTTCTTCTTATAAAAAAAATTTTGTTCAATCTTCACTATTATGGGCATTACAGCTTGCACTATTTTTAATGTTCTATGTAAATATAGAGTTTTTTAAAAAACTAGACTTAGGATATTTATTGATGCCTTTTTTCTATGTGGCTATGCTGCTTCTTTTCAGTATTTCTATGTACATTTATCCTTTAATATCTAGATTCAATTTAAAAAATATAGATGCCCTTAAGATTTCTTTAGTTCTATGCATTTCAAAACCTGGAATTACTCTAGGCAATATAATAGTTCTTTTATTTTCTCTTATGCTCATTGAGATAAAGCTTTCCTATGCAGTGCTTTTTGTAGCAAGTATATTTTGTTTTATTCTCATGTTCTTTCAGAAAAATCTATTAAAGGATTTGGAAGAACGCCAAAAATAATGCTGCTATTTTTAAAAAAATAAAATAAGGGTGATCACAAATCAATGTGATGTCACCCTTAAATATTTTTATTATCATTAACATATACCTACGCTTATCATAAGTGCTTTATCCACTTTTTCCATATCCGCTTCAGTCATATGACCAATTTTCTCTTTAAGTCTCTTTTTATCTAAAGTTCTTATCTGTTCCAGCAAAACCACTGAATCCTTGTTCAATCCATACTCTTCCGATGAAATCTCAACATGGGTGGGAAGCTTTGCCTTATTTATCTGAGAGGTTATGGCTCCTACTATAACCGTAGGGCTATACTTATTACCAACATCATTTTGTATTATAATAACGGGTCTTATTCCGCCTTGTTCCGAACCAACTACAGGGCTCAGATCAGCATAAAATATATCTCCTCTTTTTACTACCGTTGTTGTCATTAGACATATCACTCTCCGAAAGCCATGTCTCATATTCTACACAATCTTCTAAGTCATAAGCACAGCTCATTTCTGAAAATTCAAGGTTTATGGATGCCATCTCCATGTACCCATTTTTCATATTCTCAATATATTCAGATTTACTTCTCTCTATATATAATATTATGGACTTCATGATAAATTGACTCTTTTTTTTACGATCTTCTTTGAGTGTATCATAGAGGCTTACAACCAATCTCTTTGAATCTGACATGTTAATATACTACCTCCTATTTAAATACGAACAGAATATGTATAGTACAATTATATTGCAACATATGTCAACATGTCAAAGGATTTATGTGTTTTTTCATCAATTTATTACAAATATCTGTAGAACTTTTGGAATAATTCTACACGTAATTTCTTATTTTTACAACCTCTCCTTCTTTTATGTACACCCTAGGAACCCTTTTACTTATCATGCAGGTTACTTCATAGCTTATGGTTCCAAGCAATTTTGCTATATCTTCAGCATCAAACTTTGTCTCTCCTTGACTCCCTATAAGTATAACATCGTCTCCAAGATTTACATTTTCTATATCTGTTATATCCACCATGCATTGATCCATGCATATTCTTCCTACTACAGGAGCCTGCTTGCCATTTATTATAACTTTTGCTTTTCCAAAGAGAAGTCTAGTATAACCATCTGCATAGCCTACTGGTAAAGTAGCTATCACACTTTCTTTTTCAGTTTTAAACTTTCTTCCATAACTTATATACTCTCCAGCAGGAATTTTCTTTATATGAATTATATTAGTCTTTAAGCTCATAACTGGCCTTAAGTCTATTTTTTCTTTCTTAATCTCTTCAGATGGATAATAGCCATAAAGTATTATTCCTGGTCTTACCGCATCTAAGTGAGTTTCAGGCAAATCTATTATAGCTGCACTATTAGCTATATGTCTTATATTGATATCTACTCCCCTGTCTTTAAGCTTATGATAAAACCAGTTAAATTTTTCAAACTGCTTATAGGTGTAATCTTTATCTTTTTCATCAGCACTAGAGAAATGAGAAAATAATCCCTCGATACTTATATTAGGCAATAAACTAATATTATATACTTCCTCTACACTTTTTTCTTCGGGTAAAAAACCAATTCTTCCCATTCCTGTATCAAGTGCTATATGTATCTTTACTATTTTATTATGCTTTAGTGCTTCTTCTGATAGCTGTTTTGCATACTCGTAGCTGTAAACTGTTTGTTCTATGTCATAAAGTACTAGTTCCTTTGCAAAAGTTAAAGGAGTATACCCTAATATCATAAGAGGAGCTTTTACTCCAGCTTTTCTAAGTTCCATGGCTTCTGTTATTAAAGCTACCGCTAGTCTAGTTGCTCCATTTTCAAGCAATGTAGGAACAATTTCTAGTGCTCCATGACCATAGGCATCTGCCTTTATTACAGCTATTATATCTTTGCTCTTTGAAAGCCTTCTAATTTCCATCATATTATGCTTTAAATTGTCTAAATTTATTTCTGCCCACACTGGTCTTAAGCTTTTAAACATCATATACACCTCTTGTACCCATCCAGATTGAAAGTTAAATTTAATCTTTGTTTAAAATATTAATATCTTTTTATGTTACTACTTAAATAAATTTTTGTCCAATTCTTCACCAGTGATAAAATTCTCATATATAACTTCTACCCTCTCACTCCCCCTCACGTCATAAATTTTTAATATCTGCGGCACATAGGTATTACCATCGATATACATAACAGCCTTATTTATATTTCTATTTCCTCCTGGTACTATTAATTCTACAACTACATAAGTTTTACCTTCAAAATTTTTACAAAAAGTTTTTGCTTCTTCATTGCTATACATAAGTCTTATAAACTCCCCTAAAAATCCTAACCTGTATAACTCATCAAATTCCTTATCTAAAGTGTAGTTCACATCATTTTTAATATCATGAACCTGTATCTTATCATCCTTATATATCTGCACAATTTTATTTTCTATTTCCAGCCTATAACCTTCAGAGCTGTCATAATATTGTTTACAGATCTGTTTAGTTTCATCTCGTCCATTTTTAGTTATATAAGTTGCTTTGCAGGAATAGGTTTTTAAGCTTTTTAAATATTCTATAGTATATTCAGGCGAAACTTTATCTTTTTTGCATGCCGCAAAATATATACTTGGTAAAAATATAATAAGAAATAATAGCACTGTAACAAAACTCTTTTTCATACAATCCTCCTAATTAATTCAGGTTTACCATACTAAGACCTATTGCATAAAAATCTTATATAATGAGTTATATGTTAAAGCCTCAAGGTCACATTATACTATTATTCCTTATATGTTATATTTATTCTTAACTTGCTATAATTTCATTACCTTTGAATTTGTCTTATAACATAGGATATCCAGTTTGATAATGGCAGTAAATCTTACGAGTTTTGAATCTCTTTTATAGTATAGGGTATTTCATTTAAAACTTGAGTAGCGTTTACACAAAACATATTCTTTGAAAGTTTATCTCCTATATATCCATGAATAAATGCTGCAGAAAAAGCAGCTTCTAAAGGATTTATTGCCTGAGAAATAAATCCTGCTATAATACCTGTTAAGCAGTCTCCCATTCCTCCCGATGCCATAGCACTATTTCCCGTAGGATTTATAAAGGTAGTTTTTCCATCAGTAACTACAGTATGATAACCTTTCAAAAGCACAACTACATCATACTTTTGCGCAAATTCTTTTGCCACCTCAAGTCTATTTTCTCTTATATAATCAATGGTATACCCTGTTAACCTAGACATCTCCCCTAAGTGAGGAGTAAATACCATTGGGCAATGTTTTTTTTCAAGTATTTCTAAATGGTTCTTCAGTACATTTATTCCATCTGCATCTATTACCATGGGACATTTTGCATTTTCAATAATAAATCTTACAATACTTAAAGTTTTATCATTATCTCCCATGCCTGGTCCTACTGCTATAACATTACTTTTATCTATAAATTCTTGTAAGTCCTCTTTATTTGAATAATTTGCAGTCATAGCTTCATTTAACTTTATGCTTAATACATCTCTTACATCTTCATGGCAAGCTAAAGTTACTAGCCCAGCACCGCTTTTTACCGCTGCTTGGGTAGCTATATATGCAGCACCAGTAAATCCTTTAGATCCTGCTACCACAAGAGTTCTTCCATAGTCACCTTTGTAAGCATATCTATTTCTTTGTGGAATATACTTATGTATCATGTGCTTTTCCACCATAAATTCATTATGATGAAATTGACTTATTATAAACTCAGGTATACCTATTTCTTCAACTATTATTTCTCCTAGATATTTATCTGTGTCATAATTTAGAAATCCTCTTTTATAAAGCTCAAAAGTTACTGTTCTATCTGCTTTTATGCAGTTTCCTAATATCTTACCTGAATTGCTATTCATACCAGAAGGCACGTCTATGGCTACTATATACTTACTGTTTTCATTAATTATAGAGATTATAGAACAATAAAGTTCCTCTAATTCCCTCTTAAGTCCTGTACCAAACACTGCATCTATAGTTACATCACTATTTACAAGATAATCTCTCAAATCACTTATATCATCAAAGTTTCTAATTTTACTTATGCATACTCCCATGTTTTTCAAAATATTATAATTTATTCTGCAATCTCCACTCAATTTATTGCTATCTCCAACTAAGAAAACTTTAATATTCTTTCCTAGCACCTTCAAATGCCTTGCAATGGCAAATCCATCTCCTCCATTATTCCCCGTTCCGCACACTAATACAAAATTAGTATTGTATTCTAAATCAAGATGATTTAATACCTTTAAAGCTGCATTTTCCATAAGTACTATTCCAGGTATGCCCATCTCTTCTATGGCATACCTATCTATTTCTCTCATAACTTCCGCTGTAGCTATCCTCATTTTTATAACACCTCCAATATTGCATAAGCTATGGCATTTTCTCTGCTGTGAGATATGGTGATATGAAATCTATAATTATAAGCTAAAGCTTCTCTGGTAATCTCCATAGCCAGTTCTTCTGCTTTTCCATAAAGATATACCACAGGTTTTCCTTTATTATCCCTCAGTATCTCTATATCTTTAAAACTAAATCCTCTAATTCCTGTGCCTAAAGCTTTACTTACAGCCTCTTTAGCGGCAAAATTTCCTGCAGCACTCTGAAATACATACATATTATCATTTTTATTATCACTATTGATAGACCTATGCTCTACAAACCCCTTCTTGGTAAAGCATTCAATTTCCTTATGGGTAAAAATTCTATGTAAAAATTTATCATTACCTTTAATAGCTTCAGCTATTCTTGGGATTTCTATTATATCTGTTCCTATACCTAATATCAAATTATCACCCGCTCAATACTCATTAATTGTTTAACATTGGGAATGCAAAAATATAGCTTTATGGCAAAAGTATCTTTTCTCATAAAGCTATATTTTAAAATTCCACAACATTTTTCGTAACATTTACTGAAAACCAACCATACAAATATAAACTGCCAAATTACATTGATAAGCAGAAGGATTTAATTTAAATAATTTGGTTATAAAAATCAATGCAATTTGAATTATAAACCTGAAAATTAATTAGTGGCTATATCTGTATATTCCTTGTCAAAATCTAAAATATACTCGTCTACATACTCACCTACCACATCTATAAAATGAATAGGAGACACTTCATTATCATAAAGCATCTTTAATAAATTGTGTACTTTATGCCTATAAGGGCTTATGCTTTTAAGCGAATCCCTTTCTATGTTTGAAGTTACACCATTTATTATATCTTGCCTTTCCACCTCAATGCCATAGGATTGCACTTCCATGCCATTTTCCCCAAAGGGCAATCTTATGATACCTTTTGTCATTCTGTAAGAATAAATATAAGTACTAGTTTCTGTGACCTCGCATCTTGTCAAATTTTCAATAACTAACATAAAATCCTTCCCCCTCAAAACAGGTTTTATATATTGAATAGCTAGGTCTCTCATTCCTTAGCCCCTTTTTTTATATTAACACTATTTTTTTTAGAAATCTGTCATAATTTAGTGCAGTGTCAAAATAATTTATCCTTTAAAAATGACAGTTTTTTAACTATAATGATCTTTATATATATATAAGTTGCATATATATAAAAAAGAATACATTTATATACTAATTATTGTGTCGAAATATCGATTGTAGTGTTGGAAATTTCTTTTATACTTTAAGACACTTCTTGCATAATCTCTAAAGTTTTTCCTTCACTTTGCTATAATTATCTTTAAATTCTTTCACATCTTTTTCCTCTATAGGGTGTTTGGAAAATTTTGCTTCATTGTATTTATATTCAATATACTTAAGTTCTTCCTTAGAATCTATATAAGATTTAGTTACTGAGGAAAGCTGCTTAGCTGTCATGTATCTCTTAAATATACCTTTTTTAAAGGTTCTATTTTCAAAATCTCTATAAGCATTAAATATTTTTTCTCTACTGGTTTTAGACTTAAATATTTCTTTTATGCCTCCTGCAAATTTCTTTTCAGAAGGATTTTTGTCTATTTTTATTTTTTCATGGATTTCCTCTGCCTCATCCTGTTTAACGATTTTATTATACCTATATATTTTTATAGCTCTATAGATAATAAAAATAATAACAAAGACTATGATTGCTTCTAGTACATACCTTATTACCGGTACAGAATAAATATTTGCTTGTTCTTCAGGCTTTATATCCTTAAAGACATCTTCTGCTCCCGGCGGTGCAGGCCAATTAAGTTTTTGAAAAGCACTTCTTAACACCCTGGCAAAAGCTTCTATAGGTTTGAAAAGTACCATAAAAATCATCCAAGCAATCCAATATATTATCTTATTAAAAATCCCTAAAATAAATTTAAAAACCTTTGTAAAAGGATTAAATATAAAGTCTGTAGAAAGCATAAGAATCATCACTATTATAGATACATTAAAAACATTATCTTTTTTCTTTGCAGGAATCTTATGCACAAATTTCCTTGAATTTCTCAGAGTTATTATAAATAACATTATAAAAAATATATAAAACTTAAATAGCTCTTTTAAATAACTTCCTTCCATTTTAGGATAGAAAACTATAGTGGATAAAAGTATTATAATCATATTCTTAAACTTACTATGGTAGTAATCATAATTTATGCTTTCTATGGAGTTCCTTGACGACATGCACAAGGTTACTAACCCAAATATGAAGTAGGGAATGAAGTCATTTAATCCATATATCATATAAAATCCAAGCATGTTTACGGAAATCAAAGAAATCATTATAACGTAAGGTTTTACATCTTTATACTCTAAAAATTGCATTATTGCACCTAATACACCCACAAAAATAAAATCCCAATATGCTAACGTGACCTTTCCAAAAGCATTAAGTATAACTGCTGCAACAATGTAATAAAAAAGTATAGTAGTCAAGGTGAACATAAGTCTAATATATTTATACCTGCTCATGACTTCACCTCCCCTTTATAATCTATCTTCTCAATATGGTCTATGCGAGGTAAGCTTAAATCTTTAGATGTATCTATAATTTTTATTGTAAATCCTGCTATCACAAGTTTCTTTAAAACATCTATACTTTCTTTATCTAAATAAGATGTAACTAATACATAAATAGCATTCTGTTTAAAAGACTTACCTTTATCCATAAGATATTCATAAAGCTCTACCCTTGGAGTTTTATATATTCTTGCACCTAACTCTAATATAGACTTAAAATTATTTATGCCAGGAATTATTTCAGAAGGGCTACTGCCAGAATAACTTATAATTTGGGCATTAGTCATAACCCCAGTAGGTATACCTTCATCAATGGTACCAGAAGCTAAAGACATAACCACTTTTATACTTCTTTCTACAGACTTATTGTCTATGCTTGACCAATAAGGTCTTCCACACTGAACATTTATAATAAATTCAATTTCTCTTTCAGAAGTATAATCATATTCCTTTACCATGAGTCTATTTGCCCTTAAACTTGAATTCCAATGAATATCTTTCATTCTATCTTCTACATTATATTCTCTTATGCCTCTTACATATAAAGTATCTTTAAATATCCATCTTCTTACTATTACATCTCCTTGAATGCTATTATTCTGAAAAACTAACTTTTTCATAGGAACAAAGTTGGGGTACACTACTATCTCTAAGGGATCTTCTCTATTTTCTGACAGAGAAGAAAAACCAAAAACATCACCTATAGTGATAATTATATTTCTTATATAATATACTCCTCTTTCTCTTATGACAGAAGTATGATATCTTTTAATTCTCTCATACCATAAAATACTGTAGCTGCTTATGTAATAATTTGTTTCATTACTCACCACATGCCTATTATATCCTACCCTCTCTACCTTAGAAGGGTATTCTTCCTGCATGTTTAGAAAAGATATAGGAAACCACTTTTTATTCTCAATTTGAGTGACTATCTTAAATTCTTCTCCTGGAAATATCATATTATTATCACAGTATCTTTTTACTATAAGATTATCAAAGCCTTTTTTTCGAGTGTACTCTGCAGTAAAATAAGTTACCGCCATTATAAAAATAAATATCAAATAGCCCTTCATTGTATCACCCCTAAATTTTCTCTAAAGGGGTGTTTATAGTATTTAGGATTTCTTCTATAATTTCTTCATTTTTATTTTCAAAAGTTCCTACTCCAGTTTTCAAAATTAACCTATGAGACAATATAGGCACAGCCATTTCCTTTATATCTTCTGGTATAACGTAATCTCTCCCTTTTATAGCTGCCAGTGCCTGGGAACCTTTCATAAGATTTAAAGAAGCTCTAGGTGAAGCCCCTAATTCCACTGAACCATGGTTACGTGTAGCTTTAACCATATCTAATATGTACCCTTTTATGCTGTTATTCACTTCTACATCTACATAATTATTCTGAACAAATTCAATATCTTCCATGGAGATTACAGCTTCTAACTCTTCTAGAGGATCCTTTTGCATGAATCTATCTAAAATATTTTTTTCTTCTGCATACTCAGGATAACCCATAGATAGTTTTATGAAAAATCTATCTAATTGCGCTTCTGGTAAAGGGAAAGTTCCAAATTGTTCTATAGGATTTTGGGTAGCAATTACAAAAAAGGGTCTTTTTAGTTTAATAGTATTGCCTTCCACAGTTATTTGTCTTTCTTCCATACATTCAAGCAAAGCAGATTGAGTTCTAGGAGTAGCTCTATTAATCTCATCTGCAAGGACAAATTGGCTTAAAAGAGGTCCTTCTTTAAATTCAAATTCTAAAGTCTTTTGATTATAATAATATATGCCTGTTAGATCCGATGGAAGTAAATCTGGAGTGAATTGTATCCTTTTAAAAGAACAGTTTAAGGACTTTGATAAAGATTTGGCTAGTTTGGTTTTACCTAAACCAGGAACATCATCTAATAATACATGTCCTGAACAAATAAATGCAACAATTATTTTGTCAATCCTATCTTTTTTTCCTACTATAACTTTTCCTACGTTTTCCTGCACTTTGTCTCTAAATTCTTCAAATTTTTTAGTGTCCATAAAATCGCTATTCAAGGCAATAGAAATAAAAAGCTATTCCCCAATAGCTATCCCCCTTTTTATTAAATTTGTTTTTTATGTTTAAATGCAATTTATTAAACTGTATTCTTCATTTATTAAGCTCATTATTTTTCAACAATTTAAAACATATATTTTTATTAAAGGATTTTATTCGTTTAATACTATGGAATTGATAATGGTATTATACCATAATTACTCTTGATTAATCTATATTTAGAAATAATATCTTTGCAATATAATAGTGCTACATAGTTTTTAATTAATCTACATAAAAAAATAATTTATCATAAATTAATACATAGCATTATGAAAAATTTAATAATTTATAATTTATTTTAAAGTATATTAGAAATTTTCCCAAAAGTAAGTTACTTATAATTTGGGGTAAAATAAAAAAGCCTTTTGAAAATCAAAATCCTATATTAAAATTTTGATTTTCAAAGGCTTAAACTGTTATAACTTTTATAGATTTACCAATTTAAAAATACCTGGGAATGCTAAACATATTAAGGTTATTATTATAGCTGATAAAATTCCGCCAAGAGCAGTGCAAATAAAAGACTTTTTAAAATCCAATCCTAAAAACGCAGCCACTGCGCTACCTGTCCAAAGTCCTGTGGTAGGCAAAGGTATTGCTACAAAGGTTATTAATCCAAGTTCTTTATACTTTTCTAGTTTCCCCGTATTTTTTTGCAGTTTGTTTTCTATAAATTTATTTATAGGTTCAAATATCTTGTACTTTTTCATCCACTTAAAAATTCCATTAAAAAACAATAGAACAAAAGGTACTGGTATCAAGCTTCCTAAAAAAGCTGCAACCATAACTGCCATGGGGTTTAAATGTAAATATAGTCCATAGGGAATTGTTGCTCTTTGTTCCGTAAGAGGCACTGCTGAAAAAATAAAAATTTTAAATAGTTTATACCAATCCATTCTTCTTTCTCCTTACTGGTGTTTTTACATAGGACCAAACATCATTCCATTAAGTTATGATACTTGGTACAAGTGCTTAAGTTATATTATAATAATTTAAACTAGTTCTTGGCAACATAATAAATAAAAATTAAGAATAAATTAAACAAAAATGTATATTTAGAGGCTTATCCTACTATTTTTCCCACATTTTTTTCAAATTGCAGCCTATATTTTTTATGGAGTGAAAAGCTAATTCTATAAGACTATCTTCCCTATCTAGTACCTCCTTAAGGCATTCAACAAAGTAATCCACTTCTTTCTTATTTATTATTAAAGGCGGTTCAAACCTTAATACCGCTGGATTGTTTGAGGTAAATCCCATGATAATTCCATATCTATTCATCATCTCAGTGATTATGGTTAAGGTCAAAAACTTCATAGCTTTTGCTGGAAGCTTATTATTAAAATTATCTAACTCTATACCTATAAGCAGTCCTTCTCCTCTTATATCCTTTACTAAAGGGTACTTACTCTTCATTCCTTCCAATTTTGATAAAGCATAAATGCCTAGCTCTTCTGAATTCAAAGCTAATCTGTCATCACATATTATATCTAAAGTTTTTATAGCTGCAGCACACGCTAAGGTATTTCCTCCAAAAGTACAGCCTATAAAATCTGAATATTTTATTTTCCCATAAGTGTCCATCCATAAAGAGTATTCTGAAGTAATTGATGAAATTGGTATTATACCTCCGCCTAGGGATTTTGATAGACATAATATATCTGGAACTGTCCCTATTTTTTCATAGTAAAACATGCTGCCGCATCTTCCTAAGCCAGTTTGTATTTCATCAAATATCAAAACTATATCTTCCCTATTACATAGCTTTCTTATCTCTTTAAAAAAACTTTTAGGAGCTATATTAACTCCGCCTTCTCCTTGTATAGGTTCTACTAAAATAGCTGCTACGCTGTTTCTATGTACTGCTTCTTTAACCCCTTCATAATCTCCAAAATTCACTTCTATAAAATTGAAAGGTAAATCTTCATATTTCCACTTTAACTTATTGCCCAAAGCTGAAATAGATCCTAAAGTCTTTCCATGATAAGCTTTAGAAAAATATATTATATCTCCTCCTCCATGATAGAATAAAGCCAGTTTTATAGCCTCTTCTACCGCTTCCGTACCGCCATTTACAAAATAACTTATAGACAGCTTATCATCCGTTAAATAGGCTAAATTTTGAGCTAATACTGCATTTAAAGGATTTTTACATAAATGTAACAGATTAGGTCTTAAAGCTGCCTTATTTACAGCTTCTATCACCCTTTCATCATTATATCCCAAATTTAGAGCTCCAAACCCTGCTAAACAATCTAAATATTTTTTGCCTTTTTCATCATATAAATACATTCCTTCAGCTCTTGTAAAATTAATGTCTAGCCCTGTATATTTATATATTTTATGCAATCCTGGATTATAATATCTTTTATACATTTTATCTAATGTTTTTTTATCTAATTCCTCTATTTTTTCTAATCTAACAAAATCCATACTTATGCCTTCCCTCTAACCATTGCTATTTTGTTTATAATTTAACAAAAATTTTTTATACTTTCATTGACCTAAATAGAATTTTGATTTATAATTGTCTTATAGTGATTATTAAATAATAATAACTATCATCTTTTTTTGCTATAAATACCCTTTTACATATAATACTTTGATAATATATATACTATTTATTAAATTTATGGGGACTAATACCTAGCTTGTAAAATAACCTTGATAATTTATTTGCTAGAATTATTTATACAATTAATATAATATTATCCATATACATAGTATAACCAATAAAGTTTAAACTTATTTAAAAATAATGATACTGATTATAATAATTTATAAGTGATATAATTATTATATTACATAAATTTACATGAAAGGGATGTGTAATATGAGATCTTTAGAAGTAAAAAAAGATATTTATTGGGTTGGTGCTTTGGATCCTAATCTTAGAATTTTCGACATAATAATGTATACTCCATATGGAACAACTTATAACTCCTATGTGGTAAGAGGAAGTGAAAAGACAGCTGTTTTTGAAACAGTAAAAGAACAATTCTTTGAGCAATATCTTGAAAGATTAAAATCTCTAGATATTGACTTTACAAAAATAGATTATATTGTAGTAGATCATACAGAACCAGACCATGCAGGCTCTGTAGCAAAATTGTTAGAATTATCACCTCAAGCTAAAGTTGTGGGTTCTTCTGCTGCCTTAAACTTCATGAAAAAGATAGCAAACAAACCTTTTGAATCAATTGTAGTAAATGATGGGGATACCTTAGATTTAGGAAATAAAACCCTTAAATTTATATCTGCTCCATTCCTACATTGGCCAGATTCAATTTATACCTATGTTCCAGAAGATAAGATGTTATTTACTTGTGACTCTTTTGGCAGTCACTATTGTTCAGAAAATGTATTTAATGATTTAATTGAAAATGAAGAACATTATATGGAAGCTTTAAGATACTATTATGACTGCATAATGGGACCTTTCAAGCCTTATGTACTTAAAGCTATCGATAAAATAGAAAATCTTGAAATAGATACTATATGTCCTGGACATGGACCAATTCTTAGAGAAAACCCATGGAAAATAGTTGATCTCTATAAAAAATGGAGTACTCCTGAAGAAAAGAAAAGTGACAGGGACAAAATAACCATATCTTATGTATCAGCTTACGGCTATACAAAAACTTTGGCTGAGAATATAGCAGAAGGAATAAAATCTAAAGGTGATTTTGATATAAAAATGTATGATGTAATTCATCATAAGATGGAAGATATAGTACAGGATATAAGTGAATCCAATGGTATACTATTTGGTTCTCCAACCATAAACGGAGATCTTCTTGAACCTATAAGAACTCTTCTAACTCATTTAAATCCATTAGTTCATGGTGGAAAAGTAGCTGCTGGATTTGGTTCCTACGGTTGGAGCGGTGAAGCAGTTCCAAATATGGAAAGAAGATTAAAAGAATTAAGAATGGATATGTATACACCTGGACTTAAAATAAACTTTAAACCTTCAGAAGAAGAGCTAACAAAAGCTTTTAACTTTGGAGCAGGCTTTGCAGAAAAAATCATTGCAAAGGAAAATAAAACTACTCTAAAAGGTAAACCAAAAAAGACTAAACTATGGAAATGCTTAGTTTGTGGAGAAGTATTTGAAGGAGACACTCCTCCAGAAAGTTGTCCTGTATGCGGAGCTTCTGCTGAACAATTCGTAGAAGTTAAGTCTGAAGACACTGATTTCAAATCTGAAACTGAAGAAAAATTTGTAATAATAGGTAATGGGGCTGCTGGATTCTACGCAGCAGATGCTATAAGAAAAAGAAATCCAAAATGTTCTATACAAATAATAGCTAAAGAAAAATCCTTATCCTATTATAGACCTCAGCTTTCTGATTATATTTCTACCTCTATTTCTGATGATGAATTCTATATAGCTTCAGATGAATGGTATGAAGACAAGAAAATAAATCAGTTATTTGGTGCATGGGTAAAAGAATTATTGCCTGAGGATAAAAAAGTAATTTTAAATGATGGCACTGAAGTATATTACGATAAATTAATTTTAGCCAATGGGAGTCATAACTTCATACCACCAGTTAAAGTTGCTTGTGATGAATTAAAAAATGCTGCAGGAGATTTAGTATTAACCTCAGATAACTATAAAAAAGTTGATGGAATATTCACTTTAAGAGAATTACAAGATGCTGAAGATATAAAAGTCTATGTAAATCAGTGCAGAAATGCTGTTATTATAGGTGGAGGTCTTTTGGGACTTGAAGCAGCTTGGGAATTAAAAAATCAAGGTTTAGATGTAACTGTAGTTGAATTCAGCACAAGACTGCTCCCAAGACAATTAGATAATGAAGGAGCTCAATTGTTTAAAAATATAGCTGATAACTCAGGTATTAACTTAATTTTAGGAGATTCTGCAGAAGAGATAGTAGCAGATATGTGTATAAGTCCAATGGGTACACAGGGAGAAATAAAGCCAAAGGTTATGGGAATAAAATTAAAGAGCGGCAAAACCATAGAAACAGACTTAATACTATTTTCAGTAGGCATCAGACCTAATAAAGAGTTAGCTTCAAAAGCAGGCATAGCTTCTGATAAAGGTGTAATAGTTAATGAAAAAATGGAGACAAATATTAAAGATATATACGCTTGTGGAGATGTAGCTGAACTTAAAGGCATAGTTTATGGAAACTGGCCAGCAGCTATCGAAATGGGCAAAATTGCCGGTGCCAATGCTACTGGAGATAATGCAGCCTTTGAAGGTTTTGTTTCATCTACAATATTCAAAGCTTTAGATGCTGAAGTATTTTCTGCAGGTACTATAAACTTTGATGATACATCCTTAGAACAACTAGGATTTAAAGACATGGAAAAAGGTTTATACAAAAAACTATTCTTCAAAGACAGTAAAATTGTGGGCGGAATATTAATAGGCGATTCTTCAAAATCCGCAAAGATAATAACAGGAATCCAAAACGGTTCATCTGTTCAAGATTTAATTAAATCTAATGTACTTTAGTAAATTTTAATTTTAATCAAAACAGTATAATAGGGACTGTTGCAAAACAAATAAATTGTCTACTACACCTAATACATTGAATTGCTTTTAAATTAAGATTCAATATATTGTAGATATGTTAATTATGCAACAGTCCCTTTTTCTTATATTATAGTTTTAATTGACTTTGATAACTTTTATAAAAGTTATTGAGCATATAATGCTTTTAAGCAGCCATGCTAATTTATAGTTAAGCTTCTTCCTTCTTTTTATAATCGATAAAATGGAAGTCTTCTGCTACTACTTCATATATGTATTTCTTGTTTCCGTCTTTATCTTCATAGCTCCCAGTTTTTAGCCTTCCGCTAATGCTTATGATGCTTCCCTTATGCATATATTGACATATGGTTTCTGCCCTTTTACCCCAAACTGAAACGGGTATAAAGTCTGCCTTTCTTTCACCATTTGCAGATACATAATCTCTATTTACCGCAATTACAAACCTAGTCACCATCTTCTGTGACTCTTCCAATATTCGCAGTTCTGGATCCTTTACTAATCTACCAACCAATAATATTTTGTTCATAAATTTACCTCCATAAAATAAATGATTTTTAAAAATCTCTTATTAAAACCTTTTATAAACCTCTTCTTGTTTTCATTAGGAATTATATCCATATAAAAAAACTTTATACAATAGTAATATAAAAAAATTACTTTTTTAATAAATTATATAAATTATCATTTTATTATTTTTATCAATGTAAATATATTAAACAGTTCATAATTTACAGTATTTTTTTATTGAATTGCTATTTAAATAATGATATCATCTTTTATATAGTTTTAAGTAAAAAAAACAATAAATTTGTCAATATACGTCTAAAAAAGCGAGGTAATAGGATGAAAAAAAGTTCAAAAGATATATTAGTTATAGGTTTTGCTCTATTTGCCATGTTCTTTGGAGCAGGAAATCTTATTTTTCCACCCTACTTAGGTAAAATCACTGGAAATAAATTTATCATTTCAGCCTTAGGATTTATAATTACAGGTGTAGGAATCCCCTTTCTAGGCATAGTAGCCTGCACAAAAAGTGGTGGAAACTTTGAGAATATGGCAAAAAAAGTTGGAAAAGGATTTTCTATATTGTGTGGTACCGCTTTATTTTTAGCTATAGGGCCTATGCTGGGTATCCCTAGAACTGCTGCTACCACTTATGAACTAACTGTTAGACCTATCTTTCCATCTATGTCACCTATACTGTCTATGATAATATATTTTTCTATAAACCTTTGTTTCATATTAAAACCTTCTAAAATAATAGACAACATAGGAAAATATCTTACTCCTATTTTACTTATAGCCTTACTTACTATAATAGTAAAAGGGTCTATTTCTCCTATAGGCACCCTTGTGAATACTGGAAAAAACTTTGTATTTTCCAATGCTCTTAAAGAAGGTTATCAAACCATGGACGCTTTGGGAGCCCTTGTGTTTGCTTCTGTAATAGTTTCATCTGTTAATAATAAAGGTTATAAAGGGAAAGAAAATTTGGATATAACAATAAAATCAGGTATGGTAGCTATAATTGGATTAGCCATAGTGTACACTGGACTTATGTATTTAGGCGCTCAAACAAGTTCTATTTTTAAAGGAGATATCTCAAAGACTTTACTTTTGCTTAACATATCAAAAATGAGTCTAGGAAATATAGGTAGCATCCTTATTGGTATTGCTATAGGACTAGCTTGCTTTACAACTTCTGTAGGACTTATAACCGCTGGTGCTACTTTCTTTGAGAATGTTTCAAAAGGAAAGCTTCCATATAAGCTTAATGCTATAATAATAGCTATAGCTAGCATAATAATTGGTTCCTTTGGAGTAGACAAAATAATTTCAATTTCTGCCCCTGTTTTAAGCATATTATATCCAGTGGCCATAACTCTCATAATAACCACTTTACTCCATAGGTTTATTAAAAACGATTTGGTGGTAAAGGCCACAGTATATACTGCCCTTTTATTTAGTATATTTGGTACTCTATCCTCCTTAGGTCTAAAAATTAACCTAGTGGATAGTCTTTTAAGAATTATCCCTCTATCTGAATCAGGCTTTGCATGGATTATTCCTACACTAATATGCTTTTTTATAAGTTCTATCTTTGTAAAAAAATTAAATTTCCCAATAGATTTAAATAAAAAAAGCATAAATCTATACGATGAAAACTGATTTATTATAAAAAAATGTGCCCTTTATGGTTTTTATTAAATCCTGAATTTTATGATTTAATAAACCTTGTAGGGCACATTTTATATTATGATTTAAAAATCATTCAATATGTCATATTTTTAATATAATATATGGCAAGTTGAGTTCTATCTCTTAGTTCCAGCTTCTCAAGAAGCTTAGTAACGTAATTTCTTACAGTACCTTCTGTAAGATAAAGTGATGATGCTATTTCTTTATTAGACATACCATCACCTATGAGTCTTAATATATCAAGTTCTCGTTGGGATAACTCCATCCTTAGCTTTACCTCTTTACCACTACTCTTTTCAAGCATTCCAGAAAGAGCTCCTGCTACATCTTTTTCTAATACAATATTTCCTTTATATACAGCTTTAAGACTTTCAATTATAGCATCTGCAGACTGATTTTTTAATATATACCCTTCTGCGCCGTTTTTTATAGCTTCTTTTATATATTCATCATCCTTAAAAGTAGTAAGTACAACTACCTTTATATAATTAAAACTTCTCTTTATAAGCTTCGTACCAAGTACCCCATCCATAATAGGCATACGTATATCCATTATAACTACCTCTGGATTAAGCTCCATACATTTATCCAAAGCTTCTTGTCCATTACAGGCACTACCCACCACTTCAAAACCTTCTTCGGTTTCAAATATTATTTTTAGACTATCCCTTATAAGAGCATCATCATCAACTATGAGTATTTTCAAAAATCACTCCTCCCTCCTCATTAATAGGAATAATACATACTATCATAAAACCGTCATTAGCATTTATAGATATGCTTCCCCCAGCATTTTTCATTCTTTCTTTCATCCCGCTTATTCCTAGACCTTCCTTTATATTTGTACAACCTTTCCCATTATCCTTTAAATAAAGTCTCACATAATTTTCAGTTATATCTAACTTTATATCTATTTCTGTAGCTCCTGAATATTTCGAAGCATTAGTAAGAGCTTCTTTTATGTTAGAAACTATCATCTCCATATGGTTAGTACAAAGCCTATTAAAATCCCCACTATATTTAAAATTTATATTACAAAATCTGCAACTGTTTATTATTTTTTCAATATACTCTATGCCTAAGTTTTCTTTAGGCTTAATATTATGTACTGTATTTCTTATAACATTTAATGACTCAGAAAGTCCTTCCATAGATTTATTTAAAAGTTCATCTGATTTTTCCCTATCCTTATCCTTTAATCTATAAGCTGCTTGAAGCTGCATGTATATACCTGCTATGCTATGACCTATATTATCATGAATTTCCCTTGCTATTCTATTTCTTTCTTTTATTTCTGTAAGATAAACCAGTTCTCTTGAAGAAGTTAAAAGCTTCTGTTTTGTACTTTCCAATTCATATATATTTTTTCGCTCTCTATCGTGAACATCCTTATAAGATTTGTCCAAATTATAAAGCTTTACCTGTAAATAAGCTGTTGATATACAAAAGCTAATATAAAAAATATAAAGCGCTATGTACATGGCACAGCCTTTATCCAAAAGCAGATAAATTCCTGATGCATATACCACCAATTCATATATAAATTTTTTAAAATATAAAAGGTCCATTGCCAAAATCCCAAAAAATATTAAAAAATTAATATCATACTGACAAAGTACATATAGAATCACTAACTCCATTAACATTATGATAATAGAATTTTTATATTTACTTCTAAATATATCTAAACTAACAAAAATAAGAAGTACTAAAACTTTGGGAGGTGTAATGGTTTTAGCCATTGATAATTGAACTATAAAAAACATTAAAATAAGAATCTTATAAAAATACTTCATAGGACTACCTCTAACTTAGTATTTTAACTTTCAAAAAATTATTTGTAAAAATTTCCAAGAAGCTTACCACCCTATATATACTCCAAACCCTAACTCTATGTTGTAATTAATAGTAGATGAAATAACCTCATATATGTTTACCAAAAATATAACGCTTTGTTGTAAGTAAAAGTGGATGAAATAACCTCATGTACGTTACCAACAATATAACGCTTTGTTGTAAATAAAAGTAGATGAACCTTTTCCACAGATTTTGCACAGCTTACAATTAACAATGGATTTATTTAAAATAAATATAAAAGATGGATATACAAGAGGAAATACAGGGCTTGTAATTAACAATAATCTATTTAAAATAAAAAAAAGACGATAAACAAACCATAGCAATATAGCTCATAGTTAATTATAATTTATTTAAAGTTAAAAGTTCTGAAAACAGCTAGAATAATTAATAGCAGTGCAACCCAACTAGCCCAGAAGAATACTAACTTCGAAAATTCGAATTCTCATATTTACCCAATAATAATGTTCTAAAAAATTAATTTATTATATTCAAATTTATTATATCATATTATTACTTATATTCTTTATATCAGTTACCTTCTTGATTATTATTCATTTATAAATTCTATAAAGCAAAATCTTAAAGAATTCGTATAAGTATTATACGGTAAACTTTTCATATGACGAAATTTACTTAAAGATATGTGTGCCTTCTGACTTTATGCTTATCTTAAAATTTATAAATAATGAAGATTTTTGCTCATTACCTGCTGTAGTTTTTTATATTTATTCTTAATTTACTTCAATTATGTTATAAATAAAAGTAGCTTACTTAATCACATTATCATCTAAATATGTACGTGCATCCTTTCCCTTACTGGATTTAATCCACCTAAAAAGTCAGCATTATCATATAAATATGTATGTATCATCCACATGGAACTAATAATTATATTGCAATTTATTTTTAAAAAGTATCTATATTAAGTATGTTATAAAGAAAATATGGACTAGCATTACAATTGCAAATAATTATAAGCTATTTATCATTAATTATTTTTATAAATAAAAATAACTACACCTTGCAATTACAAATAATTATAAGATATCAACATTAGCTATGTTGAAAATAAAAGTAGATAACACAGCATGTGTAGAACTAATATTTATATCTACTTACTTTTTATGTAAATGCTTTTATATCTTTAAAATCGTATATCTTTATTTTTTCCTTGCTTAATATGGACAATAGAAATAAGTTTATTATTCTATTTATACCATCATAATATTGGACCAGCTGCGTCCATTTAAACCATGCAATATAAAAATTCAAATATTTTGTAGCTACTCCCTTAAAATTTCTTAGGAATTCTAATAATTTTCTGCCCATAGATTTTACATTTTGCAAGTGGTACTTCCCATTTTTTACTTCATTTGCGCCAAAAATCTCATATATCTTTAGTTTTTTAGTCCTAGCAAAGCTAACACAGCTAATGCTGTTATTAGTACACAAAACTGATCCTTTTGGTATTTTGTCATTTAACATGTTATTTACAGCATTGAATGTCGCTCTGCCCCTACAAACTCCTTTTGATAATATATTTTCTTTTCTATCAGCGCAACATAATATACATACTTTCGTTTTACTTAAATTTTCATAACCATGGTTCAATCCTCTTTTTATAGGTTCTCTTCCCATATTAAAATTGGGATCCTTTGAGTGATTTCCTTTAAAACTTTCGTTAACAAATACCTCGTCTATTTCAATTATTCCTTCTAGATTTTCAGGCAACTTAGATTTTATGGCATTTAGCACTTTATGCCTCCAAAGAAAAGAGGTTTTTATATTTATTTTGACATATTTTGCACAATCTCTTATGGATAATTTATAACACATGCATTTAATATATTGTACCCAGCTTTCTATAGGTTTTTTGCTATAGCTTATTGGAGAATTTGTAAAATCACAAAAAATCCTTCCGCAATCTTTACATTTATATCTCTGCCTTTTCAATGAGTTTCTTCCGTTTTTTATAATATTTAAGCTTTTACAATTAGGGCAGATTTTTTCTTCATTTATAAATATTTTTTCTTCTATAAGCTTTATAAAATCTTCATCTTTCACTGATTTATCATCATAAATTAAATCTTTAAGACAAAGAATTTGCTCTGAATTTAACATTTTAAGTGCAGATAATATTTCTACATTTTCAGTACTAATATCAATTAAATCACTATTGCTAGTTAAGGTTTTAGGATTACTGCTTTTAATGGTTTTATTATTATCTTCAACCTTGTTATTAGTTTCTGTAGTTTTTGAATCCATTCTTGCCACCTCTAATTATTTTTTATAACTAGATTCTTGACAAAAAAATTAACTTTTAATCATTATTAATTTTAAAATTATAATATTTAAATATAGTTTAATACTCTAAAACTTCTGTCGTATAGAATCTTAAATCATTTACATTAATTAAAATTTTTATTGTTATGTTATCAACTTTTTGTTATAACACCTAATGGTTAAAAAGTTATATTTATATATCAATGGTTTTTATACTACTTAAATTCAAACATCCTATATTTTTGATTTTTATAAAACTTTGATTATGATAACTATCATCGATACAAGCAATGCCGCAACTGAATTGGTGAAGCAACGGAGCCTTTGGAACATTTTCTATAGAATTTGAAAAAAATTTCAGTACTATAGCAGCTATAGCCACATATAGTACTTTTATATTTGACACTGGATTTTTTTGTGTTTTATAGTATAACAACTTTTATTTACAACATAGACTTAAATGAGCAAGAACACTTTTATACTCATATATTCATATAGCTTTTATCCTGCATTTTTCATTGAAATAATTTAAAATCTTATTAAAACATTTTAAGTTTTTGAAATAGTATCAACTTTTATTTACAACATAGACTTAGGTGGTGTAAGAACAGTTTAGTATTCATCGATTTATAAAATTTTTATGAATGTCATACTGAAATATCTGACTTTTTCCATGAACTCAATAAGAAAAATACTAAAGCAAATAGAAGCATAATACTTATCTCCATGTATATATCTGAAAGAGCTTTACCATATAATATTTTTTCTGCTGCCTTTAATGCCCAAGTGGTGGGAATAAAATTTGATATTTGCTTAAGGGGCTTAGGCATTATTTCTATTGGCCAAAAGCAGCCGCCTAACATGCAAAAAGGTGTAAAAATAAGGGTTCCTATAACACCTAACTGCCTCGAAGTTTTAGAAACACTATCTAAAAGTACTGCTAACGCTACACAGCTCAGTGAAAATACAAAAATCACTACAACCATGTTAAAAAAGGAGTCTCCTAAATAGGCTTTAAATCCAAACTTAAGTATGGAGAGAAGCAATAATATTTGAATAAAAGAAACACTTAAGAGGGTTAATATATTCTCCATCATGTACTTTTTAAGAGTAATAGGGGTAGTAAAAATTCTGTAATATACTTTGTTTTCCTTATCCTCCACAGTAAATGAATAACCAAAGGTAGCTATGGAAAATACACCCATTATCAAAAACCCTAAAGCTCCTCTGCTCTTATTTTTTTCGGCTTGATGATTATCTAAGCTTTTACTGGAAGAAATAAAGCTTCCATTTTTGTAATACTCCATACCTTTATAAAATTGAGTTTCATTGCCTTTTGACGCCTTGCTTATATTTTTTGCTGCATTTAAAAAATTTTCTGCATACATCTTTACAGGTAAATGTATATTGCTACTGTTTATACTATAGGACTTTAATTTTACATCTTTCCCTGAAATGAGGTCTGAGGTAAATCCTTTATCTATGACAATTGCGTAATCTATAGTGGTACTTGTAAGTTTAGATTTTATCTCATTTTCATTTATATCTATTATATCTATTATATTTATTTTATTGGTATTTTTTATATTATCCTTAAAAATAGCTGTAAGCTTTGAATTATCCTTATCTGCAAGACCAAGATTTATACTTCCTCCGTCCATATTTCCTTGATAGACAACAGCCATAAAAACTACTGGCATTATTATCATAAAAAACATAGCCATCTTATCTTTAAAAATTCTTTTTATATTATTTAAAAATATAGTCATTTTTCAAACCTCCTTCCTGCAAAAACAGATACCACAAGCAGCACTAATATCATTATCCATAAAGCTAGGATACAAACTTGAGTCTCTCCTGCGGCTCCTCCATATATATTGTTAAAAATAGCCTTTTGAGCAAGATAATTTGGTGAAATATATAAAAGCTTTTTAATTAAACCACTAGAAAACATTCCATCCACCACAAAATATCCACCAGATATAAAGGTAAAAATGGGTACAATTATATTTAATATTCTTCCTGCTACCACTTTATCTTTAAAAATAAGACATAAAGCTACTCCTAAAAATGTAGAAAGAATAGAAAGGGAAAAGCATACAAATATTACAAAAAGAATGTGGCTACCAAAATTAGCTTTATATGCATATTTAGAAAATAATATAAGAGCAATAAATTGAAAACTCATAGTAAAAACTATAGCAATAGTTTTACCTAAAAAATTTTCATAACCTTTTAGCGGGGTACTATTTATTCTTTTCCCTACCGGGTTCATGTAATTTTCCCCTATTTCTGCTACTCCGTAGCTTGCACCGTACATTATTATCATTACCATCATAGTTACTGCATAATAATCCACAGCTTTAGGCCTTTTACCATCTAAAGATATGGATTCTTCAGTAATATTGTCCCATCTTTGAAGCCTTAATTCTTTTCTATCACTTATCTTTGCTAATGCTTCTGAAGTATTTGCCCCTTCTATAAAACTTGAAACTAAATTTTTAACCAAAAAAAATCTAAACGAATTACTGTTGCTACCAATTACTTCTATAGGAGCCTTTTCTCCTTTTTTTACTTTGTCAGAATAATCCTCATTTATATATATAATAGCTTTTATTTTATCATCGTTAAGCTCTTTAAAAGCGAGCTGATAACTATCCATTTTTTCAACTTCTATTAATTCTTTTACTTCCTTATTATCTAAAAATTCATCAAAATTTTTAGATATATTTCCCCCATCCTTATTTACATATACAACCTTTGTTCTATCTATGCTGTTAATTTTAAAATTTGAATCTAAGGCACTTCCTAGTATGAGTATAAGTATTATAGGAAGTGCAAGCATATATATGAAGCTTTTCTTATCTCTGAAAAATCTTATAATATTATAATAAGCTATAGTCAAAATATTCATTCTAACACCACCTTTCTAAATATCAATCTCTTAAATTTCTCCCTGTAAGTGTCAAAAATACTCCTTCAAGAGTTGTCTTTTCCACATCTATAGAAAACACTTCACATTCTGCAGAATTTATGGATTCAATAATTTCTACAAGATTTTTACTATTTTTATGGGATATTATCTTTAATTCATTACCTTCAAGCTGGCAGTCCTTTACTCCTGATATAGATTTTATATTTTCTAAAATAGTGAAATTAGGTGAAGATATCTCTATATTTATCTTGTTTTCTGAAGAAATAAGAGACTTTAATTCTTCTTTTGTGCCATTTGCTATAACCCTGCCATGATCCATTATGGTTATATTGCTGCATAGCTCTTCTACCTCTTCCATATAGTGAGATGTATATATAATAGTAGCTCCCTGCTTGTTTAATTCTTTTACAGAACTTAATATATGATTTCTAGATTGCGGGTCTATACCTACAGTAGGCTCATCCATTATGATAAGTTTAGGCCTATGAACTATAGCACAAGCTATATTAAGTCTTCTCTTCATGCCTCCGGAATATTTTTCGACTCTATCTTCTTTTCTATCCCATAATCCTGTAAAATTTAAGGCTTCCTCTGCCATATTCTTTAGCTTCGCTCCTCTTAGTCCATAAAGTCTTCCAAAAAAAAGTACATTTTCATAAGCCGTTAATTCTTCATATATAGCAATATCTTGAGGAACTATACCCATTTCCTTTTTTATTTCTATTTCATGATCTTTTAATGTTTTTCCGAAAATTTTAACCTCTCCACTATCAATCTTTGTAAGACCTACTAAAGTGTTTATAGTGGTGGTTTTTCCTGCACCATTAGGACCCAGAAGACCAAATATTTCCCCCTCTTTCACCGAAAGATTTAAATTATCCACCGCTAAAAAATCTCCATATCTTTTCACTAAATTATTTATCTCCACTATCATGGTTAAACCTCCTTTTATAATCAATTTATATTAAATTTCCAATTACTCTTTAATAACATAATTATCTATAATTACTTTTAACTATCTTTAGTTACTTATAATTGCTATACAAAAAGCATCGTTATAGTGTGTTTTCTCAAACTTTTAACTATCTTTAGTTACTTATAATTACTCGCATAATATGGTAATTAGCCTTGTAAAAATCTAGCCAAGTCCATTTCATTAAATCAATCTTTACTTATATAATATAGTGATTAGCATGCTATAACTGTTGTGATTTCCTAAGACGTTTGATCTTTACTTATATAATATAGTAATTAACCCTGTCTAAATAGTGAGTTATATAACTTATGGATATGACAAATGTCATAAACAATCTTCACTTCGATATTCAAACTGCAATTAATGTACAAAAACAATATAACAACTGTGGTAAAGGATTTTTACCCTAAAAAACTTTTTGAAAAAATTTAAAGGCATCAGCACTCATCTTTAAAAGAGTGCTGACGCCTTTAATTCTAATCTGCATATATGAATCTATGAAGCTTTTCTAAATTCTTTTCTTTGTCCCACTTTAAATAATAAATACCATCGATATTATCATCATGTTTATATTCATCATAAGGAACCCTAGTTTCTTTTATATCGTTTCTTCCATAGTTAGCAACCTTAGTTCCAAAAGAAATCATTTCGCTAAAATCCATACTTGTCTCTAAATAAGGTGATATTTCAGATAGCACTGATGTATACTTAGTTGGAGGAATATCTTTTGCACTTTGAAATAGAGCTTTAAGTACTCTTCTCTGTCTTTCTGTTCTTTCATAATCACTATTCCCTACATACCTTATTCTGCAATATGCTACAGCCTGCTGACCATTAAGCTTTTGCAAACCTGAATTTTCCAAATACTTAGGACTTGTTCCCTCAATTCTAGCTACATCTTTTACATAACTGTTTAACAGCTTAAGTTCTTCAGGCTTCACATTTATATTTACACCATCAAAACTGTCTACTATCTTATCCAGAGCACCAAAATCTACCTTTACATAATCTCTAATGTCCAAATTATAATTTTCATTTACAGTTTTTACTGACAAAAGAGGCCCGCCATAATGATATGCATAGTTTAGCTTGTTTACTTTGCCTTTACCAAAATCTATATAACTATCTCTCATAAGCGAAGACATCTTTATAGATTTTGAAGTATCATCTATAGAAAAAACTATTATGCTATCAGAAGCATCTTCTTGTTTATCCACACCTAAAAGCAAAATATTAGTTACTTTATGTTTATCTTTATCATTACCTTGTTCGTCTTTTATTACTTTGGGCTGCTCCTTTATACCTATTTCTTGATCCGACTTAGGTAGTTTCACAGTTTTTATTTTTTTAACTTGAACAACAGCAAATATTCCAGCTCCAATAAGTATTACCAATATTACAGCTATTATAGAAATAGCAGCTTTTTTCCTCTTACTCAGCTTCTTTTTATCATTTTTTTCACTTCTTTTAATCATATAATTACAATCCTTTCTCTCTAATCTTGCAACAATTACAATAATAGATAATATCCAACATAAAATTTATAACTCTATGTATTAAATAGCCATAAATAAAAGAGTATTGATATTATTAGTTCTAATTTGCATATATGAATTTATGAAGCTTTTCTAAATTCTTTTCTTTGTCCCACTTTAAATAATAAATACCATCAATAGTATCATCATTTTTATATCCATCATAAGGAACTCTAGTTTCTTTTATATTGTTTTTTTCATAGCTAACTATCTTAGTTCCATAAGAAAGCATTTTCTCAAAATCCAAACTTGTCTCTAAATAAGGGGAAATTTCGGATATCACTGATGGATACTTAGTTGGAGGAATATCTTTTGCACTTTGAAATAAAGCTTTAAGTACTCTCCTCTGTCTTTCTGTTCTTTCATAGTCATAGTTCCCTACATACCTTATTCTGCAATAGGCCACAGCCTGCTGTCCATTAAGCTTTTGCAGACCTGAATTTTTTAGATATTTAGGACTTGTCCCCTCAATTCTGGCTATATCTTTTACACACATGTTTAGTAGCCTAATTTCTTCAGGCTTCACATTTATATTTACACCGCCAAGACTGTCTATTATCTTATCCAGAGCACCAAAGTCTACCTTTATATAATCTCTAATATCCAAGTTATAATTTTCATTTATAGTTTTTACTGACAAAAGCGGTCCACCATAATGATATGCATAGTTTAGCTTGTTTACTTTGCCTTTACCAAAATCTATATAACTATCTCTCATAAGCGAAGACATCTTTATAGATTTTGAAGTATCATCTATAGAAAAAACTATTATGCTATCAGAAGCATCTTCTTGTTTATCCACACCTAGAAGCAAAATATTAGTTACTTTAGGCTTATCTCTATCATTACCTTGTTCGTCTTTTATTACTTTAGGCTGCTCCTTTATACCTATTTCTTCATCTGACTTAGGTAGTTTCACAGTTTTTATTTTTTTAACTTGAACAACAGCAAATGCTCCATAACCAATAAGTATTACCAATACTACAGCTATTATAGAAATAGCAGCTTTTTTCCCCTTACTCAGCTTCTTTTTATCATCTTTTTCACTTCTTTTAATCATATAATTACAATCCTTTCTCTATAACCTGCAACAATTACAATAATAGCTAATATTCAACATAAAATTTATAAACATATGCATTACATAGACATAATTATATCATTTTTTACTGTTAAATAAATATTAATAAATTTTTAAATAATTACATTATATGAAGTGAAAATCTATACCCATTATTAAGCATTTTACAAAATAATTAAACATTCGGGACATCTCTTAAATCTTCCAATGAATCTATCTCAAACCAATCATCACCATTTATTTCATTTATATGAATATCTATATCATTAAGATGGTCTTTTACTATGTTATCCCAATATAGTCCTTGAAAATTCCCGTTTTCTACTATATAACTTAATTTTGTACTTATAAATTCACCATCTTTTTCTGTCCAATAAGAAACACCAGACATTATATGCCCTTCTCCGCTTCTTATTTCTATATCATAAACTCTACCATTATCATCAAATTTAAGCACCCACTCATCCTTAAATCCTTTTTTATTTCCGCTAAAATAAGTGGAGGTTTTCAATTCTTTTTTGAAAAAATTTCTATTTAAATATACATCTGCTTCAATAACATAAGCATCTCTTAAATAATCTTTTACAAGGTACATGGTGTATATATTATTATAAATATCATACTTATCATTATAAACAAGCTTTACATCATATTTATCCACAAGATAATCAAATTTGTGGGCAAGATAACCTGTAAGCACAATGATTTCATTTATGCCTATATCTCTTAAATACTCTATTTGCCTCTCTATAAGTGGTTTCCCATTTACAATAACCATAGATTTGGGCGTTTCTAAAGTTAAGGGCCTTAATCTTGTTCCCATACCTGCTGCTAATAAAATTGCTCTCATACTTTTCCTCCTTATTAGTACTCTTCTTTTACTCTTCCTTTTATATTTAACATATCTTTTGGATTACCGGCTACCAATAAAGTTCCCATAAAAGTTATCATACATCCCACTATGAGCTGATAACTAGGTTTAGTACCAAGAAATAATACTTGAATAATTATAGCCCATATGGCATAAGTTATATTCATGCCTGTACTTCTTGCAGCTCCAATCATACTTATGGCTCTGTAGTAAAAAAGATAAGAAGCAGTACCAACTAGAGCTGTAAGCATAATCCATAAAGTAGTTGGAGTTTTTAGTACTAGACCTGTTAAAAAATGTCCTTTAATAAGCGGAAGTATTATGATACCATAAAATATACCTGAAGTAAGCTGTCTTATATTAAGGGCATGCTCTGCAGTTACATCTTCTTTCATACCATAAGCACAAACCACACTTTCAAGCCCCCAGCCCATTACAGTGCCTAATGCAAAAATCGTTCCTAAAAAAAACTTGCCATTTACCGCCACTTCTGAAGGCTGGTATCCCAAAATTATCACCCCTATAATGCTTAAAGCTATACCTATCCAAACCCTTTTTTCATGCTTTTCCTTTAAAAATAAAAAAGCAAATAACGCTCCTATAGCAGGATAGATAGAAGTTATAGAAGCAGCATATGCAGCTCCAATATATTTTACACTAAGCATATAACAAGTCATACCCAATGGTCCCCCTAAAAGAGCACCAAGCACTATAAAAAGTCCGCTTCTTGTCTTAAAAGCCTTTAAAACTTTGCCGAACTCTCCCTTAAACAAATGAAAAATACTTACCCATAAAGCAGAAAATATGTCATGCATAAAGGTGCTTACAAAAGGTGATAGCACTAGAGCCTTTGTACTATCTATAAAAGGCGACCTAGAAAGTATTATCCCTATAAGCACAGTATCAATACCCCAAGTTATACCTGAAATCAAAGCATAACTTACACCGAGCCCAGAATACTTTAATTTATTTTCACTCATAAAAGCTCCCCCTACACCACAATCTTATAACTTATTAAGATATTTTTTCATAGCTTACACTATCAATATTTATATTAAACATTAATCAATTTTGCTCTTCATATTAGATTCAAATTCCTTTTAGCTCTGTTATATCTGTCTATGCCATAAGCTCCAAAATCATCCCCTTGGGCTTCTTTTAAATTAGTCCAAGTACTCCATAAGAAATCCTGACATATTTTATAAATTAGAATTCTCTTTTTATGATTATCACTTATTTCACCTTCAAAGTATATTTTTAAAAACAGTTCTTCATCAGAAGGAGAAAAATTACATTCAATGGAATGTGCCGCTAAATCCCACATAGGATCGTTCATACCGCTGTATTCCCAATCAATAAGATATATCTTATTTTCCCCGCTCTTTATAAAATTTTCTGGTACCGTATCATTGTGACAAGGAACAATATCTACTCCTATATCCTTAAGTATGGAACGAAGTCCAAACACCTTATTTTTAGTTTCATAGTAGTCTTCAAAGTTTTTACCTTTTACCTTCATAAGAAGATTTTCATAGTATTCCATAAGCTCGAACACATCAAAAGTATTATTGAATCTAATATGGGAAGTATGAAGCTTTTTAAGAACTTTAGCTGAAAGCATCATATTCTCCTCCATTTTAGCCGTTTGACCATTTAAAGTTTCACCGTTTTCAATAAACTCTGCAATTTTCACTCCAGTTTCTTCATTAAAATAAACCACTTTAGTATCTAATCCAAGAGTTGACGCTAGAGAAGAATTAGCTTTTTCCTGTTTTCTATCTATCATGTCCGAAGTACCAGCACCAGGAATCCTCAATATATAATTTTTCTGCTCTACAGTTACCTTATAGTTTTTATTTGTCATACCTCCTGCAGGAGCTATAGATTTTATATTTTCCCCTAATACTCCTAAACCTTCCACTATATATTTTTTAAGAACTTTTGTCTTTACTTCCTGCTCCTTTCTTTTAATTTTTGGATAAACATAATTTACCAAATGTTCATAATGTTCTCTATTGTCAACTTCAAACCATACAAGATCATCAATTTTGGTATATCCTATATTGTAGTTTCTTCCAACATCTAAAAGAGCATATTCATAGTTAAGATAGGGGTTTCTATTTCCCTTAAATTCTTCAAGTAGCTTTTTATAAACATGGAAAGAAATTCTGCTTATTCCTATCATTTCTCCATCTATCTTATTAAATTGATGCTTGTCTTTAGACATCTTATATAAAAATCCATTTCTTACTTCTACAAAAGCTTCATCTTCAGAACCGCTCTCACTAGTAATAAGCATGCAATCTCTACATTCATTATCAAGCATATCTTTTATGGCTCTTTCTTCAAATACTAAGTCACTTTCTATAAGTATAAAGTCATCATCTATAAATTCTTTTGCAAGGGATAGAGAGTACATAGTACCTGTCCACTTATATCTATCATTAAATACAATATGCAGATTTCTTTTTTGTGCAAGCTCTTCATAGCATTCTTTTTCATAACCTGTGACTAAAACTATTTTCTCTATGCCATTTTCATAAAGAATATCTATGATTCTATCTATTATGGTTTTATCATGAAGAGTAAGCATTCCCACAGGCATATTAAAGTCCTCTCTATGACCAGCAGCCAATATTACTGCCTGTTTAATTTCCTTTTTGTTATCCCTATGAAGCACAATTTTTTTACTTCTACTGGATTTTAAATACTCTTCCAAAAATTCAATACCTTTTTCTGTAACTATATAATTAAAATTTCTGCTTCTTTTTTCACAAAATAAATAGCCTTCTTCTGTTAAAAGCTTAATAGAAGCATTTACACTTCCTATGGAAAGATCTACTTTTTCTGCTACAGCCCTTTGACTTAAAGTTTCATTTTTGTTTAAAACTTCAAGTACTTTAATATCTTTTTCCAAAATCAAGCTACTCCCCCCCTTAAAATACATTGTTCATATTTTGAACGCAATTATATTGTACTTAATATTAACATAATTTACAATGACTAAATTTAGCTTTTTTAGCATTTATCTTTGACCGCTGTGTAGAACTGTTTTATAATATATGATAGGACTTATTAAAATACTCATCTACATAGCAAAAGAAAAGGTGTGATTTTTTTGAAAAAGAGAATATCGTTAATAATTATTTCAACACTAACCTCATTATCAATTTTTAATTTTTATCCAAGCATTTCTGTTAAAGCAGCTACACAGGATATACCAAAACCTTCTATGGATTTCAATGGTGATGGAATTGTAGATTTAAAAGATGTTACACAGTTTATATCAAAATATAATCTTGAATCAACTGACCAAAAATGGGACAACAAATATGATTTAAATAAAGATAATACAATTGATATATATGACCTTGTACTTATCTCAAAAGTATAGATATTGCCCCTAAAATAGCTTTCATAGAGACAAGCAGTGCTTCACCTCAAAAATTAGGAAAAATGATACATATAGAACCAGTAATGAAAAACAGCTCATCTGAAACTCTTTACAGATTTTCAGCATATTTTGATGGAAAATGGCAGGTACTTCAGGACTACTCAAAAGATAATTCTTATAACTGGCAGCCTACTTGGGACACAAATTACACAGTAAAAGTTGATGTGAAAAATGAAAATTCTAAAAGTGATGCTGAAGATTCAAAACAAATTAATTATGAAATACAAAATAATCTAAACATAATTGAACCTAAACTTGATTTTGTTACCAATGGACCTTTAGTATATACAAATGTACCTAAGTCTATTGTTCTTCACCACATTCAAGCAAGATTTGCTACAGTATATGATATACATAGATGGCATATGGATCGAACTTGGGCTGGTATAGGATATCACTATTATATAAGATATGATGGAAGCATCTATAGAGGAAGACCAGAAAATGCCAAAGGTGCTCACTGTCCACCAGCTAACTACTCATCCATTGGTATTGCCTGTGAAGGCGATTTTATGGTAGAAAAATCTATGACTTCAGCTCAAAAGAAATCTTTGATAGCCTTAGGAAAATACATAAAAAATAAATATAACATACACGAAGTATATGGTCATAAGGATTTATATAGCACAGATTGCCCTGGAAGATATTTTCCATTGCAGGAAATGAAAAATACTATATTAAGGTAACAACATTTCTTTAAACTCTATTATAGCTTATCATCAGCCATAAATTAAAAATAAATGCTATATTGAAAGTAAATAGGATTGGGGTACTATTTTTAAGTTATGCTTATAATAATAAAGGGCTGTGACATAATGAATAAAAATTCATTGCACAGCCGTTTTTGTATACTTTTGTCTAAATTGACTACTTAAACTTTAAAGCAATTTCAAGTCATTTTCCTAAATAGGTTCAACCTTTATTATATCATCAATAGAATTAAGCTCTTCCATTATTTTATTTTCCTTTATATACCAAGGCACAGAAAGCATACACATTATGGTTTTCATATTCCCATCATCTTCATCCACTTGCTGCATTTCCTTAATTTCAATTCTTCTTTTCTTAAAATAATCTTCTACTTCTGTGGATATGACTTCTTTATCTATGCATTCTATCTTAAGTTTTAAACTATTAGTTATTAAAAGCTTGTCTTCAAACTTCTTTAAAGAAACTAATACTATAAAAATAAAGACTGTACTTGCTATGCTCAAGAAATAGTATCCAAAGCCTATAGCTAGTCCTATACAGGCTACTCCCCATAAACTAGCAGCAGTGGTAAGACCTTTTACAGAACCTTTTTCATGGATAATAGTGCCTGCTCCTAAAAATCCTACTCCTGTTATTACTTGAGCACCCAATCTTCCTATATCCACTTTAAATGTAGATGAAATCTGTGGATACTGAAGAGCCAAATTTATCATTTCTTGCACAGAATAAAGCTGAATCATAGACACTATAGCTGAACCCATGCATACAAGTATGTGAGTTCTAAAACCTGCAGGTCTATTATTAAATTCCCTTTCATAACCTATTAGTCCACCTACCAAAATAGCTAACATCAGCCTGATTATTACCTCGTAAGACTTCATGATTCCTCCTCTTTTAATAGTATTAATCCACTCATGGATTTTCTACTACAAAATATTTTATATTACTATAAAACTATAATACAATAAATTAAACTCTATGTTCACTTTTATAAATTAATTTTTAAGATCATGAATTTTATAAATCAATACATAGAGCTTATTGAATAATTGCTTAATATTTGTGCAAAATAATCACTGAGGTGATAGATTTATGAGAAAAATTGGTGTGGAAAAATCTTTAAGCAATGTAGCAGATTATTTAACTGAGCAAGGCTATTCTGTACAAATATTAGGTGAATCCATAGACAATAACATTTCAAAATTAGACCAATTTGATGCCATAGTTACATCAGACTATAACACTAATATGCTAGGCTATAGTGATCCAGAAACCAAGGTTCCTATAATAAATGCTAGTGGATTAACTCCAGAAGAAGTAAAATGCAGAGTTGATAGAGCCAGTAAGAAATAATAAACTATTTAAAAAGTATTATACAATCAGAACTTTTATGAATTTGTTTAATTTAACTTTAATTATGAAACATGGCTGTTGTATAATTAATTTTTATTACTTGTGCAACAGCCACTCTCATTTGCCTAATTATTTTCAGCAGTATCTGACAACATATCAGTTAGTTTTTCTTCAATATAATCATCTAATTCTTTGTCACCTATAAAAGTGCTATCGTCAAAATCGCTAGGTTTTACCCTAAAGAAGTTTATTATTAATTTATTATCCTTTATCATATACTCCTCTAAATGCAATGGAGAGAATATAACCTCTAAAGCTGTATACTTTGCATGTGGAAATTTATCATTTAACTTTTCCTTTATACAATCTAGGTTCAACTTCTTTAAAGGTTGAACCATTAGATTAGTATATTCTAGGTCTTCCATCATCCACATATTATTGTTCCAAAATCTTTTTTCTTTCTTGTTATCTGAAGACAATAGTTCTCTGTTTTTTATAGCACTTAATACCTTTCTAACAGATTCTTCATTAAAGTCTTCTTCATAGGCAAGTTTAAAACCCTCCATAGAAGCTACATCATAAAAGAATACTTCGGAAACCTGCTCCTTTTCACTAGTAGCCTGCCAAAAGTAAAGCATAGCCTCTATGACTTCTAAATTTACTTTAATACTCTGTATCATTTTTATCCCTGCTACCAAAAACCATAACAATATGACTTCTGCACCTTATGTACTATCTAGTGAGGTCGCATCACAAGATTTATGCTACATCTAGCATTAATAAGCATTAAACTCCTATGGTATAACCCTATAGCAGGTTTTTCACCCCTTTCTTAGTTTTGTAATCCTTTTCTTTATGTGTTTAAACAAGTTAATCTTTAATTTATTATATTTATATTTTATCATAAATTTCTGTAAAAAGGCTAATCATTTAGCTATACTATAAGTTAATCTGATTATATACGGAAAATATTAAAAGTGCGGTGCGCTTTTTTAGTTAAGAGGTAAAAGTAGGGATAAGAGGTAAGCGGTAAGAAGTAAGAGTGAAAAGTGAAGAGGTAAAAGTTACTATGATTTCAGCGCGAAGTATTATACAATCTTGACACAATATACAGCTGTGTTGTAAGGAAAAGTTGATACAATTTTACTTATATAGTCTTGCCGTAATATACAGCTATGTTGTATATAAAAGTTGATGGCATTTGAGTACGTAGTATTATATGATCCTACCACAGTGTACAGCTATGTTGTAAATAAAAGTTGATACATATTTTCCCTAAAGTGTACAAGCATCAATTTTTAGCCCCACACCTTTTTAATTAAAATAAAATTTTGAATTTCTTAATACTTGTCTATCTACTTTTTCCTACAACATAGTTTTTTAGTATTTCCTATACTTGTGCATCTACTTTTCCGTACAACATAGCCCTAGCATTTCCATCATTACTATATAAGCTTCCCAGCATTATGAAATTTTGATTAAATAATTATTTTTAATATTTTATAGGACTTGTCATATAATTTTGCTATAATATACATCCCAATAGTTTCCACTTATTTTTAAGATTTGTGACTTGTCCATCTACTTTTTCCTACAACATGGCCCTAGCATTTTCATATTCATTATATAATATCCTTGGTATTGTGAATTTTAGGTTATATAATTATCTTTAGCATTTCATATGACTTATTCTTGATCATCTACTTTTCTTTACAACATAGATTAATATTACTTCTGTATGTAATATAAGCCTTCTATAGCTCCTTATTCCTATCTACTTGTTTTTATCTAAAAATAAATTTAAATAGTCTTTTTAAAATATAAGCCATGATTTCTATTAAAATAAATAATAATTATTATTTATTACTAATTACTATTGACATTTTCTAATATATTAGTTAATATATTATCATAAGATAAAAATTATAGTTGAGTAGTTATCAATGAGGAGGTTATATTGATGAAATCATTAAAAGGAACAAAAACCGCTGAAAATTTATTAAAATCTTTTGCAGGAGAATCTCAAGCAAGAAACAGGTATACCTACTATGCTAGTGTAGCTAGAAAAGAAGGTTTTTTACAAATATCAAAAATATTTATAGAAACAGCAGAACAAGAAAAAGAACATGCAAAAAGATTCTATAAATTTCTAAAAGATGATTATCAAGATGAAGCTATAGAAATTACTGCAAAATATCCAGTAGCTTTACATGATAGTACAGAAGATAACCTAAAAGCAGCAGCTATGGGCGAAAATGAAGAGTGGACAGAGCTTTATCCGGAATTTGCTAAAATAGCAAGAGAAGAAGGCTTCCCAGAGATTGCCGTAGCCTATGATATGATATCTAAAGTAGAAAAAGAACACGAAAAAAGATATTTGAAATTATTAGAAAATGTTAAAAATGGGCAGGTATTTAAAAAAGATGAAAAAGTACTTTGGAAGTGCAGCAACTGTGGATTTATATATGAAGGTACTTCTGCCCCTGAAAAGTGTCCTGCTTGCTTACATCCAAAAGAATATTTTGAATTAGCTTGTGAAAACTATTAATTCTACAAAAATTATTTAAGTTATTCAAAATTAATTATAAATAGGTTGGTGCATAATATAGTTTTATTAATTATGCACCAACCTATTTATGCTTTTACAATATTTAGTAAAAATATTTGTATAAAATTCCTCTTAGGCTAAACTCTTGAAAAGACTAACATCTATATAAATTTAAAGCTGGACTTTCCCAAACTTTTTTAATAACTTTTCAAATTCTGTTGAACTTATTGGATAAAGTACATCTCTTTTTAAAATATACCCTCTCTTTTCTTTTACTGCATAAAAGGTATCATCTGTTCCTTTTTTAAACTTACTAGTAACATGATTTTTTATTACAATGTATTTTTTACCATTATAATCCTGAGCTTTGAAAAAATTCCTACAGTCCTTTTTTATTATACATCGTACAAGAGTTAAATCATCAAGACTTTTTATGTCATCAATACTCTCCATATTCATCTTCCCTCTAATAAAATTTTTATAATTATCATCCTATTAAACTTTTCAGTTGATCATAAAAACAAGTTTATAAAGTTATTATTCTACATAACTCTATTTTAGTATTCGTATAACTGTTATTAAACTTTAATATAAATTATACCTTTTTTTTCTGCTTTGAGACAATATTCTTCACTACTTACATAAAATTTCATATTTACTGTTTGTAGAAATATTTATATTTAAAAACAAGAAATTTATTTATGAAAATTCTAATATAACTAACTGCCTTTTAATAATGCTAGATATTTTGGGGAAAAGAATATTCCAATGTAAGACATATTGAAGCCACTCTTACTATTTTATAGCAATTTGAATTTTATGTATCGTTTTGATAATAAAGTATGATATGCCCTTACTTTATAACCTTCATAAATGAATAGCTCATGGTCTGAAGTAATTTTTATTTCATTTTTATTTTGATAATCTGTAATAATATAGACATAATATATACGTCTATGATTTTCACATTTATCTTCTATAAAAAAGCCTGTACATTTCCCATCTATATAGCCTACTAGACCAAAAATTACATCTATAATTAGTAAAATAAGCCTAAAAAATATGACAGTACAGATTGCAATTAAAATTGTACTTTTCTCTGATATTAATATAGAATAAATTATTATGGATATTATTATTTGAGAAAAAAAATATTCTTTAGTATATTTTATAATTTCTTTTCTGCTAATATTTTTTTCTATATTATTAAAGCTTATCTTTAATCGCCAAAAAAATGTATTTACAGTTTCAGATTCTTCTTCATATGTTCCTACGGCCTTCTGCCATTCTGTTCTTCTGTCTGAGTTCAAAGATTTATAATGAATCCATTGTATGCTCATTGGAATGAATAATATCATCATATTTAAGGACGAATCTTTAATTAAAGAATCTTGCATAGTAACTCTAGCGTAGATAAAATATATTATTAACATAGCTTCCATGAAGGTAAAAACTATACCTTTAGACCTAATGTAGTCACTTAGACCTTCAGGCCTTGATTTAATAAGTTCCATTAGAAAAATAGGTATGATCATCAATGCAAATATCCTAGTGACATAAGACAAACTCATTGTATAAGTTAAAATTTTTTGTGGAATAAAGTCTATTTTAGTAATAAAAGATATACTTACAATCAGGTTTGCTATAAAAAATGCTCCAAAATAATACAAAAACTTAAGCAGCTGTCTCTTTTCTGTTTTTATTCCCATTAAAAGCCCCCCTTAAAATTAGCAAGAAGTAACAATTTTTAAACTAATCTTTTTATAGCTCTCTTTGCGCTATCTAAGTTACATATACATATGTTATACGATATATAGTTAAAGATAGTAAAAAAGCAAAAATTAATCTTAGTTGCATATATATTATACGATATATATGCAACTTAAAGATAGCTTTTATTAATTAAAGACAGTGCCACTACAAATTGTATCAGTAGGAATATAACTGTATCAAATCAAGTATTTACTGTAAATATATAAACTCATGGAGTTTTTCAAGATTTTTTTCTTTATCCCATTTCAAATAAAATGTACCATCTATGTTAGTAGGGGTTTGGTATTCATCATAGGGTACCCTTGTTTCTTTTATTCCATTTTCACTGTAGTCTATAGCTTTTTTACCTAGAGAAAGCATTTCTTTTAAATTTAAGCTTGTTTCAAAATAAGGTGCTATTTTTGATAAAGCTGCAGGATACTGACTTACAGGCATATCTTTCATCCTTTGGAATATAGCTCTAATGACATTTCTTTGTCTTTGAGTCCTCTGATAATCATGATTTCCTACGCTTCTTATTCTGGAATAAGCTAAAGCTTGAAGTCCATCCAGCCTCTGTTTACCTGGATTTTGAATATATTTAGCTTGGACATTTTCTTTCTTTGCCAAGGCTTCTACTTGGGTATTTATTACTTTAATCTCATCTGCATTTATATCTATATCCACGCCGCCTACACTGTTAACTATCTCATCTAATCCTTCAAAATCTACTTTAATAACATTCTTTATGTCTAGATTATAGTTTTCATTTATAGTTTTTACGGATAGTTCTGGTCCACCATAGTGGTAAGCATAATTAATTTTGTTTACTTTTCCTTGTCCAAATTCTATATAGCTATCTCGCATAATAGAAGAAATTTTTATAGTTTTTGAAGTATCATCTATAGTCATTACCATTATAGAATCTGATGCATTCTCTTGTTTGTCCACACCTAAAAGCAATATATTAGTAACTTCATGTTTTTTCTGATCCACACCATTTTCATCTTTAATTACTTGTGATTGATTGCTTATTCCTAGTCCTTCATCAGTTTTAGGAAGATTAACATGATCTATTTTCTTAAACTGTAAATAGCCTAAACTTACTACGGATAATAGAATTATCAATATTATAGATAGGATGGTTATAAGTATTTTCTTAACTTTTTTAGGTTTTCTAAAAGTTTTATTTTCTTTAGGTTTTCTATAAAATATTTTAGCCATATAATACTTTTTCTTCCTTTCTACAAGATTTTTTATTAGTTTTAGGTAAAATTTGCTTGGTACCAATAGCTTATTCACCTAATATTTAGAAGAACTTGTCCAAGTCTGCAGTACATCATCTACAAATTTCGACAATATTCTCTAGGCTAATTATATCATTATTACACAATAATTAAATATAAAATAGTAATCAGAAAAGTTATAAATTGCCTAGTACTTTCCTATACAAACCAAGTCCCCCTAAAACAGCTTTAATTAAAGGCTTGGGCATCTACTATTTCTACAACATAGAAAAATAGCGGAATAAAGGTTGAGAAGCTTCAATGACTTGTACATCTACTTTTTCTTACAACTTAAAGCTAAAGTTCTAATATGTTATAGATTGTAAAGCAAAGTTTAAAACAGCATAAAAAAAATCTAGAGACATGCTATATCTCTAGATTTTTTATACTAGTTCCCATTACCTGGGTTGGGTTCACCTGGTTTTTCCTCTTTAGGTGGTTCTGGTGTACTCTTGTCACCATCACCTGGCTTTGATTCCTTTGGTTCTTTATCTTTATTGGAGGAATTATTGTCTCCTTCATTCTTATCTTTTTCTTTACTTGGGTCAATGTTTTCATGTTTTGACTTATCTGATTCTTCATTTTTAGGCTTTGTTTTGCTTTGATCCTCTTCCTTAGATTTCGATTTATTTCCATCTTGAGACTTATACTTTGATTTGCTTTTCTGATCAGGACCATATTTTGATTTTCTTTGTGTTGTCTCTCTGCTCTTTAATGGACTTTCATCTTCATTTTCTCGGATTGATCTATTTATATCTTCATCTTTATTCTTTAACTCATTTTTATTTTCATTTTTATTACCGGATTTATCTTGTTCTTTCTTTTTATCTGATATTTTAGGCGGAACTTTTACTACTTTATATACCTTTATTCCATCTAAATCCTCTACCTCATTAAACTTAACTGAATACTTATAGTTTTCCTCCATGTATTTAGTCAGCATATCTTTGTTATTAAAAGGTACAATGTAAAAGTTATCTTTTTTCACTAGATCTTCTAAAGTATTTTTAATTCCATATTTTTTTTTGAACTCTACATTATACTTACTGCGTTCTTCCCAACCTCCAAAAGGTGAGAAATTTATTAGTGAATCTTTTTTTGGTGCATAGAATATAGAATAGGATAAATTACGTGATGAGTAGCTATTTGGGCACATAATATATACATTTTCTTGGTGCAATCTTACATACTCATCAAACTTTCTAATAGCATTAGGTTTTATTTTTTGATTTTTTTCTACTCGATCTTTCATACTTTTAAAATTTTCTTTAGAATCAACTATATCTTTTTGAAAAAAACTAGTGGATGCAACTAATACTGATAAAATCATTACTATTATTAATTTATTTGATTTTATCTCAATAGTAGACTTTATCCTTTTTATATCAATCATATAGATCAAAAGCATAGCTGCTAATACATAATGAGGATACACTACCCTAAATAGAGGTCTCCTTGCAATAATAAAAGCAATATGAAAACAGGGTGCCGATAAAGCCAAAGCGATAGGAATAATTTTATTCTTATTAAATACAATCTCAATAATTGCAACTACTAAAATAACATCAAATGCCAGTAAAATATCTATATTATGTATATCCCACATAAAATGTTTTTTTATACTGTTGAAATCCAAGTTGTATTTATCCTTTTGTTTTGCTTTACATATTATTTCAAGATTTTCAGTACTATACTTTTCATCATCAGGAATCATGAAATTATCAAAAACTGCTTTATCGTTTTTACTCCAACCAACAGCTTTAAAAGTTTCTATATACTCATCATAATCCATACTACCATAGTCCATAAGTTCTGAACGCACAACATTGTATCTTCTATATTCCTTCCATACTTCATCTTTATTATATGCTATAGTATTTATTCCTTTTAACATTACCCAGGAAACAAAAATAGCTGATACAAAAATTAAAAGATTAAAGGCTTTACGCTTATCACTTATCAGCATTAAAATTGTATAACCTAACATATATACTAAAGCTGGAAAGAAAATATTGGCTCTTATCATGTAAGATAAAATAAGGAAAAATGCAGAGATTTCATAGTAAAATCTTCTTTTTGCTCCTGTGGATTCATATCCATGTACCATAGTTACTAATCCCGTTATAATTGCTGCATAAGCACACAATGTCCATTGAAAATTCAAAACAAACACTGTTAAAAAAAGTAAGGATGTAATTATCTGAAACAATATACCAAGATATTTCCCAAACTTATCAAAGATTACAACGTCAAATACTACAAATGAAGAATATAAAGTTCCCATAAGAAATATGGTATACCAATTAATTTGGGGTATAAGCATATACAACCAAGCAAGTATCTTTCCTAATACAATATTCTGAAAAACTGTATACCCCGTTTGACTTCCATAAGCTCCAGAAAGAAATAAATTAAATGCATAATCGTCATTCATTACTAACCTTACATAAGCTATTTTATAGACAAAGCATATAAATACTGCATTTAAAACAGCTGAAAATGCAAACTTCATCCAAAAATTTCTATCTAGATACTGTTCTCTATTCAACATTTCTTCTTTTTTAGTAAAACTCTTAAATTTAGGATAACCAAGAGTCCTATCCTTATCTAGCTCTAGCTTAATTTTAATCACCTCTTAATTGATGCTACAATAAAAAATTTCCTAATATAATTATTGTATATTGCACGCTATAGCCTATTTAAAAATCTTAATTACAAAATCTATAAACCTTAAATGTATATTCGAAGTTCAAAATATAGTTTTCACTTAAAAATTCAATCCGAAAAATTCATATAGTTTTGCTAATACATAGTCTATATCTTCATCCGCTAAGGTATAATAAATAGGAAGTCTCATAAGCCTATAACTTAGATCCTCTGTTATTGGAAGCTTAAATTCGCCATAAAGCTCTTTACTTAAATCCGATGTATGAAGTGGAATATAATGGAATGTACAGTTTACTCCATTATTATTCATATATTTCAAAAGCCTGTCTCTAGTATCAGCATCCTTTAGTAAAATATAAAACAGATGTCCATTTATTTCATAGTCTTTATCTATGATAGGAAGCCTTAAAAGTCCTTTGTCCTCTAATGCCTTAAGTCCTTCATAATATCTTTTAAATATATGTATCCTTTTTTCATTTATTTCATCGAAATGTTCAAATTGACTGTATAGTATAGCTGCATTAATATCTGATGGCAAATAACTTGATCCAATACTTACCCAAGTATACTTATCTACTTGTCCTCTAAAAAATTTACTTCTATTAGTTCCTTTTTCTCTTACTATTTCAGCCTCTTCTACAAATTTCTCATCATTTATTAAAATTGCTCCACCTTCGCCCATGGAATAATTTTTTGTTTCATGAAAACTAAAACATCCTATATGTCCAATAGTTCCTAGATATTTTCCTTTATATTTTGCACCTATAGCATGAGCTGCATCTTCAACTACATATAAATTATACTTATTTGCCAACTCCATTATAGTATCCATTTCACAAGCCACACCTGCATAATGAACAGGAGCAATAACTTTAGTCTTTTCTGTTATAAGACTTTCTATCTTCTTTTCATCTATATTTAGGTTGTCCTCTCTTATATCACAAAACACTAACTTCGCACCTCTTAAAGCAAAAGCATTAGCTGTAGATACAAAAGTAAAAGAAGGAAGTATTACTTCATCTCCTGGCTTAATATCTAATAGCAAAGCTGCCATTTCAATAGAGTGAGTGCCTGAAGTAGTAAGCATAACCTTATTCGCATGAAATCTCTCTTCCATAAACTTATTACATAGTTTAGTATATTTTCCATCTCCAGATACCTTATTGCTTTCATAGGCATCCTTGATATAATTAAATTCATTTTCGAAAATATTTTGTTTATTAAATGAAATCATTTTTATCCCCCTATACTACAAACAAATGGTAAATCAAAATTTTCCTTACAACATAAGCAGAAAATTAGACTTACATCCAAACTATAATTTATAAAATCAAAAATTTATATATTACAAATAGAAAACAATAATTCCTAATATAATAATGATATTACCTATCAGTTTATTTTTTGTTATTTTTTCGTCCAAAAATATTCTGCTAAGTAAGAGCACAAATATGTATCCTATAGATTCTATGATAGGACCATTTTTAAAGGCAATTTTTCTAAAAGCTATAATGGTTAAAATAGTAGAAAGAAACATCATTCCATATCCAATTATCACAGGAAGATTAAGATATTCCTTTATAAAGCTTTCATGCTTTTTATCTGCACTTTTCTTTAAGATGATTTGAGAGCAGGATGCTATGAAAACCGATAAAACAAAAATAAATACGTATTTATTCACCATTTTTATTCACCATACCAATACCTAATAATATTATCAAAGCACCTATAATATTGTTAACAGTAATGCTTTCATTAAAAAAAATCATTGACCATAATAGAGACCATAATATAGCCATACCTTTATTAGCATAAGCTACAGATATACTAAACTTTTTAATTATCTGCTGCCACATTATAGCATATATACCCAATATCACTATCTCCAATGCATAATAAAATATAAACTCTTTGGATAAAAAATTTGTAAAAGATGCCTTTTTGGCCATTACCCCTGATAGAGTATAGAACATTATTATAAATTGAAGAAGGATTATGTACTTAAGCTTATTAAAACCTTCAAATTCCATATAAACACCTCAATATTTAAATGTCGGGAATAGTTCTATACCTGCATGCTGCATTTATACTTCTCCCCATTAATCTAACTTTTATATATTTTCTTTATAATTTACAAGATTAAAGCAGCTCTCTACACTATTTGCCTTTAATATATAATAGCCAAACCTTGTAGAACTATCTGTAACCTCTCTTGTAGACAACTTATCTATATTCCCTATTCTCCAGATACTTTCAGGGCTATTTTTCTTTATATTTTCAAGAATATCAATATCCTCTTCATTAAAAACGAACTTAACCAGGCCATAGCTTTCATCATTCTTTTCTTTAATAGAATCTGGTTTTTGCCCTGTAGCAATATCTATCACTGCCTTTTTAAAATCAAATCCAGTAGATATTTCTACCAAATCTGATCCAATACAGTCTCCTCCCATTCTAGCACCAATTTCTATAATTTTTATATTTCCATCATTATCTACCTTGAATTCTGAATGAGAGGCCCCATACTTTACTTCCAAGGCATCTAGTGATTTCTTCATTATATCTATAGCTTTAATCTTGATATTCTCTTCTATTCTTCCTGGTTCAAGGTGCATAGTTTCAATAAAATGAGGAGAACCTGTAGTAAATTTTTCTGTAATGGCTAAAAATTCATGGTGTCCTTGATAAGACATCATCTCCATGCTATACTCTTTTCCTTCTGCATATTCCTCAATAAGTACTTTTTCACCAAAAGAAACTGAAATAGCCTGTTTTATAGCAGCTTTTAGCTCATCATAAGAATTTATCTTTGTTATCCCCCTGCTGCCTGACCTATCTAAAGGTTTTACAATGAGGGGTAATTCCATATTTATATTAGACAAATCTGTATTTTCATCTACTAATATATACTTAGGACAAGGAAGCAGATTTTCAGAAAGCCTTTTCCTCATCTCAAATTTGTTGGTAGATACTATAGATGAATATTCACTATTACAGGTAAGTCCCAAATTATTAGCTACATAGTTTACAGTAGGTACTGCCAAATCTGAAGCAATAGATATTATACCTTCTGGTTTTATTTTAGAAACTTGTTTAAGTATTTCTTCTTTTTCTGTAATACTAACTGGATAAAAATAATCTGCATGCTCTTTGGCAACTGCTCCTTCTTGCCAAGCAAATACATGAGTTTCATAACCAAGATCTCTAGCCTTTAAAACTAACTGATCTTGAAACTCATTAGCTCCAACTATCGCAATTTTTCTTTTCATGTAATATGCCCTTCTTCTACATTAGATTATGGAGCTATCGCATTAAGAATAAATACTATAATATATAGTGCTAATTTTAAATTTGGAAATCAATATATTGTATGTAAATTCCTTAGTGCCACAGCCCCTATTCATTAAATACTACTTTAAATTAATAGATACAAATTTTATCCTACTTAATTCTGCTTTCAACTAGAAAATCAAATCTTCCTTTTTCCAGCTCTTCCTTATAATCTATCATCATCTTTTCAAAAGGAAGGTACTTTGGCTCATATCCAAAATCTCTTTTAGCCTTTGATATGTCAAATATAAAAGATGGTGTGTTGTTCTTTTTATCTTTTCTATAAATGATTTCTGATTTGTTATCCTCTTTACTAAATAGTTTAATTACTGTTTCTACCTGCTCTTTTAGTGTAACTTGAGTACCAGAGGTCATGTTGTAAAGTCCCTTAGTTTTGTCGCTCTTAAGTGCAAGTACAAAAGCCTTTGCCACATCTTTTACATAAACAATATCTCTTTTGATTTCAGGATCTCCCCATATTTCAATAGGATTTCCAGCTTTAGCATTATCAATAAAAGTCTGTATGCCGGTTTTATATAACTTTCCATTTACATATATGGTAGAATGAGGTCCTACCCCATATACAGGCGGCAATCTGAATGCAGCACACTGCATACCATAGGTCTCATTATAATATTCCATAACATCAGACGCTGCATTTTTAGATATAACATAAATAGCATGATCTCCAGTATAAAGAAAATTTCTTGGTTCCTCCTCTTTAAGAGCCACTTCTGCATCCCAAGACTTTCTTACATCTGCATAGGAAGTTGTGGATATCAACTTTTTAATATTATTTTTTCTGCAATATTCTAATACCTTAATTGTTCCAAGTACATTTACCTTAAAGTAATCTTCTACATTTTCTTCCTCAACATTTGCAGGTAACATTCCTGCAAGTAAAATAACACCATCTACATTTTCTGTAGGAAGTTTCTTATAATCTTCTTCCTTAGTCAAATCAAACTCTAAAAATTTGATACCTATTTCTTCATAATGCTTTTGAATACCTTTATTTCTACCAGTTACTAATACCTCATAACCTTCATTTAGAAGTTCCTCCACTAAATATGAACCTATAAATCCAGATCCTCCTATTACTATAACCATCATTATCTCCTCCCAGCTTTTTACTTAATTCTAGATTCTCCATCAAGTCCAAATTTTAAAACTTAATACTTTTTAATTTAATGTGTATTTCCCTATTAGCCCTCACTTAATCTTCAAATTTTATTTCTTATTTAAAATATCTTTTATTATATAAATAGGCCTATTTTTAGTTTCATTAAATATGTAGCCTATATAAAGTCCAATAATACCTAAATTCATAAGGATGATACCCCCAACAAAATATATGGATACCATAGTACTTGTCCACCCTTGTACGGTTATACCCTTAGCAAAGTATCTTATTATTAGAAAAATAGCATATACAAATGCCATAAATGAAATTACAAATCCAAACCTGATTGACATTACAAGAGGTTTATTTGATTGAGCTGTTATTATCTCTGAAGCCATTTTAAATCTTTTCTTAAAATTATAAGAAGATTTTCCTTCTGCTCTTTTATCATGTTGAACATCTATAGAAGTCTGATTAAAACCTATCCATTTAATAAAAATAGTAAATGCTCTATTCTGTTCTCTCATGCTTAAATAACTGTCCACAACTGACCTGCTACTGATACTAAAATTGCTTATGGTATTGTCATAACCACCTTCAGTAAAATATTCATAGGTTTTGTAAAACATCTTAGAAAAAAACTTTTTTATGCCTCCATCTTGTCTATTTACTCTCCTTGCAAAAACAACATCGTAACCTTCCTTTGCCCTATTATACAAGTTTTCAATCTCTTCAGGTCTATCTTGCAAGTCACAATCCATAACCACCACCCAGTCTCCTTTACACTGTTCAAGTCCTGCAGTTATGGCTCTTATCTGCCCAAAGTTTCTAGAAAGATTTATGCCTACCACTTTAGAATCCTTATCACAAATTTCCTTTATAACTTCCCAGGAATTTTGAGGACATGCGTCATTTACAAGTACTATCTCATAATCCTCTCCTATTTTTCTCAAACTCTCTACAAGTCTTCTATGTAGCTCTAAAAGCGCCCCTTTACATCCATATACTGGTACTACAACAGATATCAAAATATCCCCCCTAAACTAAGGTTTTGAAACATATATTTCAAAACTTCTATTATTCCAAACTAATTTATAATTATTTTTATATAAAAATTTGGCCATGGCTTCTTCATGTTTAGCCTTAAATCTTTCATCATATACTGGCCAATTAGAATTACGAGTGTTCACTTTATGCTTTACTACCACCGGTTTCTCTCCATGCTCTTTTTCAGCTGCCTTCAGTTCATAAGAAAACTGCTCTCTTGTATAAAGGCTTGGCCAGGAATTATACATATAAGGCTTAGTTTCTGTAGCATAATGCACTAAAGGTATACTCTCAAAAGCAAATAAATAATCATCTTTTTTCACATACTTATTTAACTCTTTTAATAACTCTGACATATCTTCTGCCCTGTTTTTATTTGTATAAATGCAAGATAAATACTTATTATCTACGCCATATCTCATGGAACTCCTTTTATCTATATCTCTATAAGTATTACAATAACCCTGCTTAAAAGAAATTACAAATAAAACTATAAGTAAAAAACTAAATATATATCTTAAATCTCCTAGGTTACTGGCTCTTTTTCTACTAACCTTTATGCTTATTTGTCTAAGAGCTTCCATAGCTAAAGGCATTATAAGCCAAAGAGAATAATTAGAATTTGAAATTCCAGTATCAGAACCCATTGGAACTGCTAAAAAATAAAATATAGATAAAAATATTAATAAGCTGTACTCAACATCTTTCCAGTTTCTGATCAAATAATATAAAATTAATATGTAATTAATTCCTATTATCATATAAAGCATATTTGTATAGCTCATAGACCATGCATAGGTCTTAACCACATAAAGTAAAAAAAATACTATAATCACACTGGGTAATGAAGATTTAACCTTTAATTTGTTTAATATAAATTGTACTGCAATAATAATAATCATAATCATAATCAATCTAAAAGAAAACTTAAAAATATTTATATGATCAACTTTTAATCGCAAAAGCAAATTAATAATTCCGTGACTGCTTGAAGAATCCTTTCCCATATCTGATATTTTCTTAATTGATGACACAAATATATCCCAGTGCCCAAGCAGCTTCATAGATACAATAGCAGTACCTACTGATCCTATATAACCTACAATAAAACATATAAAACTTTTAGCCTGTTCCTTTATAGATAAATGTTTTCTAATACCATAATAAAATATAGATAGTATAATAAATATTTCCAAAATATTAGGAAACCTTATAAAAATATTTGCTCCTGAAACTATGCCGCTAAATAAAATCAAGAAATTGTTTTTCTCTGTCAACCCTTTATACATAAGGTATATTCCAAGCACATAAAAAAGGGATGATAAGATATTATAATGTATTATGATAACAGTTCTATAGGCAAATACCATAGATAGAAATAAATATAGAAGCAGTATTTGGGGTTTAATGTATCTAACTAGTAATTTATAAGCTAGATACACTATGAGGTAAACTATTAAAACTCCTCCAACCCTGACTCCTATAAGACCAAATCTTCCAAATAATTTTAGCCATAATCCTCCTATAACATTAGTAAGCCATATACTAAAAGATCCTGATATAGAGCTAGGATCATTAAATATTTGCTGATAAGCAACTAATGAATATCCTACATCTGTCACATCAAGTCCTTGCCATATATACATAAGAGGATATATAAAAATTAATATTTTAAAAAACATGCAATGCATATTATCTTTTTTATCTTCCATATAATGATCTCCTAATTAAGCGAATTGTACAAATTAAGTAATAAGAGATGCCAAAAGCCTGAAAACATATTTAAATATAAAATATATGTAATGAATTTATTGAAAGTTTTATTATTAATCTCTTCTAAATGTGCAGCTATAAAAGGCATTAGAGCACATCCTATGAGAGAAGTCTGCCACATAAAATTTCCATGCAATCTGCGTATGCCATCTTCTACAAAAATACAAGCTACTAAAATGCATACTATAAATACAGGAAGCATAAATTTATAATAAAATTTAGAGACATTTTTATCTTTAGATTTTCCAAAAATAGATACCAATATAATACCAATAAGTGAAAATACAATCACCATAAATATTTTTGCATAAATGCTCATATGTAAATTCTTAAGTCCAGCATTAATATAAGATAAATAAACTTCTCCAAACTTTCCAACAATGGTATTAGTTGTAGTCTTAGGCACAGCAAAAATTTTAGGATAAATTATCCAAAATATAGCTGGAATAAATATTAATGAGCCTGAAAAAACAGTAGACCAATTTCTAACAGATTTCCTTGTTAAAAATAAAATACCAATCAAAATACACATACTTGGAGCCAAAATCATATAGCCGCTAGATTTTATAAAAAATGACAGATTCAAAAATATAACGGATAAAATCAAATTATTATAATCCTTTGTATTAAAAACCCATTTATATAAATTATAAATGCATATTAAAATTAAAGGTATTACAAAAAACTGAGTGGTATTATGATACATAGAGCCAGATATATTTATAAATCCTATATAGCTATTAATTATGGGAGCTCCTAAAGGCCCATAAAATACTGTTAAAAAGGAAGATAAAACACACAACTTAGTACTTAAATGTAACTCTTTAGAAAACTCATAAGGTATTAAAAATATAAAAAATAAGTTTAGTAATCCAAAAAAGTTATAAGACATAAGAAGTAACCGTGCAGCATCTCCTTCTAAAAAAGCAGTAGGTACAAACACAGCCAATTGGAATAAAAAAGAATATAACTTGTCTAAAGGAAACCCTTCACATATAAAATACTCTCTTATAAAAGTTTCGCTTAAATGAGCCCTCTTATCATCAATCCAACTCCAAGAAAAAACCACATTATAGTTAAATACAATAAAATATGCAGTTATTAAGGAAACAGCCACTAAAATTATAATAACAGAATTTTTATTCTCTAATAAAGTATTTTTTTCTTTCTCTAAATTTATAGCAAGCTCTTTCCTTTTAAAAATAGCTATAAGTACAATTAATATTAAGTAAGCTATTAAAAATTTATTATTAAAACCCTCACCAAAAACACTAACTAAATTTTTATGAGATACAACAAAATATACTATAGCATTAAAATAAAAACCTAAGAAAAAATCCATGCTTAAACGTATAAGATTAAATTCTTTAAGTTTTAATATCCTGATTCTGAAAAATTTTCCAATCAAAATACAAATCACAGTATATAACATAAACCACAAGGATAAAAACTTCAAACCTAAAGATAAATAAATATAAAAAACCATAATAGAAAAAATAATTAAAATTTTCCTTTTTTCTTTATATTTAATATTACATCCTAAAGTCTTTATTAAAGTAAATACAAAAAACATTATGGACAAGATAAAGCCTGATAAGATTAAATTTGGTCTCCCCGCAATATCCGCCAAATCATGTATATTCATTTAAATCCCCCTAGATTTATATCTATCTTTTAAGATACATTTCTTCGTAATACTTTTGATAGTCTCCTGAGGTAATATTGTTCATCCACTCTATATTATCTAAATACCACTTAATAGTGTTTACTATGCCTACCTCAAAGGTTGTCTCAGGATACCATCCTAACTCTTCTTTTATCTTTGCAGGATCTATTCCATATCTTTTATCATGGCCTTTTCTATCTTCTACATACTTTATTAAGCTTTCTGTTACTTCTTTATCCACATTTTCATTTATATAATTTATAACAGTTTTAACTATTTGAATATTTGTTCTCTCATTATGACCGCCTATATTATATACTTCTCCTATCCTTCCACCTCTTACTACCATGTCTATAGCTTTACAGTGATCTTCTACATATAGCCAGTCTCTTATATTAAGTCCATCTCCATAAACTGGTATATCCTTATGATTTAAACAGTTATTTATAAGAAGTGGTATTAACTTTTCTGGAAATTGATAAGGTCCATAATTATTGGAGCATCTTGTTATATTTACCGGCATCTTATAGGTATCATAATAAGCCTTTACCATTAAATCTGCTCCAGTTTTACTTGAAGAATATGGACTATGCGGATCTAAAGGTGTTAACTCTGTAAAATATCCTGTATCTCCTAGTGATCCGTACACTTCATCCGTTGATACTTGAAGATATTTTACTCCCTCTCTCCAGCCATCCTTTGTCTCCCAAGCTTTCTTAGCTGCATTTAATATATTTACTGTCCCAAGCACATTAGTCTTTACAAATATTTCTGGTTCTCTTATACTTCTATCCACATGAGATTCTGCTGCAAAATTTACTACATAATCTATTTCATACTTTTTAAATAAGTCTTCAACCACAACCTTATCGCATATATCCCCTTGAACGAATATATGATTAGAATTATATTCTAAAGATTTTAAATTCTCTAAATTTCCTGCATAGGTTAATTTATCGAGGTTTATCACCTTGATATCCTTATACTTATTTAACATGTATATAACAAAGTTTGAACCTATAAATCCAGCTCCACCAGTTACTAAATAAGTTTTCATATTACCCTCCTAGAATCATCAAATTTCTAAGCTTTTGATATAGCAGCTTCAGGTAAAACGTCTTTGCCTTCCTCTGCAATACTTAATAAATACTCACCATAGTCTACTTTAGAAAGTTCCCCTGCAAGTTTTATAAGCTGATTTTTATCTATAAATCCTTTTCTATATGCAATTTCTTCAATACAAGAAACCCTAAGTCCTTGTCTATTTTGCACCGCTTCTACATAATTAGCTGCATCTAAAAGTCCCCTATAAGTACCTGTATCAAGCCAAGCCATACCTCTTCCAAGAAGTTCTACCTTTAGCTTGCCTCTTTTTAAGTATTCATTATTCACAGAAGTAATTTCTAACTCCCCCCTTGCTGAAGGTTTTATATTTTTTGCAATATTAATTACTTCGTTATCATAAAAATATAACCCTGGTACCGCATAGTTTGATTTTGGTTCAGCTGGTTTTTCTTCTATGGATATTACATTGTTATCCTTATCAAACTCAACTACTCCAAAATCCTTTGGATTGCTTACATGATATCCAAAAATAGTAGCTCCTTCTTTATTTTCCACTGCTCTTTTTAAGCTTTCTGGAAATCTATTACCATAAAATACATTATCGCCAAGAACTAATGACACATGATCTTTTCCAATAAATTCTTCTCCAATAATAAAAGCTTCTGCCAAGCCCTTTGGTGCTTCTTGTATTGCATATTCTATATTTAATCCAAGTTGATCACCATCACCTAATAATTCTTTGAAAAAATTTATATCTCTAGGTGTGGAAATAATAAGTATGTCTCTTATACCAGCAAGCATAAGCACTGATAGAGGATAATAAATCATAGGCTTATCATAAATTGGCAGTATCTGTTTCGAAACTGCTTTTGTTATAGGATAGAGCCTTGTCCCAGAGCCTCCAGCTAATATAATACCTTTCATTTGGAATCCCCCCCAAATATTTTTAAATCTTTATATTTGCTATAAACTATCCACACTTATATAAAGCATGAAGAGTTCTACCTCTAATATTTTACAAAATATTAATATTTATTGCCTTATAATTATAGCATTTGTATGTTTTTATGTCCATATTATTACATATTATCTTTAATTTTATTATTAATCTACCTTTTCTTATAACATAGTATTAAAATAATAGTGCTTTTATCTACTTTTTCTTACAACATAGTCATGAAGCTATTTTCAGTATTATACATAGCTAATTGATTAACCTTTCATATTTAAAACTACTTATAATTTAATATATGAGGCTTTTGCACTAAAAGATTTACATACATGCAATATATTGTTTTATAAATTTAAAATTAGTTCAACCTGTTGTAATATTTACTCTTAATGTGGTTGTCCCCTATACTAAAAAAGAGTCTAAAAAACCCCTTCCTATAATATAGGGTTACACCCACTATTATTAGGAAGGAGTTTTTTGTATTCAGCTTACAAAGCTGTGAAATGATTAAGTTACTTCTTTCTTATAAATAATCCAGCTAGTATGCTTACTATACCAATGCCTGTCATACCTAAAAGTCCAACTGGAGCTCCTGTTTTAGGCATCTTTACTCCTGTTTTAGAAACAGCAATCTCTTTTTCTTTTGATTGAGTTTTTGCATTCTTTTCTTTATCTACAGCAGTCTTATTTTGATCATCTTTCTTAGTTTCATTTTTATTTTCATTTTCCTTTTTATTTTCTTTTTCTTTTTCATTTTCAATAGCTTTTTCTAAAGCATCTAATTTATTTATCAATTCTTCTTTTTCTTTTCCATCTTGAAGTTTACCTACTAGGTCTCTTGCATTTTTAATATCTTCCTCTGATTTTGTTTCTTCTGCATTTTTTACAGCCTTTATTGCCTTACTTATAGCCTCAAGTTTTATTGACTCTTCTAGATTGTTCAATTTGCTTAAAAACTCTGTCTTTTGTTTTCCATCAGGAAGCATATTAACAAGAGTTCTTGCATCATTTACATCTTTTGTATCTCTAGTCTTTTCTGCTTTTTCTACAGATTTTATAACATCATCAGGGTTTACTACATATATTCTTGAATCTTCTATATCCTTTTCAAATTCTTTTGAATCTCTGTCAACTATCTCAAATAATTTTGCTAGATCATATTTTCCTTCTCTTACATAGCTATTACCAACAAGCTTGTCTATAAAATTATTTTCAAGATATTTAAAATCATTAGGATACATATCTCTTATAGTATAAAGCATTGCATAGCCAGTTTTTACAGAATTAAACTTTTCTCTATCTGTTACATATACCTGTACTCCGCCGCAATTTACTCCTGAATGTTTTGAGAAAATAGGCTTAAAAGATGCTGCTCTAAACTTCACTCCTGGCAAATCTAAAGAATTAAGTTTTTTTGCAAGTTCAAGTGGTTTTATCCAAGGTGCACCTATAAGCTCAAAAGGTCTTGTAGTACCTCTTCCTTCTGAAAGATTAGTTCCTTCAAATACGCATGTTCCTGTATATACTATAGCAGTATCTAAAGTTGGCATATTGGGTGATGGCATAACCCAAGTCTTAAGACCTGTTTCATCATAGTACATATCTCTTGACCAGCCTGTCATTGGAACAATTTTAAGATCACAATTTATATTAAACTTTTTATTTATATATCTTGCATATTCACCTATAGTAAGTCCATATCTTTGAACTATAGGATACATTCCAACGAAAGATTCATTACCTTGCTGAAGTATGCTGCCTTGTACTTGTTCTCCTCCTATAGGATTTGGTCTATCAAATACTACAAAGGTTTTATTGTTCTCTGCGCAGGCTTCCATAGCATAAGCCATAGTATTTATATAAGTATAAAATCTTGCTCCTACATCCTGCATATCATATGTTAGTACATCTACATCTTTTAACATTTCAGGTGTTGGTTTTTTTGTCTTACCATATAGACTGTATATAGGAACTTTTGTTATTTCATCAATCTCGCTTCCAACACCACTGCCGGCTTGAGCATCTCCTCTTATTCCATGCTCTGCTGCAAATAAAGATGTAAGCTTTGTTTTTTCAAAGAGCACATCTATAGAACTCTTAAAATTACTATCCATACCTGATGGATTTGTTATTAATCCAACTTTTTTGTCTTTAAAATAAGTTATATAGTCATCTACATTATCTATTCCTAGCTTTACCTTTTCATCTTTATTGTGATTATTATTTTTATTTATTTCTTTATATATTTTATAAGGTTCTACTTTTTGTTTAAATTCATTGGATTCCTTATCAACTATTTCAAATAATTTTGCTAGATCATATTTTCCTTCTCTTACATAGCTATTACCAACAAGCTTGTCTATAAAATTATTTTCAAGATATTTAAAATCATTAGGATACATATCTCTTATAGTATAAAGCATTGCATAGCCAGTTTTTACAGAATTAAACTTTTCTCTATCTGTTACATATACCTGTACTCCGCCGCAATTTACTCCTGAATGTTTTGAGAAAATAGGCTTAAAAGATGCTGCTCTAAACTTCACTCCTGGCAAATCTAAAGAATTAAGTTTTTTTGCAAGTTCAAGTGGTTTTATCCAAGGTGCACCTATAAGCTCAAAAGGTCTTGTAGTACCTCTTCCTTCTGAAAGATTAGTTCCTTCAAATACGCATGTTCCTGTATATACTATAGCAGTATCTAAAGTTGGCATATTGGGTGATGGCATAACCCAAGTCTTAAGACCTGTTTCATCATAGTACATATCTCTTGACCAGCCTGTCATTGGAACAATTTTAAGATCACAATTTATATTAAACTTTTTATTTATATATCTTGCATATTCACCTATAGTAAGTCCATATCTTTGAACTATAGGATACATTCCAACGAAAGATTCATTACCTTGCTGAAGTATGCTGCCTTGTACTTGTTCTCCTCCTATAGGATTTGGTCTATCAAATACTACAAAGGTTTTATTGTTCTCTGCGCAGGCTTCCATAGCATAAGCCATAGTATTTATATAAGTATAAAATCTTGCTCCTACATCCTGCATATCATATGTTAGTACATCTACATCTTTTAACATTTCAGGTGTTGGTTTTTTTGTCTTACCATATAGACTGTATATAGGAACTTTTGTTATTTCATCAATCTCGCTTCCAACACCACTGCCGGCTTGAGCATCTCCTCTTATTCCATGCTCTGCTGCAAATAAAGATGTAAGCTTTGTTTTTTCAAATAGCACATCGATAGAACTCTTAAAATTACTATCCATACCTGATGGATTTGTTATAAGACCTACTCTTTTCCCTTTAAAATAATCTAAGTAATTATCTAGGTTATCAATTCCAAGCTTTATTTTAGCGCTTGAATTACCACTATAGGCTTCTGCCTTTGGTGCTTTTGAAGTTGCTATAATAGATAATCCCATGGAAACTGCAACAAAAGCACTTAAAAATGTTTTTAATTTCTTTTTCAAAATTACCCCTCCTTGTATATCTTTAGTTCTATGAAGCTGCTGCAAACATTATAATATTTATGAGCTTTTATAAAAGTCATTTAGTCTATAATGAAATTTTACTTACTGTCCAGCAGCTCCATAGTTATTTATCTTCTTTTTCTATATAGCACTTGGATCAATCCTGCTACAATAAATCCACTTCCTAAAAGCATAAGATTTCTAAAGTTTATATTTGAACCTGTTTTAGGTATATTATGCTTTATAGTGTTTTTAGATTCTTTTGCTTTTTCCACTTCATTGGATTTTTTATTTTCTGATACCTTGTCTTCTTTTTTATCTTCTTCTATACCCTTTTTTAACTTTTCTAATCTATTCATTAGCTCTTTCTTTTCTTTTCCATCTAAAAGATTGCTTATAAGTTTTTCAGCTTGTTCTACGTCCACTGGATCTTTACTTTTCTCTGCTTTTGCTAATACTTCTTCAGCCTTTTTAATATCCACTTCAAAATTTGTCTTCTTTTCTACTAAATCTATTCTAGATAGAAGAGCTTCTTTTTCCTTAGTATCTGGCAAATCATTAACAAGAGGCTTTACTATATCCAAGTCTTTTTTATTTAAGGATTTTTCTGCTTTAGATACAAGTATATCTAAACTAGCTGCAGCAGCTCTTGCCACGTAAGCTTCGTTATTTTCTTTAGCATATTTCACTTGATCTTTAGCTCCTTGTATTATACTTGAATCTCCTGAATTTCCTTTTTCCATTAAAGTCTCATATAACATAGACATAATATTGCCATATTTAGAAGTTATATAAGCACTATTTTCAAATTCCTTTGTATGGCTATTATAATCAGAATGCTGTAAACTAGTAAGCAAAATTACTGCAGTATCATTTTTCATATCTACCAAAACTGCATTTCCAGTATCTCCTGTATGGCCTATGGTTAAACTGCTAGCATAAGGACCAAACTTATCTATATTCTCTGAATCTGACTGTCTATCTAACCCTAATCCATATAATCTGCTTAACTCAGAAGATTTAGTAAACTGCTCCATGCCATCGCTGTCAAAAAGTTTAACTCCGCCATATCCCCCTCTATTTAGCATAACTTGAGAAAGTACAGCTAAATCTCTTGCTGTAGAGAATAATCCTGAATGTCCAGACACCTTTCCCATAGAATAAAATGCATTTTCATCCTGAACTTCCCCTTGAATAGTCTCAGTTCTTATACCTTTATAATTAATAGTATTATTTTTGGTATTTCCATAGATTCCTGTAGCAACAATATTATCTTTTTCAAAGCCCTTGTCTAATGGTCTATACAAAGTATTTTTTAATCCTAAAGGCTTGTATATATTATTTTCAACATACTCATCTTGAGTCATATTTGTCACTTTTTCCACAATATATCCTAAAACCATGTAATCTAAATCGCTGTATCTCACTTTAGCTCCTGGAGCAAAATCTAGTTTAACCTTTGATAAATTAGCCAAAGTTTTTTCTCTTTCAACAGAATATAGTTCTCCTGAATTAGGATCATAAAATTTCATGTCTATTGGAAGACCTGATGTATGATTTAGTAAGTTCCTTAAAGTAATATTTTCTTTACCTCCGCCTTTAAATTCAGGAATATATTTGCTAACTGCATTATCAACATTTATTTTTCCGTCTCTTGATAATTTCTGTATTGCAAGATTTGTAGAGAATAATCCTGTATTATTTCCTAAGTCAAATAAACTATTTTTTTCTATTTTCTTAGGATTTTCTAATTTCTTTTGTCCATCAAAGCTCTTTATATTTCCATAGTAAGAATCTTTAACTATCTTACCATCCTTAACCACAAGAAGAGCTGCTCCAGGAAGTCCATATTTTATTTCAGAATTTATTATCTCATCAATTCTATCAAGCTTTTCCTTAGATAATCCCACAGACTCAGGAGTTCCCTCAATAAGCTCTGGATATAAAACCTTTACATCTATATAAGATTTATTAGGTAAAACATTTAAAACTTTAATAGCATTTGAACCATCTCTTGTATAAGCACCAATATTAAGCACAGCTTTACCATCTGCTTTACTTAATGCCTTGCTTATATCTATTTTCTTTCCATTTATATAAACTTCTGCAGAAGTAGCACCGTGGTTTTCAACTACTATCTGTCCCATTCCTTCATATCCTTTAAATACTCTTCTGTACCTTGCATGAATTCTGCTTGTTGGTGAGTCTTCTGGGAATTTAGAATCCACCTGAGAAGCTTCGCTGCTTATAACTTCTGTGATTGGCTTACTGTCTTTTTCCACTGAAGTCTTATGATTTTCAAGCAACGCCTCATATACTAAAGACATGATACTTCCATATCTTCCTGTCTGGAACTTACTATTAGCTTCAAAATTTCCATTTGGACAAGGAGTATGTCTAACATTAGTTAAAAGAATTACAGCCATATCATTTTTAGGGTCAATATTACTTACAGTACCAGTCCATCCTGTATGTCCTATAGTTCTGCAACTTGCATAAGGACCAAACTCCCAAACCTTAAGCATATCGCCTTGTCTATCCCAACCTAGTCCATAGGTATCATCATGATCTGCTGGTTTTGTAAACTTCTCTAAAGTATTCTTATCGAAAAGTTTTACTCCACCATATCCACCTTCATTTAAAATCATCTGCGCTAGCACAGCAAGGTCTTTAGTGTTTGAGAACAATCCTGCATGTCCAGCAACTCCATCCATGCTGTACCATGCCTTTTCATCATGGACTTCTCCTTGCAATGTATACTCTCTTATATTTGGAAAGCTTAACATGTGATCTCTTGTATTACCATTTCTTTCTGTAGCAGCCACATCTTCTTTTTTGAAACCTTTTTTTAGTGGATTATATACAGTAGACTTAAGGCCAAGAGGCTTATATATATTTTCCTCTACATATTTATCTTGAGGCATCCCTGTTATTTTTTCTACTATGTATCCTAAAAGCATATAATCTGTATCACTATATCGAACCTCTGTGCCTGTTTCATATACAAGAGGTGTCTTTTCTAACATTTTCAGTGTAGCAGCTCTATCTTGAGAATAAAGTTCTCCTGCACTTTCAGGATCAAAATATCTAACTTCAGGTGCAAATCCAGCAGAGTGATTTAATAAATCTCTAACTCTTATTTTATCTTTTCCTTTTATTTTATCTTGAGAATTATCTTTGAATTCTGGTATGTATTTACATACCTTATCATTTACATCAAGTTTTCCTTCATACACCAATTTTTGAAGAGCTAAATTAGTTGAGTACATTTTAGAATTAGATGCTAAATCAAATAATGTATCTGTACTCATCTCTTCAAATTTATCCATTAGATTATCTTGCTCATATTTCTTTTTATATCCGTAAGCAGTATTTTTTATTATCTTTCCATCTTTAACGATAATAAGAGCTGCCCCCGGAAAACCTTCTTTAACTTCAGAATTTATAAAATCGTCAACTTCTTTTAACTTTTCACTAGAAAAACCAACTTCTTCAGGATTTCCATATACAAGCTCAGGATAAAAAACTCTAACATTTATAGATGCTTTTTCAGGAGAAATATTTGTAACTTTTAAAGCATTATCTCCATCTACAGTATATTTTCCTATATCATACTTAACAGAAGCTTTTGAGCTCTTTAAAGCATCTGATATATCAAGCTTATGACCATTAATATAAAGCTCTGCACTTTTTGCCCCATTATTTTCTACTATTATAGTCCCTCTTCCTTTGTAACCCTTAAAATTTCTTCTGTATCTAGCATAAACTGCATCCGAAAGTGATTCGTCTGGAATTTTTTCTTTAGTCTGAGAAAAAACAAAGTTATTATCAACTAATGTGACTTCATCAGCTTTAGCAGTTACCATACCATAACTTGGTAAAATCATACTTACTGCTAAAAATGCAGATACAAAAACCTTAGCCTTTTTATTCATTTCCCATACCCCTCTTTTTGTAATTTTAATCCATTAATACGAATATTTACTCTTAATAATATTTTTCTTAAGAGATACAACCTTCATGTTAAATGTCTCACATACAACTACACCCCCTATGTGGATAATTTAATATTCTATTGTGTTCATAGAAATTCAATTTATATCATATACTTTGATATTCTTATGTTAACCTTTTCAGCATTAATTTAGATTAATTACAAATTCTTTAAAACCTTTACATATTCTCTTACCTTCATTATATGCTTTTAAAATAATATTTCAACATTTTATTTTAAAAATAAAATAAATTATTAAAATATTATTTCATAACTTGCTAAATAAACTTTATTTTATGTGTACTATTTTATATTTATCAATATTTAACTATTAAAAAATAATTTTATTATTCCAGACTATAATAAAAAGAGTCTAAACTTCTACTAAAAATGTAGAAACTTAAACTCTTATAAAACAATGCTACCCTAAAATTGATTATATATAAATGAAATCTCATGTTCTGGCTTTACTAAATTAAATAGCAGCAGGAACACTAACACCAAAGTCATAAAAATAACTTTGCATACATTATTTTTATTAGCTCTTTCCCATAAATTCAATAACTTTTTCATTTATATAAAGCCATCCTTTCCAGCCTAAATGCATGTGGTCATACATAAAATACGGCTCATATTCCTTATCCTTTAAATTTAGTACTTGAAATCCATATTTCTCTGCTAAACCTTGCGCTTTAGTGTAGAACTCATTCCTATTTTCTTTATTCAATCCCATATAATCATAGAAAGAGCCATTAACAGGCATCAACACTATATAAGGCTTAACATTTTTTTCTTTGCACACTTGTAAAAATAATTTATAATCATCAAATTCTTTTGAATTCATTATAGTTTTGTAAAGCTTGTCTTTAACATATCTATCTTTGACATCTGTTAGATCTTTTCTAAGATATTTATCAAAATACTTATCTTCTATATAATATTTATTATTTGTAGTTTTTGCTTTTCCTTCATCTTTAGCTTTTTTATACTCCTCTTGAAAATCAATGTTTTTCGTAGATAAAAGTTTTTTATTTTCAGGAAGCTTTTTCAGTGCTTTCATAGATAAATACTTATCTTTTAACTTATACAATTCTAATCTAGCCTTAATATATGGTTTATTAACATAATATGCTACTTTACCTTTAACACCACTATCCTTATTGATATATACTTTATTTATATAATTTATATCTTTAAAATTCTCATCATTCTTTGTAAAAAAATTTACTCTTTCTGCAATTTGTTTTTTTACATCATTACTTATATCTTTATCATTAAGAATTTTTAAATATTGTACTGGTGAAAATTTTGCTAAAAAGCCCTCATCAGTATTCCCATTTTTATTAAAAAACCATTGAATAGATAGTATATAAACCACTTTTTTGTTTTTATATCCATCTACAGAAGCTAAATTCATAGCATGTTGCAAATCTTGAACATGAGCACTTCCAATCAAATTAGCAGGCTTATTTAAGTAACTATTTGGGAAAAAACGTCCTGGGTTTTGCTTAACCTTTGAACCTAACTCTGAAGAACCAAGAAACATAATATCGCCATCATTTATAGCTTCTTCCTGCAATATTAATCCTTTTTCTTTTTCTTTAAAGCCATAGCCTGTAGTCAAGCTTTCACGGCACATTTTATCTATCTTATTATTTAAATATGTACTATAAGTTTTTGAAAAGATTAAAAATAAAATAAATACACAAATGAACCCAAGTAAGTATTTAAACCTCTTCTTCATAAACTTATTATCCCCTCTGACTAATAAATTCTATTATCTTTTGAGGAGTACTAATTTCATCCTTTTCTACAGTAGTTAATTGAACTTTTATGCCTAGCTTTTCTTCAAATTCTATAAAAAGCTCTATCATTCCTAATGAATCCATTAATCCTTCTTCAAATAAATTAATATCTAAATTTTCTTTTACCTCATCGGTTCCACAAATTTCTTCTAGTATATCTAATATCTTGTCTTTCATGAAAAATCCTCCTTAATTTATATTAAAAATATCTTAATATTATTTAGCATATAAATAGCCTGAAAAAAGCAATAATCCAAAAGCTACAACTTGGAAATTTAAAATCATCTCACAAACATTAAATACTTTGTTTTTCTTATACTTTTTATAAAATTTGCTCTTTCTTTGAATATAATCAGTTAATATTAAAACTATAGCCATATAAAGTCCATAAATAATATAAAAAAGCTTGAACCCATGCCAAAGCCCCATGGTACACATAGTAATTAGATATGCAAAATAAGAAGCTGTATACCTGCTCTTAAATCTCTTATTCTTTATACTGCTAAATACAAATCTATTATATATGTAATCTCTAAACCAAAAGGATAGAGACATATGCCATCTATTCCAGAACTCTTTCATATTCTTACTTAAAAATGGTTTATTAAAGTTTTCTGGCAGCCTTACACCTAAGATATAACCTGTACCAACAGCCATATGACTATAACCTGCAAAATCAAAGAATAAATATAAAGTATAAGCATAAGCATAACTTATAGTATTAATAATTGTCTTGGTTTCAGGTATTTTATCCATCCAAAATATGCTGATAATCTCTGCCAATATAAATTTGTAAGCAACACCTACAAATATCCTATAAACTCCTTGAAATAAATAATCTTTAGCATAATCTTCCTTTGATATCACTGAATCTATATCTTTTTTAAACTTCTGATATCTATCAATTGGGCCTGAACTCAATGATGGAAAAAACAATATAAAATAAGTGAAATCAACTATACTAATTTCTTCTATCAGTCCATCAAAACAATCAACTATTATTTGTATCACCCTAAAGGTTATATAAGATATTCCTATAAATCCAATACTTCTAGTAGTGAAATAAGGTGATATCTTTACTATAAAAAGTGGTGATATAGATAATAAAACAAATATCCTCATAAGCCATTTAGACTCATATTTTTTCCTTAAATACAAATACATTTTAACAAGAACTAATTGTCCGATATAAAATAATATTAAACATATTCTTTGAAGTTTATTTTCTCCAACTATCATAAAAGTCATAAATACTGAAGCCATCAGTCCATAATATTTTATCTTTTTCTCCGTATACCCTAAAACCATTGCAGGTATTAAGGTTAATATCATAATATAGAAATAAAATGAATCTACATACTGACTCATATTAATTAAGTTCCTCCATCAATAGCTTTCTGTCTATTTTCCCATTAGTATTCATAGGAAATTTATCTTTTATTTTTATTGTTCTTGGAATCATATAGGACTGAATTAATTCTCCAAGGTCTTCTTTTATTCTTTTAACTATTTTAAATTCTTTAACTTCAAATCTTTCCTTTAAAACAACAAAGGCTGCCAAATGAGATAATTTTTCTTCTTTATAAACCGGTAAAACTACCGCATTTAATATATAACTTAAATTTCTAATGTTATTTTCTATATCTTCAATCTCTATTCTATATCCATTTAATTTTACTTGCAGGTCTTTTCTTCCGCAAAAATATATTAAACCATTCTCATCTTCATAAACTAAGTCACCAGTTCTATAACCTCTTTTACCTTCACTATCAATAGCGTAATCAAAAAAAGCTTTTTCTGTTAACTCCTTATTATTAAAATAACCTGGACTTACATTATCCCCTATAAATACAAGTTCCCCTTTTTCACCAACTTTAACTGAATTTTCATCCTTATCTAGTATAAGATGTTTTCCATTAGATAATGGATATCCTATGGGTAGTGGATTTTTAGATTCCAGCATGCTAGGAGTAATTTCCGCTGCAGTTATTAAAACTGTAGCCTCTGTAGGTCCATATCCATTTATTATCTTACTCCCTTCAAACCTAACATTTAATTCTGAAACCAATTTTTTAGTAAGTACCTCACCTGCAAAAATAAATTTCTCAAGTTTAGGCATTAATTTTGAATTAAAGCTATCATCAAATAAGCAAATTTCAATAAATGATGGAGTGGATATCCACAAGGCTATGTCAGATTTATTTAGGTATTTGAAAAGGTCAGCATAATTGGTTGCCATTTCTTTATCAATAACATAAAGGGTCTTTCCCATCATAAGTCCAATATATATACTTATAACAGAAACATCAAAGGAATATGACACTTGATTAAGTATTATATTCTTATCTTTTGAAATAGAACATTCATCATAAAAACAATTTACAAAACTCTCAACGCACTTTTTAGTTATCTGCACGCCCTTAGGTTTTCCTGTGCTTCCAGAGGTAAATAGAATATAATAATTATCATCATCCTGTACAAAAAATTCTTTATCTGGTTTTTTACCAACATTATTTTTAAATATTTCTTGAAGATCCTTTAATTCAATAACTGTAACATCTTGTCCAAAGTCTCCATCTAATTCTGAAACTTTTATTAAAATCTTAGAACCAGTATCTTTTACTATATCCATAACTCTACTAGAAGGAAATGTTATATCTAATGGTACATAAGCATGTCCTGATTTTGTGCATGCAAAAAAGGAAATTAACATTTCCTCTTGTTTATGACCATATATTATAATTGGCGACTTATCTGCTCCCATTAACTCTATTAAATAATAAGCTAAAGCATCTGACTTTTCTTTTAAATCTTTATATGTAAATTTCTTTTCCCTATATATCTGTGCTACATTATTTTCATTACTAGAATAAGCTTCTATTTTGTCTATTAAATTCATTAGTAAATTCTCCTTTGTTATAATAGTGCCAAATTAAGTATAGTATTTACATAAACTATTGTCAATAATAGCTTATTTAAAGTTAATTATGCGCTTTTCTCATTTTCAAATCTTTATATTTGTTATGAACTACCTACATATATAATACATAATATACTTAGATTAGATAAAATATTTTAATACCAGTATTTATCTAAATCATTATTTGGAGTTACAAGCAGCCTAGGATTCTTATCTGGATCTATCCAAATCATTAAATCCTTCATATTAGATTCAGACATAGATATGCAGCCTCCTGTTCCACCACTAGCAGATACATGCAGAAATATTGCCCCTCCTTTATTATGGGTTTTACAATAATTGTAGTCTGTAACTAAAGCATATTTATATTGAACAGGATAACTTGCAAGATGCTCAAAATCCCCACCTGGATTGTTATGTATCAATCTGTTATATGTACTGCTTCCACTGTTTAAATCCCAATACATATCATTTGTAACTTTTGTATAACTATATTTTGTACCTGGATTATTTTCAGTACCAAAAGCACTGATTATGTTCATGATTCCTGCAGGAGTTTTGTTGCTGGACTGCTTTCTATCTTTCATGTAAGCTAGTCCATTAATACCAACTCTTCCACTAAAATTACTTTTTATATTCCAATCCTTTCCGCTTTTTTCATAAAGTTTTATATTACAATAACTTGTATTCATATTATCCGTTGTAACTAGTATAACTTGACTACTATTTGCAAAAGCAGAACTTTTAAATCCTTGCTTGTATTTGGTATTCTTATTTGTATTACTTTTATTATTTGATTTGCTATTAGAAACATTAGTTAATTGATTCTCTTGATTCTTATTATTTTTATTAACTGGTTTTTGCTTACTGACAGTTTTTTTCCCTTTATCTTTATCTATATCTTTACTTTTACTAGACTTTTTATTCTCATCTTTTTTATTATCTTTTTTCAACTTTTCATTTTCATCTTTCTTCTTGTCTTTCTCCGTATATTCAGCTAAATATTGAGAATTTATCCATCCTTCTTTAGCCTTAAATTTTACTTTATACCAGTCTTGTTGGACTCCTAGGACTTCAACAATAGTATGCTTATCTAATTTATTTATTACCGATGATGTGTTAGATGGAACTTCTTTAAGCTCCACTATTTCATTAGTTCTTCCAGTAAACTTTTTTTCTACAAATTTGGCTTCTGCTTTAGTTTTATCATGGATTTTCTCTTCTAAAAGCTCTATATCTTTAGCTTTATCTTCATCTTTTGGACTTTCAGATATATTTTTATTCTCGGAAAGAATTCTTTTATTATGGTAGGTAGTTTTAATTTTATTATTATAGCCTATACTCACTGTAGTAACTATAATACCTAAACATACTGTACATATTAATACAATCTTTTTATGGCTTTTTACAAATTTTGATAACCTTTTCATCTTGTGTTCCTCCTAAACCATTTTATCCTAAAGTAAATACTATTTTATAATACGGCTATAAGGGGTAAATAGTTGCAATGCTATCAACTATTTACCCCTTACTTCTAAAAAAATCTTTCTATTTATCTTTATATTTTAAAGTATGCATTTTTCTGCTTTTTAAAAGTTTATCAATGCATGTAAAAATCGCTATTCCAATTAGGCTTCCTACAAAATCAATGAGCACATCTATAACAGATGAAGTCCTTCCTGGAACAAATATTTGATGAAATTCATCCATAACAGCAGAAAATAGGCATATAAACATTATGTAGACTAAAGCATTCTTACCTGTTAAATTAAAACTGGAAAGCACAGCTGCTACCAAAATGGCTAAAATCATAAACTCAAAAGCATGAGCATTTTTTCTGATAATTAAATTTATTTTCTGATCCCTTTTGCTTGAAGGGATCTTTTCATTTTCAGTTCCTTTAACAGGATTTACAGCAGTTCTATTTTCAATAACATGCTTTTCACTTTTCAACTTATTAAGTATCTCATAGCTTTTTACATTAGATTCTAGTCCTGTGTTGGAAGAATTATAAAATATAAAACCCATACATAATATAACTAAAAATATACTTAGTTTCTTCATAAAGCCCTCCACTGCCAGTTTTTACTCCATTTATATTCTGCAATAGCTCCAAATTTAACTTTAAAAGCTAATTATTTTTTAAAAGTTTCCCATATCCATTTGAATAATTTTTATTAAAATTAACTTTAAACTTTTTATTACAGTAATCATTAATAATTATTTTATCCACATAAATACTTATTTCCCTTATCATTTCAGTGTCTTTGTAAACCATATAAGCCTTGATTTTAGTATTATTAAGATTTATAATTTCACATCTCACATCACTTTTTAGTGAAAAAGCTGTTGTAAAACTTCCTTGTTCCTCTCCCTCAACTATAGGCGCATTATGAGATATAACACTTCTAAATTGATTTCTTCTCTCTACAATTGGTGTATATAAATATGTACCTGCATCTAAAAATAAATCATATCCATGTACATTAAGTTCAAAAGATAATTTATCATTATGGGCATGACCTCCATTTCCATCTTGACCTATACCTCCAGTCATAAATGATAAAAAGAATTCATCCGATTTAATAATTGTAAGTCCAAAATTTTCATAATGATAAACCTTTAACTTTTCTAATGCTATATCCTTTAGTCCATAATTCAAAAATGAAATTATTGTTTCTTGATTATAAGCTAACTTCTTACAAAAATACTTTTCCATGTTAATAGTTTCAAGATTATCATATTTATTAACCTTGATCTTATATGCTTTACTCAAAGATTCAACAAATGACTTTTCTAAACTATATTTTTTATCATGATTATTTGTATTTATTAATCCTTTAGCAGCAGAAATAAAAGAATCATGATTTAATAAATTCTCATCCCAATAAAATTCATCTTCTAAGCCATAGTTATAATTTATTAAATTCAAATACTTATCTTTAGCTTCTTTTAAAGTAATAAACTCTCCACAAGGTGTTAATTTAATAAACCTTCCGCTATCATTATCACCTATTTGAACAATATTTCCATTCCCTTTTGTTATTACCTCAGTAAAATCAGAAATTTTACTTATTCTTTCTAAATACCACTTTGGGAAAAACTCTTCCGTTTCCAAATTATATAATTGCTTATTTAAAGGTCTTAACCTTTTTATAAGCGTATAATCATAATTTTCTAAAGCTTTTTTCTTAGATCCTTTTATTATTCCATATATAAGGGCTGTGCTATAAACCATAAGTTCTCCTGACAGCCTATGATATGAGGTAGAAGCTTCAAAGTTAGTACCATCTTCATAAAACTGATGATTAAAACAATCAATAATTTCTTGTACAGCAAAAGCCAGCCATGCATTAGTTTCTTCACTATCATTTAGATAAGCTGATACAAAAAGCAATCCTGCAACATCTGAAAGATAATGATTACCTATTACCCCTGTTTTAGACCACTCTAAATTATTGATAATAAATTTACCATGTTCATAGGCTGCACTACTTAATATTCTATGAAAGTTATCATCAAGAATATCTGAATCATCCAACTGTCTTAAAATATCATAGGAAAGAAGTATATTAGAAATTCTAATCGCTACATCCATAGTGCATGTCCAATTAGCTCCCATCCTTAAAGGATTTGCAGCCAAAAAATCTAATACCTGATTTTTAAATTCCTTAATAATCTCATCTCTTCTATTTTCAAATTTTATTGCAAAAACAGAAAGCTGTAATAAATGCTGCATCCTCATAAGCTCCCATGGAACCTTAATATCTACTCCTCGGTGCTTTCCTATAGGCTGATTTTTATGCCACTTCTTTTGATCAAACCTATAACCACTTTTAAAGTCAATCTGCCAATCTATAGGGTCATAACCACTATCAATCTGATTCCAAAGTTTTTTAGAATAATTAATATGAGGTTTAAGTAAAATATTAGACAGCCATTCTCCTCCACAATCAAACTCAGTAATCTTAGGCGACATGTCATACTTTATACCTTCGATACCAAAAGGCTCTAAGTTATAATCTATCTTTACAAATCCACTTCCGAGCAAATCAAAATAATGATTTAAATACATATCTAAAAGATATGTTGCTGCTTTTAAATCAACTTTAGAAACATCAATTAGTTTAGAATCAATAAAACTATTAGATATCCTAAGACTACTTTCAATGTGAGTATGCCTTTTTAAATCTTTTTTTTCATTTATCTTATCCTTGACTTTTCTGCTGATTTTATTATTAATTTTTCCAATTGCCTCTGAGAGAGGCAGTTTTAATAGGTTGCGGAACTTATATTTAAACGTATTATAACCCATAAAAACACCTTCTAATTAATTAGTAATTTATATACAGATTTTATTCTATAAGGCTATTATTAAAAAAATACACTGAAATCTATAAGACTTCTAATATCTATTGAAATCGAAATTTACCTTCAGCAATATTAAATGTAAAACATCTATTTTCCTTATAAATTATTTTCCCTTTAGGAGTTTTTAATTCATTATATTTTTCAGCGGTTCTAATTGAAATTATCTTTCCTTCTAATTTTTTAGCATTTAAAATTTCAAATTCATTTTCATTGATTGGTTTTATACTTATTTCATTTCTTGTTAAACAGTACTCAGCAAGCTCTGTTCCTGTACAATACCAAACATTTTTATCTTTTAAATAATTAAATATATATTTCAAACTTTCTCTATCATTAAGTATATTTGGTGTTTGTATTCTTCCATCGTCTCGTGCTGGTGAAATATGCTCTTGTATACTAATTACAAGACTATTTTTTAATAAAAAATCAATTTCACTTATCTTTTTCTTTATTAAATATTTTTTTAATATAAATTTAGCCATTCCCTTTAATGTCTTCTTATTTGCATTAAATACTCCCGTTAATAACCCGCCATTTAATGTAGATGGAATATCAACAACTCCTCTATTACCAAATGCTTTAATATCCAAATTGGTTAATGGATTTAAATCACTTCCACCTATATCGCAATCTTTATCATCAATTAACCCTTTATTGTAAAATCTACACCACCAAATAAACCCTGTTTTATCTATGCTTTCATCACTAAACTCATTAGTTTCATATCCACAATACTTTCCGCCCTTAGGATAATAGCCAAAAACTTCTTTATAAACTTCTTTCCCTATATTTATAGTTTCAATTGCTTCATCTAAATTTTTGAAAAGTTCCCACTCCTGTTTGAAATCATTTCTTGTTTTTCCTACTTTTCCATGAGTTGTACCATGATAGGCTATTTCATACTTAGGATTATCATTTATGTTTTTAAAGAAAGCTTTTGTCTTTTCATCACAATTTATCATTTTTGATACTGATTTAATTTGGGGATTTTCAATCATTCCAACCCTAACCCCAACGGGAACAAAAAAAGTTGTCTTAACCTTAGGAAAATCTTTCAAAATAGCTTCATTTAAAAATCTAAAGGATGAATTTTCTCCATCCTTCCCATAGCCCCAATCTTCTCCTAAATCAATTTTCCCATTACCATTAGTATCTACCCAAACATTAGCTAAATCATCAATAAAAAATAAAACAGGAACTACAGCATCATTATACCATTTACATACTGTGATACTCATTTATTTCACCCTACTTATATCTATTTAAATTTATTATTTACATCATAAAGTTTTTTTAACATTTTACCTTTTTTAGTTCTTTCATTCCACATATCAAGCTGATAATCAAATATAAAATCATTAGTCCATCTAAATTTCCACGGATACCTACCTGCACCATAATCAAAAGCATAAGAAAGATTATTATCAAAAATATATTTAAATACCTCATAATTTAAAACTTTTGCTAAGTCATACTTTTCATATTGAGGATTATATGCTGTATTCCAAAAAAATAAAACATTATTATGTAAATAGCATGAATAATATATTAATATATTTTCTTCATTATCTTGTAATACAAAAGTAATAACATTTTCATTATTACTATACAATTTTTTTATAAATAAATTTCTTTTATCATCATCAAATAAGCTTCTTCTTTCATTTCTTTTTTTATTATTTACTAGGTAGTTCTTCTCATATTTATGAAGTTCTTCTATTTTATCAAAGATATTATAGTCATATTTATTATTAATAACTTTAAATTGATATCCAATGTTATTTTGTAATTTCTTTACATAATACTTTATTTCACTTGGCTTAAATCTAGTTTTTATATATTCATCAAAACTAATAAATTTACTTGGATAAAACACTGGACATTCAATCAAATATTGAAAATGTCTATTATATCTATCACTTTTCAAAATATAACCTGCAAGTTCTGATTCACTTCTAATATGTGTTAATTGTATTCTATCAAAACTTGATTTATAGCTATCTAAAGTTTTAAAAACTTCTTTTATACATGCATTAACATTTTTATAACCTTTATTTATAATTATATTCAAATAGTCACCTGTACTAAGAAACTTTAATATACTCCATGATAAAAATGCTTTTTGTTTGTTAATAATCATAAATGGAGCTATACAAATGGGAATCTTATTTTCATATATACAAATTATAAATAATTTTTTATCATTATCCTCATGATAAACATTCCACCATGTCCAGTTATACTCAAATGTACTATAGTAAGCAGCCTCTGTATCTTGCTCTTGAAGTCTTTTCCAATCATCTTTTAATTTATAAAATTCTTCGATTGTAGTAACTATTTTTGTTTGCATTTTATCCTTCCTTTATGCATTTATATATTGAATTTCATATTAATCTTTTTTATAAATTTATTATAATAACTTTTAAGTGTTTCTTTATCAATAAGTCTAAATAACAAACACAAAACTATATATAGAATTAATAAAATAAAACCTATAATACATTCTAAAAATAGGTTTATATTTTTTATAGAAATATAATAATAAATAATATACAAAAACAATGTTATTGAGTAAAAATATAAAACCTTTTTAAAATTATACTTTACATGATACATAGGCATAGCAATTTTTAAATAAGCAAAATTCATAATTATATATGATAAAACAGTGGCAAATGTAGCCCCATACATACCATATTTAGGAATAAGTAAAGCATTTAATAATATATTGCTTGCACCACCTAAAAACATAATAAAACTATCAATATACGTTTTATTTTTTATTTGAATTCCCAAATTAAAAAAATCAGCTTTCCCATATAAAAAATAAGAAAACAAAATTAATGGAACAATCTTATATGAACTTATAAATTCTTTTGTTGTAAAAATTGTAATAACAATCTTGCTATAAATAGAAATGCCAAGTAAAATAAATAATCCTATAAAGTGATATTTATCAAACATATTATTAAATTTTTCTTCAGCATCATCATCTTTCCATATTTCAAATTTATATGGAGTGAAAACTGATTTGAAAGGCGATATAAATAATGGATCAATAAGCATTCCAAATTTGTATCCCATTGAATAAATTCCCGTTTCAGAATAACTTTTATATCCCGCTAAAAAATATCTGTCTGAAAGTGTTAAAATTGTGCTTCCAATATTTCCTGGAATTAAACCACTGCTAAATTTAAGCATATTTTTTAACATTTTTGTATCCAATTCGAGCTTGTATGATTTATAATTGATTATTACTAAATATATTAGTATTACTGCATTACTATATATGTATCCTTTATAAACCCCAACAATTCCTTGTTTTCTAGATACAACAAAAAAAATAGAGAGCGCTAAATTCAATACAAGATTTACCAAATTAGTTGTAACTGAAATAATGGCTTGATAGTTCAATGTATAATCACACATAAATAATGTAACGAATTGAACTATTATACTCCTTATAACAACTAAAATTAAAATCTCATAGGAATTATCAAATTTAAAAATAATTTCTGATATTGGCTTTCCAATTAAAATAACAAGTAATATATTAAAAGCAGCTAATATTAGTGCAAAATTAATTGCAGTATTTTTCAATGTTCTTCTCTGCTTTTCATCATATTCTCTATAAAATCTATAATAGCCTGAATATATTCCACAAATTACAAAAGCTCCTACAAAATCTAAAACTGTATCTGCTAAAGCAAGCTGACCATATCCACTTGAGCCTAATTGCCCTGTATATATAGGAAGCAAAAAAAATGAAATTGCCTTCCCTAAAACTTGACCGATTGCATAAATAGCACCAATTTTAGCAAATGATTTTTTTTCTGGCATAGATACACCTACTTTAAACACATATTTTATCAATTCGTAATCTCTTTATAAATATCAAATATTCTTTCAGCATTATCCTCAACAACTACATCGTTTAACTTATCCTTATAAAAATCATAATTTTCAATTACTTCTATGGTTTTATTATATAAATCATCTATATCTCTTGTTTTAAATAAAACTGTTCCTTCTGGTCTTTGAACTACATCACTAGCTATTGATGGAACCTTATAATATAATGCTTCTCTAACAGATATTGCATCACCATCAGTATTGGTTGGTCTAATAAATAACTTACTTTTCTTAAGTATAGGATAGAATTCTGTATCCTTAACCTCATATATAAAAATATCCTTTTGCAAATCCAATTTATTAATTATATGTTTCAACTCATTGTAGTACTTTTTTTCTGTTTCATTCTGATTTTCAGCTCCTAACAGTGCAATTATTAACTTTACATCTTTTCTACAAGTTTTAAGTTTTCTTATTAATTCTATCAATAAGTCAATTCCATATAAATCTTCATTATTATTAAAACTAATTGCTCCATTAGCACTAACTAAAAATTCCGCTGAATCAATAAATGTCCAAACTTCCTTACTTATTTTTTCTGTGTCGAATATATTTTCGATTGGATTATTATATGCTGGAATATATATTAACTTGTCCTTATTAAATCCATAATCAATAAGTTTATTAACCAATTTAGGATTTACACAAATTATCTTGTCTAACCTTTTTAAACTAAAAAGTAGTAAATGTTTTATAAAAAAACTTGATGTATCTAGCTGGTCATTCAAACTTTCTCCATGTACTGTTAAAATAATTTTCTTATTAAATATCTTATAAAATCCCATTAGAACTCTTAGTTTTATATCTGTAGAATGAAAATGCAAAACATCTGCTTTTAAATATGGTATCCTAAATATAAAGCTTTTATAGCTTTTTATTAATAAAATATTTTCAGATATATCATTAAATTTCTTAGATTTGCTAAATACAGTAACAGAAACATCCTTATTTTCTAAATACATTTTCATTCTTTTGATGTGAACAGATATTCCACCATAAGGGGGTGGATATGTTCCTATAAGTATTATTTTCATGCAAGTCACTGCCTATCTTTTTTTACTTATTATCCTTAATGCAATTTACCAAAATCCCTATTAATATCCTATAATATTTAACATACTACTGAATATAACTGTCTATATATTTAAATTTTGTACCAAGTACTTAAACTTTCCTCTTTTAGTTCTTTGTATACTTTTTACAAGTAAAATTTCTATATCAAAATCAGTATAATAATCTAAAAATATCTTTTTTATATTCTTAAAGTCTTTGCTATTTATTTCCACTCCTTTTTTTAATTCTATGTTTAAAATCACTTGTCCTGGTTCATTTTGAATGTATTGGTAAGCCCATATCATATCCTTATATTCCCACAACGGATAATCTGCCCACGTAAAAATAACTTTCTCACCATTTTTATCTAAAAAGTATTCTTGCTGTCTGCCTTCTACTTTTTTAATAACCTTATAATGTCTCCCACAGTTACATATTTTATTTGTATTGACCACCATATCATTTGTTCTATATCTAATAAATGGCATAGCATAATTTCCAAATCCTGTAGCAACTAATTCTCCTATTTCATCTTCTTCAACTGCATCTTGCCCGGTTTCATTTATTATCTCTGAGTATCCATATTCACTTTGCAAATGATATAAACCAGTATTCTCACATTCACCACCTATGCATGCATGTTCTGAATGTCCATAAAAACTATATACTCTTACTCCAAAAGCCTCTTCAATTTCTTTTCTTTGAAAATTATATAAATTTTCTGATGCACATATTATAGCTTTAAGGTTTTTCATTTTAGGTTTTATATTATTATTAAGTATATATTTGCATAACATATGTATTGCTGATGGATATGCCCTTATAAAGTCTGGATTAAATTTTTCCATTAAGTCTATATACACATGCATATTTTCTTCTGTTAGTTTAAATGATGATAATATTAAATCTCTATTCTTATATTCATATACACCCTTATATGGTATATTGCCTCTTAATATTACGTTTCTATTTACTTTATTTACGTCATATCCTATCCTACTCCACATGCTTGTTATAAACGCCCATTCCCTAGGTTTATCATACAATTTATCTACATAAAAACCCATCGGTACTCCAGTAGAACCACCAGTGGTAACATATTTAAGTTTATTTTTATCATACTTATTAGATATTAAATCTTCTAAATTATTTCTAATTATTTCTTTAGTAAGATATGGTATCTTCTTTATATCATTAAAATCTTGAATATCCTTAGGTTTAATCCTTACTTCATTAAACAATTTGTTATAATACGGAACCGTTTCGTACGAATGATATATTAATTTTTGTAATTCTTTAAGTTGATATTCCTTAAGTTTTTTTTCATCCCATTTTTCAGATTGCTTTAAAAAATTATATGTTTCTCTAAAAGTGCTTCCATATCTAATATAATCTGGAATACTTGAGTATATATATCTTATAGGTTTTTGAATTATATAACTTTTTTTAATTATATCTTTAAGCATAATTCTCTCCTCAATCTTCAACAGCTTTTAACTTTTTGCAATCCAAATAAAAAATAGGTAAACAAAACCAAAATATATAACTAAGTTCACTTGAGATAGTATTATCAAACATAGATATACCTAATATTGCAATCACATAGGAAAAATATATTTTGTTGTTATATTTCAGAAAACGAATTGCTATAATAATCCAAATTATTAAGTACAGTATTCCTGAAGTTGTTCCTCTTTCAAGACATTCATTTAAAAATATATTATGCAAATTTGTTACCTCAAATCCAACATCAAGACTAAAGTCATCATCTGCTTTTCCAATTCCATTAGGGTTCTGCTTTATAAATTCCATACCTGCAGTCCATATATATTTTCTTGATCCAAATGTAGAAATGTTTCTATTATTAGATAAATCTTTATAATAAAAATATGTTGTTGCTGTAAAAATAAAAGCTACAATTATTACTAAAAAAAATCTTACAATAAAGACTTTTTTGTTCAATTTTTGTTTAAAATAATAAGCAACAAAAAGTATAGTCATAAGTAATCCTACTTTAGAGTTACTTAGATAGACACATAATATAAATACAGGTGAAAAAATAACTTTAGTCCTTTTTTTAAATCTATTATTAGTTAAAAGAAAAGTTAATCCAGTAATACAAAAAACAGCAAATCGTGACTTATGCGTAAGTGTCCAATGTAATCTTTTTTCTCCAAATAGGGAAACAAATTGATTATTAGGTATTAATTTAACTATAGATTTAACTGAAAAAAACACCTGTGAATATCCTTTGAAGTATAAAACTAAAGATATAACCGCACAAAATATAAACATAATCGCTATATAATTTTTTATTTCAGCCAAATCTTCTAGATTTCTATAAAAATCTTTTATTAAAATTACAAAAACAAATAACACTTCTACTCTAACTATATTGTAAACTATTTCTGATTTATTATTTAGAGCTACTGTTAGTATCGACATAATAACATATATTGCCACTAGTATAAATAGAATTTTATCAAAAACATCATAATCCATATTAACTTTTCTATTTTCAGTCAAACAATTAATATAATAATAAAACAAATATATAATACTAAATATAGTTGCAACATATAAAGTAAAATCATATCTACTTATTTTAAACATAAATATTAATACTATTGTGAAAATGTATAACATAAAAATAATACTCTTATGCAATTTAGTCATATAACCAACTCTTTCAAATTAAATATATATTTCAAGAAATCTTTTTTCTTGAAAATTCCATAAATACTTTACTCTATTATCATAAATTTTATTATAACAATCTAATTTTAATAAACTATTAATAGCTTCAGAAATACTAATTTCGTTTACACTTTTTAAACATAATCCTAGATCATTTTCTTCTACAACACTAATTAATCCAGGATAATTATTTGTTATAACTTTCTTGTTACAGTTAATAAATTCATATAGTTTATTGCTGGCACAATAATAATTATTTAAATTATTATTTTTATAAAATATCAGACCAATATCTGAAGAATTAATATAGTGTATTACCATTTTATTTTCAACCGGTGGTATAAAAAAAACCTTATCCTGCAAATTATTTTTTTCTATAATTTGTAGTAAACTTCTTTTATATTGGTTGTCACTAACCTTTCCTATTAAAACTAAGCATACATCTTTATTCGTATACTTCATAGATAAAATTAATTTATCTATTTCTCTCTTGGGTGAAATCATTCCTAAATATAAACATTTATGCTTATTTATTGTTCCTTTTTCTTGAAGTTCGATATAATTTATATTACTTAATTGAACTTCTTCAGGAAAATTTTCAATTACATGAACCTTCTTTAATTTATATTTGTTTTTCATATATTTTGCTCTGTTTATCTCTGGAGATATTACTTCATCAGAATACTTAATTAACCTTTTTTCTACCATATTCCAAAAAAGCCTTCTTATAAAACTACTTTGAGATTCTGGGAAAAGTTCATGAGCATCATATATAATTTTAACATCCTTTTTAAATTTTTTATAAAGATATCCTGAATATAATGTATTTAAATCATTACAATGGACTATTTCTGGACTTATTATTTTTAAATGCTCAAATGCCTCTTTACAAAACGCAAATCTACTATATAAATTTTTATACGGTTTACCCTTTATAGTTTTATAATTACAGTTATATATTTCAAAATCATAGTTTTCCTTGCTATCATTTATGAAGCTGGATACTATCAATACTATTTTATATCCTAATGTTTGTAAAGACCTAATTTCTTTTTGAACTCTTCCATCAAATTTAATCTCTCCTATAAGTACAAATGCTACTACTTTACCCATCTTATTACCCTTCCTAAAATACATTTTAAAATTTTCTATAAATAAGTTATCATTATTTCATTATTTCATTATTTAATATCTGTGTATAATTGGCTTATACATTTTTTACTAAATTTTCTAGCAAAATCTTCACATTGTAAAAGAAAAACATTATTTTTATAATACTCATATTTCCTACATATAGTTAATATAGCTTCTTCTATTTCATAAATATTTTTGTGATTAACACTAATTCCTATATCCTTATCATTAAAATAACCATATATTCCAGTATTTTTACTATAAATTATAGGTATTCCAGAAATTAACGCCTCTATATATACCATACCAAAAGTTTCAGGATAACTACATAAAATAAAGCATTTATATTTTTTCATTATTTCAATTATTTCACTATGATTTTTAGCTCCTACAAGTTTAATTTGATTAGCCAACTTATATTTAATTATCATAGCTTCAATAACTTTTTTTGCATCTCCGTCACCTATTATATCAAGCTTAATAACACACCCTTTATTTCTTAGGTTTTTTATTGCTCTTAAAACATTTTCAACATTTTTTATTTTAATATTTCTCTTTTTCATATTTAAAACCATTAAAAAAATATCATTATTTTTTTCTTCATAATAATATTTTTTATATTCAACATAATTAGGAAGTAATACTATTTTTTTAGATAATCCCTTAAAATCATTTCTATAAACTTTCATTAATTCATTTCTCATCCATGGAGATATTATAAATATCTTAGATGAATTAATTAAAATGTTTTTATATTTATTCCTTAAGCTAGGTTTATATTTTAGTACCTTAAAATCACTTTGTCTTACTGAAACCACATATGGTTTATTATATTTATTAAATAAATAATATGCTATTACTCCTTCAAAAGTTAGCTTATGTGCATGAATTATATCAAAATTATTGAAATCTAAATTCGTTGAAATAACTCTATTTATTGAATTACTTAATGTATATCTAAAAAATAAGCCTCTAGGTAAACCAAATGTTGTCATCTCTATATATTGATCTTGAACTCTAATTATTTTGTTTTTAGGATTAGTTACCCTATTCAAACTAATATAAAAATTATTATTATTTGCTTCCTCACTAATATCGATTAAATTTTTCACAGCATTAGTCTTATTAGCATTAATACTGTCAGGATAATCATAAGTTATATGTAAAACATTCATATTTTCACCTATTTCATTTAGCTTAATTAATTGTTATAAATTATACAGAACATACTTTAAATTTCTTATATAAATAATATTACTTTCTTTTTCTAACTTTATTTTCCTTTATAACTAGATTAATGAAGCTAAAGTTTCCTAAAATATATCTTTTCCACATTCTGTGTGGTTCTTGTACAAACCTATAAAACCATTCCAAGCCACAATTTTGCATCCATTTAGGTGCCCTTTTGGTAACACCTGAAATCACATCAAAACTTCCTCCTACTCCCATGCAAAAAGGTACTCCCATAAAATCCAAGTATTCATTTATCCAATATTCTTTTTTGGGACTTGAAAATGCAACAAATAATATATCAGCTTTACTGTTTTTTATGTCTTCTGCTATTGTTTTACTATCCTCTTTGTTAAAATAACCATTTCTATATCCTACAATTTTTAGTTTAGGATACTCATTTTTATATATACTAACTATTTTTTTGACAGTTTCCTCTTTGGCACCAAAGAAGTATACACTGTATCCTTCTTTCACCGAAACTTCAATTAACTGTTGAAATAAATCAATACCTGTAACTCTTTCAGGTATTGAATATCCTAGTTTTTTTGCTGCCCACAATATACTTTGTCCATCAGCATTTATAAGAGGACAACTATTTATTATATCTCTTAATTTTTTATCGTGTTGCATTAAATTAACTTTTGATGCATTTATGACCACATGCTGTACAGGTTTCTTATTTCTTATAATTCTTTTTACTTCGGAAATTGTTTCTTCCATTGTAAGTGGATCAACATAAGTACCTAATAATTTAATTCTATTTTCCATAATCTTTACCTACTTTTTACTTATATTCTCCAAACTTTTATTCCATATTTTTTAGCTTCTGCTCCGTTAACAACTGCCTTTGTATCTATGCATATTGCTTTATCTTTTAAAAGCTTACTCATATGTTCAAAATCATCAAGCTCAATATTATATTGTTTTGTAAGTACAAGTACCACCTCTGAATCCTTTAGTGCTTCATCTTGAGTATCTACTTTAAAGTCATATTTTGTAGGTACTACTGGATCAAAAGCAGCCACCTCAGCACCTCTTTCTATTAGCAGATTGCATATATCTACCGGCGGACTTATTCTGTCATCATTAGAATAATCCTTCATAGCAATCCCCAGCACTGCTATTTTACTGCCCTTAAGTTCTTTTCCTTCTGAGTTTAATAGATCTTCTACTTTATCTACAATGAATTTAGGCATATTTGCATTTTTTTCTCTTGCAAGTTTTAATATGTCCATGCTTACACTCATTTCTTTTGCTTTTGGCTCTATGTAGTGATAAGCATTTGGTATGCAATATCCTCCAACTCCTGGCCCTGGTGTTAGTAAATTTACTCTTTTATGGGTATTTGCGAGCTTTACCACTTCAAATATATCTATTCCTAGTGCTTCTGTAAATCTAGCAAATTCTTGAGACATAGCAATATTTACATCTCTTTGAACATTTTCAAATACCTTTGAAGTTTCCACTGCCTTTATGCAGCTAGCTGGTATAACCTCCGCTTTACATACTATGGAAAGGGCTTTTATTGCTCTATTTAAACTTTCTTCATTTATAGCTCCCACAATAGTTGACATATTAGCAAATTCATCAAAGGCTTTTCCTTCTGCTATTCTCTCTGAAGCATAAGCAAGATAAAAATCTTCTCCTGCTTTCATTCCTGACTCTTTTTCTAAAATAGGCAAACATAAGTCTTCTGTAGTTCCTGGAATTACAGTACTTCTTATTATAATCAAATCATTCTTTTTAATATTTTGTCCTATCACCCTGCAGGCAGATTCAAGATAACTTATTATGTACTTTCCATCTACTATTGGAATACCAACAGTAACTATTATAACATTGCTGTTTCTTACTGCATAAGCTCCATCTGTAGTAGCCTTATACCTTTTACTGTTAAGCTCCATTTTTAATATTTTCTGTATACTCACATCCTGAAATCTTTCTGTGTGATGAGTAAGTCCATTATTAGTATTAGCTACAAGTTCCTCATCTACATCTACCCCTAGGGTATTACAACCTCTAAATGCAAAACTTAAAGTTAAAGGTAACCCTACAAATCCTTGTCCAAATATACATATGTTTTTATAGTAATCTTCTAAATTCTTACTTTCATCTAATGAATTTATGTACTCAATACTATTTTCTTCCTTCTCTATACCTTTATGTTTAATATCTAATACTTCCTGTTCCATAGTTTTATGCCTCCTACCTAAATCTAACTGCTATATTTTAAATTCTTCGCATTTTTTATTTAATATACTATCTACAATCCTTTTAGATGCAAATCCATCACCATAAGGATTTACAGCTTTACTCATTTTTTCATATACTTCTTTATTATTAAGAAGTTCATTTGCATTAGCTACTATACTATTATAATCTGTACCTATAAGCTTAACCGTTCCCGCCTCTACTGCTTCAGGTCTTTCTGTTACATCTCTAAGTACAAGTACTGGTTTTCCTAAATGTGGTGCTTCTTCTTGAAGTCCACCAGAATCAGTCATAACCATATAGCATTTATTCATTAAATTATGTGTTTCCTCCGTATCAAGCGGCGGTAAAAGATGAATTCTTTCTTTACCCTCAAGATATTTATATACTACATCTTTTACTATTGGATTTAAGTGAACTAGATAAACTACCTCTGCATCTTTATTTTTTTCTGTAATCTCAAGTATAGACTTACACACATTTTCTATGCCTTGTCCCCAATTTTCTCTCCTATGAGCTGTTATCATTATGATCTTCTTATTTTTATAATCTATATGCTTTAATTCTTCATTGGTAAATTCATAATCCTCTTTTACTGTGTAATTCATAGCATCTATTACAGTGTTTCCTGTAACAAATATTTTATTTTCATCTATGCCTTCTCTTAATAAATTATCTTTAGATCCCTTTGTAGGTGCAAAGTGTAAGTCTGCCATAGTTCCAGTAAGTTTTCTATTCATCTCCTCTGGAAAAGGAAAATACTTATCAAAAGTCCTAAGTCCAGCTTCTACATGTCCTATTTTTATCTGTTGATAAAAAGCTGCTAGAGCTCCAGTCATAGTAGTTGAAGTATCACCATGAACTAGAACTAATTCTGGTTTTTCTTTTTGAAATACTTCTTCTAAACCTTCTAACACTCTAGTGGTTATTCCTGTAAGAGACTGTTTACTCTTCATAATATTTAAATCATAATCAGGCTTAATATGAAATAAATCTAATACCTGATCCAACATATCTCTATGCTGAGCTGTTACACAAACTAAAGATTCAATCTCTTCTCTTTTTTCCAACTCTTTTATAAGAGGAGCCATCTTTATGGCTTCTGGCCTTGTACCAAATATAGTTATTATCTTAAGTTTATCCATTAATGTTATCCCCCTTATCTTGCATGTTCATCTCCAAATAAAACCCCTACAGTCTTAAATATAAGCTTTATATCAAGCCAAGTGCTCCTATCTTTTACATACTGTACATCTAGTTTCATCCAGTCCTCAAAGTCTATATCATTTCTTCCCATTATCTGCCAGTAACAAGTAAGCCCTGGTTTTACAAGAAGCTTATCTTTCATCCAAAGTTCATATTCTGCCACTTCTTTCGGTAAATTAGGTCTTGGACCTACTAAGGACATGTCACCTTTTAATACATTTACAAGCTGTGGAAGCTCATCAATGCTTGTCTTTCTTATGAACTTGCCTACTTTTGTTACTCTAGGGTCCTCTTTCATTTTAAACATAGGACCTGACATTTCATTTTTATCCTTTAGTTTATCTAATAACTCTTCTGCATCCACTATCATAGAGCGAAACTTATACATGGTAAAAAGCTTGCCATCCTTGCCCACTCTCTGTTGAGAGAAGACAGCAGGACCTTTTGAATCTAATTTAATTGCAATAATCGTTATCAATAATACCGGACTCAGTATAATTAGACCCAAAAGGCTCCCTAATATGTCTATTATTCTTTTAATTACATAATAAGCAAGAGTTTTACTGTATTCGCTTTTTCTAGCAGTCAAAAGGTTTTCTTCTTCATCAAATAATATATCTTCTTTCGTAGAAGATAGATTTTGCATAATATCCCTCCTACAATAATTTTAAATTATTAATCTTTTATACAGTCTTAGTTAGCAAACAATGTGATTACTTTATCATTTAGAATTTTATGTGAAATGCTTTGTGGATCTAATGTCGGACTTTTCTATATCATAAAAATTTTTAAGTATTTTTTACTTTTTTTATTATAACATTTTGCTCCATTTATGTCTATAATGTTACTTTTTTTTTGCATATTTTTAAACTATAAAAAAAATAGGCTGAAAATTTCTGTTTTGGAAATCTTCAATCCTATTTTTTAATATTTTATGTCGTTTTATGATGATATACTTGTTGTATTTATATGTTACTTTTGCAAAATATTTCTTATAAAATTATTTAATTTCAATTTATTTCTTATTATAAGAGAGTATGGCATTTATCTCTCCTCCTATAAGTATAATCAGCGATGTTAAAAATATCCAAACCATTAAAACTATTACTCCTCCTATACTTCCATATAACCTTGAATAATTTGCAAAATTATTTACATAAAAAGAAAAACCCAAAGAAGCCACTACCCATCCTACAGTAGTGAATACAGCTCCAGGAAGCACATCATTCCATGTAAGTCTCTTACTTGGAGTATAGTGATAAAGAGCAGCAAATAAGAATATCATGGTTACTACTATAATCACATACCTCAATATATTCCACAAATACCAGAATGGTCTAGGGTTCATAAGATTTCTAGCTATGGTATGACCGATGATATTTCCAAATACCAAAGCAGTCAAAGTTATTATTATTGCTAAAGTTAAACCGAAGGTACAGAGTATGGATATCATGGTTACCTTTATAATACCTCTCTTTTCCTTTTCATTATAAGCCTTGTTAAGACCCCTTATAACCGCTGCAAATCCCATAGAAGCACTCCATATACTTAATATTAAACTGAAGGACAATAAATTACCATTCTGGGAATTTATCACATCGAGCACTGTGCTCAATATAAGCTCATAAGCATTCTCTGGAAGAAGCGTTGAAAGAGTCAAAAGCACTTGATTGCTGTCTAAAGATAAAAAGCCTATAATATTCATAAGAAATATCAAAAAAGGAAAAAAGGCCAATATAAGGCTGTATGCTAATTGAGAAGCTAATGCAAATATTCCATCTTCATCAAACTTTTTTATCAATTGCAATAAGAAATATTTAAAACTAAATTTACTCACTTATATTTCTCCTTTTTAGTTTATATAATGCAACTTATACTTATTATATATATTTATGTGTTTAGTTACAAATTTATTTTCAGTTTATATATGGTCTGCAAAAGAAAAAATCAGTTAAACATCTATTAGTCTAACTGATTTATACTTTTTATATCCCCATATAAATACTTTAACCCCTAACAATTCATAACTTATAACTTGTCACTAACTACATTATTTTAAGCAAATAGCTTTCCAATCTCTTTACTATTATTTCTCTAGAATAGTTTTCCTCTACATACTTTCTTCCGTTTCTTCCTAGCTCTCTTGTAAGCTCTTTGTCTTTATAAAGTTTCATCACTGCTTCTGCTATTTCTCTTTCATTTTCAGGTTCTACCACTATGCCTGCTTTAGCCTCATTTATAAGATTTGCTGCCTCTCCTTCTACTGCTAGAATTATAGGAAGCTCTGAAGCCAAGGCTTCAAACATCTTTGAGGGAAGAGCTCCTTTAAAAAGATCTAATTTCTTTAAAGGTACTACAGTAGCATCCATAGAACCTATTACCCTAGGCATATCCTTTTTCATCTGCACTGGCATAAAAGTTACATTGGAAAGTCCTTTTTCTTTTACCATATCCATCAGCATATTCTTTTCTGGACCATCTCCATAGAACATGAATTGAATTTCCTTTTCTTCTTTTAAGAGCTCTGCTGCCTTTATCACTACCTCAAGTCCCTGAGCTAAACCATGAATGCCTGCGTAGCATACAGCAAACTTGTCACCTACACCTATTTCTTCTCTATACTTTTCATCTCTATTGTTTCTTGAAAATAATGAAGTATCTACTCCATTAGTTATGAGCTTTACTTTGTCTTCAGAGAAACCTCTCTCTACTATATTGTTTACTATGCCCTTGGTCTGTCCTGTTACAAGGGCTGCTCTCTTATAAGATTTTTCTTCTAGCCAAGTGGACATTTTTATTAAAAGTTTATTATGTAAAACTCCTAATTTAACTGCAGATTCAGGCCATAGGTCTGAAATGTTAAATACAAATTTAGCATGCTTCTTTTTAGCTATTTTGTAACCTGACCAGCCTAAAAATAATGGTGGTGATTCTGTTATCACTACATCCTGGTCTTCTATATGCTTTGCTCCTTGGAATACAGAGGATAGGGTGAATGAAAAATAGTTTCTAAGTCTTTTCATAAAATCTTTACTTTTAGTAGCATATATATTAGTTCGAACTATTCTTATACCATCCATCTCTTCTATAACCAGTTTTTTATCTCTATAGCCTTCAAATATCTGTCCTTTAGGATAGCTTGGAAGGGCTGTTAGTATGGTTACCTCATGACCCAATCTCTTTAATCCTTTAGCAAATTCAAATATTCGGTTCTGTGGTGCTCCTACTTCTGGAGGACAATATTGAGTTAAAAATAATATTTTGAGCTTTTTATTTTGTTCCATAGTTATCTAACACCTCTAATATGTTTTCCGCAGCCTTTCCATGTCCAAATATAGACTTTTGTTTCTGCTCTGGCAGGAAGTTATTTATGCAATCTAATATCTTTGCTTTATCTGTTCCTACTATTCTGTTCCATCCATTTTCTACAGTTTCTACCCATTCTGTTTCATCTCTCATGGTTATGCAGGGTTTTTTCATGAAGAAAGCTTCTTTCTGAACTCCACCGCTGTCTGTAACTATCTTTTCCGAACCATTTTCAAGGGAAAGCATCTCTAAATATCCTACAGGTTCTATAAGTTTTATATTTTTTGAGAAGCTTAATCCATAGCTTTCTACATACTTCTTAGTTCTTGGATGTAGAGGTAGTACTACAGTTTTTCCACTTTCATTTAAAGCTTCTATTATATTCTTTAATCTATTTATATCATTGGTATTTTCTGCTCTGTGTATAGTTGTTAATATATATCTTTTGCCTTCTAAATCTAAATCTTTTAATATAGAAGACTTTTCTTTTGCTATCTCTGTAAAGTTTAATACTGCATCGTACATTACATCTCCTACATTATAAACGCCTTTTGTTATACCTTCTTTCTGAAGATTTGTTATGGCAGTTTCTGTAGGTACAAATAATATTTTTGATAGATGATCTGTAAGTATTCTGTTCTGCTCTTCAGGCATATTCATGTTAAAGCTTCTAAGTCCTGCTTCTACATGAACCACAGGTATCAAAAGCTTGCTGGCACATAATGCTCCTGCTAAAGTGGAGTTAGTATCTCCATATACTAAAACAAGATCAGGCTTTTCTTTCATGTATATCTCTTCAAGTTTTATGAGCATCTCTCCGGTCTGCTTTCCATGACTTCCTGAGCCTACTTCTAGATTATAGTCTGGTCTTGGTATGTTAAGCTCATCAAAAAATACTTTTGACATGTTTTCATCATAATGCTGCCCTGTATGTATGAGTATTTCTTCATGCTCTCTTCTTAGAACCTTTGAAACTGGTGCTGCTTTAATAAATTGAGGTCTTGCTCCTACTATTGTTATTATTTTCATTGTTATTTGCCTCCTCTAAATTCAACCAAATTAGATTTATTAGTTTACTTTATATAAGGGCTTAATACTTTTTCTATCTTATCCACCCTATGAACCCAAAGATTACCGTTAAGTAAAGCATCTTCTACATTTTTATTTATAGTTTCATAGGCTTCTTCATCTTTATAATATTCTAATATGGCTTCTGCAAGACTTTCTGCATTGTCTTCTGAAACCATTCCAATATGATTTTGGTTAACAAAATTAGCTACCTCTGTACAGTTGGTAACCACAAGAGGTTTACCATAAGACATATATTCTAAAAGCTTAACAGGCATAGCAAAATCCATATAAAAATCCTTTTTTCTAGGTATTACTGCCAAATCGCATTTATCGTAAACTTCTTTAAGCTTATCTCCTGAAAGATGATATATATGAATCCAATCCGCAGCTTTATACTTTTCTATATATTTAAGTTCAGACTCTCTGCACACCACATGCAATTTTATGTCTTTATGCTTATTTACAATATCCATAGCTTCCATAAGTATTTTTCCGCCATAAGACTCTGTAAGTCCTCCTACATATATAACATTTCCTTTGCTAGATGGGTCTCTGTTTGGATTTAAAAGATTTTCTCCACCTGGAGGAAGAGTATCCTTATGCTTAAACTCAAAAAGCTCACTCATGGTTTTAGAAGGATAAAATATTACAGCACAAGTCTTTTTAAATATGTGCCAGTCAAATTTATGCATGGTATTTATGATAAATCGCTTTATTCCCTTAAGCTGATACCAATCCGCAAATTTCCAATAAGCATCTCTGTAAAAAAGGGCTATGGGTATATTCTTTCTTTTTATTTTACGAAGAAGCAAGTGATCACAAAGATTCATCATAGGACCACTTGGCGGTTCTACATAACAAAAGTCATAGTCTTTATGCTTTATCCTCTTCATAAAGCTAAGTACATTTCTCCATCTTTCTCCTCTTCTATTTTCAAGTCCAGTTAAAAGTTCTACTTCATAGCCTCTCTCTAAAAAAGCCTCATACATCTTTGCAGGTCTTAAAGAGGAACCGCTGGATCTGTTATCAAAATCCACAAAAGTTATATAAATAATTTTTTTCATACATTACACCTTCACTTTTGATAGCATTTTATATTTTTTCAACTATTTTTATTATGTCTCTTCCTGTTATACCTAAACAATTTTCTTTTCCTAAATGTTTCATAATATCTTCATAAACCTTTATCCAATATTTCCATTTGGTAAGCTCATCAAAAGACATATTGTGCCATAAGATAGAGAAAACTCCTCCAAAGCCTTTTACTTTGTCTATAAGTTCTAATACTTTATGATAAGCCTCTTCTGGAGTATAATTGCTGTAATTTGGTCCTTCAAGAGTTCCTTCCATAACTATAAGTGGTATCTCCCAAAGGTTTAACGTCCTTCTCTCTTTAAGACTATAGGGCTTAAAGGGGAAGCAGATACCACATCGAAAGCCTTCTTTGTCTGCATAGGTTAGGGAAGTATCGTAAAGAAAGCCCGACTTTTCCTGTATTTCCCAAGTTAGAGGAACTTCAAATCTAAGATAATGCTGCCTTATACCATAATCTTCAGCATATCTATCTAATATGAATTTTTCTTTTTTAAGCTGATTTTCATCATTGTAACTGTTAAAGCTTCCATGAAGTCCAACTTCCCAAGCTTTAGCTTTCATAGTTTCAGCAAGCTTAATCACTCTATCTTCTTCAAAATCATATTTATTATCTACATCAGAAGTACCTCCTGTCATAAAATAAAAGGAGGAACGAAATCCTAAGCTTTCTTCTAAATTCATTATGTAATCAAAAGTCCAATAAGGATCTTTGGTATAGTCTTTTTTCGATTTAATATAGGTAGATACATTTTTGAAAGCTTTAGGTATATTCTTTTCTCTTATCAATATGGAACCTGTACTTCTCAAAAAGTTATCTTTGCACTTTATAACTGCATCTACATCATGGCTTATAAATAAGGCAAAGTCCTTATCTTTCCACCAATTTTTCCTTTTATAGTTTCCATCTAAGGTTTCTAAAAAGCTCCATAGTACCTCTATATATTCATTTACTATGGCTCTATGTATAAAATCACCTTTATAGGCAAGAGAAGCTTTATAAGAGAATCTCTTATGAACTTCTTTTTCTCTTTCAGATGTTTTGACAAATTCTTCATACCTAGTAAGCATAAAAAAGGCATCAGATATCATATCTATATTAGTAAATATAATGTTTTTCTCTTCCTCTATGCATAGATTTTCTTCCATAGAACATAGAGATAGAATATTTTTTATATCCTTAATACTTTGGTTAAGGGTGTATGTCCTAACCTGCTCTGGTATAGATTCCTGTTTTAAAAATTTGTCTCCAAATATCTTAGAAGATTGCTGCATTAGTATAGCTTTTTTTATAGGTTTTTTCTTTATTTCCTCTAAGAATTCTCTGCTTCCATAAAATATATTAATATCTTCTTCTTGAAAATTTAAAGTTCCTACCTCTTTATATGCTAGACTTACGCCTAAAATATAAAACATAGTATGGAAAACGTATTTTATCTCTTTTTCGAAGGTTTTATTCTGTATACATATGTTTATCATGTAATCACCCAAAAATATTATTTGAATAACTTCTTTTTAAAAGTCTTCATTTTGCTAGATACAAGATACTTTAACGCTGTAGACTTGTCTGGATAAAACAGTACCTTATCTTTGTGCTCTTTAAGCACCTTATCATATACACTTATATTGTTTTCATTCTTATAAAAACGATCTCTATAGTAAGCCACCGCATCTACCCAAAATATATGCTTATACTGGGATTTTGAGTCTATCCAATCCTCTTCTTTATCTAGCTCTAAATATCTCTTTATCACTCCATTATCGTAAGACTCTATAAAGATACCATGCTGCATCCAAAATCTTGGATTAAGCTCAAGTACATAATATTTGTCATCATCTTCTTCATAGAAAAACTCCATCTCAAAAGGACCTGTGTACTTAAGATTTTTTAAAATATGTTCCGTTCTTTCCATGAGTCTTTCAGGGTCTTCTATGGTTTCGATAACACAGCCTGTGGATATCTTCACATCATCTCCAGCCACTTTTCTTGTGACTACAAATAAATCTCTCTTTTCATTTCTATAATCATAAAAACCAGACACAGAAATATTATTGCAAAAAGGTGATTTTAAAAGCTTTTGATAGAAAAAACAGTTTATATCATAACCTGATTTTTTTGCCTCATCTATTACTTTCTGCTTTTCTTTTTCATCTTTTACTATATAGCCTCTTGGAAGCTTCATATCTCCAACCCAAGAATGCTTTGCCTTAAAATATATAGGATAAGTTCCTGAAAATTCTTCAAGAGTACAGTAGGGCACAGGGATCTCCCCTATGGTTTCCAAAAACTGTGCAAACTTAAACTTGTCATCCATAAAACTCTCATCCATATCCCTTGGAAAAAACTTATATTCTTTCTTTTCATAAAACTTCATAAGACCTCTCTCATCAGCAAAGAAAAGAGTATCTCCATCTTCCATTTTAGTTTGCTGAGTTAAAGGCAGAAGTTCCTTTTTATCTCCTGTATATATTACATCTAATCCCAGAAGATTTAATCCTTTTTTTACACTCCATGCATTTATATAGTTTGAATCAATAAAATATCTCATAACTATCTCCTAAATACCTTTTTAGATTTTAATATATGCTTTTTAATATACTCTATATCTCCTTTGTTAAATAGCAATATCTCCTTTGGCTTAATGTTTTCATATCTGCTAAAATAAAACACATAAAATAAGCCGTATACAAAATAAGATATGGTAGATGCTAACGCTGCTCCAACTCCTTTAAGCGAAGGTATAAGCATGAAGTTAAGTACTGCATTTATAAGAAATGAGATAAATGCACTCCAAGTTATTACCTTTACATTGCCGCTAGAATAAAAATAAGGTGTTGCCATCTTACCTAATCCCACAAAGGATATACTTATAAATAATATAAAACATAATATCTTACTTCCATTATATTTTGCTGTATACACAAAGGGTATTAAAGGAATACAAGCCATACCTATAATAGAAAGAATAAGACATATGTAAAAACCATATTTTAATGTTTTTATTGTAATAGTTCTTCTCTCTTCAGATTCCACTGGTAAGTTATACAGTTTTCCTGTCATTGGGTTCATTACAGATTGAGGAATTAAAAGTACAAGTTCCACTAAGGAAACTGCAAGTACATATATACCTAATTCATAATTTCCATGCATTATTTTTATAAGATATTGATCTAATCTATAATTTAAATATACGAATAAATTGGCAAGCAATGGATTTATCCCATATAAAAATTCTCTTTTCAGCAATGTAAAATCTAGTTTAAATCTAAATTTATAAGGAGTTTTAGCTATTAAAAATACTAGATTAAAAAAGGATTCGGTAAATAGTATTATAAAATAAGTATTTACATTTAAATAGTTTGTTCTCCAAGCTATAATAGTAAGTATTATGCTTATAAATGAGGAAAGAAGTAAAAAGTTGTTTATCTCTTTTATCTTTTCATTTCCCACATAGAAAGCATTTAAAGACAGCTTTAGAAAATTTACTACAATATAAAATAAAGCTAAAATTATTAAGGGTAGACTATAGTCTGTGAATATTATGTTTGTTTGATAAAGTCCAAGAATAACTAAGCTTATGATTAACCAAACTACAATGAGGTAGCTGTTATTAATGTCATATATATGTTCTTCAGAGTAATTTTCTCTCTTTTGAAAATAGTTTGTAGCATTAATTATGCCTAAACTTCCATAATTGGCTATTAAGTCTATGATAAGTATAAGAAAGGCAATATATCCCTTACCTGTAGGACCTAAAACTCTAGATACAATTACACTTACAATAAAGCTGGCTACTATTTTTATTATCTGTGCTACAAAATTATATTTTAAATTTTTACCGTAAGTTCCCACTTAAAATACCTCTTTTTCATTATATTTTGTTATTATAAATAGCTATTCGGCCTTACAGCAAATAGCTATATAAATAAAATGGATATACGTTGCTTCTACTTTTGCTAAAACTTAAAGATAAAATTATATCTGGCTAAATTGCTATTTCATATTATAGCATTTATAGATATATGTGTCCATAACATAGATTTTGCAAAACTGTAAACTCTGAAACATAAAATTGTAAGTAAAAATTCATAGCATAGCTTTAAGCTGAAATTACTCTTCTTCCATATATATTCTAAGCTTTTTCAAAACTTTGTCTCTCATCTTTAGAGACTCTGCATATTTTACCTCTTTAATCTTTGAATACTCCTTAAGCCCTCCATAACCCTTGCCATACATTATATTTATAAACTCCATTTCTTCTCTGCCCAAATGTTTTAAAGCTTCTTTAAGTCTCATCTTATCTTCTTTACATATAAAATCTTCTTCTATATTACAATCACTTTCTAGCATATCCTCAAATTCTATGCCCTCTTCTGTGGTTTTATTAAGACTTGCTTCTGTGCCTAACCTAGCTTTCTTCCTTATTTCATTATAGTAATTTTTTATTATGCTCTGCTTTACATAGGCTGTAAAATCCTTATTTTTATCTAAATCAAATTTATCTATAGCTTTTAATATAGAGATATATCCCAATTGTCTTAAATCTTCCATGTCATATCCTGATATAAATATATTGAAGCTGTTTTTTACAACTAGAGGCATATACTTCTTTATTATCTCTTCTTTAGCATCCTTATCCCCTTGTTTAGCCCGCTTTATCATCTCCTGAATTTTCATTTCTATCCCCCTCTTAATTTGTATATTCATTGCACTAGCAATGATATTAGAATTAAAAATCAATATTTTTTTGTATATTTTTTACATAGTCTAATTGTATCAAAACATATGTTCTGATACAACTTGTTTTTTATTTTATTTTTACTTATAATTCTACAAAACCTATAATTTAGAAAAGCTTATTTATAATTAAATATGCAATTAGCATAAAGTTTTAAAATTTTATAAAAAAATAAAGCTCGTTCTATAACTAAAGAACAAGCTTTATGTATATTTTAACTATTAACTTTTTATTTATTTTGATATTTTATTATGCTAGGACTTTCTCCATCTATTTTTACTTTATATACTCCATTTCTTTCTTCTGTTTTTGAATTTCCTTCTATATTTCTATATTCTTTTACATTAGCTTCATATAAGCCTTCAGTTTCATTATATTTTATATCTTTTATATCAAAATCTATAGAAGAAAATTTATATCCTTTTTTTCTGTAATTATCTATTTCATCTTTTGCCTGCTTATAAAAATCTGTATCTTTATTAGCTACCTCTTCTAAATGTCTCATGTCAGAATTCTTATTGTTTACTAAGCTCTCTAAAATCACTTTATAGCTTGTAATAAGCTCTTCTGCGCTGCCAAAGTTATCTTTTGCACTAGCTCCATCTATCTTTTTATTTTTTTCATCTAAATCAGATTTTTCTTTTGAGCCATTATTTGTATCATTACTCTTTGGCGTTTCTTCTGCACTTTTTGTTTCTTCATCTTTCTTTTCTTGAGACTTTTGGCTATCAGAAACCATTTGATTTTTTTCTGCAGGGGTTTTAGTTTTATTTAAAGTTTTATATCCTAAAGTTCCTGCAGTAACAATTAAAACTACCGCTATAATTATTCCAAATATCTTTTTCATAGGATTACCTCACTTTATTTAATATGTGGTTTCTCTACTGTAAGCTCTTTTACAATCGATTCTTTCCCTAATAAATCTCTGTACCACTGCTTTTATTACGTCAGGTCCATTAGATGATGCTTTTATCTTTTCTGTTCTCTTTTCATAGATATCATCTATAAATTGTATAGGATCCCTTTTTGCCCTGCTTATATACTGTCCTGGAGTCTCATTTGACCTTTTGCACTCTTCTACTATTCTTTTTGCACCAGTAGCCCCATGCTGAACTCCTGTAGACCAAAACATATTCCTTATAGAGTTGTATTGAAGAAGTTCTGAAACATCATAGCCATCCTCTTTTAGAAATCTCATAACAGGATCATAAAATTGTTTCTTTGTGTATTCTTTTTGAATATTATAAAATTCTTCGAAGTTATCTCTAGCTACCTGTTTCCATGCAGCCTTGAAGTTATCTCCATATACCTTAGGCTTTCCCCCGTCTTTCTGCCAGGCATCATTTAGTATCTTATAAAATTGAGGCTGCCTGCCTTCAAGCCAGGAAATAAATCCTCCAAGAGAACCCATTTTAGCTGAAAGCTGCCATGCTCCCACAGATAATCCTCCTATATCCTGCGGATTATCAGAAATACATCCTGGGTCTCCATTAGATTCTTCCTTTTCAGAAAGATACCCTAGGGCATAATCATTCATATCATCTTGTATAAAGTCTATATATGTAGGAACATAGCCTTGAAGCAGTTTATTTTCATTATTATAATATCTTATTTTATAAAACACTTTAAAGTTGTTATATTTATTTACTCCATTAATCCTGGCATCTACATATATGATTCTATCATTCAGTGCATCTATTCCTGTTCTATTATTATCACTAGGTGCTGTTCTTATATCCAAATCATCTTGAGTAACTCCTACCATAGCTTTATAATTATTACGCTTGTCCAATATAAGCACACCCTGCTTTGAAAATACTTTCCCATTTTTCATTGTCATGCCCTTACTTACTGCATCGTACATGGTATTATGCTTTGAAATATAACTTTCACCATCATATACATAGTAGTAAGATTTATCCCACACCAATGAACTTTGGCTATATACAGAGCCGCCTATCCTTGCAGCATAATCTATAGCATCCTTAATCTGTCCTCCAGAATATGCTTTTGAAAAGCTGCCTCTGTTGTCATAAACAGTAAAGGCATCTATGCTTCTAGATGCTAATACCAAATCATATATGTCCACAATTCCATCCTTATTTAAGTCACACTTACCATCACTGCTATTATAGTTTAATACTATTATAGACAAATCTCTTATGTCTATCTTTCCATCACCATTAATGTCTCCCACTAATTCCACAGCTTCAACCTTAACAAAGCTTGTCAGTATAAAAACTATGGCGAATGCTGCTATTTTTGATATTATATTACTGCCTCTCTTCTGTGACATTTTTTCCCCTCCTGATACTTTTTAATAGCAAATATAACCAAATTTCACACTTGGGATATCTGCTTTTATCCACTACATTTTATTTAATTATACTATATTTTATATTATATTTATACAATTTTGTCTAAATTCATATAATATGAATTTAATAAAAAAATTCAATTTAATGTAACATTATGCTATAGTTGGTTATGTAAATAAGTAAATACAAAATTTTTTAAAAGTTACATTCAATTTTCTACAAATTTATAGTAGAATGTTATTATATGAAGGAGGTGATATATTAGTGTTTAGTAAGATCATGAAAAAATTCCCAATATTTATGTTAGGGTTCTTTGTTCTAATATTGGCTCCAAAAGCCATAATAGCAAAAGCACAGGAGACTGAAATATCCTTTGACAAAAATATAAATAATGTGTGTGCTGGAGACAGCTTTGATATTAAGGTAAATGTATCAAATATAAGTAATCTTTTTGGAGCTGATTTTACTTTCAATTATGACCCTAAACTTATAAAAATTATTTCTGCAAAACCTGGTGAAGTTTTTTCCAATAGAAATGAATATAATGCAGTTATAAAAAATGATGCTAGTAAGGGTATCTATACTTATGCTGCAACTCTTTTAGGTAGTAGCAGCCCAATTTCTAATAATGGTACTTTATTTACTATTAGTGTACAAGCATTAAAAAGCGGTACTTTAAAGTTGGACAACACTAATTTTAAAGTTAAACTTGCAGATAATACGGTCTCAAAGATAAACTATGCTTTAAAAGACTCTAGTTTTGACATAGGCACTGAAAGAAAAAACCTAACTAAAGGACTGCATGAAGAAACTGATCCAAATCTAAAACTAGTTGGAAACTGGATCACATCTGATTCTGTAAAGAACAGTGGAGGCTCTATGGCATTTTCTTCAGGTATAGGGGACTATGCTGAATTTTCATTTGAGGGAACAGGTTTTAAATTTATAACCTGTACAGGCATTTACAGATCCTATGCTAAGATTACTGTAGATGGAAAGGTATATAACGTTGACAATTATACCTCTCAAGATAAGTTTAAAAACGAGGTTTTTCAAGTAGATAACCTTAATTATGGAGTTCATAAAGTTAAGATTGAAGTTTCTTCTCAGACTAACCCAGAGTCTAGGTCAAAAATCGTAGCCATTGATGCTATTGAAGTATTAGATAATCATCTTAACATGGTTGTACTTAAACCTGGAATTTATGAAGAAAATGCAAAAGGTTTATTATATTCAGGAAATTGGAGACAGTCAAGTTCTTCAAGAAGCAGCGGTGGTTCTATGGTATTCTCTTCAAACCCAGGAGATTCAGTTAGATTCTCTTTTGAAGGAACTGGATTTAAGTTTATCAGCAGTACAGGAATTTATAGATCCTTTGCCAAAATTACTGTAGATGGAAAGGTATATGAGGTTGACACCTATTCAAGCAAAGACATTTTCAAAAATCAAGTTTTTGATTTAAGAGGTCTTCCTTATGGTGTACACAATGTTACCATAGAAGTTTCATCTAGAGCTAATTCTGAGTCAAGATCTAAAATTGTTGCACTTGATGCCATTGAAATACTTGGAAAGGATAGTACACAGGACTTAACTGTGTTGAAGCCTGGAGTTCATGGACAATACTCCACAGGAATCAAATTTGTTGGAGATTGGAGAGTAAGTGATTCATCTAAAAACCTTAGCGGAACTTATATCTATTCATCAACTATAGGTGATTACGCTGAGTTTTCCTTTGCTGGGACTGGATTTAAATTCATAACCTGCACAGGGGTTTATAGAGCTTATGCTAAAATAACTGTAGACGGTAAAGTATATTATGCTGATAACTACTCTTCAAAAGATATATTTAGAAATAATATCTTTGAACTTACAGATCTTCCACAAGGAATTCATAAGGTTAAGATTGAAGTTTCTTCTAAAACCAATCCAGATTCCAGGTCAAAAATAGTAGCTATAGACTCTATTGAAGTATTGAACAATCCTCCTAAGGTTTCTTCTATACTTAAACCTGGAATTTATGAAGAAAATGCAAAGGAATTGGTTTATTCAGGAAATTGGAAAGAATCAAGTTCTTCGAGGAGCAGCGGTAGTTCTATGGTATTCTCTTCAAACCCAGGAGATTCAGTAAAATTCTCCTTTGAAGGAACTGGATTTAAATTTATCAGCAGCACAGGAATTTATAGATCCTTTGCTAAGATTACTGTAGATGGAAAAGTATATGATGTTGACACCTATTCAAGCAAAGACATTTTCAAAAATCAAGTTTTTGATTTAAGAGGTCTTCCTTATGGTGTACACAATGTTACCATAGAAGTTTCATCTAGAGCTAATTCTGAGTCAAGATCTAAAATTGTGGCACTTGATGCTATTGAAATACTTGGAAATAGTAATTCATATGATTTAACTGTGCTAAGACCTGGAGTTCATGGACAATACTCTACAGGAATTAAGTTTGTAGGGGATTGGAGAGTAAGTGATTCATCTAAAAATCTTAGCGGAACTTACATCTATTCATCAACTATAGGCGATTACGCTGAGTTTTCCTTTGTTGGAACTGGATTTAAATTCATAACTTGCACAGGTATTTATAGAAATTATGCTAAAATAACTGTAGATGGTAAAGTATATGAGGTGGATAATTATTCTTCTAAAGATACATTCAGAAACAATATTTTTGAATTAAGAAATCTTTCAAATGGATTTCATAAAGTTAAGATTGAAGTTTCACCTAAATCTAATCCAGCATCAAGATCTAAAATTGTAGCTATCGATGCTATTGAAGTATTGAACTAAAAAAAATTCTCTAAGAGCTTAGGGCCCTTAGAGAATTTTTTTAACTATATTATAAACACTTTACTATAGTTTGAAATATTATCTTTATATCTCTTAATACACTTATATTCTCGATATACTTCATATTTAAAGAAAGCTTATGAGGCATTATTACATCTATGTAATACTCTTCGGGATTTTTTACTCCCTGCAAAATATCATTTTCATTTCTATATTCAATAGATGCTATATCTGTTATGCCTGGTTTTACCTCAAAAACTTTTTTCTGTGAATCTGTATATAAATTTACATACCTTGGTACCTCTGGTCTAGGACCTACCAAGCTCATATCTCCTTTTACCACATTTATAAGCTGAGGTAGCTCGTCTAACTTATATTTTCTCAAAAACTTTCCTACAGAGGTTATTCTGTTGTCTCCACCTACAGTTATCTGTTTCCCTAACTTTTCTGCATCATTTACCATGGTTCTAAATTTATATATATAAAAAGTTTCTCCATATTGTCCCACTCTTTTCTGCTTAAAGAAAATAGGACCTTTTGAGTTTAATTTTATAGCAATAGCCACAATTAAGAATAAAGGACTCAAGACTGCAAGTCCAATGCTTGAACATACTATATCAAATATTCTTTTAGATATATACTTTTTTCTTACATATGGAATCTGATAACGTTCCTGTAATTCTGTATCCATAAAGCCCCCCTATTTTACAAAATATATCACTGCATTTATTGCTTCTTAAAACTTTAATGCTTGTACTTAAAATCTATTATAAGAAAATAGCTTCCATAATGCAATTTATTTTAAGTAAAGATTTTAACTAAATTATTAATTTTTTTTCAACATATATTCATATATTTTTATTATAGCCTCAAAATTATCCTCTATTCTAAAATTTTCTTTTACATATTCCATACCGTTTGTGCCCATAGTATTTCGCAGCTTTTCATCATCCATAAGCTTTTGAATAGCTTCTGCTAAAGATTTTTCATCTTGTCTTTTTACTACTAAGCTGCTAAAACCTGGTTTTGTAGACTCTAAAAGTCCTTCTGCCTCAGATACAATTACAGGTACCCCGCAGGCCTGAGCCTCTACTGCAGATACGCCAAAGCTTTCTATAATAGAGGGAAATACAGCTATATCAAACCTATTATAAGTACGAACTATATCTTCTCCTTTTAAAAATCCTAAAAATTTAACCTGCTCCCTTAATCCTAAGTTATCTACTAATTGTTCTAGATTATCTTTTTCACTGCCTTGACCTGCTATCTCCAGCTTCAAGTTTTTTTCTGGATTGTTTGTCTTTACTATATTAAAAGCTTTTATGAGATAATCTATACCATAATTTTTTTCAAGAGACTTTACAATACCTATAGTAAATTCTTTTGAGTTCTTACAATGTGATAATTTTTTAAACATATTAGTATCTACCCCAAAAGGTGTGATGGTTATTGGTTTATCTGTATAAAGTGCTGTCTCTTCAGCCATAGCATGACTTGTGGACAGTACCCTATCTGCTTTTTTTAAATTATGCTTAACTAAAGCCTTATGAATAAAGCTTTTCTTAGGAAAGTCATATATGTCACTTCCCCATACAGATATAACATAAGGGTGATATCCAGTAAAAGCTCCTAAAAGACCATAACTTGTAGCATAATGTGCATGAAGCAGGTCAGGTTTTATCTCTTCTACCATACTCTTTATCTTTCTTGCTTTAAATATATAACTGAATTTATCCATAGAATTCCCAGAATTCATCATTTCTCTATCTACATCAAAATGATGAACTGTTACACCCTCTATGTCACCAGGATTTAATGATATAACATGTATGTCACAGCCTTTTTCAGTGAGATATTTGCACCACTTTTTTGTATGAGCACTATTGGCATCTGAAAGAAAACAAATTTTCATCACTGTATTCTCCTTATTTTTTCTAGGTTCATTAGTTTGTTTTTTTCTGCACTGCTGGAAGAAATCTACGCTTTAATTTAATCAAAATCATCACAGACATCTGTGCCATAGCTGCAACCCCTATAGTAAATATGACACTAGGATTATATATAAAGTCTACAAATCCTCCCTGAATAGTCTTTAGCATAGATATAGTTAAAGTTATAAAAAGAGCTACATTTATAGGGTTCTTTTTTGATCTTATGAAAAACGTAAAAATAGTATTAAGAAGTAACGCTACATATAACGTAGACAGTATTACACCTAAAATACTGAAATTAGCATAAGCTTCTCCTACGAAAAGAGTACTCATTACCCCTGCTATACCTTTTTCTACTCCAACAGGATTAAATAGCTGCATCACATATCTGCCAGATCTTATATATTTAGTACCTGGTAAAATAATATTTACAATCCACTGTGGAAAGCTTGCCCCCTCCAAAAAGGGTACATAAAGTGGGAATGCATCTATGTGTAAAAATAGCGCGGCTACTTGAGTATACACTATTCTTCCAAAAGGACCAGTATATATACTAAAATTAAAGGTTTTGACAGGCCCTTTAGCTGGAGATAAAACTTTATACATAAGCACTATCATTATAACCACAAGGGCAGTAAATGATATAAGTTTCTTAGCCTTTATTCCATCCTTTAGAATAATTTCAATTAAGAAAAATCCTCCTAGATAATATAAGATTGGAGCTTTTTCATAATCATAAGTTACTATAAAAATAGAAAATAAAAAGCTTATTAAAAATAAGAATATCCACTTTTTTTCTTTAGTACTTTTTGCATATACATAGTTGCAATAGGATATAAATGGTGTTAATACAAGACCTATAAGATTTCTTATGTACTGATTGCCGCTAAATTTAAATTTTATATTAATTCTTTCTATACTGAAAAATTCATTTCCTTTATGCATAAAGAAATCAAAAAAAGGTATTCTTCCTATTTTTATAAAAACATAGGAACATGCTGCAACACACAACAATGTTAATAGAGATAAAATTATAAAAGCTTCTCTATTATTATCTATTACTACATTACTTTTTAAATAACTGCTATAAAGCATTTTGGTATCTTGTTTCAGTAATCTATTCATTATATACATAAATAATGGAATGCTGATTAGCACATAGGATACAATTAAAAAGCTTTTCAATATAGTAGTTGGTTGAGTTACAAGTCTTATAAGGTAATGCCTGTCATATCCCATAAATATTAAGCTGGCACCTAAAAAACATTGTACCGTTATAGAATAGAATAGCAAAGAAATTATATTTACTCGTGTAATGTCTATGATATTACAGCATTTATTGAAAAGATATACTGAAAAAATAAATATTGCTAAAATTAAAACCAGCTTCAAAGGATTTACTCCTCCTAACTAACAAATTTTAAATATGAAGTAAACACAAAAGTGTTTACTTCATATCTATAGTTCTAAACCTAAAGTTTTCGTATTTTACAGGTATACCTTCTTTTTGTGATTTATAAGCAGCAAGTATTATATTCATTCCCTTTATGCCTTCTTTTCCACTTACTAATGGCTGTCTATCTTCATTGATTGCATCTATCATATCTTTGAATAAAGGAGTGTGTCCAAATCCATAAACTGAATCTGGGTCTTCTGCTTGATGCTTAAGCACCTCTTCTTCGCTATCAAGACCATCTGCAAATCTCCAGGTTTCAACCTTATTAACAGCTAGACCTCCTATTACTGCAGTTCCATTTTCTCCGAATATACTTAGTGTTTCTTCAAGATTTTTAGGATATACGCAGGCTGTTCCTTCTACTATGCCTATAGCACCAGTTTTAAATCTTACTATTATAGCACCAAAATCCTCCGCCTCAATATCTCTTAAAAATGTACCTGTTTGAGCATATACAGTTTCTATCTCTCCGCCCATCATCCATTGAAGTAAGTCTATGTTATGTATACACTGATTCATAAGAGTACCACCATCAAGCTCCCAAGTACCTCTCCAAGGTGCCTGCTCATAGTATCCCATGTTTCTGTTCCAAAGTATTCTTGCTGTTCCATTTACCAGCTTGCCAAATCTGTTACCTTCTATAGCTTTTCTTAACTTTTGTATAGATGGATTAAATCTGTTCTGATGGCATACACATAGCTTAACTTTGTTTTTATCTGCAGCTTTTATCATTTTTTCTGCATCTTCTGTGGAAAGAGCCATAGGTTTTTCTACTATAACATGAATTCCCTTATTTAAACAATATAGAGCTATTTCAGCATGATATCCGCTTTCTGTAGCTATAGTTACTACATCTGGTTTTATCTCTTCTATCATCTTTTTATAATCTGTATATATATGAACTTCATCGCTGCTATTCATTTTGCTTTTATACTCGTTAGCTTTTTCTATTGCCTTTTCTTCTACCACATCGCAAGTAGCTATAAGCTTTCCTTCTGCTTTATTATTTACTAAAGCTTCTACATGCTTATAGGATATTCTACCGCAACCTATAATAGCAAATTTAAGCATTTTTCATCCCTCTTTCTTTATTATATTGATAAGCTGAATATTTTAATAAAAATATTCAGCTTAAACTATTCTATAATTATAACATATAATTGTGGATTTATATTATAAAAGCTCTACGTTTTCCCTGTTTTTCACATTTTTCATAGCATTTTTAGTGTCGAAAACGAATATAGAATTTTGTTGTATGAAGTCAAAATCAAAGTTTGTATGAGCAGTAGTTATAACTACTATATCTGCCTTCTTTAATTCCTCTTCATTTAATTCTTTTAATCCTGTATGTTCTTTTCCCTTAAATTTATATGTTAAAACATAAGGATCATAATATACTACATCTGCTCCTTCTTTTTCAAAGTTTTCTATAACTTTTAGAGCTGGACTTTCTCTGTAATCATCTATATCCTGCTTGTATGCTACTCCAAGTATAAGTACTCTTGAACCATTTAAAGGCTTCTTATATCTATTAAGTATTTTTGAGCATCTTTCTATTACATATTGTGGCATATAGTTATTTATTTCCCCGGAAATTTCTATTAATCTTGTATGATAATCATATTCTCTTGCTTTCCATGTCAAATAGTATGGATCTAGTGGTATACAATGTCCGCCTAGTCCTGGACCTGGGTAAAAAGCCTGGAATCCATAAGGTTTTGTTTTAGCAGCTTCTATTACTTCCCATACATTTATATCCATCTTTTCGCAAATTATTGCCATTTCATTAGCAAGACCTATGTTTATATTTCTGTAGGTATTTTCTAATATCTTTTCCATTTCTGCCACTCTTGGGCTAGAAACTTCAAATATATCGCTTTCTAGTACATTTCTATACATAGCTGCTGCTACTTCTGTACTGTCTTTTCCTACTCCTCCTACTACCTTTGGAGTGTTCTTTGTTTTGTATATTAGGTTACCTGGGTCAACCCTTTCTGGTGAAAAGGCTAAGTAAAAGTCTTCTCCGCATTTTAATCCTGATTTCTTTTCTAATATTGGAAGCAATAACTCCTCTGTAGTTCCAGGATAAGTAGTACTTTCTAATACTACTACCATTCCTCTATGAATATATTCTGCTACAGCTTCTGTAGAAGACTTAACATAACTTATATCTGGCTGTTGATAAGCATCTAAAGGTGTAGGCACACATATAGCTACAAAATCTACATCTTTTATGAAAGAAAAGTCTGTAGTAGCGCTTAGCTTTCCTTCCTGCACAACCTTTTTAAGATCTTCATCCACTATATCTCCTATATAGTTAACTCCTTTATTTACCATTTCTACTTTTTTGTCCTGCACATCAAAACCTATGGTTTTGTAACCTGCTTTTGCTTTTTCTACTGCTAGAGGTAATCCTACATAACCTAGTCCTACTACTCCCACTACTGCTTCTCTGCTATTTATTTTCTTTAACAATTCTTCTTTTATGCTTTGCATTTTATTATTCTCCCTCCATAACATGGTTTTGTTCATCTTTATGATATTTTAATCCACAGCAAGTACATATGCCTTTGCCTGCTTCATCAAATTTAAGCTTATTTCCACACTTACATACATAACCTGAAATTCTTCCTGGATTTCCTATAAGCAGTGCATAATCAGGTACATCTTTTGTTACCACAGCTCCTGCTCCTATAAGAGCATAGCTTCCTATGTTGTTCCCACAAACTATGGTTACATTAGCTCCTATACTGGCACCTTTTTTTATCATAGTCTCTTTGTATTCTGATTTTCTTTCTATAAAGCTTCTTGGGTTTATCACATTAGTAAATACGCAGGATGGGCCTAAAAATACATCATCCTCACATATCACTCCTGTATATACAGAAACATTATTTTGTATTTTTACATTGTTACCCAGCTTTACTCCAGGAGAAATAACTACATTCTGACCTATATTGCAATTATTTCCTATTATACTATCTTTCATTATATGAGAGAAGTGCCATATTTTTGTGCCTTCTCCTATACTACAAGGTTCGTCTACATAACTGGATTGGTGAACAAAATATTTCTTATCTTCCATGATTTACTCCTTTATATGAAGTTTTTATTTGTTAACAATATAGTTTTTTCATTTACTGCTAAAACTGCAAAGGTTGATGTGACAAAAGTTTTACGAAATCTATATTTATAGTATTGCTCTTATTATCTTTATTAATCCTCTGAAGTTATGCTTGCTTCTTCACTATCCTGTGCTTTATATGTGGGCACTAACTCTTTTAGCTCTAATTTTAATTCTTCTGAATTATTAGCTTCTATTAAAAGCTTTAATTCATCTAATTTCTTTTTAAGTTTATCCATATCTTCAAAGATTGGCTTTCCAATAAATATTTTGTTATGTCCTGTCTTTTGAAGTCCTTCTTCATTCATAAGAATCTCTTCATAAAGCTTTTCCCCAGGTCTTAATCCTGTTATCTCTATCTTTATGTCCCTTCCAGGTTCAAAACCTGAAAGTCTTATAAGATCACAGGCCAAATCATATATTCTTACTGGCTTACCCATATCAAGAACAAATATCTCTCCGCCTTGAGCAAAAGCTCCAGCTTGAAGCACAAGCTGTGCAGCTTCAGGTATCAGCATAAAAAATCTAGTTATATTCTTATCTGTTACAGTAACTGGACCTCCATGAGCAATCTGTTTTTTAAACAAAGGAATTACAGAACCATTACTGCCAAGTACATTTCCAAATCTTACTGCCACAAATTCTGTTTTACTCTTTTTATCCATAGCTTGAACTATCATTTCACATATTCTTTTTGTGGTTCCCATTACACTGGTAGGATTAACTGCTTTATCTGTAGATATTAGCACAAACTTTTCTACATTATACTTATCAGCACATTCTGCTACATTAAGGGTACCAAACACATTATTTTTTATTGCTTCCATAGGACTGTCTTCCATAAGAGGCACATGTTTGTGTGCTGCAGCATGAAATACCACTTGAGGCTTATATTCTTCAAATATGCTTTCTATTCTATTTCTATCTCTTACTGAAGCTATAAGCACCTTCAGATTTAATTCATCATATCTATATTTTAATTCATTCTGTATATCATAAGCATTATTTTCATATATATCTAGTATTATAAGCATCTTTGGCTCATACTTTGCTATCTGTCTGCATAATTCTGATCCGATAGAACCTCCGCCGCCTGTTACCAATACCACTTTATCTGTTAGATAATCGCTTATACCTTTGTTATCCAATATTATAGGTTCTCTCCCTAATAAATCTTCTAAGTCTATATCTTTTATATTGCTAACCTTTGCTTTACCGCTTAAAATTTCATATATACCTGGTATTATTTTAAGCTTACATCCTGTATCTTTGCATATGTCAATAATTTCACTTTTGTTCTTATTATCTATGGATGGAATAGCTATAAGTATGGTTTCTATTTCTTGTTCTTCTACAATCTTAGGGATATCATACCTATTTCCTATTACCTTTACACCAAATATCTTCTTACCTAATTTGCTAGGTGAGTCATCAATGATGGCTATAGGATTATACTTAAGTTCTCTTCTATCTAACATCTCCCTAAGTATCATCACTCCTGCAGAACCAGCACCTACAATCATTACCTTTTGGAAATTTTCTAGTTCCTTGTTACTCATAGAAATAACTCCTCTTCTGTAAAGCCTAAAAAGCACTCTAAAGCCTAAAGTGGTGATCATTGCAAATGTTATAGCCACTATTATCACATTTAATGGAAGCCACTCACCAAAGTATCTGCTGTATATGCTGCTTATGCCTCCCCCTAAAATACTGGCACCTACTCCCATCAAAAATTCATCTATGCCCGCTGAAGTCCATAAGCTGTCATATAGCTTTAAAAAATAAAAACACAGTAGATATATTATACTTACTACTAAAGCATCCTGCTTGTAGGCTGAGATATAACTAGCTGTATCACCATAATCTACTATATTTATAGAAATTATATATGAAAGATTCACCCAAAACACATCTATTATTGCCAACATAAATTTATTAAAAAAATTCATTTTTTATCCTCCAAAGTATCAAACTATTTTAACTTCTCTCATTATTATAGTTTTATTTGTTAAAATTATGTTACAAAATAACTCTTAAATATGCATTAAAGCAATAACTAACATTTAATATTATATTATTTTAAATTAATTTTGTCCACTTTAATTATTATATAAACATTCTATGTTTTAAGTAAATAACTGGTAAAATAAAGTTTGATGTATATTTTGTTTTTGAAAACGCATGTTGAAATTTTGCTTAATATAAATAATTCAAAATTATTTAATAAAATTGTTTACAAATTTCACGTATAATGATATGTGAATACCATCATTTATAATACTCTTTTAAACTTTTACATTTTAATGTATGATGGTATGGTACATACTTTTTGTTGCATCATATATTAATCTAGAAAGAAGGTATATTTAATGAAAGAAGATAAGAGAAGTACAGTGCATAAAAAAAAGAAAAAAAGTAATAAAAAAAAGAAGATAATTTTCACCATTTTATTTATATTGTTATTTGTAGCTGGCTTTGGTGGGTATTATGTTTGGAGTATCTTAAATAAGGTAAACACCAATACTACTATATCTAAAAATCGTGAAGATTTAGGTATAAGCTCTGAATTTGAGGACATGTTAAAGTCTAAAGGTAAAGATGAAATAATAAATGTAGCTCTTTTTGGATTGGACAGAAGAACTCATAATGAACCTTCTCGTTCAGATGCCACCATGGTTCTTACTGTTGACACTCATCACAAAAAAATAAAAATGATTTCTATAATGAGGGATTCTTATGTGAATATTGAAGGTCATGGTAAGGACAAGCTTAATCATGCTTATGCTTTTGGCGGCCCTCAGCTTGCTATAAAAACCTTAAATCAAAACTTTAATTTAAATATAAAAGACTATGTAGCTGTAGATTTCGATAATATGGAGAAGATAGTAGATGCTTTAGGCGGAGTTGAAGTTGACATAAAGGCAAAAGAAATTCCTCATGCAAATAAAAATATTAATGCTCTTGCTGATTTCAGAAAAATTCCTTCACAGCCAATCAAAAGCGCTGGTAAACAAAATTTAACTGGTATGCAGGCCCTTGGCTATTCAAGAATAAGAGATATGGGCAATGGTGATTTTGATAGAACAGATAGACAAAGAATAGTGCTAAATGGATTATTTGAAAAGATAAGTAAGGCTGGAGTAACCCAATATCCATCAATAGTTTCAAAGCTTTTACCTCTTGTAGAGACAAGCTTTACCAGCACTGATATATTAAAAATAGGTGGAGAAGTTATAACTTCTGGAAGTGCAAACTTTGAACAAGAGAGATTTCCTATAGATGGATACTATCCTGATGGTGGAAAGAAGATTAATGGCATATGGTATCTTCCTTTCGATAAAGAAGCAACTGTAGACCAGCTTCATAAATATATATTTGATGATATAAAACCAACCCCTAAACAGATGTGATTAAGAAACTTCCTATATAATTGATTTCATTCAATATATAATGAATGAATTTTTATTGATATAAACATAAAGGTTGTACCAAAAGATATCTTTTGGTACAACCTCTTAATATTTTCAAAAATATAATTGACTTTATATAGTTGTGCTCCATATATTTATATAGCTTTTATACTTTATTGCAAGCTAAAAGCTTTTCCGCCTGTTCCTTTGGAAGAGGCTTACTAAAATAGTATCCCTGTATACTATCACAATTCATGTCTTTAAGTATGCCTAACTGATTTTCATTTTCTACTCCTTCTGCCACTACCTGCATACCCATTTTATGAGATAACTCTATTATTCCTTCCGTTATATCTCTGTTATTATTATCTGTCTCTATATAATCTATAAAAGATTTATCTATTTTAAGCTTAGTTATAGGCATTACCCTTAGGTAACTTAAAGAGGAGTATCCTGTTCCAAAGTCATCCAAAGCTATATTAAATCTCATATCTCTAAGTCTTTTTAAAACTTCAATATTTCTGTCATATATATTCATTAGTATATTTTCAGTAATTTCTATTTCTATATCCTTTGCATCTATTTTATGACTAGCCATGCATTGTTCCAACTCTTCCATAAAACTATGGTGATGAAGCTGAATAGGGGATATATTTATAGCTATAGTTTCATACTTGTAACCTTTTTCCTTCCATTTCTTATTCTGCTTGCATACTTCTTCTATAATCCATCTTCCTATATCGATGATCATCCCGTTTTCCTCTATAATAGGTATAAACTCGTTAGGAGGTACCCAGCCTAGCTGGACACTCTTCCATCTGATCAATGCTTCAAAACCCCTTATTCTATGACTTTTAGCATCAATTTGCGGCTGGTAATAAACTTGCAGTTCTTCCTTTGATATAGCTTCCCTTATATATTTTTCTATGGCCGCTTTTCTTATTATAGTTTCTGTCATTTCTTTGTTAAAGAAATTATATGTATTTTTCCCATTATTTTTAGCTTTGTACATGGCTGTATCTGAATTTCTAAGCAGCTCTTTAGAAGTTTCAGCATCTTCAGGGAACATAGCTATTCCCATGCTTACAGAAGTATATACCCTGTTACCTTTTATGGTAAAAGGCGATTTAAAATTATTAAGAATTTTATCGCATAAGCTTGATATTTCATTACTATCTTTTACATCATTAAGCAATATTAAAAATTCATCCCCGTTGGTTCTTGCTATCATACCATTTTTCGGCAAACTGTTTTTTAATATAAATGCTATATTCTTTAAAACTTCATCTCCATAGTCATGACCTAAAATATCATTTATAAGTTTAAAATCGTCTACATCTACAAATATAACTGCACATTTTTTTTCTTTATTTTTAGTAATAGCATCTTCTAATTTTTCCATGAATATTATTCTGTTTGGCAGCGCTGTAAGTGAATCATTATATGCCAAATATCGTATTTTATTTTGAATTCTTCTTGTTTCATCTATATCTGTAACAGAGCCAGCTATTTTTATTACATTACCCAGTTCATCCTTAAGAGCTTTTCCCCTGTTATTTATCCATTTATATGTACCATCTTTTATTTTAATCCTAAATTCACTCTGATAGTAATCCTTTTTCCCTTTAATATGGCTTTCAAACTCTTGTTTTGCCCTTTTTATATCTTCTGGGTGTATTAGCTTTTCAATATAAGCTGTTATGTCGTTTATATCTGTATCATCATAGCCAGAAATGCTTTTCCATTTATCAGATATGAAAAAACTTTTATTTACATAATCACGTTCCCATAAAGCATCATTGGCTCCATCTATAGCAAGTTTATATCTTTCTTCACTTATCTTTAAAGCTTTCTCATGATTTTTCAGTTCTCTTATCTGCTGTTTAAGTTCTTCTTCCGTAGCAGAAAGCTGCCCATAAACCGCTGATAGCTCTTCTTCTGCTTTTCTTTCTTTTTCTATTTGCTTTTTAAAATCATCATTTAATTTTTTAAGTCTTTCTAATCCATTTTTTTGATTTTTTATGTAAACAATAAGCATAATATTAAATAAAATAATTAAAACAATAAGGAGTAGATGAAGAACTATAATATTGTCAATCATTTTTGTTATCGTTGCCAATAACCTATAAAAATCTTTACTTATTAATTTATATGAGACTTTGCATATTTTTATAGTTTTATCGCAACAGTTCACCTCCTTAATCTTTCTTTAGTAAATTTTAGACATATCCTGCGTATAAATATCCTATTATTTTTTTCATTACTTAATATGGTAACATAATTATGTAAAAATATGAATATGTTTAATTGAAATTATTACATAATTACAAAAACAAGACAGCTTTTTGTAAAAAGCTGCCTTAAAATAGTGATGTGTTGCGTTTTTTAGGTTTAGTTGTGAGTTTTTTATATATAATGACTTTTTATGTCATCTTTTAGGCCTAACTTTCAAATCGATAACTTCATCAGAATCATATAAATCTAAAAATCCTTTTTTCTGATGTCTTAAAGATATACCATCTACATGTCTTCTATCTGTGACTACTGCATCCATGTCTTTTAGTATATTTTCATAGGAGGACTGACCTACATAACAAAATATTTTAAATCCTTCATCCTGCAAATACTTAAACTTGCTTTCACTATATTTAGGACCTTCTCCAAAGGGAAATATATAAACTTGAGTTTTACCTATAAGACTCTCCACTTCTTTTTTCCACTTGTTGTTATCTTTTTTTAGTTTTTCAATGGTTATACTATTATGATTATGATGCCCATAACTATGAGAGGCAAAGTTCCATCCTGTTTCTTTAAGCCTTTTTACAACCTTTGCTGCTTCTTCTCTCTCTTTTTCATAGTTTTTAGAATCAAAATCTGTCCTATATCCTAGTATACCCTCGTATCCTGTAAGGGCTATAGTTCCTTTAGCACCGTTTAATGAAAAGTCAGGATGCACCTTTATAAATTCATCTAGTATAGGTATTATTTCGTTGTCTTTTGCTATTACTTTACCCCCCTTGGAATTTATGGAGTAAGTTACTATATCTCCATTATCGTCAAGCATTAACTTATGAACAGTTCCATCCCCTATCATATATTTATAATAATTTAAATCATCTACAGATATTATAAGAGGTTTTTTTCCTTCTGGTATCATTATTTCTTTTCTTTGTAAAATCTTTCTGCCATTTTGCTCTGTTTCCTCATAAAGTGAGTTTATATCTACTAGGATAAAGTTTTTGCTATACAATGACTCTACTATCTTGTTAAATTCTGAAACTGTTATAAACCAATCATCAAAATCTTCAGCCTTATTGTCCCCATCAAAAGCCTGTTCAGGATAAGCAATGAGAGGATGAAAAAATATATGCTCCACTTTACCTTTAAAAGGTACCATCTTAACTTTCGGAGTATTATCTTTAGCTTGTTCTTTAGTTTCTTCCTTCTTTTCCTCATCTTTCTGCTTATTCTTAGCCTCTTCATCCTTTTTATACTGCTCTTTTTTTATGTCTGCATCTACTTTAACTGTATTGGTAGAAACTTTAATATTTTTATAAATAACATTTTTAAAAGCTATAACAATAAAAATCAATATAAATGCTAGAATAAATACCAATACCTTATCCTTATTAATATTTTTGCTTGTCCTCCCTTTTCTCATATCTTTTCCCCCTTTTTGATGATTACCAGAGTTAAATATGATTTAATAAAAATTTAGTTCTATGTGAATTTTATTATACGTAAAAGTGCTCTACTCTATATTATGGGAAATTCTTTGTTTAGTGCATTATGAACCACTAACTATTTTAATTATACTTCATTTAAAATATAAGTATTTATGTAAATATTACACAAAGGTTACATATAAGTTAAGAGGTAAGAGATAATAGGTAAAGGGTAAGAGTGACGGGTTTTTTCTTCGTTTTGCTACGAAAAATTTTAATAAATAAAAATAATAAGATTTGTTTTATTTTATAAAAATCAACTGAATTTATGAAATTTTTCATATAATATAAGCTGTTAAGATTATGCTATAATATACTATAATCATGTGTAAGTTTACGATAAATTGATCTAAACTTACATTTTAATAAAGAAAGGAAGGATAAAATGATTCATCAACTTGAAAATGATGTATTGTATGTAGAAATTAAATCTAAAGGTGCTGAACTTTGCAGAATCAAGAATAAGGATAATAATATAGATTATCTTTGGTCCGGTGACAGCAAATATTGGAGCGGACAATCTCCTATACTATTTCCTATAGTGGGAAATGTAAGAAATGATGAGTATAGAATTGAGGATAATATATTTCATTTGGTAAAGCATGGATTTGGAAGGCATTCTGAATTTCAACTGATTTCAGAAAATAAAAATGAAGCTATATTCCAGCTTAAATATTCCGAAGATACTTTAAAAGTTTATCCTTATAAGTTTAATCTTCAAATTAAATATATGTTAAAGGGGAATTCCTTAAAAGTTCAATACATAGTTACCAATCTAGATGATAAAGAAATATTCTTTTCTATAGGTGGACATCCTGCTTTTAACTGTCCTATAGTACCTGGTGAAACCATGGAAGATTGCTATTTTCAGTTTGAAGAAAATGAAAATGCAGATATAATGACACTATCACAAGAAGGTTATTTTAAAAGAGAGTCCAAAGCTTTTTTAAAAAATTCTAATATAATCCCTTTAAAAACTGAATTATTTAAAGAAGATGCTTTAGTATTTCATAACCTAAAATCTAAAACCATTTACATAAAAAGTAAAAAGAGTACTCCTTCAGTGAAATTTGATTTTAATGGTTTCCCTTATTTAGGACTATGGTCTAAATCCAATGGAGCACCCTTTGTATGTATAGAACCTTGGTTTGGTCATGGTGAATATGAAGATTTCCAAGGTGATTTCAGACACAGAGAAGGTACTCTAAAACTAAATGCCAACGATGAATTTAGCTGCAGCTTTAATATAACTATAAACTAGCACATATAATATGAGGCTGCTGCATTAAGAAATTTACATACAATATATTCAGATCAATATGCTGTAGTATTTACTCTTAGTGCAACAGCCTCTATATCTTTTAAAGCCATTCCATAGGAAACAGCCTTTTGTAAGCCTGAGTATTATATCTCTCATCTATTAAAAGTATACTGCCTTTATCTTCTTCAGTTCTTATAACTCTTCCTGCTGCTTGAAGTACTTTGTTCATACCAGGATACATGTAAGCATACTCATAGCCTCTTCTAAATTTTTTATCATAGTAATCCTTTATTATGTCTCTTTCAATACATATTTGAGGAAGACCAACTCCTACTATTACAGCACCTATCAGCCTATCTCCTTTTAAGTCTATACCTTCTGAAAAAACTCCACCTAACACAGCAAAAGCTAAAAATGTACTTTCATTATTTTCATCAAATCTTTTTAGAAATTCTTCTTTCTCTTTTTCACTCATAATACCATTTTGAATGGATATTTCTATAGAACCTTCACCATTTTCTTCATGTTTATCAAGTTTCTCTTTTAAGACATCATAAACCTTATTCATATAAGCATAAGATGGAAAAAATACAATGTAATTTCCCTTTTTAAATTTTATAAAATCTTCTATATAAGCTGAAATAGCTTCATAGCTGTATTCTCTGTGTATATACCTTGTAGATACGTCGTGAGCTATGCTTACCTTAAGATTATTCTTATCAAAAGGTGAAGGAAGTCTCATCCTATAATCCCTATCTTCTCCTCCCAGTACTTCCTTAAAGTAATTCATAGGAGTTAAAGTGGCGGAAAATAGTACAGCAGATTTTGACTTTTTCATGTTTTCTTTTAATATACTTGATGGATCTACACAAAATAGCTTTATTTTTATATCTTTATTTTCAGAGTCTATATAAGTTACATAACTATCATTATACATTTCAGATATATTAATAAATGCTCTGCATTTAAAGTAAAAATCTAAAATTTCCTCATATCCTTCTGTACCGGAACTTTTAGTCAAATATTCTTCTGCATCTTTTAAAAACATTCTAATTAATGGATATAACTTATCTTGAGGTTCTGCTGATATATGACATTTTAAATTTTCGCTTTCTAACTTATGTCTTAAATTTATAAAATAAGCATTAATCTTATCTAGATCGTTATAAAGATTCTGCATCTTTCCTTTCATAAGCTTCTTGCAGCTTAAAACCTGACTTTTTATAAGTTCTGCAGAAAACATTTCTCTTGCCCTATCCACCAGATTATGAGCCTCATCTATAAGAAAAACAAACCCTGCATCATCAGTACTATTCCTAGATTTTCCTCCTTCTTTTTCTTCAAAAAACCTTTTAAGTGAAGCAGAAGGGTCAAAGGCATAATTATAGTCACAGATTACTGCATCACATATCAATGCCAAGTCTAGAGAAAACTCGAAGGGACAAACATTAAATTCTAAAGCATATTTTTCTACTACTTCCCTTGTTATATTTTGCTCGCAAGCTATTAATGCTTTTATAGCTTCATTAACTCTATCATAGTGTCCCTTAGCAAAAGAGCACTGCTCTGGGTTACAGCCTGCTTCCTTATTAAAGCATATCTTTTCTTTAGCTGTAAGTGTTATAGTCCTTATTTGGAGACCATTTTCTCTCAATCCGTTAAAGGCCTCTTCTGCTACAGTCCTTGTAACAGTTTTTGCTGTAAGATAAAATATTTTTGATACCAATCCTTCCCCCATGCCCTTTACTGTTGGAAAAACAGTAGATATAGTTTTACCGATGCCTGTAGGTGCTTGAACAAATAATTTTTTACCTTCTTCTATGGTTTTATAAACGACCACAGCCAACTTTCTTTGACCTTTTCTATAAGTTTGAAAAGGGAAAGAGGTATTTTTGATAGAACTGTCCCTGATTTTCCTCCAATGGAATTGCTGCTTTGCCCAAGAATAGTACATTTCTATTAATGAAAAAAAGTAGCTTTCTAACTCTTTTTGAGTATAGGTGTTTTTAAAGCTCTTTATCTGTTCAGTGGTAAGTTCATAATAGCTTAACTGTATATCTATATTATCTAGGTGGTTATCATAAGAATATATATAACCATAACACTTAGCCTGAGCCCAGTGAAGCTCATTATAGTCTTCATCAATATAAGATAAATCTCTAGTGGTAGTCTTTATCTCATCTACAACTATAGTTCCATCTTCATTAGTGATTATGCCATCAGCTCTTCCTTCTATCTCTATGGTAAATTCATCATAATAAACACTATGGGTTAAAACATATTCTTTTTCATATTTATAGAATACTGCTTCATTGGATTTCTGTAGTTTTTTATGAGCTGCAGTTCCCTGCTGTGCTCTGCCAGTACCCATGAATCTGTTATCTAAATCACCTTTTCTAAGAACAAATTCTACAAGCTCTCTAACAGAAATTTTTATCTTTTCATTGCTTAATATACTCTTATTCGTTGTATCTCCATTATCCAGCTTTGCCTTACTTTCTGACTGCTTTTCAACATCTTTACACATAAATACTCCCCAAAATCCTTTTTATCCTCTAAAATGTGTTGCATTTAATATTTTTTTGTAATATATATATTATTGAAGCAACTATTTATATATGGTTTACTATTTCCTTACTATGCTTATATTATAGTATTTCATATATCTTGCAGCAAGGAAAGCAAAGAATAATTAGCATAATAAAAGTTTAAGGAGGTTTTAAAGCTTTTTCCTTGATCCGTAAAGGAAATTGCTTATTTTGTACTATGAAAGCAAAAAAAATAGCAGGAATTACTTTGTTATTATTAATACTGACTCTTGGAGGTTATGCCCTTGGACACTACATAGGAAAAGCATGTGTAAATAATAATATTGGCATAAACTCCAACTTAAATAAGGTTTTATCCACTAATGCAACGCTGAATGATGGTAAAGATAATAATAAATCAAATAGCAACAAGGATACAGTTACTAGGGTAACAAAAGTAAAAGGGAAAAAAGAAGATAGTGATTCTAAAAAGTCTATAGACTATTCAAAAGAAATTAATGGACTTGTAGTAGTTTCTAATTATGATAATAGTTTTGTTATAGATTTAAGATATGCTACTGAAAACAATTTTACTGGTAAACCTGTCTATAAAACCAATGTATGTGCCCTTCAAAAAAACACTTTAAGTAAGCTTATAGCAGCAAATGATGAATTTAAAGCTCTAGGATACAAAATAAAGATATGGGATGGTTATAGACCTGCAGATGTTCAAAAATACTTTTGGAGTATAGTAAAAGATAGAAGATATATAGCAAGTCCTTATGTGAATGGCTCTAGGCACAATCGTGGAACTGCTGTGGACATAACCTTGGTAGACTCAAAAGGAAATGAATTAGAAATGCCTACAGGTTTTGACCAATTTAATACCAGTGCTCATAGAGACAATGCTAATATTTCAGAAGCTGCAAAAAATAATCTTATTTTGCTGACAGAAGTTATGAAAAAGCATGGTTTCACTACCATAGAAACAGAGTGGTGGCACTATGATGATGAAGATTCTAATAAATATCCTATACTTAATATACCTCTTGAAGCTTTTCTTAAAGAGGAAAATTAAAAGAGGTAAGAGTGAATGAGTAAGAGGTTATTTTATACCTCTCAACTCTTACCTCTTACCTCTTACCTCTTACTTCTTACCTATATAAATAAAACTTATTTATCTTATCTTAAATCTTTTCACTAAATCATCAAGACCCTCCGAATGATTTTTTAATGCCTGTGCTTGTTCTGATATTTCCTGTAAAGCGGAAGACTGTTCTTCTGAAGATGCACTTACCTCTTCAGTAGTAGCGGCTGTTTCTTCTGATACTGTAGCCACCTCTGATATATTACTTATTACTACATCTTTATTTTTATTAATTTCTTTTAAAGCATCGCTTACTTTTCCGATATCCTCTTCTAATTCATTTATCATATTTGCTATATAATTAAATTTTTCATCGGTTATTTCTACGCTTTGACTAGTTTTATCATTTAATTCTTTAGTGATTAGTGTTTGATCGTAAAGTTCTTTTACACTTTGCTTTATGTCTGAAACTACCCCAGATATCTCTTCTGCTGATTTAACGGATTCTTCCGCAAGTTTTCTTACTTCTTCAGCTACTACCGCAAATCCTCTTCCTGCTTCACCGGCTCTAGCTGCTTCTATACTAGCATTTAAAGCAAGTAAATTGGTCTGTTCTGTTATAGCTTTTATGGTATCGGTTATGGTACTTATCTCATTAGATCTTTGAGTAACTATATTTACTTTTTCTGATACCTTTTGGTTAGCTTCTTCATTTTTCATATAATTTTCTTTCAATTCACGTATAGCCTTCATACCCTCATCTGTAGATTCTCTAACCTGTTTTGATGCATCTAACATTTTATCTGAATTTTTTATAGAATTATTTACTTCATTACCTAAGTTAGTAGCTATAACTACACTTTCATTTAGTTCATCTGCCTGATTAGTTGCCCCTTCTGCTATTTGCTGTACAGCTCTTGCAACTTCTTCTCCTACTTTGCTGGACTCTGTAGTTATAACAGACAATGTCTCTGAAGAATCTCTAACCTTATCTGATGTATGCTGAACATCAGATAAAAGGTGTACCATATCATCTATTACTGTATTGACTGAAAGTATCATTCCATTCATTTCATTGCAATATCTTTTATTAGTTTCTGCCTTTTTAGTAAAATCTCCATTCTTAACAGAATTTAGTACAGCCTCTATTTTCTTTATAGGTTTTCCTAAATTTGAAGAAAACAAAGTAGAAGCAATTATTATTATGACTAAAGCTACTATAAATACTATACCTGGAACTAACATAGCAACTTTAACTACATTCACTACTTCTTTTTCTGGAACAAATCCTAAAGCAATCAATCCTGATTCTTTATCAGTGCTTTTAAATAATATGTAAGATTCATCCTCTATTTTCATTACTTTTGGCTGAAGATCATTCAATTTCATAGCATCTTCAATCCATGATTCTTCTTTTACTGTTTTTCCAATTAACTTTGGATCTTTATGTGCTATTATAACACCTTGTCTACTTATAACTCCTGAAAATCCATTTTCCCCCAGATTTACCTTGCTGACAATATCAGTAATATATTTAACTTTTACGTCCATCCCTAAAACACCGATAGTTTTACCATTATAGTCCTTTACAGTTTTAGCAAAGGTTATTATAGTTTCCCCTGTGACTGCATCTTTATAAGGATCTGCCATTATAGCTTTGTCTGAACTTTCTAAAGCTTTTTTATACCATTCTCTCTGCCTTGGATCAAATCCATCTGAAACCTTTCCTCCGGATCCCATTATCACAGAACCATCTTCTAAGCCTACATAAACATTGGCTATATTAGGACTTGAGCTCATAAAGGATTCTAAATCTTTATGAAATACCTCTCTATTGCTTTCATCTTTAAAAATATTTCTAGCATTGGGGTCTAAGGTTAGGTAATTCACTGTAGTAGAATTTGCATTATAATTATCTATAAGCACCTGGCTAACTCTACCTAGACTATTTTGTATTATAAGATTAAAATCACTTCTTACACTTCCGCTAAGTGTATAAAAAGTTCCTACACCTAGCCCTATAATAGGTAATAAAGAAACTAGCATTAGCAATAGGGTTATTTCCTTTTTTAAGCTTCTTCCCTTACTCATAACTTAACCTCCAATATAAAACAAATTATTACAAATAATAAAATATAGTGTTAATAATTACTATTTAGGCAATACAATCCTTAATAATATGATATCATAAAAAATATTTAATTTAATACTTTTATATATAATATTTCTATTTTTTTTACAAAGATTTTTCTGAATATGGTTTGTATTTTCATGTTAATATTACAAATTTCAACAATTCATAAAACTTCATATATGTGGCAAGTTTAATAATTGACATTATTATAGTGTAGATATATAATTAAAATAGAACATACCCCCATGGGGTAATAGGAGGTAAGGATATGAATTTTTCTATAAATGATAATACCACAGAAGCTTTAAAAAAAGCTTTAAAAGAAAAAAATAAAACAGCAGTCAGAATATTTATAAAAGGCTTTGGCTGAGGCGGTCCAAGTTTTGGAGTTGTTCTGGATGAACAAAAAGAAAATGATGATATGGTTAAGGTAAATGGAATAACCATTGTAGCAGACAAGGACTTTTCGTTTACGTTTGAAGATGCTAAAATAACATACACCAGAGGACTATTTGGTGGCAGCTTCAGTGTTATTTATAAAAACAATCAATCATCCTGCGGTTAAAGCTTTAAGCTTTTTCTTTTAAGACATATTATACAAAAAACCATCTTTCCTATAAAACGAAAGATGGCTTTTTGTTTCCTTTCCAAAACTCTGCCTTTTCAATAATGAATAATCTGATCATTAATCTTTAAAGGGGGATTAATAATCTTAAATTAATGCTATCATTATTTTGTTAACAAACTGTTAAGTAATAGTAACACAAAAGTAAATATTTTCAATATTCATAATTCACTTCAGCTAATAATTTGAATTATAGTACAAGTATGCTTATAACTATATTTCATGATATTCATTAACAATCTTCTGAACCGCTTTTTTAATAACACTAGCCTGAGCTATTAAAGTCATTACTATTATAAAAATTCTTATTCTCTCTTCATTTTTACTGTCAAGATTAAGATCGCTTATTATCTTATCTAACTTCTCCTCATCAAAAACCTTAGTAGTTAAGAAGTCTTGAAAACTATCCTTTTGTATATCTGAAAATATCTTATAAGCCATCTCCCAAGAGATAATGTCATCCCCTCTGTCATTTATCTCATTAAAAGCTAATCTAAAAACCTTTTTAATCTCTTCTGTAGTAAGTACTGGTCTCATATAACTCAATAGAACAAGCTGTACTAAATGCAATTTAGTATAACCTCTTTTTTTGCCATCTTCAGGTTTAGATATGACTTCACTTTTTATATAATTTTGTACTATGTTATTAGTATATTTTTCTTCAGTAAACTTGTCATTCAAATAATCTATAACTTGAGATAAAAACAAGTCATATTTGGGCAAATCCTCATAAGGAACCATATTATTTTTTGACATTTCATCAGCTAAATTAATAACATAACTTATATCTAATTTTTCCGTTCCCATAGACAAAGCCTCCTATTAAAATATTGTAGTTATTCTATCATAAAGTCATCATATTTTAAGTCTAATTAATATCATATTGATATTTAATATAATTATATTATAAGGTATATATAAACCTATTACAAGTTAAAAAAATCTAAATTCTTATTTATATTCTTTTATTTCATAATTTTTAACATATTTATGAAAAAATATTCCAAAAATCTATTAATATTTATTTTATATAAAAAAACAGGTCATGAAAACCATCATGACCTGTTTCTTTAATTATCTCTATTCTTTAATTATCTCTATTTTTGAGACTTGTCATAATCTTCTAGGAATTTCTTAATCCCAGCATCAGTTAGAGGGTGTTTTATCATTTGCATTATTACACCATAAGGTATAGTAGCTATATGAGCTCCAGCTTTTGCACATTCTAACACATGCATTGGAGTTCTTATGCTTGCAGCTATTACCTCTGTTTCTATACCATAATACTCAAATATTTCTACTATATCACTTATGATAGGAAGTCCTCCATTGCCTATATCATCTAATCTTCCTAAAAAAGGACTTACAAAGGATGCTCCTGCTTTAGCAGCTAAAAGTGCCTGCTGAGCTGAAAAAATCAATGTAACATTTGTTCTGATTCCCATTTTTGATAACTTGCTGACTGCTTTTAATCCCTCTTCACACATAGGGATCTTTATAACTATGTTCTTATGAATCTTAACCAATTCTTGTGCTTCTTCTACCATCTTATTTGATTCTAAGCTCATAACTTCTGCACTGATAGGTCCATCTACTATAGCACAAATTTCTTCCACCACATCTTCAAGTTTTCTTCCTTCTCTTGCTATTAATGAAGGATTAGTGGTTACTCCATCTAGTATACCAAGCTGTGCAGCTTTTCTTATTTCTTCTACATTGGCAGTATCAATAAAAATTTTCATGGGTTTTCCTCCTATTATAAAATATAGTTTATCAAAATCATTCTTATAGAAATTAAAGGATTTATTATTAATAATTATATCATAAATGATTTTTTTTACATAATGAGATGAATTTCATATATTGCATATACTAATGCTAATATATAGAATATATATGGACAGTATATGAATTTATATGATAGTATATTGTGATGTTACTAAAATATTATGCGTATTTATAAAATTTTTTAGAGTATTTAATAGTATAATTGATCCATATTATATACCATATTAAAATATTTTATAAATTATAAAAAAAAATGTTTTTTATGGAATACGATGTGCAGATTATGGTAATATTAACATATATAAAATTACTTTAATTTTACATATTTTTTTTTGTAAAAAATTATAATGAGACTTTATACAAATTATGATATTTATTATACATATTTTTCCATAAAATTGACAATATATTATATTTGCCATTTTAGATTAAAAAAGCTTAAAACTATTACTTTATAGCTCATTTTATCTAAATAATATAGCTCATATAATCAGTAATACTTCGACACATGACTGATGTTATCTCCATATAATTACTATTTTATTTTTTTTAATATATTTTTAAACATTGTGTAACTTTTGTTAAAATTTTCTGTACAAATGTTTTTTATTTCTCATAACCATTGAATTATCAACCTTTTCGTAAAATGTGTTTTTATTTAATTTTATTAAAACGCTCTTGACATTTCAATTATATGGTAGTATATTAACTTTAGATGGAATTTAATAAGAAATTTGTAATTTAATAAAAAATTCCAGACTACTTATTGACTTTTTGTGACATATTTGTTATTATTTAATTAGGTTATGTCGAAAGATGTAAAAAGGGAGGAACGTTTTATGAAATCAACAGGTGTTGTAAGAAGAGTAGACGAATTAGGAAGAATAGTAATTCCTATAGAATTAAGAAGGACTTTGGATATCGCTGAAAAAGATGCATTAGAAATCTATGTAGATGGTGAACAAATAATCCTAAAGAAGTATGAACCAGCATGCATATTCTGCGGTGATGCTAGAGATGTTATAAACTACAAAGGTAAGAATATATGCAAACATTGTTTAGAAGAAATTAAAAAAGAAAAATAAAAACTTAATAAGCTGCCTTCTTGGCAGCTTATTTTCCTAAAATTTTTAATTTATTTTTTTAATACATAGTATAACTATTATATTAAAATATGTTGCAAATCAATTTTTAGGTGTATAGTAAATTAGGCTAGGAAAAATCCTAGCCTAATTTATTATTCTTCTTGCACCTATATAATTAGTTCGTCCTTCTAAAGATGAAATTTTAATAAAATCACCAGTTCTTGGCGCATGTATAAATTGTCCATTACCTATATACATTCCTACATGATCAGGCACTGAACCCTTACCAAAGAAAACAAGATCTCCGGGAGCCAAATTATCTCTAGATACTGGAGTACCTTCGTTAATCTGAGTATAAGTAGTTCTTGTCAAATATATACCTGCTGCATTAGCATAGCAGTACCTTACAAAACCTGAACAATCAAAGCCGCTAGGTGTTTCTCCTCCCCATAAATAAGGCACGCCTATAAACTTGAATGAATAGTTCACTACATTCATTGCAGAAGCAGATGGCTTTCCATCTCCTCTAGAAATATTGTCTCCTTTACTTCCGCTACTGCTATTATTACTTTTATTATTACTGGAAGATTTATTTTGATTTTTCTTAGATTCCTCTGCCTGTTGCTTTTTTAATATTATAGCTTTACCTTTAGCTATAGCATCCTGTACATAAGCTTCACTTGATCCTATGGATTGTAATGCTTTTATGGCATCTCCTATATCTTTTACATTTGAACTCTCATCTGTGGCTTGAGATATGTATTTTAAAATTTTAAGAGTCTTGTCCAATTCTTGTTTAGATACATTTACTTTGTCTTCTAACAAGTCTTGCTGCCTTTTTGCTTCTTGTATTAGTTTGTTCTGCTCATTTTTGTCACCGTTAAGCTTGGACAATTTTTTTTCATTGTCCGCTTTTAAATTAAGAAGATTTTGATTTTGTTCATCCAGTTTTTTCTTCTTAGCATCTAATACTCTTTTATTTTCTTCAAGATTACTTACTACTTCTTTATCAAATTTTACAACTCTATACACCGCATCTATATTGCTTAGTAACTCTGAAAAGCCGTTAGAACTTAGTATAATACTTAGATAGCCGCCATTCCCATTTTTATACATAGCATTAACCCTATCATCTAAAAGCTTTTGCTGCTTTGAAATTTCATTTTTAGCTTTTTCAACTTCGCCTTCGGATACTTTAATAGCATTTTGAGTATTTTTTATATCCACATTGTTCTTTTCTATATCTCTTAAAGCATTCTCTATTTGAGAATCCAAGGCTTGTATCGTTTCTTCAAGCTCTACAACTTTCTTTTCAGCAGATTTTAAATCATTCTGATCTTTTTTTAATTTTTCTTCAGCGTTTTGTTTTTGAACATCTAAATTTTGAGGAGCAGCATAGGTAGTAAAACTTGTACTGCAAATCATAACAACTGTCAATATAATAGTTATCAGTTTCTTTTTTGCCATAATTAATCTCTTACAAAATAAGAGTTTCTCCCCCCCTTATACAAATAATTATATTGTAATCATTTGACTACTAAAATTATTATAACACTTAACCATATCTTTACCAATGTATAATTCTGCAGATTTATATCAATATTAACAGAAAATTCACTTTTATTTCATAAAACAAATTTATTTGTGCATTTTTCCTAATCTAGTCTTAAGGAGTATTTATATACCTCTGATTTCGGGAGATTTCTATCTTTTGCTACAAGTTTTATAGCTTCCTTTTTGCTATAACCTTCATTAATATATTTTAATATATGTTCTTCCATACTTAAACTTTCCCAGGATTTTCTGTTTTCTTCTTTTATTTCTTCCTGGCTTTTTCCTTCTACTATAAGCACATATTCTCCTTTAGGTTCTTTTTCATTATAATACTTCAATGCTTCATCTATGTTCATTCTTAATATTTCTTCATGAAGCTTTGTAAGCTCTCTGCATAAAGATATTTTTCTATTCCCTAAATTATCTTTTAAAAATTTTAAAGTCTCTGTTATTCTGTGAGGGGCTTCATAAAAAATTAGGGTTTCTCTTCTATCTTTTAAGTCTTCAATGATAGGCTTTCTTTCCTTATTTTCTCTAGGTAAGAATCCAATAAATATAAACTTTGAAGTATCAAGCCCTGAATAAACTAAAGCAGTAGTTATAGCCACCGCTCCAGGTAATACTTCAAAATCTATTCCTTGTTCTATACATTTTTGTACAATGATTGCCCCTGGGTCAGATATACCTGGAGTACCTGCATCTGTTACAATGGCTATATTTTCCCCTTGAATTAATCTATTTATTATCTCTTCACTCTTTCCCTGTTCATTATGCTTATGATAACTTATAAGAGGCTTCTTTATGTCATAATGATTAAGAAGCTTTAAGCTCTGTCTAGTATCCTCTGCTGCAATAACATCTACTTCTCTTAGTACCTCCAGAGCTCTTAAAGTTATATCTTTAAGGTTACCTATAGGAGTAGGAACCAAATATAATTTTCCCATTTTAACACCAGCCTTTCTTCAGCTTAAAACATAAAACCAGCAGTTGTCAGCTAAACAAAATACATTTTAAATCCTGCCGTAAATCCTGTCTATCTCTTCTGTATAGTCTCCGTTATCATTATACACATATAAAGGCGGTTCCCATTTTAGGAAAGCTCCTCCGTCTCTTTGAGCTTCTATAAGCACTATATTTGGTGCTTTCTTTGTATTTGGATGAACCATTCTTATATTTTTAGGCTCTATTTTATGCTTTCTCATAAGACATAATATGTCTGCTAGTCTTTCAGGTCTATGAACCATAAAAAGCCTTCCATTATCTTTTAAAAGTATTCTAGAAGCTATGATAACATCTTCTAAAGTACAACATATTTCATGCCTAGCTATAGCTGTCTTGTCTTTAGGATTTAAAATTCCAGAATTGTATAGTTTGTATGGTGGGTTTACTGTTATAACTTCTGCCTTCTCAATAGATTTCATTAATTTTATGTCCTTTAAATCCGCTGAAATAAAGTTTACTTTATGTTTCATATCATTTATTTTTACACTTCTTAAAGCCATATCTACCATTTCATCTTGTATTTCAATACCTACTATGTTTGATGCTTCACTTTTTCCAGCTAGTATAAATGGAATTACTCCAGTACCAGAACACAAATCTATTACTTTCATCCCTCTTTTTATTTTTGTAAAATTTGCTAAAAGTACTGCATCTACTCCAAATTTAAATCCATCTTTTTTCTGAATTATATGTATACCCTTAAGCTGAAGATCATCAAGGTTTTCATCTTCCATTATATACTTATTATAGTTTTCTATCATAGGTACCGCTCTTTTAGCGGCTTTCAACTCCTCTCCTATATGCATTCTATCTTTTATTTCAATTTAATATAAATTTTTTTAATTTTAATCTTTAATTTTCTAATATTACACTATAACTGAAAACAAATATATCATAATACTATTACTATAGCAACTAATCAATATGATTTGCTTTAAAAATAAAAATACTAACTAAAGCAATTCTAAATTTACTTAAAAAAAGCTTTCAGTCCTAAGGCTGAAAGCTTTCACATCTATATTGTAATAATAATTATATTCTATCTTAATACTCTTCTTCCTGCATAGAATCCATGTATGGATGAAACTTTTACAACATCTCCAGTATGAGGTGAATGTATATATTGTCCACCGCCTACATATATTCCTACATGGCCTCCTCCATTTGTAAATACTAAATCTCCTGGCTGTAATTCTGAATAAGAAACTGAGCTTCCAGATCCTAATTGAGCACCAGTATCTCTTCCTATGCCATAGCCAAAAGCTCCAAAAACATAAGAGGTAAATCCTGAGCAGTCAAAACCAGAAGGTGTTGTACCTCCCCACCTGTAAGGAGTTCCCATAAATCTATATGCATAATTTAATATAGAATTTGAAGATCCAGGCATTGGAGCTCCACCTCTTGATAATGAGGCTGCTGCTGCCTTTTTCTTGGCTACTATATCTTTACCTTTTTCTATTATATCAACTACTTCTTTATCGATTATAATTATTTTCTTTCTGATTTCTCTTAAAGTCTCTATAGCTGATTGAATATCAGATACTGAGCTGTTTGAATTATTTATTATGCTCTTTGGAAATTCAATCATGAGTCTTTCTTTTGCAGCTACATCTACCTGTACTTTCTTATTTTCTTCTTTAACTTGAGCTATAACTTTTTCTTGTTCTTTTTTCTTATTATTCAAATCTGCCAATTTGTTTTCGTTTACTTTTTTCAAATCACTTAATCTAGCTACTTCTATATCTAGACCACTTTTCTTTTCATCTAACTCTTTTTTCTTTCCATTAAGTTCGTCCACAATCTTCTTATCGAATTCCATAAGCTTGCCTACAGCTTTTATTTTTGAAATCAAATCACTAAAGCCTTTAGCACTGATTATGGTTTCAAAATAACCTGGAGAACCACTCTTATATATAGCTATCATTCTTGTATCAAATACATCTTGTTTTTCTTTTAATTCTTTTTTAGTTTTGTCCATTTCTTTCTGAAGAACTTTTATCTTTTCTTGTACTTTTTCTATATCTTTTTTATTCTTATCTATATCTCCTAGTATCTTTTCTATCTGATTGTCCATTGACTGTAATGTATTTTCTAACTCTTGTAACTTAGCTTCTGCTTTCTTATACTCATCCTGCTTTTGTTGAATCTCCTGTTTTTGAGCATTGGTCAATGGTTCTGCAAAAGCCTGTGCTCCAGAACCTACAATAATTCCTAGCGCCACAAAGGCTGACAATACCTGTTTCTTCACCATCTCCACCTCTAAACCTTAATTTTTTTAAATTTAATAATTATCCCCCACAAATTAAAACTCACATCACTGTGAACATTATAACATTAAAATAAATATTTAAACAACAAATAAAAATATAAATTAACAGACTGTACATAAACACATAAGGTCCATATAATATAAGGTATTAAACAATATTATTTTTCATAGTATTAATAAACTTTTAATTATTAAATTTAATTTTTATATAGGTTTAATTCCTGACTTAATATGTAATCAAAAGTTAATTTTATATCCTGCTTTATTATTAATTATATTCAGTTAATTATAATTTATGCTAATGTTTAGTTTTGTAAAAAAAGAGTTTTTTTATATTTTACACTACTATTTTGTATTTCCCTGTAAATTTCTTTTTCTTGAAATAGATAGTTCCTTCATATAAAATATAAAATAGATTAAAAGAAAGGAAGTTTGATGAACTTTGTTTAGCTTTATAGAAGTAAAGGAAAATGATATAGATAAATTTAGCGAAGAACATATAAAAGGACATATTTTTCAAACCTCTGGATGGAGTAAATTAAAAAAGGACTGGGTACCTAAGTACATTGCAGGTTATGATATATCTGGCAACATGGTGATGGCTGCAGCTATTATTTTAAGAAAGATACCTTATACAGGTTCATATCTGGGATACATACCTCGTGGATTTGTCTGTGATTATAGTAATAAAGATTTGTTAACAGAATTTACAGAATATCTTAGAGACTTTTCCAAAGAAAATAAAATAGCCTTTTTAACTATAGATCCTGATATACATTTACATGAAGATCAGGTCCTAGTAGAAAATGGTGAAAAAATTAAAGCTTTTTTAAGCAGTTTAGGCTATGAGCATAAAGACTCTAAAAATTTTGAGGGTATTCAGCCTAATTTTGTATTCAGACTAGATCTTCCTACAGAAGGAAATAAAGAAGATATAAAAAAACAAATATTTAAAAACTTTTCAAGTAAAACCAGATATAATATTAGGGTAGCAGAAGATAGAGGTCTTTCTGTAGAAGTTTATGACGGGAAAAATTTTAATGAAGAAGTACTTCAAGAATTCTATAACATAATGATGGTAACAGGTAAGAGAGATAACTTTATAATAAGAAATAAAGACTATTTTAAGGAAATGTTAGAGCTTTTATATCCTAAATGTAGATTGTATATGGTTAAATACAGCTATGAAAAAGATTTTGAAAGACTGCAGGAAAAATTGGACAAGCAAACTCAAGCTAAAGAAAGAGCTTTAAATAAAATTAGTGAAGTTAAAAATTCTCTAGAAAATGAACAAGACAAAGATAAACTAGAAAAATTAAATAAGAAACTTTCAGATAATGAAAATAAATTGAGAGAAGCAGAAAGACAAATTGAAGGTTTCCAAAAGAGAATGAGCGAAATAGAAGAGTTTAAAGGCAGGGAAATTTATTTATCTGGGGCTATATATCTATATCACGGCGGCAAGGCTTGGTATCTATATGGTGCTTCTGAAGACATTTTAAGGGATGCTATGCCAAATTTCCTTATGCAGCAGGCTATGATAAATGACAGTATAGATTTGGGCTGCTATGTATATGACTTTAGAGGAGTATCTGGAGACTTAAATCCTGATAACCCCTTATATGGCTTATATAAGTTTAAAAAAGGCTTTAATGGTAAGTTTGTAGAATTTATAGGCGAATTTGATTTAGTTATAAATAAATTTCTATACAGCATGTTTAAATCTGTATTTCCTAAATTTAAAGAAATAAGAAATAAAATAAGGAATAGATAAATTAGGAATGAGTTTTTGTAAAATATTGTATGTTAAAAATAAGTTTTGTAAAATTTAGAAAATTAAATTGAGATTATAAGAGAAAAGCTGTTACGTAATATTTTTATTCATTACGTAACAGCTTTTTTAATTTATATCATGAATCCAAAGTAGTATCCTACTATACCTAGTATAAATAATCCAAATATTATCCATATAGCATTGACTTTCTTCTTTAATAGCTTTGAACATGCGAAAGTTAAAAGTAGAGGAATCAATCCTGGCATTAATGAATCTAGGATATTTTGTACAGTAGTTACTATCTCTTTACCCTCTTGATTAGTAAATCTTGATACTTCTAAAGGTATATTTACTGTTGTCCACTTTGCAACAAGTGCACCCATTACAAATAATCCTAGTATTGATGCACCTTCTGTTAATTTCTGAAGTCTATTACCTGCCATATCAGAAATTATTTCTGTACCTTTTTCATATCCGTATTTTATACCATACCACCTGATACCTAAACGAACTGCATTAAATAATACAAAGAATAATATTGGTCCTAAAATACTTCCATTCATAGCTAACGAAGCTCCAAGAGCAGCAAGTACAGGTCTTAATGTACCCCAAAATATTGGATCTCCTACACCAGCTAACGGTCCCATAAGACCTATCTTAACACCATTAATGCTTCCATCATCAATTTCAGCACCATTTGCCTTTTCTTCTTCCATGGCTGCAGTAACACCTAATATTGGAGCTGTAACAAAAGGTTGAGTATTAAAAAACTCAAGGTGTCTTTTTAAAGCTTGTTTTCTTTCGTCACCTTCATAAAGCCTCTTTATTACAGGTATCATAGAAAAACAATATCCTAGAGCCTGCATTCTTTCAAAGTTCCAAGAACCTTGATGAAAATTTGAACGAATAAACATGCTGGTCAAATCTTTTTTAGTTAATTTTTTCTCACTCATGTTTTATACCTCCCCTCTTACAGATCATCCAGATCATCTATATCATTGGCTGCTACCGCTGCATGATATTTTGGATTCAACTGGATATATACTATTGCAAATACTGTTCCTAATACTCCTAATGCAACTAAATTGAAGTTTGTAAATGCTGCTATAACAAATCCCAAGAAGAAGAATGGCATTAGATATTTTGCTTCCATCATGTTTATAACCATAGCGTAACCAACAACTACTATAAAACCTCCAGCTACTCTTAAACCTTCTGTAATGAAGGTAGGTATCATTGACAACATAGAATGAACTGCTTCTGGGCTTATTAATGAAACTATAAGTGCTGGAATAGCCACACGTAATGCTTGAATTGCTAATCCTAATAAATGACATCTATCTATACCGGAAAGATTTCCCTGCTCTGCATATTTGTCTGCCCTATGTTGAAGTCCTACTGAAATAGTTCTAGCTAAAATGGTCAATACCTGTCCTGCAGCTGCTATAGGAATTGCTATAGCTATACCTGCTGATATACTCTGTTTTGAACCGATTACAAGTATAGTTGAAATTACACTGGCAAGAGCTGCATCTGGAGCCATTGCTGCTCCTATGTTCATCCAGCCTAGTGCCATAAGTTCAAGAGTACCACCTAATATAATTCCTTCTTTAACATTTCCTAGCACTAACCCTATTAAAGTACAAGCTACTAAAGGCCTGTGAGTCTGAAATTCATCAAGTACGCTTCCAATACCAGCAATACCGGCAATTATTACTATGAGAATAACCTGTAAAGCATTAATTTCCATATAAATTTCTCCCCCTTACTTATTATTTTTTAAAGTTTTGACATAATGTCCACTTTAGAATCTGTAGTTACTTTTCTTATTTCTAGTTCTATGCCTTTTTCATTAAGTTTCTTAAATGCTTCTATATCTTTTTCGTCCACTGATACCGCTGATGTTATCTGCCTTTTGCCTTCTTTAAATGACATTCCACCAATATTTACGCTCTTTATATCCACTCCTCCTTCCACTACTCTTAATACATCTGTAGGGTTAGTAAATAGCAAAAGTGCTTTAAAGCTGTCATATTTAGGGTTTTGATATATTTCTATCATCTTATCTATAGTTATTACATTTGCTTTAATCCCAGGAGGTGCTACCTGTACTAATAGGGTCTTTCTTAAGTTATCATTTGCAACTTCATCACTTACTACTATTATTCTGTTGCATTTTGTTTCTTTTGCCCATATAGTTGCTACCTGACCATGGATTAATCTGTCGTCTATTCTTGTTAATACTATCTGCATGCTCATATTAAAGTTCCTCCTCTTCATTTTGTTTTAATGTTTGTTTAAATGATTTTATTCCATTTATAGCCGCAGTTTCAGCTATATCTACTAGTTCTTTTAATTCAACCGTTTCCCTAAGTCCATATGCTTCTAAAAGCATAGGAAGATTAACTCCTGTTATTATATCCATATTTTCGTTATCTATTACTATTCTGCTTGCTGCGTTAAAAGGACTTCCACCAAAAAGGTCTACCATGAATACTACGCCATCTTTAGTGTCCAATGATTTCAAAGCATCTTCATATTTTGCCATAAGCTGTTCCGTACCTTCTCCTGGTTCAAAGGTTACAGTAGCAACATTTTCTTGCTTGCCAAATATCATTTCAGAAGTCTTTAGTAATTGCTCAGAGAATTTCCCGTGTGTTCCTATAATTATTGCTATCATAATTTTTCTGTAATCCTCCTTTTCTTTTTTCATTAATATACTAAGCAATAGCTGTGCCAAAATTGTGTATTAAAAAAAAGCATTCTATGTAAACGTTGTTACATCTCAAAAGGGGGAGAAATTTTATTTTACAAAATTCTTTTTTAATACACATAATGCATATTTTAATACACAGCCGATGTATTTCATTTGTTTTCTAAGAACTTATATCAGTGTATCAAATACTTTTTAGTATTTTAAAACTTATTCAAACATATCAGATATATAAAATATCTCATCCTCTGTCAATTCAACGTTTAAGGCTTCTTTAAATACTTTGCTCGCTTTTTTTATTTTTTTAACCCTTTCTGAATTAATTTGTTTTTTGTCACCACCGTAGTTTAAACCATCATGGATTATCATTCTCTCTAAGGCGCAAGCTGTATGAATTATTAGTCTTATAGCCATTGAATTTGTGAATTCTGTATTCATTTCCTTTTCTAATACACTAGTAAAGCCCATCAATACACTAGTTGCTTTGTACGGATTTAAATAGGTTAAAAATTGTTTGAGATTATCTTCGCATAGATCTCTTGCTACTACTTTATCATCTATCTGCTTTACTTCTACATCTTTGCTGCTGATTATTTTTTTTATGTTATATTCACCGCTGCCGTCTATCAAAGATTCTAATGGTATAAAAGGTGCTGAAATATTAGGATCTACCACTCCAATAGATGCTACTATTTCATACTTCTTTTGGATTTTTTCTATTTCTTTATCTAAATTATTTATACCTAGTGGGATAACATTTATATATTCTTCTGTAATACTCTTAAGTATATCTTCTACAATCTGTTTTAATTTTATTGCTGTTCCTTCACCAGTAGAGCATATGGTTACTATAACCTTGTCATACCCTCTATTATCACTCTCTTCATACTTACCATAACCTTTAAAACTCTTTAAAGAATTGTATATGTCTTCCAAGTCCATATCAAATACATTAGCTTTTCTTACTGCTTCTAATACTATAGGTGTAGATACCATATCTAGTGTCTTAATTTTTATACCCGTTCTCTCTGAAATCTCTTCCTCAAAATTAGCTAAAGATCCCATATCCACAAGGAACAAAACTCCCTTGCCTTCATCTATTTCTTCTACAGCTTCAACTATCTTTTCAAATATGTCTCTAGGACTAACCTCTAGCGGCATATCTACAGCTTTTACGTTAAATTCACCTAAAAGTTTTGTAGATACACTAACCATACTGCTAGCAGTACTGCTGCCATGGGCTGCTACTACAATGCCTACATGACCATTTTTATTGCTTTCTTGAATAGATGAGAGAAGCAGGGTAAGATATATGGTTTCCATGTCTGGAACCCTTATATTATACTTACTTTCAATGATTTTCTTAACTTCTAGAGCTACTTCATACTCTTCAGGGTTTTCTTCAGCTATGCTTTCTATATTGTTTGTATATTTTACTTCTGTACCGTTTTGTATTCTCTTTAAAAAAGCACTTATATGAAGACCTATAGCATATATAAATCTTTCATTATATTTTCTTTTCAACCTATTTTCTGCTAATTCCTTTATTTCTTCTGCTAAATCTAGAGTCTCTTCATCTACTATTCTTAAAAATTTTTCTCTATCATTTGTATCTACCTTAAACTTGTCATAAAATGACTTTATATGTATATTTATATCTGTGGTTATAAACTTTTGTATATATTCTTCATCCATGCCTTCATCTTTTAATATGTTAGCTTTATCTTCTATTATTTTATAAAGATTAAAAGGAGGTTCATAACTGTCTTCTGTAATAAATATATTGTCTCCTTGCGGAGTAATAATAATATGCCTATCTATGAGATCTGCTATCTCTTCCATTTCCTTTCTTCTGTTTCCTAAGATTAGGAGGCCATCCTTTATATTAGATGGAAGTGTTTTAAAATCTATATTTACATAATCCTTTTTATTTATGCTATTTAAAAATCCTTTTGCACAGATAAGCTGTATATTGGATTTAAGCTGACCTATATTTCCAAAAGATACACTTCCAATCAGTGCCTTTACTACGTCTGCACTTACTTTTATAGGTTTATTTACTCTTCGAGCTTCCTTTGAAAACAGTTGTTTTATTATGTCTATTTTCTCATTTGCTGGTCTTTCATCTAAGGATGGAATATTTATTATTATAGGAATTCTCCTTAAAAATGTTTTTAACAACGAAGAATTGGTATCCTCAGTAGTAGCACAAATTATAAGTACATTGGCTCTTCTGTTTCTTTCTATCTCCCCTAATTTATTAAAAGTGCCTGTATCCATAAAATAAAATATCATTTCTTGACCTTCTGGAGGAAGTCTATGAACTTCATCAAGAAATAGTATGCCCCCATTAGCTTTTTCCACTAGCCCTTCTTTTTCTGTATCTGCTCCTGTAAAAGCTCCTTTTGCATGGCCAAATATTTGAGATATTAAAAGTTGTGGATTATTATAATAATCTGCACAATTAAATACTATAAAAGGAGAATTTTCTTGCAGCTTCTCTACAAATTTTGCGTAATTATACATCATGTTTGCAAATAAAGTTTTCCCCACCCCCGTAGGTCCTAATATTAAAGTATGCAATCCATTTGGAGGATATAGCACTGCTGCTTTTGCCTGCTCTATTTGATTTTTTAAGCTTCCATTAGAACCAATAATAAAATCAAAAGGACTGTTTTCTACTTTTTCTTCTTCAAACAGTTCATCTATACTATTTATTTCTATAGGTCCTTTAGGCAGCTTTTTATCAAAAATTATTTCTAAAGCTTCTTTATCAAAATATAGTACTGGTCTTCCCTTTATCTTTATTACCTTATCCTGTCTCACTAGATTATTAAGTTCCATACTCACATTATTTCTTAATATATCCAGTTCCTCTGCTATTTGAGAAGCTTCAAAACCTCCCTTCTCTTTTAATAGTTCCCTATTGAATTGTAAAGACTTTCTTTTTAAATGGTCATAAATTTTTTCTATTCTTTTCATAACTTAACCACCCTTTTTTAGGATTCTAAAAATATAAATTACTTTTATATTTCTTGACTGAACTTGGCATGTCTTAAACTCTTAAGATAATTGCTATAAAAACATAACTATCTTGTATATTTTATTACCACAATAGATAAAAAAAATCAATACACATATGCTATAGCATCATATGTGTATTGATTTTACTGTATTCCATATTGCTTTATACTCAATATCCCTTATCTACGCCATAAAAAATCCAATAGAAATCCACGAAATTTGGTCTTCTATTGGATTTGATTTATTTATATCTTTTACCCAAAGATGCCTGCAAGAGCGAAGAAGCAAGCATTACTACTATGAATATTATAAGAGTGCTCTTAGCACTATCTTTTACAAAGTAATCTGCTATGGCTATAATTATACCTATTACACCTATTACTAAATTAAACATACCATTAAATCTTAAATAACCACTCTTATCTGAAGCATTTCTAATAGAAGATTCCATCTTATCTTTTACAGATTTATTGAAAAGGACAAGACATCCTATCACTAAAAACCAAAGACTCGCCACAAACATAACTATAGTAGTAGCCTTCATTTTATTACCTCCATCTTTAAATATATTTCAATGTTTATTGTACGACTTTTTATACTTTTTATCAATAATTTTATGTATTTTTTGGTAATATAATAATATTCTTGCTAATTGATTTCTACTATTTTAATATACTGGGGTAGAATTTAGTTTTACAATTAAGTTTTCTTAAATATTTTCATTTATCCAGTATTTCTATATTGACTTAAATCTATTAATATATTATAATCATAGTTGTTCTCGGGGTGTAGCGCAGATGGGAGCGCGCGTGGTTTGGGACCATGAGGTCGCAGGTTCAATCCCTGTCACCCCGACCAAAAAAGCATGACTTTTACGTCATGCTTTTTTAATTATATAAAATTAATTTGAAAATAATAACTATAAATTATATAATATTAATATCGGGATGTGGCGCAGGTGGTAGCGCGCATGGTTCGGGACCATGAAGCCGCAGGTTCAAGTCCTGTCATCCCGACCATTATATATCAAATTATTTATGCTTATCTTTGAAAACCTTTTCTAAGGCTTTGTCAGCCTTTCCTGCAGCTTTGCATAGAGCTATGGTGTTTATAGCTACAAAACATAGCACTAAAATAATAATAAAAGTTATCATAAAACCTCCGTTGAATTCCTCTGAATTAAAAATATATTTAAGGATAATATATCAATAATTAATTATTTATAAAAGAATATAAATATGATTTAATTAGACAAATTTTTTAATATAACTTTTTAACAAAGATGTTTTATGTTATAATAATTATATTTATTTAGCATGTTTTAAAACTAAATTAATTCTGATAATTCTAGGAGGATATTTATGAAAAAACATTATGAAGACTTGTTTAAATCTCTTGTAAAAGCATATTACGAAGATTCTTTTGAAACAGAAGTAACCAGCATACTACAGAATCCTGCTGTAGATAAAATTCAATTGAGTGCAGTAATCTCTACTTTATGTGGAGTAAAAGTCGAATATAGTCCTAATTTTGTTACAGATCTAAAAAAAGCCATAACAAACTATGCAACTCATCATAAGGTGGTAGAAAAAATTTCTGACTGTACAATGAGCTGCGCAGATAAAAATGGTAAAACCGCCTGTCAAAAAGCTTGTCCTTTTAATGCCATATTGGTAGATCCTATAAAACATTCTACCTATATAGATTCTGAGGCTTGTGCAGATTGTGGAATGTGTGTAGAAGTCTGTAAAAATGATAGACTAATGGATAGAGTAGAGTTTATTCCTCTGATGGAAATATTAAAATCAGGTAAACCTGTTATAGCAGCGGTAGCACCTGCTATCAGCGGTCAATTTGGCGAAGATGTTACTATGGATCAACTTAGAGCTTCCTTTATGAAATTAGGATTTAAAGACATGGTAGAAGTAGCGTTTTTTGCGGATATGCTAACCTTAAAAGAATCAGTAGAATTTGATGCTCATGTAAAATCAGTAAATGATCTTATGATAACTTCTTGTTGTTGTCCTATGTGGGTTGGAATGCTTAAAAGAGTTTATTCCGACTTGGTAAAACATGTTTCCCCTTCTGTTTCCCCTATGATAGCTGCAGGAAGGGTGCTTAAGAAATTAAATAATGATTGTAAAGTTGTTTTTGTAGGCCCATGTATTGCAAAAAAAGCTGAAGCTAAAGAAAAAGATCTTTTAGGAGATATAGACTTTGTTCTAACTTTTGAAGAGCTTAAGGGTATATTCGAAATACTTCAGATAAATCCAAAGGAGCTTAAGGGTATTCCATCCATGGAATATGCATCAAAGGGTGGAAGATTATATGCAAGAACTGGAGGAGTATCTATAGCTGTAGGTGATGCTATAAAAGATATGTTCCCAGAAAAGCATAAGCTATTAAAAGCTGTTCAGGCAAATGGCGTAAAAGAGTGTAAGGCTCTTTTAGAACAAGCACAAAATGGTACCATACAAGCTAACTTCCTTGAAGGTATGGGTTGTTTAGGTGGTTGTGTAGGTGGACCTAAAGCTTTAATTCCAAAAGAAGAAGGGAAGAAATTTGTAGATGATTTTGCTGAAAACTCTGCTATAAAGGTTGCTACTCATAGTGATTGCATGGATGAAATTTTAGCTAGAATAAATATTACTTCAAGGGAAGATTTCAAACATGAAGAAAAAATAGAGATCTTTGAAAGAAGATTTTAAATTTCTTTAATACATAGTAATATTGAAGGGCCGCTGCAAAAGCGGTTCTTCATTTTTTTGAAGAATGTATCTTGGAGCACACTACCCTACAGATGTTATAGCAGGTTCCATACTTGGAGCACTCTGCTCATTAATAGTTTATATAGTATAGTTTTTGAACTTTTCCATTTTATCATAAAAAAATCTTCTTATAATACAGATTGTCCCTATAAATTATGAATTGCTTTTGATATACTTGACTAGAGGTGATGATATGTTAAACAATATAAAAGCTGCTATATTCGACATGGATGGAACTATCATCGACTCCATGTGGGTATGGGATAAAATAGACAAGGAGTATCTTAAAAATAAAGGTTTTGAATTACCCAAAAATCTCAAAAGTGAAATAGTACACTTGAGCTTTGATGAAACTGCAAAATACTTTAAAGATAGATTTAATCTTTCAGATTCTTTAGAAACCATAAAAAATGATTGGCATGAAATGGCTGAAAATGAATATAGAAACAATGTAACCCTAAAACCTGGTGCAAAAGAGTTCATAAAACAATTAAAATCTTGTGGCATAAAAATTGGGCTGGCTACAAGCAACTCTATACCACTCTTAGAGCTAGTACTTAAAAAACATGATGTATACAAGTATTTTGATGACATAACCACTACTGATGAGGTAGAAAGAGGAAAGAACTTTCCTGACGTATACCTTCTTGCGGCTCAAAAACTAAAAGTATCCCCTGATAACTGTATAGTTTTTGAGGATATCCTTCCTGCTATTATGGGTGCTAAAGCCGCAGGCATGAAGGTAGTAGGTGTATATGATCAATTTTCAGAAAACAGCAAAGAAGAAATATTAAGTTTTGCTGACATTTATATAAATGGCTATGAAGAAATATTAAACTCGTCTGACAATTATATAAATGGCTACTGTGTTAATACGGTATATTGATTTCAAGGTACTATCTCCTATAGTGCACTTTAAACACTAAGGATTTCATTTTGGATGAAAAGTCGAAGATTGTCGCTGCCCCTATAGGGGTATCTCAAGGACTATGGGGCGATGTCACAACATAAAGTAGATGATTTTTCAAATGTACAAGCTTTATAAACAATAAATATATATTTAAATGTACAAGCTGTTATAGATGGTAACAAATGTTAAAATATATAATTTGTTGTGAAAAGTAGATTAACCATCTTATTATTTGGAGTACATCGCCAGAAATATAAATATAAGTGTTATAAAAACATATATGAACATTTTATTAGTGATATTACATAAAGATATAAATGTACAAGCTATTGCAAACAGTAGATAAATAGTAGGATATATAAGCTTTTGTAAATAGTAGATTTAAATTAATAACTTTAAAACTTATATAACCAGACTAAAAATAATCTATACTAAAAATAATATACCTGTAAACTGCCACTGGGACAAGCATAAGTAACAGTGGCTTCTTTGCATAAAGTTTGCTTTTTAGATTTTATCGTATAAATGTAGAGTAACCTCATTTATATAGTCAAAAACACTTGCCTTTATCCCTCTGCCTTACAGTATTTAATCCCCATATATATTTAAATTAGTGATTTTACAAACTTAAAATCACAAATTCTAAGTTTTTCTCTGCTGGATGTTAATAACAATGCTAAATCCATAACCCTATAGATCGGCAATTTACCTACATTTAATTCCATCCACTTAAACCACAGTATATAGAAATTAAGGTACTTTGTAGCCACCCCCTTAAAATCTCTTAAAAATTTTTTAAGTTTCTCTTCAAAGCTTCTCACATTTTTTATATGATAAATTTCTTCTTTGATCTCTTCACTCCATGTTATTCTATATAATTTTAATTTTTTCTTAGCTGCAAAACTTGTATAAGCTATACTATTTTTTGTACACAATATAGCATCATTAGAAATTTTGTCATTCAACAATAAATCTATGTCCTTAAAAGTCGCTTTCCCTTTAGATGCTACTTTCGAAAACATATTTTCTGTTCTGTCCTTACAACATAGTACGCATATTTTAGGCAACTTTAGATTATTGAAACCATACTGTTTTCTTTTTATAGGTTTTCTCCCCATGGAAAAATTGGGATCCTTTGAATGGTTTCCTTTAAAACTCTCATTAACATAAAACTCGTCTATTTCAATTATCCCTGTTAAATCTTCAGGTAATTTTAATTTAATTGCATTAAGTATTTTGTGTCTCCATTGAAAAGAAGTATTCCTATGTATTTTTACAACTCCTGCTGTCTTCCTTATGGATAGCCCTTTACACATACATTCTATATACTTTAGCCACTGTTGGACAGGCTTTTTACTATAACTCATAGCCGTATTAGTAAAATCACAAAAGATCTTACCACAGTTTTTACATTTATAACGTTGTCTTTTTAAATGATTTTTCCCATTTTTAACAATATAAGTGCCACTACAGTGCGGACAAACTTTTTCTTCTATAAATAATCTACTCTGTAAAAGTTTAATGAATTGCCCATCTGAAACTGAATTTGATTTGCCATAAATCAAATCTTTAAAAAATAGCAGTTGAGTAGGGTTAATTAGGCTAAGTGCTTCAATAATATCACTTTCTTCGGATATGCTTTTAGTTTCAACATACATTTTTTGTCACCTCTAACTATTTTACTAATTAGATTCTTGACAAAAAAAAATTTTTTAATCAATATCTACTTTTTATTATGACATAGCCCCATACTCCGGAAGCAATAGTATGACCCCTATGGGTATTTTTCCCATAAGGGTTTGCAAATAAATAGTGCATTAAATCTATCTAGTTTTGATTATAAACATAATTTTTTATAAACCTTTTTAAGGTAAACATAATTTTTATACATTCTTCTAAGATGAACATATCCTTTTGCAAAATTCTTTCAATATGAGCATATCTTTTATACATTCTTCTAATATGAGCATATTTCCCCATAAACTTCTTCCAATTTTTCTATATAATTATTTATATTATAATTTTCATAGATATAATCATATGCATTCTGCCCTAGAGCAGTCCTTTTTTCAGCATTCTCATAAATATCAATCATAGCTTTGACTAATGACTCCCTGCTTCTCTCTCTGAGAAAAATTCCATTAAAACCATTAGTAATAAGATTCTTTAGTCCGGCTACGGGAGTTGATATTACTGGTTTTTTCATAGCCATTGCTTCTAAAACTGCTATGGGTAGGCCTTCTAAAACTGAAGGAAGTATAAAGCAATCATATGCATTTATATAATCATATACATTGCTTCTATAGCCTGTAAAAATAACCTTTTCTTCTATAGCATATTCTTTAACTTTATTTTGAAGCTTTTCTCTCTCTGGACCATCTCCAACTATAATAAGCACCGCTTCAGGGTTTATTTTTTGGACTTCATAAAAACTATCTATCATAAGATCTGCACCTTTTGTCTCTAATAATCTGCCCAAAAATCCATATACAAACTTTCCATCTATATTAAGAACCTTTTTAAACTCCTCCTTATCTTTGATAGGAGTTTTAAAGAATTCATTAAAATTAAAAGCATTATTCATAACTACTATGCTTTTTTCATCAATATGATGATTGTACTTTAAATAGTATTCCTTTACCATGGAAGAGCAAGCTATTGATAAGGAATATTTTTTTCTAAAATACCTATCTATATATTTAAGAGCCCCTTTTCTTTCAAGCCAGGGGTAGGAGCTATGCATATGAGATATAACAGGAACATTCATTTTTTTCCCTGCCATGTGTGCAGCAATGGAAGCTTTCACATCATGAGCATGTATTAAATCTACATTTTCTTCTTTTAATATTCTTTTTATTTCCTTTATGTCTGAAGGATTTAACCTGCTTACATTAGCTATATAAGTTTTTATTCCTCTGCTTTCATATAACTTTTTAAGTTCTTCTCCAGCACATATACCTATAGGTACATATTTTTCTCTATTTAGGTTAATACATATATCAAGTACAACCTTTTCAGCACCACTTAATTTATCCGTAGCCACTATATGCATAACTTTTAAAGGTTTCATAATCAAACCTCACTTTCAATATTTTATACTATTTAGTTATGGTTATTATAAATGTTTTATAAATCAGGCTAAACTCTTTTTATTTTTTATTATAATCTTTGATACCTATAAATTCTGCATGCCATACCCTTTCTTTTTCAGGCGGTAACTTCATATAATCTCCATATAGCTTAGTTAAAATTGCATCTGGATTATTAGGTCCTAAAAATTCTTTTCCTTCAAAGCTTATGTTCCTTAGTGGAAATAAGTCTTCTTCTTTATATTCCGTACTCCACATAAGTTCATGTCCATAAGTGTATGTATGACTTTTAGATTCCCTATTCCACTTTTCCGTAGCATGCAGCATTTTATTTATAAATTTAAATCTCATGATTTTACCTAAAATCTGCAAAAAGGATCTTCCCAAAAATTTTATAGAAGGAAAATCTTCTGTAGAAATATCCATCTTCATAGTAAGCAAAGACTTTGAAATAAATTTTTGAAATTTATGCTTAAATTTTGAATCTGGAACTTTGTCTATAGGAAAAATATCTATATAAATACCTTGATGGTATTTTTTATTTTTCTCCTTCTTTTCTATAAAAACGCTGCCATTATGTCTTATTTTTAGTGGTATATGATACACATCATAATAAGGATCCGTATAAAAAGTTTGAAGAAAAAAATCCTTTGAAAGTTCCTGACCTGCTATTTTTAAAAATTTATCATAATCTTCTCTCATCATAGATATATCAAGGTCATCATCCCAGGGTATAAATCCGCCATGTCTTACTGCTCCAAGCAATGTTCCATCACTTAAGTAATATTTTATTCCATGCTTTTCACATATTCTATGCACTTCTGACAAAATATCTACCATTATCATTTGTGCATCTCTTAAAGAACAAGGTTTTATGCTATAATCATCATTTTTTTCTACTTGCATATAAGCCACCTCATAATATTCATTATATCCATAATTAGTATTTCTAAAGGACTACACTAAAGAAATTATTGTTGTTTTAAAAAATAGTTAACTATATAATATATATGACTATTTGTAACCAAAATAAATTATAAGAAGTTACTTTGTTTCTAGTCGCTTTTTCTGCTGTAATATATTATATAGCAAATTTAAATTACAGGAAGGTAATCCCTATGAGTAAATCTATTGTAAAAAATGCAATATTTAAAGCTCTTTTGAGCATATTCAATATAATAATTCCTTTATTGGTTGGCCCTTATGCTTACAGAACCTTAGGTCCTGACAGCATAGGAAGGGTAAATTTTTCAGAATCCATATTTAATTATTTTTTGATATTAGGTTCTTTTGGTATTTATCAATATGGTATAAGAGAAATAAGTCGAATAAGAGACGATAAGGAAAATTTGAGCACCCTTTTCAGCAGCTTATTTTTTATAGGACTGCTTTCTAATATTATATCATTAGCCGTATACATACCCCTAGTAGTTTTTAAGTATGGACAATCTGATAGCTACTCTGTGCTTATGATTTATTCTTTTAATCTTATTGCCAATATATTTTACGTAGAGTGGGCCAATGAAGCTTTAGAAAAATATAATTTTATAACTATAAAAACCATATGTGTGAGAATTCTATACATAATACTTCTTTTCACACTGGTAAAGAGTTCAAAGGACTACAATCAATATACTTTTTTGATAGTTTTATCTTCATTTTTAAATAATATTATTAGCTTTTTTCACATTAAAAAAGCTATTCCTCTTAGTTTTAAAGGAATTAAAATAAAAAAGCATATAAAATATCTGCTTATGGTTTTACTTCTAGCCAATGGAAATATACTTTACACACAGTTAGATAGGTTTATGCTGGGACAGTATGTAAGCAAAGCTGATGTATCCTTTTATGGCATGTCCCAAGTTATTATGTATATAGTAAATACTCTTATGATGAGCATAATATATGTGACTATACCTCGACTTTCTCATTATCTTGGAAATAATGATGAGGACACCTATATTTCTTTACTGAATAAAGTAACTCAAGTGTATTTTGCATTCTTATTTCCTGCCGCCGTAGGTATGCTAATCTTGTCAAAAGAAATAGTACTTATTTACGGTGGAAAAGATTTTATAAACGCTATACCTATACTGAAAGTGTTCTCTATATATATGATATCTGTGGGAGCGGAATCCATATTAAGTAATCAAGTCATGTATGTAAAAAGGCAAGAAAAAATACTCACCATATTCATAATAAGCTGTGGTGTGCTAAACTTAATATTAAATATAATACTGCTTAAAACAGGATTCTTCAATACCATTACTGCTATCAGCACCACAGTGATTTCTAACTATACATTAGTGATTTTAGAATACATATACATAAAAAAGGTTTTAAAGCTAGATTTAGAGTTTTTACGTTGGAATAAGCTTAAATATTTTGCAATATCTCTGCTATTTATACCTATAACTTTTATTTTAAAAAGGCATATTTCAGGGCTTTTAGCAGTTACCTTTTCAGTGGTTATAGTAAATGCCTCTGTTTATTTCTTGATCCTTTATGCTTTAAAAGATGATATAATCTTAATGTTTATAAATTATATATTTAAAAAGCTTAAATTAAACAAATAGAAAAGGTCTGTCCAAAGTATAACTTCTAAGGGCAGACCTTACTTTTTTATAAATCATACCTCTACAGTATCTTTCTGATTTTCTACAGGTATTATAGCAGGTATTATGTTAAGGTTATGAGGTATTCTCTCTTGCTCTGGAGGTAGCTTCATATAATCTCCAAAAACAGTTTTTAAATACTTGTCATAATCTTTAGGAGCATAAAATAATGCATCTTCAAATTTTATTTCTTTTAAAGGAAATATAGATTCTTTATCTACTTTGAAATCCCAAAATAAAGGCTCTGGTCCATAGCCAACATATTGTCCATCTTCTTTTGAAAATTTATTTATTATGTCCTGTTTTTTTTCATTTAATATCTTAAATACTTCTCTTTTATCTTTAAGAGTATATTTTGCCATAAAAATCTTTGCAAAAAATTTTATTATATTTTTTACAAAGATTTTGCTATTTTTTACTTTTTCGAAAGGCTCTTTAACAAGCATAAGTGTTCTATAAAAAGATCTAAATTTATTTTTTTCTACAATATATTTATCATAATCTTCACCATAAAAATCTACAGGAAATATGTCAATAAATAAGCCATTATGATAATCACCTATTTTATATTCTACTATTCGACTATTGTTATCTCTAACTTTAAGCCAAGGCATATCATATTCAATATCTGTTTCATTGTTTTGGAGAAATAAATCTTCTGGCAGCTTATGCTTTGCTATAGATATAAACCTTTCATATTCTTTTCTAGGCATAACTATATCTATATCATCATCCCAAGGTATAAAACCTCCATGTCTTACAGCTCCAAGCAATGTACCTGAATCTAACCAATATTTTATATCATTTTCTCTGCATATGTAATCTACTATCTTAAGTATTCTTAACATCACCAGCTGAGCTTTCCTTAAATTCGTATCCCCTTCCATCCTTTTATCAGGAAAAAGTTTATTAAAATCTTCATTCACTTATCTCACCCCCAATTTTTAAAATAGCCTGTCTATTATATTTTCATAACCTATATAATTTACATAGAAATAGAATTATTGCTTTTACTGTACTGAAATCCTCTATTAAGCTTTATTTTTTCTTCTTCTTCCAATATAGGTTTTATAGTTATATTATGTTGAATTCTTTTGTATTCAGGAGGAAGTTCCATATAATCTCTTCCATAAAGAATCTTTAAAACTTCATGACAGTTATTAGGCACATTAAATTCTCCATCTTCAAATTTTAAAGTCTTTATAGGAAAAATGTACTCTGTTTTATATACCTTGTCCCAGTTCAAAACCTCAGTACCATAGCCATAATTAGTTTTAGGATTACTTTTCATGGCTTCTATCCTTTTATCTTTAGATTTTATATTAAGATTATATATAACTTTATGATTAAAAAATGCAAAAAACACAAAAACTATTTTTAACAATAATTTTATAAAATTCTTCACCAAATTTATTCCCTTAAAAAATGGCTTTTTAAAAGGTGCATTTATAGCTTGTACTATTATATAAGAAAATTTATGAATTTTCTCCTTAAATACTCTTTTAAAAAAATTATTAGAATAGGAGTCCATAGGAAATATATCCACATATAAACCTTGATGATATAGAGCATCTTCTGATAAAACTATCCTACTCTTTCTATCTTTTATCTGTGTCCATGTATTACTTGCAAATTCTGTAGTATCTAAATTTTGTACAAATAAATCTTCAGGTAATTCTTCAGGAGCTATCTTTAGAAATCTTTCATAATCCTCTCTAGTCATAGCTATGTCAAGGTCATCATCCCAAGGTATAAAGCCTCCATGTCTTACAGCCCCAAGTAGAGTACCACTGTCAAGCCAATAGGTTATATTATGCTTTTTGCATACATAATCGATTATTTTTAATATTCTAAGAAGTATTAATTGACACTGCCTTAAGTCTGTATCTTCAACATGTTCTTCTCTTTTATCAGGGAAAAGTACATCAAAATCATCTTTCATAAAATCAGCCCCTTTTAATCTTACTCTTTAACATATTTTTAAGTTCTTCTGCTTCCTCTATCTTTAAAGAAAGCAATATTACTGTATAAACAATAATACCTATAACTATAGCTATAAGAAGTGCTAGATAGACCCCTTTGTTTCCCGAAATAATTTTACTGATACCTAAATATGATATATATACTGACAACCCCATTATAACTGATGCTAAAGAAATTTTAACAGTAGATATTAAAATTTCTTTTCCTTTTATTCCATTTACCTTTTTCCTTAAGCTATTCATTAATAGGAAAGTACAAACTATGGCCGCTATGGAAGTAGAAAGCGCTAATCCGCCTATTCCCATAAATCTAACCAATATCAAATTAAGTATTACATTTATACCTACTCCAATTATTCCATTAAAGGTAGATGTCTTTGTATCTTTAAGAGCATATAATCCTCTATTAAACACATCTCTTATACCATAAAATGGGATACCCACTGAATAATATATAAGCGCAATAGAAGTCATTCCTACAGCTCTGTCATCAAAGATTCCATGTTTAAAAAGTAATATTATTATAGGAGTACTCAATATTATAAGCCCTACAGCACTAGGAATCATTATGATATTTATGTTATTTACAGCTTTTTTTATGTAAAATTTAAAATTATCATAGTTGTCTTCAGTACCTTCTCTTGATAATACAGGATATATAACTGTAACTATGGCTGTAGCAAAAGTAGCATAAACCACATCTGTTATTCTGCTTGCAAAATTTAATGCAGATATACTGCCTTCAGGGAGTCCCGACCCTATAGATCTATCTACTATAGCATTTATCTGGTTAGCACCTGCTCCTATAACTACAGGCAATATAAGTGTTAAAATTCTCTTTATTCTTGGATCTTTTATATTTACACTAAACCTATATTTATATCCATGTTTTCTCATCCAAGGAAATTGAATTAAAACTCTAAGCATATTTCCGATCAAAGTAGCTATGGTTAAGCCTAATACCCCTCCCTTAGCTCCCAAAATTATATAAAGTATTATAGGCATATTAAGCATTATTCCAACTAGAGAAGGAGCAAGAAAATCATCCATGGTTTGAAGTAAAGCTGTATATCCTCCATTCATACTCATAAATATTATATTAAATACACTTATTCTTGTAAGTTCTATGGTAAGTTCATAGGTTACCCCTGTAAATCTTGGTGCTATGAATCTAACTAGTTGAGGAGCAAATATCCATCCTAATGTACATAATACTATAGATATGATAAACAATAAATTCATAACATTATTAGCAAAACAAAAAAATTCTTCTTTGCCCTTTTTTTTATAGGTTTCGCTGAATATAGGTATAAAAGTAGTAGTTATGGCTAAACTAAATATTGCAAATAGTATCTCTGGTATAGTTATAGCCATATTATAGGCATCAGTTTGATAAGTAGCTCCAAAGGAACTAGCTACTAAAGTATCCCTCAAAAAACCTATTACTTTACTTAATATAGTAATTACCATAAGTAAACTAGCTGATTCAGCTAGCTTTGACTTAGTCATAAATATATCCTCCTAATTTTTTACATAAACCAGTAGAGAACTGTCCTTAAAAGCTATTAGTGCTTTTGGGCAGTTTCTCTAAATACATTATAATACTTTTCACAAATACTATCCCAATGAAATTGACTTTTAACCTTTCTATATCCCTGTTCATTTGTACAATCTTTTAATTTTAAAGATTTTTGTATACATAAAGCAAGATCTTCTGTATTCCCATTATACAAATTGATTTCTCCTTCTTTAAAGTATTCACTTATAGGAAGGTTTGAGGATATTAATACCTGTTTCTTATGAAGCAGGGACTCTACAATAGACATACCAAAAGTTTCAAATTTACTTACCTGTATGAATAAATCCATCTGCTCATATATATTATTCATTTCATTGGTATCTACATATCCAATAAATTTTATATTATCATAATTCTTGTATTTATCTATAATAACCTTAGCATATTCTGTATCTGTTTCCCCGGCTACAAGCAAATAAGAACTTGTATATAATTCAGTATTATTTACAAAGCTTTCTAATAAAAGCTCAATATTTTTTATTTTCCTTATACCCACTGTAAAAAGAATATTTTTAGATATTTCTAAACCGTATATTTTCCTTATATCAAGTTTTTTACTTATAAAAATTTCAGAAACTCCATTATTTATTACCTCAATCTTGTTCTCATCAATCCATGGATAATATTGAAGAATCTCATCTTTAAGTGCATGAGATATAGCCACTATTTTATCACAATTTTTAAGAAGGAGTTTTTCACACAAAACACTGTAATTTTTAAAAGATTTATTTATATCCTTTTCCTTTATAACAAGACCATGAACTGTATAAACAAGTTTTATCTTCATTACTATTTTTAAAAATACTGCATATAATGCCAGAGCTGAGTAATACCTTGCTATATATAAAACTTCTATGTTATTTTTCTTTACAAATCTCTTAAGCTTATTTAGAGGTCCTATTACCTCCTTATCATTTATAATATGAACTTTATCTGCATCTTCTGACTTTTCTTCATAAGAAAGTCCATAAAAATAAAAATCATCATATTTTTTAGAAAGTCTATTATATAAAATATTGCCTATTTTTAAAGGTCCTGAGGTTATTTCCTCCTCTCTTTCTTTTCTCACACCAACGAAAACCACTTTCATAAGTTATCTCCTTGTCTTTTTCTTTATTCCAAAATTGTCTATAACTCTAATTTTTATGTTTTTTTATTCTTTAATAAGAGAGCTGCTGTAAGACATAAATATTACAGTTATAAGCGGCATAAGGCCTATTTCTCCTAGATACACTTCTTCCATCTGCATATACATAAATATGCATATAAAGAAATTTATAGCTAAACAATACCTTATATTTAATTCTCTCCTCTTTATCATTTTTATAAACAGGTTTAAAGGCACAAACGCATATATTGCCACAAATAATATAACACCTAATAAACCATTAGAAGCAAAATATCTAAAAAGAGTATTATGATAACTTATTCTATCTACTCCTCTACTTCTCTCACTTATGGTATTTGCTATATCTATTTTACTTATTATATTATATTTTAATCCATCTCCTAAAGCTGCATATTCCTTATAATCACGTAATACAGCTTTCCAAATAATATCCCTATGATTTAACCCTTTATCATTTTTTTCTTTTAGCAAATCTTCTGCTGTTCTCTCTCCACCAGCTATATTTAAATTTAATAATGAATTGAGAGTTTCCCTATAACTAGGAAATTTAACCATAGATAAAAAAATCAGATTTGCTAGAATAATAACTCCAATATTTTTTCTGTTAAATATTTGGTTGAAAATAGTTTTATCTTTTATTAGAAATAGAATAATGGATAAAATTGTAAATGAAACCACTGCAACTATACTAGTTCTTGCTACAGTAAGATATAGCATATAGCATTGAAAGAATATACCAAACAGTATTAACGGTTTAAATTTGGGTTTGGAATAAGTTAGCATATAGTAAAATCCTGATATTATAGATATAAAAAGATACGTACCAAATCCATTAACGTTACCATACATTGCCGCAGGATTAAAGGATGGCCAATCAGTAACAATTATTCCAAAAATGCTATTTGATAAAGTTAAAAATTGATATAAAGCTATTACACTATTAAAAATTCCAAGTAAATAGATATATTTAGCTATTCTAAATAGAGTCCTTTTCTTCCCTTGCTCATCTATATTTGAAAAATATATTTGCAATATAAAAAAATATATTAGTATAATAAACCATATTTTAAATATGTAAAGTAAAGAACTTTTCCCCTGATAATTAGCTAAATAAGTAAAGCTTACCCATAGACAATAAATTAAAACTACAATGTTAAACTTACTTTTAAATATAGCTCTAATACTTATTTCATTTTTGAAATTATAAAATACTAATCCCGTAAGTATAAAAGAATCTACAAAAAATATAATCCAAAAGACCTTCATCCCCATATAATCTAGTGAATACCAGCCTGTTATAGAGGAAAATATTATTATAAATGCTATCATAAAATCAATTAATTTATTATTTTTATAATAATTCAATTTTCCTGCCCCCTAAACTTTAATTTTATATACAACATTTAAAGTATATAATTTAAATTCTCTTAATGTCAATGAATCTACTATAAATCACCATAAACAATTTGTAAATTATTTCTATAATACTATTTTTACTAAAATTAAAATGAATCCAATTCTTAAATTTTTTGTAATTATTTTGTAACTTTCCAATGTCTTTTATATAATATAATCATTTTATCTAAATACATAATTAATAATAAAAACATATTCTAGAATTAAAAGTTTAAAATCACTAATTTTAATATGTAAGAGGCATCATTATGGAGATAATAACATCTTTAAATAAAAAACTAAAGACTTTAGGAATAGTAAAACTTATACTAATTATATTAATAGCCATTCTTTTCCTAATATTCATAGAGGTAGTAGAACCTATGCTAGATAGTAGAATACCAGTACTTATGTATCATTCCGTAGGCTCCTCTAGTACTTCAGATATAGTTTTGCCAAAAGAGGTTTTTAATAATCAACTTAAATTTTTAAAAGATAATGGTTACACCACATTAACTCTTGACCAATTATATGATCATTTTTACAAAGGTAAAAAAGTTCCTAAAAAAAGTGTGGTATTAACCTTTGATGATGGATATAGGGATAATTATGAAGTTGTATACCCATTGTTAAAATCCTATGGATTTACTGGTACTATATTTATGCAGACTAATAAAGTGGATAAGGATCCTGCATTTTTAACTTCTGAGCAATTAAAAGAATTAGATGCTAATGGAATTATGATCATGTCCCATACCGTTAGTCATAGGGATCTAACCACCCTTTCAGAAGATGAAAAATACAGCGAACTTATAAATTCTAAAAAGTTTTTAGAAAAATTGCTCAACAAAAGAATAAAATATGTAGCATATCCTTATGGAAATTGTGATACAAATACCAAGGCTGCTGCTAAAAGAGCAGGGTATGACATGGGTATAGGCATATTAGATAGGTATGCAGATAGGGAAAATGATGTATTTGAGATAAGTAGACGGGCAGTGATAAAAGACATGGACAATTTTAATGCAAAGGTTACTAAGAGTAACTTTCATATGTTTAAATATAAGTGCAGAAAAGCTATAAGAATAGTTAAAGAAAATATCTATGTAACTCACAGTTAAGAGTAGATTACCCTTAACTGTGAACTTTAAAATGCTTACTATTTGTTGTATTGAACTTGATATTTTTTCTTAAGTTCTTCTGTCTTATCTAAATACTTTTTATTTTGCTTTTCTTGAAGCAGATTGTTCCATATTAAATCTTTAACTTCATCAAAGGATTTTACACTTGCTTCATTTTTTTCTTCTACTTTTATTAAATGATATCCGAATTGTGTTTTAACAGGTTCACTTATTTCTCCAATATTTAATTTAAAAGCAGCTTCCTCAAATTCAGGTACCATTCTTCCTCTTGTAAAAGTTCCTAAATCGCCACCATTAGCATTTGAAGGACATTTTGAATATTTTTGTGCTGCTTCTTCAAAATTCAAACCAGCCTTTATTTCTGAAGCTATATTGTCACATTCTTCAAAAGTATCTACTAGGATGTGCTTTGCTTTAACAGATTCTCCTTCTTTAAATAATTCTTTATTTGTTTTATAATAATTTTCTACTTCTTCTTCATTTACAGTAACTTCAGATAAAACCTTATTTATTGACATTTGAGTCAATAATTCTTTTTTCATTCTTTCAACCTGAATCAAAAATTCTTGTTCAGATTCCAAGTTTAGTTCTTTTCCATAGTTATACATTAATTCAAAAGATATAATCTGCTCTAATAATTGCTTTCTTCCAAGATCAGTATCAATATAGGCTCTCCTATCTTCAGGGAATCTTTTTATAGTTTCATCTAAGTCCTTTTGTGATATCTCCAAGCCATTAACTACTGCTAATATTTTGTTCTCCATTTTATTTCTCCTTTATTGTTATTTCACAATATGTATTAGTTATTTATACTAACAAGTGGGTTGGTGTCTAATACCATGTACTGGTGTCAGGCACCAACCCACTTATTTACGCATCATACCGTGATATATAGTTATTGTAACATAGAACCAATAGTCTTATCCATAAAAATCGTAAAATGCTTACAATAAGTTAAAATTATCACTTTGCATATTGAATTTAAACAATAATTATTATATGATAATAATATATATTGTATAAAATTAATTTCTTTAGAAATAAGCTTAAAATAAAGCTTACTGATAAGATAGATATAATAAGCTAAGTGAAAAATAATTATTTGAGGTGATAAAATGGAAAATGTAATAGTAAAGGAAGGAATGAAGGCTCCTGATTTTGAGCTAATGGGATCTGATAATAAAACTCATAAATTAAGCGATTATAGAGGTAAAAAAGTTATTTTATACTTCTACCCTAAAGACAACACACCCGGCTGTACTAATGAAGCTTGCAGTTTTAGAGATAATATGCCTATTATAGATGATCTAAATGCAATAATTTTAGGCGTAAGCAGAGACTCTCTAAATTCTCATGATAAGTTCATAAATAAATTTTCTCTTCCTTTCATACTTTTAAGTGATGAAGATGAAGAAGTTTGTAAACTTTACGATGTAATCAAAGAAAAAAATATGTATGGTAAAAAAGTAATGGGTATAGAAAGAAGTACTTTTATTATTGATGAAAATGGAACATTAATAAAAGAATACAGAAAAGTCAAAGTAAAGGATCATGTAGAAAACATAATTCAATTTATAAAAGAATAGCTAAATAAAAAAAACATCCTTATATTATTAAGGATGTTTTTTGGTGGCTGGACCAGGAATCGAACCAGGGACACGAGGATTTTCAGTCCTCTGCTC
>CAMJGD010000002.1 GCA_946405135.1 uncultured Clostridiaceae bacterium | reverse complement strand
TTCATTGCCGTGCTATCCATCATCATAGGATTCATATCCATAGTTCCCATCATAGAAGGTGTCATTGTCATGTCACTCATGGTCATGGGGTTCATTTCCATATATCCAGGCATAGGTACAAATTTCATTGTATCCTCATCATCTCTGTCTTTATTATTTTCTTCAGAAACCATATTAAAAGCCTCCATAATTCAAACTACATTATTATAATATGAAAGATAAAAAGCAAATGTTACAAATTTTGAGTTATAAATCATAATATCAAATGTAACATTTATTCATAAAACAAAATACAATATTAAGGAGGGATAAATAATGCTTTTTCATTACGATTATAGAAATTTATTTAATGGACTAAACGAATTAGTACCTTTAAATAATGGATATTACACACAAGGTATTAATTTTGATAATGCGGCAACTACTCCCCCTTTTAAATGCGTTCTAGATAGTGTAGTAAAATTTTCATATTACTATTCTTCTATTCATAGAGGTAATGGATATAAATCTAAAATATGCTCTGATTTATATGAAGAAGCTAGAAAGGTTATATTGGATTTTGTTAATGCAGACAAAGAAAAATATACAGTAATTTTTGTTAAGAATGCTACAGAAGGCATAAATAAGCTTTCATACCGTCTTATAGGAAATCGGGAAGAGGTAGTATTATCAAGTTTTATGGAGCATCATTCCAATGATTTGCCTTGGAGGGGAAGGTGTAAAGTAGATTATATAGATATAGATGATAAAGGAAGACTTTCCATAGATAGCTTTTATGAAAAACTTAAATATTATAAGGAAAAGGTGAAATATGTTACCATAACAGGAGCTTCAAATGTGACTGGTTATGTAAATGATATTCACAAAATATCAGCTATAGCTCATGAGTATGGAGCTAAAGTTATAGTGGATGGTGCGCAATTAGTACCTCATAGGGGAGTTAACATGTGTGGAAGAAAAAAAGATGAATTTATAGATTATCTTGTTTTTTCAGCCCACAAGATGTATGCACCCTTTGGAATTGGCGCAATAGTGGCACCTGTAGAAAGCTTTCAAAAGGGAGCTCCAGAATATAGCGGAGGAGGTACAGTTAAGTTTGTAAGCCCTAAAGAAGTGGTGTGGGAAGAAGCACCTCATAGAGAAGAGGCAGGTACTCCTAATCTTATGGGAGTTATTGCATTATTATCCGCTATACAGAAGATAAAATCTTTAGGTATGGAAAATATAGAAGAAAAAGAAAATAGTTTAACAGAATATGCTCTAAATCAAATGGTTAATAAAGATTATATAACCATATATGGAGATGAAACTGTAGAGAAAAAAGATAGAGTTGGAATAATAGCTTTTAATATGGAAGGCATTGATCATTATGATGTTTCAGAAATTCTTTCTTCGAAATATGGTATAGCGGTTAGAAATGGATGCTTTTGCGCTCAGCCCTATGTACAAAAATTATTAAAGCTTACAGATAGTCAAATAAATATGTATAGAAGTGATTATGAAATAAGAAGACCTGGCATGGTTAGGGTTAGCTTTGGAATATACAATAATTTTGAAGAAATCGATAAGTTTATAAAAGCTCTGGAAGAGATATATCATATAAAAGAGTGATTTATATCATATTAATGAGATGAAAGGAGAAAATATGAGTTATACTACTGCAGGGCAGCCACAAGGTAAGGCTATGTCTTATACAAATCTTATAAGAGAGGCTATGATAGGGGAAATAGTTGCAATAAATGGTTACAGATATCATATAGCCAGCACAGACAACAAAGAATTAAGAGAATTATGGCATCATATAATGGAAGATGAAAAGAAACATTATGGTATGTTTTTAGAATTGCTAAGGTATTATGATAAAGAAGAATATAAAAGATATATGAAAGCAAAAAAAGATGTAAAGATCACTGGTACAATTAAAGAGGATTATAGTCCTGAAATAAGTAAAGGTATCTTATTAAATTTTTTAAGGGAAGATATTAAAGGAGAATTGGAAGCCGTAATATTATATGAAGAACATTTGTTAAAGATACCTTATGCAGATATAAGAAATGTATTTAGCAATATAATTAATGATGAAAAAGAGCATACAGAAGAGCTTACTATAGCTTTATTAAAATTAGATAAAGATAAGTATGGGCCTATTAGCAGAATATAAAATTTTATTATAATTTTGGACAAAAAAATTATGGTTAATAAAAAGAATTTAGAAAGGTTGTCTCAAAAAAGCGTGAAAGTTATTAGATTAATAAAACACTCTATGCTTTTTGAGACAACTGCTATTTTATTTGTTAAATACTGTGTATTTAGGAATTACATCAGAGTAATTCAAGAGAACATTGCCATCTATTAAAGGAATAAAATATTTATAAGCATTTTCATTTACATTATTACCCATATCACTTATCCACTCTTTAGGAAAATACTTTATATTATTAGCTACATTTTTTGCTTTAGTCAAAAACGTAGATGAAGTATAAGGAGTTTCGCTATCTCTTTTTAAAGCAACCATATATCCGCTATATCCTTCCTGAGAATAATTTAAAGCTGCTTGTCCTACTGCATAAGCTTCATCTAAATCGGTTTTTGAGCATATATGCATGGCACATCTTTGAATAACACCTAATTCCAAGGTTTTTACTCTTTTTGTTATACCAGAATTTATTATTAAGGATTTTAAATAACTGCTTACACCACCTAATTGAGTATGTCCAAATTTATCGTGGGAAGCAGATGAAGCTAGTGAAGAAATAAATTCACCTTTGTTATTTTTTATTCCTTCTGATACTACTATATAAACATGATTATTCTCTTTAAAGTGTCTGTTTACATCTTCCACAAATTGGTTTTCGTTAAAAGGTATTTCAGGCAGATAAATAAAATCTGCAGCAGGTTTTCCATGTAAATTTGCAAGACATGCACTAGCAGCTAGCCATCCTGCATCTCTTCCCATAGTTTCTAATATAAATATACCATTGTTAGTATAAACACAGGAATCTAAATAAGTTTCTAATACTGTAGTGGATATCAATTTAGCAGCACTGCCAAAACCAGGGGTATGGTCTGTTATTGGCAAATCATTATCTATGGTTTTAGGAATACCTATAATTTTTATAGGTATATTTTTTTCTTTTGCATAACTGCTCATTTTTGCAACAGTATCCATAGAATCATTTCCACCTACATAAAAAAAGGATTCTACATTATGCTTTTCTAAAATATTAAATATTTTTTCGTATTCTTTGGGATTTTCTTTGTAATCTGAAAGCTTGTATCTGCAGGAACCAAGTCCTGAAGAAGGAGTATGCTTGAATTCATTGAGTTCCACTGGGTTAATACTCGAAAGATTTATAATATTTTCTTTTAGCACACCTTCTATACCATTTATTCCAGCCAAAACATTTTCATAATATTTTTTAAAATTATTTTCTTCTACAAGGCCCACCACACTAGAGTTTATTACAGCAGTAGGACCTCCAGATTGAGCTATTAGACAATTGGACATTAAAACGTAACCTCCTTATGTATTTAAAGTACTCTAATTAGTTTTATAACTTAAAAAACATACACTATTAAATAATATATAACAAAAAAACACTTTTTAAAAGAATAATTTTATATAAAAGCATATATTATTTATTTTATATACATAAATTAGAGTAGTTTAATGCCTATCTTATCTATAAAATAATTATATTCTTTTTATGATTTAAGGATAGTATAATAATAAAGTATTCTATTGTAGGAGGAAATGGTATGGATTTTTACCAGATTGTTATTATAGCATTAGCTCTATCGTTGGATGCTTTTGGTGTAGCTTTAAGCATAGGATTAAACTGTAAGGTAAGAACTTTAAATAAATTCTATTTTTGCTTGTCTTTTGGATTTTTTCAATTTCTATTTTCTTTTATAGGAGCCTATGCTGGAGTGATTTTTAGTACATATGTAGCAGCTATTCCTAATATTATTGGAGGAATGATAATAGCTATAGTTGGAGTGATGATGATAAAAGAAGGATTAGAGAATAAGGAAGAGTGTATATTGCTAAAACCAAAGATGTATGTCATATTAGGCATCTCTGTAAGTATAGATGCTCTAGTGGTAGGATTTACAGCACTAAATATGATAACTTCTTTAGTGGAGCTTACAAAATATACTTTATTTGTAGGAATTATAACGTTGATATTAACTATTATTGCTTTTTTCATTTCTAGATTTTTGCATCACATTCAATTTGTATGTAAATATGCGGATTACATAGGTGGTACAATACTTATAATGTTTGGCTTAAAAATGATGTTTCTTTAGTAAATATTTACAGTAAGAAATTATCATATTAAACTTGAAGTTTGTACAAAAATGTAATAACATATATTAGCTAGCATAAATTTATTAAAATGATTTTAGAGATTAATACGCTTATTATCATAATATTAGGGGAAAAATATATATGAAATAAGGTGATTAATTTTATATGAAAAAGTATTTGTCAATATTCAAACTAAAAAAAGAAGCTGAACTTTTAGATTCTAGACTTTATATATTAAAAGCTTTTTTTGCCGTAGCTACAGCATATTTTATAGCTACAAATAACAAAATTGCTAGATTAGATACTATATCAGTACTTTTTGGATTGATGCTCACTTTGGAACCAGTTACTTTAGCTGGAGTTAGAAATGGATTTAATCAAGTTTATGCATCTATACTTGGTGCGGCTGCTACCTCTATAATAATATTTATAGGTGGTATAAACATATGGACTATTGCTATAGCTATGTCTTTTACTCTTTATGTATGCCTGAAATTGAACTGGAGAGAAGTATCACCCGTTGCTATATTTACATCTATATATATGACGCAGTATATACAAAAAACTCCTCAAGGTGTGCCAAGCATATGGCTTACTTTTAGATTAAGGCTTATAGCTTTAGGAGTAGGCGTTTTAGTAGCCATAGCTTATAATTTTATTTTTTCTATATTATATTATAGGAAGATGTTATACAAAAGGATTACTTTTATTTTATTAAGTATTTCAAATAATTTAAAACATACTAAGAAAATAATAGAATCTAAGGAGCTATCAGATGTAGATTTGTTAAAATCAGAGCTGCAAGAAACTTTTAATAATATAGAGTGGATATTCAGGCACTTTAAGGATATAGATAAAGAGAGCAAGATGAAGCTTAAGGTAGCAGATGTAAAAAATCTATCTAATCTTCAAGAAATAGTTATTTTATGCAAGTCTATATGTCATATAAATTATGATATATGCTACTATTTAGGTAAAAATGCTGAAAATTCTTTAAATAATAAGGACATTATAGATAAAATAGATATAATTATAGAAAAAACAGATATGCTAGCAGATGTATTTGAAAATAAACTAAAGAGGACAGATATTGAACTAAACGGCATAGAAGGAATTGAAATAAAAGAGGGAAGAATAGATGAAGATATAAATGATATAATATTTAATTTAAATTCTATTATCTCTAAGACAAACTCTATGCTTTATTAATGAGCTCCTAAAGGAGCTTTTTTTTATACTTAAAGTTATATAAATTCAATTATGCAGGTTATTTTTAAATGTGTTATAATAAAGAAAAAATCATATTTGAACCGCAGGTGACTAAAATATGAATGTTAATGAATTATTAAAAGATAAGGGTATAAAGATTACTAAAGCAAGAGTTGTTATATATAATATTATTAGTGACAGTGACAACGGAATAAGTGCAGATTATATATTCAATAAATGTATTGAACAGGGGTTAAACATAAATTTATCTACAGTGTATAGAAATTTGGATATGTTTGAAGAAAAAGCTATAGTAGAGAAGTTTGACCTGGGGGAAGGAAAATATAATTATGTACTAAAAAAACATAGTCATAAGCATATTTTAGAATGCAGTTTGTGCCATAAAGAAATAGAACTTCAATGTCCTATGCAGCAGATTGAGGAATTGGTAAAAAGTAAGACTGGATTTACATTAATAGAGCATGAACTTATCATGAAGGGCATATGTGATGAATGTAAAAAGAAAAAATAGAGATTTCTCTATTTTTTCTTTATGTTATTAAATATCATAACCATTATAAGAACTATAACTGAAGTAATTGCTATAGTTCCTCCAGGGGCACTGCCAAAATAGTAAGAAGAAATCAGACCAGCAAAAATATCTATAAATCCAAATATAATGGACCAGATTAATGTTTTCTTAAAACCTTTTTTTAGTTGAAGTGCTGCGGCTACAGGTACTACTATCATAGATGAAATGACTAGAACTCCAAGTATTCTTATAGATACAGATATAGTGGCACCAACTAGCAGTGTAAATATGTAGTTTACAAGTTTGACTTTTATTCCTGTAATTTTAGCGCCGTCCTCATCAAAGGTTACATAAATGAGTTTATTATAAAGCAGGCCAATTATTAATAAGGATAATATGCTTATGCAAAACATCCATATAAGATCTGACTTTGAAACTGTTAATATACTGCCAAATAGTATAGAGTTTACATTAGCTCCAGTTTTTCCAGTACTTATTATAATTATAGCTATACCTATGCTTAAGGTAAGTATAATTGACATAACAAGCTCTGCATATTTTTTGTAGTAGGATCTTAATCCTTCTATAAGAAGACCGCATATAGAGGTAAAGATAAAAGAACTTAATAGAGGGTTTATGTTTAATACAAGTCCTAAAGCTATACCTGCAAAAGAAGCGTGGGATAGAGTATCACCCATCATTGAATATCTTTTAAGCACAAGAAAAAGTCCAACAAATGGGCATAATATGGAAACCATGACTCCTGCCATTAAAGCATTTCGCATAAATTCATACTGTAACATAAAATTAATCTACCTTTCTAATACTCAAATTTTTTAAATGTTTTCTATAATCATTTATGGTGTACAAGGAGCCTTTGCCTTCAGATAGCTCATAAACATGAGTAGAATTTTTTAGTACAGCATCTAGATTATGTTCTACAGAAATCACAGTAATTTTTAAATCTTTATTCAATCTTTTAATAATAGAGTAAATTTCTTCTTGACTTTTTATATCAATGCCTGTGGAAGGCTCATCTAAAACCAGCAATTCTGGATTTCCTATTAAGGCTCTAGCAATGAAAATCTTTTGCTGCTGACCACCAGATAAATTACCTATTAAGTGGTTTTTAAAATTCAGCATATTAACTTTCTCTAAACTTTTTTCTATAATAGTTTTATCTTTTATTTTTAATGCTTTTAAGTGACAGTTAAGCATTTCCTGTACAGTTATAGGAAATTGAGCATTAAAATTGTCCATCTTTTGTGGTACATATCCTATTGTATCTGTTTTTATAGATATAGAACCTTTTATAGGTTTTAAAAGATTTAATATTAATTTAATTAATGTACTTTTAGCACTGCCGTTTTCGCCTACTATAGATATGTAACTTCCATAAGCAATAGATAGATTTATATTATTCAATATATAATGATCAGAGCCTTCATAAGCAAAGCTCATATCTTCTATGGTTATCAATATATCATCCCCTAAACAAACTTTCTTTATTGCAAATTAATTTTATTGACAATAATTAACTCAAGTATTATTATATACTTAAATGCAAATGATTTGCAAGAGGAGGTTAATTAATGTTAAAAAAAATATTTTCTATATTTATTAGTGTATTCATACTTTTGAATATATCTGCTTGCAGCAGTAAAGATAAAAGTACAATTAAAACATCTGAAAATAAAATTAATGTGGTAGTAAGCTTTAATCCAATGAAGGAATTAACAGAAGCTATTGCTAAAGATAAAGCAAAAATAACTGTGATGATTCCTAAAGGGGTAGAAGCTCATGATTTTGAACCAAAGCCAAAGGATATGGCTGCACTTAATGATTGCAAAATATTTATATATAATGGACTTGGTATGGAACCTTGGGCAGAGAATGCTCTAAAAACTATCAATAACAGCAATTTAATAACAGTAGAAGCTTCTAAAGGTTGTAATTTAATTGAAAACAAAAAAGAAGAAGAGATAAAAGAACATGGACAATACGATCCACATTTGTGGTTAAGCCTAAAGGAGGCTAAAGTTGAAGCAAATAATATAAAAGAAGCATTGATAAAAGCAGACAGTGAAAATAAGGATTTCTATGAAAAAAATTTTAAGGAGTTTTCTGACAATCTAGATAAACTTCAAAATGAATATGAAAATAAATTTAAAGAAATAAAAAATAGAAATTTTGTTACAGGTCATGCTGCTTTTGCTTATTTATGCAGAGACTTTAAGTTAGAACAGAACAGTGTAGAGGATGTTTTTGCAGAGGGAGAGGCTACTACAGCTAAGATGAAAGAGCTAGTAGATTATTGTAAAGAAAACAATATTAAGACAATTTTTATGGAAGAGATGGCTAGTCCTAAAGTATCTGAAACCATAGCAAAAGAGGTAGGAGGAAAGATTGAAGTAATAAATACTTTAGAATCTGAAGGTAACTACATAGAAACCATGAAAGAGAATTATGATAAGATATATAATAGCTTAAAATAAAAATTGCTTTAATGTATTAAATGGTATAGAGTATCTCAAAATTATGCAGGATGCACTTTAAATTGTTATATTGCATACCTAGCTATTTTGAGATACTCTTTATTTATAATATATTTTTTTTACTTTCCAGGTTCCATTTTTCTTTTTTTCTAAAAATACTTTATAGCTTACATTCATATGAGGAGATTTTTTTTCTCTTCCTTTAACATCTACTATAGCTAAATTATTGTCAGAAAATACAATTTGTATTGAATCAGGTTTATACATTTTATATTTATTAAATAAACCTGTAGTTAAATAATCTTCTACTACATAAGATACATCTTTAGATTTATATAAATTTATTTTATAATTTATAAGTATAAATAGAGATAATAATATTATTATAATTAAACCAAATTTTTTCAAAAGCAACACCCCTTTAAATAAAGTCCCTATAAATAAATAATACCAAAAAATACCATAAAGTAAATATACTTTAAATGTAAATTAAAATTAATTTGAAAGGATGATAGTAATGATGGATTTTTCATCTTTAGTACTTATGGAAAGAGATAAGGAGAATAATTATTTTGTTAAAGAATTAGGAAGCTATGAAGTTGGAGATGGTGCCAAATATATTAATAAATTTTATTGTAAAGCTGATGAGGTATACATTTTTTTCAGTACCATTAAGGATGTGAAGGAATGGGAGTACACTGCTATATTTGATTTGTTCAACATAGATGCATTTATAGATAAAGGATATGAAATTGAAGAAATAGATGATGAATATAATCCTACCTGGTTAATAAAGATTAAATATAATAGTGAGCATAATGTAATGAAAGAAAAACTTAATGATTTATGTGACTTAATTGAAGAAAATATGGAAAAGGTTTTACAGGATATAGAAGGTAAAGAGGAATTTTATGTATAGTTTGTGCTGTTACAGATATTTCTTATTAAACTTCTCTTTCAATGGAAAGTGAGTATTAATTGTGATAACATTTAGTATAAGATTAAAACTATTTTATAAGGAGTGATTAATGTGTCAGAGATAAAAAAAATAAAGACTAGAGAAGAAATAGATGCTGCATATAAATGGAATATAGAAAAAATTTATAAGAATAATGATGAATGGGAAAAAGATTTTGCTAAATTAAAAGATGAGGCACCAAAACTTAAAGACTTTTCAGGAAAACTTGGAGATGCTAAAGAATTATTAAAGTATTTAAAACTAGATGAAGAAATTTCTAGATTAGCAGAAATATTATTTGTTTATGCACATTTAAAATCTGATGAGGATACTGCTAATACAGTTAATCAAGCTCTTAAGAATAAAATAGATACTTACTTAGCAGAACTTAGAAGCATTAATTCATTTTTCATGCCAGAAATATTGTCTTTGCCAGAAGGAACTATAGAGAAGGAACTAAGCTCATTACCAGAGTTATCTATGTATAAATTTATGTTTGAAGATATATTAAAGATGAAACCTCATACTTTATCAAAAGAATTAGAAGAGATGTTAGCATCTGTTTCAGACTGCTTAGTTGCACCAGAAAATATATTTGGTATGCTTACTAATGCGGATATGACTTTTCCAGTAATAAAAGATGAGGAAGGCAGAGATATAGAATTAACAGAAGTAAATTATAGTGCTTTTATAAAATCAAAGGATAGAAGAGTAAGAGAAGATGCATTTAAAGCATTATTTAATACTTATGAAAAATATAAAAATACTTTAGCTGCTTCTTTAACTTCTTCTATTAAAAATTTTGCTTTTGGTTCAAAGACCAGAAAATTTAATTCATGTTTAGAAAGTTCTTTAAAACCTAATAATATACCTTTAGAGGTTTATCATAATGCTATAGATACTATCAATAAAAATCTTCAATCTCTTCATAGATATGTTAAGATAAAGAAACAATTATTAGGATTAGATGAAATACACATGTATGATTTGTATGTTCCAGTAATAGATATACCAAAAGAACACATAGAATTTGAAAGAGCAGTGGAAATAGTTAAGGAAGGTTTACAGCCTTTAGGAAAAGAATATTTAAATATATTTGAAGAAGGAATAGAGCAAGGTTGGGTAGATATTTACGAAAATAAAGGTAAAAGAGGCGGAGCATATTCTTGGGGTTGTTATGATACAATGCCTTATGTGCTTTTAAACTATAATTATGAATTAAATGATGCATCCACTTTAGCTCATGAAATGGGTCATTCTATTCATTCATATTATTCTAGAAAGACTCAACCATTTATATATGCAAATTATACACTATTCTGTGCAGAAGTTGCATCAACTACTAATGAAGCTCTCTTAATACATCATCTTATAAACAAAGAACAAGATAAGAATAAAAAGTTGTATCTTATAAATCAAGAACTTGAGCAGATAAGAACCACTGTATTTAGACAGCTGATGTTTGCTGAATTTGAGCTTATGACTCATGAAAATATAGAAAAGGGTATTCCATTAACTAGTGAAGATTTATGTAAAATTTGGCATGAATTAAATGTAAAATATTTTGGACCAGACATGATAGTAGATAAGGAAATAGATATGGAATGGGCTAGAATACCTCATTTTTATTCTGATTTTTATGTATATCAATATGCCACTGGATATTCTGCAGCTAGTGCCTTTGCCAAAGCAATACTTGAAAAAGGAGATAGTGCAGTTGAAAGTTATAAAGGATTCTTAAAGAGTGGTGGCAGTGATTATCCAATAAATATTTTAAAGAAGGCAGGAGTAGATATGACTACCCCGGTACCTCTTGAGGCTACTATTGCTAGGTTCAATGAATTACTGGATATGCTTGAAAAATAAAATTATATTGTAAAACAAGAGCTATATAGTTTTTATTAAAGGATAAGTTTTGAGTAAAGGCTGGGTTTTATGCATTTATTCAAAACTTTTCTTTTTAAAACACGGATTCTAAGTTTTATGAGAAAATGGGAAAATTATGCCTAATAACAGAATTATATAATGAAAAAAATAGAATATAATAGTATAATATTCATAGTATATGTTTTCATAGTAATAGAGTAGTTTTGCATAATTATATTTTCAAAATTTGCATTAAAATAGCATTAATATATGAGGTGAATTATGAGACTAGAATTTATAAATAGGGTAGTTCCAGGTGATATACTAGCTAAAAGCATATTTACTAGCGATGGAAAAGTACTGCTAAGAGCAGGTATAGAAATTACTGAGCAATATATAAGCAAGCTTAAAGAGTTAGAAGTGCTTTATTTGTATGTAGAAGATGATAGATTAAGTGATATCTGCGTAGAAGATGAAAAGCTGAATGAACTTAAGCAAGGCACTATGAAAAATATGTCAATTATAATAAAAAAGCTCATGGTAAATGACAGGGTGGATTTGAAATCTTCTTTAGATAAAGTAGAAGAGCTTATGGAGTATATAATTGAAATAGGTGATGTAAATAAAAGCCTCATTGATATAAAAACCCATGATAATTATACCTATATGCATAGTATAGACACTAGTATTATGTCAGTTTTTTTGGGGATAAATATGGAGTTGGATAAAGAGCAATTAAAAAATCTTGGACTAGCAGCTATACTTCATGATATAGGTAAAACAAAGATAGATGCAGCTATCATAAACAAAGCAGGAGGTCTTACAGAAGAAGAGCTTGAAGAAATAAAAATGCACCCTATTTATGGAGCAGAAATATTAAAAAAAGATTTATATATACCTGAGGAAGTAGTAAAAGCTGTGTTTCAGCATCATGAGAGAATAGATGGCAAAGGTTACCCTAAAGGGATTATAGGAAATGAAATATCTAAATTAGCACAATTGGTAAGTCTATGTGATATATATGATGCTGTAAGCAATGATAGAAGCTATAGAAAAAGGTTTGCACCTTACGAAGCCTATGAACTCATACTTACGGGAAGCGGAACTAGGTTTGATCAGAAGATAGTTAAAGTATTTAAGCAGACCTTTGCGGTATATCCTTTAGGATGCTGCTTAAAGCTGTCTAATGGAGTAGAAGGCTATGTTATAAGACAAAACAAAGGATTTCCAGATAGACCGGTTATAAGGGTATTATATGATGCTAAAACTAGAAAGCCTATACCTTTCTATGAAATCGATCTTCTTAATAATATAAATATAGGGGTTATAGATACTGTTTAATAAAAGCTGTTAGGTGATATATGCATTACCTAACAGCCATTTTGTTTAAAGCTCATTTTTTAATTTATATAAATTTTTATAAGCTTTTGTTATGATTTCATCTTTGTTTATTCCATCAGAAGGATATTCTGAATAAGCATATATTATGTTTAAAATTATTTTATTGTTAAATTTATAATTGCTAAAGTATTTGCAGATTTCTTTTAATTTTTCTTTCGCGTTTAAAGAGTCTTGTAAATTGAATAGTATAAATATGTCTTCCTTTTCAAAGTACAGTATGCTGTCATAGCTAGATAACATTGATCTTATTTTTTCAGATACATCCTTTCTTAAGTTTTCATATACATCCACATTATATTCAGCCATTATTTTTAAATAATTATGAATTTCCACAATAGCTAGAGTAAAAAAAACTTTATTATTTATATTAAAATCTATATATTCTAAGAAGTCTTTATAACTTGTAATGATATTAGAACTCCTTTTTACAGAACTTATTAAGTCGGTGGATATTAAGCTTATATCTCTAGTCAGGTAATTTAAAAGCTTAATATGCTTATCCATATTAATATATTTATTAAATCCTATGAAGATACACCCAATTAGGTTATCAGCACTATGCAATGGTAATATTAATGCAAAGTTAATATGATCATATAAATTGCTGTTTAAAGAATTTATTACATCTTTATTAGAGGTATAGAGTTCTTTTCCTGTATATATTAAGTTTAAAGAAATATTATTTTGGATACTTTTTAGTTTTAATATTTCTAAATCTAAATCTAATTTATTTTTATAGCATATAGGGTATAAGTATTCATGTTTATCTATAAAGTAATAAACGCCGCAGTAGCTGAAAGGGACTATGTTTTCTATGGTTTCAATAGCTTTATACAATTTATTTATGTGATTTATTTTTAAACATGAGTTATAATAGCATTCGTTTATGTCTATAAGATTTTTATTTTCAGTCCTCAAATTTGTTATAGTTCTTAAAGTGTAGCTGGTGAAGGTTAAGAATAAAGTAAACAGAAGTACTATGGTGTATTGAAATATATTATATAAAAAAAGTGTGAGATAGGATGTACTTATGGATAAAATAAGTATCAATAAAAAATATAAGAGAGACTTGTTTGTAGAGAGATTTTTAGGATTATCTTCTGAAATTATTTTATCTATAAGTATTAATAAAAAATTAAAAAACAGAAAAAATATGTGAAATATTACTATGGATAGAAATAGATTTAAGTTTGGGTTATAATATTCCTTAAAAAACTCTAGTATTACATGGGATAAGAACACTGAAATTATAGTCATTGATCCGTTAAGTATATTATTATTATATAATAAAGATCTTGACGGTTTAAAAAAGCTTCTATCTATTATTAACAAAGATATTCTGCTTAATATGATTATTATAAGAAGTATTTTGATATTAAATATAAAATAAGATATTATTAATATATAATTAGAAAAGGAAATATAAAAATTATCAAATTCTATGGGGAGTTTTTCCATTAGCAAGTAGGAAATCAACAGTATGAATACAAACATAGTATCTTCCATAGTAAAATTGATTTTTATTGAAGAAAAAAATATAGATATAGTTATTATAAGAGCACAAAGAAAATAATTTATTCTTAATATCTTAAATGAAATTGATTTATTCATAAGATAAACTCCTTTGAAGATGATTTTATTGTCATTAATAACCTAATTTTATTATACAAGAGTTTGCTTCAAATATAAACATGAAAATTATTAAGTGAGGAGAATAACAAAATGGATGAATTTTATATAAAAAGTATAATATCTAGTCTCATAGATATATATGGATTTCATGTGGAAGAGTATAATATGCCAAATAGTGATTATAAGGAATGGATAGCCATTAAAATGAATGAAGAGACTGCTTTTGCTGTAATATTTTCTGATATAGAGAATTATGAAATTAAAGCTAGAAGTGCAATGGATTATATGATTTATAAAGGATGCAGTAATATTATATTAAATAATATAATCATGAGTGATAGAGATGAAGATTTTAACTATATTCTGCAAGACAGCTTTTATAATAAAATAGCCTTAAATACTTCAAGGGAAAGGGTTTTTGGATACACTAAAGGAGCTGAAAATTTAGCTACTTTTATTCAATCAATCATGGATAAACCTAAGGAAAAGGCAGAAGTTAAAGAAAATTCTAAGCATAGTATTACCTATATACTTATAGGTATAAATATTATATTTTATATTTTATCTGCTTATTTGTCAGGAAGCATATTTAATATAGATCCAAGAGTACTCATAGTTTTAGGCGCAAAGTATAATCCATTGATTCAGCAAGGCCAGTATTATAGACTTATCACAGCTATGTTTCTTCATGGTGGATTGCTTCATATATTTTTGAATATGTATGCTCTTAAAGCTACAGGAGAAATAGTAGAAAGTATATATGGTAAAACTAAATTTATTATAATATATTTTCTTTCTGGAATAGTTTCTTCTTTAGCAAGCTATATATTTTCTGATGGAGTTTCTGTAGGAGCTTCAGGAGCCATATTTGGACTTTTAGGTGCTTGTTTAATATTTGCATCAAAGATGAAGGAGAAGATTGGGAAATCATTTTTAACTAATATATTATCTGTAATAGCTATAAATATATTTATTGGAATAACTATGCCTAATATAGATAATTTTGGACATATTGGAGGCTTGCTTGGAGGAATATTAATATCTGCTATACTTTTTAAGGATAATTATTAAAAAAAATGTTGATTTATTAAAATAAAGTGGTATAATTATCTTTGTGATGCAATTGAGGCCCGTTGGTCAAGTGGCTAAGACGCCACCCTCTCACGGTGGAATCAGGGGTTCGATCCCCCTACGGGCTACCACTTATAAAAATAAGAAGGTTTGAATTTATTCAAACCTTCTTATTTTTATTCGAAAATTTATCAGATTTAACATTGATCTTCTATTATAAAATTCAGTTCTTTATAAGTGATAGTTTCTTTTTCTATCAGCACTTGGGCTATTTTATCTAAAATATTTTCATTGTGCTTTAAAATATTTTTTGTTTTTTCGTATAAGTCATCAAGGGTAGATTTACATTCCTCTAATATAACTTTTGAATCTAGATTGTTAAATCTTGAGGCTTCAGAAAGGTTTATTAGTCCTAAAGATTCACCCATTCCATATTCTGTTATCATATCTGTTATAATTTTGGTTCCTTGCTTTATATCGCTGTAAGCACCAGTGGTTATCTTTTCTTTTCCAAAGATTAATTCTTCTGCTGCTCTGCCCCCTAAAAGTACCATCACTCTCTTTTTTAAATAGTCTAAGCTTTGATAGGCTCTATCTTCAGGTATACTTAAAGTATATCCTCCAGCACCCTTGGAAGTTGGAATAATTGTTATTTTAGATATTTTATCTTGAGGAAGAGCCATTAATGAAACAAGTGCATGTCCAGCTTCATGATAAGCAGTTATTTTTTTATCTTCATCTTTAATAGAACTCCTGTTTATTTTTTCATAGCCCGCCAGCACAATAGAAAATGCTTTTTCCATGTGGAAATTATTTATATATTCACTGTTTTCTTTACAGGCTATTATAGCTGCTTCATTAACTAGATTTTCAAGTTTAGCTCCTGAAAAATATGAGGTTTTTTGAGCCCATTCATTAAAAGATATTTGTTTGAATGGCTTATTTTTCAAATGAAGCTTTAATATTTCTTCTCTAGCCTGTTTATCTGGAAGACTTACTTCTATGTGTCTATCAAATCTTCCTGGTCTTAATAGAGCAGGGTCAAGCATATCTAGTCTATTAGTTGCTGCCATGATTACAATACCATCATTTTCATTGAATCCAGACATTTCTGTAAGCAAAGCATTTAAAGTTTGATCTCTTTCGTCGGAACTACCTGCTTTAGAAGAATCTCTCTTTTTACCTATGGCATCTATTTCATCAATGAATATAACTGCTTTTCCTTGGGCTTTAGCTTTTTTAAATAAGCTTCTTATCCTACTAGCACCAACCCCTACATATACTTGTACAAAGTCAGAACCTGACATAGCATAAAAAGGAACATTTGCTTCTCCGGCTACAGCTTTAGCAAGTAAAGTTTTACCTGTCCCTGGTTCTCCATATAATATAATACCTCTTGGTATTCTAGCACCATATCTTTCGTACTTTTTAGGATCTTTTAAGAAATCTACTATATCTTTAACACTTTCTTTGGCTTCTTCGTTGCCAGCCATGCTGCCAAAATTAAAGTTATAATCCTTTATAGCATTTACATCTAAGGCATCCACAGAACCTATGGCTCTAGAACTTACTTTAGAATTCTTTAAAACTATGAATAAAATTGATAATAGGGATACTCCTAGTACTACAGAAGGCACCATATCCTTTAAAGTGTTTGGAGATTTTTCTGATACTTCTATATTTTGTTTTAACAGTTCTTCTTTAAAATTATTGCTTCTTGGATTATCAGTTTTATACAAAACACCATCTTTTAGTTTAACATCTATAAAACTGGAGTTATTAACAAATACAGTGATAATATTTTTGTTAGAAACATCTTTTAAAAATTCTGAGTAGGGTTTGTACATTTCTTTTTTATTACCGAAAACAATCATACTTATAGAAACAAGAGAAAGGATAAGCAGTATAGCTGAAATTATTATATACTTATTTTTAGCTTTTTTCATTAAGATTTTCCTCCTTTGATTTTATTATTTAGAGGAGTGACGGTTAACATAATATTATTATATTGAATACAAATAAAATGTCTAATGATATTCATAAATTTTGTCATAGTAAGTTATGGATTGGCTTTAAATATCTATTATTATATGTAAAAATTTATTCTATATGGTTCTTTTGTATAGTATCCTATAAAATATTACATTTTTACGGGTTAAATAGCATTAAATGATTTTTTTAGTATATAATATATGGTATACTAAAATGAAGAGAATTCATTGAAATTTGGGGGAGCATATTATGAATATTTCTAAAGTAGAAGTTCAAATTTCAGGCTCAGATATTTTGAGTATTATAGAAGAATATGTAAAAGTTGAAGGTCTGAAGATAGAAAAAGTATCTATAAATGAATTTGTAGATATTTGTGGTTCATATACTAAAGGAATAACTATACCTTTTAAAGCTACATTAGCTTTTGGAAATGTATATGAAAATAAATTAAGCTTAAAAGTTACTTCAGCAAAAGTATATAAAATAGGTATAGCAGGATTTATTAGAAACTTTGCTATTAAAAAAAGCATAAAAAGTTTAAAACAAAGTGGATTGGATATTAAAGATGGAAGTGTAATAATCGATCTAAATATAATACTTAAGGCAGTCCCTTTTGTAGATTTTGAGCTGAAATCCATTAATTTGGTAGGAAATTTTGTACAAGCTGTAGCTGAAAATATAAAAATTTCAATGAACAAACAGACAGAAAGCATAGCTATAGAAGATGCAGTGATTTTAGAAGAAAAATGTGATGAAGAAAATATTAATTTTAAGGATATAGAAAAAGTAAAAGACGGATATACTAAAGCAAGAGAATGCGTTGAAACAAAAGTTTCAGATAAATATCAGCCTGCATTTAAATGGGCAGCTGTCATTCCAGATATAGTTGCTTTAATATTTAGATTGTTTAAAGATAAAAGGGTTAAAATTAAAACAAAAGCAGCTGTAAGTATATCTTTGGCCTATTTGGCATCACCCATAGATATATTGCCAGATAAAATACCCTTTATTGGGAAAATAGATGATTTTGCAGTGGCATTTTTTGCTTTGAATAAAATAATAGGTGAGGTACCATTACAAGTTGTGCTAGAAAATTGGGAAGGAGAAAACGATATAATATTGGTCTTAAGAGAAGGATTAAAGTATTTAAGTAAGTTTACTGGTGGAACTAATGTGGATAAATTATATAGTGCCATTGAAAAATTAGCCCTAGAGTAAGGAGTTATAATATGGGAAAGTATTATGCAGTAGTGAAAGGGAAAAGCGGCGGACCATTTATATTTCAAAATTGGAATGAATGTAAAGAAGAGGTTATAGGATTTAAAGGAGCTATATATAAAAGTTTTCCTTCAAAGCAAGAGGCAGAAAATTTTATTGATGCTCATAAGAATTTCTATGAGTCAAATTTTGAAGAAGAGTCTTATGAAGAATACATAAATATATATGTGGATGGAAGTTTTTCAGAAGAAAAAAGAGCTTATGCTTATGGATTTGCAGTAGTAAAGGATGACAACATACTGTACAAAGAAAATGGAGTAGGCATGGATGAAAGCGCTTTAGCACATAGAAATATAGCAGGAGAAATTCTAGCTGTAGAAAGTGCTATTAAATATTGTATAGATAACAACTTAAACTATATAAGAATCTTTCATGATTATCAAGGATTATCCTGCTGGGCTTTAGGCACTTGGAATAGAAATACTGTTTTAACTAAAAAATATTATGACTATATGCAAAAAAATATGAAAAAAATAAATATAAATTTTGTGAAAGTTAAAGGACATTCAGGAGATAAATACAATGACCTAGCAGATAAATTGGCAAAAGAAGCTTTAGGAAACATTATTCCATAGAAATAATTTCAATGTTTAATATATAAAAAAATGCATATTCTAAATATATAATAATTTAAAAGAGGTGTTGAATATGCGAAATAGTTTTATAACAGGAGTTACTACAGGCGCTATAATTGGTACAGCTATAGGTATGATGGCGATGCCGCAAGTAGATAGATCAACTAAAAGAAGAATGCGAAAATCCGGAAAAGTCATGAAAAACATGGCAGAAGACATGTATGATAATATGGTTAAATGGATGAGATAAATACACTTAAGCTGTAAGGAACTCGGGTTTATCTCGAGTTCTTCTCATAAAATAATATATTACTATAAATTATGTAAATATATTGAATAATATGCCATAAAAATGTGGGGATTTTAATAAAAATATGATATAATAAATAATGGTTATAATAAATTGTTTAATAAAATTAAAATTAATGGATACTTCAGTAAAGGAAGATGGTTATGGAGATATTGTCTTTAGGAGAAAAGATTAAAAAGAGAAGAAAAGAATTAAATATGACTTTAAAAGATTTAGCAGGAGAAAGGATAACTCCGGGACAAATTAGTTTGGTGGAATCTGGTAAATCCAATCCTAGTATGGATTTACTGGAGTATTTAGCAAGTACTTTAAATACTTCTGTAGAATATCTTATGGAATCTGAAGAAACCCAGGCAGAAAAGAACTGTTTATATTTTGAAAACATAGCTGAAGCTTATATATTAAATGGAGATATTAATTTAGGAGAACAATACATAGAAAAAGCTTTATATTATGCAGAAAAGTATAATCTTGAATATAGAAAAGCAAAAAATCTTTATTTAAGAGCAAATATATATATGACAAAGCGAGAATATACTTTAGCTCAACAATTCTTTCTATCTGCTAATGTAATATTTATTAAAAATAATAGCTTTGAAGATATTGTAAATACTTTTCTTAATTTAGGTAAAATAACCTTTGAATTAAGAGCTTATCACTCTTCTAACAGCTATTTCCAACAGGCAGAAAAGGTTTTTTTGGATAGTGACGTAGGAAATGATCCTTTACTTGCAGAAATATACTATTATATAGCAAGTACCTATTTTAAATTAGAAAATTTGGACAAGGCTATAAACTATTCTTATCTTGCAAAAGAAAAGTTTGATCAGATTGATAATAAAGAAGAATATGCAAAGTCTTTATTACTGTTAGCAAAAGAGTATAATGAAAAAGGTGAAGTAGAGAATGCTATAAAGTATTCAAAAAAAACATTAGATATATATAGAAAATTAAAAAATTCTTTTCAAACCTCTCAAATTGAAAATGATTTAGGAAAATTATTTTACGAATTTGAAAATATTGAAGAATCTTTTAGACACTTTAGTAAAGCTAAAGAAATAAGAGCTAAAAATAGAGATCCCAAGTTGATTGAGACTTTGGTAAGCATCTGCGAAAACTATATAAAATTAAAGGATTTAAAAAATTGCAATGAGATATTAGAAGAAATATCTTCTAACATACAGGATGGAGATAATTTGGCATTAATAAATTATTATATTTTAAAGCATAGGGTAGAATTAATTGAAGGCAATTTGTTAGAAGCTGAAAATACATTAATAGTAGCATTAAATTTTGCAAAAAACATGGATTGCTTTAAACAAGCCGCAGAAATATGTATAATGCTTGGGAAGTTTTACATAGATAGTAAAAATGATGCTAAAGCAGCAAAGTATCTAAATGAAGGAGTGTCCTTATTTAAACAGCTAGGTATAATAAAGGAATTATAAAGGACAAGTACTTTGTTATAAAAAGTATTAAAATATAAGTAAATTTTTAAAAGCTTTAGTTTTAGATAGGTGTGATGAAACGTGGAAATATTATCTGTAGGTGAAAAAATAAAAAGAGCAAGAATATATAAAGGGGCTACATTAAAAGATATTTGCGGAGATAAAATATCTGTGTCTAAAATGAGCTGTATAGAAAATGATAAAATAAGGCCTGAATATTGGGTCTTGGAATTTATAGCAGAAAAATTAGATTTAAATATAGATTATCTTTTAAAGGATGTTAAACAGCAGATTATAAGTAATTTAGATCTTTTAGAAAAACAAAATTTTTCTAAAGATGTAGAGGAGAAACTCTATTATAATCTAGATTATGCTCTGCAATATAACTACTATGATTTGGGTTTTAAGATTATTCATCTGCTATTTGATCAATATATTAAAGAAAATAGGTTTGAAAGTATACAGCTTATAACTTCCCAATATTATGACTTATCCCAAAAGTCAGATATAGAGTATAATAAATTAATATACTATAAAGATATGGCAAAATATTTTTATTTAAACGGGGAGTATTCACAAGCTTCTACCTACTATAATGCAGTGCGAAAAAGTATAAGAGATAGTAATATAGAAGATTATGACCTGCTTACCTCTGTAGCATTTAATGAAGCTGCTTGTTATATAATGCTGAAGAATTATGAAAGAGCCTATGAGGTGGCTATAAGACTTAAAGAAATGTTACCCTATGTTAAAGATGATACTAAAAAGGCAGAAGTATATCAAATATTGTCTATAATTTCATTTAAAATGGGGAAAGATAATTTTAGTGAGTATGAGCAGAAATCTTATAAATACTATGGTAATAATGGAATAAAAAAATCGAAAGCTATGCTTAACTATGCAATAGCAATGTTTGAATTTGGTGAAGAACAAAAACCTATAGAATATATAGAAGAAGGTTTATCTGTGTATCCTAAAGATGATGAAGAAGGCTATGTGGAATACATGTTAATGTGTATAGATGAATTAGTAAAGTATAATGTTTTAGAAGTAGCACAAAAAATATGCGAGGATGCACTTGACAATGCTATTAGCTGTGATAACATAAGGTTTATAGAAAGAGCATATTATTTTAAGTCTATAATACTGCAAAAGCAAGGAAAATATAAGCAATCGGAAATGTATATGAATTTAGCTGTAGATGCGCTATTTAAATTTGGTAATAAACGTGAAAGATATGATAGATATTTGGAAATGGGAAATATGTATTATAAGCTGGGAGAGGTAAGAGAAGCTATTAAATATTATTCCTTAGCTATGGCAGTAGAAAAAAAGATGTAAATTAAATTTATTGTTAAAAGCGTAGTTATGATGCATTATCGTGACTGCGTTTTTCTGCTTTTAATCAAATGGATGTAATTTTACCATTTTGTTAGTTGAATGATTTTAATTATCAAAAGGAATATTCTGTTGTTTTGTACATTGAACTTAAATAATATAATAAAAAATAATTAGAAGGTGAGAGAATGAATATAGAAAAACTTACTGTTAAAGTTCAGCAGGCTTTAAATGATGCTCAAATTACTGCAGTAAAATTTAATCATCAACAGGTGGATATAATCCATTTATTTTCTGCACTTATAAATCAAGAGGATGGACTTATTCCTAATATAGTTGAAAAAATGGGAGTAAATCTAAAAGCATTAAGAGAATCTGTCAAGACAGAGCTAGATAAAATGCCTAAGGTTTTAGGGATTGGAGCAGACTCTTCAGGGGTGTATGCAACAAGAAGGATAGAAGAGGTATTTGTAAAAGCAGAGGATATAGCAGAAAACTTTAAAGATACTTACATTAGTGTAGAGCATGTTATGCTTGCTATTATGGATATAGATTATAAAGGTGAAGTAGGAAGTATACTGGCCAAATATTCCATAAATAAAAAAGATTTTTTATCTGCTCTTGCCCTAGTAAGAGGAAATCAAAGAGTAGATACTCAAGATCCTGAAGGAACCTATGATGCTTTAACTAAATATGGAATGAATTTAGTGGAAGCTGCTAAAAAACATAAGTTAGATCCTGTCATAGGAAGAGATGACGAAATAAGAAGAACTATAAGAATATTATCAAGAAGAACAAAAAATAATCCTGTACTTATAGGTGAACCTGGTGTAGGTAAGACAGCTATTGTTGAGGGATTAGCTGAAAGGATAGTTAGAGGAGATGTGCCTGAAGGATTAAAAAATAAAGTTATATTTTCTCTAGATATGGGTGCTCTTATAGCTGGAGCTAAATATAGAGGGGAATTTGAAGAAAGACTTAAGGCGGTACTTAAAGAAGTTCAAAGCAGTGATGGAAGAATAATTCTATTTATTGATGAAATACATACCATAGTAGGGGCAGGAAAAGCAGAAGGTGCAATGGATGCAGGTAATATAATAAAGCCTCTTCTAGCCAGAGGTGAGTTACATTGCATAGGTGCTACAACTTTTGATGAATATAGAAACTATATAGAAAAAGATAAAGCATTAGAAAGAAGATTTCAACCTGTGATAGTAGATGAGCCTACTGTAGAGGATACTATATCCATTCTTAGAGGATTAAAAGAGAGATTTGAAATACATCATGGTATAAGAATTCATGATTCAGCTATTATCGCTGCGGCAAAGCTTTCTCATAGATATATTTCAGATAGGTTCCTTCCAGATAAAGCTATAGATCTTATTGATGAAGCAGGGGCTATGATAAGAACTGAAATTGACAGTCTTCCTACAGAGCTTGATATAGTTAGAAGAAAGATTTTTCAACTAGAGATTGAAAAAGAAGCCTTGGTTAAAGAAAAAGATACTGCCACTCAGGAAAGATTAAAAAATGTAGAAAGAGAAATAAGTGAACTTAAAGACAAAGATAAAGAGATGACAGCTAAATATGAAAAAGAAAAAGCTCAGATAATGGAAATAAGGAATCTTAAAACTAAGTTAGATGAAGTTAGAGGGCAGATAGAAAAATATGAAAGAGAATATGATTTAAATAAAGTAGCAGAGTTAAAGTATGGAACTGTACCTCAATTAGAGCAGCAAATAAAAGAAAAAGAAGAATTGTTAAAAGAAAACTATGAAGGAGCACTGCTTAAAGAAGAAGTAACAGAACAAGAAATATCTGAAATAGTATCTAGATGGACTGGAATCCCTGTAACAAGATTAATTGAGGGAGAAAAACAGAAACTTTTAAGACTTGAAGATGAGCTTAAGAAAAGAGTAGTAGGGCAGGATGAAGCTGTAACTGCGGTATCTAATGCAGTTATTAGAGCAAGAGCAGGTCTTAAAGACTCTAGAAGACCTATTGGTACATTTATATTTTTAGGTCCTACTGGAGTAGGAAAAACAGAACTTGCAAAAACTTTAGCAAGAAATTTATTTGATAGTGAAGATAATATTATTAGGATTGATATGTCTGAATATATGGAGAAATATTCTGTTTCAAGACTTATTGGAGCTCCTCCTGGATATGTGGGTTATGAAGAAGGAGGACAGCTTACTGAAGCAGTAAGAAGAAAGCCGTATAGTGTAATACTGTTTGATGAAATAGAAAAGGCTCATGATGATGTGTTTAATATTTTTCTTCAAATATTTGATGATGGAAGGCTTACGGATAATAAAGGCAAGGTAGTAGATTTTAAAAATTGCATTATCATAATGACATCTAATATAGGAAGTTCTCATCTTCTTGAAAACACTTCTGAATTTAGAATAGATGATAGAGTAAGGGAAACTGTTATGAATGAGATGAAGAGCAGATTTAAGCCTGAGTTTATAAATAGGGTTGATGATATAATAATGTTTAAACCACTTGGTATGAGTGGAATAAAGAAGATAATAGATATATTCTTAGAGGATGTAAGAAATAGATTAAAGGATAGAAATATAGATTTAGTAGTAACAGAGGCTGCTAAAGAGCTTCTTGCTAAAGAAGGATATGATCCTTTTTATGGTGCAAGACCTTTGAGAAGATATATAGAAAATACTCTTGAAACAAATATAGCAAAAAAGATAATTGCAGGAGAAATATATGATGGAGTCACTGTGGGTATTGATTCAAAAGGTGACGAAATTATAATAGAAAAAGTGTAAAATCAAAGCAATCGTTAAAAAGTGATTAAAAAATTATTTCCTTTGAAAAAAATAAGTATATAAAGGTCATATAGATAAATCAAAAATCTATATGACTTTTTTTATTAATTTAAAACCAATATAAATTGAGGATTAGAAACAATCTCACCACAAATACGTTATCAATTGATAATATATCTTATCAAAAAGTTCTTTACTTTAGGATAATTAACTAATATAATCATAATAAAGTTGTTTCAATTGATAACAAAATGAAATATTATACATATACTATTTATATAAGAGTATGAAAAAATTTATTTATTAAATTTATACAGTTTTATTAATAAAAGGAGATATAATTATGGAAAATGATAATTTTAAGGGTTTAACAGAAGAAGAGGTTAAAATATTTCAAGATAAATACGGATTTAACGAATTTGTAAAAGAAAAGAAGTCTAATCCCTTAATAAAGTTTTTAGGCGTATTTAAAGAACCTATGTTTTTACTTCTCATTGGTGCAGCTGCGTTATATTTTATTCTAGGAGAACCAAAAGAAGCAGCTATAATGCTTATATTTGTTATATTTGTGGCTACCATCACATTTGTGCAGGAGTGGAAGACAGAAAAAACTGTTAATGTGCTAAAAGATTTAACATCTCCTAAAGCCAATGTAATTAGAGATGGAAAGAGGAAATGTATTAATTCTTCAGAACTAGTTCCTGGAGATATTATTTATATATCAGAAGGTGAAAAAGTACCTGCAGATTGTGAAGTATTGTACTGTTCAAATCTTTCTGTAAATGAATCCTCTTTGACTGGTGAAGCAGAGTCAGTATTTAAATCAAGCATCAATAAAAGTTTTAATGAAAATGTATCAAAAGATTACTGGAAGAAGGATCATATATATTCAGGTACTGTGATAACTTTTGGGCAGGGTATAGCCAGGGTAGTTAATACAGGATTTAATACAGAGTATGGTAAAATAAGCAAAGCTGTAGTAGAGGCAGAAGAGGAGATAACTCCCTTGCAGAAAAAAGTTCATAAGTTAGTTAAAAATCTTGCTATAGCAGGTTTTATTTTGTGCCTATTGGTTATAATACTATCTTACTCTTATAATGGAAATCTAACTCAAAGTATATTGTCAGGAATAACCTTAGCTATGGCTATAATTCCAGAAGAGTTTCCAGTGGTACTCACTGTATTTTTATCTTTAGGTGCACTCAGACTGGCTAAACAGAATGCTTTAATGAGAAAAATTGCTGCAGTAGAAACCTTAGGTTCAACTACAGTATTGTGTGTTGATAAAACAGGTACTATTACAAAAAATGATATGGAAGTTAAAGAAGTATTAAATTATGAATTAAATCAGCATACAAATGAAGATATAAGTTTTGAAAGGCTTAGTATATTAGCTTGTGAGGAAAATCCGTATGATCCTATGGAAAAGGCTATAATTAATTATTCTAAATATAATATGCAAGAAAAACAATTAACTAATATGGAACTTCAACACAAAATATCTTTTGATGCAAAAACCAAAAGAATGGCTAATATTTACAAATTAGAAGATAAGTTTTATATAGCCGCTAAAGGATCTCCAGAGAGTATATTAAGTTTATGCAGCATGGAAGAAGAAAAGAAGAAGGATATAGTTCAAAAAATAAATGATATGGCAGAAAAGGGTTTAAGAGTTCTAGGCTTTGCAGATGGAAATGAGCAGGGAATAAAAGAAAAACTTGAAGATTATAAGCTTAATTTTAGAGGACTTATAGCACTTCAAGATCCACCTAAAGAAGGAGTAAAAGAAGCCATAGATATATGTAATAAGGCTGGTATAAGAACAATCATGATAACTGGAGACTATAATAAAACTGCAGTTTCTATAGGAAAAGCTGTAGGATTAAGATTTAATCAATATGCCATAACTGGAGAAGAGATTGACAATATGACAGATGAAGAGCTGTGCCAAGCAGTTAAACATTGTGATGTGTTTTCTAGAGTTATACCTGAACACAAGATGAGAATAGTCAAAGCGTTAAAGAAAAATGGTGAAATAGTTGCTATGACTGGAGATGGAGTAAACGATGCCCCTGCTCTTAAAAGTGCTAACATAGGTGTGGCTATGGGGAAGAGAGGAACTGAAGTTGCAAGAGAGGCAGCTTCGATGATACTAATGGATGATAATTTCACCACTATAGTAAAGTCTGTGAAAGATGGAAGAAGAATTTTTGATAATATAAGGAAGGCTATGGTATATATAATGGTTATCCATATTCCAATAATAGCTCTTGCATTATTTTCACCATTATTTAATCTCCCTCAGATATTGCTTCCAGTTCATGTGGTACTTCTAGAGTTAATTATAGATCCAACCTGTTCCATAATATTTGAATTAGAGGAAGCGGAGCCTAATATCATGGATTATCCTCCAAAGTCTCCAGATGAGCCGATTTTGACTAGAAATATGGTATATAAAGTCTTATTGCAAGGAGCTTCCATGGTTTTAGCATCTTTTATACCATTTCATTTTATGGTAGATTCCAGCGTCAGCACAAATATGGCAAGAAGTTTTGCTTTAATGACTTTTATATTTTCTAATATAACCTTAGTGCTAGTTAATAGATCTAATAGTGAATATATTTTAGATGCATTTAAACATTCTAAAAACAGAAGTAGACTTACTATTAATGGTATTGCAGCAATTATGGCCTTAGCAGTGGTTTATATCCCATTTTTACAGCCTGTATTTAAAACAGAACCTTTAAACTTAAGTATGGCTTTAAGTGCTATAGTTTTAGGAGCTGTATCCACTGGATGGTGGGATATAATAAAATTATATAAAAGTACAATTAAGTATAAAGAAGATTTATTTACAAAATAAAAAAATACAGGGTATGCAAATTAATTAAGCAAAGCAGCTTTTATAATGTTAAAAGCTGCTTATTTTCTAGTAGATTTCAATTGTTTTAATCATTTTTCTAGTCTATATTTAAGGATCTTTCTAGATTTAAATGCTTCTTCTATAGTTCCTCCACCCATACAGCAGTTACCTTGGTAAAATACCACTGATTGTCCTGGAGTAATAGCTTTTTGAGCATTTACAAATTCTACTATACACTCATTGTTGTCTCTTAAATATACTGCTACATCTTGATCCTTTTGCCTATATCTAAATTTAGCTGTACATTTAAAAGGGTAAGCTTTAGGAGGAGTGCTAATCCAATTTAAATCTGAAGCTCTTAATCCATAAGTGTAGAGAGCTGGATTATTCTCCCCTTGTGCTATATAAAGGGTATTTGTAGACAAATCTTTATCTACTACAAACCAAGGTTCACCTTGCCCCCCTATACCTAATCCTTTTCTTTGACCTAAGGTATAGTACATAAGACCAGCATGCTCACCTTTTATTTCGCCATTTAGGTCTTTAATTTTTCCTGAGGTTGCAGGCAGATAAGTGCTTAAAAATTTATTAAAATCTCTTTCACCTATAAAGCAAACTCCTGTACTATCTTTTTTGTCAGCAGTTTCTAATCCAGCTTCTTTTGCTATAGCCCTTACTTCTGATTTGTTAAGATGGCCTATGGGAAAAAGTGATTTAGAAAGCTGATATTGATTTAATCTGCATAAAAAGTAGCTCTGATCCTTATTTGGGTCTGCACCCCTTAATAGCTGATATTCACCTTCTTCAAAACCTATCTGAGCATAATGCCCCATAGCTATATAATCTGCTTCTAATTTTAAAGCAAGATTTAAAAAAGCATTGAATTTTATTTCCTTATTACACATTACATCAGGATTAGGAGTTCTTCCTTTTTTATATTCATCTAAAAAGTAAGTAAATACTCTATCCCAATATTCTTTTACAAAATTAACAGTATAATAAGGAATATCTATTTGATTGCATACTCTTTTAACATCTTCATAATCATCTACAGCAGTGCAGGCTCCATTATCATCTTTTTCATCCCAATTTTTCATGAATATGCCTATCACATTATATCCTTGTTTTTTCAGAAGTAAAGCAGCCACGGAGGAATCTACTCCACCAGACATGCCAACTATAACTTTTGTATTTTTATTATCTTTCATTTATATATTATTACTGACTTAATTAAAAAATCAGTTACCTCCTCTTATATATTTATAACTTTATTAATGTAAATTATATATTTATTTTTAAAATAAATAAAGCATGAAAATGTTAATATAGTATTAGAAATAGTTTTAACCTAAATATTAAAACTTATGATGGGGGATAAATAAATGTGTGAAATTAAAATAGTAAGAAAAGAAAAGCAGCATACTAAAAGATGGTCTGGAGGAACTACTACTGAAATAGCAATTTTTCCCGAAAGTGCTTTATATGAAAAAAGAAATTTTAAATGGAGAATAAGTTCCGCTAGAGTGGAAGAGGAGGAAACAAATTTTACATTTCTTCCAGGAATATGGAGAAAAATAATGGTGATTCAAGGAAGTCTTAAACTAGTTCATGAAGGCCATCATGAACTAGAACTTCTGCCTTTTGAACAAGATAGTTTTAATGGAGAATGGAATACCAGAAGCTATGGTAAAGTTAGGGATTTTAATCTTATGTTGTCTAAAGGAGTATATGGAGAAATAGAGCATATTAATTTGTGTAATGATAAAATTATAGAACTAAATCCTAAGCAGGAAAACTATAAAAACTATACTTTAGGGTTTTACTGTGTTCAGGGAGATTGCGATTTTTATATTGAAGAAGGTAGTTATAGTCTGAAAGAAGGAGATTTTATAATTATAGATCAAATCAGTAGAGATACAGATATAAAATTGATTAATATGGATTTAAGTTGTCATGTTATAAAAGCTTATATTTACTATTAAATATGATTTTATTAACGCTTAAAACACTCTTTAATTTTTATGTTGGTATTTTTTAAAAAATGAATATATGAATAATTTAATTTAAAGAACTAAATACTATTACTGTAAATATGTAAAGAAGGAGTGTTTGATAAGATGAATTTAAATCAATTAGAACTTCAAAATTTAAGACACTTAATAGGATCTCATGAAACTGCTTATCAGAAACTAAATGAATATGCTCAAAAAGCTACAGATCCTCAAATTAAACAGATGTTTCAGAAATCTGCACAAGATGCTCAAAATACAAAAAATCAGTTAATGTCTTTTTTAGGATAAAGGAGGATATATGATATGCAGGATAAAGATATGATGAATGATGTTCTTTCCATGATAAATAGCAGTTTAACAGGATATGCTAATGTAATAAGCCAAGCAAATAATGAACAATTAAGACAGTCAATACAACAGATAAGAAATAATTGTGAAGCTAATCAATACAATTTTTATAAGATTGCAGAGCAGAAAGGTTTTTACAAACCTGCGGCTCCAGCAGATCAGCAAGATATTCAAGAAGTTAAATCTCAATTCAATGCCTAGTTTAAAATATTAAAGTCTTTATTAGAAAAAGCTGCTGAAAAAAGTAATTTCGGCAGCCTTTTTTATGGGTTTATTTCATTATATGACTTTTAATGAATTTATAATAAAAACTATGAATTCTTAAGAATTCGTTATATATTTTTTAAAATATGGGGAGATGATCCATAACAGCATCTGGAATTTATGATATAATCATAATGTGAAAACTATAGTTTAGTACGTATTTGTAAAATTATATGTAATAAAGATTAGTTTACTTAATTACTTTACTTATATGGGGGATTGATTATGAATTTAGAAGAATTACGATTGGATTGTGCGATTAATCAAAAAAAAGGGTTGCATTTCATATTAGCATCAATTATTATTTGGTGTATTGTACTAATTATTCATTTAACATCATTACCTATTTTGACTAAGAACTTATTTACATTTTGCTGTACGGCACCATTAGTACCTTTAGCATTTTTTATATCTAAAATAATAAAGGTTGATTTTCAAAATAAAGAAAATCCGTTAACTAATTTGGGAGTTCTTTTTTCCGTAAATCAAATGTTATACTTACTGATTGCTATGTGGATATATCCAACTATACCTGAAAAAATGCTAATGGTAATAGCAATGATTTTTGGAGCACACTTGTTGCCATATGGTTGGCTATATAAATCTAAGTCGTACATGGGGCTCTCTATTGCAGTTCCAATCTTATCACTTATAGTTGGCTTAAATTTCGAACCTTACGTGCTTGCAATCATGATGGTGGTAATAGAAATTTTGTTCAGTATTAGCTTAACAGTTGAGAATAACAAGCTTATGTCAGATTCTAAGTGTAACCTTTAATCGAGTTTATGACATACTTTCTATAAATTATGAAGCAAGGGAACCCATAAAAAGAGTTCCCTTAAAAATAAAAGCTATGGGATTATATCTCATAGCTTTTTTGGGTATAGTAATAAGAATAAAAAAATGAAGGAAGTTGATAGTATGGCAAAAGAAAATATGCATGAAAAGGCTAATAGACTCGTAAATGAAAAATCACCATACTTACTACAGCATGCATATAATCCAGTTAACTGGTATCCATGGAGTGAAGAAGCTTTTGAAAGAGCAAAAGAAGACGATAAACCTATATTTTTAAGCATAGGCTATAGTACTTGCCATTGGTGCCATGTAATGGAAAGAGAATCCTTTGAAGATGAAGAAGTAGCAGAGGTTTTAAATAAATATTATGTATGCATAAAAGTAGATAGAGAGGAAAGACCGGATATTGATCACATATATATGAGCGTTTGTCAAGCACTGACGGGTAGTGGAGGATGGCCATTAACTGTACTTATGACTCCAGACAAAATCCCTTTTTACGCTGGTACTTATTTTCCAAAATATAATAGGATGAGTATGCCAGGTTTATTATCAATTCTCGAAAATGTTAGAAAAGTATGGGCTAATAATCGAGAAGAGCTCTTACATTCAAGTAATCAGATTCTAAGTGCCATTAATCAATCAGAAAATAAACTAAATGAAGAATTTAAAACGAATTTAATCGAAAAAGCTTTTTTACAGCTTAAATCTAATTTTGATAGCGTTTATGGGGGCTTTGGGAATGCTCCTAAATTTCCAACTCCCCACAATTTATATTTTCTATTAAGATATTGGTACAAAACAAAGGAAAAATCTGCTCTTAACATGGTTGAAAAAACATTAGATTCTATGTATAGGGGAGGAATATATGATCATATTGGATATGGTTTCTCCAGGTATTCTACAGATAGAAAATGGATGGTTCCTCATTTTGAAAAAATGCTATATGACAATGCACTTTTATCTATTGCATATCTTGAGACTTACCAAGCTACTAAAAATAAAAAATACGCAAAAGCTGCAAGAGAAATATTTCAATATGTATTAAGGGATATGACTTCTCAAGAAGGAGGCTTTTATTCTGCTGAAGATGCAGATTCGGAAGGCGTAGAAGGTAAGTTCTATGTATGGACATTAGATGAAATAAAGAATGCTCTAGGTGAAGAGGATGGAAATAAATTTTGTGAGTATTTTAATATAACATCAGAAGGAAACTTTGAGGGTAAAAACATTCCAAACTTAATAAAATCAACTTCTACTATAATAGATATGGATACGGATTTTTTTGATAGAAGCAGAGAAAAGCTATTCAATATTAGGAATAAAAGGATTCATCCATTTAAAGATAATAAAATTTTAACAAGCTGGAATGGTTTGATGATTGCAGCTATGGCAATAGGCGGAAGAATTTTGGGTGATAATGAATATATAGATGCTGCAGAAAAAGCAGTAAACTTTATATATAACAGGCTTTTTCGTAAGGATGGCAGATTACTTGCCAGGTATAGGGACGGAGAAGCTGCATTTCCAGCTTATGTAGATGACTATGCTTTTTTGATTTGGGGGTTGATTGAATTATATGAGACTACATTTAAGCCAGAATACCTAGAAAAAGCCATAAATTTAAATAAAGACCTTATAAAATATTTCTGGGATAGTGAAAATGCAGGATTGTTTGTATATGGTTATGATAGTGAGCAGCTAATAACAAGACCAAAAGAAATTTATGACGGAGCAACTCCATCTGGTAATTCCGTGTCAGCGTTGAATTTCTTACGATTAGCACGGCTGACTGGTATGTATGAGTTAGAGGATAAAGCTCAGCAGTTGCTTAAAGCATTTGGAAGTAGTATTAATAGCTATCCGGAAGTCCATTCATTTTCTCTTATGACACTTTTATTTATGAAATCAGAAAGCAGAGAAATTGTTATAGTTGCAGATACTAAAAATAATGAACTTCAAGAGATGATTTATATAATCAATAATGAATTTAGACCGTTCACACTTTCAATGCTATATTCTAAAGAAAATAAGAATATAGAAAAAATAGCTCCATTTATTGCCGATTATAAATCTGTTAATGGTAAAACTACTGCATATATATGTAAAAAATTTGCGTGTCAGGCTCCTATAACGGATAGCAAATTATTTAAACAAATAGTGCAAGATTATTCTTGAAAATGGAATAAAAAAATTAATATTTTTTTAACAAACTATATTAACTTTTTCCATAAAAGGTGATACAATATTTTCTGTCGGTATTCATTTTTGAAACCGAACTAAAAATATTTTAAATTATATTATCAACTTATATCCCAAAGGGAATAAGAGTGAGGAGGATTTTTTATGGAAAACACTAACGTAAGAGTGAGACAACTCACTGTAGTAGGCATGTTATCTGCTATCTGCATAATACTAGGAGCTACCGGATATGGGTTTATTCCACTACCTATAGCAAAGATAACTATAATGCATATACCTGTAATAATTGGTGCTATTCTTGAAGGACCTAAGGTAGGAATGCTTATAGGACTTATGTTTGGACTATTTAGTATATTACAGAATATAATAAGCCCAAACCTTTTATCTTTTGCATTTATTAATCCACTTGTTTCTGTATTGCCAAGAGTATTGATAGGAGTTACTACTTATTACACTTACAAATTGGTAAAGGTAAAAAATGAAACTGTAAGAGTAGCTATAGGTGCAGCGATAGGTTCATTAACTAATACTGTAGGTGTACTTACTATGATCTATCTACTATATGTAGATAGATATGCACAAGTTAAAAATATAACAGTGAATAAAGCTGCAAAGGTTATATTTGGAATAGCTTATACTAATGGAATATTGGAAGCTATTGCAGCAGTAATAATAACCATTTCAGTTGTACTTGCTATCAAGAAAACAAAGAAAAAATAATATTATTACGTTATATAATAAAAAATGTAATGGAGATTACTCCATTACATTTTTTGATTAATTATGATCGCTGTTGTTTTCGTGATATTCTACATCTTCATAGGGCTTATTATAAAAAGGATCTTTTTTTATAATATCTTTTTTGTCTGGCAATATTATGGCAGCAATTATATAGATTATAATTCCAGAGCCCCATAAAAATGATAGTCCAAGCCATACAAGTCTAATTATTGAAACATCCACTTGTAAATATTCTGATATACCTGCACATACTCCGCACACCATAGATTCTTCTTTTATCTTATACAATCTTTTTACATTACTCATAACTAATCCTCCATTAATATAAATAATAAAAATTTATTATAGAATAAATAATATAATCAAATTTAATTAAATGTTTTTGGGTTTTCTTTATATAAATTATACAATGTTTTTTAGCTTTATGAATAGTTATTTTAGTAACATTATAGGTAATAATAAGCATGACTAGGGTAATATTTTTAATTTAATCTATGATGAAAGGAGTTTTTTATATGATAAAAGAAATTTATAATGATATAGAAAAGCATATAATGGAAGATGATAAACCTTCTTTATATATGAATCATATATTTAAAGAGGGCAAATTAGATGAATATCCTCTTAACATGCTTAAATCTCTTGCATATACACCACAAGATAAAAAACATCACCCTGAAGGAGATGTATGGAATCATGTGATGCTTGTACTAGATAATGGTGCAAAGTATAGATATATGAGTGAAGATAAAAGAGTATTCATGTGGTCTGTGCTTCTTCATGACCTTGGTAAAGGGCCTACTACCAAAGAAAGAAAAGGGAGAATAACTTCTTATGACCATGACAGGGTAGGAGCTAAAATGACAAAAGAGTTTTTAACATATTTTCATGAAGATGAAGATTTTATATTTAAAGTATCAAGCATGGTAAGATGGCATATGCAGGCACTATTTGTAATAAATAAACTGCCTTTTGCTAATATAAAAAAAATGGCAGAAGAGGTATCTTTAAAAGAGATAGGTCTTTTAACATTATGTGATAGACTGGGCAGAGGAGAAATGGATGAGAAAAAGATAAGTGAAAATATAGAAAGCATAAATGAATTTTTAAGAATTGCAGCAAAAGAATCCGGGCTTCAGGTAGTAGAGCTAAAGGTTTAATTTTAAAAAATATATAGATTTATAGTGTAAAATAGGTATAATTAGATAGATAAGACTTGTAATATAGTAATATTAAGAGGTGATAAAAGGTGGAAGTTTATTTGGATAACAGCGCTACTACAAAACCCTATGATGAAGTGGTGGAGTCTGTAGCTTATAATATGAAAAATATTTATGGCAATCCATCTGCTGTCCATATATTAGGGATTAGAGCTGAACAGAAGCTTAATGAGTGTAGAGAGATAATTTCTAGGACCATAAACTGCTCAAAAGATGAGATAATATTTACATCAGGAGGCAGTGAAAGTAATAATTTTGCTCTTAAAGCTTTTTTAAAGAAAGATTCACATATAGTAACTTCTGTCATAGAACATTCAAGTATTATAAATACCTGCAGAGAGCTAGAAAAAGAAGGAGTAAGAGTTACTTATTTAAATGTGAATAATAAAGGGAAAATAGATTTAAAAGAGCTTGAAAGTTGCCTAAGTAAGGATACAACTTTAGTAAGTATAATGCATGTTAACAATGAAATGGGAGCAGTACAGAATATAGAAACTATAGGGAAAATTATAAAGGATAAGGCACCTAGAGCTAAGTTTCATGTGGATGCTGTTCAAAGCTATGGTAAACTAAAAATAGACACTAAAAAGTTCAATATAGATATACTTTCTGTAAGTGGACACAAAATTCATGGTCCAAGAGGCATTGGATTTTGCTATATAAGAAAGGGATTAGTGCCTAAAGCTTTAATACAAGGTGGAGGTCAAGAAAAAGGATATAGAGCAGGTACTGAAAATGTATCTGCAGCTTCAGGTCTTGCTGTAGCTGCGGAAATCATGAATAAAAATATGGATAAAAATTTTAAAAAGGTACAAGAAACAAAAAATTATTTTATAGAAAAGCTTAAATCTTTAGAGCAATATATAGTAAATAGTCCACTGGAAGAGGGATTTAGTCCATATATACTCAATGTAAGTTTTAAGGGAGTGCGGGGAGAGGTGCTTCTTCATGCTTTAGAAAATAAAGGTGTATATGTATCTACAGGTTCTGCTTGTTCTTCTAAGAGTAAAAAGTATAGTAGAATTTTACAAGCTATAGGAGTGGATGAAGAATATATAGAAGGAAGTATTAGATTTAGTTTTGACGAAAATACCACTAGAGAAGATATAGATTATACTTTAAGGGCTTTAGATGAATCCCTTAGGTTTTTAAGGAGAGTAAAGATATGAGAAAATTAATACTAGTAAAATATGCCTCAGAAATATTTTTAAAAGGTCAAAATAGAGGTAAATTTGAAAGAAAATTAAAAGATAATATAAAACATGTACTGGATGGATTAGAATATGAATTTGTTATGGATATGAACAGATGGTTTATATACAGTGAAAATTTAGAAGAAGCTGCAGATAGAATAAAAAAAGTATTTGGAATTCTTGAAATATGCATTGTAAAAGAAATAGAAGCAGATATGGAAGAAATAAAAGAGGCTGCCCTAGAGTATGTTAAAAGTACAGAATCAGATACTTTTAAAGTGGAAGCTAAAAGGGCAAACAAAGCTTTTCCTATGAATTCTATGGAAGTTAACAGAGAAGTAGGAGCTTACATATTATCTAAGGATGAAGATATAAAGGTAGATGTGAATTCTCCTCAATGTAAGGTTAATATAGAAATAAGACAAAAAGCTTATGTGTATGAAAAAAGAATAAAAGCAGCTGGAGGCCTTCCTTATGGAATGAATGGAAATACTATGCTTATGTTATCAGGAGGAATAGATTCTCCAGTGGCAGGATATTGTATGGCTAGAAGAGGAGTAGAGCTAAACTGCGTATATTATCATAGTCATCCTTATACCAGTGAAAGAGCAAAAGAAAAAGTTAAGGATCTAGCTAAAATATTGAGCTTTTACACAGGTAAGGTAAAGCTGTATGTAGTGCCTTTTACAGATATTCAGATGAATATTATTGAAAAGTGCAGAGAAGATGAGCTTACTATAATAATGAGAAGATTTATGATGAGAGTAGCTTGTAAATTAGCAGAAGATAATGGTTTGCAGTCAGTAACTACAGGAGAGAGTATAGGTCAGGTAGCAAGCCAGACCATGGAAGGACTTGTGGTAAGTGATGATGTTTCTGATAGACCTGTATTTAGACCTTTAGTAGCTATGGATAAAACTGATATCATGGATATGGCAAGACAAATCGGTACTTACGAAACTTCCATATTGCCTTATGAAGATTGTTGTACCATATTTGTGCCAAAACACCCTAAAACAAAACCAAGATTACAAGATATAAGGAAGTCAGAATCAGTGTTAGACGTAGATAAGCTTGTAGCTGAAGCTATAGAAAATGTAGAAATATATGATCTATAATTTGAAAGTTAATAATAAAACAGAAGATTAACTTAAATAATTTTTTTAGTTAAGAGTTAAAAATAAGGGATGAAAAAGTGTTTTTGTATTAGAAGTAATCCTTAATCATTTTTAGCTCTTAATTTTTTTTGCTTATAGCCACTTACATTTAGATATAAAGGCTGTTAATTTTAAGCATTTAATGTTTAAAAATCAACTATAAAAATTAATAATTTACTAGTATAATGGTATTATAATATATTATTAAAAAGGAGATGGAATGGTGAGATATTGCGAGGTATGTGGTAGGCCTCATGCGGAAATACATCATATAATTTTTAGAAGTGAGGCAAGTTATCTTTCAAATATCCCTATAAATTTCAAATATTTATGCAGTAATTGTCATAGAGGTAAGAACGGGCCACATATGAACCGGAATACAGATATAAAATATAAAAAGCAGTTACAACAAAATCTATTCCATATTTTTGAGTCTAAAGCTTACTATAGCGAAACTGAAATAATAAAGAAGTTAGATATAAGTTCCAGCGAAATAAGCAGGATGTTTAAAGGTTTAAGGCGATATAAAGAAGGATATAAAAAAGAAGATATAGTAACTTTATTTATGGGTGGAACGTTATATATAGATGAGCATGAAAAAGAAATATTAGACCTTATAAAGGAATTAAATATAATTTGATGATATATAAGTAAGCTTAGAGGAGTGAATGTTTTATGAAAGAAAAAATCAATTATTCCCTGTGTGGATTAGGATTCATAGGCAAAATCCATACTATTGCACTTAAGGCTCTGCCATTTTGCATAGATAATGTACCCTTTAATATTAATTTTTATAAACTCCTATCTTCTAGAGATTTTTGTAGTGAGGATATTGGTTTCCAACATGTAGTCAAAAGTATGGAGAATATTAAGGATACAGATGTGGTAGACATATGTACTCCTAATTTTATGCATAAGGAAATGATTGAAAAAGCTATAGAATTAGGAATAAAAAATATATATTGTGAAAAACCTCTTACTGGAACATGTAAAGACGAAGTTTATTTATGTAAAAAAGCTGAAGAGGCTTCTATAAATAGTCAGGTAGCTTTTATGATGAGATTTGTACCTGCCGTAGTTAAAGCAAAGGCTATGATAGAAGAGGGAGTTATAGGAGAAATAATAAATTTTAAATGTCATATGTATCACCAAAGTTATCTAGACGTAAATAAAGACATGAAATGGAAAAGAACTAAAGAAAAATCTGCAGGGGGAGCTTTAGTGGATTTAGGAGTTCATCTAATAGATTTAGTCTATTATCTTTTAGGAGAATATGATGAAATTAGTGCAATTAATAAGACTATAATAAGAGAAAGACCTACTAAAGAAGGCATGAAAAAAGTAGAAGTTGATGATTTTTCTCACTTAGAAATTCATATGAAGAATGGATGCAGCGGATCTTTAGAAGTTTCAAGGGTAGCAGCAGGCAAAGGAGAAGAAACAGAAATAGAGATATTTGGTACTAAAGGCTCTCTAATGATAAATATGAATAATCCAGACTATCCTCTAGCTTATGATTTTGAAAAGAATTTGTGGTATCATGGAAGTCTTCCTATTAAGGGTGAAGTTATGGAGGAATTAAATCAGGTTTATCCTTCTTCAAAATATTCTTTAGGTTTTATGGTAAATGCCCACATGGCATCACTATACAGTTTCCTTTTGAAAATAGGAGGCAGAGAATTTAAATATTTAAAACCGGCAGAGTTTAAAGATGCAGTTTATGCTACATCTATAATAGAGGCAGCTTATAGATCTAGTGATAATAATAGAAATTGGATAAAAATCAATAATTAATGTAACGGGGCTTATAACCGTTACATTTTTTTGTCAAAGTTAATAGAAAATTTGATTATATTTTACATTATTTAATAATAAATTTATAAAAAGTACATAAAAAACTATTATATATTAATATATGAGTTGATTATATTTGATTATTTTTTTATAATTATACATATAAATGAACAAAGTTGTGATAAATATATAATTTGTTTTGGGGGGATAGAATTGATAAAAAAGAGATACTTATCTTTCCTGCTAAGTTTAACTTTAATAACCTCATTTTGGGGAACTGCAGCCTATGCTGCACCATCTTATGTAGAAGAAAGAGAAAAACAAATAGAAAAAAATAATCAAAAGGTAAAAGAGTTACAACAAAGAAATAAAGAAATACCAAAAATTCAGGATAAGATACAGAAAGATATAAGTTCTATTCAAGGGGAGCTTAATGATAAGGGAAAGGAACTAGAAAAATCAAATAAACAAATAGATAGCTGTACTGAAAAAATTAGCAGTGTGCAAAATAATATAAAAAAATTGCAGTCAAATATTAATAATATTGAGTCTAATATAAAAGAAAAAACTAAAGAGATAGAGAAAAAAGAAATAGAACGAAAAGAAAAAGAAGAATTGCTAGGAGAAAGACTTAGAGGGATGTACATAAGCAACCCTTATAACTCTATTATAGAAATTATTCTAGAAAGTAATAGTTTTTCAGATTTGATCTCTAAAGCTACAAATATTAGCATGATAATAAAAAGTGATAAAGAGCTCATAAAAGAAGTAGAAGATATGAGAGCTGGACTCCAAAGTGAAAAGAAAAAGCTAGAGGATCAAAGTCAGAACTTATTAAAAGAAAAAGCAGAATTGCAGAGCAATAAAAGCGAATTAGAAAATCAGAAAAAGATTTTAGTTGGTGAAAAGAATTCAAAGCAATCTATAGTAACACAATTAAATAGCATGGAATCTCAAAAGAAGGATATGATAAATAAGTTAGGTTCTGAAAAGAAAAAAAATCAAGATGAAGTATCCGAATTGGTTGCTTTTAGTGAAAGTGCTAGGAATGAAATAGATAGTTTTATACGAGAACAAATAAATAAAGATAAAAATAATAACAGCAGTAACAACAGTAATAGTAATAATAGTAGCAATAATAGTAACAATAGTAGCAATAATAGTAACAACAATTCATCACAAACAGATAATTCTTCAGGATACTTAAGGCCTACCTCTGGACCTATTACATGTCCATATGGTCCAAGAATTCATCCTATAACTGGTGCTAAAGGATTCCACACAGGGGTCGACATAGGGGCTGGATTTGGAGCACCTATAAAGGCTTCAAAAGGTGGACAAGTAGTTTTTGCTGGAAGTAACTATATATATGGTAATATGATTATTTTGAGTCACGGAAATGGTGTACAAACTGTCTATGCTCATGCCAGTTCATTATCGGTTTCAGCGGGTCAGCAGGTAAAACAAGGACAAGTTATAGCAAGAGTTGGTTCTACAGGAATGAGCACTGGCCCACACTTGCATTTTGAAATAAGAATAAATGGGAATACTGTAAATCCAATGAGTTATATTAATTAAATAAATTAGAATTTCATATAATATTAGCATAAATATTCTTTTAAGATTATTTATGCTATATTTATTAAGAATACTAAAACTTGAAAGGATGATTTTATGGATAAAAATAATGTTAAAATAGATTCTAAAAAGGTATCTTACCTTAAAGATACTGAAGAGCATGGCTTTGAGGAATATACTGAAAATGTAGTAAAAGAAAAAATAATTGTTTCTTTTGGAAACAAATGTGGCTGCAGTGGTTCTTGTGGTAACATAAAAAAATAGTATTTTTATAATGAAGCTGTTGAGTAATGAATGTATTACTTAGCAGTTTCTTTTTTAATATAAATTACTAATTGAATTTTCATAAAAAATTATTGACTATTTATAAGTAGGAGTATAAAATAGCTAAAGTAAGCGAATTCTACAGGAATTTTCAAATATTTTCATTTAATTATGATTAAAGCTGATTTTCCGCAGAATTTGCTTAATTTTTTATATTTTGTATTTTGATCTGGGGGAATGATAATGGAAAGTACACCACAATTAAAAAAAGAATTAGGATTGTTTATGGCCACAGCCCTGGTTATAGGTAATATGATGGGATCTGGGATATTCATGCTGCCCGCTACATTAGCTCAAAAGTCTGGACCTGGTTCTACTATGATTGCTTGGGTAATAACAGGTATAGGATCTATATTTTTAGCTCTTTCTTTTGCTAATTTAGGAACTAAAATACCTAAAACTGGAGGACCTTATGAGTATTCAAAATTAGCTTTTGGAGATTTTATGGGATTTATGAATGCTTGGCTTTACTGGAATGGATGTTGGATAGGCAATGCAGCTATAATAATTGCAGTGGCAAGCTATGTATCATTTTTAATACCACAAATTTCAGCAAATCCTATGATGAGTTTTATATGCACTACTGCAGTTTTATGGATATTTACTGCAGTTAATATATTGGGAGTTAAATTAGCTGCAAGGATGCAGACAGTAAGTACGGTGATAAAGTTAGTTCTATTTATAGTTTTTTGTATAGTCGGCGGAATTAATTTCAATAAAGCTAATATAATGCCTTTATTCCCTCAGGGAAAGGGTATAAGTACAATACCAGCTGCAGCTACAGCCACATTGTGGGCCTTTACAGGACTTGAAACTGCTTCTGTCACTGCTGGTGAAATAAAAAATCCAGAAAAAAATATAAAAAGAAGTACAATAATAGGCATATTAATATCTACTATGCTTTATATGCTGATAAGTTTCGTAGCCATGGGATCTATGCCTCAAAATGAATTAGCATCAAGCAATTCACCTATAGTTAGCATTTTTGCAAAATTTTTAGGAAATAGTGCAGGAAAGTATATAGGAGTTGGAGCTCTTATTAGTATAATGGGAACCACTATAGGCTGGCTTTTATCTACAGCAAGGGTGTCTTATGCTGCGGGAGTTGATGGGGTTTTCCCAGAAATTTTTGCAAAAGTTCATCCAAAGTATAAAACACCTTATGCCTCACTTATTATTAGTTCTATACTCGTTAATATATTACTTTTTATGAATTTTTCCAAAGGATTTGGTTCTGCTTTTACTTTTATTTCTTTACTTGCTACCTTATCCTATCTGCCTATTTATGCAATGGCAGCAGCCGCAGAGATATTACTTACAGTTAAACATAAAAAGAATTTAAATATATTTAATTTTATTAAAAGCTCTCTAGTTCCTCTTATGGGATTTATATATGCATTATGGACCATATATGGTTCAGGGGCAGAAACAGTGATGTATGGATTTTTACTTATAATGATGGGAGTGCCATTTTATTTATATATGACTCTTAAAAATAAATTTAAAATAGAAGAAAAGCATGTTAAAGAAGTTGCCTAAGCCATGATATCTCATGGCTTAAGATTTGTTTATTAGCTCTTAATAAAATTTTTAAAATACTATTCTAATACTGCTTAAAAAGTGCTACTGATGTAAAAAAAATTAACATTTTATACATTGTTCATAAATTGTTATCATATAGAAAAAAATTATTACTAATTTGTACATATATGAGTTATAATATATAATAGTATGAGTTTAAATAAGTGTTATTTATTTTTTTGCTAAGGTTATTAAAAATGGGAGCTAGGAGGTAGTTTGATAGTGGGTAAGCCTAGTATATTCAGCAAAGAATATGAAAGAAAGATGAGAAAAAGAAAAACAAGAGTAACAATACTTGTAATTATATTAATTATTACGGCTATTGCTCTATTTTCAAAAAATTATATCACAAATACCATTAAAGAATTAAGAAATAAAAATTCAGAAGCTAAAGCTTCAAATGAAAATAAAACAGGTTCAGATAAAAATAAAAACATAACAGATGATAAAGAAAAATCTGCAGAGCAGCATAAAGAAAGTGATACATCTCAAGATAAAAATGAATCTAAGCAGGAAGAAAAGTTTTATGAGATTAAGCTTGGAAATGGTAATACTATTAAAGCTATTTATGAAGAAAAGGACGGAAACAAAGTTTTTAAATATTTAGCTCCAACGGAGGAAAAAGTTTATTTTAGCTTAATGCCTTCTGGTAAAGGTATAATGGTGTATGAGGAAGCTACGCAAAATATTTTTTTATGTGATGAAAATGGAAATTCTAAAGAAATAAGTCCAACAAAGTATACTTCAGTTTCTACAGGAAAAGTATTTACAAAAGAAAGTATATTGAAGAATAAGCCAACTTTTGTTTGGAGTGCTTATCCTAAATTTTGCAGTGATACACAAATAGTATATGTTAGTCAGCTTCCCTGGTTTAGAGAAAATGAAAGATACCTTTGGAAATACGATTTAAAGAGTGAAACTCATAAAAATTTAAATATAAAAGGTAAAGATATAACTATAGGCAATTTAACTGATAAAGGATTAGAGATAAATATAGATGGAAACTTAAATTATTTAAAGGAAGATGGTACTTTATCTCAATAATTTTTAGAAAGGTATATTTTAATGGATATAGAAATTGGACTTTCCTCAGCTTCATTTTATCCTTTAGTGGATACAGAAAATAGTATATCTCTTATGAAAAATATGGGATTTAATTTAGGAGAAATATTCTTAAACAGCTTTAGTGAGTATGAAGATGAATTTTTAAGCAATTTAGTTCAAGAAAAGTACAGGCATAATTTTTCTATAGATTCAGTTCATGCTTTTAGCTCATCTTTTGAACCTTATATTTTTGATGATTATAAGAGAAGAAGAAAGGATATGATGACTGTATTTGATAAGGTATGTAAAGCAGCAAATAAATTAGGAGCAAAGCTTTATACTTTTCATGGAATGCGGTATAGAGATTTTAATTCTTTAAATAAAAAACTAGTATTAGATATATATGATGAACTGGTTTACAAGGCACTAGAAAATGATATACTTTTGTGTCAGGAAAATGTATGTTGGTGCATGTCCAAAGACATAGAATTTTTATGTTTTCTTAAAGAAAATCTAAAATACCCTATAAGTTTTACATTAGATTTAAAGCAGGCTTATAAGGCTGATATAGAGCCTTTAAAGTATTTAAAAATCATGGGTGAAGATATAAAAAATCTTCATATTAATGACAAAGACAATTATAATGTATGTTTACTTCCAGGAAGAGGGGATATAGATTATAAGGAGATATTTGATGAATTAAAAAAGGTTAATTATAAAGGAAATGCCATTATAGAAGTATATAGAGATAATTATGATAATTATGATGAAATAACAAATTCAAAAAAATATATTGATAATATATTGATGGTATTATAACTATGTGTTATTTTATACTTATATTATGCATCTATGATAAGCAATATTAAATATGGATGAATATTAAAATTTTGCAATAATATTTGAAATAAAATTTGTAAGTATGTTATAATATCTTAGTTAGTGTATAAAGCTTATCATTATAGAGGTTATTAGGAGGAATATCAGGATGAATGTTAAGATGGAAAAAATAGAAACAAATGTAGTTCAGTTAGAGATTACAGTGGAAGCTGAAAAGTTTAACGAGGCATTAAAAAAATCATATAACAAAAATGTGAAGAGATTTAATGTACCAGGTTTTAGAAAAGGTAAGGCTCCAATGAATATAATAAAGAAATACTATGGAGTTGGAGTTCTATACGAAGATGCAATAAATATTTGTTGCGAAGATACATACCCAAAAGCTTTAGATGAAAACAGCATTAAACCAGTGGATTATCCAGAAATAGATATAGTTCAAATCGAAGAAGGAAAAGATTTTATATATACTGCTAAAGTATCTGTAGTTCCAGAAGTACAGTTAGGACAGTATAAAGGATTAGAAGTTAAAAAAGTAGAGTATCCAGTGGATGAAGAAGAGGTAGAAAGACAGTTAAAAGCTATGCAAGAGAAAAATGCAAGAGTTGAAACAAAATCCGAAGGAAAAGTTGAAGATAAAAATATAGCAGTTATAGATTTTAAGGGATTTGTTGATGGTGTAGCTTTTGAAGGAGGAGAAGGTACTGATTATCCTCTAGAAATAGGTTCAGGCTCCTTTATAGGAAATTTTGAAGAGCAGCTTATTGGAGCTGGAATAGGTGAAAAAAGAGAAGTAAATGTTACTTTTCCAGAAAACTACGGCAGAGAAGATTTAAATGGAAAGCCTGCTCTATTTGAAGTTACAGTTAAAGAGATAAAGGTTAAAGAATTACCTGAATTAGATGATGAATTTGCAAAAGAAATTTCAGAATTTGATACTATAGAAGAAGTAAAAGAAGATATAAGAAAAAATATAAAAGAAGGCAATGAATTAAGAGCAAAAAGAGAGTTTGAAGAAGCAGTTATAGATGCAGTTAATTCAAATGTAACTGTAGATATACCAAAGGCTATGATAGACAGAGAGATAGATGGCATGATGAGAGATCTAGAGATGAGATTAAAATATCAAGGATTAGATCTAGAGACTTACTATGCATATACAAATAACGACGAAGCTAAAATGAGAGATTTCATGAAAGAAAGTGCTGAAAAGAAGGTTAAAACAGATTTAGTACTAGAAAAGATAAGCAAAGAAGAAAACATAGAAGCAACAGAGGAAGAAATAAAGGAAAGAGCTATGGAAATAGCAAAGCAGTATGGAGATAAAGATTTAGAGAAAACTGCAGATTTAATAGTTAAAGCTCAGGGAGAACTACTAAAGAATGATGTAATAATGGAAAAAGCAATAAAGTTATTAGTTGAAAACAGCAAAGCTATAGATTAATATTATTATATAAGCATTAAGATAATTGCCAGAATATATTCTGGCAATTATTTTAACTATATAAAATATATATTTTTAACCGATAATTAAAATTAATTATATAATTTAATATAGTTGCATTTTAAAATAAATGGTTATATTATATAATGAAACAGGGTATTTTAAAGGAGGTAAAATTTATGAGTTTAGTACCTATAGTTGTTGAACAGACCAATAGAGGAGAAAGATCTTATGATATTTTTTCAAGATTGTTAAAGGATAGAATAATACTATTAAGCGAAGAAGTTAACGATGCTACTGCAAGTCTAGTGGTGGCTCAGCTATTATTTTTAGAAAGTGAAGATCCAGATAAGGATATTTTCTTATACATAAATAGTCCAGGAGGTTCTATAACTTCAGGAATGGCTATTTATGATACAATGCAATATATAAAGCCTGATGTTTCTACAATATGCATAGGAATGGCAGCTTCCATGGGAGCATTCTTATTGGCTGCTGGTACAAAGGGAAAGAGATATGCATTGCCTAATAGTGAGATTATGATTCATCAGCCTTTAGGTGGATTCCAAGGTCAAGCTACAGATATAGATATACATGCAAAAAGAATTATAAGAACTAAAGAAACTTTAAATAAAATATTAAGTGAAAGAACAGGTCAGCCTTTGGAAAAATTAAAAGCTGATGTGGAAAGAGATTATTTTATGACAGCAGAAGAAGCCAAAAGTTATGGAATAATTGACGAAGTTATAGTAAAGAATGATATAATAAGAGAGGCTAATAAATAGTTTTTAGCATTAAACCTTAGTGAGGTGTGGCAATGGTAAAATATGATGATAAAAAGCAGCTTAAGTGCTCTTTCTGTGGTAAAAATCAGGATCAAGTGAGAAGACTTATAGCAGGTCCTGGAGTTTATATATGTGATGAGTGTATAGAGCTGTGTTCTGAAATAATTGCAGATGAGTTTGAAGAAAGCTTACAATTAGATGTTAGTTCTCTTCCTAAACCATCAGAAATCAAAGAATACTTGGATCAATATGTAATAGGTCAAGAAGATGCAAAAAAGTCCTTAGCTGTATCAGTTTACAATCATTACAAGAGAATAAACTCTAATGAAAATGATTCAGATATTGAACTTCAAAAGAGCAATATACTTTTACTTGGACCAACAGGGTCAGGAAAAACCTTGTTAGCTCAAACTTTAGCAAGATTTTTAAATGTTCCTTTTGCTATAGCTGATGCAACCACATTAACTGAAGCAGGATACGTAGGAGAGGACGTAGAAAATATATTATTAAAATTAATACAGAATGCTGATTATGATATAGAAAGAGCAGAAAAAGGCATAATCTATATAGATGAGATAGATAAGATAGCTAGAAAGTCTGAAAATCCATCTATAACGAGAGATGTTTCAGGAGAGGGAGTTCAGCAAGCTTTATTAAAGATTCTAGAAGGAACTATTGCTTCTGTACCGCCTCAAGGGGGAAGAAAACACCCACATCAAGAATTTATACAGATAAATACTTCTAATATATTATTTATTTGTGGTGGAGCCTTTGATGGCATAGATAAGATAATCGAAAGAAGAACAAGGCAGAGTTCTATGGGATTTGGTGCTCAAATACAATCAAAACAAGAGAAGGATATAGGAAGGCTACTAAAGGAAATAATGCCTGGTGATTTATTAAAATTTGGATTGATTCCAGAATTTGTTGGAAGACTTCCTATAGTTGTTACTTTGGAAGCACTTGATAGAGATGCTTTAGTGAGTATATTGAGTAAGCCAAAAAATGCTCTTGTAAAACAATATAAAAAATTGTTTGAGCTTGATAATGTTGAATTAGAGTTTGAAGATGGAGCGTTAGAAGCTATTGCAGAAGAAGCTTTAAATAGAAATACAGGAGCTAGAGGTCTTAGAGCTATTATAGAAGAGATAATGAGAGATATTATGTTTGAAGTACCATCTAATGAACAGATAACTCAAGTAGTTATAACAAAAGACACTATGAAAAGTAAGCAGCCGGTACTTCAGTTAAGTGAAGGTGAAAAAAGAGCGCCATTAAAAAGCAAAAAGACTAAAAGTAAAAAAGGAATAGAAAGTGCTTAATTTATAAAGGCGAATATGTTTTTCATATTTGCCTTTTATTTTCTCTTTTTAGAATATAATCTTTTCTAAATGCAAATAATAACTATGGAAAGATTAACTAAAAAGGGAGGAGGCATATTTAGTTCTATAGAACTAAATTTGATTATGACTAATTTTTTAATAATTATTCAATTGATATTTACAGTAATTATGGGATTATACTTTTTTAATGCCTTAAAAAATCAACAAGGAAATAAAATAGTTATAGAAAAAGAAAATAGAAAAGAAATGGAAAAGCTAAGAAGAATGAGAAACGTTAAGCTTACTGAGCCTTTAACGGAAAAGAGCAGACCATCCACTTTTGATGATATAATAGGTCAGGATAAAGGTATAAAGGCATTAATGGCAGCTATATGCGGTCCTAATCCTCAACATGTAATCATATATGGACCTCCAGGAGTAGGAAAAACAGCAGCTGCAAGGCTTGTTTTAGAAGAGGCAAAAAAAACACCAGGTTCACCTTTTGCTGCTAATGCAAGTTTTGTTGAGATTGATGCTACTACTGTAAGATTTGATGATAGGGGTATAGCAGATCCTTTGATAGGCTCTGTTCATGATCCTATTTATCAAGGGGCAGGATCTTTAGGAGTGGCTGGTATACCTCAACCTAAACCAGGTGCTGTTACAAAAGCACATGGAGGTATACTATTTATAGATGAGATTGGTGAGCTGCATCCTATAGAATTAAATAAGCTTTTAAAAGTATTAGAAGATAGAAAGGTATTTTTAGATAGTGCTTATTATAGCTCAGAAGATCCTAACATGCCAACTTATATTAAAGATATATTTGACAATGGACTTCCTGCTGATTTTAGGTTAATAGGTGCTACAACCAGAAGTTCAAATGAGATTTCACCAGCTATACGTTCTAGATGCGTAGAAATTTATTTTAGGCCGCTGCTTCCTGAAGAAATAGAGACCATAGGTAAAAATGCAGTTAAGAAAATTAATTTAAATATAGAAGAAGACGCTTTAAAGCTTATAAGCAAATATTGTACTAATGGAAGAGAAGTTGTTAATTTGGTACAATTATGTGCAGGCATTGCAATAAATGAAAATAGGAATTTAATAAATATACATGATGTGGAATGGTTTATAGAAAATGGAGACTATTCTTTAAGGCCAGAAAAAAATATAGAGAAAAAACCTCAAGTTGGATATGTAAATGGATTAGCTGTTTATGGTGTTAATATAGGTACTATCATAGAAATAGAAGCTAGTGCAAAACCTGTTAGCCATAGAAAAGGAAATTTTAAAGTAACAGGTATAGTAGAAGAAGAAGAAATTAATAGTTCTAATAAGACCATGAGGAAAAAAAGCAGTGCAGGCTGTTCCATAGAAAATGTTATAACAGTTCTAGATAATATGTTTGAATTAAATCTAGAAGCATATGATATACATATTAACTTTCCTGGTGGAATTCCCATTGATGGACCATCTGCAGGCATAAGTATAGCTACGGCCATATATAGTGCTGTTAAAAATGTACCTGTGGATAATAAGATAGCAATGACTGGTGAGTTATCTCTTCAAGGTAATGTTAAACCTATTGGAGGTGTGAATGCTAAAATTTTAGCAGCAAAAAAAGCAGGAGCTACAAGGGTGATTATTCCTAAAGGAAATTGGAACTATAGTCTTAAAACTATAGATGATATAGAAATAATACCTGTTTCTAGTATAAAAGAGGTTATAGAAAAAGCTATTTTTATAAAAGATGAAGCAATATATTCTGGTACTAAAGAAAATGTAGATGTGTTATCAGCCAAATCTGTGAATAATTAGTATAAGTTTAACTAAGCTTCAGAAGTAGTTAAAAGCTTCATCTGAAGCAAAGTTTTAATTATTATTGATTACAATTTTATTATAAATAATTGAAAAATAACTATAATATGTGTATACTAAATTAGTCTAACTATTTAGTATATGAAGTATATCATATTTTGACATGAAAATTTACTAAAAAGCGAGGGATAATTATGGACAAAGAGGTAAAAGTTCTTCCTCTGATTCCTTTAAGAGGTATAACCATTTTCCCTTATATGGTTTTACATTTTGATGTAGGAAGGGAAAAATCTATCATAGCTTTAGAAGAGGCTATGTTAAATGGTCAAGAAATTTTTTTGGTAGCACAAAAAGATGCAAAAATAGAAGAGCCTGAAGAAAAAGATATATATACCATAGGGGCTGTATGTACTATAAAGCAGTTATTAAAGCTTCCTGGAGATACGGTTAGGGTATTGGTGGAAGGAACAGCTAGAGCTAAAATAATAAATTATGTTCAAACGGAACCTTGTTATAAAGCTGAAATAGATGTTTTAGAAGAAAAAGAATTTGCTCAAGATAACAAATCTGAGGCACTTATAAGGACTTTAAGGACAGCTTTTGATAATTATACTAAACTTTCAGGTAATATGCCTTCAGAAGCTCTTATAACCTTTGATGACTTGCAAAATCCAGGAAGGCTTGCAGATACTGTAAGTTCATATCTTATGCTTAAGCAAGATATTAAACAGGAGTTACTGGAAGCTTTTGATATTCAAAGTCGAATTGAAAAACTGTTAGTAGTTATAAACAATGAGATAGAGATATTAAAACTTGAAAAGAAAATAGGTGTAAGGGTTAAAAATAAGATAGATAAGGTTCAAAAGGAATACTATTTGAGAGAACAGCTTAAGGCTATACAGGAAGAACTGGGAGAAGATGACGAAGACAAGAAAGAGATAAATAGATATAAAAATAAAATAAACAAGGCAAAATTACCTAAACCTGTTAAAGATAAGGCTCTGTATGAACTTGAAAGGCTAAAAAACAGCGGAAGCTATTCTTCAGAAGGAGGCATAATTAAAACTTATCTTGATTGGGTATTAGAATTGCCTTGGAACAAAGAAACAAAAGATAACTTAGATATAAAGAAAGCTAGAGATATATTAGAAACTGAACACTATGGATTAAAAGATGTGAAAGATAGAGTTATAGAATACTTGGCAGTAAAGAAAATGAGTAATACTCTAAAGGGACCTATATTATGTTTAGTAGGACCTCCTGGAGTAGGTAAGACATCTATAGCTAAGTCTATAGCTCATGCTACTAATAGAAATTTTGTAAGAATGTCTTTAGGAGGAGTTAGAGACGAAGCTGAAATTAGAGGTCATAGAAGAACTTATGTTGGAGCTATACCAGGAAGAGTAATATATGGTATGAGACAAGCAAAATCTAAAAATCCTCTATTCTTATTAGATGAAATAGATAAAATGAGCAATGACTTTAGAGGAGATCCAGCAGATGCCCTGCTTGAAGTATTAGATGCAGAACAAAATAGTACTTTTAGAGATCATTATTTAGAGCTAGAGATGGATTTGTCCAATGTTATGTTTATAACTACAGCTAATACTTTAGATACAATTCCAAGACCACTTTTAGATAGAATGGAAATTATAGAAGTTTCAGGATATACCTATGATGAAAAGCTTAATATATGTAAGAGACATTTGATTCCTAAACAGTTAAAAGAACATAGTATAGATGAAGAAAAGATACGATTTACAGATAATGCTATAAATTGTATTATAGAAGGCTATACGAGAGAATCTGGGGTCAGAAGCTTAGAAAGGCAGATAGGCGCTGTTATAAGAAAGAGTTTAACTGAAATGCTTGAAAAGGATAGAGATTCAGTTAACATAACAGTAAATCATATAAAAAAATATCTAGGAGTGCCTAGATTTACTTATGATAAAGCAGATAAAGAAGATAAAATAGGTGTAGTAACAGGAATGGCTTGGACTGGTTACGGAGGAGATATTCTTCCTATAGAAGTAAGTGTAATGAGTGGAACAGGTAAATTAGAGCTTACAGGACAACTAGGAGATGTAATGAAAGAATCCGCTAGAGCAGGTTATAGCTATGTAAGAGCCAATGCAAATAAATATGGAGTAGATTCTAATTTTTATAAGGATAAAGATATTCATATCCATGTTCCAGAAGGTGCAGTACCAAAAGATGGTCCTTCTGCTGGGGTAACTATGATAACAGCAATGGTATCTGCATTATCTCAGAAAAAAGTTAAGCATAACGTAGCAATGACAGGAGAAATAACATTAACAGGAAGAGTACTTCCTATAGGTGGATTGAAAGAAAAATCGTTAGCAGCCTATAGGGCAGGAATAGATACAGTTATAATACCAAAAGAAAATGAGAAAGATATGGAAGAGATACCAGGTGCTATAAAAAACAAGCTTAAATTTATACTAGCTTCTGAAATAGATGAAGTCTTGAATAATGCCTTAGTTGGAGAGAGATAATATGATAATAAAACAATCAGAATTTATTAAATCTGCAGTAACAGAAGAACAATATCCTCTGGATGATAAGTTTGAAATTGCATTTGTAGGCAGATCAAATGTGGGTAAATCTTCACTTATTAATGCATTAACTAATAGGAGAAAACTTGCTAAGACTAGTTCTACTCCAGGCAGAACTAGGCTCATAAACTTTTTTCTCATAAATGAAAGCTTTTACTTAGTGGATTTGCCAGGCTATGGATATGCCAAAGTTTCAAAAAAAGAAAGAGAAGCTTGGGGAAAGATAATAGAAACTTATTTAAGAAATAGAAAACAATTAAAAAGAGTTGTACTTTTAGTGGACTCCAGGCACAAACCTACAGAGGATGATATCTTAATGTATGAATGGATAAAGTACTATCAATATGATTTAGTAGTAGTAGCTACTAAAAGTGATAAGTTATCCAAAAATGAACTTAAAAAGAATATAAATGTCATAAGACAGACTTTAAAGATGGATAAGGATCAAGAGCTTTTATTTTTTTCTTCCGTAAAAAAAGAGGGAAGAGAAGAACTTTTAGATAAGTTATTTTCTGATGTACAGATGCATCAAGAAAAATAATTTACACAAAACTTTAAATAACATATAAAAAGCCTGCATACATAATAGGTTCTATTATGTGTGCAGGCTTTTTTTAAAATTCTTTTTAAAACTCAATAATTTTTTTGTGACCAAATTGGCATAAAAAGAATAATATGTACTATAAAACAAAGGATATAAAAATTTGGGAGAGGAGGAAGTAAAGTGGATTTAACAAGTTTATTAAATGAATTAACAGGCAAGATGGATAAAGATACCATTTCGAATATTAGCCAGTTTGTAGGAAAATCTAATGAAAGCTCTTGGATAATAATTTTTGTATTCCTTCTACTTTTGTGTTGTAACAACAATAATTCTTGCGGAAACTATGGTAACCTATGCTGCTACAATGAATGCTGCTGTAAGAAACACCATAAGAAGCATAGGAAGAAAAGAAAGTGCTATTGTATAGAATGTGATTGCTGCGATTGCTGCGATTGCTGCGATTGTTGCCCTAATCCATGTTGCAGACAAAATTGTGGAGGCGGAGGTTTTTGCGGATTTGGTGGCTGCAACAGTATAATTTTTATCTTAATAATCATATTTGCTTTAGGTATATTTAAAAAGCCTCATAAATTTAGTGGTGTTGCAAATCAGATAGTGGATGTAGATGAGCTATAAATGTATAAGATTTAATCTTTCATTATACCTATGGACTTAAGTAAATTTTATATATAATTTAGACAAAACTCTAATAAGCACTTAAGTCAAAATTAAAAACCTTAGAAAAAAAATAGAATACTAAAAACCATTGCCCAGAAAGGGGGGTTTAATATGTCAAAAAGATGTGGCTGCGGCGGATGTTGTTCAAATGACTGCTGTGATCATGGTTGTAGATGTGGCTGTGGAAATGGACTAAACATTTGTACGCTACTACCATTCCTATTAATATTAGGAAACACAGGCTTACTAGAAAATAAGAACGCATTCACTTTAATACTTTTATTCTGGTGTTGCTGTGGTGGCTTCTGTGGAAAAACATTCTGCTGCTAGGTAAAAGTGATTTGGAGGGCATAAGCCCTCCAAAAAAATATTTAGATATAATATAGGAGGTATTTTAGCATGGGGAAACATAAAAGAAGCAGAGATAGTGAACCGCAAAATCAATATAATTCACCTAATCCTTTTAATCAGAATATGCTCATGGAAATGCTTAATAATATAGACATAAATCAGTTAGGAAGTTTGATAAATGCTTTAAATACTAATGGTGTAAATTTAAATGATATAAACATAAATGGCAGTGGTGACAAACAAGAGAGTAATGATAAAACTGTACAGTTACTAAATTCATTAAAACCATTTTTAACACCTAAAAGAGCTCAGATAATTGATAAAATAGTAGAAATGTATTTAGCTGGAGAGTTTGATGAATAATTAATGAAAAAGAGCCATTGAGGCTCTTAAGTTTTATCCTAGAATTTCAGAAGCTTCTTTTTCAACTATCATACTGCATCTGCCATCTAGATATCCACCTTCTTTGATAGTAAGATTTTTTACAGTAATATCTCCTAATATTTTCCCGTAATTGTCTATTATAAGTGATTCTTCACAGATTACATTCCCTTTCACCTTACCGTTTATACAAGCATTCTTACAGGTTATGTTACCTCTATATATAGCACCTTCTCCAATGATTACATCATCCTTCCAACACATATCTCCCTCTGCTGAACCGTCTATTTTAATAAGACCTTCCCCAGAAAGATTACCTACTATGGAACATTGTTCACCTATTAAGGTTTCTATCCTATCTGTATTTTTACTATCTTTTTCAGAAAACATAATTTACCTCCTTAAAGGATATTTATAAAATAATTTTTTTAATATTTGTATGTATAAAAATTTTTATAATGTAAATAATACTAATGTAAACAGGAGAAATTCAATCTCCGTTAGCTAAAAGCTAGCATTTTAGCTATAAAACCCCCCATCCCCCTTTGGGTCGCTAATAGCGACCCTTTTTATTTTTGTGAAAGATTTAAAGAATAAATTTTAAATTCATTATTTGAAGATGGGCAGGGTTTAAGTAATAAGTTTATAGAATAATAGTTTCCTTTAGATTCCTGAGAATTGTTTATGGCTTTAAAGCTTAAAGTCCATTTTATATCTTGGAGATTTCCATTTTTGTCATATTTATTGTCACAAAAGAAAGCATCTTGAAATATATAGGAGTTATTTTCTGCAGACATTTTTCCTATTAGTGCTAAGTCTTTTCCTGTAAGTCCATCATAAAACACATCGGGTTTATAGGCTTCACCTTGAGGAAGGCTTTGTATATAATCTATAAAATTTATTATAGAACTTTTGCCAGGAAATGAAGAACTATCATAACTATAATTTTTAAAATCATTACCTATTAGCATATTGTAAGATATGTCTATAGTTCCATTTTTAAAATTTCCTGAAATAAATTTAGGTGTTTTACTATTTTTACTATCCAAAAACCCCATTATGTTATTATTACTGCAAAATATATCTTTAAATTCAATACCATTCCAACAAAATACATGCTGAACTGGCACATTATTTTGTGAGGATTGAATAAAAATCTCTGGTAATTTATCTCTAGTTATATCACTAATATTAATTTTCATAGGCCAGTATTCATAATAAGTACCTAAGGTATCTAGTTTTTTATTAGGTTTTAAAAATAAAGAGTTGCCTTTTGTTTTAATTTCCACATAATATTTTCCCTCTTTTGTATTTATGTAAAGAGTATCTTCTTCTCCATCTCCTGTAAAGTCAGCTTTTATAGATTTTTCATCCTTTATGGTATTAAATGTGTTAGAAGTTTTATTGTGATCAATTAATAAAGCTATTATTATAAATAGCAATATTAAAATTACTAGAATATACAATAAATGCTTTTTCTTTAGAAATAATACTCTAAATTTCATATAATCACCTCTATTAAATTATATGATTGAGATTATACATTTAATTATTTTACATAAAATATATTTAAAAATATTTATATAGAACAAAAAATATTATAATCCTTTTAGGATATCATAGAGAGGTGAAAAATAAATGAGATACAAAACTATAAAAAAAATTGCAGCACTTTTATTTATGGTTATATTTATAACTACATCTATAGGCTGCTCAAATAAAACTAAAGATAAAAAGGAAAAAGGAAAGTTAAGTATCTACACCAATCTTAAAGATAAGCATTCACTGGATTTACTAAAATTTGCTACAGAATCCTATAAGCAGGACAAAGGGGATATAGACTTTGACATAAAAAATGCTTTGTATAAAGAAGATATGAAGGATACTATGCTTAAGGATAAAGGAGCAGATATTTTATTTGCAGATAGAAGCAGTATCATCGAACTAAATAGATTTGGGTTATTATCAGATTTATCCAGCTTTTATGATAAAAACAATATAAATGAAAAGTACTATAGTATATTATCTGACTATGGAATGATAGGTGATAAATATTATGGCATAGGAATAATGCCATACACCTTAGAGATAATTTATAACAAGGAATTGATGAAATCTATAGGTGCAGAAAATATAAGCAATGTAAAGGACATTCAACCCATACTGAAAACTATAACAGATAGAGGTTATAAGATACCATTTTTGGTTACGGAAGACTTAGAATACTATACAGTTTTTGCAGGCATGATAGGCTGCAATTTAATAAATACTATAGAGCTAGAAAAGGTTTTTGATTCTGGAATAAATAAATACATGGATATAAAATCTATGCAGAGAACTTTTGATTTTATTAATGAATTAAATAAGTCAAAGATAATAAATTCAGAAACTTTTGAAAAGGGTAATGGAAGCACTATAAAAAAGGTTTCTTCAGGTCAATATCCTCTAGCTGTTGTAATATCTTATTATAGCAAAGATATATTAGATGAAAAGGTAAATATACTTTCAGATTATACTGTAAGTGGTTTAAAATTAAATAATTTATTAATCGTTAATGGATTATTAAGCATTCCTTCCAATTCTAAAAACCAAGAGAATGCCCAAAAGTTTATGGCTTATATATTTAGTGATGATTTTCAGAAGAAATTAGCTGAAAAGGGTTTTGTAACAGGAAATAAAAAAATAAATTCAACTATAGATAATAATCTAAAAATAGTAGATGATCACATGACTACTGCAAATTTGAATAGTATATTGTTTATTTATAACCTTCCAGACAAGATGCATGAAAATGTTGATATGGAAGTAGAAAAAGTATTAAAAGGGAAGTATGATGGGAAAGAATGGGAAAGAATTCTTGATAATACTTATAAATAAAAGCAGATAAAGCTACTATTTAAGTAACTTTATCTGCTTTAAAATTATTGACACAAAAACTACTTAGATAAATTTTTACATTCACTGCATAATCCATAAAAATATACTTTATTAGTTAATACATCATAATCTGTATAGTTTTTTACGTCTTCATTTAAATTAGAGAAAGATATGCCCTCAATGTCATCTACCTTATTACAACACATACACTGTATATGAGGATGGGAATCTACTTTTCCATCATATCTGAAGTTGCCTTCACCTACATTTAATTCTTGAACTAGATTTACTTCTACTAAAGTTTTTAAAGCTTTATATACTGTAGCTAAACTCATAGTAGGGTAGGATGGTTGAAGTGCTTTATAAATAGCTTCAGCCGATGGATGTTCCGTGGTAGATTGTAAATATTTATACACAGCTATTCTTTGAGGGGTAAGCTTTAATTTTTTTTCTCTAAAAATGGTTGTTATATTGTCCATATGCACCATCCCTATTATATGATTAATTATATTATATAATAAAAATTATTATTAGTCAAAGGTTATTTGTAGAATTATTGTATGAATTAATATACAAACCCAATAAATACAGATTTATAGTACCTATTGAATGCCGCATTTCTAATTATAGCACTTGTACCTAAGATTAAACAAGTTTTATTAGTACATACTAAACAAAATGTTATATTATTAACTAAATTAAATTTAAGCTGTATAAAAAATTTTAAAATTAAATGGATATAGTACAAAGTTTTTTTAGATTTCCTAGGCAGCTATAAATTATTAATAAATTTTTTATAAAATCTACTTGTTTTTTTATAGAAATCTGTTAAAATTTAATTAAAGGCTGTTAAGAAATTAACAAACAAATCGTCCATGTTCATTTTATTAATATTTATTTTTACAAAGAACAGAATTACTGTTCTTTTATTTTTTATATATAATTCAATAGAAGAAAGGCTAATAAAATTTGTGTTATCATTATAGCTGGGATTCCAAAGGTGAATTTAAAATGTTGTGTCTTATGTCTAAAAATCTTCATACCCATTAATATACCAATACTTCCTAAAATCATAGCTATAAATAAGAGAGTGTTTTCAGAAATTCTCCATTTTTTTTCTTTGGCTCTTTTTTTATCCACATACATGACATAGAATCCATAGATATTAATAAAAATTAAGTATACAAAAAAATAATTCATGATTAATCACCAAACCTTATGAATAAGATAGTTTATATTATACAGAATTGTCTATTAAAAAAGAAGTTTTTCAGTATTATTATTTTGATTTTACAGTGATTCGTATAATATATTGAACATTTTTTGTACTAGACTAAGTTTATTATAAGTGATAGACTTATACTATAATGTTTAACTATACTACATTTATTATATATAATATAATGCTTTTACAGTATGTATCTGCGTATATGATTATATAAAAAAATAAACAAAAGGAGGAATAGGCTTGAGCAAGTACAAGGTGGGAGACGAGCTTTTAATAGTAGAAAATCCAAATGAAGAAAAGGATAAACTTAAGCGCATGACTCAACTTAAAATCGATGGAGATTTTGCGCAGCTATCTTGGGGACTAAAAATAGTTGATGTACAATATGATAAGCCTAATGTTACTTTAACTTATAGAAATGCATATGGAGAATTAAACAAAGTTTTTGCGGTATGTAAAGATGTAGCTAATTTTGATAAGGAAAAGGTTTTAGAAAAGGCCCTTCTTAAGGCATTCCAAAATGAGATAATAAACATATCAGTTATAAAAAATGCTTTCAAAAAGTGAGAAACTTAAAATATTTAGATTTAAATAAAAAAGCTAATCCCTGAGGACTAGCTTTTTTTTTATAATTTAAGCATGGTTACTACTTTTTTATTGTTTAAAAGCAGTCTATATAATGGATAACCTACCAGAATTACTACTACAAATTCTCCTAAGGCTACATAAAAAATACTAGCTAATAAGGGAGCATTTATTAAAAAATATAGCTCAGCTCCTACTATAGGACCATTTACCAGCGGACATAGACATGCTGTAAATAAATTTTTTGATTTTGTTATTAGATACAAACTTACTAAAGTGGCAAAACTTCCCATGAAAACATCTACCATACCAAGGGGACTAGCAAGATTTGCAATTATGCATCCTAGTAGTAATCCAGGTACATATAATGGGTCAATAAAGGCTAATATTACCATTAATTCAGATATTCTAAATTGAATCATTCCATAGGACAAAGGTGCAGAAATAAAAGTAAGTGCTGCATATATAGCTGCTACTAGTGCCAATTTAATAAGTTTTTTAAGTTCCATATCCTTTAAATAATGTTTAAATACCAATACTAACATTACTGCGGTTAAAATAAAAAATGAAATAAAAAGAGTTCTACTTGACATTTTCATACCTCCATATACTATTTTTCACAATGACATTTTTGTACCCTGCTAAAAATTAAACAATAAAAAATAGTGCTTTCAAGAATAACTTTTAACAATAAATGATTTAATGTCAGAAAGTTTTTCTTGAAAGCACCATCTATATAAAACTATTTTTACAAATGAGCTTATTTACTATATAGTCTCCATTTTTTTAGAGTGGGTACAAGGAGAAAACACTTTTTGACACAAAAATAATTATAACATAAATTTTAATTTTGTAAATTAAAAATTTTTTTTAAAATATACTTGAAAAAATGTGAAATGTTTCTTATATTGTTAATATAATAATATTATTAATTTAATTACCTAATTTTAAAATTAGCGTAATTTTTATATTTATGTGAACTTATACGATAAATCTTTAATATTCTAAAAAGTTAGAATATAATAATATTATTATACTATTACAAGGAAGGGAAAGCGGGGGAGGAACATATGAGTCAGTGCCCTTTTTGGTCTACATCAGATCAAAAAGTTAATTGTTATAAGGAGTGCCCTTTTTTTATTCAGAAAGAAAGTATAGATGAGCAAGATGAGTGTCCATTTAAACTTCTGGATGTAAAGCATAATTTTAAAATAAAAGACTTATTAGAATATGATATAGATAAAATTTCTAATGAGGAAGACGATTTTAGGGATATGGCATGGTAATAATTTATATAGAACTTCTTTATAGAATTCTTATTTATCAGTCTAGTAATTATGCCTTGATTTAGAAGAATAAGTATGATTACTAAAATATATGAATAGTTTTCATAGTAGAAGGATAATAATTAGATAAGGATTTATACTATGGAAGGAGATAAATTATGGAGAGAACTTTAGTGCTTATTAAACCTGATGCTGTAAAAAGGAAACTCATAGGGGAAATAATAAGCATTTATGAAAGAAAAAATTTAAACATAGTGGAGCTTAAAATGACTAAGGCTGATAGAACTATGGCTGAAAAACATTATGTAGAACATAAAGGAAGAGAATATTATGAAAGTCTTATTGAATTTATCACTGAAGATAAGTTGTGTGCTTTAATAATAGAAGGAGAAGATGCTATTCAGCTTGTGAGAAAGATAAATGGTAACAAGAATCCTCTTGAGGCAGATTTAGGAAGCATTAGAGGAAAGTTTGCTAGTGAAACTACAAAGAATATGGTTCATGCTTCTGACAGCAAAGAAACTGCAGAAAGAGAAATTGGAATATGGTTTCCTGAATATTGTAAACAGAAATATTAACCGTATTTTGTCCTTAGATAGAATTTAATCAATTTAAAAGGAGAGTCTAATTTTAAAATATTTTGACTCTCCTTTATTATTTTTCAGATTCGTCTATTCAAATATATCTGAATACTTATGAAGTAAACTCTGTTTAAGATTCCAAAGTTCTGTGGATAAATCTACATAATAGTTGTGAGGATTTTCAAATCTTAAAACTTCTGGCCAAAGTTTTTCAGCTTCATTTTTTGCAAACTCTCTAATTTGGTTTACACTTGGACTCTCGTATACAGGTACTCCTTTATCAAATATTTTTACCATTAGTTCTTTTACATAATAATTTTTGATTTTTTTCCTTTTCCAAGTATGCACAGGATCAAATATCTCTAAAGGTTTGCTTTCATCTATAATTTCATGATTTAGAGTTATTAGATCAGCTATAGCCATATGAGTATTTTTATCAAATATCCTATATATTTTCTTAAAACCTGGATTAGTTATTTTTTCTTCATTTTCACTTATCTTAATTTTAGGTATTATGGTACCATCATCTTCCTCTATGGCACATAATTTATAAACACCGCCAAATACAGGTTCAGATTTTGCTGTGATTAGTCTTTCACCTACTCCAAAAGCATCAACCTTTGCACCTTGTGCAAGTACATCTGAAATTATATGTTCATCTAGAGAATTAGATATTACTATTTTAACATCTGTATATCCTGCTTCATCAAGCATAGTTCTACATTTATTTGTTAGATATGTAATATCTCCACTATCTATTCTTATACCTTTTGGTCTTATGCCCTTTGGCTTTAAAACTTCATCAAAAACTTTTATAGCATTTGGCATACCAGATTTTATTACATTATAGGTATCTACAAGAAGAACGCAATTGTCGGGATAAGTTTCAGCCCAAGATTTAAAGGCTTCATATTCATTTGGAAATAACTGTACCCAACTATGAGCCATAGTACCAGCAGCAGGCACATCAAACATTTCTTCTGCTATAGTACAGGCAGTTGAACTACAGCCTCCTATTACAGAAGCTCTTGCTCCATATATAGCTCCATCATAGCCCTGAGCTCTTCTTGAACCAAATTCCATTACAGGTCTGTGACCAGCAGCTCTGCATATTCTATTTGCCTTTGTGGCTATTAGCGTTTGGTGATTTATAGTTAATAGTATCATAGTTTCTACAAATTGTGCTTGAATTATAGGTCCTTTTACGGTTACTAGGGGCTGATTTGGGAATACAGGATTTCCTTCAGGTACAGCCCAAACATCACAAGAAAATTTGAAGTCTTTTAAATAGTTTAAAAATTCTTCTGAAAAAGTGTTCTTAGATCGTAGATATCTTATATCATCTTCTGTAAAGCTTAAATTGCTTAAATACTGTATAAGCTGATCTACACCAGCCATTATGCAGTAACCACCACCGTCTGGAACTCTTCTGAAAAACATATCAAAATAGGCAATCTTATTAGCTACATTATTATTAAAGTATCCATTACCCATGGTAAGCTCATAGAAATCTACAAGCATGGTAAGATTTCTATCATTTCTAACATTAAATTTTTCAATACTAGTTTTCATAGCTAATCTCCTTTTCAGCTTAATGAATCATATTTATTTTAATACCTTAGCTTTAATATTACAATAGTTTACATGCAAACTCCATAAACATTAATTTTATTGTCTGAAAAATATATTGTATAATATATTTTTGCTAAGAATGTCTATAATTATTATAAGAGCAATAAATATATTAAAGCTATTGGAGGAATTAAGTTTTTATGGGGTTTAATCTTGATCAATATCAAAATAGAGCTGTAAGTACTAAATATAGAAATACGTTAGTTGTGGCAGCACCAGGCAGCGGTAAGACTACTGTAATAATTAATAGAGTTTATTATCTTGTTACACAAAAGAATGTAAATCCTGAAAATATTGTAGTGATAACTTTTACTAAGGCTGCAGCCAATAATATGAAGAAAAGATATGAAGAGTTAAATCCAAGAGGAGGAAGAACCTTTTTTGGTACTTTTCATGGGCTATTTTATAAGATACTAAGAAGGCATTTAGGAGAAATAAATATAATTGAAGGTAATGAAAGTTACCATGTAATATATAAAGTATTAATTAAATATTTAGATGAGATAGGCGAAGAAAAGGTAAAGGAAGTTTTAAACCATATATCACTTTTTAAAAGTGGAAAGCTACCTATGGAAGAATTTAAGCCCTGCATAGACAAAAATATATTTGTAGATTGCTATAATACTTACGAAACATATAAAAAAAGTAAAGGATTATTAGATTTTGATGATCTTCAAAAAATGTGCAGAGATTTATTTATAAACAATCCTAAGGTATTAAAGGGGTATAGTAAACTTTTTAAATTCATTTTAGTGGATGAGTTTCAAGATTGTGATGAAATTCAATTAGAAATATTAAGTATGCTTAATGAAAATAATTCTATATTTGCAGTAGGGGATGAGGACCAGTGTATATATTCTTTCAGAGGTTCGAAACCAGAATATATGGTAAGATTTAATGATATTTTTAAAGAAGGAGAAAAAATATTTCTAAATTATAATTATAGAAGTGCTAAAAATATTATAGAAGCTTCAAAGGCGTTGATATCAAATAATAAATTGCGAAATGCAAAAGAAATAAATGCTTATAGAAAAGATAGTAAGCTTATAATTGTAAGAGAAGTGTTAGATGAGAATATACAAAGTGAAGATATAGCTCAAAAGATAATAAGCTTTAATAATGAATATAAATATAGTGATAATGCAGTACTATATAGAACCAATATTGAAGCTAGAAGCATAATAGATAATTTTATTAGAAAAAAAATACCTTTTGTGCTTTTAGATAAGGAATATAATTTTTTTGAGCATTTTATATGTAAGGATTTAATAGCTTATTTAAAACTTAGTATTGATCCATATGACAGGCATAGTTTTTGCAGAATAATAAATAGACCTTTCAGATATGTAAGCAAAATAAATATAGAAAAAGTAAAACATTCAAATAGCAGTGAAAATTGTTTTGAGATATTAAAAAATATTGAAGGTATACAGCCTTTCCAGATGCGATTTTTAGAGCATCTTAAAAAGGATATTTTGTATCTAAATAAAATAAACTTAAAAACAGCCATAGATTTTATAATTATGGATTTAGGTTACCTTGAATATTTACAGGAATACTCTAAAAAGTTCAAGATGAAGATAGAAGAATTAGAAGAAATACTTGAAGAATTTAAAAATTCAGCAGAAGGGTATAGCAGTATAATAATGTTTTTATCCCATATAGATATGGTATCAGAAGAGATAAAAAATAGTAAAAAGAGAAAGTATGAAGACTCAGTTATACTTAGTACTATACATGGAGTAAAAGGTATGGAATTTAAAAATGTATTCATAATAAACTGTGATGAAGAGGTGATGCCTCATGCAAATTCCATGGAAAATATAGAAGAAGAGAGAAGACTGTTTTATGTAGGAATAACAAGAACTATAGATAACCTTCACATATATTCTACTAGATATATAAGGGGTAAGAAGATGGAACCTTCTAGATTTATTTTTGAGTGTAATATTAAAAATGATAGAATCGCAGAGATTCCATATAAAGAAGGGGATATGGTTTATCATGATAATTTTAAGGAAGGCAAAATAAAATATATAAACCTTTCATCTAACGAAATAGATATAGAATTTCCTAATGGAATAATTAGAAAGTTTAATTTTGATATATTATATAGAAATAAGCTTATAAAAAAGATAGGTTAGTACAAAGGCATTTCGTAAAATACAAGAAACACTATTTTTAGTAGAGCAGCCTAGGTTGAATATTAAAAATTTATATTATATAATTTTATTAGTATTAAGCTCATATTCGTTGTTGGAATGTGAGCTTTTAAACTACTTAATGAAAAAAAGAGGTAATTAATATGGAAAATCCTATAAATACTAATGATATGATATTTGCCTTAGACATAGGTACAAGATCCATTATTGGAACTGTAGGGGTTGTTAAAGAAAAAAAATTTAGAGTTATAGCAGAAAAATATATAGAACATGAAGAAAGAGCCATGATAGATGGTCAAATCCATGATATAACACTAGTAGCTACTGCAGTGCAGACCATAAAAAATCAGTTAGAGTCTGAAATTGGTTTTAAGCTTTCAAAAGTGTCTATTGCAGCAGCAGGCAGGTTTTTAAGAACATCTATAGCTAAAGCTACTGTGCATATAGATAGTGAAAAAGAAATAGATAAAGAAGCTATTAGAAGTTTAGAATTAACAGCAGTAAAAAGTGCAGAAGAAGATATAAATAAGCACACAGAAGGAAAATTATATTGTGTGGGTTATACTGTAAAAAATTACTATCTAAATGGTTATATCATATCTAATCTCTTAGCTCATAAGGGAGAAGAAATATCAGCGGAAGTAATAGCTACATTTTTACCTCGTTCTGTGGTAGATAGTTTATACTCTGTTATGAAAAAAGTAAATTTAGAGGTTATGAATTTGACTTTAGAGCCTATAGCGGCTATAGAAGCAGCTATACCTAAAAGCTTAAGATTACTAAATCTAGCACTAGTAGATATAGGAGCAGGTACTTCTGATATAGCTATTAGCAGTAAAGATACTATAACAGCTTTTGGAATGGTACCTATGGCGGGAGACGAAGTAACAGAAACTATAGCACAAACTTATCTAGTAGACTTTAATACTGCGGAAGAAATTAAAAAGCAATGCATGGAAAATGAAAACATAACCTATGTAGATGTATTAGGAATAGAAAATACGATAGCTTCAGAAGAAGTTATAAAAGTTATAGTGCCTATAGTAGAAAAAATAACCGATGAAATTGCCATTAAAATAATAGATTTAAATGGAGGAAAAGCTCCTAATGCAGTATTTCTTGTGGGAGGAGGTGCTCATACTCCCAAATTTAGAGATGTATTGGCAGAAAAGCTTAACCTTCCAGTACAGAGAATAGGCATAAAAGGAAGAGATGCTGTAACAGAGTGTATATGCATTGATAATAATTTAGGCAGCGTAGGAGTAACAGTGCTTGGTATAGCACTAATCTCAATTAAGAATTTAGGACATGATTTTATAGATGTATTTTTAAATGAAAAGGTAATAAGTTTGTTTAATTCTCATGCCCACAGTGTAATGGATGTTGTGCTTCAAGGAGGTATAAACCCTAAATTGCTTATGGGCAAAAATGGGAGAAATATTAGATTTACTTTAAATGGTTCTAAAAGATTAGCTTTCGGCACTTTAGGTCATAATGCCACTATTAGCATCAATGGAAAATCAGCAGCTTTAGATTCAGAAGTAAAAGAAGGAGATAATATACAAATTGGATTTGCCCAACACGGAAAAGATGCAGAACCTAAAGTACTGGATTATATCACTAACTTAAATTCCATATCCTTCTTTTATAATGACATAGTCTATAGTCTTGAACCTCTATGTTTTATTAATGGAGAAAAACGAAGCATGGATAGCATTATAAATGAAGAAGATAAGATTGAAGTCATATATCCTTCTACTGTAGGGGATTTTATTAAATACTTTATGGATGAATCGGAACAAAATATAAAATTATTATTAAAAGATAAAGTTGTTGATAGGGATTATGAAATAAAAGAGGGAGATAGAATATATAAAGCTGTGGTTTTAGAAGATCAAGGAGAAGAGGAGAAAAAACTTTCTAAAAAAGATATAATAGAACAACCAGAAAATAATTTTATTGACACAATAACTAATGATACAACTGAGGATTCCAGCATCCATCCTTTAGTTACTGAAGATAATAGCAAAGATGATTTATCCATAACCTTAGTTGTAAATGATAAAAAAGTTAAACTTAAAGATAAAGAAAAATACATTTTTATAGACATATTCGATTATATAGATTTTGATTTAACGGTACCTAAGGGAAACATTAAGTTAGAACTTAACGGTAAACCTGCAGGGTATTATGATGAATTAAATTCGGGAGATGACATTAAAATATATTGGGAATAATATATAAGAGGAGAGTAATAAATGAATATAGATTTTTATAAAGAAGCTCTGTCTATTAATGAACAGCTTATATCCTGGAGGAGAGATTTTCATCAGCATCCTGAATTAGGCTTTGAAGAATATAGAACTTCTACTAAAATAAAAGAATTTCTTACAAAAGAAGGCATTGAGTGGAGAGAGGTATCTAAAACTGGTATATGTGCTCTAATAGAAGGAGGTAAAGAGGGTAATACAGTAGCCTTAAGGGCTGATATGGATGCTCTGCCTCTTCAAGATAGAAAAGCTTGCAGTTATGCATCTAAAGAAGAAGGAAAGATGCACGCTTGTGGTCATGATGCTCATACTACAATTTTACTAGGAGCAGCAAAAATTTTAAATAAGTATAGAAGTGAATTAAAAGGAAATGTAAAATTGATATTTGAACCAGCAGAAGAAACCATAGGCGGAGCTAGATTTATGATAAAAGAAAGAGTACTTGAAAATCCTAAAGTAGATACTATAATAGGACTTCATGTATCAGAAAGTATAGAAGTGGGTAAAATAGGAATAAAACAAGGAGTAGTAAATGCAGCCTCCAATCCTTTTACTATAAAAATAAAGGGAAAAGGAGGTCATGGTGCTCATCCTGAAGATACAGTGGATCCCATCTTGATAAGCAGCAATATTATAGTAGCTCTTCAAAGTATAGTAAGCAGAGAGATTGCACCAGTTTATCCTGCGGTAGTTACTGTAGGAAGTATAAATGGAGGAACAGCTCAAAATATAATACCTGAAGAAGTGGAAATAAAAGGTATCATAAGAACTATGAAATCAGAGCATAGAGAATATGTAAAAGAGAGATTATGCCAGATAGTAAATGGTATATGTACAGCTATGAGAGGCACAGCTCAAATAGAAATAGAAGAAAGTTATCCTTGTTTATATAATAATGATGTTATGGTGGAATTGCTTAAAAAAACTTCTAGTGATATAGTAGGTATGGAAAATGTAGAAATTTTAGAGCATCCAAGCATGGGAGTAGAAAGTTTTGCTTACTTTGCTATGGAAAGACCCGCAGTATTTTACTTTTTAGGTAGTGCAAATACTGAAAAGGGCATAAATAATCCTGCTCATGGAAGTCTTTTTGATATCGATGAAGGATGTTTGCCTATAGGAGTAGCAATTCAGTGCAAAACAGCCTTTGAGTATTTGACAAGGCTATAAATAAATATTAATATCTAGCTATTAGCAAGAATTAAAGTAGGAGTGGTTTTGTGAGAATAGATATAGGAACAAATGAGGCAGGTCAAAGATTAGATAAATTTTTAAGAAAACTGTTAAAAGATGTACCTTTAAGCGCTATTTACAAATCTATAAGAAAAGGTTATGTAAAAGTAAATGGTAAGAAAGCTAAAGAAAAGTACTTTTTGTGTGAAGGTGACGTATTAGATATTAGAGAAATAGAGACAGAAAATAAGAAAAAGCAAGATTTTCAAAGAGTTGATTCTAATTTTAAGGTGACTTATGAAGATGACAATATGCTTTTATTAGAAAAATGGCCAGGAGTGCTTGTACATTCTGATAAAAAAAATGGAGAGGCTACATTGACAGATTATGTGCTTTCTTATCTTAATGAAAAAGGAGATTACATACCTGAAAATGAAATTACATTTAGACCAGCTCCTTGTAATAGATTAGACAGAAACACCTCTGGCATAGTGATATATGGGAAAAATTACGAAGCATTAAAAATATTAAATGAAATGATAAGAAATAGAAACATAAAAAAATATTATTCTGCTTTGGTAAAAGGCAGAATAAAAGATGGATTATATGAAGCATATATATCTAAAAATGAAGATAGCAATATTTCTAAAGTTTATGATGAGTATAAGCCAAATACAAAAAAAATATCTATGGAAGTTAAGAATATTGAAAGCAATGGAGCTTTTTCCTTTTTAGAAATAGAACTTATTACAGGAAGGAGCCACCAGTTAAGAGCACATTTAGCTTATTTAGGGAATCCCATTATTGGTGATGATAAATATGGAGATAAGAAACTTAACAGCTTTTTTAATAACAAATTTGGATTAAACTATCAATTTTTATATGCTTATAAACTTATATTTAGAACTTGTCCAGATAAATTTAATTACATGGAGAATAAAGTTATAGCAGAAACATTACCACCTATATTTAAAAAAATAAAAACGGATGTGTTTAAGTTCTAGCATTAAAAGGTGTTTTACTATTAAGATTAGAGGAGATAGTTATGAAAGAACAGTCTACTACTAAAGGTTTTGCGGTGCTATCTTTAGCTGGTATTATAGCAAAGGTATTATCTTTGCTATATGTTCCCCTACTTTTAAGCATTATAGGAGAAGAAGGGTATGGAATATATGCAGCAGCTTATGATATTTTTGCATTGGCTTATGTAATGACTAACTCAGGTATGCAGGTAGCTATAGCTAAACAAGTATCAGAACTAGAAGCTCTTAATAACCATAAAGATGCAGTAAAGACATTTAAAATAGCGAGAGCTTTATTGCTTCTTGTAGGAACTATTACAGCTTTAGTATTAATAATTTTTGCAGGACCAATAACGCGACTTACAGATAATGATAAAGCTTTTTATGCTGTAATATCATTATCACCAGCTATAGTAGTAACCTCAGTTTTGGCAGCTTATAGGGGATACTTTCAAGGAAGAAGCATAATGACTCCTACAGCAGTATCACAGATATTAGAGCAGATTGCAAATATAGTTTTCAGTTTAGGATTTGCCTATGTGCTGATGAAAAAAGGAGTAGAAGGTGGAGCCGCAGGAGGAACCATAGGAACTACTATAGGGGCTTTAATTGCTGGATTGTATTTAATAAAAATCTACAGAGAAAGCAGGACTATAAGGGTTAATAATTTGGATAAGCAAGTAAAAACTAAAAGATTATCCAATGAAGATATACTAAAAAGGTTATTTAAATACGGTATACCTATAACTTTAAGTTCTGGAATGCAGTATTTTGGAGCAGTAATAGATATGTCTATAGTAAAGAACAGGCTTATAGTTGCGGGATTTAATGAGGTAGATAGAAATATAAAGTATTCTATTTTAAGCAGATATAGAACATTAATATATGTTCCACTTACTATAATAGCAGCACTTTCATCTGCAGTACTGCCTGCTATATCTAGGTCTGTTGCGCTAAATGATAGAAAGGGAATAAAAGAAAAGATTGATTTTGCATTGAAGATTAGTTATATTGTTTCTATTCCATCTGCAGTTGGACTAGCAGTTTTAAGTAAGGAGATATTTGGATTATTAAGGTATGGTTCAGGTCATGAACTTATGGTATATGGATCCATAGTAGTAGTTTTTATGGCAATAGTGCAGATTCAGACTACTATACTTCAGAGCATAAATAAATTATACATAGTTTTAATATCTCTTGGAGTAGGTATATTAGCAAAATTAGTTTCTAACTACTATTTAGTAGCTATACCTTATATCAATGTAAATGGTGCTGTAATTGGTGGAATATTATGTTTTGTAATACCAATGATAATAAACAATATAGCCTTAAATAGAGAATTGAAAATAAGAGTAAGCTTAGTTAAACATGCTATAAAACCAACTATTGCCTCAATACTTATGGGTGTGGTTATATTTGTAATTAGTAAAAATCTTAATATATTAGCAGGTTTTTTGGGCAATAGGTATATAGTTACCTCTATTTTCACATTATTGTTAATAGTAATAGGGATGTTAGTATATCTTTATGGTCTTGTTTTAACTGGTGGTATAACTAAAAAAGACATGGCTTCAATACCTAAGAAATTAGAAAGATTTATTCCTAAGTTCGTAAAGAGAAGATTAAGATAGGGACTAAAATAGCGGGGAATGCAAGGATTAAGTGCATTCTCCATTTTTATAATTTATTTTTAAAACATCAGTAAAAGATTTTAAGTTAATTTATTACTGTAAATAGGAGGAATAATGAAAAACCAACCATGATCATTATGAAGTTTTTTATTAGAAATATGTTACTAGGGATGAAAAGATTTAAATAAAATAAAATTATATAGAATAGAATTCCAGTCAAAATATATATAATTATATTTGAAACAGAAAATCTTATATAACACAATTTATTAATTTCTCTCATATTTAATGTTAAGCTTATAATTGATGTAATAATTATGGTTATACCGTATCCAAATATATTTATATTTTTTATAGATGTAAATATATATAATGACACTAATTCAATTGTAGAAGTTATCAAAGAATTTCTTAATATTATATTTTGTTTACCGATACCATTAAGTATGCTGTAAGTGGTTGAAGAACAGTAAATAAAAGGAGCACAAAGGGCAGCAAATCTTATATATTCTGAAAGATCCTTTCTTTTAAAGAACATATATCCTAGATTTTCAGGAATAGATATACATATTATAAGAGTAGATAAACCTAAAAGAAAGGCTATCTTAATTACCTCTTTTATTCTTTTCTCTACAGAATAAACATCCTTTTTATATAAGCTTTGTGACAAATCAGGTATTAGCAAAGTAGATATGGAGGATACTGCTATCATGGGAAAGAAGACTATATTTAATGTCATACCATTAAATCTGCCTATCATGGACAGAGCATTTTCATATTGGAATCCAGCTTTTACAAGCTGACGTGGTACTATAAGAGTAGAAGCAGCAGAAAGAGTAGTAGAAATAATACCATTCATCCATAAAGGAATTGAAATTACAAGCACATCAAATAAAAGCTGGGCAGAGTTTTCTGTAGCAGTCTTATTTACAGGCAAACTCTTCAAAGAGGATTTGTAATAATAAAATAGAAGAGCTAAACTTAAGAATTCACCTATGCAAAGGGCTATGTATGCAGTGGTAACTGTAGAGGCGATATCTTTTAAATTAAACATTCTAATTAAGCATATCACTACAGATATTCTTATACCTTTTTCAAATATATCTATAAGTGCAGGTATTTTTATTTTTGAGGTTCCATAGAAATAACCTTTTAAAATATTGGATAAAGATATAAAAATCATTGCAGGACATATTATTTTTATAGAGTTAATAGTTCTTACATCCTTTATAATTTTAGTGCCTATGTAAGAGGAAAATGTAAAAACTAATATGCCTATTAGTAAAGCCCAAGTAATATTAAACCACATGGTGCTTCTTATAGTCTTTTTCAAATTTAATACATCATTTTTTTCAAAATATATGGCTGAAATTTTAGATATAGCAGTGATTACTCCTGCACACATTAAACATATAAAAAGGTTATATATAGGCATTATAAGACCATATAATCCTATGCCTTCTGCGCCTAATTCTCTTGATAATATAATAGAAAACATAAATCCTAATATTCCTGTAGTTAAGTTTGATAAAGTCAATAAAAAAGAATTTTTATAAAAGTTATCTTTTTCCATATGAATTACATTCCTTTACTTGCCATAATTTTGATAATGTTTATATAGTAAAATTAAAAACTTCATTCTATTAAATAAATATACTAAAATGCACTGGTAATTATGATTTATTTAATCTAGAATATATTTGTAGTTTCAGTCAAATTTTAAAGGAGTGTTTTTATGGAATTTAAATGTTTGATATGCGGTATGATAATAAATACAAATAATTTTAATCTAAATAGAGAAGCTTTTACCCAAGATAATTTATTTAAAGATAATCAAATAAAATATTGTCCTTTTTGCGGTGCAAGCTACGAATATATAGGAAATACAGAAGACAAGCTCCTTACTGAAATAAAAGGATTAGATGAAAAAACTTTAAACATATTAGATCATGCTATGAAGTTAGAAACCTTTAATGGAGATTTTTACAAAAATGCTTCCCGTATTGCTAAAGATAAGTCTAATAAGGATAAATTTAAAGCATTATCTAATGTAGAGTATACTCATGCCAGAATTCATGGAATAATGGGTGGATTTCATGGTATTCCGAAATTGAATGAAATAAATTATGATAGATATAATGAGGATATAATTTTAATTTCTCAAGCTGAAAAAAGAGAAACTCATGCCATTAATTTTTATAGAAAATATTATGAGCATGTTTGTAGTGATATAGTGAGAAATGTTTTTGATATTTTAAGTAATGTAGAAAAACTTCATATAGAATTAATAAAAAATTAAAAATAGTATCAGTTTTATATTTTCTCCTAAAACAAAAGTAATTAAATTTGAAGGTACTAAATATATTATAATAATCAATGTTTTCAGGAGGAAAAATGAAAAGCTTTTTTAAATGGATTATATTTTCCCTAGCATTTATAGTAGCAATAGCTTTTGCTATTTTAAAATATGGTTCAAAAGATTACAAACTGAAATTAAATAGTGAGGATTTATGTTGGAAATTAGCCTATAAGGGAATGGAAGGGGCCAAAGATTTTACTTTTGATGATAAGTTTAATTTTTTTATTGCGTTTTCAGACAGAATACAGTATATAGATACCTTAGGGAAAAGTCATATTTTATTTAAAGATAAGGGCTTAGATATAAATTCTATTGCCTATAAAGATCATAAGCTCTATTATGCTTCTAAAAACAGTATTTATGCCTATGATATAGATAATGATAAAAATTATGAAATAATAAGCAATCTTCCTAATTTAGGAGACTATAAAGAATGTAATATTCTTATAAAAGATAATTTTTTGTATATAACCATAGGGGCTGCTACTAATTCAGGGGTAGTGGGAGAGGACAATACATGGATAAAGAAAAATCCATTTATATGCGATATGACTCCCAAAGCTATAACTCTTAAAGGAATAAATTTTAATAATGCAACTACTGGAGCTTTTGTGCCTTATAATACAAAAAATATATCTGGTCAAGTAGTATCCCCTCATTTCCCGGGCAATGCTTCCATAATAAAATATAATTTAGAAAAAGGTAGTATAGAATTATTTGCTTGGGGAATAAGAAATATTAAAGGTATAGATTTTGATGATGGAGGAAAAATCTTTGCCTCTTTAGGTGGTATGGAAGATAGAGGATTAAGACCAGTTAAAGGAGATTGTGATTATATATATGAAATAAAGAATGGTACTTGGTATGGATGGCCTGATTATAGCGGAGGGGATCCTCTTGATTCACCTAGATTTAAAGGTAAAGATAATGGCAGAATTCCATTATTACTAGATAAACATCCTTCTAACCCTCCAGCTCCTATATATCAAAATAAAGCAGTAAATACCTTAGGAGCTTTAGCTATAGATAAAAAAGGAGTTTTAGGGAACAATAATGATATATATTTTTATGATAAAAGTAAAAATTTTATCTCGTTACTTAATAAGGCAGGTGTTTTAAAAGATAAAGTTCATTTTAATGAAAATACATTGATTACTTCTATTAAATTTTCTAATAGTTCTTTATTTATTTTAGATGAGAATAAGGGATATATTTATGAAATATATAGAAAAGATGTAGAAGATAAAATAGTTTTTACTAAAGGAGCTATGTATTGTGCGCTGCTGATAATAACTATGAGCATTTTTGCTATATTATATAAAAACAAAAATTTATAAAAAAAGAAGGCATAAAGGATGAATAAATTTGAATTTACTTATGGAAAAGCACTGCAAGGTATTATGTTTGCAGTAAATCCATTAAAAAAGCTAGTGCTTAAGACTTACTGTATAGTTCATAAATTTATAAATATACAGGCTATACAGATACTTAATAATGATGGATATGTAGAAGCTAGCAATTTTTATAAAAATCATATTAAAGCTTTAAATGAAGGGGTAACTTGGGCAGATCAAGATTTTAAAAGTTCTAATCATTTTTATCATGTAAGTAAGGGAAAAGGACTTTATGGATTTTCAGATGCTCTTACAGAATGTAAAAAGTACCACTCAAAGGCAGTAAAATATTTAGAAATTGCTGATATAGATAAGAGTATTTACTATTTTGGAGCAGCTTGTCATTTAGTGCAGGATTCCACAGTGCCTCATCATGTAAATAACAAGTTACTAAAAAAACACCGCTCTTTTGAATTGTGGATAATATCAAAACTATTTACAGATTATTCTTTTGCAGTAGAAAATGGAACATTACGATACAATAATATTGAGGACTATATAAAGCATAATTCTTTAGTAGCAGATGAAACTCATACTAAGTATAATTCAATAAAAGATAAAGAGGAAAGATATTATAAAATTGCATCTACTATATTAAGGCAGGCGCAGATAACTACAGCTGGGTTTATGCTGGACTTTTATGAAAAATATATTTCAAAATAATTCTTCCATAATGTGGAAGAATTATTTTTTTTATGCTAATATTTATATAAAATTAACTTATGGAAGGTGATTGTTATATGAAAAAGGAAATCCCTATAGATCTAAGTGATGTTTTATTAGAGGGTAATGTGCTAGATATAGGAAGCGACAATTATGGAATAATATATAATTTACTTAAAATTTCCAAAGATGAAGAAATATGTGTAGACTATGTCTATAATGAAGAAGAAAATTCAGTAGAAAAATATTATTATGATAGTGCAGTTATGTTTTTTTATTTTAGTTCTCTTTGGTCAAAGCAAAATAAAAAGTCATTAATATTAGATATATTTAATTTTTTGAAAGATTCTGGGGAGTTATATATATGGGATATAAATAAAAACTTTAATAAAACCTTTGATAGCTGCATAAAAGTTTTTCTTCCTGGTGAGCAAATGAAGAGTTTTAGATATTCAGATCATAATTTATTGAAAGATACAAATATGATAAATACCATTAGCCTTATACAAAATTATTTTGATATAATAGAGACTAGGGAATGGGAAGAAGTATACTTTATAAAAGCTAGAAAAAAGGAGGGAATTGTTAATGAAAGTACTCTTAGTTGGAATAAATTCAAAGTACATACACAGCAATCTAGCTATAAGATATTTAAAGGCATTTACCAAAGACTTAAATTATGATTGTGTGATAAAAGAGTTTTCTATCAATGATAAAAAAGATAGAATAGTTGAAGCCATTTTAGAAGAAAAACCTGAAGTTATTGCGTTTTCTACCTATATATGGAATTTGGATTATGTTAGAGAAATTTCAGAACTTATTAAACTCATCCACGGCCACATAGAAATACTCTATGGTGGTCCTGAAGTTTCCTATGATTCAGAGGAATTTTTAACACATAATGCGGGAGATTATGTAATAGAAGGAGAAGGAGAAAAGACTTATAGGGAATTTATAGAGTATAAGCTTGGAATGAAAGAAATAAAGGATATAAAAGGATTATATTGCAAAGAAAAATCAATGGGAAATATAATGTATCATGGAAAAAGAGAATTGATGGATATGAATGAAATTATATTTCCCTATGCTATGAATGAAAATCTTTCAAATAAAATAATTTATTATGAAGCTTCAAGAGGTTGCCCATTCAACTGTAAATATTGTCTTTCTTCTACCATACATGGAGTTAGATTTCTAGAGGTTAACAGAGTAAAAAAAGAGCTACAATTTTTTATAGATAAAGGAGTAAAACTTATAAAATTTGTAGATAGAACTTTCAATTGTAACAGCAGATTTGCTATGGAAATATGGAAATTTTTAATAGATCAAAATACAGATACCACATTTCACTTTGAGATTTCAGCAGATATTCTTACTGAAGAAGAGATAAAACTTTTATCTAAAGCTCCTTTGGGAAGATTTCAATTTGAAGTTGGAGTACAAACTACTAATGATGAAGTTTTAAAAAACATTAATAGAAGGGTAAATTTTAAAGACATCAAAGAAAAAGTGTGTGAGATGGAGAAAATAAAAAATATAAAACAGCATTTAGATCTTATTGCTGGTCTTCCAGGAGAAGACTATGAATCCTTTAAAAAGTCTTTTAATCAAGTATATTCTATAAGACCAGAAGAAATTCAATTAGGTTTTTTGAAATTATTAAAAGGTTCTTCTATGAGAAAAGAAGCAGAGTTCTGGGGCATGGTTTATTCACCTTACCCACCTTACGAAATATTAAAAACTAAAGATATGAGTTATGAAGAAATAAGGATACTAAAAAAAGTCGAAAATATGGTAGATAAATACTATAATTCTCAAAAGTTTAATACGATAATAAAGTATTGCGAAAGCAAATTTTCTTCAGCCTATGATTTCTTTTTTAATCTAGCTATGTTTTTTGATGAAAAAGGATATTTTGAAAAAAGTATATCCAGTGTAGATTATTATAAAGTATTTTTAGAGTTCAATGAGGAAATCATAAAGGATGATAGTAAAATATTAAAAGAAATAATAAAGTATGATTATTTAAATTATAATAAAAAGAAATGGATACCAGAATTTTTACATAGGGATATAAAAGGGGAGGAGAAGAAGGTATTCAAAGAATACCTATCTGCTAATTATCCAAAAAACAATAATTACCATATAGAAAAATATGATATAGATGTAGAATGTTACATTAATCATGGAGAAATACTCGAAAAAAGTATTTATTTGTTATATAATGAAAAAGAGTGGAATGATATTAAAAATATTACAGAAAGACTAGTTAATAGTTTAAAATTATGTAAAATGTAGTAATAAATTAGGAATTATGAGCAAAATAGGAGAGAAAACGTTTAATTAATAGTAATCATTCTTAATTATACTCATAATTTCTATATTAAAATGTTGAAATTATAATTAAAACTAGTATAATATATAATACAAGTTGTAATTAATACTATATTAAGTATTAATGAATATAAATTTAAAAATAATTTAACCTAAAAATAAAGGTGGTGATATTTTGGCAATGGATGCTATCAAGGACATAAAGTCAGCTGAAGATCAAGCAAGCAATATAATAAAAGATGCTAAGCTTAAGTCTAAAGAAATTTTAAAAGATGCAGAGTTAAAAGCTTCTAAAATCTATGAAGATATAATAATATCTGCGAATGAAGAATCAAAAAGTATAATGAATTTGGCAGAAGAATCAGGTAGAAAAGAAAGTATGCCTATATTTGAAAATGGAGAATTAGAAATAAATAAAATACTCCACATGGAAGATGAAAAAATAAATAAAGCTGTCAATTTAGTGATTGAGAGGATAGTGAAGATCAATGGCAATAGTTAAGATGAGTAAGTTCACCTTATTTACCTTTGAATCACAAAAGGAAGCTTTGCTAGATAAATTGCATAGGTTTGGGAATGTTCAATTTATAAACTTGCAAGAAGATGCTGAAGAAGATTTTGATTTTTTAATGAAAGACTCTAAAGATCAAGAAATATCCGAATTAGAAGGTGAACTAGCAAAAATAAAGTTTTCTTTGGATATGTTAAATGGTTATGTAGAAAAGGAAAAAGCTATAAAAGCTTTAATAAAAGGCAAGCCTAATTTAACATATTCGGGATTAAGTGAAATAGCCTTAAAAGCTGAATGGGAAAATACTTATGCTTCTTTAAAAGCTATGGACAATACTTTAAATAATATGAAAAATGATATATCAAAATTACATTCAGAAGTAGAGTCGCTTGAACCTTGGATTAATTTAGATTGTGCCTTTAGTGATTTAAAAGAATTAAATTCATCAATTTGTATTATAGGAACCTTACCTAAGAACTTTAAAGATAGTTTTAGAGAAAAATTTGATAGTGAGATTCCTTATTCTTATGTGGAAATTTTGAGTGAAGTAAAAGATGAGATTAATATGTTGGTTGTAGTTCATAAAGAATACGAAGAAGCAGCCATGGAGATCTTAAAATCTTATAGTTTCAGTAAAGCAAATTTGAATTACAGTGGTCGTCCTAAAGATATTATTGTGGATTATAATCAAAAAATGCAAAATATAAAATCTGAAGAAGAAAAAATAAAACAGAAAATAAAAGAATTTGGTGCTTCTATGGAGGAGCTTTCCATAGTTTATGAATACATGGATAATAAGCTTATGAAAGCAAAAGCTTGTGAAAACTTCCTAAAAACAGAGCATATAGTAGCAATAGAGGGATGGGTACCTACAGAATTAGTTAAGGAAATGGAAGGGTTATTAGAATCTGTTTCTAAAGATCAATTCTATGTTGAATTTGAAGATGCAGAATTAGATGATGCAAAAGTTCCTATTATGTTAAAAAACAATAAATTGGTTAAAGCTTTTGAATCCATTACTCAAATGTACAGTTTGCCTAAATATTCAGAAGTAGATCCTACACCACTATTAACACCATTTTATTTAGCATTTTTCGGAATGATGCTTGCAGATTTAGGATATGGCATTGTAATGTTTATAGTTACTGCTTTAGCTTTAAAGTTTTTTAATTTGGATGAATCTCAAAAGAATTTTGCTAGATTTTTTCTTTATTTAAGTATACCTACTGCTATTGTAGGAGCTATATATGGAGGATTTTTTGGAGATGCAATAAAGATACCTGCATTAATTAACCCTAGCCAAGATGTTATTACTATATTAATAGCATCTATGATAATGGGATTAGTTCAGCTGTATTTTGGATTAGGGATTAAAGCTTATATGTTAATAAGAGACAAAAAGTATCTTGATGCATTATATGATGTAGGTTCCTGGTATGCGGCTCTAACAGGAGGTTTACTCCTACTTGCAAAAGGAATGCTTAATTTATCTCCTACTGCGGTTTCAGTATCAAAATATGTGATGATAGCTGGAATGGTTCTTATTGTTATTACACAAGGCAGAGAAAATAAGAGCGTAGGAGCAAGACTGGGAGCAGGACTCTATGCACTTTACGGCATAAGTGGATATGTAGGAGACTTAGTATCCTATTCAAGACTTATGGCTTTAGGATTAGCAGGAGGATTTATAGGTTCAGCCTTTAATCTTATGATTGGACTTTTAGGAAATGGACCTGCAAAATGGATATTTGGTACACTTATATTTTTAGTAGGTCATATATTCAATTTACTTTTAAGTGCTTTAGGTGCTTATGTTCATACTTGTAGATTACAGTATGTAGAATACTTTGGTAAGTTCTATGAAGGTGGAGGACTTCCTTTTACACCTTTTAAATCAAAAAATAAATATGTAAATATTAAGAATAATTAGGGAGGAATTTTATTATGATGAACTTTTTAACACAAAATGGAGGATTAATATTAGCAGCTTTAGGAGTTGCATTAGCAGTAATAATGCCAGGAATAGGTTCAGCAAGAGGAGTTGGAATGGTGGGTGAAGCCGCTGCAGGTTTAATAACAGAGGAACCAGAGAAATTCGGTAAATCCTTAGTTCTTCAGTTATTGCCAGGTACACAAGGTCTTTATGGATTCGTTATAGGATTAATGGTATTCTTAAAATTAAAAGCAGGTATGCCTTTAACTGATGGATTCTACTTAATGTTATCCTGTCTACCAATAGCATTTGTAGGTTGGAAATCTGCAATATCACAGGCAAGAACAGCTGCTGCAGGTATAGCAATATTAGCTAAAAACCCTGAACATAATACTAAAGGTATAATCTATGCAGCTATGGTTGAAACTTATGCTCTTTTAGGATTCGTTATATCACTATTATTAGTATTTAAAACATTCTAATGCTATTATTAAAACAATTACCTTTAGTTAAGGATGTGAAGTTATGTCTAATTTAAATAATTTAACTTCTAAAATAGTAGAGGATGCCAAAGAAAAAGCAAAATCCATAATTGAAGAGGCAAATAATGAGTCTCAGTCAATTATAGATAAGAAAACCAAGCAGGCAGAAAGCATAAAAAAAGATGTTTTGGAAAAAGCAAAATCAGATGCAAGCTTGAGAAAAGACAGAATTATATCCAGTGCTGAATTAGAAGTTAGAAATAAAAAATTGAAAGCAAAACAAGAAGTTATAAATAAAGTTTTTAATAAGGCTTTAGATGAACTTTCAAATATGGAAGAAGAAATATATATGAAACTAGTTAAGGACTATATCCTATCTATGGATATAGCAGGAGACGAAGAATTAATGGTTCCTGAAAAATACAAAAATTGTATAGATCAGAACTATATTTCCAATATAAATAGTGAACTTAAAGCTTCTGGTAAAAAGGGAGAAATTAAATTAAGCTCTGAAGGAAGAAGCATAAGTAGTGGTTTCATATTGTCAAAAAACGGTATAGATATAAATAATACTTTTGAAACTTTAGTAGGATATTTAAGGGATGAACTTGAAGCTGAAATAGTTAAGATATTATTCAATTAAATTTAAGGAGGATAGCCATTATGGATAGAATGGATTTCACTCAGGCAGTGGCTAGGCTAAGAGTACTAGAAACAAGACTCCTTAATAAAGTTAAAATTGAAAGAATGATAGACAGTTCTTCTGCTGAGGAAGCTCTAAAAGTACTTCAAGAAACAGAGTATTCCAATTTTATGCCAAATGTAAAAAGAGCAGAAGATTATGAAATACTGCTTAAAGAGGAGTTAAAAAGGGTATATTCTCTTATGTATCAGGTTTCTCCTGAAAGATCAGTTGTAGATATTATGAGCTTGAAATATGATTATCATAATTTGAAGGTGTTATTAAAAGGTAAAGCCTTAGGAAAAGATATTTCAAATCTTTTGATACCTGTAGGAACTATGAATATAGATAGATTAAAGCTATATATAAGTACTGATGACTACAGAGAGTTAGACCCATTTGTAAGGGATGCTATAGTAGATGCTGAAAAAGCCTATGAAGTAGATAAAGATCCCCAAAAGATAGATATTGTTTTAGATTTATATATGTATAGAGATATGCTAAAAAGGGCCAAGGAAACAGAAATTGATTTTATCATAAATTATGTAAAGCAAAGCATTGATTTTGTAAACATAAAAACTTGGATAAGATTAAAGAAACAAGAAAAGCCATTAAAATTTTTAAAAGAAGTGCTTCTAGAAGGTGGAAATGTTCAAACTAAAATCTTTACAGACTTTTATGAAAACACTTTAGAGAATTTTATAGGAGAATTTTCTTCCTTTGAGTATTATGAAATGCTTAAAAAAGGCATAGAGGAATATGAAAAATCAGGTAAGCTAACGGAACTTGAAAAATTATCTGAAGACTTTATAATGAATTCTTCTAAAAAAGCTAAATATATAACTTTTGGTCCAGAACCTTTATTTGCATATATAATAGCAAAAGAGACTGAAATCAAGATAATTAGAATAATTATGGTAGGGAAGATAAATAATATACCTCCTGAACGCATAAGGGAAAGGTTGCGTGATATCTATGTATAAGATAGGTGTTGTTGGAGACAAGGATTCTGTATTAGCCTTTAAAGCTATAGGTGTAGATGTATACCCAGTAGTTGAAGCAGAAGAAGCTAGAAAAACTATTGATAGAATGGCTGCAAGCAATTACGGTGTAATATTTGTAACTGAGCAGGTTGCAAAAGATGTCAATGAGACTATAGAAAGGTACAATAGAGAGACACTTCCAGCCATAATATTAATTCCAAGCAATCAGGGTACATTGAATATAGGAATGAAAAGAATCAGTGATAATGTTGAAAAAGCTGTTGGTGTTAATATTTTATAGGAAGGTAGGTTGGTAACTTGAAAACCGGTAGAATAATAAAAGTTTCAGGACCTTTAGTTATAGCTGAAGGTATGGATGAAGCTAATATATATGATGTTTGTAAAGTAGGCGAAAAAGGTCTTATCGGTGAAATCATAGAAATGAGAGGAGATAAAGCCTCCATACAGGTATATGAAGAAACCTCAGGACTAGGACCTGGAGACCCTGTACATACTACAGGAGAACCTTTAAGCGTAGAACTAGGACCAGGACTTATTGAATCTATGTTTGATGGTATTCAAAGACCACTTGATGCCTATTTAGAAGCTGCTCAAAGTAGCTTTTTAAAGAAAGGTATTTCTGTACCATCTTTAAATAGAGATAAAAAGTGGAATTTTGAAGCAAAGGTTAAAGCAGGAGATAAAGTAAAAAGTGGAACTATAATTGGAACAGTTCAAGAAACTCCAGTAGTAGAACATAGAATAATGGTACCTTATGGTGTTGAAGGAACAGTAAAAGAAATAAAATCAGGTGAATTTACTATAGAAGAAACAGTATGCATATTAGAAACAGAAAAAGGTACTAAAGAGCTGTCACTTATGCAGAGATGGCCAGTAAGAAAAGGTAGACCTTATGTAAGAAAGTTAAATCCTGAATCACCAATGGTTACAGGACAGAGAGTAATAGATACTTTCTTTCCAGTAGCTAAGGGCGGTACTGCCAGTGTACCAGGACCTTTCGGTGCTGGAAAAACAGTAGTACAGCATCAGATAGCTAAATGGGGAGATACTGAAATAGTTGTTTATGTTGGTTGTGGAGAGCGTGGAAATGAAATGACAGACGTTCTTAACGAATTTCCTGAATTAAAGGATCCAAGAACAGGTGAGTCTTTGATGAAGAGAACTGTTCTTATTGCTAATACTTCCAATATGCCTGTGGCAGCTAGAGAAGCTTCCATCTATACAGGAATAACTATAGCTGAATATTTCAGAGATATGGGTTATTCTGTAGCTATTATGGCAGACTCTACATCTCGTTGGGCAGAAGCTTTAAGAGAAATGTCTGGAAGACTTGAAGAAATGCCTGGAGACGAAGGCTATCCAGCTTATCTAGGTTCAAGACTTGCAGAATTCTATGAAAGAGCTGGAAAGGTAATATGTCTTGGAGATGAGGAAAGAGAAGGAGCTGTTACAGCTATAGGAGCGGTTTCTCCTCCAGGTGGAGATATATCAGAACCAGTATCTCAGGCTACTTTAAGAATAGTTAAGGTATTCTGGGGACTAGATGCTCAGCTTGCATATAAGAGACATTTTCCATCCATCAACTGGTTAAATTCCTATTCCTTATATGCTGAACAAATAGGAACTTGGATGGATAAAGATATAGCTTCTGACTGGACCGAGTTAAGAACAGAGGCTATGGCATTGCTTCAAGAAGAAGCAAACCTAGAAGAAATAGTAAGATTGGTAGGTATAGATGCTCTATCAGAAAAAGATAGGTTAAAACTTGAAGTAGCAAAATCTTTAAGAGAAGACTATCTTCAGCAAAATGCTTTCCATGAAATAGATACTTATGCTTCTCTAGAAAAGCAATATAAGATGTTAAAGCTTGTACTTAAGTTCCATGAAGAAGGTAAAAAAGCTTTAGATGCAGGAGTTTACTTAAAGAATGTATTAAATCTTGAAGTAAGAGATAAAATAGCAAGAAGCAAGTATATTCCTGAAGCTGAAATAAATAGAATTGACCAAATATCAGAAGAACTTTCTCAAGAAATTGAGAAGCTTATCAGCGAGGGAGGGGTACTAAATGTTTAAAGAATATAGAACAGTTACAGAAGTTGTTGGACCTCTTATGGTAGTTGAAGGCGTAGAAGGAGTCAAATTTGATGAACTAGTGGAAATTGAAATGCATACTGGAGAGCTAAGAAGAGGTAAAGTTCTTGAAATTAATGGTGATAAGGCCATGGTTCAGATATTCGAAGGATCCACTGGTATAAATCCTAAAGGTACAAAGGCAAGATTTTTAGGAAAACCTCTTGAACTTGCTGTTTCAGAAGATATGCTTGGAAGAGTATTTGATGGAATGGGAAGACCTAAAGATAATGGTCCTAAAATAATACCTGAAAAGAAATTAGATATAAATGGTGAACCTATAAACCCTGTAGCAAGAGACTATCCTTCTGAATTTATTCAGACAGGTATATCTGCCATAGATGGTCTAAATACACTAGTTAGAGGACAGAAGCTACCTGTTTTCTCAGGTGCTGGACTTCCTCATGCTCAACTAGCGGCTCAAATAGCAAGACAGGCAAAAGTTTTAAATTCTGATTCAAAATTTGCCGTAGTTTTTGCTGCTATAGGTATAACCTTTGAAGAAGCTCAGTTCTTTATAGAAGACTTCACTAGAACTGGTGCTATAGATAGATCCGTACTATTTATGAATCTTGCAAACGACCCTGCTATCGAGAGAATAGCAACTCCAAGAATGGCACTTACTTGTGCAGAATTTTTGGCTTATGAAAAAGGCATGCATGTGCTTGTTATAATGACAGATATAACAAATTATGCAGAAGCTTTACGTGAAGTTTCCGCTGCAAGAAAAGAAGTTCCAGGAAGAAGAGGTTATCCAGGATATCTATATACAGACCTTTCAACATTATATGAAAGAGCAGGTAGATTGAGAGGAAAAGAAGGTTCCATCACTCAGATTCCAATACTTACAATGCCTGAAGATGATAAAACTCATCCAATTCCTGACCTTACAGGATATATTACAGAAGGGCAGATAATACTTTCAAGAGAATTATACAAAAAGGGTATAATGCCTCCTATAGATGTGTTACCATCCTTGTCAAGACTTAAAGATAAAGGTACAGGAAAAGGCAAGACTAGAGAAGATCATGCAGACACTATGAACCAGTTATTCTCAGCTTATGCCCAAGGTAAACAGGCAAAAGAACTAGCTGCCATACTAGGAGAATCTGCTCTTTCAGATTCTGATAAGAAGTATGCACAGTTTGCAGAAGCTTTTGAAAAAGAGTATGTGTCACAAGGTTTTAATGCTAATAGAAATATAGAAGAAACTTTAGATTTAGGTTGGAAACTTCTAAAGATATTGCCAAGAACAGAATTGAAGAGAATAAGAGACGAGTTCCTAGAGAAATATATGGCTGTAGGAGAGGAAGATTAGTATGGCAAAGTTAAATGTGAATCCAACTAGAATGGAGCTCACTAAATTAAAGAAAAGACTTGTCACTGCTCAAAGAGGCCATAAGCTTTTAAAGGATAAGCAGGATGAACTTATGAGAAGATTCATAGAGCTTGTTAAATATAACAATGAGCTTAGAAAAAGCGTAGAAGAAGAATTAGAAGCTTCTTTCAATGACTTTGTGATGGCCAGTGCAGTAATGTCTTCAGAAATGCTGGAAGAAGCCATCGTATATCCTAAAGAAAGCATATCTCTAGATGTAGATTACAAAAATGTTATGAGTGTAAATGTTCCTGTTATGAATTTTAAAAGAAAATTAGAAGGAGATAGTGGAAGCATTTATCCTTATGGATTTGCTAGTACTTCAGCGGAACTTGATGGGGCTATAGAAAAACTCTATAGCATTTTGCCAAAACTTTTAGAATTAGCTGAAGTAGAAAAATCCTGTCAGTTAATGGCTGATGAAATAGAAAAAACAAGAAGAAGAGTTAATGCTCTTGAATATATGACTATTCCTCAATTGGAAGAGACAATTAAATATATTAGAATGAAGCTTGATGAAAATGAAAGAGGAGCTTTAACCAGATTAATGAAGGTTAAGAGCATGATTGAGCAGAGAGTCTAAGGTCTTTAGAAAGAAATGTGTTTTTCACATTTCTTTCTTTTTAATTTAAGTGAGACTCTAAATTTTATATTTGGTCAGTCGAACTTACACCTACGTAATGAAATGGAGTAGGTGTTTCATTGAAATTATTTAAAAAAATATTAGCTCCCTTAATAGTAAAAGTATACAGTATTTTAAAATATATTTTTACAATATCACTTTACAAGCATATAGTATTCATATATACTTGTGTATATACACTAGTAATGGGGGAGATAAAATGAATAATGTAAAAAAGATGGTATTCACAGGACTTTTAATAGCTTTTGCCATAATCATTCCAATTCAATTTTCGTTTTTAAAAATAACTATACCGCCATTTACAGCCACTTTGGCGGCTCATGTACCCATGTTTTTGTCCATGCTTATGTCACCTTCTACAGCTATAATAGTAGGTATAGGTTCAGCAATAGGTTTTTTACTATCAGGTACACCACTATATGTAGTGGCTAGAGCTTCTATGCATATAATAGTAGGAGGAATAGGAGCTTTAATGATAAAAAAAGGTGTTTCTTTTACCAAAGTCATAGCTATTACTGCACCTATACATGGCGTTCTTGAAGCTATAGCTGTAATACCTTGGTATGGCATTAATGTATATCAACTGCTTATAGTAGTAGCCTTAGGCAGTATAATTCATCATGTGGCAGACGGAGTCATAACTGTAGCTTTAGTAAAGGCATTATCAAAAGCCCTTGGAAGGGATATAAGCAAGAATTTATTTACTACTTAAAATATAGATAAAAAGGTGAAATAAAGCAGTGGAATTCCACTGCTTTAAATTTTGCATAAATATTGTTCCAGACTTTGTTTCCAAGAAGGCATTTCTATATTAAATGTATTTCTAAATAGATTAGTATCCATTACAGAATAATTTGCCCTAGGAGCTGAATTATTAATATAATTAGTAGGAAGCTTTATTAAGTCTTTATGAATATCTAATAAATCAAGAGCAGTTTTTACCATGTTATACTTAGAAGATGAGTCTTTATTTACACAATTATAAATGCCATAATCATGAGATTTTAGCATAGTTTTAATAGCATAAGCTAAATCCTCTATATAAGTGGCATTGGTAAATTCATCTGAGCAAAAAATTATAGGGATTGTAGGATTATTTATTATTTTTTTTAAAATACAGTTTTCACCACCAAACACCCAAGAAGTTCTTATTATAAAATATTTATTACATAGAGTTCTAATTAAATTTTCTCCAGCAAGTTTTGTTTTACCATATACATTTATAGGATTACATTCATTTTTTTCTTCATAGGGAGTATTTTTATAATTCCCATATACATAATTAGTAGAGAGATACAATAGGGGAATATCAAAATGATTACAGCAAAAAGCCAAATTTAGACTTCCTAAGGTATTTATGCTATAGGAATCTTTTTCATTTAATTCACAACTATCCATGTTAGTAAGTCCAGCACAGTTTATTACTATATCTGGTTTTATAGTACTTATAATATTTAAGCACATATTTTTATCTGTAATGTCAAGCAAGTCTTTTCCAAAGGCAGATACATTATTATCTAAGGAAAAGTAGGTGGATAAATATTTGCCTAAGTTGCCTTTTGCACCAGTTATGAGTATATTCATTATAATCACCTTTCTTTAGAATCATTAACATAAAAATACATTATACATAAATTATATGAATGTAATTTTCTAATTATTGACACAATCTTATTTAAATTGTATAATAATTACTTTGAAATAGTGAGGTGATGATAGAGTGAATAATTATGATGAAGAACTTTTGTATGAAAAAAATAATCTGAAGAAAACTAAAGAATGGATTAAAAGTGAAATATCACTCATATCTGAAAATGAAAGCGTAATTAAAGATAAGATAGCTCTATTAAAGAAATCCTCTAGGGGAAGTTATAATGAAGAATTAGAAACTACTGAAAAACTATATGAAATTATAAGCAAAAATCTTAAGAATTATACAGAAGCTAGTAAAGAACCCTATTTTGCAAGAATAGATTTTAGAGAATATAGAAAAGAAAAAGAAAGCTATTATATAGGTAAATTTTCCCTTGGAGATAGTAGTACTGGGGATGAAATAGTTATAGATTGGAGAGCACCTATTGCAGATCTATACTATAGTGGTACTGAAGGAGAAGCATACTATTCAGCTCCTATTGGAGTAGTTAATGGCGAATTGTCCCTGAAGAGGAAATTTTTATATGAAGATAGTAAACTAAAAGATATTTTTGATGAAGGTATCAATGATATAATATTACAATCCGCTTCCATGGATTCTGGAGAAAATGCATTAATAGATGAATTTTTAAAAATAAATTTAGAAAAAAATACAGGGAGTAAATTAAAGGATATAGTAGCTACCATACAAAAAGAGCAAAATTCTATAATAAGAGCAGAAAAAAGTTTTCCTATTATTGTTCAAGGGTCTGCAGGTTCTGGTAAGACTACCGTAGCACTTCATAGACTTGCTTATCTTCTTTATAGATATAGAAAAAAAATTTCTGGTGAAGATATTTTGGTTCTAGCACCTAATGAACTTTTTTTGGATTACATATCAGAAGTATTACCTAATTTAGGTGTAGATAAGGTTAAGCAGATGACTTTTGAAGAAATGGCTAAGAAAATGTTAAAAATAAAAGGAAAAGTAATAAGCAAGGACAAAAAATTATCTCTTATATTAGAAGATGAAAATACACAAAGTATTAAATATATAGTTAATAGCAGTAAGGTTAAAAGCACTATGGTTTTTAAAACTATGCTAGACAGGTATTTAAAATTAATAGAGACAAGGTATTCTGATATAAAAGACATAAAAGTAGAGGATTATATACTATTTGATACCAAGGAAATTAAGAGGCTTTATCTCAAAGACATGGTAAATTTACCCATAAATAAAAGAAAAGAAGAAATAAAAAGGTATTTAAGTTTAAAGCTTAATGATAAACTCAATGAAGTATTAGATAAATTAGATTTTTATTATGAGTATACTGTAGCAAGATTAAAGAAAACTATGGAAGATAGTGAAGATAGAAGAAAAAAGTTAATAGAGATATATGATGAAAGAGATGAAAAGAAGAATTATATAAGGAGTCAAGGTAAAAAGGAATTTGAAAAATATTTTAAGGAATGGTCCAGCTTTGATATAAAAGAACTTTATATGAATCTTTTTAATGACATAGATATTTTTTATGAAGTTACAAGCCATAAGATTCCAGAACCTCTTTATGAATATATGAAAAATGAATTAATTGAAAATAATGATAAGGGCATAATAGATTTAGATGACTTAGCCGCTATGCTTTATTTGAAGTTTAATATTGAAGGCGTACCCGAAAAATACAAGTTTTCCCATATAGTAATAGATGAAGCACAGGATTATAGCCTTTTTCAGATGAATTTATTAAGATATATGTCTAATGGAGATTCCTTCACCATTGTAGGAGACTTAGGGCAAGGTATTTATGACTATAAAGGTATAAAAAGCTGGGAAGAGCTTAATGAAAAGGTATTTAGTGGAGAGGCTTTCTATGTACCTTTAACCCAAAGTTATAGGTCAACCATAGAAATAATAAATTTTGCAAATTCAGTATTAAAGAAGCAGGATAATAGCTTAAAGCCTGCAAAACCAGTATTAAGGCATGGGAAGAAACCCATAGTAGAGTCTTTTAAAGATAGTAAAACTTTTTGTGATAAAGTAGATGATGCAGTAGAAGAAGTATATAAGCTAGGCAAAAAAAGTATAGCAATCATATGTAAGACTCATAAAGAGTGTAAAAAGGTTTATGATATTATGAAGAAATATAGTAACTTTAGCTGGAAGTTGGTTAAAGAAAATGATGATGCAATAAATCTGGACAATATAATAATACCATCCTATATGACAAAAGGATTAGAATTTGACTGCAGCATAATATATGACTGTAGTGATAAAAATTACTCACAAAAAGAAATAGATAAAAAACTTTTATATGTAGTTCTTACAAGAGCCCTTCATTTAGAATATGTATTTTATAATGAAGAAATTTCTCCACTATTACGAGAATAAAGTTTTAAAGTATAATTAATAATTATTATTAATTATACTTTAAAAAAGTTAATATTTGTGATAAAATTAACTTATAATTTTAAATTATATTTGTGTAAATTATGTGGCTTGTAATCTAAATTAAAAGATGAAGCAATAATTAAGGAGGTATTTGAATGGGCGCAGAAAAATTAAAAGAAAATATATATTGGGTTGGAGCTTATGATGCTGATCTTAAAGTTTTTGATATTATAATGGAAACTAGAAAAGGAACTACTTATAACTCCTACCTTATTGAAGATGAAAAGATAGCTATAATTGACAGTGTAAAAGATGGATTTTATGATGAAATGAAAAAAAATATAAAAGAAGTTATAGGAGAAAAAAAAGTAGATTATATAATAGTCCAGCATACAGAATTAGATCATAGTGGATCTATAATAAAGTTATTGGAAGATTATCCAGAAGCTGAAATAATTGGATCTAAGGCAGCTATAATATATTTAAGACAAATTTTAAATAGAGATTTTAAGAGTAGAGAAGCTAAAGAAGAATTAAATTTAGGAAGTACCACATTAAAATTTATTTCCGCACCTAATCTTCATTGGCCAGATACTATATTCACTTATGCTACAGAGAAGGAAATACTATTTACTTGTGATTTTACAGGATGCCACTATTGTCCTCCTTCAAAATGTATAACTGATGAGTGCCAAGGAGACTATTTCGATGAAATGAAATATTACTTTGATGTTATAATGGGACCATTTAAAAAGTTTGTTAATATGGCATTAGATAAAATAGAGAACATAAAATTTGACATGGTGGCACCTAGTCATGGACCTATTCATGTAAATGACGTATATAAGTATTTAAATTTATATAGAGAATGGGCAAAAGTGGAGGATATAAAAGAAAAAAATGTGCAAATATTTTATATATCTGCTTATGGAAATACAGAAAACATGGCAAAGCATATAGCCCATAGGATAAATGAAAAAGGAATAAAAGCTGAAACTCATGAAATAACTTCCATGGATATGAATGAAGCAGTTAATTTAATAGAGGGTGCCAGCGGCATAATGATTGGTTCTCCAACTATAAATCAAGATGCAGTAAAGCCAGCTTGGGACTTATTGTCCTTAGTAAATCCAATAATAAATAGAGGAAAAGCAGCTGCAGCTTTTGGTTCCTATGGATGGAGTGGAGAAGGAGTAGTAATGCTTACACAAAGACTTTCATCCTTAAAATTTAAAACATTAAATCCAGGACTAAAATTTAATTTTGTACCTTCAGAGGAAGAATATAAAGGTGCTGATGAGTTTGTATATAAATTTATAGATTTATTATAATTAAAATACGGGTGTAAACCCGTATTTTTTATGTATAAATAGTAATATAATTAAATAAATATTGAATATAAAATGTTTACTATGGTAATATCTATGTATAAATAAAAAATGAAAGTGAAGTGAATATTTCATATGGAAGATAAGGAAATAATGTCTTTTAAAGATGAAGACGGAAATAAAGTAGATTTTGAAGCAGTAGCCAGAATATATATTGAAGAAACTGAATATTTATTGTTATCACCAGTGGAAGGTAATGAAGAAGACACTTTTCCATTTAGAGTAGATTATGTAGATGGAAAGAAAGAATTAAATCTTGTAGAAGATGAAAAAGAATTTGAAAAGGTAAAAAAAGAGTATAAGAAGTTATTATATAATGAAAAATAATAAATATACTATTTGAGAGGAGGAATAAATTATGGATAAAAAAGCTATAATAGAATTCTTAAGAGGTAATGGAATAGAGGAAGTAGAGGAAATACCTTATCAAGAAGGTAAACTTATATTAAGATTTTTTTATGATTTTGATGAAGATGAGTTAAAGGCAGCGAAAGCTTATGCCAATGATGAGAGTAATTCTGAAAAACAGGATGATGAATGGTATGAGGAGTACTTTATTCCATATTTAAGTGATGTGGCTATAGATAATGTAGGGGATCTAATTGAAGATGTAATGGAGAGCTTTGAAGTAGACGTTCAATATGTATCTTACGATATAGATAAAGATAATTGTGATTATAATGAATTTGTAGCTGTAATATTTGAAAAGGATGAAGATGTTGATATAGACAACATACTAGAAGAATTGCAGTTATAAGCAATAAAAATTCAGCGAACTCCAATAAAGAGTTCGCTACTTATTTAAGATAAAGATTTTTGATACTCTGCTATGAGCCTGTCCAATTCCTGACTACAGTTCACTACTTCCTTATGAGTAGGGGGATTAATAGATAGCAAACAATAAAGATTGTTTCTTTGAAATTCTATTTTTTTTAATAAATTATCTTTCCCCATTTATATCACTCTCCTAAAAACGAAAATTCACACAATATCTATTTTATCAAAAGTTGAACTTAGATAAAGAAAATATTTTAGATAATAATATTCAATTTATAACAATATGTAACATAAAAAGTTATAAATTTTTATATTTACATTTTATGGTATATGAAAAACCAGCAGTAAGTGTTGAAATTAGTCATGTGGAATTATATGTAAATGACGAAAAAAGTCTATAAATTTTCGGAATAATTTATAGTTGCTTTAATTTTTTTTCATAGATACAATTATAATTGTATTAATGAATAAACTTATGTTTTAGGAGCGATGCATATTATGAATATAGAAGAACTTATAAGTAGAATAAATTATTTATATAAAAAGAGTCAAGAGGAAGGACTTACAGAAGAAGAAAAGGAAGAACAGCAAAGGCTTAGGAGAAAATATATAGATAATGTTAAACAAAATTTTAAAGCTCAGCTTGAAACCATAAAAAAGAAGGAACGGAATTAGAATTATATATGTTAGTATATTTATTGAAGGGAATGATATAGTTGCCAGTTAATGTAGAAACATTGATAAAAGATTTTAATCTGGAGGTTTTGGTGGAAGGAGAAAAAGGAGTAGAAATCAATACCAGTGACCTAAATAGACCTGGACTTCAAATTTCAGGTTTTTATAATTATTTTGCAAAAGAGAGAATACAGATCATTGGAATGGCAGAGTGGAGCTTTTTAGATGACATGCAAGTAGAATTAAGAAAAAAAAGGTTGAAAAAATTTTTTACCTTTGAAACACCTTGTATTATAATTGCTAGAAATTTAGAACCTCATGAAGAGTTTATAGAAAATGCTAGGAAAAATAAAAGATGGGTATTAAGAACAGAGATGATATCTACTAGATTTATTAGTAAACTTACCAATTATCTTAATGATGCCTTAGCACCTGAAACAAGAATGCATGGTGTACTGGTAGATGTATATGGTATTGGTATATTGATCACAGGAGAAAGCGGCATAGGGAAAAGTGAAACAGCACTAGAACTTATAAAGAGGGGGCACAGGCTAGTAGCAGATGATGCTGTAGATATAAAAGAAATAGATGGCATATTGAAAGGCAGTTCCCCTTATATAACTTTTGGTATGTTAGAGGTAAGAGGTATGGGAATAATAGATGTACCTGCATTATATGGGTTAAGCTCTGTGCTTCACAGTAAAAGCATAAGATTGATGATTCATCTTGAACATTGGAGAGATGATGCCATATATGATAGGCTTGGTATAGAAGAGCAGTATATGGATATATTGAATGTACCTGTAAGAAAACTTACAGTTCCTATTAGGCCTGGCAGAAATATAGCTGTAATCATAGAAGCAGCTGCGGCAAATTATAGATACAGTCTAATGTCCAATACTTCTCCAGTGGATATAATAGATAAGAGAATGGAAGGGATGTTAGATGATTCAATCTAAAAAGGATTTAAGAAAACATATGATAAGCCTTAGGGAAAGTATAGCTGCTGAAGATTTAACAAAATATAATGAAGTCATATATAAAAAGGTAACTTCCAGTAAGGAGTATATAGAAGCCGGTACTATATTTGTCTATGTGAGCTTTAAAAAAGAAGTTTTTACTCAGGGTATAATAGAGGATGCGCTATCAAAAGGAAAAAGGGTTTGTGTACCCAAGGTTATATCAAAGGAAAAAGGAATGAAAGCTATCAGTATTTTATGCTTAGAAGATCTAAAACCTGGAGCTATGGGTATATTAGAACCAGACTATGAAGAAGCTAAAGTGGTATCAGAAAAGGATATAGACTTGGTTTTAGTTCCTGGAACAGCCTTCGATTCCATAGGGGGAAGGTTAGGCTATGGTGGAGGCTTTTATGATAGATTCTTAAAGCTCCTTAGAGAAGACTGCCATAAAATCGGATTAGGATATAGAATACAATTAGTAGAAAAAATACCTATGGATAAGCAGGATGTATTTATAGATAAAATCATAACAGAATAGTTTAAATGTGGATCAGTTGTTATTGCTACATATTTGTTTTTTAAGTATAGTTGATGTACAATATAATTGTCTATTTTAAGTGGATACTATTCTAATAAAAAGGATGGGATTAATATGGGTACTGAAAAGGAAAATAAAAAAGATTTTACTAAAAAATATGAGACAGCTTGGGACAAGTATTCAAAAGAAGATGTGGAAAAAGTTTTTGCTCTAAGTGATAGATATAAGAATTTTATGTCCACATGTAAAACTGAACGTGAATGTGTAGATGAATTTATAAAGTTAGCTGAAAAGGCAGGATATGTGGATATTAACAAAATCATTAAAGAAGGAAAGAGCCTAAAAGCTGGGGATAAAGTTTATGCAAATAATAAAGGGAAAACTTTGGCTATGTTTCTTATAGGTAGTGAGCCTATGGAAAAGGGTCTTAAAATATTAGGAGCTCATGTGGATTCGCCTAGACTTGATTTAAAGCAAAATCCTTTATACGAAGACTCAGAACTTGCTATGATGGAAACTCACTATTATGGCGGAGTTAAAAAATATCAATGGGTAACTATACCTTTAAGCATACATGGTGTAGTAGTTAAAAAGGACGGTTCTTTAGTAAATGTAGTTATAGGTGAAGATGAAAATGATCCAGTTATAGGTATATCAGATCTTCTAATCCACCTTTCAGCGGATCAAATGAGTAAAAAGTTATCCAATGGTATAGAAGGAGAAGATTTAAATATACTTGTAGGAAGTATACCTGTAGAAGATAAAGAACAGAAAGAAAGAGTAAAGTATAATATATTAAGAATGCTTAATGAAAAATATGGTATAGAAGAAGAAGATTTTGTATCTGCTGAACTTGAAGTAGTACCAGCAGGTAAAGCAAGAGATTATGGCTTTGATAGAAGCATGGTTATGGCTTATGGTCATGATGACAGGGTATGTTCATATACTTCTTTTGAGGCTATTATGGCTATGGAAAAAGCTGATAAGACTTGTGTAGCTCTTTTTGTGGACAAAGAAGAAGTAGGAAGTATAGGAGCTACAGGAATGAGTTCAAGATTTTTTGAAAATGCTTTAGCAGAAGTAATGGATAGAGCAGGAGATTATAGCGAATTAAAATTAAGAAGATGTTTAGCTAATTCAAAAATGCTATCTTCTGATGTAAGTGCAGCTTTTGATCCAAATTATCCATCTGTAATGGAAAAGAAGAATTCTGCTTACTTTGGAAAGGGTATAGTATTTAATAAATATACTGGAGCAAGAGGAAAGTCAGGATGCAATGATGCTAATCCAGAATATATAGCAGAAATCAGAGCTATAATGGGAAAACATGGAGTAACTTGGCAGACTGCTGAACTTGGAAAGGTTGACCAAGGCGGCGGCGGAACTATAGCTTATATTCTTGCTGAATATGGTATGGAAGTTATAGATTGCGGAGTAGCTTTACATAATATGCATGCTCCTTGGGAAGTAGCAAGCAAAGCAGACATATATGAAGCTATGAGAGGATATTATGCATTTTTAATGGAAGCATAAATAGTTTTAATTAAGCTGTACACTTGTTTTTTATATTAAAATAAGAATTCTCATGTAAAAAGGTCATGGAATTTCTCTTTGATAAAATATTTTGAAGGGAAGTTTTATGACCTTTTTTACACCTATTAAATATAGGATGAATAGTATAATATAAAGTAGTAAAACAGGTGAGATTATGAGTAGATTTAGGAATTATGGATTATGGGTTTCTATATTGGCTTTTGTACCTCTCATTTTAAAAGTATTTGGTATAGATATATTAATTCCAAGCTACGGTAATATAATAGCCATATTTTTGTCTGCACTTGTACTAGCGGGTATATTGAACAATCCTACCACAGAAAATAGATGGTATTTAGATGATTATAAAGAGGAGCACTTAGATAGTAAAATGAAAGATAAAAAGAATGAATAGACTAGAATCACATAAAAAGGGGCTGTTGCATTAAGAATAAATACTACAATGTATTGTGCTAATTTTAAATTTGCAAATCAATATATTGTATGTAAATTCCTTAGTGCGACAGTCCCTTATGTTAAAGATAATCAATCTATAAGAAGTTTTCTTAGCCAAATAGTTCTTTTATAAATCTCTGTAAATATTCCTCTTTCATATTTACAGAACCTAAATATCCATGTTTGGTATCTTCTTTGCCATTGCCATGAAAGTCAGAGCCATTGGTTATTAGTTTTCCATGGCTTTCAGCTAATGCTATAAGTTTTTCTTCCTCTTCTTTTGAATTTAAAAAATATACTGCTTCTATACCATCGAAATCATATTTCATAAATTCTTCTAAAGGAGTTTTTTTTATTAGCACAGGGTGTGCAAGTATTACTAAAGCATTTAGTGATTTTAAAATATGGATACCTTCTTCTATGCTTACCTTTTTATTATGAACATAAGCAGGACTATTTTTCCCTATAATATTTTCAAAAATATAATTCCAGGAGTAAGGATAACCTTTATCAATAATAGCTTTCGCAATATGAGGTCTTGCTATTACACCTTTAGCTCTTTTAGAGACTTCTTCATAATCTAAATCTATATGAAAATATTCATATAGATTATGAATAAACTTTTTTGCTCTGTATATTCTAAACTCTTGCATTTCCTTTAAAAATTTTTGGAAGTCTTCATTATCATAACTATTATCTCTAAAGTAGCCTAGTATATGAATGCTCTCGTCATTGTGTATAGTGGAAAGCTCTATGCCGGGAATTACCTTAACTCCAGCTTTTTCCCCTGCCATAAGGGCCCTTTTAAGGGCTGCAGTAGTGTCATGATCTGTTACTGCTATTATATCTAACCCTTCAGCTTCTGCTGTATTTATAAGCTCTTCAGGAGAGAGTTTACCATCCGAAGCTGAGGTATGCATATGAAAATCTGATTTTAACATATATTCATAACTGCGTTTTAAGCAGTTTTCCCCCTTTCAGTAAAAAGTTCACATATAGATTATATAAAAATAATACCACATAGTATATACTTTAATATTATTATTTTTCATTATCTGATATAATATATTATGTATCGACAAGAGATTAAAAATAAGTTTTATAATAATATTTCATAATTTGACTAAGAATTTTTAAATCGTATAAGAGTATATAGGAAGGAGGACACGTTAAATTCTTATAGGATTACCTAGAAAATTTAATGTATAGATCATGATAGATGAAGCTAAAATAAGAGAAGCAGTTAAGATGATAATAGAAGCTATTGGTGAAGATCCAAAAAGAGAAGGTCTATTAGAAACACCAGATAGAATAGCAAGGATGTATAAAGAGGTTTTTTCAGGGCTTAATGAAGATGCAGCTAAGCACTTGAGTAAAACCTTTAGTGTAAATAGCAATGATTTAGTCATAGAAAAAGACATAACTTTTTATTCCATGTGTGAACATCATTTTTTACATTTCTATGGAAAGGCTCATATTGCTTATATACCTGAAGGTAAAGTGGCAGGACTAAGTAAATTAGCAAGGACTGTAGAGGTCTATGCTAAAAGACCTCAACTTCAAGAAAGACTTACTTCAGATATAGCAAATGCATTAATGAAAAATTTAAATGCTAAAGGAGTCATGGTGATTATAGAAGCTGAACACATGTGTATGACCATGCGAGGGGTAAAGAAACCTGGGAGTAAAACAGTGACTTCTGCAGCTAGAGGGATTTTTATTGAACAACCTAGCCTGAAAGATGAAGTTTATAAGCTTATATAAAGAAGGGTGCTAAGTGGAAGAAAAAAGAATAAACCTTATATTAAATCATGAATTATTTAAAGAATGTTTAAAGGAGAATGAAAGGTGGGAGAAGCATAGAATATTTTGCAGTCATAATTTAGAACATTTTTTAGATGTAGCAAGAATTGCTTATATAATGAGTCTTGAAAAATCTCTAAATTATAAAAAGGATGTAATCTATGCAGCTGCTCTTCTTCATGATATAGGAAGATGGAAGCAATACAAAGAAGGAATACCTCATGAATTGGCAAGTATAGAAATTTCTAAAACAATACTTAAATATGCAGGCTATAATGAAGAGGAAAAAAAGGATATAGAACATGCTATAACCTGTCATAGAGATAACACTGAAGAGGAGTACTCTTTAGCTTCTATAATATATAGAAGTGACAAGCTTTCTAGAAATTGTTTTAACTGTGCTGCAATAAAGCAATGTAATTGGTCAGAACATTTAAAAAATAATAGTATAGTGTATTAATTTAGGGGGAATGTTTTTATGTACAGCAATGTAAAAATAGGAACAAAGAATTTTGAGATAGGTAAAAGAACTTATGTTATGGGCATACTTAATGTAACTCCAGACTCTTTCTCTGACGGAGGAAGATTTAATGAAATAGAAAAAGCTTTAATGCATGCAAGAGAAATGATTTCTCAGGGAGCGGATATAATAGATGTAGGCGGGGAATCTACAAGGCCAAATCATACTCCAGTAACAGAAGAAGAAGAGATAAAAAGGGTAATACCCATTATTGAAGCTTTAAGAAAGGAAATTGAAGTTCCTATATCTGTGGATACATATAAAGCAAATGTAGCAGAACTTTCTATAGGAGCAGGGGCAGATCTTATAAATGATGTCTGGGGATTTAAAAAGGACCCAGAGATGGCAAAGGTAGCAGCTAAATATGGAGTTCCTTGCTGTATTATGCATAATAGAGAAAATAGAGATTATAAAAATCTTTTAGAGGATATATTAGAGGATCTTAAAGAAAGCATAGATATAGCATTAAAAGCTGGGGTTAAAAAAGAGAATATAATTGTGGATCCAGGTATAGGCTTTGCCAAAAGCTATGAAGAGAATCTTAAAGTTATGAATGAGCTTGAAAGATTCAAAGAATTAGGATATCCTGTACTCCTTGGTACCTCTAGAAAGTCTATGATAGGAAATGCTCTTGATCTTCCAGTACAGGATAGGGTAGAAGGAACTTTAGCTACCACAGCTATAGGTATAATAAAAGGCTGTGATTTTGTTAGAGTGCATGATGTAATGGAAAATAAAAGAGTTTGTATGATGACAGATGCTATATGCAGGTAATAAGCAGAAACCAGTGGGAGTGGTAAGATGGATAGAATTTTTATAAAAGATCTTGAGGTATATGCTAATCATGGAGTTTATAGTCAAGAAAAGGATTTGGGACAGAAGTTTTTGATAAGTTTAGATTTGTGTTTAGACTTAAGGGAAGCTGCCAAAGATAAAGATATCAATAAGACTGTAAATTACGGAGAGCTTTGTCATAAGGTAGTAGAAGAATTTAGTAAAGAAAAATATGATCTTATTGAAACTGCAGCAGAAAAACTTGCAGAGTTTATATTGATAAATTATGAGCTTGTAAATAGTGTAAAGGTAAAATTAAAAAAACCTTGGGCACCTATTGGGCTACCTGTAGAATATGCGGGTGTGGAGATAGAGCGTGGTTGGCATAAAGCTTATATTGCATTAGGCTCTAATATGGGAGACAAAGAAAAAAATCTTTTAAAAGCTATAGAATACATAGAGACTTCAGAAAGCTGTAAGGTTATCAAAAGATCCAGTTTTATAACTACAGCACCCTGGGGATATGAAGAACAGGATGATTTCTTAAATGCAGTGATAGAAATAAAAACTTTGTTTAATCCAAAAGAACTCCTAGAATTTCTTCTTTCCATAGAAAAAGAATTAAAAAGGGAAAGAATCATAAAGTGGGGACCTAGAACTATTGATTTAGACATACTATTATATGATGATATGATATCTTCTAATGAAGAAATGGTAATACCTCATCCAAGAATGGAAGAAAGGATGTTTGTTATGGAGCCTCTTTCAGAGATTGCACCTTATGTGGTACATCCTGTTTTAAATAAGAGGATAATTCAAATAAAAAAAGAGTTAGAACTTAAATAAAATAAATAGAATATGTTAAAAGCTCTTAAGCAGATGGTGCCTAAGAGCTTTTTAATATTAAAAGTATATTGAATCTAAATAGGATTTTGTTTGTTGAAGCTTTTCCATTAATCTTTCAGGCATATTATAGGTTTCTAGTTCAGTATATCCATTAACAAATCTATTTTTACATCCTATATAAGTTCCATCAATAAAATTGCAACTGTAATGCCACTGTCCTCTTATAGTAGAGAGTAGAGAAAGTGCTCCTGAGGATAGGGCTGGTGCAATATAAGGTTTAAATCCAGCAGTTCTTACTTCTAAATTCGCTTTTTTAGTTTTTTCTGTCAAATGATCTGATAAATATTCATCATAATGCTCTATACTATTTGCAATTATAAGCCCTTCTCCATGAGGTCCAAAAGCCCTGCCTTCATCTATATAAGCTTTTGTTTTTTCATCCTGCTTAGCAAAGTAGCTTGCTCTTGCATTCATTACTCCTAAACCATAGCCTCTTATTTGAGAAGAGGATAGTCCATTAAAGTCATAATCTCCCTTAGGATTTTTATTGCTTTCATTAAAAGCTACCTTACACAATAAATCTACAGGATCAGAAACTACAGCAAAGATACCTTTAAAGCTAGCTTTTCTTGCTAGTTTTGCATAATAAGTTACAACTTTAGAGTTACCCTCAAATTGGGCAAGTCTCACATCTGAAGATTCTTTTCCTACTTGAGGAACTCCAAGGGATACGCAAAATACAAACATATCACAATGAAAGATTTCTTTCTCTTCAATCTCTTTAATTTCAGGCATATTTAAATTATTTATATCTAGTATCTGATTGCCTTCTAAAAGCCACCTTTTAACTTTATTTTTATCTTTGTCATATATGCCTATGGAGGATATGCAATCACCTCCAAGAAGTCTTAAACCTGTTATTAAGGTTCCTCCTACATCTCCTAAACCTACTATATGCACTTCCCATTTTTGCGGAAAACAATGATTGATGTTAGTAAGCCAATTAGGATTTTTAGCATTTACGTAAAATATTTTTTTATTTTTAATAAAGGCTAAAAACTCTGAAGGAAATTCAGATAAGTTACAATTAGCTCCATAGTTTTTATCTAATAGGCAAAGATTTTCTTTATGGCTTATTTCCCAAGGAAAATTTACTACAAAGCTGCTTCTTGAGGTTCTTAATTCTCTTTCACCTACATAGAATGCATAACCATTATGGTTTAACACAGATTTTTTATCTATAGTCTTAAAATGATTTTCTAAATTTAGCTCAGTTAGTATTATATTTTCATTATGCTTATAATAATTCAAGAAGAGGTCACCTCCCCAAAATATTTTCTAATCTATTTAGTGTTTCCAGATCGTTTTTAAGGTAGTGAGATGGATTTAAACTAAGATCATAATTCATATCTCTTCCATGGTCAGGACATCTAGGGATGGTAAATACCTGACCAAGAGAAGATAAAGTTAAATTTCTCTCATTTATAATGTGATATTCATTTTCTAAAGTAATAAGTATATCTATAGCATTATCTATACATATTTTTGAAAGTTCAAATAAAGACTTATTTGGAGCACCTTTTATAAATTTTGGTGAAGTATAAGGCATCAAAAGATTTATAGAGGGCAATAGATTCCTTTCGGGGAACTTGCCACGCCAAAGAGAGTCTCCTCCTATAAATGGGTAAAGAGCATTTTCATTAAACCATAATTTCATTCTTGGTATGAAGTAAACGCAGTCTACCTCCCTATGCTGATAATCCATAAGATCTTTTCCTCTGGCAGATAATATTCCTACTATGATTTTTTGAACATCTATATGTTCTTTTTTAAAAATAGGATCTATGGCTTGCATTCTGTGTCCTTTATGAAGCAGATTATCCACAAGAATTATGGGTCTATTAAAAGATTTAAGCATTTTAATCTGATTGTTAAGATCCATATAATGAGGAAATTCTGATATTTTAAAAGAGGATATATCTGATTCAAAATATTTTTCCGTATGTAGTGATTTGGTTACAGTATTTGGTATAATGTATCTATCCAGCATATCTCCATAAGGAACACACATAGATTTTCCAAGAAATCTAGGAATTATGGTTTCAGTGGGGACATTATTTTCTTTACAAATTTTTTTTATAAGTCCATAATGCAGCATGTTATTATCTATAGGCAATATGAGTTCTGCAGGATAAAGATTACATAAAGCTTTTAACAGTCTATGCCTAGATTGCTTTATACTTTGTTTTACCTTTGCATTACTTCTAAAGGGTTCTTTAATAAGATTTTCAAGATCTAAATTTATTACAGAAGGAGTGCTCATATTTACAAGCCATATAGGCTGATTAGAATTTCCTTCATTTATATTTATAAAACCACAATTAGATAATAGTTCTTGAAAATAAGGTGAACATGCAGCATCCTCATTACAGTTAAATAAAGTGTATTCATAGTCTTTTGATATGCAAAAGGCCAAGGTTTCTGTTAATAATATCTGTTCTAAATTTCTATTTTTCTCTATTTCTTTTATATAGATACCATCTAATAATATTATTCTACCTAGACTATTTTGTCTTATTTCGTCTGCCAGTTTTACGTCTTTTAACTCCTCATAGAGCATGCTGGATCTTATCCAATGATATAAAGAAAATCCAACAATTTTTTTACTTTTGCTATTTCTTAAAATCAGAGCTCTCCCAGAGGGCTTTGAAAAAACTTTTTTAATTCTATTTTGAATTTTACTGCAATCATAGTCTACCATGTGACAGCAAATATCTAATAATTCCTCAGTAGCTGTATTAATTACTTCTACATCTAGTTTAGCAGAATTTAAAGTGGATTTATCTAAAGCTTCTCTTTGATAAAAACCATTTTCATATATATATTTTTGAGCTAAAGGGTCTACTAAACTTGATATGTCTCTATTTTCATCTATATAATTTCTTATCTGTGAAGAACTTATATCTGTATACTTAGGAGGCAGTAGAAGAATTTCTACGTTTCCTTGAATATTTTTTATTGCATCATTAATCTGTTTTGATTTATTTCTCTGAAAAATTATATGAGAGAAACTGTGAATTGAATTTTCACTTTTAGGAGCTTTATAACTGCTTGCATTTAATAATACATCGCTGCCTACCACTATATAAACTTCTGAAGATTTAAAATTATTTTTTAAAATTTTTAGATCTTCTTCATTAGAAATATTGGTAGGGAAGCTGTCTGGGTATATAAAGATTCCTAATTCTCCTGATATGGACATATTCAGTATATTTCTTCTTATTAGATTTGGAAGAGGCTTTTTAGACCAAGAAAATTCGTCAATAGCCAAATATACCTCATAGCCTAAATCTCTTATATTTTTTGCAATTTCTTTATGACTTAAAGAAAAAGGATCGAAGGTTCCAGGGAAAAAAGCTATATTTTTTGGTGTATTAAGATTTATTTCTCCTTTAAAAAATGAGTAGTCAGATATAAATCTATAAATATGATTTAATCCTGCAGAATTTGATAGGAATAAAAGCTCTTCATTATCATCTTCTACCACTAAAGTAAGCACTTTTTTGCCTATAAGCTTAAATATAGTGCATTTTTGTTCAAGATTTAATTGAGAAGAGCCAAATAATCCTTTTCCTATAGCAGTAAAAGCTGCCTGTTTTACAGAAATATTATAATCGCTTAAACCATTTAATATTATGCCTAAAATATTTATAAGCCTTTTCTCATAAATCTTTTCATCTTCTTTAAAGTTATATTTGTATTTATCGTAATTTTCAGCCATAACAGAGGCAGTTTTTAGTATGAGATTTTTTACAGCAGGAGTTGATATTTTAATTTTAAAAGATAAATCATCTATTACTTCATCCAATTCTTTTGGCTGTAAATATAAAAGAACTTCACCTAAGTATCTTGGTATATATTCTGTAAATTTGTGGCCTTCTATTTCCAAAGCTCTAAGCAGTTCTATAGCGACTTCATTTCTTTCTGAAGGTGACAGCTTTACCATCATGGTCAATATAGCTTTACCAGCTTCATTTCTAACGCTTTCTACAGCACTTACCTTTAATAGATTACAAAAGTGTATAGCAGCGTGCATTGCATTGATATTATTATTGCTAAGGGCATTATCTGCAATAAGTGCCACTTGATATTTTTTTCTTACCCAGTCAGTAGCTGTTTTTAAATTATTTAAAAATATATCTGCTATTTTATTATTGTCACTTTCATAAAATTTACGGAGTTTTTCCATATTTTCTTCATCATTAATGCTATTACATAAGTTTAGCCTAAGCATATTTTCTGCAGAATTTGAGCTTTTTGAATGTATTTCACTAAGATATTTTTTTAATCTACTTACAAAATCTGTATTTTTTTCGACTTTCGGCATTATGTCTATGCAGCATTGAAGAGCAGAAAGCCTTAACATTATATTTCTTTTATTTAGCATATCTAAAATAAAGTTAAATAGTATATCTAGATCTTGGCTAAAAGGTTCTAGAGGAATAGCTTTTATATTTTCAAGCAGAAAAAGCTGCAGCTCTGAATTTTTATACTTATTGCTGTTATAGTACTTAAGCAAAATACCTCTATAGGAAGGTATGAGCTCTTTTCTGCAGTTTTTGAACAAGGAACTAGAAAATATGCTTATACTGTATCCAAGCCAATATCTATGAGCAGGTATAATTTTGTGACCTGGAAATAGTAAGCGTTCTAGGTATTCATTGAATAAATCTGCACTCTTTATATTAGCAGGTTCAAGTTTAACGTTTTCAGGAATTTCTTTTCTATAGTCTTCATCAAAGATAGCTATAAGAGTACCTATTAAGTCCGCACAGTGTCTTCTTATGTCATCTTCAGGATGAACTAGATTTTCATATAAAAATTTCATGGTTTGAATCTTTTGTTTTTGGGTTAGGTAAGTAGAATATTCTTCAAATATTCTAATATATTCTCTTAAGTTTTTCCAATTGTTCTCACTTCTTGCGGCTTCTAGTATGGTATCTAGAGAATATTCATCTCTTAAAATATACATTAAATTGATATTGTGATTGATGGCAAGATTTTTAATGCTATTTACTACTTTCTCGCCTTGCATAAGAGCATAGTCTGGTGTTTTAGGTTTTTCTATGGACTGTATATTAAAGTTTTCTATTATGTCACAGCATATATTAAGGCTTTTTAAAAATTCTTCAAAATCTTTAAGTTTAGAATATACTCTTTTGTAGCGTTTTTCTTTTGAACCATCTAGATTATCTAATTTATTAAGTATAACTTGGAAGGAATCTTTTAAGGAAAATATATGCATTTCTTCTCCAGAATCAGTGCGTATATTTTTTACTCTAAAATCTGAATATATTAGTATTAAACTTTCAAGAGGCAGATTTTCAAGTTCTAAGTCCCAAGTAGAATGATTTATAGCTATATTTCTTATATAATTTATTTCATAGCGTTTAAACCACTGATCTGAATAATAATAATGAAGATAAGGTACTCTTTTAAGGTCTGGTCCTTTACAGCCATATTTGCCTATGTCATGCCCAGCAGCACTTCCAGAGACTCTTCCTAAATCAATGTTAATTCCAATATGTTTTAGCTGTCTTGCTATGTAGAGGGATAAAAAATGAACTCCACATATATGATCTAAAGTATTAAAACCTGTTAACTCATAATGCAGCTTCATCATTTCATAAGTATAGTTGTGATTGAAAGCTTTTAAGAATTTTCTGTATTCTTCATCGTTTTCTAGTCCTTTTTCTTCTTCGTAAGTTAGAAATTCTAGTGGATATCTGCTTTGAAAGCTGCCATCATCACTTTGCTTTTGAAGTTCACATACTATCCTTAAAGATCTTAAGTATAACTCGCATACTCCATTTAACTCATCTCTAAGCTCAATAGTTATGGCGTTTTCAAAGGACTTATATAAGGTATATTCATATATATATTTTAGCCAATTATCAGGTATATCTTTAATTTTTTTATGAACACAAATATCCTTTATCATATTGCTGCATAAATTTAAAGTGCTTTTGCAAGTAAAGTCCTTATTTTCTATCATATGAGATAAGTTATTTATAAAGCAGGCGTCTTTAATATGATTTTGGACTGTATTTTTACTTATATCCCATTTTAGAAGCCATCTGCTGCTTAATAGTTTTTTATTAAATTTTGAGTATGCTTCAGAAAATTTAATAGTATCCATAAGGCTGCCCCCTTATAATTACATTTCTTTATATAAAGATTATATACTTTATATGCATATATTAAAATAAAAAAGATGCTAATTTAGCATCCATATTTTACGGTTCTTTTAATATATATTTGCAAAAACCATATAAATTATAAGCTTTATAAACATCAGACATATCTATATAATCCATTTCAAAAGTTCCATCCCAAGGGTGGATGGATATATATTTTTCATCATATACATTTACAACAAATTTTTCATTATTACTTTCTATAAAAATTTTATACTGAGGCTTTTCTTTAATACCTTCAGGCTTATCTATAAAGTTTTCTGTATTCAAATTGGTAAAGAAGTTTTCAATAGTGCTTAAGTCTTCTTTTAATATAGGAACTTCTTTATGCAGATTAACTTGAAAAATACTAGCGGTAAAACCTTTAGTTTCATTAAGTTCTTTACATAGTTCAGAGGTATAATAAAATTTGCTTGGCTTCTTATTCATGATTATCATATTATAGGTCTTTGAAGTACAACCTGTAAAAACTATTGAACACAGTATAATTAGTGCTATAAATTTATATAAATGGTCTTTCATCCATATCACCTCTGTTATATTCTAAAATAGCATATGAGTTAAAAAGTATATTTATACCATAAGATTATATTTAGAACCTATTTTAATACTTTTGAATACAATATTTTATAAGCTAAAGTTTTTACTCTATATGAGGTGATAAGGCTTTGAAATATGGAATAGATGCAGGATATAATCTGTGCGGTTATGGAGAAAGAGAAGGAAAAATAGAAGAAGAAGAATTAGTAAAGGAAATAGGATACAAAATCATAGAAAAGTTGAAATCTAGAGGTTATAGTGTAGTAAATTGTATTCCAAGTAAAGCTTCTAGCATAGGAGATTCTCTTCATAAAAGAGTTCTTATTGCCAATATGAATAATGTAGATATATTTATATCTGTTAATTTTACTGCGGGGGAGGAGATTAAAACTGAAATATTTGCAGTTACGGAAGAAGAGAGATGCATTGCAAAGAAAATACTAAATGAAATGAAAGCTCAAGGGTTTATTGTAGGGGGTATTAAAGATGGAAGCAAGATATATCTGTTAAAAAACATTAGGGCTAAAGCTATATTTATAAAAAATACCTATGTAGAATTTAAGGAATATATAGATTTATATGGTGGTGAAAAAATGGCTCAAGCCATAACAGAAGCTATAGATTGTAAAAATTTGTAGCAAAAAAAATTAACAAATATATAAACTAAAATTAATACATTTAACAAAATATTAATACAATTTATGATAAATTTATGCTATATTTACATTATAAATATAATATTTGCAAAATTAACTTATTAACCTAATATATGTAACCCCTTATTTATATACCCCTTTAAACTTTAGATATTGGTATCCCCCACCAATATCTTTTTTTTTACATAAAAATATTTTTGTTAGGCAAAATAAAAGTAGAAAAAGGAGGATGTTTTATGCCAAACAGTAAGATGAGAAATTCAAAAGATAATAAAAAGCAGGATGGAAATTTTAAAAAGAAAAATATAAAACATGATCCTAATGCAGAAAGTGCAAGAGCAGTATTTGGAGTATCTAAAAATAAAGAATCAGATTAAAAGTAAAAGTTCGCAAGGTTTTGCGGACTTTTACTTTTTAAGTTTAAAAAACAGTAAGTTGTCAATAATATAGAAAAATAGTTGTAATAAATTAAGATTTAACATAGGAGGCAACTTATGGGCAATATGGGTTTTAAAAGATTACCTAAGCATATAGGAATAATTCCCGATGGAAATAGAAGATGGGCAGAGCAAAGAGGCCTTGATAAAAAAGATGGTTATAGATATGGAATAGAGCCAGGCTTTAAATTATATGAAATATGTGCAGAATTAGGCATAAATGAAATAACCTTTTATGGATTCACTAAGGATAATACAAAAAGACCAAAGGAACAGACAAAGGAATTTAGAAAAGCCTGTGTAGACTCAGTAATGAACCTTGCGGATAAAGATGCAAATCTTTTAGTGGTTGGAGATACTTCTTCTGAAATGTTCCCTAAAGAATTAATACCTTTTACCAAAAGAACTACATTTGGAAAAGGTATTATAAACATAAATTTTTTAGTTAATTATGGTTGGGAATGGGATATTAAAGGAGATAATAAAATGCCATGTTTTAAATCTTCTGATATACCTAGAATAGATTTAATAATAAGGTGGGGAGGAAGAAGAAGGCTTAGTGGATTTCTTCCAATACAATCTGTATATTCAGATTTTTACATAGTAGATGAATTCTGGCCAGATTTTATGCCAGAACAATTTTATAGGGCATTATCTTGGTATCAAACCCAGGATATAACTTTAGGCGGCTAATGTAAACAGAATTATTAACAAAAAAGTTATTAAAAAAAATTCAAAAATAGTATATAATATGTTTTATAAATTAGATTCTAACATAATGAAATCAATAATTAGGGAATTTTTAATGCTAATTTAAATATAATGGGGGAAAATCTTGCATGATTAATAATAAAAAATCCATATATATGAGAAATAGACGAAAAAAGAAAATAATAAAATTTGTAATAAAATTAATATTTATATGTTTTGTACTTAGCATTATTTTTATTATTGGGAAAAAAATATATGATAAAAAAGTTTTAGACATAAGTGATAATGTGGAGAAACGTTCCGTAAACAATGAAGAGATAAAGGTTGTACCAGAATCTAATGAATCTGAAGTAAATAAATATTCTGATAATGAATATGCAAACATTAAATTAGATGAAAAAAATGTAGAAAGTATGCAGGTATTAGTTAATAAACAAAACCCCATGGATAAAGACTATATTCCAAAAGACTTGGTGATACCTAATGTAAACTTAGTAGCAAAGAAAAGTGATGAAAGAAATTTAATGAGAAGAGAAGCAGCAAAAGCCATAGAAGAGATGTTTAAGGATGCTGAAAAAGATGGATATATTCTTCACATATCTTCTGCTTACCGATCCTATAAAACTCAATCTGAAATCTATAATTCAGGATTATGCAAGAATGGACAAGAATCTACAAAGTATATTGCAGTACCTGGTGAAAGTGAACATCAGACAGGATTAGCAGCAGATATAACTTCAAGAAAAATGAAATTTAAGCTTGATGAAAATTTTGAGGATACAAAAGAAGGTACATGGCTTTTAAATAACTCTTATAGGTATGGCTTTATATTAAGATACCCTAAAGGTAAGGAAGCTATAACAGGTTATGCTTATGAACCTTGGCATTATAGATATGTGGGGAAAGAAATAAGCCAGATTATACATAGAAAAGGCTTAACCTTAGAAGAATTTTATAAGCAGGTCAGAGAAAATAATAAAAAATAGAAAATATAAATTTATAATGAAAATAATTTAATATATGATACTTTTGAATTTAGAAAATAAAAAACACATGAAAATTTCATGTGTTTTTTTGTGGTGCCGAAGGCGGGAATCGAACCCGCACCATAGCCATCAAGCTAAGAAACCTATTATTTGTTTTATGGTATAATTTTTAGGAATTTATTAGACTAGAAAGGATACTATGAAATATGCAGAATTTAAAGATTCAGGAGACTCAAGTTTAAAGTCAGCAATAAAAATACAGTTACAATATGATTTATTATCTGGAAACTTTTTATGCTGTGATATTTATAGTGGAACAGCAAGTGATGGTAAATATATTGAAGTTATGGATAAGTATACTCCTTTATTTCTAAGTTAAAGAGTACTACGGTTCTAAAAAGCAGATTAATTATTACTTGATTTTACTTATTTTATCAGAATACTTTGTTAAAACATCACTTTTCATTTTATTATAACTTGCATTAAAATCAGAATCCTCAGTTTCTTGTAATGATTTTGGTTTAATGCTATTATCTGTTTCAAATCTGCCTCTGTACATATTTATTATAGAATATTTACCCTCAGTATTTTTCTTTAAGAAGAATATATAGTTTATATTTGGAGTTATAGGTTCATACGACTCATCTTTAAAAATTTTCTTTTTATTATCTTCAACAATTACTCCTGCCGGTTCAATTATCTCTAATTTTTGTCCTTGCTTTAAAGTAGTATCATTTATATTTTTTATTATGGATTTTATTTTTATATCTGTAAGTGTATAATAATCAGATATTGACTTATTAGGCATATAGGTAGTAATATGCTTTCTATCAAGAAAAGCTTTATCTGTACTTCCAACTACAATTAATTCAGATGCTTTATCTAATTCATCTACGGTATCATATTTAACATAATTAGCGTGTATGGATATTTCTTCTATGGCTTTATTTTGTGAGTTTTTATAAAATCCATAACCTACTATACCCCCAATAATAATTGTTAATCCAATTAGTAGAGAAATTCCCCTTTTCATATCATCACTCCTTATTTTATATAGAATTCCACTTTGATCTTAATTGTCCTATATCATAACTAGTAGGTTGAATACTTTGAATTCCTTGAAGCATTACCGATGAAGTATTAGCTGTAGTATGAGCTAGTTTTAATGAGTGTCCAATTTCATGAGCTGCATTTGACCTTCGTTGGTCATCAGTCATACTATAAGCATCCATTTGGTTACTGTATATAAATATTTTGCACCATTCCCAATATTCATTATTTGTTGCAGTTACTGAAGAACCATTTACTCTCTTATAAGGGTATGTTCTTCCTAATAAACCAGATGTTGCGGTCGTTGAAACACAATATTCATCAGATGTTGGACTGTTTGATGATGCTACCAAAAAACCACTAAAACTAGTGCCTGTATTTGACCAGTAACTTCTTGCATAACTATAAATAGAATTATAATAAGAACTATTAGCTACAGACGAATCTAGATACACCATTATATTTCGATTACTATTAGACCTTCCACCGCCGAAAGTATCAGCTTTTGCTGTTGATACGTTAAAAAATAAAAACATTGACATAATAAAAGTTGATATTGTAAAAAACTTTTTCATATAGAACACCATCCTTTTTAAAAAAAAATTATAACATATATTTCCTTATATAGCAATATATATATATATATATATTGCATCTAAATTAAATGTAAAAATATTGATTCTTTCATTTATTGTAAAATTAATAAAAAGTGTAAATGAATTATAAATATAATGTGGAAGGAAAATTTACATATGGCAACAAAAATTCAAAAGTCAATTTCATTTGGCATCCGAGAGTTTAATGCTTACGTAGCGATAAGTAACGCTTTTGAAGTTTAACAAGAGAATGAATCAAGCGACAAACTAGAGGAGAGCACAGAGCGTGTTTATGATTAAGAATGAACATAACAATTCAGAAGAATAGGGGCGGCAGAAATGCTGCCCTTGAACACGTTTATAATACATAAAGCTTTCTAATATTACCATCCATGTGGGGCGTGAACAAGTTGTTGAACATTGGGGCGTTTCTAATGTTGTAATTCTTTTTTTACTCATGTGTAAACCTACTAGATGAAACCGCCTAACCCCTGAGTCCGTTGCGTCTATTTTGACGTTTTTAGCTACGACGAACTACATAGAAATGAACGTAAAAAAGCGGTTTTAAAACGTCTGTTATAACGTATTAAAACCGCTTGTGGTGCCGAAGGCGGGAATCGAACCCGCACGAGGGGTAAGCCTCACTGGATTTTGAGTCCAGCGCGTCTGCCAGTTCCACCACTTCGGCGCATCTAACAAAAAATATAATAACATATAATGCTTTATTATGCAACCATTAATTTTATAAAAAAAATATAAAATTTACATATAAACATATTGTTAGCTGTGGTTTAATCTGCTAAAATAGAAATCGTGAGGTTATATTTCACCCATGCGGGACTAAAATGTACCCAGTGCTTTGAGATATAATATCTATTTTTTTGAGCATTTGTTAAAAAAGACACACTAATAAAACTAAACAGCTATTTATTCTACAAAGTTTATACTTTGTATGATTGAAGTCAATTTCATATATAGAGAGGAGAAAAGAAATATGATTTATTCAACAGAAGTACAACATATGTGTTCAGTTGCTAAAGGACCAAATCACGGACCAGCACCAATTCCACAAGAAGGAAAATGGGTACAGGCTAAAGAAATTAAAGAAATATCAGGTTTAACTCACGGAATAGGTTGGTGTGCACCACAGCAAGGAGCTTGTAAATTAACTCTAAATGTTAAAGATGGAGTTATCCAAGAAGCTCTAGTTGAAACTATAGGATGTTCAGGAATGACTCACTCAGCTGCTATGGCTTCAGAAATACTACCAGGAAAGACTATATTAGAAGCTTTAAACACAGACTTAGTTTGTGACGCTATAAACACAGCTATGAGAGAGCTTTTCTTACAAATAGTTTATGGAAGAACTCAAACTGCTTTCTCAGAAGGTGGACTACCAATAGGAGCAGGTCTTGAAGATTTAGGAAAAGGTCTAAGAAGCCAAGTTGGTACTATGTACGGAACTTTAGCTAAAGGACCAAGATACTTAGAAATGGCAGAAGGATATGTTACAAAAGTAGCTCTAGATGCTGATGATCAAATTATAGGATACAGATTCGTTCACCTTGGAAAGATGATGGAAATGGTAGCTAAAGGAATAGAAGCAAATGAAGCTTTAGAAAAAGCTACTAGCCAATATGGAAGATTTGATGAGGCTGTTAAAGTTATAGACCCAAGACATGAATAATAAAAGTGAGGAGGAAAACTAACATGGCATTATTTGAAAGTTATGAAAGAAGAATAAATCAGATTTTACCTGTTTTAAATAAATATGGTATGAAATCTTTAGAAGAAGCAAAAGCTGTCTGTGATGAGAAAGGTGTAGATCCTTACAATATAGTAAAGAGCACTCAGCCAATAGCATTTGAAAATGCTTGCTGGGCTTATATAGTAGGTGCTGCTATAGCTATAAAGAAAGGATGTACTAAAGCTGCTGATGCTGCAGAAGCAATTGGAGAAGGCTTACAAGCTTTCTGTATTCCAGGTTCTGTTGCAGATGATAGAAAAGTTGGTTTAGGACATGGAAACTTAGGAGCTATGCTTTTAAGAGAAGAAACTAAATGTTTTGCTTTCTTAGCAGGACATGAATCCTTTGCAGCTGCAGAAGGAGCTATAAAAATAGCTGAAAAATCTAACAAAGTTAGAAAAGAGCCATTAAGAGTAATACTTAACGGTCTTGGAAAAGATGCAGCTATGATAATATCAAGAATCAATGGATTTACTTACGTTCAAACTAAATTTGACTATTACACAGGAAAATTAGAAATAGTTAAAGAAATTCCTTACTCTACTGGAGAAAGAGCAAAGGTTAAATGCTATGGTTCAGATGACGTAAGAGAAGGTGTTGCTATAATGCATCACGAAGGAGTTGACGTATCTATAACAGGAAACTCCACAAATCCAACTAGATTCCAGCATCCAGTTGCAGGAACATACAAAAAAGAATGTGTTGAAATGGGCAAGAAATACTTCTCCGTAGCATCAGGTGGTGGTACAGGAAGAACACTTCACCCAGACAACATGGCAGCAGGTCCAGCTTCTTACGGAATGACAGATACTATGGGAAGAATGCACTCAGATGCACAGTTTGCAGGTTCTTCATCCGTTCCAGCTCACGTTGAAATGATGGGACTTATAGGAGCAGGAAACAACCCAATGGTTGGTATGACAGTTGCAGTAGCCGTTGCAGTAGAAGAAGCAATGAACAAGTAAGATTTTAATTGTAAAACAACGATAAAGTCATGTCACAGTTAATAAACTTGTGTTACTGATAATAAAGTTGTGTTAAAAGTTGTGAAAATAATGAAGGAGAAATCCCTCATTACTTCACAACTTTTTTTATTTGAAAGAAAAAAAGCCATTATACCTTACCTATTAACCCTAATATGAAGGAAAATCAGTCAAGTATAATACGACACTATTAACTTTTATTGTTGCCATTTTTGGCGTATATATGAAACATAAAAATGAAATTCATGACATGACTTTATTATGATTGGAGGACTAAGGAAAAAAGACAATTTTAATAGATTAAATAGGGACAAGGACAGTAAAGGGTATTTTTATAAGAGGTAAAGATAATATGAAATTAATTTGCTAATAGGTAAGAAAATATTTAAAATTAAGATATAGAAATATATTATAATAGAGTTTGATGATAAAAAGTTAATATAATAAGTTGAATTGAATTTTAGTCGTAAAGAAATAGAAGAAAAAATTATGCAATGTAAAGATCAAAAAATAATAAAATGGAAGAACGAAAACCTTTTAGGATTTGCATTAATGAAAGTAAGAAGTGATTTGAGAAAAGTTTTGAGAATTATGATAGGGTCAATTGGAGGAAGCAGGGGTTTATGGAAAGTAAAATATGTGATTTAGGAACGGTGAATGATAAAGAATTAAAATTTGCTGTTATTGTATCAAAGTATAATGGTAAATTCGTATATGTTAGGCATAAGAAGAGGGATACTTGGGAAGTGCCAGGAGGGCATAGAGAGTTAAATGAGGATATTAATGATACAGCAGAAAGAGAACTAAAAGAAGAAACTGGAGCAATTAAATTTAATATAAAGCCAATATGTGATTATTTGTGTGACTATTCTTTAGAAAGAGAAATTGATGATGAAAGTTATGGCAGATTATATTATGCAGAAATTCAAGAGTTAGGGGAATTACCTAATTTAGAAATTGGAGAGGTTAAGTTGCTTGAACATATGCCAGATAAATTAACATATCCCAAAATTCAGCCAGTTTTGATTAATGAAGTTGAAAAGAGAATGAAAATCAAAAAATTAATTGATAACTTTCAAGTAAGAAATATAGAAGTAATTTATGTTCCAAATCTTGAGTGTGCAAAAAATAAAATATTAAATTTAGTACCAACTAATGTATCTATTGGAATAGGTCATTCAGCAACACTTCAAAAAATGGATATTACTAAAACTCTTAATGATAGAGGTAATACTGTATTTGATAAAGAATTGGCTAAAGAAAAAGAAGAGTGTAAAGTATTAAAGAAAAAGGCATTACTTGCAGATTGGTATATTACAGGTTCTAATGCGATATCAGTAGATGGACGAATTGTTAATGTAGATCATAGTGGGAATAGAGTTGCTGCAATTACGTATGGCCCTGATAATGTAATAGTAGTTGTTGGGATAAATAAAATTGTAGATACTTGGGAAGAAGCAATAAAAAGGGTTAAAAATATCGCATGTCCATTAAATGCAAAAAGGGCAGGATTTACTCCACCTTGTGTAAAGCTAAATAAATGCGTGGACTGTACTTCAACTGAAAGAGTATGTAATAGTCTTTCTATTATTGAAGGACAATCTATAAAAGGCAGAATTAAAATGTTTATTGTTGATGAAGATTTAGGATTTTAGCAAAAAATTAAGGAGATTTAGAATGGATGAATGGTTTGAAATTGAAAAGATTGATGATGAAACCTATGCAATAAGCGAATATGGACATTGGGAAAAGGTACATTCCTATTTATTAATAGGTAACCATGCTGCTCTTTTAATTGATACAGGCTTAGGTATAGGTAATATAAAAAATGAAGTTGATAAGCTTACAAGTTTACCTGTGATAGTAATTACAACTCATGTACACTGGGATCATATAGGCGGGCATGCATTATTTAATGATATTTATGTTCATAAGAATGATGCAGAATGGCTAAGAACAGGTATTCCTGTTCCACTTAATGCAATTAAAAGAAGTATTGAAGCAGAGCCATTTAGTAAAAAGCCGCCAATAGAATTCAATATAGACAATTATAAAATTTATACTAGAGAGCCAACTAGAATATTAAATGATGATGATATTATAGATATTGGTTCTAGAAAAATAAAGATTATCCATACTCCAGGACATTCACCAGGGCATATTTGTCTTTTTGAAGAAGAAAAGGGATATTTATATACAGGGGATTTGATCTATAAAGGAACTTTATACGCATTCTATCCAAGTACAGATCCTATACTTTTTAAGCAATCTATTGATAAAGTCAGTAGGTTAAAAGGAATAACAAAAGTATTACCAGCACATAATGAGTTGAATATTCAAGTGGAATTAATAAATAGCATTAAAAAAGCATTTTCAGACATAGAAGATAAAAATATGCTAAAGCAAGGTAATGGAATATTTGAATTTAGTGATTTTAAGATACACATATAAAAATGGCTGACTATAAATATTTCGATACTTATTGTTAGGAGATATTATTATGAATTTAACCACTTAACTATATGTTTAAAAGATGTAGAATTGTTTGAAGTATAAAGTATTATTTATTAAAAATTATACAATTAATTATAGAAAAGCATGTTAATTAAGCGAAATTAACATGCTTTTAGAAATCATTGCTGGAGTTTGATATAATTCATTTTATAATCTTATGTTATTTAAGAGAATATTGTCCGTCTTCTACTGCTTCTAAAGAAGAGTTATAGAAGGCTTCTATTCCTTTTATCATATACTCAACATCCTTAGCTCCTGCAGTCTCATAAGTTGAGTGCATGGCTAATTGAGCCAATCCTATATCTATTGTATTTAAGGATACATGCCCATTAGAAATATTTCCTAAAGTTGATCCTCCTAGCATATCAGAACGGTTTGTAAATGCTTGATATGGAACATCTACAGAATCACAGATATTCTTAAATATAGCTGATGAAACTCCATCTGTTGTGTATTTTTGATTTGCATTGTATTTAATTACAATTCCTTCATTCATATAGACCTGATTTGTTGGGTCAGATTTTGAAGGATGGTTTGGATGAACAGCATGAGCATTATCAGCAGATAACATGAAGCTTGAAGCTATTGTAGTATAGTATTCTTCTTCTGCTTTTCCCATAGCCATGTTGATTCTCTTTAATGTATCATACAAGAAAGTTGAACCTGCTCCTTGCTTTGTGCCACTTCCCACTTCTTCATTATCAAATACACAATATATTGATGCACTATCCTTAGAATCCCCAGCCAAGAATGCTTTTAATGAAGTAAATGCACATTCTAAGTCATCTAATCTAGCACTAGAAACAAATTCTTCATTAACCCCTAAAACTGTGCCAGGAATTCTGCTATATAAGAATAAATCAGTTCCTAAAATATTTTCTTTTTTAACATTAGCAGCTTGTGCAACTATGTCTAAGAATGATCCCTTGGCTGATTTGTCTCCATAAAGTGGTAACATATCAATTTGAGCATTGTATTTATATCCGTCATTAACTTCTCTATTCATATGAATAGCTAAATTAGGGATTATCACTAAGTCCCTATCAATGTTTACCAAGTGAGTCTTTACAGTATTATTGTCTTTTACTAAAATTCTTCCTGCTATGGATAATGGACGATCAAACCATGTTGAACATATCATTCCACCATATTTTTCAGTGTTTAGCTGTACATATTTATTAGTTACTTCAATCTCTGCATTTTCTTTAATCTTAAAAGTTGGAGCATCACTATGACTTGCCACTATGTGAAAGCTCTTATATCCATTCTCAGGTACCTTAAAAGCGATTATAGAAGATAGATTCCTTGTAACATAATACTTCTTTCCTTGCTGCAGCTTCCATTGTTGTCCCTCAATAAGTTCTGTAAAGCCATTATCCTTTAACTCAGTTTTAATTGTTTCAATGGAATGGAAACAACTTGGAGATTTTTCTATAAACTTTAATAGTTCTTTTACGCATGCTGAACTCATTTATATCCCTCCTATTTAACCAACATCCTGTGTTTTATTTTTTTGAGCTAATTTAGGCATTATTAATCCCAATCCAACTAGAACGAAAGGTGTTACTATATTTAATACTAATTGGAAAGTATCCTTTGAGTACATACCTCCGATACAAGCAAAAGCTGTAAATGCGAAACACCATCCTCCAAGGATCATGCCCAAAGTTCTGCTCTTAGTAAATTTGTATTCTGAAGTAAATTTGTCTCCAGCTTTCTTTAAAGCTATATAAGCGGTAAATACCCATAAGTAACGTAATGGCATACATACTGCATTTAATTTAACTAACCATTTAACCATAGCATCAACACTTCCTATTCCGAAAGCAGGTATTATGATTAATATAGATACTATTACTGCTATTAACTTGTTACCGTTTATATAAGCACCATATTTGTTTTGAACAAATAATTTTTCAGGTATAAATCTTTTATCTGCGCTATCAAGTAACATACGTAAAGGTGCATCTATAGATATAATTAAGGTTGAAACTTGTCCAATAAAGTTAGCTAATGCATAAATTACTACAAAGGTATTTCCTAAATGATAATATCCACCTAGTTTTTGGAATGCATAATAGGATCCATTTGTTAACAAGTCTTTTGGAACATTGTTAGAATCAAACATCATTCCTAATGAAATTGTTCCTAATATAGCACATACTGCAACCATAATAGCAAGAGCTATCATTCCTTTAGGAAATCCCTTTTCTGGATCCTTAACTTGGTTAACGTAAGGTGAAATCTTTTCACAGCCGCCAACAGCAAATACTAATATTGATATACTAGTAAAGAAATTAAAATCAAAGGTTGGTAAAAAGGTTTTCGCTGACCAATCTATTGATACTAGTTTCGCATCTGTAATAGCTGGTGCTGCAATCATAAGCAAAATAAATAACATAGACATTATAAACATTGATGTACCTGCGATAGTTGTTATCTTTTTTAATGGTTTAATTCCTTTTGATGCAATCCATAAGCCAATTAAGAAAACTACTAAACATGCCGCTTGCAGTATTTTAGGATTCATCTTACTTACTGTATTAGACTGAAATATAGCCCAAGATGCTGAAATTATTACACCTTGAGGTTTTTGTGATATGTAAGGCATATGAACAATCCAATAAGTCCATCCAGCATAATATGCCATTTTAGGTCCTATGGTCTCATTTATCCATGAACTTACTCCACCACCGGAAGTTTTAAAAGCTGAACCAAGTTCTCCAACCATTAGAGTATATGGCACGAAATAAATAGCAAATATTATTACCCAAGCTACAATAGCTTTTAATCCTTGGTATTCTGAAAATCCGTTTATGACATTTCCAAATCCCCATACAGTTGAAAATGCCATAAAAGCTAGGCTATACCATAAAATCTTTTTTGAGTTTTGTTCTTCTCTCATTTTTTCCTCCTAATGTTTTACTATAGTTGAGGAAATTTCATAGCATATATTTACAGTTAAAAATTTTATGAAAATTATAGATACATTAACATATGAAAGTGATCATGATTATTTTAGCCAAGGATTATTAATTTGCATAAGTCATATTAAAAAAAGATAATTTTCAATGGATTTATAAATGTATTAAAAATAATGTTTCTATAGGTATTGTTTTGCAAGCTACGAAATTTGCATAGATATAGTATAAATATGTACTGTAAAAATTAGTATAAAAATTTCCTCATTTATAGTAGTATATATATTTTTTTGTTACAAGTATAATATTAGAGTAAATTCGCCATATATGTCAATAAATCGAGTTCATTAAAATACTATAGTTTTTGTTAAAAAAAAGTGAAATTCCTATTTTTTATTCACCTAATTTTGTTTATATTCAAAGTGAATATTATGTTACAAGAAAATTAATAATTTATTTACATTAGTAAATTTAATAAATTTAAGTCTTGAATTTACTATATATAAGACAGAAGCATGTTAATCCGTGAAAGTTGGTATTTGAGTTTTATGATTTTAAGATACACACAGGAGCAATTATGAAGAAGCCAGTTTACTCTTTTTTATCCTATAAACTTTTATCTATGACACAATTATATATAAAACAAAGCCCAGTGCCAAAGGTGAAAGCTTTTACACTGGGCTCTATTTTATATTTCTTGGGCATATTTAATTTTATTTATCAAAGGTTTAAATTGCAGTCCATCCTCCATCTACAAATAGAATTTGTCCTGTAGTATAATTAGATGCATCTGATGCAAAGTAAATAAGTGCACCATTTAATTCTCCAGATTTTCCAGGCCTTCCAGCAGGACATACTGCATTATATACTTTTAGATATTGCTCGTTAAATAAAGTGTCTTTTGTCATTTCTGTTTCAAAAAGGCTTGGTCCAATAGCATTTACTGTTATGCCATGCTGAATTAATGAAGTTCCCATGCCTCTTGTCAAGTTAATTACAGCTCCTTTGGATGCATTGTAAACATGTAAAGGTGCATTTTTACTTCCTACAGCACCTAAAATTGAAGCAGTGTTTATTATCTTTCCATAATTTTTCTCTTTCATGTGCTTTACTACGTATTTTGACATTAAAAATATGCTTTTCACATTTATGTCCATAACTTTATCCCATTCAGCTTCTGTTAAAGTTTCTATAGAACCACTAGATGCTGTACCAGCATTATTTACAAGTATATCTATTTTGCCAAATTTATCCACAATAGTATTTACAGCAGCTTCTATATCTCTCTCATTTGTAACATCGCATTTTACAGGAAATGCTACTTTGCCTAGAGCTTCAATTTCTTTACTTACTTCTTGGAGTTTATCGTATCTTCGTGCAAGTATTGCTACATCTGCACCCTGTTCAGCTAAAGCTTTGGCGAACTGTATACCAATACCACTGGAAGCTCCAGTTACCACTGCAACTTTGCCAGTTAAATCAAATAAATTACTCATTGAAAATCCCTCCTAAAATACCATTTAAATAAAATTTATTACAGATAATAGTTTTTATGTAATAATTAATATTTAATGATTATAATTATAGCACAATTTATATATATAGCAAGTATTTAAAATGTATAAAAAGTTTAATATTTTATAAATGTTAAACAATTCTAATAAATTTAAAACTAAAGAGCATTTTTATGGTATAATTTAAAAAATTAATTTTAGAAAAGGGTGTTTAGAATGAATTTAGTTTATGACTTTTATAATTCTCCCGTGGGAAATGTATATATTTTGCAAAATGAAATAGGGGTTAGACAGGTAATAATAACTTCTGAGCAATGGAACAAGTACATTTTGTCTGCAGAACCTATAAAAAAGGATAGTGTTAAATGTAGTAAAGCTATAAAGGAATTAGATGAGTATTTTAGAGGAGACAGACAGGAATTTACTGTAACTTTATCTTTAGAAGGTACTGAATTTTATAAAAATGTATGGGAGGCATTAAAAAAAATTCCTTATGGAGAAATAAAAAGTTATTCTCAAATAGCTTATGATATAGGTAGTCCTAAATCCTGCAGAGCAGTAGGTCAGGCTAATAGAAAAAATCCTATACCCATATTTATACCTTGCCATCGTGTAATAGGCAAAAATGGAAATTTAACAGGTTACATGGGAAATAGAGTAGAGATAAAAGAATATTTGCTTAACATGGAGAAAAAATTTAAAGATAGGTAGAAATATAAGTCATAAATATAGGATAAGAAGAAAACGCTTTCACTATTTGATTAAGCAAATAGTGAAAGTTTTTTTATTTTGCATTTTATAGGTTTTAAAATTTATTAAGATGTATAAATTTATTTTGAATTTATTAATTAGTTTAATATTAGGCTAATTTGTGTTAAATAATGTGAAAAAATATATATAATTTCAAAATATTCTATTAAAATTAGAATTATAATGAAATGAAAATTCAAAAAAAATTTAAGCAGTTTGCATATTGAAAACGGTTTACAAAGATGTTAGAATAATACTTACCAATAATACAAATATTTATAAAAAAAGGAGGAATATAAGTGAGAAAAAGCAAAAAGCGTTTACAAAGATTAAGTTGGTTTTTAGCACTAACTATGATTTTTGTAAATACACTAAGTGGACTGATTAAGTATGACGTATCAGCAGCAGAAGAGTTTATAATCAATGAAGGCTTTGATGAATTTCAAAATGTAAAGCCAGATGGATGGATTTTTGAAAAAGTTATTAATGTTTATGATAAAGCAGGTAATTTTGGTCAAAAGCCTCCTTCCTTAAAACTCGATCAAAACGGATCAACAGTAATAACTCCAGCATTTGCTTTAACCTCTAAAGCAGAGTTAAGCTTTTGGATTAAAGGAAATGGTACTGATGGTGAGGCCTCTTTGGTGGTTCAAAAGTTGACTGACAAATGGGAAGATTTAACGACTATAAAGTCTATTCCAACTAGTGGAGAAACTAGAAAAATTGAAATTGAAAGCAATGTGACACAGATAAAATTCATATACAACAAAACTAAAGGAAATGTTGCCTTTGATGATGTCTGTATTAAAGGCTCCGGTGCTGCAGTAGAAGTTCCACTAGTATCATTATCTTTACCAGATACTATGGATATTGAAAAAGGTCAGAGTAAAGTTTTAGAATTAACTTATGACCCATTAAACACTACTGAAAAAGCGGTTACATGGTCTTCAAGTGATGAAACTGTTCTAGAAGTATCCAGTGATGGAACTATTACAGCAAAGGCTTTAGGAGAAGCAACTATAACAGCTGTTTCAGATATTCATAAAGATATAAAAGCCAGCTGTAAAATAACTGTAAAAGAGCAGCAACAAACAGATTTGATAACTATAAAAGAAGCAAGAAGCAAAGCTAAAGGACAAGTTGTAAGAATTAAAGGTATAGTAACTTATAATGACAGAAATCAAACAGTATATATTCAAGATGATACTGATGCTATTGCTTTAAGTAATCATAGTAATAGTAATATTAAGTTAGATTCTGCTAAAAAAGGAGCAGAAATAGAAGTTAAAGGTAACATGGATTTGTACAATAATTTGGTTCAAATTCAGTTATCAGAAGATATCATAGTTAAAAATCCAAATGCAAAATTGCCAGAACCAAAGCTTGTTACCATAAAAGAAGCAAATACAGGAAACTATCAAAGTCAACTTATAAAGTTAGAAAAAGTAAAGCTTAATTTAGAAGAAAAGACTTTAGAAAAAGATGGAGAGAAACTAGCTATTTATTTTATACCATCGGGTTTTGAGTTTAAGACTGGGGATATATTAGATGTGGTAGCTGTTATAGGAGTATATGGGACTACTGTACAGATATATGGAGGTTCAGCCACATTTACAAAATCAGACTTAGGAGAAGATAAAGTAGCACCTGTTATAGAACATAAAGCAATAACTGAAGCGAATATATATAAAGATTTAGAAATAAGTGCAAAAGTTACAGATGATAGAGAAGTTAAGTCAGTAAAACTATTCTATAGAGAAATAGGAAAACAAGATTACACAGCAGTAGATATGGACAAACAAGATAATGGCTTATATAAAACTGTTATTTTAAAGGATAAATTAAGCATAAAAGGTATGGAGTACTATATAGAAGCTTCAGATGGTACTAACACTGTAACAGAACCAAAAGACAAAAATACTCCATTAAAAATTAATATGAATGATGAAGATACCTTTGGACCTGAAATCACAAAAATTCAACCTAAAGATGGTGAAAGTGTTGGAGAAAATACAAAACCTACTATAAAGGCTGAATTTAATGATCCATCAGGAATAGATGTAAATAGTATTAAACTTTATGTTGATTCAAAGGATGTAACTCAAGAATCATCTAAGAATTCAAGCAGCATAACTTATACACCAAAAACAGATTTAAGTAAGGCATCTCATGCGGTAAAACTTGAGCTTTCAGATACTAAAGGAAATAAAACCACAAAAGATTGGAAGTTTTTTATAGGTGCTGAAAGATTTAAGCATTATTATGGACAACTTCATGCTCATACTAATATATCTGATGGAACAGGTTCTTTAGATGAAGCATATACTTGGGCAAAAAACAATGCTAAAGCAGACTATGTGGCTATAACAGACCATTCTAACTGGTTTGATAATGATACTCAAGCAGATATAAATAATGGTTCAGCTAGTACTAAATGGACCCAAGCTCATGTAACTGCAGACAAGTATAATAAGGATGGAGAATTTACAGCTATATATGGTTATGAAATGACTTGGTCTGGTTCCACTGGCGGTTGGGGGCATATTAATACTTATAATACCCAAGGATTTGAAACAAGAAGCAAAAAAGATGTGGATCTTAAAAAATACTATGAAATACTAAAGACACAGCCTCAATCTATATCACAGCTAAATCACCCAGGTAAAACTTTTGGAGATTTTGCGGATTTTGGATTCTACAGTAAGGAAGCTGATAATGTAGTAAATCTTATAGAGGTTGGTAACGGTGAAGGACCAGTAAGGGGAAGCGGATATTTTCCAAGCTACGAATATTATACAAGAGCTTTAGATAAAGGCTGGCATTTAGCACCTACTAATAACCAGGATAACCATAAAGGTAAATGGGTAAATGCGAATACTGCAAGGACAGTAATAGTTGCAGAAGATTTAACTAGAGACTCATTATATGAAGCTATGAGGCAAAAGAGAGTCTATGCTACAGAAAATGAAAACATGAAAATGAATTATAGTGTTAATGGAAAACCTATGGGATCATTCTTAGATAATCCTACATCTTTAAATTTCAATATAACTGCTTCAGACCCAGATGCAGGAGATATTATAAAGAAAGTTTCTATCATAGCTAATGGAGGAACTGTTGTAGCTTCTAAAGAATTTGATTCAAATTCTATTTCATGGGAATTAACATTAGAACCACAGTACAGCTACTATTATGTTAAGGTTGAGCAGAAAAATAAAGATATTTCAGTAACTGCTCCAGTTTGGACAGGCGAATCATCAGCTATTGGAATTTCACCAACTTCATTGTCTCAAACTTTAGTTACTCCTGGAGATAATGTAGAAATAAGTACAGAAGTATTTAATAATGAAAGTACTACTATTAATAACGTAAAAGTTGAGTTCTTTAAGAACGAGATAAAAGAAGATAATAAGATAGGTGAGCAAATAGTTGCAACCTTAGAATCAGGTAAGCCTCAGCAGGTTAAAATAAATTGGAAGGCTGAGCAAGCCAATAGTTATATAATATATGCAAGAGCAACTATGAATTTAAGTGGTAAAGAAAAGGTATTTACATCTAGTGCAAAACTAGAGGTTATGAATAAGGATGAAATAATTAAAGTTGTAATTGATGGAGCTCATCAAAATCAATACGTTACTGGAAATTATGCTGGAAAAGTATCTGCACTCCAAGAGATGCTAAAAGATAATAATTGTGTTACAGTAATAAATAAAGATAAGATAACTAAAGAACTTTTAAAAGATGCAAAACTACTTATCTTAACAGCACCTCAGGGAACAGATGATACAAAATATAATTTGGTAAAATCAAAGTATGAGGATGATGAAATTCAGGCAATTAAAGAATTTGTAGCAAGAGGAGGAAATATCATATTAACCTCCAAAGCAGACTATAAAAATGGAAAAGGCGAATATGCTACAGGAGCACAGGCAAATAAAATTCTTGAAGCTATAGGAAGCAATATAAGAATGAATGATGATGAAGTAATAGATAAAACAAAAAATGGAGGACAAGAATTTAGATTAGCTTTAGATAAATTTGAATCTAAATTATATGGACTCACAAAGAATATTCCAGAAGGACAAACTTATAGTTTCTATAGCGGATGTTCTGTAATTACAAAGGCAAATGCAGATATATCAAAGATAGACTTCCTTGTAAAAGGTCATGATACCACTGAAACTATGGATGCGGATAATGCCGGAAACAATGTACCAGTAGAGAAGGGTAAAGTTAATGCACTTGTAGCAGAAGAACTTGCAAATGGTGCTAGGATAGTTGTTGGTGGAAGCACATTCTTCTCAGACTTTGAGTTAACTGGAGATAATTTAAATGCTAATGTTCAAATAACTAAAAATGCTTTAGACTGGTTAGCATCAGCACCAGAGCCAGAATTAAAAACTATAAAAGAAGTTAGAGATACTATGCCAAAGGAATTTGGAAAGAGATTTACTATTGAGGGCATAATCACAGCTCAATCAGAAGCAGTTACACCTAAAAATGCTTTCTTTGAAGTTATATATGTACAGGATGAAACTGGTGGATTAACTGTGTTTGGAGTATCCAAGACCCCATTAAAATTAGGACAAAAAGTTAGAATTAAAGGACGTACAGGTCAGTATCAAGGAGATTACCAGGTACAAGTAAGTGACGAAACTAAAGATCTTGAGATTATAGATGAAAATATTAATGTTATAGCTCCAAAGCTTATGTCTACTAAAGATAGCATGCTTAAAGAAAATGAAGGATGGCTTGTACAGATAAAAGGTAAAGTAGTTAAAATGGAAGGCCAAAACTTATACGTGGATGATGGCAGCGGAGTTTCTAGAGCTTATGTAGAAGGATATATTTGGGATGGCAAGGATGAGGCAACTAAAGGAAAATGGAATTCACAAATAAAAGTAGGAGATACTGTAAGTGTTATAGGACTTGCATCTACAGATCCAGAAGGAGCTAGATTAAGAGTTAGAAATACTGCAGAAATTGTACTTGAACAAAACATAGAAGAGAAAAAGCCTATAGAATTTAGTAAAAAGTCTATAGAAATAAAAGAAGGAGAAGAGTTTAAGCTAAATGCTTACATTGATTCTAAAGATGTATCTTCAGAGCTTAATTGGAAGTCCAGTGATGTAACTGTAGCTACAGTAGAAAATGGAGTAATTAAAGCTTTAAAAGAAGGAAAAGTGATTATAACAGCAGAATCTAAAGATGGTAAGTATGAAGGAAAGATAGAAGTAACCGTTACTAAAAAAGATGCAAAACCAGAACCAAAACCTGATCAAAAACCAGACCAAAAACCAGGTCAAAATAATAATACAGAAAAAGAGTTAGTTAAGACAGGTTCTTTGATAAATATTTATTCTTTAATTTTTGCAGGAATAATGGTAATGGCTTTAGGTACAATGCTTATAAGAAAGAAACAGTCTGATAAAACAGATACAAACTAGTATGGTTAGGGGACTTAGGAGAATTCTCTTAAGTCCCTTCAAATTAAATTTAATTTAGCTATTTTTTGTGTTACAATAAATAAAAATATATTAAGAAATGGGAGAAAAAAATGAATCAGAAAAAGAAAGATTATTTAGGAATGATTATAGTTTTAATTTTATCTGTAGGAATGATATTTTTCTCAAAATTCATATATAAAATAAACTTCTTAAATGATAAAGTACATAGAAATTTAGTTTATGAAGAAGCACTAGTTACTAAAGTAGATAAAGAACTTTTACAGCCTGATTCAAAGGTTCCAGGAATCATGTTAGGATATCAAGATGTGGAGATAGAAATTTTAAAAGGTGAATATAAGGGCAAGAAATTTAATATAAGAAATTCTATAAGCAGAGTATATAATATAAAAGTTAAAGAAGGAATGAAAGTCGTAGCAGGGATATATAAAGATAAAGATGAAATCAGTGATGTAGCAATTTATAGTTATAAGAGAGATGGAGTAATTTATTTTTTAATAGGGATTTTCTTTGTTTTACTTATAGTTATAGGTAAAATTAAAGGAGTAAAGTCTATAGTGGGACTTATATTTACTGGAGTTACCGTGATGTTTTTTATGCTTCCTTTAATGTTTAGCGGAGTAAATCCAATAATAGCTGCAATTATTACAGCCATTATAACTACTTTTGTTACTATGTATTTGATAAGCGGTAAAAGTAAAAAAACTTTAGCAGCTATAATAGGGACTGTACTTGGAGTAATTGCAGCTGGTGTAATATCTTATGCAGCAGGTAATGTAGCACATTTATCAGGTATAACCATGGAAAATGCAGAGAATATTTTATATATATCTGAAAATAGCGGACTTAAAGTAAAAGGATTAATGTTTGCAGCCATATTAATAGCATCTTTAGGGGCTATTATGGATGTAGCTATGTCTATTGCATCTTCATTATGTGAAATAGATTCTATAAATAAGAATTTGACTAAAAAGCAGCTTTTTGAATCTGGAATGAATGTGGGCAAGGATATAATAGGCACTATGTCTAATACTCTTATATTAGCTTTTGCAGGAAGCTCTTTAAATCTATTGATACTTTTAACTGCAGCTAATATGCCTTATATACAAATTGCTAACTTGGATATAGTATGTACAGAAATCATTCAAGGATTATCTGGAAGTATTGGATTGGTGCTCACGGTTCCAATAACAGCTTTTGTTTCAGTCTTTTTAATAAAAAATAATAAATCTGAAAAAGAGAGAGGAAGTATCTATGAAAAATTTATTAAAAAGCATAGTGGAAAACAGTAAAGAATATACAAAGGAAGGAAAAGTGGCTTCATATATACCTGAACTAAGTAAAGCTAATAGAGATGCTTTAGGTATATGCGTGGTTACTCTAGATGGAAAAGAATATTTCGCAGGTGACTTTGAAGAAAAGTTTACTGTACAGAGCATATCTAAGGTGGTTTCTCTTATGCTGGCCATATTGGAAAATGGAAAGAAAAATGTATTTTCTAAAGTGGGTATGGAACCTACGGGAGATAGCTTTAATTCCATTATGAGCTTAGAAGTTAAAAACCCTCAAAAACCATTCAATCCAATGATTAATGCAGGAGCTATAGTAACCACTTCACTTATAACTGGAGACTCATCTGAAGAAAAGATTGAGAATATCCTAAGTTTTACAAGAAAGATAACGGATAATAAAGAAATAGGAATAAATGAAGAAGTTTATATGTCAGAAAAACTTACAGGTAACAGAAATAGAGCTTTAGCTTATTTTATGAAAAGTAATGGACATATAGATGGAGATGTTGAAGAAATTTTAGATGTTTATTTTAAACAATGCGCCATGGAGATTAATTGCAGAGATATAGCAAGAATAGGAGCTGTACTTGCCAATGATGGAGTGCTTCCTTGGAGTGGTGAAAGAGTTATTTCAAGAGAAACCAGCAGAATAGTAAAGACTATTATGGTAACCTGCGGTATGTATGATGCTTCAGGAGAGTTTGCAGTGCATATAGGCATACCAGCTAAAAGCGGAGTAGGAGGAGGAATAATGGCTTCAGTACCAAGAAGAATGGGTATAGGAGTTTATGGGCCATCTTTAGATTCCAAGGGAAACAGCATAGGAGGAATAAAAATACTTCAAGAACTTTCTGAAGAACTGGATTTGAGTATATTTTAAAAGAATTATATGGATAAAATCATTAGGTAAAGTAGTTAGCAGCGGATAATTAAAGTTAAAATTAAATTATTTGATGAATTTCACCGCCTATATTATAATTTTAATAAGTAATGATGTGGATTGGAGAGGTGGTTCAATTTTGATAAGATTTTTAGATGCAGGGGAATCCCATGGAAAGGCATTAGTGGCCATAATTGAGGGACTTCCCTCTAATTTTTATATAGATATAGATAAGATAAATGAAGAATTAGGAAGAAGACAGCAGGGTTATGGCCGGGGTGAAAGAATGAAAATAGAAAAGGATAAAGTGGAGATTTGGTCGGGAATTAGGGGCAATAAGACTACAGGAAATCCTTTAACCTTAGTAATATATAATAAAGATTATGAAAATTGGAAAGATTTTTTGCATAGAGAAGCTGAAAAACATGAAAAGATTGGAATAATGAGACCCGGTCATGGAGATATGGTGGGCTTTTACAAATACAAAACAGGAGACATAAGGGATGTTATAGAAAGAACTTCTGCAAGAGAAACAGCAATAAGATCTGCTGTAGGAGCTGTTTGCAAGCAGATATTAGAGGAAGTAGATATTTTAATTAGAAGTAAAGTAGAAAGTATAGAGAAATATCAAGATGGGAAAATGAATCTTTTTGATGAATATACATATTCCATAATACAAAACAGCCCTTTAAGATGCTATAATAAATCTATAGAAGAGGTTATTAAAAAGGAAATTGACAGGTGTAAACTAGAAGGGGATACCTTAGGAGGAAGCGTATATATATCCATAAAAGGAGTTCCTATAGGTGTGGGAAGCTATACCCAATGGGATAGAAAATTAGATGCCATACTTTCTATGGGCATGATGTCTGTGCAGGCAGTAAAAGCTGTATCCTTTGGAGATGGACTAAATACTTCACTTAAAGGATCTGAATTTAATGATGAGGCGTACATTAAGCAGCAGGTTATACATAGGAAAAGCAACCATGGCGGAGGAATAGAAGCAGGGGTTTCTAATGGAGAAAATATTGATATCACTGCGTATATAAAGCCTATACCCTCTGTAAAAAAAGAAATAGCTTCTGTGGATTTAATAAAAAAACAAAATGTAACAAATAGGTATGAGAGATCAGATGTATGTGCAGTAGTTCCAGCCTCAGTTGTTCTTGAAAATGTATGTGCATTTCATATATTAGCTGAAGTAATGAATAAATTTCCGTCAGATGATTTTATAGATTTTAAACATATGATAAAGGAATATAAAGAAAAAGTTAAAAAAATTTAATGTATTTTTATTTTTTTATTTGGAAAAAATAAAATTAGTATTCGTATTTTGGAGGGAAAATTATGGAAAGATTATTGATATTAGATAGTAACAGTCTCATGAATAGAGCTTTTTACGCCCTTCCGCCATTGACAAATAATGAAGGTTTACATACTAATGCTGTTTTTGGATTTACCACTATGCTTCTTAAAATGAAGGAAGAGATAAATCCAGATTACATAGTAGCCGCTTTTGATAGGAAAGCTCCTACTTTTAGGCACAAAGAATATGATGACTATAAGGCAGGAAGGAAAAAGATGCCAGAAGAACTGGCAGAACAGTTTCCTATAGTAAAAGACATGCTAAATATGTTAGATATAAATATATTTGAGATAGATGGATTTGAAGCAGATGATCTTATAGGAACTTTATCTGTATTCGCAGAGAGTAATGGCATAGAGGTTTACATAGTTACAGGAGATAGAGATGCTCTTCAGCTAGCTACAGATAAAGTTAAGGTGGTAATAACTAAAAAGGGAATCACTGAAAAAGAGATTTATGATGAAAAGAGAATGGTAGAGGAGTTAGGCGTAACTCCTAAACAGTTTATTGATGTAAAAGGTCTTATGGGAGATGCTTCGGATAATATACCTGGAGTTCCAGGCATAGGAGAAAAAACTGCCTATAAGCTTATTCAAGCTTATGGAAGCATAGAGAATGTTTTAAATAATATTGAAAATATAAGCGGTAAAAAAATAAAAGAAAACTTAAATCAATATAGTGAACAGGCCATATTCAGTAAAAAGCTAGCTACTATAATGACTGAAGTACCTATAAATATAGATTTAGACTCCATAAAATCTAAAGAAAGATTTGACGGAGAAGGTCTAAAAAAATTGTTTTTAAAATTACAATTTAAATCTCTTATGGATAAGATACCAGGTATAGAAAGAGAAAGCGCAGAAGACTTACCTATAGAATATGCTGTAATTAGTGAATTAGAATCACTTAAAGCTTTAACTGAAAAATTAAAAAACAATGATTCTATAATCTATATGAATTTTAAAATCATAGAACCAGAATTTTATTCCAATATGAAGCTGGATAAAATAATTATGAATTTTAAAGATGAAAATTATATCATTGATTTTAATGAATTACTTCAGAAGGATAAAAAAAACACAATAGACTTAATAAGATGCTTTATTGAGGATTCAGCTTTGCAAAAAGTATGTTATGATGTTAAAAATGCCTATACAGCCTTTGATAAATTAGGAATAAATCTAAAGGGAGTTATTTTTGATATAAAAATAGCAGCCTACCTATTAGATTCTTCTAAAGGAAAGTATGAGCTTATATCTTTAATAAATGAATATCTTAATGAAGATCCTAAAGGTGAAGAAATAGAACTTTTTATGAAAGAAAATAATTATATGCCTTCTCTATATAAGATTTTATCTGAAAAAATCAAGGAATATGACATGGAAGAGCTGCTAAATCACATGGAATTACCTCTAACAAAGGTATTGGCTTCCATGGAAGGAAAAGGCTTTAAAGTTAATAGAGAAATGCTTAATGTTTTAGGAGAAAACTTTGTTAAGGAAATAGATAAAATTCAAAGGGAGATATATGATATGGCAGAGGAAGAATTTAATATAAATTCTCCAAAACAGCTGGGAAAGATTCTCTTTGAAAAGTTAGATTTACCTGTTATAAAGAAGACAAAGACGGGATACTCCACTAATGCAGAAGTATTAGAAGCACTTTCTGATAAACATCCTATTATAGATAAGATAACTTATTACAGACAGCTTACAAAGATATATTCTACCTATATAGAGGGATTGAAGTCTGTGATAGATAGTGATGGAAAGATACATTCTAGTTTTAATCAGACAGTAACCACCACAGGAAGATTATCCAGTACTGAACCCAATCTTCAAAACATACCTATAAAGTATGAAATGGGAAAAGAGATAAGAAAAGTATTTGTACCAGATAATGAAGAATGTGTGATACTTTCTGCAGATTATTCACAGATAGAACTTAGAGTGCTTGCACATATAGCTGAAGATGAAAACCTAATAGATGCTTTTAAACATCATAGTGATATACATACAAAGACCGCTTCAGAAGTATTTAAAACTCCTATAGAAGAAGTAACCCCTATATTGAGAAGCAGAGCAAAAGCAGTTAATTTTGGTATAGTGTATGGTATAAGTGATTTTAGTTTGGCTAAAGATCTTAAAATAAGCAAAAAAGAAGCAAAGCAATATATGGATAACTATTTTGAAAGGTATCCTAATGTAAAAAAATATATGGAAGATATAGTTATAAAAGCTAAAGATCAGGGTTATGTTACTACTATAGTAAATAGAAGAAGATATATACCTGAAGTTTCAGCTTCAAATAAAATTGTTAAGTCTGCAGGAGAAAGACTTGCTATGAATACTCCTATACAGGGAAGCGCTGCAGATATAATAAAGTTAGCTATGGTACATGTATATGATGAAATCAATAGAAGAGGATTAAAGAGTAGTTTGATACTTCAGGTTCATGATGAACTTATACTAAATGTATATAAAGATGAATTAGAAGAGATAAAAAATATAGTAAAAGAAGAAATGGAAAATGTTTTAGAACTTTCAGTACCTTTAGAAGTTGATATAAGTATAGGAGAGGACTGGTACCATGCAAAATAGGAGGAATCTTTATGCTTAAAATAGGACTTACAGGAGGCATAGGTTCAGGGAAAAGCACTGTAGCAGCTTTATTTAAAAGAGCAGGTTTTACCTTAATAGATGCAGATATTATAGCTAGAGAGGTGCTCATCAAATTTCCAGAGATATTACAGCAGGTTAAAGAAAAATTTGGAGAAGCTTTTTTTGATGCTGAAGGAGATTTAAAGAGAAAAGAATTTGGAAATTATATTTTTAAATATCCTAAAGAAAGAATAAAATATGAAGATATAATTATGCCATTTATAAAAAATACTTTGTTTGAAGAAATTCAGTTTTATGAAGATGATAAAGAAAAAGTTGTTATTATAGATGCTCCTACCCTTATAGAAAATGGCCTTCATGAAAAAATGGATTATAATATATTAGTATGGGTAGATAAAGATACGCAGATTTCTAGGATAAAAAGCCGTGATAGTCTTAATGAAGAAGAAGCTATTAATAGAATTGATTCTCAAATGTCTCTAGAAGAGAAAAAGGAATACGTGAATTTTATAATTGATAATAGCCATTCCATAGGAAGTACCCAAAGTCAAGTAGAAGAGTTAATAAATATTTTCAATATGTACAAACAATAATTAAATGTAATTGAGGTATAAAATGAAGTATAAGAAATTTAAACTGATTTTTATTTTTCTAACACTTGTAGCTATATTGATATTTTCAGATTTCATAGTTAAAAAAGTACTATATCCATATAAATACAGAGCATATATAGAAAAGTACAGCAAAGAATTTAATTTAGATCCCTTAATAGTATTAGCATTAATAAAGACAGAAAGTAATTTTAGAGCAACAGCGGAATCAAGTAAAAATGCCATAGGACTTATGCAGATTACAGAAGATACAGGAAGATGGGCTGCAGGAGAGATGGGTATAAAGGATTTTAAAAGAGAACAGTTAAAAGATCCGGAATATAATATAAGAATGGGCTGTTGGTATTTAGATAATCTAAAAACTGAGTTTAATGGGGATATGGATTTAGTCCTAGCAGCCTATAATGGAGGAAGGACTAATGTTAAAAGATGGTTAAATGATAAAGAGCATTCAAAAGATGGTAAAAAACTAGATTATATTCCTTTTAAAGAGACAGATAAATATCTTAAGAAAGTAAAGGTAAGTTATAACATCTATAAGTTTTTGTATAAATAAACTTAAGATGATAAAGGAGGAATTGTCCTATGAATGATCAAAACAGTGTAGAAGTGGCTAAAGCTTCTGTACAGATGGCTATATCATCTAGACAGGAAGAAGAAAGACTTATAAACCAATTTAATAAAGAAGAAATATTAACGGTAGCAGTGGATATAGGAGGAAATCTAATATCTTCTATTCCTAAAATAATAGAGAGAGCACTGGTGGCTTCAAAAAGAACAGGAATAATAAAAGATTGCCATGTTCATGATGGAGCAGTGGCAGGAGCAACAAGAGAAGCTATAATGCAGGTGTCCACAAAAGCCAATGGACTTAATGTGGGAGGCAAGATAGGTATTGCAAGGCGCGGAGAACATTTAAGTGTATGCATATTCTTAAGCATAGGATTACTACATTTAAATGAAGTAGTAATAGGACTTGGACATAGATCTATACCAGATATTTAAGATATTTAATGAAAAATGCTTAGAAAGTTATGTTGACATACAGCTATGTACAATGTATAATGTTAACAATTGTTTTATTTTGTAGTATGGTTTAAAAGATTTATAAAAGTAGTATGGTAGTTTTGTAGGAGATAGACTCATAATATTGATGACTATATATTTGTTATGCAAATTTTGTGATAAATTAGTTTCTCCTTTTATTTTAGGAGAAACTTTTTTGTAATATAGACATAAAAAAATACATACAGGAGGATGGTAGTATGGTAGTAAAAAAAAGACTTATTTCTATTATTTCATTTCTAGTATTAATTACATCTCTTATGGCTTTTTTTGAAAAGTCTTCTGCAAAAGGTTCTATACTAAAGAGTGATAAAAAAATCAGAATAGGTATTTCCCAAATTGCAGAACATCCAGCTTTAGACATGGCCAGAGATGGCTTTCTACAAGCTTTAAAATCTAAAGGACTTATAGAAGGGCAAAATTTGAGCATAGAATACCAAAATGCTCAAGGAGACATAGCTACAGCCCATTTAATAGGGGAAAGCTTTTTATCTCAGCACAAAGATTTAATATTTGCTATTGGAACTCCTTCTGCTCAAACAGCTTATAACATAACTAAAGATATACCTATTGTAGTTACAGCTGTTACAGATGCCCTAGAAGCAGGAATTGTGAAAAGCAGAGAAAAATCATTAACCAATGTAGCAGGAACTAGTGATGCAGTTCCTTTAGAAAAGCAGCTTAAACTGGCAAGAGCTATTCTGCCTAAAGCCAAAACCTTAGGCATTTTATATAATACAGGAGAGATAAATTCTGAAATACAGATAGCTGCACTAAAAAAAATGGCTCCTAAATATGATTTTAAAATTATTACTTCTGGAGTGAGCAGTGTAAATGATATACCTCAAGTGTTGGATTCTATTATAAATAAAATAGATGGAATGTATATACTTACAGATAATCTTATAGCATCTTCGTTGCCTATTATAAATTCAAAATGTATTCATAATAAAATACCTGTTATAGGAGCAGAAAAATCTCATGTTACAGGCGGAGCTCTCATAACAGAAGGGGTTGATTATTATAAGCTTGGTTATAACGCAGGATTAAAAGCTTATGATATATTAAATGGAACAGACATAAAGAATATGTCTGTAGAAAAATCTCAAGATACTGAACTAATCATAAATATGGATACAGCAGATAAGATAGGATTTCATATACCAAAAGAAATGATAGATTCTGCTGAAATTATAAAGGGGGATAGATAATATGGGATTTTTAATATCTACTTTAGAACAAGGCATTATATTTGGAATAACTGCTTTAGGGGTTTATATAACTTATAGCATATTAGATTTTCCAGATTTATCTGTGGATGGAACTTTTGTTTTAGGGGCCTCTGTAGCTGCACTTTCCATAGTAAAGGGTGTTAACCCTTTAATAGCACTAATTATAGCTTTAATATGCGGAATATTAGGGGGAGCTTTAACAGGTATACTGCATGTTAAGTTTGGAATAAGCAGTTTACTTTCAGGAATACTGGTTATGACAGCTTTATACTCAGTAAACTTAAGGATAATGGGAAAAGCTAATCTTCCTATATTTAATAGTCCTAATATATTTAATGACAATTCTAAACCTTTATTTATACTATTAATTTTTATAATTATTATTAAAATAGTTTTAGATTTATTTTTTAATACCAAATTAGGATTTATATTAAAAGCTACAGGAGATAATGAGGCCCTTGTAACTTCTTTAGGCTTAAATAAAGGGAATGTGAAACTTTTAGGTCTTATGATTTCAAATGGTATAGTGGCTTTTTCAGGAGCAATTATGGTAGAGTATCAGAGATTTTCAGATATATCTATGGGTACGGGTGTGGTTATAATGGCTTTAGCTTCAATAATAATAGGTAACTCTATATTTAGAAACTCTCACTTTCTAAAAGGTACTACTCAAGTAATGATAGGAGCTGTGATTTATAAACTTATAGTAGCTTTGGCTTTGAGAATAGGCTTTCCGCCAACAGATCTAAAGCTTATAACTTCTTTAATAGTTGTAATAACTATAGTAATAAATAATGGCAGAACTAAATCATTTAAAAAGCTTTGGATTAGAAGGGGTGGAGAAAATGCTTAAGATAGAAAAAGTATCAAAAACTTTTAATAAGGAAACAGCAAATGAATTTCAACTTTTTAATGATCTTAAATTTACTATAGAAAAAGGTGATTTTATCACTGTAGTAGGAAGCAATGGGGCAGGTAAATCTTCTATGCTAAATTTGATTTCAGGAAGTATACCCATAGATAAGGGTAAAATATTATTAAATGAAATAGATATTACAGAATTTCCTGAACATAAAAGGGCTAAATTTATAGGCAGAGTTTTTCAAGATCCATCTAAAGGTACGTCCCCTTCTATGAATATATTAGAAAACTTATCTTTAGCATATAATAAAGGAAAGGCTTTTGGCCTTACTTTAGGAGTTAACAAGAAAAATATAGAATTCTTTAAAGAGCAGTTGAATATGCTGAATTTAGGTTTGGAAGACAAGATATATACAAAGGTAGGATTATTATCAGGAGGACAAAGGCAAGCTCTATCACTGCTTATGGCAACTATGATAACTCCAGAAATACTCTTGTTAGATGAGCATACAGCAGCCTTAGATCCAACAACTTCTGAAAATATAATGTACCTTACAAATAAAATAGTAAAAGAAAAGCATATTACAGCTTTGATGATAACTCATAATTTAAATCAAGCTATTCAGTTTGGAAATAGACTTATAATGATGCATGAAGGAAATATAGTATTAGACTTAAAAGCAAAAGACAAAAAATCTATGACTAAAGCTGATCTTATAGAACACTTTAATAACATTTGTAATAAAGGTGAGCTAGGGGATAGAGTTATGTTTGCATAAATTTTAAGGATATAGAACTGCTTTATACAGTATTATAAAGTTAATTCTAGATAAGATAAGTCAATGGGATATACTTACTGTTGGCTTATCTTTTTAATATTTCCCTATTGACGTTTTAAGTATAACATAGTAGAATCTTATTTGTTAGTAGGATGTAAGAAAGTACAATAAATCCTGCAAGGAAGTAGTGAATATGCGAGAGTGGCGGAATTGGCAGACGCGCACGTTTGAGGGGCGTGTGATTAATATCATACGGGTTCAAGTCCCGTCTTTCGCACCAATAAAGAAGAAGCATACCTTTAAGGAGTGCTTCTTTTTATATGGAATTGTAAATCATGATAAATTTTAAGTTTCCAATGCCTTGGAGATTTTTATGTTTTATTTTGTAAAATCTGCTTTACTTATTTTCAGTATACTTCCATCTATAATGACCGTGAATGGGGGATTGAAACCAAGAAAGCTTTGACTCTTTTGCATGAGGTTTAGTGTTATGTATAACAAATGGAATACCATCATTGTCTCTTTTATCAGAAACTATAGCTACATGCTCATAGCCCTTTGTAAAAACTACTATATCACCAGGCTGCCATTGCTTAAGATTATCTACATCTCCTTCTTTTAATTCTGTGGTTATGCTTTCACAATACTTTTTATAAAATACATCTTGGTTTACCACTCGTCTAAAATCAATATTAGGATCAGGTTTTCCAGCTATTCTTGTATAATCTTTAGTATTTTTCTTTATATCTTCATCCATAAGTTTTTTAAAATCTATGCCAGCTTCTTTTAGACCTCTCCATATGACATCTGTGCATACTCCTTCACCTTCAGGAGGATAACCTCCTGCATAATAGCTGTCTTTATACTTAGTTTTATTTTTAGCTTCTCTCCTTGCTCCATTTACAATATCTATACAGTTTGGTACTCCATTTTTGTTATTATCTACTTTTGAATATTCCTCAGGAACCATTAACTTAGAGGTAAATGGCTTTTTTATGATTTCATTAATTATTTTTTTATTAGGTAATAATGCATATATAATACCAATTATACAAAAGATTAAAACAGCAATTAGCAATTTCTTTTTTTTCATTTTAATTACCTCCTTCTATTTAAATACGAAGAGGAACTAAGAAAAGTTTACGGGGATAGTAAAATTATATAACAACATGGTAAATACTTTTATCACAAGATAATAGCTATTAAAAGAGGATAAATATGCTTTTGCTTACTTAAATTTAATAAAGGATTTTTGTTATCATATATTGACTAGCTAAGTGAATGGTGATATATTTATAGCATACTAAATCTGAAATATTTGTGAAGCTCTTGTTTTGAACCTACAGCATGTATTAGGGAGTTCAAAATATAGATATGGATTGACCTATAAGACCCATATAAGCGGCAAGGACGAGTAAGTATCGTTGAGGACACCCACCTATCGAAGAGATAGGTGTCAAAATACGAGCAACGGTATTTTGGATTAGTGATATTATTTTGCATATTAAAAGAGGCTTTTAAAGCCTCTTTTTTAATGCCAAGAATATAGTAGCAAAAAAGACTATTTTAATCAGTTTTTGTATTTTATAAAGAAGTGAATAAAGTATTAACATAGTGTTAACATGGTTATTAATGCTAAAAATTATGATAAAATATACTATATAGTATACTTATTAAAACTAATATGTAAGGAGGTGAGAGCTGACTAAATAGGTGTAGTCAGCACAAGTATGATAAAAGAGCAAAAAAAAATTACTTATGACATAATTTTTGAATATACTTTTTTTATATTAGTAATTATAGCTGTAATATTTAGTATATTTTTAAAAAACACAGAAGGTTTTTTTTCATCCATGCTTACATTAATAACACTTTTGCTCCCTAAATTTATTTTAAAGAAAAGCAGAGTAAAAATTCCATCGGCATTATATTTTTCTATTATATTTTTCATATTTTTGTCCATGTTTCTAGGTAAAATGAATGGCTTTTATGTTAAATTTCCTTGGTGGGATATGATGCTCCATACTCTATCAGGAATAATATTATCTATTATTGGTTTTTCCATGTATTTGCTTTTAAATAAACTTGATTTGAATGAAAATATAAATCCCTTATTAATAGCCTGCTATGCTTTCTTTTTTGCGGTAGCTATGGCAGGAATGTGGGAAATATTTGAGTTTTCATCTGATAAAATATTTGGAACCAATGCACAGCTAGGAAGTTTAGATGATACTATGTGGGACATAATAGCTGGAACTACTGGTGGATTTGCAGGTTCACTTTTAGGGTATCTTTATATGAGAGGTAAAAATATAAAGATATTTAAGCAGCTAGTAGAATATATGACCAAAGAAAACAGTGATTTAATAAAAAAGTAATTTTATAAGGATGGAAAATTTTCTATAAAAGACAGGTGTAGCCTTGTCTTTTATGTTATTTTTAGTATTTTATTAAATAAACTGTATTAAAGGGGAGTTTGATTATGATAAGGGTATCAAAGCCGGTTATAGGAATATCGGGAAGTATTACTATAGAGCAGGATGGGATTTTTTCTGGGTATAAGAGATGTTATGTAAGTAATGATTATATAGAATGTGTAGTGAGAGCAGGTGGAATACCTATGGTTCTTCCTATAACATCTAAGGAAGATATATTAAAAGAACAGCTTGAACAAGTTCATGGATTATTACTTACGGGAGGGCATGATGTAAGTCCTCTATGCTGGGGTGAAGAACCACTTGTCTCTATGGGTGAAATTCTGCCAGAAAGAGATGATTTTGATATTAAGTTAGCAAAACTGGCTTATAAAAAATCTATGCCTATATTGGGAATATGCAGAGGGTACCATATATTGAATGTAGCTTTTGGAGGCACACTTTATCAAGATATAAGTTATGCTTCTTATAGTTTTATTAAACATAATCAAGATTCTTATTATGATGTGCCTACTCATACTATAGATATTGATTCAGAAAGTATTTTACAAGGGATATTAGGTAAAGAATGTTTAGTAAATAGTTTTCATCACCTTGCTATAAAGGAAGTATCACCGAATTTTAAAGTGACAGCAAGGGCTAAAGATGGAGTTATAGAAGCCATTGAAGGGAACACAGAAAGTTTTGTTATGGGGGTGCAGTGGCATCCTGAAATGATGGGTAAAAAATACGAAAATATGCAGCAGATTTTTAATTTGTTTATTAATGAGTGCAAAAAATAATAAAAATCTAGGAAAAGTTTATTCTCCTAGATTTTTATTTTTATAAGATAGGGTTAGTACAATCACTGAGGCTATTATCATCATACAGCCTATAACTATTTTAAAAGATATAGGCTCTTTTAAAAGTGTTACTCCCAAAATCATACTTACTATAGGTTCAAAAGTACTTAATATGGAAGCATTGGAAGCGCCTATTATCTTTATGCCCTTTTGAAAAACAGTGATAGCTATTACTGTGGATATTAAAGTTAAGGCTAGAGCTACAATATAGCATTTCATATTTAATTTCAAATTTATGTTTCCTGTAAAGTATCCTCCTATAAAAAGAGTTAAGGAAGATATGAGAGATAGATAAAATGTGAGTAGTAAACTATCTATTTCCTTTAAACTGCTATGGTCTATACTAACTATGTATATGGAATATAGTATACCTGAAAATATAGCATAAAATACTCCAAGAAAATTAAGTTTAATATCCCCATTATATACTAGAAAATATACACCCAGAGTGGAAAGCAAAAGAGCAAATATTTTTTCTTTATATATGGTTTCTTTAAAAACTATTAGAGATATAAGAGTAACCACTATAGGATATACAAAATGAATGGTGGTTGCAAGACCTACAGATATATACTTATAGGATAAGAATAAGGTGAGAGTTGTAGAAGCATAAGTAAATATGCCTATGATTACAACTGTTAAAAAATGTTTTTTACTGAGTTTAAAACTTTTATTTTTAAATAATATTATTGGTAATAGTATAACCCAAGCAAAAAAGAATCTTAAAAAACCTAAAGTTATGGAATTCATACCATAGTTATAAGATATTTTTGCTAAAATGGGCATGAGACCAAAAGCTGCAGAAGATGCTACAGCATAAAAAATTCCTCGACTTTTTTTCATTTATGCTCCCCCTTAAAATTAGTGCCATATAAATATTAGCACAATTTATAAAATTATTGAATGTTAATTATAAAAAGGAGCACAATTTTTAAGGCTTTAGTAATTATACTTATTGTGATAGACAGTTTGGGCATATACCTTTAAGATATCCTTTTTCTTGTAAGTATCAATATTTTTTATATTCATAAATATACACTCCTAAAATGAATTTAATTCATTTTAAATCTAATATAATTTTATCAAAGTTTTATGGGGTTTATCTATACTATTTTAATAGCATTTAGTTTTTTTAAAATATTTAATCTATTGTAAAACTTATAAAAAAAGTTTTATAATTAAATTAAATTAGTATAGAGAGGAAGAGCAAGATGAAAGATTTTGCAGAATTTTTAGGTTGGATTACAGTTATAAGTTATGCTATAGCTTTATTTAATTACATTTTTAAGTATATAAATAGAAATTATCTGAAGAAATTTACTAATAAAAAAGCTGCAGGTATGTATAAATTTATAATGAAATATGTAGTTAAATATCATAAGCTAGTTGGAATCATAGCAGTTATAGCATTAACAGCACATTTTATTATAATGTATACTCTTAAAGGGTTATTAATTACAGGACTTATTGCAATGATACTAATGTTTTCAGTTGTGTTATTAGGAATTTATGGTACTTACATTAATAAAAAGTTAAAAGCACCTTGGCTTAAAATCCATAAGATATTAGCTTTTACTTTAATAGTAGCAATAATAGTACATATATTGTAATATGATGATTTCATATATAAAAAATTATTTCAATACAGCGTTGTATTTGAAATAATTTTTTTATTTTGAATACTATTAAAAAGGTGTTGACATTTCAAATGAGAAGTATTATCATAATGTTACAGACAATAATTATTATTAATTAAGATAAATTATTCGATGAGGTTGATGTTATATGAATAAGATAGAAAAAGAATTAGATTTAGTTATCATTGGGTCTGGACCTGCAGGATTAACTTCTGCCATATATGCTGCAAGATCAAAATTAAATTTCATAGTATTAGAAAGTGATATTATAGGAGGACAGATAAGAACCTCCTATGTGGTAGAGAACTATCCTGGCTTTATAAGTATAGGTGGTCAGGAACTTGTTGATAAAATGTATGATCAAGCTTTAAATGCAGGAGCAAGTATAGACGAATTTGATAATATTGTTTCTGTAAAACTTAAAGACGATGAAAAGATTATAGAAACAGAAAATTATATATACAAACCAGAAACAGTGATAATTGCTACAGGATCTCAATATAGAAGTCTCCCTATCCCAGAAGAATCTAAATATCATGGTAATGGAATTCATCATTGCGAGCTTTGTGATGGAGAGATGTATGATGGAAAAGATATATTAGTGGTAGGAGGAGGCAATACGGCAGCAGAAGGAGCTCTATATTTATCAAAATATGGGAAAAGCATAACTATGATACATCAATTTGATCACCTTCAAGCTGAAATAGGACTACAGGAAGAGTTGTTTAAGAATCCCAAAATAAAAATAATATGGGATACAGAAGTAAGACATGCTTTTGGTGAAGAAAAATTTGCAGGGGTTATAGTAGAAAACTTGAAAACTAAAGAGCAATACAATATAAATGCCAGTGCAGTTTTTGTATATATAGGCATGATACCTAAAACTGATATGTATAAAGATTATATAAAATTAAACAAATGGGGGTATATAGATGCCCCAGAAAGCACTGAAACTAATGTAAAAGGTGTATTTGCAGCAGGAGATGTGAGAAATAAAGTTTTTAGACAATTGACTACTGCAGTTAGTGATGGAACTGTAGCTGCACTTATGGCTGAAAGATATATAGTAGAAAAAAGGAGGAATAAAGATGGTTAAGATATATACTACTCCCAATTGCCCTTATTGCAAAAAAGTAAAGACTTATTTGGAAATGAAAAATGTGGAGTATGAAAACATAAATGTAGTAGAAGATAAACAGCAAAGGGCAGAGATGATAGAACTTTCTGGTCAGCAATCTGTACCAGTTATAAATATTGATGGAAAGATAATATTAGGTTTTAATAAGTATGCCATAGATGATGCACTTAAAAACCTATCATAAATAAAATAAAATTTTAGGAGGAATTTATAATGGAAAGATTAGTAGGAAAACAAGCGCCAGCTTTTAATATGAATGCAGTAAAAGGAGATGGCAGCGACTTTGTACAGGTAAAGTCAGAAGACTATAAGGGAAAATGGCTTGTAATGTTCTTCTATCCACTTGATTTTACTTTTGTATGCCCAACAGAAATCACTGCATTTAGCGATAGATATGAAGACTTTAAAAAAGTTGGAGCAGAGGTATTAGCGGTAAGTTGTGATAGCGAGTATTCACACCAAGCTTGGATAAATCAAAAGAAAGAAGAAGGCGGATTAGGTAAAATAAAATTTCCAATAGCTTCAGATAAAAAATATGAAGTAGCAAAAGATTATGGAATATTTATTGAAGAAGAAGGCATAGCTCTTAGAGGATTATTTATAATAGATCCCGATGGAGATGTTAAGTATTCTGTAGTACATGATTTAAATGTAGGAAGAAATGTAGATGAAACATTAAGAGTTTTAAAGGCATTGCAGACAGGCGGAATGTGTGCAGCAAATTGGAAAGAAGGAGAAGCTAATCTATAATAGATTGCTTTAACCTTTATTAAGGAGTTGCCTGAGTATTAGCGTCTTTTAATCGCTAGTACTCAGGCAACTATTTTTTTGCATTTAAATTTTAAAGGAATTTTATACTAAGGTTAGTATCAATAAATTTGAAAAAAATCAGGATTCTATATATAATAATTATAAATAAAAAAGCTTTTAGTAGGTGATTTTTTGAAGATAGGAATGAGGACCATAAAAACAGCCTTAGCCGTAACCCTATGCATAATTATTTCTAAACTCTTCAATGTTACTACTGCCTTTTATGCCTGTATAGCTGCTGTAATATCTATGGAGAATACTGTGTCTTATTCCTATAGAGCTGGCCTTAACAGAATGCTTGGTACTATACTTGGTGCTTTAGTTGGACTAATATTTTCACTGATAAGACCAGGAAATGCACTCTTAGCGGGTTTGGGTATAGTTATTGTAATAGCTTTGTGTAATCAATTTAAGTGGAAAAAGTCTATAACTATCGCTTGTACTGTGTTTTGTATAATCATGGTAAATTTAAATGGCAGAAATCCTTTAGAATATAGCATAGTAAGAGCATTAGATACTTTATTAGGGATTGTAGTATCCATAGTGGTAAATTACACCATATATCCTCCTAAAATTAATGAAAAATTGCATAATGAATATTTAAATATTAAATCTAAAATATTTGATGTAGCTAAGGAACAGATTACAAATCCTGATTTAGATAGTGAAAATTTAAATGCAATAAAAAAGTCTATGGTTAAGTTAGAAGATTTAATAAAGGCTTGTGATGAAGAATTTTCCACATTTAGATACAATGGGTCAAATATGAAGGAATATGTGGAATTTTTAGATGAAATCAAGAAGATAGTAATTTATATGGAAATGATAAGTACTTTAAATGTGTCTTATCTTTTAGATGAGGAAAACATAGAAGAGTTTAACAGAGTATTTCAATGTGACAATTGTTACTATAATCAAGGAGAGGGTTCTTTAAGTGATGATGAAAATATTGTTTACAATTATAATGTAAAAAGCATATTAAAGCATTTAGAGCTTATAAAAAATAGCAACATATATATTGTTAGAGAATAAAAATAAAACAGTGTCCTAAATAATTTATGTGTTTAGGACACTGCTTTTACTATAATACTAATTGTTTTCTTTCATTAAAGAAGGATTTATAGGATAGAAAACAAGCAATAAATGCAGAAATAGCAGTAGTTGAGAGCAACATAAATGTAACCATTATCTGAAATTTGATGGCCTCTATAGGAGAAGTACCTGCCAGGATAAGGCCGGTCATCATGCCGGGTAAGGATACTATACCTAGGGTTTTGGCAGAATCGATAGTTGGTATCATACCTGTTTTCATAGCATCTCTAATTATATCAATGGAGGATGGTAATATTTCTGCTCCCAAAGCTAACTTTGTTTCTATTTCTTCTCTTCTATCTTTAAAGTTAAGATTAAGCTGTTTATAGCACAATCCAATAGCTACCATGGCATTGCTTATTATCATGCCACTTATAGGGATTATAGAGTAGGGTTCATATTTTATTGCACCAGATATAACAAGTATCAGTAATGTAATTGAAGTGCCACAGGCAATAGAAACAAAAGAAATCAAAAGTCCATTTTTAATGCCTTTTCCTCTTTTATTTGCATTTACTGCCGCATTAAATATCATGAAAATTATAAGAAAAGTTGTAAATATAGGATTTTTAAGTCCAAATATGTAATCTAGAGCATAACCCACTATGGTTAGCTGGATAATAGCTCGTACCACACCTATGATAGTGTCTTTTTCAAGTCCAAGTTTCTGAGAATAAGATAATAATAGTGATATAAACACCAATGAAGATGCAAATAGCAAAGAAGTTATATTTAATGTGTTAGTAGCTGCATTCATTTTAAGACCTCCAAACTCTTTATTTTCCCATATTCTATGGTCATTATTTTGTTTGCATTTCTTAAACTTTGTTCTACATTATGAGTAACCCATAATATGGTTATACCTTCTTTATTTAATTTTTTAATCACTTTTTCTACTATAAGGGTATTGTCATTGTCTAAAGCTGAAGTTACTTCATCTAAAAGGAGTACATCTGGTTTAAAAATTAAATTTCTTATAAGGGCAATTCTTTGCTTTTCACCACCAGATAGATTTACAATGGATTTATCTAGTATACTATTGTCAAAACCAAATGTATTTAAAAGAGTATTTACTCTATTCAGGTCTATGTTTTTATGTCTAATACTGAAAGGAAAATTTATGTTATCCATTACGGTATTTCCAAAAAGTTTAGGGGTTTGAAAGCAGTAAGATACATTTTTTCTAAGGTCATAAGGGGAGTATTTGGTAAACTCTTTACCTTTAAAGTACAAGGTTCCCTGGTCTGGAGAAATAAGATGAGCTATGAGCTTAAGTACAGTGCTTTTGCCACTACCTGAAGGACCAACTATGGATATATAATCTTTTTCTTCTACTTTGAAAGATATGTTATTTATAATTTCTTTACCATTATCACTAAAAGAAATATTTTGTGCTTCAATAACAGACATTTTATTTCCTCCTCGTATAATAAAGTTTAGTATATAGTATATAGTAAAAGGCAAAAGAAATATCCTTTGCCTTGTATTGTATTGATTTTACTTTGTTAAAAAGTTTATTAATGTTCTGCAGGGAATTGCATTAGCACCTTTTTCATATGCATATTTAGGAGATGAATAGCAGGCTGAACCAGCTATGTCCAAATGAGCAAAAGCTACATCTTCTGCAAAGCTTTCAAGAAATTTCCCTGCAACTATGGCACCGCAAGAAGTACCTGTATTTCTTAAATCTGCATTGTCAGTTTTTAGCTGCTCTAGATATTCATCGTTATTTGGAAATCTCCATAAGTACTCCCCTATTTCTCTTCCACTTCTTGTGAGCATAAAAGAAAGCTCATTAGAAGTGGAAAATAGTCCTATGTTTATATCTCCAAGAAAATTAGCACAAGAGCCTGTTAATGTAGCAATATCAATTATGTAGTTCGCTCCTAACTCCTTGGCATAGGTTATAGCATCACATAGTATAAGTCTGCCTTCTGCATCAGTAGATATAACTTCTACAGTTTTTCCACTGTAAGTTGTAATTACGTCCCCAGGTTTATAAGCATTACTGGAAGGCATATTTTCTACTACAGGTATGAGTGCTATTACATTTTTTTTAGGTTTTAGTGTTGCTATGGCTTCAATGGTAGATAAGGTTATTGCAGCTCCAGACATATCATTTATCATTTTTTCCATGCCTTTTCCTGTTTTTAATGTTATTCCACCACTGTCAAAAGTTACTCCTTTGCCTATTATGGCATATATGTCTTTGGAATTTTCATCACCAAAATACTGCATAACTATGAGGAAGGGTTCTTGTATACTTCCTTTTGATACAGATAATATACCGCCCATACCCATCTGTTCCAAAGAAAATTTGTCTAAAACTTCTATATCCATTTTGCTATTTTTTGCTGCTATTTCTGCCTGACTTACTATATATTTGGGAGTTACAACATTAGAAGGTTTATTTATGAGCTGCCTAGCTTTATTTATTATGGAAGCTGTTTGTAATCCTTTCATTATCGATTGTTCAAAGTCAGATATAAAATTTATGTTTGTAAGTTTTATATTAGTTACAGTATTTTTAATGCCTTCATATTTATATAGGGATATAACTAAAGCTTCTCCTAGGGTGTAACCTACATCCTCATTAAAGTTGTCAAGTATATCTAATTCTTCAATGGTATTTTTAAATTGCCTTAGAAACATGCCTAAACAATTAAAAAGTTTTATATTGTTGAATTCTTCTGTAGGGCCTAAACCTAAAATGTAGATACATTCATAAGATGAAGTTCCAAGGGTATTTAGGCATTCTATTTCTTCAGAATCTCCCTTATTTTTAGAATACTTTAGTACACTTTTTATTTCTTTAGGATAATCTAGCTCAAAATTATTAAATTTGAAAATCAATAAATTTTTATATTGTTTTGTTTTAGATACTTGAAACATGCATATCACCACCTAGTTAATTTATATAACTATGATAACATATTTTAACATGTAAGTGAAAATGTTTTTCTAGGTGTATTAAAGGAAATTAAACAAGAATGTAGAATATATTTTATCTGATGAGGTGATTATATGTTCGTTATGGAACTTCAATTTGATGATATAAAAATTTCAAGCATAGATAAAGAAGATCTTATAACTATACAGCAATGGATAAATTCTCAAGAAGATATAGATGAAAGTTTTAATAAAAGGCCACTTCCATTTGAAGATTTTTTTGAAAGATTTTTAGAGTATTACATGAGTGACAATGAACTGTTTTTAAAGATGGAAAAAAATAACAATATAATTGGCATATTTAAAGGAAGGGTAGAATTTAAAAAAGATAGTGAACTCATCATATGGTATTTTATGATAGATAAAGATTATAGAAAAAGTGGACTAGGAACTAAAATTCTAAATAGTATTTTACACTATTTTTCTCAAAATCTTTCTATAAATTATTTTTCAGCAGTAGTTATGGAAGGTAATAAAGAAGGATTAAATTTTTGGAATTATAATGGTTTTAAGGCTATAAGAGTGGCAAAAGATTTTTTTCAAATAGAAAAGGAGCCTAAAGATATGATAGTGCTTCAAAAAAGTATAAGCTAAAAATTAAATAGAAATTAGTTTTTATATTATAGTTACAAAGTATGTCGTGTTATTTTTATTCTAAATCGCCCTTTAAGAAAATAATATTTTAATATGAGGCTATGCTTTAAAATAATAGTATTTTGTTTTATCTAGGGTTTACCTTGGAATAAAACTGATGGATAAAAACATAGTCTAATAAAAGTATGGGGTGATAAAAATGAAATACACCAGATATGATAGAGGAAGAAAAAAAGGTAGGACATGGATGCTCCCTGTGGTTTTAATAGTGGTTTTATGCTTTTCTTTAGGTTTAGGTAAAGTTTTATCAGAAATCTTTATAAAAAATAATCCAGTTATAAACAATGAAAATAAAGATAATGTTAAAAAAGTTCCCAAAGAAAATGATAGTACTATAGAAATTGTTAAATTTACCATGGTACAGTGTGGTTATTTTAAAGAAAAAGAAAATGCGTTAGATCTTAAAAATAAGTTAAATAAGGAATTTGAAAGTTACCTTATTAATGATAATGATAAGATAAAAGTTGTAGTTGGAATATTTTGTGAAGATAAAATGGCAGAGGACATATCAAATAAATTAAGTGAAAAAGGATTTAATAATATTAGAACTTCTTTTCAAGTAGTAAAAAATGATCTATGTGATTCTGAAATTGCGGAGATACTAAATGCTAATATAAAGATACTAAATAAATTTGGAGATAAGAATGTAAAATCTATAAAAACCGATGAACTTAAAAAATGGGTAAACTCGTTAGAAAAGGTAGATAGTAAAAGTGAAAATTATGCACTTTTAGAACAGATAAAGGATTATACATTGAAGCTGCCAGAGGAGATACAAAAAGACAAGTTAGAAACCTATTATAATTCATTATATGGATTTTTAGTTAAGATGAAAAAGTAAGCAAGAAAGCGGCCTTAGGGCTGCTTTTTTTTATATAAACTTAAAAATCTTAAAATTTTTTTAAATAAATTAAATATACTTGTTTAAGCTTTTATTAAATGTTAAACTATATAATATGTATAAGTGGGTGGTGAGTTCTTTTGAGAGGTGCGAATAAGAGTAAAGCTTTCTTTATTTTTATTGTTTTTATTGGTGCTATACTTGGAAATATGGTAGGAGATTTTTTAGGAAATGAAATCAGGTCACTACAATTTTTAAAAAACGTATATACTATAGGAACACCAACCCCTATAAATATTAACATGAAAATTTTAGACATTGTTTTAGGTATAAAAATTAATTTCAATATTATGTCTATATTTGGCATAATATTGGCAATAATATTATACAGAAAATACTAGGAAGTGATAGAGCTTGAAAATAATCTTAGCTTCAGCTTCAGAAAGAAGACATGAGCTTATGAAAAGAGTGGTAGATGAATTTGAAGTAGTAGTAAGCGATTTTGATGAGAATTCAGTAAAGTTTCATGGAGACTTTTCAAAATATGTAATGGAGCTTTCAAGAGGAAAAGCGGAAAATGTAGCATTTAAAGAAGGAAAAGATTCAATAATAGTAGGCTGTGATACCATAGTTGCTCATAGAGGAAAAGTTATGGGAAAGCCTAAAGATGAAAAAGATGCCTATAATATGCTTAAAGCATTGAGCGGAGACGTTCATCAGGTATTTTCAGGAATTACTATAATAAATACTGAGTCTCATAATATATTATCTGATTCAGTGTGTACTTATGTAAAATTTTCTGAAATTGACTCTGAAGAGATACTAAAATATATAGCAACTTCTGAGCCTATGGATAAGGCTGGGGCCTATGGCATACAAGGGTATGGAGGCATTTTTGTTGAAGAGATTAAGGGTTGCTATTATAATGTAGTAGGACTCCCGATAAATAGGCTTAAAACTATGCTTAAAAATTTTAATTACATATAATTATTTTATGGATGGGGGGTAAATTCATAAAAAGGAGCTATATAAATGCAAGATAATATAAGAGTTATGGATTTACCCAAAAACGAAAGACCTCAAGAAAAGCTATTAAGATATGGAGCACAAACTTTATCTAATGCAGAACTTCTTTCACTAATATTAAGATGTGGTACTTCGAAAGAAAATGTACTATGTTTATGTAATAGGATACTTAAGGAATATGGAGGATTAAATGGCCTTTTGGATTGTACTGCAGAAGAACTCATGGAGCTTGAAGGGATAAAGGAAGCTAAAGCCTCGAAGCTTTTAGCTGTGTCTGAACTATCCAAAAGATTTAGAAGCTATAAGTCTGGTGGAGATTATAAAATATGTTCACCTAAGGATGCTGCGGATATTGTAATGCAAGAGATGAGAGAACTAAAACAAGAAATTCTTAAAATTATATTTTTAAATACAAAAAATATAGTAATAGGTGCTAAAAATGTTTCTATGGGTAGTTTAAATTCTTCTATAGTTCATCCTAGAGAAGTATTTAAAGAAGCTATTAAAAGAAGCAGTTCTTCAATAATAATATGTCACAACCATCCTTCAGGAGACCCATCTCCAAGCAGTGAAGATATAAATATAACCAATAGATTGAAAGAGTGTGGTAAAATTATTGGCATTGATGTTTTGGATCATATCATAGTAGGTGATGGTGTATTTGTCAGTTTAAAAGAAAAAGGAATAGTATGAAATTTGAAAGGAGAATTCAAGTAAATGGGATTATTTGGAATAACAAAGGACATGGGAATAGATTTAGGTACAGCTAATACATTGGTTTATGTAAAAGGCAAAGGTATAGTTTTAAGAGAGCCTTCCGTAGTAGCAATCAATAATATGACTAAAAAGCCTTTAGCAGTAGGCGCAGAAGCTAAACAGATGATAGGAAGAACACCAGGAAATATAGTGGCAATAAGGCCCATGAAGGATGGGGTTATTGCAGACTTTGATATAACACAGACTATGCTCAAAAAATTTATAGAAAAAATAACTTCTAAGAGTGCTTTTGCAAGTCCTAGAATAATAGTATGTTTTCCATCAGGGGTAACAGAAGTAGAAAGAAGAGCTATAGAGGAAGCTACTAAACAGGCAGGTGCAAGAGAAGTAGTTCTTATGGAAGAGCCTATGGCTGCAGCTATAGGGGCAGGGCTTCCCGTAGATGAGCCAACAGGAAGTATGATTGTAGATATTGGTGGAGGAACCACAGAAGTTGCAGTGATATCTCTAGGCGGTATAGTAACAAGCAAGTCTTTAAGGATAGCTGGAGATGAGTTAGATCAAGCAATAGTAAGTTATATAAAGAAAGAATATAATTTAATGATAGGAGAAAGAACTTCAGAAACTGTAAAGATGGAGCTTGGATCTGCGTTTAAAACAGATGAAGAAGAAAAGACTATGGATATAAAAGGAAGAGATTTAATAACTGGTCTTCCAAAAACTATAGAAATCAGTGAAGTACAGATAAGAGAGGCATTAAAAGAGCCTGTGGCAGCTATAATAGATTCAATAAAAACTACCCTAGAAAAGACTCCACCAGAGCTAGCAGCAGATATAATGGATAAGGGAATAATGCTAGCTGGAGGAGGAGCTTTATTAAGAGGAATTGATTTACTCATAAATCATGAAACTCATATGCCTGTACACATAGCAGAGTCCCCTCTTGACTGTGTTGCTTTAGGAGCTGGAAAGGCTTTAGACAATTTTGATAAGATAAGCGGACAAAGGGGATAGCTTATGAAATTCTTTAAAAATAAACTGGCAGTAACTGTAGTAGTTCTGTCAGTTGCATTTTTAAGCTTAATTGCTTACAGTATCAAGAGGGAAAATAAGAGCATAGTAGAAAATGGTGTAGGGGTAGCTTTAAACCCAGTACAGAAAGTTTTTTACAATATAAATGATGGAATAAGAGACTTTATTGATTTTGCTTTAAATTTTTCTCAGGTAAAAAAAGAAAATGAAGAATTAAGAGCAAAAAATAATGAATTAGAATCAAAAGCTATAGAATATGATTCCTTAAAAAATGAAAATAATAGATTGAGGGAAATGTTGGATTTTAAAAATCAAAGGCTAGACTATGACTATAAAGGTTGTCACATAATAAATAAAAGCGGAGAAGGCATTATAGATGGGTATACTATAGATAAAGGGAAAAAAGATGGACTTAAAGTTGGTATGGTTGTTATAACCTCCAAAGGATTGGTAGGACAAGTAACTTCTGTATCCAAAGATTGGTCTATTGTACAGACTTTACTCAATGAAAATATAGGGGTACATGCTCTTGTAGAAAGCACAAGAGAAACCACTGGTATAGTAAAGGGATTTAAAGACAGCAATAATAGGATGTTAGCAAAGGTATATTATCTGCCTATAGAATCTCAAATTAAAGAAGGAGATGTAATATTGACTTCAGGACTAGGCAGATTTTATCCTAAAGAGATAAAGATAGGGAAAGTTATAGCTGTAGAAGAAGATAAAGGAAAAGTCAGCAAGAATGCCCTTATAGAACCCTATGTAGATTTTAATAAATTAGAAGAATTATTTGTAGTTATACCTAAAGACAATAATAACAGCGATGAAGTAAAATATTAATATGAGGGTGAAAAAATGAAAAGAATTGTTTTACTTTTATTGTGTATGCTTTTTTTTATAATTGATCATAGCTTAATGCCATTTTTAGCTATTAAAGGCTTTTATCCAAGTATTTTATTAATCTTTGTCATCTGTTATTCCATAATAACTGACTCTTGGGATGCTTTATGGATAGGTATTTTTTCAGGATTACTTCAGGATATATACTTTTTTAATGGATTTGGGATTAATACTTTTACTAATATGATAGTTTGTCTTATTGCATCAAAAATTGGTGAAAACATATTTAAGGATAAAAAATTTATTCCAGTTATTTCCTTGTTTTTTTTATGCTTTTTAAAATGCATAATGATATTTGTGATACTTTATATTACAGGAACTAAAATGGATATTTATAGCTCATTCTATGTAAGTTTATATTCTATGATTTTAACTATTTTTATGTACAAAAAGGTATATAAACTCTGTCAAAAAAACTATATGAAAAAAGAATGGAATTTCTAATATTAGGGTGATGATATGAAAAAAAGAAAAGAATTTAGTCGATATACAGCTACCTTAATTATTATGGTTATCATATTTACAGCTATATTATCCAGGTTAGCCTATCTTCAAATAGTAAAATATGAAGATAATAAAGAACAGGCAAATAATAAATCTGTAAGGCAGATACCAGAGCCTGCACCGAGAGGTAATATATTGGATAAAAACGGAGCAGTTTTAGCTACCAGTATTCAAAGCTATGTCTTAGTTTTCATGGAAACTGATGAAAGCAAAAAAGATTTTTTCACTACCATGTCTAAGACTTTTAAGATGCTAGATGAACAGGGAGAAAAGCTGCAGGATGGTTTTGCTCTTAAAGTGAATCCTTTTAGATTTGAATTTAATACTTCTGATCCAGATGCTTTAAGATATATGGAATTAAGATTTAAAAAGGATAGGGGTTTTGAGGAAAAGGTGATCAATCATCTTTATCCAAAGCGTAAAGATGATACAGAGCTCACTGTAGATCAGCAAAAAAAGGTAGATGAAGAACTGTTAAATATATCTGCAGAAGATGTTTTTTATACACTAGTAAAGGATAAAAGCTATCAGCTATATAAGTTATTAGGGTATTCTAAAGAGCAGGAGAAAGCTCTTCTTGATAGCAAACCTACAGGAAAAGATATAACAAACATGCTTCTAAAAAAGTATTCTTTAGAAGATATAAGAAGATTTATGTTAGTGAAAGATGCAATAAAAATGCAGACCTTTTCAGGATTTAATCCTGTGGTAATAGCTAATAATCTTAAGAGAGACAATGCCTTTATATTTTTGCAAAAACTTAATGAGCTTCCAGGTATAGATGTGACAATTCAACCTATAAGGAGTTATCCTTACAATGACTTAGCATCTTCAGTTATAGGTTATATTGGTGCTATAGACAGTGGACAGAAAGATAAGTATGAAGAAAGAGGTTATGATATTTCTACAGATTATATAGGAAAATCAGGAATAGAATCTGCTTTTGAGGATAGATTAAGAGGTTCTAAGGGAGGAACTACTGTAAAAGTAAATCAGTATGGAAGAAAAACTGATGAGCTTTTCAAGCTTGAACCTTCTCCTGGTCAAAATATAAAGCTTACTATAGACAAAGAACTTCAGTATGTGGCAGAAAAGGCCTTAGAAGATACATTAAAGGATCTTCAAACTACCAATAGGTTTCATGCTAATGAAAAATTAGATACAGGAAATGCTACTAGAGGAGCAGTGGTGGTAGAAGATGTAAATACTGGCGCTATACTTGCTATGGTAAGTAAACCTGGTTATGATCCTAATGTTTTTTCAGTGCCGGGAAGATTGACTCCAGAACTTATTAAACAATATTTTACACCGGATTTAGAGGCTTTTGGGAAAGAATATATAAAAAATAGAGGATTAAGCGTAAGTGTAGATGATATATTTCCTCTATCAGATCCTAAAAATAAAAATAGCAAATTAAGAGATGATAAATTTAATATATATCCTAAACCATTTTATAATTATGCTACTATGGGGTCAATACCTCCAGGATCTACATTTAAACCACTAACAGCTGTAGCTGGACTTGAAGAAGGAGTTATAGATCAGTATACAAAGATATATGATGAAGGTATATTCAATAAATATGAAGGTTTTAAATCTTATCAGGGTGCCTGTGATTGGTATAATGAAAAGAGAGGTTCCCATGGTAATTTAGATGTAAAACAGGCATTAGAGTATTCTTGTAACTATTTCTTTTATGAAGTAGGTTATAGACTTTATAAAGGTGCTGGTCTAGATAAATTGGCTGAATATGCCTGGAAATTTGGCTTAGGCAAGGATCCAAACAGCAAAGTAAAATCTACTACAGGTATTGAAATTTCAGAAGATACCTCAGGACAGGTATTTAACTATGGTTATGCAAAACAGTTAGTAGCTACATTATCTTCTTTTAACTTGGTAGATATGTTAAATAGCGGTATTTCCTCTAAAGGGAATAAATTTACTTCTATAGATATAAGTAAAAATAGTGAGGATTCAGAGGAACTAGCAGCTATAAAGGCAGATATAAAAGCTTCTGTAAGGGAAAAACTTATGAAAGATTTTGATGATGCCGAAAAATCAAAACTTTTTAATGAAATGTATGAAGAGATGCAAGTGAAATTTCAAAAGTTTATAGGATTATTGCCTGAAGAAAAAAAGAATATGTATTCAAAAACCGATATAAATGCTATATGTTATTCGGTAGCAAATTTTGTTTACTTTGATAAGAGAACTGAAATAACTACACCTGCTAATGTTACCGATGCTTCTATTGGACAGGGTATGGATCAATTTACTCCACTACAACTTACCAATTATATTTCTACTCTTGTAAATGGAGGAACTAGATATAGAACAAGACTTGTGGATAAGATACTTGATGCCAATGGTAATGTAGTAGAAGACATGAAGCCTGAAGTTTTATCAAAAATAAATTTAAAACAGAGTACTGTAGATACAGTAAAAGAAGGAATGAGAAAGGTTGATGAAACCGGAACAGCTAAGATTGTATTTGGTAATTTCCCTATTGCTTCTGGAGGTAAGACAGGAACAGCAACTTATAAAGAAAAGGGTGAGCAGGAAAAAATAGGCCGTGCAGCTTATGGAGTTTATGTAGGTTTTGCACCTTATGACAAACCAGAAATAGCTGTTACTGTAGCTATTTATGATGGTGGTCATGGATATTTTGGAGCAAATGTAGTTAAAGCTATTTATGAAAAGTATTTTAGAGAAAGAATATTGCAGATAAGTCCTAATTATCAATTTCAATATGATTATAAGTTAGATAAGTAAAATAGTATAAAAGCGAGTTCTAATTTGCTCAAATATCAGAACTCGCTTTTATTATGAAAAATTTTATATAATTTAATTTATATTTAGAAGGATTTTATTTTGTATTTGTTGAAATATAATAAAGTACGTCTTATGCCTAGTGGAGGTTTGATATGAATGAAGAGAAAATCATAATAAAAGGTAATAAAGAAGGACTAAATGCCATTATTAATATGGATAAATTCAGAGATTTTGATGACATGTTGGATGCTCTTTTAGAAAAGCTTTCAAAAGGAAAGAAATTTTATAAAGGATGTACATTAAAAATAACTACTAATTTAAAAACTATAGATGAAAAACAGGCAAAAAGATTAAAAGATGTGCTTTTTGAAGAAATTATGATAAAAGATTGTATATTTGAGGAAAAAGAAGAAAAAGGGAATAAAGTATTTTCTGGAGTTTATGAGGGAAGAACAAAATTTATAAGAAAGACCATTAGAAGCGGTCAATGCATAAACTATTCAGGAAATATAGTGATAATAGGTGACGTGAACCATGGAGCAGAAGTTCAGGCAGGAGGAAATGTGATAGTGCTTGGAAGCCTAAGAGGGCAAGTTAGAGCTGGGGTAGGAGGAAATGATAGAGCGTTAATAGCAGCTTTCATTCTTCAACCAGAAATTCTTCAGATAGGAGAACTTATCACTAGATCCCCAGAAGATGGTTTAAAGCCTCAATATCCAGAAGTTGCAAAGGTAAAGGATGGGGCTATAATAGTAGAACCTTATTTGCCAAATAAATACATATATTAATGATTATAATATAAAGTTGGAGGTATATTAATATGGGAGAAGCTATAGTTATAACTTCAGGTAAAGGTGGAGTAGGAAAAACCACAACTACGGCTAATATTGGAACAGCTCTTGCTGCTATGGGGAAAAAAGTAGTTTTAGTAGATGGAGATACAGGATTAAGAAACTTAGATGTATTAATGGGATTAGAAAATAGAATTGTATATACTATGTTAGATGCTATTGAAGAAAGATGTAGACTAAAACAAGCTCTTATAAAAGACAAAAGATTTCCAAATCTATTTTTGCTTCCCACAGCTCAAACTAGAGATAAAAGTGATATCAGTTCACAAGAAATGCTGGCTTTGGTAAATGAATTGAAAGAAGAATTTGATTATGTAGTAATTGATTGCCCTGCAGGCATTGAGCAGGGGTTTGAAAATGCAATAGTTGGAGCGGATAGGGCTATCATAGTTGTAAATCCTGAAATAACTTCAGTGAGAGATGCGGATAGAGTTATAGGCAAATTGGATGCTAAAGGATTAGATAAACATGAATTAATTGTAAATAGACTAAATTATGAAATGACAAAGAAAGGAGATATGCTTGATATAAATGACATAATAGAAACTTTGTCTGTAAAATTGATAGGAGTAGTTCCTGATGACAGGAATATAACTATTTCTACTAATAAGGGAGAGCCTATAGTATTAGATGAAAAAGCTATTTCAGGTCAAGCCTTTAGAAATATAGCAAAAAGGATTATAGGAGAAGAGGTGCCATTATTAGACTTAAGTACTTCAGAGTCAGGCTTTTTTAATTCATTAAAAAAGCTATTTAAAATAAAGTAGGAGGATTAGGTTATGGATTTCTTTAACTTTTTTTCAAAAAAGACTTCTTCTAAGGAAGTAGCAAAAGACAGATTAAAACTTATCCTAATTCATGACAGAGGTGATCTGTCTCCACAGCTTCTCGAAATGATAAAAAGTGAAATATTAGAAGTAATAACAAGGTATGTAGAAATAGATAGTACAGATGTAGAAATAGCTATTACCTCTACAGATGAAAGTGAAGGTAATGCACCAGCTCTTATAGCAAATATACCTATTAAAAAGATAAAAGAAAGGTAAATTTGTAGTTTTATGAATATTTATATAATACCCTCTGCTTTTTATGATGTTTAAGTAAAATCATTGTGAATTTTCGTGTATAGTATATATATATTATTGATATTTATGTTATACTTACTTTGATTCGTTATGCTGGAGGGATAATTTATGCTTAATAAATTAAAGCTTGATTCAAAATTATTAAAAGAGTTGGATTTTGGAATAATTATTGTTTCTATTATAATAATATTATATGGTGCTATTAATATATATAGCGTTACTAGGGGAAAATATGGCATATACTATTTAAAATTACAGCTTATTTGGCTTGTTTTGTGTTTAGTTATGACCTATGTAATTTTACTTATGGATTATACTGTTATTCAAAGATATGCTCCTATAATATATTGGGCTTCCATAGCACTGCTTCTATTTACTAGAGTGGCAGGTACTGTGGTAAAGGGAGCTAGAGGATGGATAGCCATTGGAACTAGAGCTATTCAGCCAGCAGAATTTGCTAAACTAGCCATGATAATAATGCTAGCAAAAAAAATGGAAGACATGGAAGGAAACATAAACGATCCTAAAAACTTTTTTACTTTAGCATTTTATGCAGTAGTGCCTATGATTTTGATTGTGGTGCAGCCTGATATGGGTATGACCATGGTATGTTTCTTTATAACTTTAGGTATATTCTTTATGGCTGGACTAAATATGAAAGTTATAATATGGGGAATAGCAGGGGTAATCACTAGTATAGCATTACTATGGAATTCAGAACTTATGAAGCCTTATTGGAAAAGAAGAATTACTTCTTTTATTAATCCAGAAGCAGACCCTTTAGGGCAAAATCTGCAGCTTATACAGTCTAAAATAGGTATAGGTTCTGGTGGAATTCTTGGTACAGGAATACATTTAAAACCTGATGATGCTTCTAGTTATGTATCTCAATTTGTTCCAGAGATCCATACAGATTTTATATTTTCTTCCATAGGAGAACAACTTGGATTTATTGGAGCAATTTTTTTACTAATGCTTTATGCAATATTAATATACAGAGCAATTAATATTGCTAAGAGCTCTAAAGATATATTTGGAAGTATAATATGTGCAGGATTTGTATCAACTTTTTTATTTTCTATTCTTCAAAATATAGGTATGACTATAGGAATTATGCCTATAACAGGTATAACTTTGCCTTTAGTAAGCTATGGGGGAAGTTCCCTTTTAACTAATTTTATATCTTTAGCTTTAGTATTAAATGTGGGTATGAGAAGAAAAAAGATTAACTTTTAATATATAGGGAGGCTTTATAAATGAGAATAGCACTTATAGCTCATGACAAAAAAAAGGATGATATCATAGACTTTGTAAGAAGGTATGAAGATGTTTTTACGCAGCATGAACTCTTTGCTACAGGTACCACAGGAAGGCTTATAAGCGAAATAGTAGGACTTAAAGTTCATAGATTTTTATCTGGACCTTTGGGCGGTGATCAGCAGATAGGATCTAAAATAGCAGAAGGCAATATGGATCTTGTGATATTTTTAAGAGATCCTCTTACAGCACAGCCTCATGAACCTGATGTTACAGCACTTTTAAGATTATGCGATGTACACTGTATACCTGTTGCAACCAACTTAGGTTCTGCAGAAGTTATGATAAAAGCATTAAGAAATAGAGAGTAAAAGTTTATAAAAATTATCAGTATATAAATAGCTGTTAATGAAAAGTAAGTCTTATTTAAGATATATTTTTTATTAACAACTATTTTTTTATTGTTTAAAAATTGTTATGGGTTATGTAATAATTTATGCATTTATTAATATATTTAATATATAGCAATTATAAAAATGAGAGGGGAACTGTCTTGGGTAGTTACAATTCACAATATGAAAGCTATTATGAGAAAATGTTTCAAAAAAGAAGAAATGCAGATCCTTACAAGTCTTATTTTACTAAGGATTCTTTTGATACCAATAAGGAAAAAAATATATATGGTTCTAACTATTTTATGAATAGAATTTTAAGGGACCTTATAGGGGTAGCTGTATTATTTCTTATGGTACTATTTTGCAAATATGTTCATACTCCTCAAACTGCAGCAGTATACAATTATTCTAAAGGCATAGTGAGTAAAAATTATGATTATAAATATATTTACAATAAAATAAAAAGTACGGATATAGAAGAAATAAAGAAATCTACAGAAAAAAAGTTTGAATCTATAAAAATTAAGTTAACTAAGGCAAAAAAATTAGAAGATATTATAAAGGATAACTTTATCCCACCAGTAAAAGGGGAAATAACTTCAGGTTTTGGTATGAGGAAAGATCCATTTACAGGAGAAAAAAGTGAGCATACAGGCATAGATATAGATGCTAAAGAGAATACAAAAATTAAAGCTTCAGGAGATGGAATAGTAAAGGAATGTAAAGAGGATAAGCTACTAGGTAAATATATAATTATGGATCATGGAAAAGGCATAGAGACTAAATATGCTCATTTAAGCAACATTATGGTTAAGAAGGGAGAGAAAATTAAGAAAGGTGAGTACATAGCTGAAAGCGGTAATACAGGAAGATCTACAGCACCACATTTACATTTTGAAATAATTTATATGGGGCAGTGCAAGAACCCACTAGATTACTTTGAAGAGAGTGCATTTAAAAATTGATTAGGAGTATTTAATGATAAAGATAAGCAGACTTTTTATACCCTATATAATAATCATATTGATTGCAGGTTTTAATATAAATTTTCTTTTATGTTTTTTGTGGATTATGATGCATGAATTTTTTCATTTTTTATGTGCAAAAAAAGTTGGTATAGAGGATATGAATATAAAGTTTATTCCAATGGGTATGGTGCTTCAATCTGAAAGCTTAGATTATATATCTACAAGACAAGATATGATTATAGCTTTAGCTGGCCCATTATCCAATATAGCTTTAGCTGTTTTATTTTATCTAATATCTTTATTTTATTCTAACGATATAATAACCTTAAGCTTAAGAACTAATATAGCCTTAGGAGTTTTCAATCTAATACCTGCTTTTCCTTTAGATGGGGCAAGAGTACTCAGAGATATCTTAAGTACAAAAACTATATATAAAAGAGCAAATAGGATAACCATAAAAATCAGCATCGTAATAGGTACTTTACTATTGGGCTATTTTATTTTTTTGATTTTTTTTAAGATATTTAATGTAAATTTAGGACTATTATCTCTATTTATAATTTATATATCTAGTAAAGAAAAAGAAAGGATAGCATATGTAATCATGGGCGATGTGGTAAAAAAAAAGATAAGATTTTTAAAAAATAAATATATAGAAAATAAAAGCATATCCATTTATTTTAAAAATGACTTAATAAAAGCATTAAGCATTTTAGATAAAAATAAATATAATATTTTCACTGTGCTAGATGATGACATGAAAGTTATAGATATTATATATGAACAGGATATAATTCAGGCACTTAAAATCTATGGAAATATAACTATTGAGGAATATATAAATATAAAAAAAACATAAAATAATTTTTATTAAAATACGGAAACTTGTTTAATATCTAAAAAATATGTTAAAATATAAAGATGTAATTAAAATAAAGGATAAAAATTTGTTTTAAAATTTTTATCCTTTTTATAAACCTTAAATTACAGGTTTACAAGGAGGAAAAAATGAATAAAATAACTGATGATATATTATATAAAGTAGAAAAACCTGCAAGATATATTGGTGGAGAATTAAACTCTTGTATTAAAGATAAAGATAAAGTAGACATAAGATTTGCATTTTGTTTTCCTGATGTATATGAGGTAGGCATGTCTCATTTAGGCAGCAGAATACTTTATCATGTGCTAAATTCTAGAGAAGATACTTATTGTGAGAGAACTTTTGCCCCTTGGCCAGATATGGAAAAACTTTTAAGAGAAAATAATATTCCTCTTTATACTTTAGAGACCAAGGATTCTTTGAAAGAATTTGATATTATTGGGTTTACATTACAGTACGAGATGAGCTATACTAACATACTCAATATGTTAGATATGGCAGGCATAACTATAAGAGCTTCAGAAAGAGGCGAAGATGAGCCTATAGTTATGGCAGGAGGACCTTGTGCATATAATCCAGAGCCGTTACATGATATTATAGACTTCTTTGAATTAGGCGAAGGAGAAGAAATTATGAATGATGTACTGGAAGTATATAAAAAATATAAAGGTAAAGGTAAAAAGAAAGAATTTTTAAGAGAGATTTCAAAGATAAGAGGAGTATATGTGCCATCACTTTATGATGTAACTTATCATGAGGATGGAACTATAAAAGCTTTCAAAGCTAAATATGAAGATGTGCCTGAAAAGGTACAAAAGAGATTCATAACCAATTATGATAAAGTGATCTATCCTGAAAACATGATAGTTCCTTATACTGAAATAGTTCATGATAGAATTATACTTGAAACTTTTAGAGGATGTACTAATGGCTGTAGATTTTGTCAGGCAGGCATGATATATAGACCAGTAAGAGAAAAAAGTATAGATACTTTGATAAAACAGGCAGAAAATCTTTTGAAAGCCACAGGTTATAATGAAATTTCTTTAAGTTCTTTGAGTATATGTGATTACTCTGATATAAAGAATCTTGTGTTTTCACTTATTGAAAAACACAGAGAAGATAATGTAAGTGTATCTTTACCTTCTATAAGAATAGATGCTTTTTCTGTAGATTTAATAAAAGAGATTCAAAAGGTTAAAAAGACAGGACTTACCTTTGCTCCAGAAGCTGGTTCTCAAAGGATGAGAGATATAATAAACAAAGGAGTAACAGAAGAAAGGGTATTGGAAGCTTCAAAAAATGCTTTTGAATCAGGCTGGTCTTCCATAAAACTATATTTTATGATAGGTCTTCCCTATGAAACCATGGAAGATGTAAAAGGCATAGGAGAACTATCTGATAAAGTTGCTGCTGAATATTTTAAGGTACCTAAAAATATAAGAAATAAGGGATTAAGAGTTACTTCAAGTACTTCCATATTTGTACCAAAACCTTTTACTCCATTCCAATGGGCACCACAAAGTACCATGGAAGAGGTAGGGGAAAAGATAAAAGCTGTAAAGTCATCCATTAAGAGCAAAGCTGTAGTATATAATTATCATGAATCTACTGTATCCTACATGGAAGCCGTACTTGCAAGAGGAGATAGAAGGGTTTGTGATGTTATAATAAAAGCCTTTGAAAAAGGTGCCAAATTCGATGGATGGTCTGAATATTATAGTTTTGATACTTGGAAAGAGGCTATGGAAGAGTGCGGATTAAAAGGAGAATTCTATGCTTATAGGGAAAGAAGCTATGAAGAAATACTTCCTTGGGACTTTATTGATATAGGCGTAAATAAAAAATATCTCATAGCAGAAAATGAAAAGGCTAAAAGAGCCGAACTTACACAAAATTGTAGAGTAGGCTGTACTGGCTGTGGGGTAAATGTTAACTTTAAAGAAGGGAAGTGCTTTGAAGGTGCGATACTTGATCAAATTCACTAAAGAATCAGAAATAAAATTTATATCTCATCTTGATCTTATGAGAACTTTACAAAGAGCTATAAGAAGAGCTGAGCTTCCAGTAGAATATTCCAAAGGATTTAATCCACATATGAATTTATCCATAGCTCAACCACTTTCTGTAGGAGTGTATTCTGAAGGAGAGTACATGGATTTAGTTTTAAGGGAAGAAATGGAAGAAAGAGAAATAATGGATAAATTAAATAAGTCTTGTCCTAGAGGAATCCGCATATTAAGCGTTCATAAGGTTATACAAAAAGGAGATAAAAAAGTTCCTCAAGCTATGGCACTTATTGATGCAGCTTCTTATACCATAAAAATAAAATACAATTCCTTAGATAAATTGGAAAAGTCAATGAAGGAACTCCTTAATATGCCTCAATGGGTAACAGTTAAAAAGAGCAAAAAAGGGGAAAAAGAAGTTGATATAAAGGCTCTTATTAAAGACTTTAAATATTGGATAAAAGATGATTATCTTGTCATAAAAACTACTATTGCCTGTGGAAGCAAAGAAAACCTATCTGCAGAACTTATATCTAATTATATAAAAGAAAAAACAGAGGCTGCAGATTTAGATGCTTTCGTACAGATAAAAAGGGAAGAAATGTTTGCATATAAAGGAAATAAGTTAGTTCCTCTATCTAAATATGTTTAAAAGAAGTTTACCATTATCTCTAGAGATGGGGAAAGTTCATAAGGGGAAGTGTATGTAAATGAGAAATATATTTATAGAAAGAAGAAATAACCTGTTACGTGTAGCTATAAAGGAAAATGAAAAGCTTATAGAATGTTTTATAGAAGAAGAAACCTCCGAACCTTTGCCAGGAGAAATATATAGAGGTGTTGTAAAAAATATTGTTCCTGCCATAAAATGCGCTTTTATAGATATCGGTCATAAAAAAAATGCCTATATGTATATAGATAACAGATTTAAGAATACTTCAATTAAAAAGGGGCAGGAAGTGCTTGTAGAGGTTATAAAAGAAGAGCTTGGAGATAAAGGGGCAAAGGTGAATAATGGTATAAGTATTCCAGGAAGATATTGTGTCATAACTACGTTAGATGATCGTATAAGCTTTTCTAAAAAAATAGAAGATAAAGAGTTTAAGAGTAAAGTATTGTCTTCTATAAGTGCACCTAAGGATATTGGAGTAAAGATAAGAACTAATGCTCAATTTGTAGGAATAGAAATGATAGATAGTGAAATATTAGAACTTTATGCTATATATGAAGATATAAAAAAAATGTATAATTACAGCATAAGCCCTAAAAAACTTTATGGTGATGAAAGCATAATAAATAAGATTTTAAGAGATTGTATCACTTTAGATACTGAAAAAATTACAGTAGATAGTAAAAAAGATGCTGAAACCATAAAAAAGTACATTGAAGATAAAAAAGATATATGTCTTAAATTAGAACTATATGATGGTTATAGAACTATGTTTGACTATTATGGTATTGAAAAAGAAATTTTAGCCTTAAGAAATCATAGAGTAAATCTTCCTTGTGGAGGACATATTGTGATAGATAGAACAGAGGCTATGTATGTAGTTGATGTAAATTCCGGGAAAAATGTAAGCGGGAAGAATTTAGACAAAACCGCATATATAACAAATATGCAGGCAGCAGAAGAGATTGCAACCCAGATAAGACTCAGAAATTTAAGTGGCATAATAATAATAGACTTCATAGATATGAAGGAAAACTCATGCAAAGCGGATATAATAAGAATATTAGAAAAAGGGTTTGAAGGAGATAAAAATAAGACAGTAATTTATCCTTTTACAGAATTAAATCTTGTCCAAATAGCCAGAAGAAGAAAAGGAAAAAATATATATGAATATATAGAAGAGCCATGCAAAGCATGTAAGGGCTATGGAAAAAAATTAAAGTTTTCTTATATAACTGTACTTATTAAAAATGAAATATTAAAGGTAGACTCAGAAAATAATATAAAGGATATATACATAGAAATAAATGATATATATAAAGATTATATAAGTGATAATTTATTTGAGTTTATAAAATCTATAGATGCTTTTAATAAAAATATATACTTAAATTATGTTACTACTGTGGAATATTTTAACGTAGAACCTTTAATTTTTGCTAATCAAATTGAAAATGTAAAAAAGTACAAAATAGAAATTTAAACAATAAATTGACAAAAATCTTTACAAATATATAAGAATGTGATAAAATGGCTTTTGTAGACCGCACAGAATGGGTTTTTTATAAACAGAGCAGTAATTTAAGGGCTTTGTACCCTAAGTGGCGAGACTGGATCGAGGAGGTGTTTTATAGATGTACGCAGTATTAGCTACAGGTGGAAAGCAGTACAGAGTTTCAGAAGGAGACGTTATATTCGTTGAAAAACTAAACGCTGAAGTAGATTCCACTGTTGAATTAACTGAAATTCTTGCTATTTCCAAAGAAAATGGAGAGTTAGTTGTAGGAAGCCCAGTAGTTGCAGGAGCTAAGGTTTTAGCAAAAGTTGCTGGACAGGGTAAGGCTAAAAAAGTTGTAGTATTCAAGTATAAGCCAAAGAAAGACTACAGAAAGAAGCAAGGACATAGACAGCCATATACTAAACTTGTAATAGAAAAGATAGAAGCATAATTATGATAAATATAGTATTTAAACAAAAAGAGGATTATATAGTTGCATTCAACATAAATGGTCATTCAGGCTATGCAGAAGAAGGTTACGATATAATTTGCTCTGCAGTTTCAGCACTCTCACAAAGTGTAGTGATTGGAATTGAAGAAGTTTTAAATATAAAGGTTAATTATCATATGGATAATGGATTTTTAAGTTTAAGTATGGAGGATAGTTCTTTAGAAGATATAAAGAACTGCCAAGTGCTTTTAAAGACCATGTTAAAAAGTTTTCAAAGTATGAAATTAGCTTACGGTGATTATATAAATGTTAAAATAGAGGAGGTGTAGTCCCATGCTAATTATGAACCTTCAGTTATTCGCTCATAAAAAAGGAGTAGGTAGCTCTAAAAACGGTAGAGATTCTGAATCCAAAAGACTTGGCGTTAAGTGTTCAGATGGTCAGTTCGTTCTTGCAGGAAACATATTGGTTAGACAGAGAGGAACAAAAATTCATCCAGGATCAAATGTTGGAATAGGTAAGGATGACACTTTATTTGCTAAAGTTGATGGAGTTGTAAAGTACGAAAGAATGGGAAGAGAAAAGAAAAAAGCAAGTGTTTATCCAGTAGATGTACAAGAAGCTATAGCTGAATAGTTAAATTGTTTATAGGGCACCCTTTCAGAGGGTGCTTTTTTAAAATCTTTTTATTAAAGTTTTATTATTATTTTCTATTTAATAGTTTATAATATAAAAAGGAAGGTGATAAATGTGTTTATAGATACCGCAAAAATATTTGTAAGATCTGGAAATGGTGGAGATGGAGCTGTTTCTTTTAGAAGAGAAAAGTATGTTCCACTAGGTGGACCAGATGGTGGAGATGGAGGAAGAGGCGGAGATGTAGTATTAGTTGCTGATAACAATATGACTACACTTTTAGATTTTAAATATAAAAGAAAATTTGAAGCAGAAAGAGGGGTTAATGGCTCTGGCTCTAAATGTTATGGAAAAGATGGGGAAAAGCTTTATATAAAGGTGCCTATGGGAACCATTATTAGAGATGTGGAAACAGGAAAAATAATGGCAGACTTATCACATCCTGGAGATACATTAGTGGTAGCTAGAGGAGGTAAAGGCGGTAAAGGGAATGCTAAATTTACAACTCCTACCAGACAGGCACCTAATTTCGCAGAGCCCGGTATGCCTGGGGAAGAACGTTGGGTCTCTTTAGAACTTAAATTGCTTGCGGATGTGGGACTTATAGGTTTCCCTAATGTAGGAAAGTCTACACTGCTTTCCATGGTGTCAAAAGCAAAACCTAAAATAGCAAACTATCATTTTACTACTCTTAAACCGAACCTTGGTGTGGTAGATGTACCTGGAATATCTAGTTTTGTTATTGCAGACATACCAGGTATCATAGAAGGCGCCGCAGAAGGTGTAGGATTGGGATTAGATTTTTTAAGACATATAGAAAGAACTAGAGTTTTAATTCACGTAGTAGATATTTCAGGAGTAGAAGGAAGAGATCCTGTAGAAGATTTTATAAAGATAAATGAAGAACTTAAAAAGTACAGCGTAAAACTATGGGATAGACCACAGATCGTAGCTGCAAATAAAAGTGATATGCTATATGATGAAAGCATATTTGAAAACTTTAAAGCTAAATTAGATGAAATGGGATATAAGAATATATTTAAAATATCAGCTGCTACCAATGAAGGAGTAGAAGCTTTGATGAAAGAAGCAGGAAGAGTACTAAGCACTATACCTGTGACAGAACTTGAAATTTCAGAAGAAGAAATATTTGTTCCAGAAGAAAAGAGATTTACTTATGATATTAGGGTAGAAGATGGAGTATACATAATCGAAGGAAGCTTTGTAGATAGACTTCTTTCTGCTGTAAATGTAAATGAACCAGATTCTCTAAAATATTTTCATAAAGTGTTAAAAAACAAGGGTATACTAGATGAACTTATGGAAATGGGCATAAAAGATGGAGATACAGTAAGAGTTAATGATTTTGAATTTGAATTTTTATTATAGTTGGAGGTTTATATGATTACAAGTAAACAAAGAGCTTATATAAGGTCCTTAGCTAATGGCATTGAACCTATATTTCAATTAGGGAAAAATGGTATTGAGGAAGCTTTTTTAAAGCAGATAGATGATGCTCTTGAAGCAAGAGAGCTTATAAAGATTACTGTACTTAATAATAGTGGATATGATACAAGAGAAGCTTCTGATATAATATGCGAGAAGCTAAATTGTGAAGGCATACAGGCTATAGGTAGCAAGATTGTTCTATATAGGAAATCCAAAAAGAAACCTAAAATAGAGTTTCCTAAATAAATTTGATTATAAGAATTAATAGTCAGTAATATGCTGATTTTTAATTCTTATTTATTGAGGTGGATTTTATGAAAAGTATAGGAATATTAGGAGGTACCTTTGACCCAATACACAATGGGCATTTATATATAGCACAGGAAGCTTTAAATGCTTTCAACCTTGACAAAGTCATATTTGTGCCAGGAGGAAATCCCCCTCACAAGAGGGATAAAAATATTACTAGCCCCAGCATAAGATATGAATTAGTGAAAATGGCTATAAGGGAATACCCTGAATTTTCTATAAGTGATTATGAAATAAATAAAAAAGGTTACAGTTATACTTATGAAACCTTAGAACATTTTAAAGAAAAAGAGGAAAATGCTCAAATATATTTTATAACTGGAGCAGACTGCTTGATGCATATATATGAATGGAAAAATGTTCACAGTATATTAAAACTTTGCAATTTTGTGGTTTTTAATAGACCTGGTTATAGTAGAGAAGAAATTTTAAAGCAAAAACTTAAAGTGGAAAATCAATATAAAAAAGAAATATTGCTTTTAGACCTTCTTAATATAGAAATATCCTCAAGTTATATAAGGGACAAGATAAAGGCAGGAGTAAATATGGAGTATTTTATGCCTCCTGCTGTATATAACACCATTATAACATTAAAATTATATTCTTAGGAGGTGCAGCATTATGTGGAGTGAAAGTCAAATTGAAGATTATTTGAAATCAAACTTAAAAGCCAGCAGATTTAATCATATTTTAGGGGTTAGGGATACTGCAGAAAAACTTGCAAAACTATATAACTGTAATGTGCATAAAGCAAGAATGGCCGCTTTAATTCATGATTGTGCCAAAAATATGAAGGATGAAGACATAATTAGCATTATTAAGGAAAAAGGGTTTAACCTGAGGGAAGAAGATTTATTAGCACCTTATCTGCTTCATGGTTTAGCAGGGGCTATTATAGCAGAGGATACCATGGATATAAAGGATAAGGAAATATTAAATGCAGCTATCTATCATACCACAGGTAAAAAAGATATGTCTGTATTAGAAAAAATAATATATTTAGCTGATTATATAGAGCCTTCTAGAGATTTTGAAGGAGTAGATGCACTTAGGCAGGCTGCTTTTAAAGACTTAGATGAAGGAATTCTAAAAGCTTTTGATAACACTATATGCTATGTAGTAGCCAGGGGGCAATATTTGCATAAGGATACAGTAGAAGCTAGAAATTATATGCTTCTTAGTCAAAAGTAATGCAGCATTTTACAGTTAATCTTTTAAAACTGCAGTTATGGAGGAGCTATGAGCAAGATAGATATTAAAGTAGAAGAAAAATATGAAGGAACCAAGATAAGAGAATACTTAAAATATGATCATAATCTGTCTAGCAGATTTATTAAAAATGCTTCCTGCGATGGCAGAATTAAAGTAAATAGTAAAGTAGTGAAAATGAACTATATATTAAGATCAGGAGATATGATAGAGATAGAATTAAATAAAGATGAAGAACAGGACATAGAACCTCAAAATATTCCCCTAGATATAATATATGAAGACAGCGATATTTTGGTAGTTAATAAACCTCCTTATATGGTGGTACACCCTACTAAAAGCCATTTGAATGGTACGCTAGCTAATGGATTATTGTATCATTTTAAGTCTAATGGAGAAAATTGTATTGTTAGACTAGTAAGTCGATTAGATATGAATACTTCAGGACTTATAATAATAGCTAAAAATCAATTTTCTCATATGGCACTATCAAGAGATATGCAAAAAGAAGATTTCAAAAAATATTATTTAGCTGTAACTCATGGAGTGTTAAAAGATAAAAATGGGACTATAGATCTTCCTATCTATAGACCGGGAGAAGGTTCTATAAAGAGAATAGTAGATGATAGAGGGCAAAGAAGCATAACTCACTATAAAACATTAAAGAGCTTTAAAGCTGGAGAACTTTTAGAATTAGAATTAGAAACGGGAAGAACCCATCAGATAAGAGTTCACTTAAGTCATATAGGTCATCCCATATATGGAGATAGCCTTTATGGAGTAGAAGGGGATGAAAAGTTAATTGAAAGGCAAGCTTTGCATGCCTATAAGTTAGAGTTTCCTCACCCTAGAACCGGTGAAAATATGGTAATGCAGTGTGAATTACCTGAAGATATAAAAAGTTTAATAGAAAAATTATAAAAGTTCTATACCAAAAGGCATAGAACTTTTATTAGTAATGAATATTTTTATAATTTTTATATTTCTTATATATTTTTTGTTTTCTAAGCTTTTTAGGATAATAAATACAAGCTAGTATAAACATGAAGGCTATAATTATATAAACTATGGTTTTCCATATATATTTTGAACTACTATGGTTTTGAGCTAGATTGTTAGAGGCTATTTTTCTGTCTATACCACTTTCTAAAGCAAGTTCACCTACGATTTCATTGCCTATCATAATTTTTGAAGTTAAAATCTGCTGTCCTCTGCTAAAGGATGAACCGTTTAAGTTTTTATTTACAATATTACATATAGGATCTGGTGTATTTTTTGAATTTTTTTCCTTTACATAGTAAAAATCTTTAGAAGCTATTAGAGGTATAGATTCTTTATTATCTATATTATAAGTTTTTACTATATCTCCTTTAGAATAAAGTTTTACCAAAGTATATTTTTCAAATCCATAATCAAATAACTTCTTTGCTTCAGGGAAATATGTATCTTTACTCTCAGAACGAAGCAAAGCTAAAACCAATTTTTGACCATTACGTTCTGCTATGGCGGTAAAAGTATGTTTAGAAGGTGTAGTATACCCTGTTTTTCCAGCTATGCAGTCTTTATAGAAATATTTATTTCCTTTTAATACTAAGCAATCTTTATTGTTAACCCACCTATATTCTGTAGTCTTATCTGTAGGTGGAATCTTATAAAAAGGCTGCTGACAAATATCTACAAAGGTTGGGTTTTTTTCAACTTCTGTCAGTATGAGAGCTAAGTCATAGGCAGTAGTTAAATGATCTTTTTCATAAAGGCCACTGGGATTTACAAAATGAGTATTTTTACAACCTAACTGTCTTGCTCTATCATTCATTATTTTAGAAAAATTACTTATAGAACCACCTATATGTTCTGCAAGAGCTTCAGCACAGTCGTTGGCAGATTCAAGCAGAAGACCTTCTAAAAGATCCTTTACTGTCAAGGTTTCTCCTTCTACAATTCCTATGGCAGTACCTTCTGCATTAGGTGGATTTTTTCCTATTAAAACCTTATCATCTAGTTTGCACCTTTCAAGAGTGAGCAAAGCTGTCATAACTTTTGTAGTAGAAGCAGGTGCTAAAGGCTTGTTCATATTTTTTTCATAAAGCACCTTTCCTGTAGTAGCATCAATGAGTACTGCTCCTTCAGAATCTATAGATGGAGGAGATATTTCCGCTGCACTTACAAAATTAACAGATGAAAAAATAAATATTAATAAAAATGCTATAAACTTAAATCTTTTCATAATATCCTCCAAAATATAATATTCTCTATAAAGTATAACAGAAATTAATGACTTATGCGATAATTTTTTTGGAAATTGTCAATAATTATAGTATATATATAATAGAATACAGAGGTGTTAACTTATGAAAAAGAAGGATACAATAGTAGGATCTGTAGTTATAATACTTATAATCACAGTATTTTTTGCTATAAATTATTTTAACTCTAACCCTAAAAAATATACAGAAAAAGATATATTTATTGAGGATGATGTGCTAGATAAAGATAATAACCATGTTAAGGAAGGTAAAAATAAATTTATGGTAGAAATAAAAGGAGAAGTAAAAAAACCTGAAGTTTATATTATGAGTCAAGGTAGTATTGTAAAAGATATCATATTGGAAGCTGGGGGTATTACAGAAAAGGGTGATCTTTCAAAAATTAATCAAGCAAAAAAATTAAGAGATGGTGATTGTATTACAGTGCCATCTAAAGAAATCACTACTGAAGTAAATAAAACTTTTCCACAAAATAATTCTTTATCTAAATCAGGAGATGAAATAATAAATATAAATACTGCTTCCAAAGAAGAACTTATGAAACTTCCAGGAGTTGGTGAAGTAACTGCTCAAAAGATAATAGATTATAGAGAAAAAAATGGAGAATTTTCTTCCATAGAGGATTTAAAAAAGGTAGATAGAATAGGTGATAAAACTTTAGAAAAGTTTAAAGATAAGATTGATGTAAGATAAAGCTATTAGCCTTTAAAACTTTTCAAAAATAATATATAATTTGAAATAAGCTATAATATTATGAAAGGAAAAGTATAATGAATTTATTATAGTTTCATTATATGAGGTGATAATATGGATAAGAGACTTACACAGCTTTCAAAAACATCAGGGTGAGCAGCCAAAATAGGGCCGGAGACCCTTTCAAAAATATTAGATAAATTGCCTAAAATGGAGGATGATAATCTTATAGTAGGTATAGAAACCAGTGATGATGCTGCGGTATATAAGTTGTCAGAGGATATTGCTACTATTCAGACTCTTGACTTTTTTACGCCTGTAGTAGATGATCCTTATACCTTTGGACAGATTGCTGCTACAAATTCTTTAAGTGATGTATATGCCATGGGTGGAAAACCAGTGGTAGCTCTTAATATAGTATGTTTCCCTAATTGTCTTTCTATTGATATACTTGGAGAAATATTAAAAGGTGGAGCAGACAAAGTTTTAGAATCGGGAGCTGTAGTAGTAGGAGGACATTCTGTTCAAGATGATGAGCCAAAGTATGGACTTTCTGTTACAGGAGTAGTTCATCCAAATAAGGTGCTTAAAAACTGTGGATGCAAAGAAGGAGAAGTAATTATATTAACAAAACCTTTAGGTACAGGAATAATAAATACTGCTATAAAAGGTGAAATAGCTTCAGAAAGTGCATATAATGAAGCGGTTAAGATTATGACAACTCTTAATAAATATGCAGCTGAAATCATATCAGAGCATTCCATAAGCGCATGTACTGATGTTACAGGCTTTGGACTAATGGGCCATGGATATGAGATGGCTAGTGGTTCTAAGGTCACATTAAAATTATACAAGGATAAAATTCCATATATAGGGGAAGCAAAAGAATATGCTGATATGGGACTTGTACCGGCAGGTAGCTATAGTAATAGAGAGCACCTAAATGGAAAGTATCAGCTAAATAATGTAGATAGTTGGATGGAAGATATATTATTTGATCCACAAACTTCTGGAGGACTTCTTTTTAGCTGTTCCAAAGAAGATGGAAAAATTATTATGGACAAACTTCAAAAGCTTTCTGTATCTTCTGCTATTATAGGAGAAGTGCTTCCTATGGGTGACAAATATATAATTGTTGAATGATTTAGGAGGAAGATTCTTATGAAAAAAGAATTACTGAGAAAACTACCTAAAATAGATGAACTTTTAAAAGAAGAATGTGTAGTTAAAGTCTTAAATGATGGTAAGAAAGCTTTAATTACAGACACATTAAGGGAGACTATAGAAGAATTTAGAAATGCTATACTTAAAGATGAAATAGATGATTTTTCAAAAGAAGATATAATGAAATTATTTTTTACTAATTTAGAAAAGAAAAAACAACCCAATTTAAAAAAGGTAGTTAATGCAACAGGTATAGTCATACATACAAACTTAGGAAGATCTATATTGTGTAAAGATGCTATTTACAGTGTAATTATGGCTGCAGAACACTATAATAATTTAGAATATAATCTTGAAGAAGGGAAAAGGGGCTCTAGATATAGCCACATAGAAAAAATATTAAGGGAAATAACTGGAGCTGAGGCTGCCTTAGTGGTAAACAACAATGCAGCAGCAGTAATGCTGGTATTAAATACTTTGTGTGAGGATAAGGAAGCTATAGTATCAAGAGGGCAGTTAGTAGAGATAGGAGGTTCCTTCAGGGTACCTGAAGTTATGAAATTCAGCAGAGCAAAATTAGTAGAAGTGGGTACTACTAACAGAACTCATCTCTATGATTATGAAAGTAGCATAAATGAAGATACAGGAGTTATACTTAAGGTTCATACATCCAATTTTAAAATAATGGGTTTCACAGAAGAAGTGCCCTTAGAAGATATGATAGCTCTTGGAAAGGAGCATAGCATACCAGTCATAGAAGATATAGGAAGCGGAGTGCTTATAGATCTTTCAAAATATGGCTTTACATATGAACCCACTGTGCAAGACAGCATAGAAAAGGGAGTAGACGTGGTAACTTTCAGCGGGGATAAGCTTTTAGGAGGACCTCAAGCAGGTATAATAGTAGGTAAAAAGGAATATATAGAAAGAATAAAGAAAAACCAGCTTACTAGAGCCTTAAGAATAGATAAGATGACTTTAGCAGCACTAGAAGCAACTTTAAAATGTTATTTAGATGAAAAGGAAGCTGTAGAAAGCATACCTACACTTAATATGATACTATGCGATAAAGCGGAACTTAAGAAAAAGGCTCAAGGACTTAAAAGAAGATTAAAAGTGTCACCAGAGCATTTTAATTTTACTATAGCTGAGGACTATTCTATGGTAGGCGGCGGTTCTATGCCTACCGAAAAGATAGAAAGCTATGTTCTAAAGGTAAAGAGCAGTAAGTATTCTGCAAAGCAGATAGAAGAAGCTTTAAGGGGAAACAGTATTCCCATAGTAACAAGAGTATGCAATGATGAAGTTATAATAGATATGAGAACTTTGCTTCAGGGTGATTTAGAAATAATAGTAGATGCATTTAAAAAAATGGGAGAGATATAATATGAAGCATATTATCATAGGAACAGCAGGTCATATAGATCATGGTAAGACTACACTTATAAGAGCTCTTACAGGAAGAGAGACAGATACCTTAAAAGAAGAAAAGGATAGGGGTATATCTATAAATTTAGGATTTACATTTTTTGATTTACCTTCGGGAAGAAGAGCAGGAATTATAGATGTTCCTGGTCATGAGAAATTTATAAAAAATATGCTGGCTGGAGTTAGCAGTATAGATGTGGTGTTATTAGTTGTAGCAGCAGATGAAGGTATAATGCCTCAAACAGAAGAACATTTTGAGATATTGCAGCTTCTCAATGTTAAAAAAGGAATAATAGCACTGACTAAGGCTGACATGGTAGATGATGAATGGATAGCTATGGTAACCCAAGATATAAAAGAAAGATTTAAAGAAACTTTTTTAGGGTCTTCACCTATAATTCCTGTTTCATCTAAAACAGGTAAGGGCATTGAAGAATTGATAAAGTGCATTGATAGACTGACAGAAGAGGTAGAAGCTAAGGATACAGAAGGACATTTTAGGCTGCCTGTGGATAGAGTTTTTTCTGTCAGTGGCTTTGGTACTGTGGTTACAGGTACTGTAATAAGCGGAAGAATTAAAGAAGGAGAACAAATTCAAGTATATCCATCTTTGGCTAAAGGTAAGATAAGAAATATTCAAGTACACGATGAAGATGTAAGTATGGCTGAAGCTGGACAAAGATGTGCTTTAAATATTTCTAATGTAAAGGTAGAAGACATAGCTAGGGGAGATGTAATTTCTAAAGAGAATTTAATGGAACCCTCTATGATAATGGATGGAAAGCTATATCATATAAATAGTTCTAAAAAGCCCATTGAAAATAGACAGAGAGTTAGACTTTACCATGGCACTAGTGAAATATTATGCAGGATTGTAATACTAGATAAAGAAGAAATAAAGCCAGGTGAAGAGGCTTATGTCCAGTTCAGAATGGAAAAACCTATAACTGCCCAGAGAAATGATAGATATGTAGTTAGATCCTATTCACCTATGACAACTATTGCAGGAGGTATTATTATAGAACCTACAGCTAAAAAAGCTAAAAGGTTTGATAATAACTATATAGAAGAGCTTAAATTAAAAGAAGGTGGAAGTTCTCAAGGAATAATAGAGAAAACTGTAGAAAATCTTAGTTTTCAATATCCTACGGAATTTGAAATTCTAAAAGCATTAGGAAAAAATGAAGAAAACATAAAAGATAGGTTAGAAGAATTAGTGATGGATTCTAAAGTAATAAGACTAGGTTCTTTAGATAAATCTGTATATGTACATGAAAGATTTTTCAGTAAGAAAATAGAAGAGTTAAAAGCAATGCTTGAAGAGTATCATAAAAATAACCCTCTAAAGCTCGGCATGTCAAAGGAAGAAGTAAAAAATAAGGTTTTTGGCAAAAATATAAAACAAAAAAATTATGATGACCTATTATCTATACTTCGAAGTAAAGATATAATAAATATAACAGACAATTTCATATGTCTTAAAGAATTTAAAATAAAATATACAGAAGAACAAAATCTTATGATGGATAGAATAATTAAAAGCTTTAAAGCTGCAGGATACACTAGTCCTAAATATGAAGAGCTTTTAGATAAAGAAAAGGATAAGAAAAACTTTAAGATGGTATATGATTCACTTATAGACGGAGGAAAACTGATAAAAGTATCAGAAGACGTGATATACTTAAAAGAAGATTATGAAAAAGCTAAAGATTTGATTAGAAAATATATAGAGCAAAAGGGTTCAATAACTGCTTCAGAGGCAAGAGATGTATTTAATACCAGCAGAAAATATGCAGTGGCATTGCTCGAACATTTTGATACTATAAAGTTTACAAAAAGGATAGATGACAAGAGAGTTTTATATTAAATTTAGGGGGAAAAAATATGGAAATAATCAGGGAGCTAGCACTTAGTTTTATATTCGGACTTTTAGGAATTTTAGTAATGGCTATAGGCTATAAAGTTTTTGACTGGATGATACCTTTAGACTTTAATAAGGAATTAGAAAATAAAAATTTAGCAGTAGGAATAATGATAGCTGGACTTCTTATAGGTATAGCCATCATTGTATCAAGAGTAGTAGCAGCTTAAACAAAAACAAGCAGAGCACCTCTCATATTTATTGAGAAGGTGCTCTGTTTTTAAATATATATAATAATTCCATATAAATTAAATAAACAACCTTTTATATTCTCATGTACTTTTTGTAGAAATGATATATTTAGCGAAAAGTCTACATTAATGAACCAAAAATGCAACCGATTGCTTAAAATTTTAAATAATTCTGCAGTATATATAACTTTATAAGAAAGAAATGGATAAATATGAAAATTAAAAAGCTTTAGTGCTTGCAAACAATTTCATTGTGAAAAGCTACAAGAAAAAGTTAATACAAATTAAAAAACAATAAAGCGATTTTATTGGGGAACACTAGAAATACATGATGATATGATTAAGAATTAGTAATTTTAAAACAAGTAGAAGTATTAATAAAAATAAAAATATTTAGTATTTTCTACAAAAACCTGTTGACTATTAAAAGTACAAGTATTATAATTAAGGTATGCAAACGGTTGCATTAAATAATACATAAATAAAAATGTATAAATCGGAGGGGTTATTTATGAGAAATGTTAAGAAACTTGTGGCGTTGGCTTGTTCAGTAGTTTTAACAGCAGGCATATTTGCAGGATGCTCAGGTAAGAGCGATGATAAAGGTAGTGCTGGAAATGACTCAAAGAAAGATGTAACTATTGATATTTTTCAATTTAAAGTAGAGGCTAAAGATGCTCTCGAAAAAGCTACTAAAGAATATACAGCTTTAAATCCTAATGTTAAAATAAATGTTCAAACAGTAGGAGGCGGAGAGGACTATGGTGCTGCTTTAAAATCAAAATTTGCTTCAACTGAAGAACCAACTATATATAACATAGGTGGGACACAAGATGCTCTTGACTGGAAAGATAAATTAGAAGATTTAAGTGATCAGCCTTGGGTATCAAACGCTTTCGATGGAACATTAGATTCTGTTACATTAGATGGAAAGCTATACGGTATGCCATTTAATCAAGAAGGATATGGATTTATATATAACAAAGATATATTTAGTAAAGCAGGCATAGATCCAGCGTCTATAAAAACACTAGCTGATTTAGAAAAAGCTTCAGAAACTCTTGACTCAAAGAAAGCTGATTTAAAATTAGATGCAGTATTTGCTTTACCAGGAAAGGAAACTTGGGTAACAGGATTGCATTTATCAAACGTGGCTTTCTCCAACGAATTTAAGAGTGCTAAAGATGCATTTGACGCTAAACAGATAGAATTCAAATATAATGAGCAATTAAAGAAATTATTGGATCTTCAAATTAAATATGCATTTAAACCAGATAAAACTAATAAGTCAATTAATAGCGTAGATTATGCAACACAAGTAGAAAAGAAATTTGCTTTAGGAAAAGTTGCTATGGTTCAACAAGGAAACTGGGCTTTTGGTTCAATAGATGGCGTAGATGCTGATTTAGCAAAAAATATAGCTATACTACCAATGCCTTTAGAAGGAGTTAAAGAAGGTGCTATTCCAGTTGGAGTACCAATGTATTGGGCAATAAATTCTAAAAAAGATGCTGATACAAAGAAAGCTGCTAAAGATTTCTTAAACTGGCTATATACTTCTGATAAAGGTAAGGAAATGATTATAAAAGATTTTAAATTCATACCAGCATTAAAAGGATATGAAAGCGAAGCTTTGCAACCATCAGATCCACTTGCTAAAGATGTTTTAAAATACTCAAATGAAGGGAAAACAATGCCATGGGTATTCATGGGTTACCCAACAGGTTGGGGAATGGATAAGCTAGGTGCAGATATTCAAAAATATATTTCAGGAGAAATTACTTGGGACAAGTTAGTTGAAAATGCTAAAAGCACTTGGTCAGAAGCTAGGACAAAATAATTTTAATAATAGTTAAAAGTAAATATTCCTGGAGGAGGATTACTCTTCCAGGAATTTAAATATAATGAACTAAGTAAGCAAAAGGAGAGATAGTATTGAAAAAGAATAATATTTCATTTTGGCTTTTTGTAGGACCAGTACTAATTCCATTTATACTAGTTGTATTATTGCCTCTGCTATTCGGAATATATTATTCTTTCACAGATTGGAACGGTATTAAATCAGATGTAGTTTGGATTGGTTTTAAAAATTATGTGACTGCTTTTAAAGACCAAGGATTTTTAAATTCATTCATATTTACTTTTAAATTTACTGTGGTATCTGTTGTAGTATTGAATATATTAGGATTTGGATTGGCACTATTAGTTACAAGACAATTAAAAATAAATAATTTATTAAGAACTATATTTTTCATGCCTAATCTTATAGGTGGACTTATATTGGGATTTATTTGGCAATTCATATTTAAAGAAGTTTTTGCCTCTTTAGGAAATTTAACTGGACAACAATGGTTATTAGGTTGGCTATCAGATGAAAAAACTGGGTTTTATGGATTGGTAATACTTATGGCTTGGCAGATGGCAGGATATTTAATGGTTATATATATAGCATCTATTCAGAATATTCCACAAGAACTTGTAGAGGCTTCTATGATAGATGGAGCTAATGCCTGGCAAAGATTGAAGAATATAGTTTTGCCTTTAGTTAGGCCAGCATTTACCGTAAGCTTATTTTTAACATTATCAAACTCTTTTAAGTTATATGATCAAAACTTATCTTTAACTGCAGGAGGACCAGGTAATTCTACTCAAATGATGGCTATGAACATTTATAATACAGCATTTAAATTTAATCAAATGGGTGTAGCACAGGCAAAAGCCTTTATTCTATTTTTAATTGTAGGGGCTATTACTTTAACTCAAGTATATGTATCTAAGAAGGGTGAGGTGGAAGCATAATGAAGAAAAACACATCAAAAAGCCTTAAAAGCGGGAATGTAGTTAATGCTATAGTTGGAGTGGTATTAGGGTTGTTATTTTTAGCACCTTTCTATGTAATCTTCATAAATTCTTTTAAAACTAAAAAAGAGATTTTTGAAGATACATTATCCTTTCCAAAAGTATGGAGCTTTGCAAATTATAAAGAGGCTTTTGAGCGCCTAGACTTTTTTAGAGCTCTAGGGAATTCATTATTTATTACCATAACAAGCATAATAGTAATAATTGCTTTTTCATCTATGGCAGCCTGGATGCTTGAGAGAACTAAAACAAAAACAAGTACATTCATATTCTATCTATTCATATCATCTATGTTAATACCTTTCCAATCAGTAATGCTACCTCTAGTAAGATTGATGGGTAAACTAAAATTGTTAAATATGGGCGGTATAATATTTATGTACCTTGGATTTGGCGCAGCTATGTCTATATTTTTATATCATGGATTTGTTAAAGGTATACCTAAGGAATTAGATGAAGCGGCTATGATAGATGGATGTACTAAATTCCAGACTTTTTGGCATATTATATTTCCTCTATTAAAACCTATAACCATTACTGTAGCTATATTAAATACAGTATGGATTTGGAATGATTTCTTATTGCCATCCTTGGTAATTAATAAGCCTTCAACACAGACTATTCCTTTAAAAACCTTTTTCTTCTTTGGACAATATACTAAGCAGTGGCATTTAGCTTTAGCTGGATTAGTTTTAACAATAATTCCGGTAATAATATTCTATTTTACTGTGCAGAAACATATTATTAAATCTATTGCAGCTGGAAGTATTAAATAATTATTTATTCATAAAATAATTAAAAAGCAATTCCAGTAAAAATCGGTATTCGTCTAGATGGTATATAGGGAAACAACTTTAACTTAATTTGTTTAGAATGTACAATTTTCATTTGAAAATTGTACAACTAAGCTAAGTTTAAGGTGTTTCCCTATAAAAATCTTGGTGAGCAAAAATTGTTTAATAGATGCGGGAGTGAAATTTATAATGAATACTACAATAAAAGATGTAGCAAGGGAAGCTAATGTTTCTCCATCAACAGTTTCTAGGGTCTTAGCAGGAAATCCTAGAATAAGTGATGATACAAAAGAAAGAGTTTTACAAACCGTAAAAAAGTTAAATTATCATCCAAATGCTATAGCTAGAAGTTTAGCCAATAATCAGACCCATACCTTGGGATTAATCCTTCCAAGCGAGGGTCATGATTTATTTAAAAATCCATTTTTCATACAGATTATGACAGGCATAAGCGTCTACGCTCAGAAAAAAGGTTATTATATAATGTATGCCTTTAGTAAGAATGAAAATGAAGAAGTAAACTTTATTAAAAACTACACTAATAGCAGATTAGTAGATGGAATCATATTATTAACTTCAAGAACTAACGATAAATGCATTAAGTTTTTAAAGAAAATAAACTATCCTTTTGTAGTGGTTGGAAGACCTGAAAATACTGAAAATATGTTTTGGGTAGATAATGACAACTTTCAAGCTATGTACAAGGTAGTGAATACTTTAATTATGAAGGGTCATAGAAATATAGCTTTTATTGGAGGGCCTGAAGATTGGAATATGTCAAAGGATAGATTAGACGGTTATAAAAGAGCTCTTCAGGTTCATGGTATAAATTTTAATAATGATTTAATTATACAGGAAAAAGATTTTACAGAGCAATGTGGAATGGAGGGTATGAGAAAAATATTAGATTTTGCTATGCCTTCTGCAGTAGTAACTACTGATGATTTATTAGCTTTTGGGGTCAATGCTTTACTACATGAAAAAAATATTAAAAATATATCTTTAGTTGGCTTTAATAATACTCCTTTAGCAACATATCAAATACCATCACTTTCTTCTGTAGATATTAATGCAAATAAGCTAGGATATTACGCTGCAAAGCTATTGATTGATAAGTTAAGGGATTCTTCTATTACTGATAATCATTATATTATTGAAACAAATCTAATAGAAAGACATTCAATAATATAATAAATAGTGATAAAAAATAAACTAATAGCAAGTAGCAGCTTAAACAAAAACAAGCAGAGCACCTCTCATATTTATTGAGAAGGTGCTCTGCTTTTAAATATCATTAAAATTCTAGTATGTTAAGTTCTAATCCTTTAAAGCAATCTATAATTTTATCTGATTTTTTTAATATATCTTTTGAACCAACTCCTATGGCTTTCATATTTGCCTTTTTAGCAGCTTCTATTCCAGCTTCTGCATCTTCGAATACCACACAATATTCAGAAGGTATATTAAGTTCTTTGGCAGCTAAGAGAAATACTTCAGGGTCGGGTTTTGCTTTTGATACCTTATTTCCATCTATTATGGTATCAAAATAAGGTACAAGCTGTAAATTATTTAGAATCAGCATAGAATTTTTTGATGCTGAACCTAAAGCAATTTTAATTCCATTCTGTTTTAATTTTCTTAAAAAGTCTTCAACTCCAGGAAGAATTTCATTTTTATCTAATTTAGATATGTATTCCACATACCACTTATTTTTCTTTTCAGCTAATTTTATTTTTTCTTTTTCACTAAAGCTTAATCCACCAATGGATAAAAGTATATCTAATGAAGCCATTCTACTTACACCCTTAAGTCTTTCATTGTCCTTTTCAGTAAAATCAAAATTAAGTTCTTTAGCAAGTCTTTTCCAAGCTAGATAATGATATTTTGCAGTGTCTACTATAACACCATCAAGATCAAAAATACATGCTTTAATATTCATAAAAATACCCCCCGAATATAACTTTTTATTATGAATAATTTTAAAAAATTTTTAAAACTCTGACTTAAATTTTACATATAAATAACTTTGAAATTTTTAGAAGACTCATAACCTTTATGCAAAGTTTCTATAGATACATCTTTTTTATCCTGGTTATTTATAAAGCTTATTTTATATAGATTATATTTTCCGTTAATATAGTCATTAGAAATACCATCATCTTCATAGTAAGTAAAGGAACCTTCTCCTTTGCATACTAATAGAGTAGGACATAAATCTTTTTCATCTATATAATTATAATCTTCTTCAAATATAGGTATTATAGAGTTTTCTTTAACAAAAACGCCTAGTTCATCTAGAGCTAGAGAAATGTTGTAGTATTTTTCTCCTTCATATTTCTTTCCAGTAAAGAAATCATACCAATTTCCTTTAGGGAAATATATGAGTTTTTCTCTTTCTCCTTCATACAATACTGGAGCTATGAGAAGATTGTCTCCAAACATAAATTGTGAGTACATATCTATAAGGTTTATATCTTCAGGAAATTCCATGATCATAGGCCTAAATACAGGAATGCCTTCTTTATGAGAGTTATAAAATGCATTATAGATATAAGGCATAAGCTTATATCTTAATTTAATAAATTTTTTGCATATATCTTCTGTATTTTTACCAAAACTCCAAGGTTCTTGCCTTCTTGTACGTATAGCAGAGTGATTTCTGAATATAGGAAGAAATGTACCAAGTTCCATCCATCTTACAAATAACTCTTCATTAGTATCTCCGCCAAATCCTCCTACGTCATTACCTACATAGCTAATACCAGATAAACCTAAATTGCAGTTCATTGGTATAGAACATCTTAAATGATGCCAAGTGCTTTGGTTATCTCCTGTCCAAATAGATGAGTATCTTTGACCTCCTGCAAAGGTATCTCTAGTCATAGAAAAAGGTCTCAAATTAGGATATAGTTCTAATTGAGCTTCGTTTGAGCATCTTGACATCTGCATACCATAGAGATTGTGGAATTCCTTATGCTCCATAAATCCATCATCACCTTGGTGAATACAGTCTTCAACCATGGTTTTATAATCATTATCAAATACTGCAGGTTCATTCATATCATTCCAGATACCACTTATACCTAATTTTAAGAACTCTTTTAGATTTTCTTTCCACCAATTTCTTGCTTTGACATTGCTAAAGTCAGGAAAAGCACTTAATCCAGGCCATACTTCACCCTCATATACTTCTCCATCTTTGGTTTTTACAAAGTGATCTCCTTCTATACCAGATTTATATAAGAAGTAATCTTCATCTACTTTAACCCCGGGGTCTAATATAGTAACTAATTTAAATCCATTTTTATTTAATTTTTCATTCATTTCTTTAGGAGCTGGGAAGGTGGTATCATTAAAAGTCATAACTCTGAATTCATCCATATAATGTATATCTAAGTATATAGTATCGCAAGGAATTTGTTTTTCCCTAAAAGTATCTGCTAGTTCCTCTACTTCTTTTTGAGACATATAGCTATATCTGCATTGCTGATATCCTAAAGTCCAAGCAGCAGGAAGAGGCATAGTGCCAGTAAGTACAGAATAATTTTTTACTATTTCTTTAATATTATTACCAGGTATGAAATAGTATTGAAGTTGACCGCCAGTAGCCCCAAAGAAAATTTTATCCTTGAAGCTACTACCCATATCAAAATAGCTTCGATGGCTGTTATCAAAGTATATTCCATAGCAGTTTGTAGTTTTTAGACCTATGTAGAAAGGAATGGTTTTATAAAGTAAAGGAGTATTATCATCATATCCTGCATCATCTGTATTATAATTTTCTAGGTAACAGCCTTTTTTATTTAAGTTTCCACTTTTTTCACCAAATCCATAGTATGCAATGCAATCGTTTGCCTTTGAGACAAAAATATTATCCTTATTTTTACCAGGAGCATCGAAATCTTCACAAATTGTGTTTCCATTTTTATCTTTAAAGCTTATTTTTAATGTAGCTTTATCTATGTAAGTATATATTTTACATCCAGAAATTACTATATAATCTTCAAATTCACTAAAATTTACATCTATTTGTTCTAAGTCTTCTAGTATAGCATCTGTGTTTCTACTCTTTTCATTAATTTCTCCTATAAATACTTTTATGATATCATTTTCAAAATAGTTTATTTCAATTTTACCATTTTCAAAAAGACATATAATAGATTTATGATCTTTTATTACATTAATATAATTTCTGATAGGATTAATATTTTCATATTTTACATTTAATATTTCTTTATGTTTTAGCATGTAAAAGACTCCTTTCTGATTTTTCAATGTTAGTTTAACACAATAATAAGAGAATTACAAAAGTAATTTTTATAAAACTAATGTAATAGATACCCAGGTTGACTGGTATAAAATAAAACTAATGTAATAGATACCCAGGTTGACTGGTATAAAAATATATAATATAATTACAATACAAAATCGGTTGCATAATCAACTTTTTGATATATTACAGAAAACCAATGCAGCAAACATTTTTATGAAGCAGGATAATTATTTTAAATTAATATCTATATATAATATTGATTTTTATCCTATTTTAATTTTATGAGGATGTGATATATATGGCAGTCACTATAAGAGATGTAGCAAAAGAAGCAAAAGTAGCGCCTTCCACGGTTTCTAGAGTAATCGGTGGGAGTCCCAAAATAAGTGATGAAACAAAAGAAAGAGTTATGGAAGCTATAAAAAAACTTAATTATCAGCCTAATGCAATTGCTAGAAGTTTAGCTAATAATTCTACTCATACTTTAGGACTTATACTGCCAAGTGAAGAAGAGGATTTATTTAAAAATCCTTTTTTTATTCAGATTATGACAGGCATAAGTGTTTATGCACAAAAAAAAGGTTATTATATAATGTATGCTTTTAGTAAGAATGAAAATGAAGAATTGAAATTTATAAAAAACTATACAGGAAGTAAACTAGTAGATGGAGTAATACTTCTTACCTCAAGGACTAAAGATAGATGTATAGAGTATTTACATGAAATCAACTATCCTTTTGTAATAGTGGGAAGACCGGAAAATACTGAAAATGTATTATGGGTAGATAATGATAACTTTCAAGCCATGTATAAAGTAGTTAGTTATCTTATAACAAAAGGCCACAGAAAGATAGCTTACATAGGAGGACCAGAAGAATTAAACATGTCTAAAGATAGATTAGATGGCTACAAGAGAGCTTTGCAAATTCATGGTGCATGTATCAAAGAAAATTTAGTCATTCAGAAGAAGGATTTTACTGAAGAATGCGGATATGAGGCCATGAAGGAAATATTAAAACATAATACTCCATCAGCGGTGGTAACTACAGATGATCTCCTTGCTTTTGGTGCTAACAAAGTTTTAAGAGAGATGAAACTAAAAGATATATCTTTAGTAGGATTTAATAATACACCTTTAGCAGAATATCAATATCCATCTTTATCTTCAGTAGATATCAATGCAAATAAGTTAGGCTATTATGCTGCAAAAATTCTTATAAAAAAATTAGAGAATAAAGAATTAATAAGCAATCACTATATAGTAGAAACAAATTTAGTGGAGAGAGAATCCACCGATAAGGTACTCAGCATTTAAGCTGAGAGCCTTTTTTTATATAAAAATAAGATAATATTATAAATATTAAACAAAATAAAATTTTTAATTAAGGACTGTTGACAATGGAAATTTAATATAATATAATAAAGGCATGCAAACGGTTGCATGGTTATTTAAAAGAAATACATTTTTGGAGGGGTTTTAAAAATGAATAAGCGTACAAAAGCTATATTATCACTAGTAACTACTTTAGTAGTATCAGCTTCTTTCATAGGATGTGGAAAAAAGGCAGCTGATGAATCAAGTAAACCAGCAGAAAAGAAAGAGTCAAAAGAAATTGTATTGTGGTCTCATTTAACTGAGCCAGAAGTAAAAGAAATAGATAAGCTAGCTCAAGAGTGGGCTAAAGAAAAAGGCCATAAAGTAAAAGTTGTAGTAGATAAGTCAGATTTCCAGGCTTTCTTACAGGCAGCAAATTCATCAAAAGGACCTGACATAATGTTTGGTATAGCTCATGATAATCTTGGTACTTTCCATAAAGCAGGATTATTAGCAGAAGTACCTAATGGTTTAATAGATGAGGGAAAATATTCATCAAAATCTCTATTTGATGCTTGTTCCTATGATGGAAAACGTTTTGCAGTTCCTGTAGCACAGGAATCTATAGCTTTATTTTATAATACAGATAAAGTAAAAGAAGCACCAAAGACTGTAGAGGATTTGGTTAAAGTAGGAAAAGAAGTTGGATTCCAATTTGATATAAATAATTTCTACATTTCCTTCCCATTCATAGCTGGAAATGGAGGATATGTATTTAAAGACAATGGCGGATCTCTTGATCCAAAAGACGTAGGACTTGGTAATGAAGGAGCAAAGAAAGGATATGAATTTATCCAAAACCTAGTAACAAAAGAAAAGTTAATGCCAGCTGACTTAAAAGGTGATATAGCTAGTGGAAACTTTAAAGCAAAGAAAACAGGATTATATATCAGTGGACCATGGGATGTAAAGAACTTCCAAGATGCAAAAGTTCCATTTAAGGTTGCAACTCTTCCACAGACAGATGGAAAAGCAACACCAGCATTTTTAGGCGTTCAGTCTGCTTTCGTAAGCGCTAGATCAAAAAATCAGAATGAAGCTTGGGATTTAGTAAAATATTTATCTGAAAAATCATCAATGCCTTTATTCAAGACTGGAAATAGAATACCAGTGTTAAATGATGCATTAAACAGCGATGAATTCAAAAAAGATCCATACTCACAAGTTTTCGCAGAACAAGCTAAGAGCAATGTACCAATGCCAAATATACCACAGATGCAAGCAGTTTGGGGACCTGCTGGAAATAACCTTCAGTTATTAACAGCTGGAAAGACAACTCCAGAAAAAGCTGCAGAGCAAATATTAAAACAAGTTCAAGAAGGTATAGCTCAACAGAAATAGTGATTAGCCTGGGGGAAGAGATTCCCCCTTTTTATCTAAAAATAGTGAGAGGGGTGCAACTATGCAAAATGTGACAGCAGTTGAAAAGACAAAAATGAATAAACCAAAAAAATCACCTAGAAAAATTAGAACTAGATATCAAAACAATCCTAAAGCCTATTTGTATCTTGCTCCAGCTTTAGTGAGCATTTTCTTTTTAACGTTGTTGCCTATTATATACACAATCTACATAGCTTTTACCAACTATAATTTAAATCACCTTTATGATTACAAATTTGTGGGATTAGAAAATTTTAAAGACGTACTTGCTGGCCCATTTAGCAAAGTATTTTTCCCCGTGTTTGGCTGGACAATTATGTTTGCTATAATATCAACTTTTGGATGCTTTTTCGTAGGTTTAATTCTTGCGTTACTTCTAAACAATAGAGATATGAAGGAAAGGGCGTTTTATAAAGCAATACTTATTATTCCTTGGGCATTGCCTGCTACCATTGCAGTATTATCCTGGCAGGGATTATATAATACTGAATATGGTGCTATAAATGTAGCCCTTATGAATTTACATTTGATAAAACAGCCTATAGAATGGCTTACTAATCCTTTATATGCACGTATGGCTATTTTGATTGCAAATATATGGATGGGATTTCCTTATATGATGAATGTATGTTTAGGTTCTCTTTCTGCAATTCCAGATGATTTTTATGAAGCAGCAGATATAGATGGAGCAAGCAATTGGATAAAGTTTACTAAGATAACTTTACCATCACTTGCCAGAACTGCTTATCCACTACTTATATCATCCTTTGCATTTAATTTTAATAACTTTACTTCAGCATTCTTGATTACTGGTGGTAATCCACCTAGATTGGATACTCAATTTGCAGGATATACTGATATTTTAGCAAGTACCACTTATAAGTTAACTATGCAGTTTAATAGATATGAATTAGGTTCGGCATTAGCTATTATATTGTTCTTAATAGTAGGTACTTTATCTTTCGTTCAGATGAAAGCCTCAGGACAGTTTAAGGAGGTTGAGTAATAGTGAAACAGGAACAAAATGCTCTTATTTATAGAAGAAAATTAAGACCATATGAAAAGATAAGATTGTGGTTATCACGTATCATTCTTTGGTTTTTTATCATATTAACATTATTTCCGATAATAGCTATATTTTCAGCTTCCATGTCTCCAGGTACAAGCTTTACTCAGGGAAGTATTTTTCCACAGGTTTGGAGCTTTGAAAATTATGCTAAAGTATTGCAAGAAACAGATTTTTTAAGTTGGGTGAAGAACTCACTAATAATGTGTACTGCTGTAGCACTTATACAGCTTGTACTAACAATTCCAGCAGCTTTTGCTTTTTCAAGATTGAGATTTAAAGGAAGAAGATATGGACTTATGTCTTTATTGATACTTCAAATGTTTCCAGCTATGATGGCAGTTCCAGCTATACTTGCCATAGCCTATAGATTAGGAGCCATGGATAACATAGTACTTTTGATACTTATTCTTTGCGGTGGTAGTGCTTATAATATATGGCTGCTTAAAGGTTATATAGATGGAATACCTAAGGATTTAGATGAAGCAGCAATGGTAGATGGTGCAAATACTTGGCAGACATTTAGTAAGATAATTCTTCCGCTTATAAGACCAATGCTTGTGGTAATATTCTTATTTGCTTTCATGGGTATATACAGTGAATTCGTATTTACAAGTTCACTTATGAAAGTACCTGAAACTCAAACTGTAGCCACAGGACTTAAAACATTTATAACCAATAACTTTTCAGCTAATTGGACTCAATACTCTGCAGCTTCAATTATGGCTTCTATACCTATAGTTATAATATTTTTAGCATCACAGAAATTTATTGCTAAAGGCCTTGTAGCAGGAGCTGTTAAAGGTTAAGTCTATATAGATAAAGATTTATAAGGGAGACTTTTTTAAGTCCCCTTAAATTTTTCTAAGGAGGATTTACATAATGAACAAATATGCAATTTATCATATAACAGATGTACCCTATGTTTACGCAGTAAGTAAGGAAGAACTTATAATAAGGATGAGAGCAGCTAAAAATGATCTAAAGAAGTGCTATATATATGTAAAAGATAGATACGATTGGGTATCAGATTTTAACATTTATGAGATGAAATTATATGATAGTACAGATTTGTTTGATTTTTATTCTATAAAGGTAAGTGTAGATAAAAAGAGATACAGATATTTCTTTAAGCTAGAAGATCAAAAGGGAGAAGTGCTCTACTATAATGAGAGAGGATTTATAGAAGAAGAACCAAAAGAACATAATGCTTTTCAATTTCCTTATCTTTGTGAAGCAGATGTGTATGAAGAAGTAAAATGGGCTCAAGAAGGTATAGTTTATCAGATATTTCCAGATAGGTTTTGTAATGGAAACAGTTCCAATGATCCAGCTAACACTAAGGCTTGGGGGGAAAACGTAGATCAAAGGTCTATGTTTGGAGGAGATCTTCAAGGTATTATAGATAAGGTTGATTATTTAAAAGAGTTGGGAGTAACCTTCATTTATATGACACCCATATTTTTATCTATTTCTAACCACAAATACAATACCTGCGATTACTATAGCATAGATCCTCATTTTGGAGATATAAATAAAGCCAAGGAATTAGTGGAAAAATGTCATGAGAAGGGTATAAAAGTACTATTTGATGCAGTATTTAATCATTCAGGTCATGATTTTTTTGCTTTTAAAGATGTGATAGAAAAAGGAGAAAATTCAAGATATAAAGATTGGTTTTATATAGAAAGTTTTCCTGTGGATTTAGAAAAGGTAAATTATATAACCTTTGCAAATGAAGTAGCTGCTATGCCTAAATTTAATACCCATAATGAAGAAGTGAAAAAATATTTATTAGATGTGGCTAAGTTTTGGATAGAAGAAGTGGATATAGATGGTTGGAGATTAGATGTTTGCGATGAGGTAGACCATGAATTCTGGAGAGAATTTAGAAAGACAGTAAAAAGGAGCAAAAAGGATGCTTTTATAGTGGGAGAGATAATGCATGAAGCTAGTTCTTTTTTACATGGAGAACAGATAGACACTATTATGAATTATCCTTTTAAGAATTGCTGCACAGACTTTTTTGGAAAATCTATTATTTCTGCAGAAGAATTTAATAACATATTAGCATCTGCAAGAAATTTATATATGGACAGCATTAACAGACAGATGCTGAATTTAATAGGAAGTCATGATACTCCAAGATTTTTAACGGAAAGTGAAGGTGATATAAGAAGACTTAAGGCGGCTATTGCCTTCCAATATACTTATATAGGTATACCTTATATATATTATGGGGATGAAGTTGGAATTGATGGAGGAGCGGATCCACAGTGCAGAAAATGCATGATATGGGACGAAAAAAAGCAGAATAAAGATATATTGAATTTTTACAAGACTATGGCAAATATAAGAAAAGAAAACAGCACTTTAATCTATGGAAACTATGAAAGCCTATATTCAAAAGATAATGTGATAGCTTATAGGAGAAAAGATGATAAAGGTGAGATTATTGTTATAATAAATAACAATGATAAAGATTACTCTTTGGATTTAAAAGAGTTATATGAAAATGAATTTAAAGACTTAATAAATAATAAGGTTGTATCCATGGATAAGCCTCTTTGTTTAAAAAGTTTCCAAGTAAATATTTTGAGAGTCAACAATTAGAGTTAGTATTTTAGTATCTTAGGAAATGAGAGATGATAAAAATGATAAATACAAAGGAGTATCTAAAAAATAGTATAATATATGAAGTGTATGTAAGAAATCACACAGAAGAAGGAACTTTTAAAGCCATAGAAAAAGACTTAGATAGAATAAAAGAGTTAGGTGCAGATATTATTTGGTTTATGCCTATTCATCCTATAGGAATAAAAAATAAGAAAGGCAGCTTAGGCTGCCCTTATGCTATAAGAGATTATAGGGGAATAAATGAGGAATATGGAGATTTAGAGAGCTTTAAACAGCTTATAGCTGCTATACATGAAAAAAATATGAAGGTTATGATAGATGTAGTATACAATCATACGTCTCCGGATTCTATTCTTTTTAAAGAACACCCAGAGTACTTTTATAAAAATTCTCAAGGGAATTTTGGAAATAAGGTAGGGGAATGGTATGATGTAATAGATCTTGATTATAATAACAAGGATTTATGGGATTATCAGATAGATACATTTAAGTATTGGGCTAATTTGGGTGTTGATGGATTTAGATGCGATGTAGCTGCTTTAGTTCCCTTAGAATTTTGGATGAAAGCAAGAAAAGAAGTAGCAAAGATAAATCCAGAATTTATATGGCTTGCGGAAAGCTGTGGACCTGATTTTGTATATACCTTAAGAAAAGCTGGTTTTACAGGGCTTTCAGATTCAGAGCTTTATAATGCTTTTGATATAACTTATGACTATGATATATTTGAATATTTTAATAAATATTTAAAAGGTGAGATAAGTCTTAACAGGTATTTACTAAGTTTAAAGAATCAAGAAGCTATCTATCCAGCAAATTATATAAAGTTAAGATTTTTAGAAAATCATGATAATGCAAGAGCAAAAAAGCTTATAGAGCAGGAAGAACTTTTAAAAATATGGACAGCCTTTATATATTTTGAGAAGGGAACAACTTTATTATATGGAGGTCAGGAAGCTCAAGATAGTCATACTCCAAGCTTGTTTGATAAGGACAAGGTTAATTGGAGCGGAATGAATGAAGACTTCATTAAATATTTAAAAGCTCTTTCTAACATCAAAAAACAGGAGATTCTTTCTAAAGGGTTCTATAATATAAATATAATAGAAGATAAAGAAGTAATATTTGCAGAGTATCTCTTAGGTGAGAAGAAGCTTATAGGTATATTTAATGTGGGCAGAGAAGAAGGTTATTTAAATGTAAGCTTTGGCAATGGTGTATATAAAAACCTTATAGATGAAAGCATTGTAGAGGTTAAAGATAATAAAATAAAGCTAGAAGATAAAGCTCTTATCTTTTATGCGTAAAGTTTCAGGGACTGTCCCATAAAAGGGGACAGTCCCTGAATGTTTAGTATTATTTTATATACATGTTTTCGTAATATTCTTCAAGCATTCTCTTTACAGAGAAGTAATCTTTTGTACTTAATATGCTTTCTTTCATCATGGCTACCCATTTATCTCTATGGTCGTAATAAGTAGGTAGTACCTCTTCTAAAAGCACTTTATATAAAGCTTTCAAGTCATGAGCATCTAATTCTTCTAGAGTATTAAAGTCATCTACTCCTTTGCCGTCTCCAAACTGCCATCCGTTTACGCCATGATTACAAGCTTCTGGCCACCAGCCATCAAGTATGGAGCAGTTTAATACGCCATTCATAGCAGCTTTCATTCCAGAAGTTCCACTAGCTTCTAAAGGTCTTCTTGGGTTGTTAAGCCATATATCGGAACCTCTTGTAAGCATCCTTCCTATGGTCATATCATAGTTTTCAAGGAATACTACAGAGTTTGGATACTTTTTAGTCATTTTTACTATGTTTTCTACTATTTTTTTACCTGTATCATCAAGAGGATGAGCTTTTCCTGAGAATACTATCTGAATCTTTCCTTCTTTCAATAAAGGCTCTACTATAGATTCATCTGTAAAGATTAGATTGCTTCTCTTATAAGGAGCTGCACGTCTTGAGAAACCGATAAGAAGCTTATCTGCATCAAGTTTAACTCCATTTCTTTCATATACAAAATCTATTAAAGCTTTTTTATTTTTCATGTGAGTTTCCCAAAGGTCTCCATTGCCGTCGGCAGCTTTTATCATATTTTCATCTACCCAGGTTGGCATGTGGATAGCATTGGTAATGCCTATGATATCAGATCTACCGTCTACATTAGTCCACATTTTATTAGCAGTATCTTTATGAAGCTGTGCTACAGCATTAGATATTTTTGATAGTCTTAAAGCAGCTACAGTCATATTAAATGGAGATCCGCCCAAACTTACCAGCTGTTCAATAGTTAATCCATTATTGGCTCCCATGTACATTAATCTGTCTAGAGTGTGGGATTCATTACCTTGTACTATAGGAGTATGGGTAGTAAACACTATTTCTTCTTTTGATTTATCCCAGGCATCTTCAAAGCTCAAGCCTTTTTCTATTTTTTCTCTCATTAGCTCTAAACCTGCAAATACGGCATGACCTTCGTTGAAGTGATATACATCTATCTTATGGCCTAAAGCCCTTAAAGCTTTTATACCACCTATACCTAACACCATTTCTTGTGCTATTCTTTCTTCTCCAAACCATCCATATAATTGACCAGTTATCCAAGCATCTTCATTTTCAGGGATATCTGTATCTAATAGATATATTGGAGCATTGCCAAATTTATTTAAAAGCCATACTTTGCATATTACATCTCTTTGACGTATCTTAATAGTTACTTTAACTCCAGTATCCTCTAGAAAGTCATATTCATAATTGTGATAAGTATCATAAGGCTTTCCATCCTTATCTATTTTTTGGTCAGTATAGCCTTGCTTCCATTTGATTCCGATGCCTATCATAGGGAAATCATAGTCTTTTGCTCCCTTTAGATAGTCTCCAGCAAGTATTCCAAGACCTCCAGCATAGCTTCTCATTATGCTATCTAATCCATATTCCATGCAGAAATAGGCAACTTTAGGTAAATTGTTTTTATCTAACATATATTTTTCCTCCTTAAAACTTTTTAAAATTGATTTTTAGTTGTTCTCCTTCTTTTATGTTATAAACATTGTCATAAACCTTTAGTGAAAAGTCTTTTCCACATTCATGATTTATGGTTACAGTATTTTTATCTACTATTACTTTTAAAAGATGATTTCTAAACATTACTTTAAAAGAGTATTTACTCCAGGCTTTTGGTATGAAAGGATTTAAGCATAATACATTATCTCTTACTCTCATTCCACCAAAACCATGAACTATAGACATCCATGTGCCAGCCATACTTGTAATATGAAGGCCATCATCTGTATCGTTATTATAATTGTCTAAATCCAATCTTGCAGTTCTTAAATACATTTCATAAGCTTTTTCTTGATTGCCTATTTTGGCTGAAAGTATGGAATGTACACAAGGTGACAAAGAAGATTCATGTACAGTTCTTGGTTCATAAAAATCAAAGTTTCTCTTTATAGTGTCTAGATCAAATCTATCTTCTAAAAAGTATAACCCTTGAAGTACATCAGCTTGTTTTATAAAGCAAGAACGAAGAATTCTATCCCAAGACCAATTCTGATTTAGTGGAAGTTCTGAAGGCTCTAAGTCCTTAACAAGGATTTGTTCTTTGTCCATATATCCATCCTGCTGCAAAAATACTCCAAGCTCTTTATGCACTGGATAGTACATATTGTTTATAATTTCCTTCCACTTAGCAATTTCACTTTCCTTTAAAGATAATTTATTTATTAGTTCCTTATATCTTTCAGGTTCATTTTCCTTTAAGTAATTCATAGCTTCTATAGTATATTCCATAGTCCAACAGGCTATAGTATTAGTGTACCAGTTGTTATTTACATTGTTATCATATTCATTAGGACCTGTTACACCAAGTATTACATATTTACCTTTTTCTTCTGAATAATTAACTCTTTGGCTCCAGAATCTAGATATGCCAGTTAGCACCTCAAAGCCATATTCACCAAGATAGGACTTGTCTCCAGTATAATTTACATAATTATATATAGCATAAGCTATAGCACCATTTCTGTGAATTTCTTCGAAGGTTATCTCCCATTCATTGTGACACTCTTCACCATTCATAGTAACCATAGGATAGAGAGCAGCACCGTTTTTAAAACCAAGCTTTTTAGCGTTTTCTATAGCCTTTTGAAGATGATGGTATCTATATATCAATAAGTTTTTTGAAATTTTCTCTTCAGCAGTGCTTAAAAAGAAGGGTAAGCAATAAGCTTCTGTATCCCAGTAAGTGCTGCCGCCATATTTTTCACCTGTAAATCCTTTTGGCCCTATATTAAGTCTTGGATCTTCTCCAGTATAGGTTTGATTTAGCTGGAAGATGTTAAATCTTATGGACTGTTGAGCTTTTGCATCATCTTCTATGACTATATCACTTTCATTCCAGTGTTCATGCCATTTTTCAGCATTTTCATTTAACAAGGTATCAAAACCTTTTTCATAGGCAGCTTCTAATGATTCATAGGCTTTTGAAGTCAAATCTTTAATATCATAATATCTATTGCTGGTGATAGCTATATATTTATTTAATGTAATAGTACTTTCTTTTCTTATATTTAGTTTTATGCTGTTTCCTACAAACTTTTCTCTTTCAACTATATCTACATCTGCTTCTAACCTTTTACCATTTTCTAAAACTTCATATTTCATAGCGGAAGTAACATAGAAATCTAATTTTTTTGTTTTCATAGTTATATCACCAGTATAGAAGCTCGCATCTCTTTGAACTTCCACCCAGAATTTTTCATCATAATTGGAGTCTTCATTTTTAACGTCTCCATCAAGATAAGGAAGTAATTCTAATTTCCCGTCATAATTAAGAGGAGTGACGCTGTAGCTTATAGCTCCTATTTCTTTATTTACTATGCTCAAAAATCTTTTTACTTCTACTTTTGTTTCTCTATTTTCTTTGTCTATTACAGTGAAAGACCTTAGTAAATAACCATCTCTCATGTTTAAAATTCTTTTAAAATCTTTAACTTTAGCTAAAGCAAGGTCTAAATTTTCATCATTTAATATAACTTTTATTCCTATGAAGTTTACCGCATTTAAAACTTTTGCAAAATATTCAGGATATCCATTTTTCCACCAGCCTACACGAGTTTTGTCAGGATAGTAGACACCAGCTATATAGGTGCCTTTCAAAGAATCACCGGAGTAATCTTCTTCAAAATTTCCTCTAATGCCCATATTTCCGTTGCCAAGACTCATAACACTTTCATATATTCTGTTATCTTCAGTATGAAGGCTATTTTCTATTATATTCCATTCGTCTAATTGAAAATAATTTTTCATAGAATTATTACACCTCTTCAATAAGATTTTAAAAATGCAATGCAATCGGTTGCACAAATAGTTAAAAAATATATATTTCATAAAATATGAAATATAATATCATCTTAATCTATATTATTATATATCTAATATATCATCTAATGGCAGATTCATCAACATAAAATTTATAAAATTTAATGATTATAAAGGATTTTAGAGAATTTTATAAATTAATCTGTATTTATCTATAATTTTATGAAACAGTGTGCAACAAGAATTATAAAATTCATATAATTTTGAATATTTTTAAAAGGATTTGATTACTTTTTATAGAATATAATGGTATAGAGCTATAATTTTATTTGGGGGTAGATTTTTATGAACAAACTTTTTTATTGTTTAGAATGCAGAAGGATATTTAAAGATGAGAATCAATGTAGTTACTGCGGCGGAAAAAATATTAAAGAACTAGTAAAAAATTCTCCAGTAAATTTAATAGGAAGCAAACTAAAAGGAAAGGTACTTAGAATTGAAGAGAATAAAGTTAGAGTACTCTTCACAAATGATAGCAATGATAGGTTTATAAAAGAGCAGGAACCTGATACTTTAAGGAAGGTATTATAATAATCAAATAAAATTGGGAGCATATATTATCTAGAAAAATATAAAAGAAGCTTGGAAATGAAGGCTATTTCACTTCCAAGCTCTTTTTACTTTCCTTTAAAGACTATAGATAGTACTGAATTAAAATTTTTACTGCAACCCCTAGAGACATTATTATAAATATAGGTTTAATAAGTTTGGTTCCTTTATTTAAAGCAGCTTTAGTTCCAAGCTCTGCTCCTATTATCATAAATACTGCAACTATAATACCATAGGAGAATCTGATTTTCCCACTTAGAGCAAACATCACTAGAGAGGTTACATTACTTACAAAGTTAAGAATTTTAGCATTCCCGCTGGCATTAGTAAAATCAAATTTAAATATATGTATGAGACCAAATATTAAAAAAGATCCAGTACCTGGCCCAAAAAAGCCATCATAAAAACCTATGGAGAATCCTAAAAGAATCCCCAAAAATAAATTTAATTTAGTTATACCTTGGAATTTGTTTTCTACTCCTATGTTTTTAGAAAATAAACTGTATATACCAACAAAAACTATTAATATCATCACAATAGGATAAAGAAATTGCTGATTTATAAGAAGTACTGCTTTTACTCCAAGTATAGCTCCCACGAGAGTGAAGGGAATTATGTATTTCAATATTTTAAAATTTACTTTACCCGATTTAGCAAATTTAATTGAACTAGTAAAAGATGCAGTGGTTGCAGCAAATTTATTAGTTCCTAAGGCAATATGAGCAGGAAAACCTGCTATTAAAAATGCAGGAACACTTATAAGACCTCCGCCGCCGGCTATAGAATCCACGAAAGCGGCTAAAAAACCTGCACCGCATAAAAATATTAACTGCCACAAAATTAACACCGTCCTAACAACATAAAATAATATCTTAATAATTATATCATAAGATATTTTCATTTATTAATCATAAAATATAAAAATCTGTAGTGAAAATTAATCAATCTGTTTTTAATAAATAATTTACATAAATTAGAACTTAATCGGGTTTACATAAATTATCAAATGTAGTATAGTAAGTTAGGAATAGATTTAATATGGGCACTTTTAAGTGCATTTGAGGAGGAAAATTAATGTTAGAAAATGAAAATAAAAAGTCAGAAAATATAAATGAAAAAGAAGAAATAATAATAGAAGATACAAAAGAAGTTTTACAGAAAGAGGAAAATAACACACCTGTAGAAGAAGAAAAAAAGGTTATAGATGAAGAGAATAAAATTGAAACTACTAAAAAAACTACAAAAGAGGATATAACTAAGAAAACTTCTTTCCAAGAAGAAAAAATAAGTGTTTTAAATAGTTTAAATGCTGTTATAATAGATCAGGCGATAATCGGAGGAGCTTCCTTTGCCGGACTTTATATTTTTGATGGATTATTAAGACTTTCAGCTGGCCATTTCGTATCAGATAAGGTAGGAATGTATCTTACAATATATGCAATATTCAATGTGCTTTATCCAATTATTATGGAGTCATCAAAGCTTAAGAATACTTTAGGAAGAAAATTAAGTAATATAAAATCTATAAAAATAAAATAAAGGTTGGGAGTGCTTTCATGAAAAAAGGGACCACATTAGAACTATATATACATAGCAGTGAATTTCCAGGTTACGGTATAACTTTTTATGAAGGAATGAAAATATATATAAAAGGAGCAGTACCAGGACAAAAAGTAAATGCCAGAATAACAAAAAAGAAAAAGAATTATGCTGAAGCTAAAATTGTAGATATCATAGAAAGAGCTCCTTATGAAATTGACCCATTATGTCCTCATTTTGGAATATGTGGAGGTTGTTCTTCTCAAAATGTTCCTTATGAGCAGCAGCTTCATATAAAGGAAGATGAAGTTAAAAGACTTTTTGAAGAAGCTGAAGTTCCTTTTGGAGATTTTATGGGTATAGAAAAAAGTCCTGCACAGTGGGCTTATAGAAATAAGATGGAATTTACTTTTGGAGACTTCCAAAAGGGCGGAGAGCTTACTTTAGGTATGCACATAAAGGGAAGTCCTTTTAGTATAATAACTGTAGATAACTGCAAGATTGTAGATGAAGACTACAGAAAGATAATAAGTGCTGTCATAAATTATTTTAAAGATAAATCCCTTCCTTATTATAGAATATTAAGTCATGAAGGATATTTAAGAAATCTTATCATAAGAAAAGCAAAAAATACTTCAGAAATTATGGTTAACATTGTAACCACTACTCAGATGGATTTTGATCTAAAAGAATTTTGTGAAGTTTTAAAATCCATGGAATATGAAGGAGAACTTAAATCTATAATTCATACCTTCAATGATTCTTTAGCAGATGCTGTTATAGCAGATAAGGTGGAGGTGCTTTATGGAGAGGATCATATAAGAGAAGAGCTCCTCGGTGTCCAATTCAAAATATCACCTTTTTCATTTTTTCAAACCAATTCTGAAGGTGCAGAAAGGCTTTATACTATAGTTAAAGATTTTATGGGAGATGCTCATCAAAAAGTAGTGTTTGATTTATACTGCGGTACAGGTACTATAGGCCAGATTGTAGCTCAAGATGCTGAAAAAGTTATAGGTATAGAGCTTATAGAAGAAGCCGTAGTAGCTGCTAATGAAAATGCAAAGCTAAATGGATTAAATAACTGCAACTTCATGGCAGGAGATGTAGCTAAGGTTATTCAAGAGATAAAGGATAAGCCAGACATAATAATCCTAGACCCGCCAAGAAGTGGAGTACATCCAAAGGCTCTAGAATACGTAGTAAAATTCGATGCAAAAGATATAATATACGTATCCTGCAATCCAAAGACCCTAGTAAACGACCTAAAATACCTAACATACCACGGATACGAAATAGAAAAGACAAAACTCATGGATATGTTTCCAAATACGCCTCACGTGGAGACTGTTGTTAAACTTACAAGGACTAAAGGGACGAAGTAAGTTTTCTACAACTGTCCATGCAAGGCTTTCCCATGAAAAGGAGTCGAAGACGAACTTTGAATGGCAGAAAGCTACTGTTGAAACTGTAGTAAAGATGTCAACAATAGCGTAATCACCCGCTAAACCTTGGTGATTTCCACTAAACATTGACGAAATCCTCGTAGGTGGCGGAATTAGGAGTGAAACTAAAAATCAAACAAAAAACCAGAGCTGAGAGCAAAACCTCAGCTCTTTTTTCATTTTATGAATTAGATTAAAGAGACAGCTGGAGTATGGTTAAGGGAAGATATAGCAAGGGTTTTAGTGGGTTTATAGGGAGAGTTAAGAGATGCTTCGCCTATGCCTTTGGCGAGCAAGTTAGATTTGAAAGGGAGAGATTTTATGATAAAATTAAGAGCGCTCTAAATTTATTTTCGTCAAACTTTCCTGGGTTTCAGATTAAAGGTTGATGAAAAAAGAGGTATTGAATACCATCATTTTTACGAGAAAAAGTTGGCAAAGTTTAGTGGGAGAAGTGGTGGTAGGCGTGGAAAAACGTCAGGGTTTGAGAGGTGAGTACAAATAGATAAATAAAAGTGTGTAAATCACTGATAAATAAAGTGTTTTCAAGTATAGGGCAAGCACCATGAATTTTTATCAAAAATGAAGCAAACGTATTGGGGGTGAATAGATGATAAATATAACAAAAATTAAAGGCATTTCAAATTGCTATCCAGAAATAATTGTAGGAACTAATGAATGGTATTCTTGTAGCGAAAGCAAAGTCTCATTTTGTGATTTATATGAAGCTGAAGAGATAGTTAATGCAGGTAAAGTATTCCAAGGGATGAATTGTCACTTAGTTCATTTTCCTGATGGGAGAGTACATTCACCATTCAAAATGCAAGAAAATGTATATGTAGAAAAACCAATATGGAACAATGGAGAGCTGAATTTTTTAGTTGTTGATTTCAATACAAGGTTGATTAATATTCTAAAATATATACCAGAAAAACAAAAACTAGAAAGGCTTGTGGAATTGTCCTTATCAGAAGTGAAAGATTGCTACAATTTAAAACTTGAAATAATGCCACTCACACTTGGGAGAAGTGGAAATGATGGCTTTTATCAGATTATTTGGCCAGAAAAAAAGAATATTGCAATTGGGGAAACAGAGTCAGTATTATTTCGAGATGGAGATAAATTATATTTATCTGAATGGTATGAGAATCCAGAATATCATGAAAATGTGATAGTTAGAGATATTCAAACAGGAAAAATAATAGAAAAAAATGAAGGATACTTATGTAGATTAGCTAATAATGTGTACTGGAAAATCTAATACAAATTACAGATTGTTTAGCATAGTAAGATGGTATATGTGAGGAGGTGCAATATTGGCTCAATGTCAATATATTAGACACAAAAAGTTGAACTTTTTATGAGTTATGAGATTTTTTTAGCCAAATCTTCACAGGCTCTGTAAAAAACTTTGTGTAAACTGAATAAATAGTACTCCTTCTTGGCAATAATTGAGATAACAAATTATTACAAGGAGGAGTATTTTATATGTCAAACATGTCGAAAGAATTATTAAGGGAATACATTAAGGAGCAAAACTTTTCTAATCCAGATGATATTTTAAATGCTTTAAAAGAAATGTTTAGAGATGTACTCCAGGAGTCATTAGAAGCTGAAATGGATGAAGCATTAGGTTATGGAAAGTATGATGTTACTGGTAAAACTAATGATAATAGTAGAAATGGATATTCTAAGAAAACTATAAAAACAGAACTAGGTCCAGTTGAAATTAATATTCCTAGAGATAGGAATGGTGAATTTGAACCTAAAATTGTACCCAAACATCAAAGATCAATTAATGGAATTGAAGATAAAATTCTATCATTATATGCTACTGGTATGACAACACGTGATATTTCTGACCAAATAAAGGAATTATATGGGGTAGATATTAGTGCTGAGACTGTTTCTAATATTACAAATAGAATATTACCGCTTGTAGCTGAATGGCAAAGTAGACCTCTTGAAAAGACATATTCATTTGTATTTATAGATGCAATCTACTACAAATTACGTGAAGGTAAGCAGATTGTTGTTAGAGCAGCATATGTTGTATTGGGTGTAAATATGGATGGAGAAAAGGAAGTATTAGGGATATGGGTAGGAGCAAATGAAAGTAGCAAGTTCTGGTTTTCATTCCTTAATGACCGTAGAAATAGAGGAGTACAGGATGTTCTTATATTCTGTGTAGATGGTTAAAATGGGTTTAAAGAAGCTATTTAGGCGTGTATATCCATTTGCACAAGATAGTTTGAATACATTCATAAAGCAGTTTTCTATGGTAAAATCAAATTATCATAGAAAGCTGCTTTTGTAGTCTTTTTTATGCTTACTTTGATATTAGTGGCCTTGGCTTTTTTCAGCAGCCTCTGCTTCGGCTTTTGTTTTATGAACTGTGCCAAATGGATGCTGAGGTGGAGCATAGATAGAGTATAATTTAATTGGTATATTGCCTGTGTTGATTAAATTGTGCCATTTTCCAGCAGGTATTACGATAGCAAAGTCATCAGAAACTTTTTCTTGAAAGTATAGTTTATCCTTTTTATCACCCATTTTAACCAGTCCTTCACCTGCCTCGATACGTATGAACTGATCTAGGTTAGGATGGATTTCTAAACCTATTTCTTCCCCCACAGGGATGCTCATCAAGGTTACTTGTAGATGTTTTCCTGTCCATAGAGCAGTACGAAAATTATCATTTTCCTTAGAAGCCTCATTAATATTAATTACAAATGGTTCAGGACCATAATCTTTAGGTTTAAATAAGCTATACTCATCTGATAATTGAAAAGAATCGAATTTTGGACCGTACTTGATTTCATCATCAAAAGGCATATAGGGATTATCAAATTGATTGAAAAAGTTTGGATTATACATTAGAGGATTGGCGTAGTAAGGCCATGGGTACGTCATATAAGTATTATACATCATGTATGGGTCATACATGAGTTGATTAATAAAATAAGGGTGTGGATATACGTTATGAGGGTTATACATAATATCATTCCTTTTATAGATTTCTAAAATTATTATATGTTTTATGTTTAGCAAATGTGACTGGATTTGCAGGAATGCCAGCTCCTAGGTAATAATATTTAAATTAGAGAATATATGAATTCTATCATTTCTGTTTTAGGTGGACATTCGTATGAGCTTTGGTTGGTTATATATATAAACTATGATAGTATTATTTTGTATAGAGTTTGTTAATTAAATTAGTTGAATTATTTGTATAGATTAATAAGAACAAATTGTTTATTTGGAGGAAATGATGATTAGAATTCTTGTGGTTGATGATGAAAAGGAAATAGCTGATTTATTGGAGTTTTATCTTCAAAATGAAGGATATGAAGTAATAAAAGTTAATACTGGCGGGGATGCTCTTAGAGTTATTGATGAGCATGATCTTGATTTAGCTATTTTAGATATTATGCTTCCCGATATAGATGGTTTTACCATTTTAAAGAAGATTAGAGAAAAACATTTTTATCCTGTTATTATGCTTACTGCTAAAGTTGAAGATATTGATAAGATAATGGGCTTAACTATTGGTGCTGATGATTATATCACTAAACCTTTTAATCCTCTTGAGCTTATTGCAAGGGTTAAGACTCAGATTAGAAGAACTAAATTATACAATAAAGAGATTGAATCAGATTTTATTGATATTAATGGGTTACATATCAATATAGACTCCCATAAAATGTATCTTAATGAAAAAGTTATGGAGCTTACGCCTTTGGAATATGACATTTTATTATATCTAGCTAAAAACAAGGGAAGAGTTATTTCTTCAGAAGAACTTTTTACTAATATTTGGGGTGAAAAATATTTAGATAAAAATAACACTATAATGGCTCATATTGCTAGATTAAGAGAAAAAATGAGTGAAGATGCCAGAAAACCAAAATTTATTAAGACCGTTTGGGGGGTAGGTTATATCATTGAATAATTATTACAAATATTTTAAGAATAAATTTTTACGAGAATGTGCTATTTGGTCTATTTTGTATACAATAATAATGCTATTGCTATTTTTTCTGTTTAAAGTAACTCTTAGTAGAAATACATATTTTGGATATGAATTTATGTATCCATTTTACCACTGGGCAAATCATAATAAAGTTTTCTTAGTTTTTTTAGTTTTAACCTCTGGTTATGTTGTTATCATTTTAAGGTGTTTTAAGAAAGCATTAAAATATATGGATGAAATTATTAGTGCAATGGAAGAAGTATATAAAAAAGACGATGAACTAATTACTCTTTCGGGAGATTTAAAAGAAGTAAATGCACAGATGAATAACATTAAATTTAATTTGAGAGAAAATGAGAAGATAGCTAGAGATTCTGAAAGAAGAAAGAATGATTTGATTATATATCTTGCCCATGATTTGAAAACACCATTGACTTCAATTATTGGATATTTAACTATTCTTAAAGAAGAAAATGATCTCAGTGAAAGATTTCAGAGGAAGTATCTTCAGATTAGCTATGATAAAGCGTTAAGACTTGAAGATTTAATTAATGAGTTTTTTGATATTACACGGTATAACTTAAAAGATGTTGTACTTGAAAAGTCTGTAGTTGATTTCAGTTTTATGATGGAGCAAATCATTTATGAGTTCAAACCATTGTTAATAGAAAAAAATCTTAGCATCAATAGTAAGATTGAACCTGAGATTAAGATAGATATTGATACAAATAAAGTTGAAAGGGTTATTGATAACATCATTAGAAATGCCATTAATTATTCCTATAATGATAGCGTAATAGATATTGATGTAAATAAAAGTAAAGATTTTGTAAATATAGTTATTACAAATAGAGGATCAACAATACCAAGGGTAAAAATAGATCATATTTTTGATGAATTTTTTAGATTAGATTCTTCTAGAAGTACAAAAACCGGAGGCGCGGGGCTTGGACTTGCTATAGCAAAGTCAATTGTGTTAGCTCATGGTGGAAATATTCATATTGAAAGTGAAAATGAAATAATTAAGATGATTGTAAAGTTACCAGTATGAATTTGTAAGAAAATCGTAAGTATTTAGTCATGAAAAACGTAAGTATTACACCTTAGTTCCTGATAAGATGTTATCAGAAGCTAAGGTGTTTTTTATTTGAAGGGTCTCAACTGAAAATATAAGAGGTAGGTGAAGAATGGGGATGAAAATAAATTATAAAATTTAACAAAAGCATCTTAAATTATGAATCTAATTAATAATAGGTGTTATATGGGAGGTATAGAGGTATATATGAAGAAAAAAACTTTTAAATTTTTAATAATTTTAATTGCAGCTTTATTTTTAGTTGTTATATTAGGGAATAAATCTGGTTTTGTTGATTTGAAGTTAACAAAATTTTCAAATATGTTTAATTCTGATGGTTATACTAGCAAGTATATTTACGTTTTGAATAGAAAAAGTAAAAGTGCAGAATATGAAAAAAATTCTAAGTCTAGAGCATATCCTGCATCACTAACAAAGATTATGACAACTATTGTAGCCCTTGAACATATCGATAATCTATCAGATGCTGCTCCTATAGATGTAGCTACTTATAAGAAAATGGTTGCCAATAATTCTTCTATGGCTGGATTTTATGGAGGAGAAGCAGTAACATATCGAGATCTTCTCTATGGAACAATTTTAAGTTCGGGTGGTGAGGCAGCTAACTCTCTTGCTATTCATGTTGCAGGGAGTATTGATAAATTTGTACAGCTTATGAATGACAAAGCTTCTGAACTTGGACTTGAACATACTCACTTTACCAGTCCAGAAGGTCTTCACAATAAGGATCAATACACTTCAGCTTATGATATGGCTAGGCTTTTGGATTATGCTTTGGATAATGGGCATTTTAGAGCCATTTTTACTAAGAAGACTTTTAAGACTAAACCTACTATAAATCATCCTAATGGAATTATCTTAGAATCAACAGTTCTTTCAAAACTTGGAGGGGTATCTCAAGAGGGGTTTGAGATTATCGGAGGAAAATCAGGAACCACATATGAAGCAGGAGAATGTTGGGCAACACTTGGTGTAAAGGGAGGTCGTGAATACATTTGTATAGTTATGGGAGCACCTTTAAAAGATATCAATCATCCAGATATGGCACAAAGAGATGACAGCTTTAAACTCTATAAAAAGATTAAATAGTGTTGTAAAGAATTAATTTATAAAATTGGTTGTACGTTTCTATGACCCACAAAGTGGTGTCCTCCATTTTGATAACGTGCCTGATATATGAATTTATAATATCTTTCTTGTGAAAATATAAAGATTAGACATAATAATATGATGAATGGACGTTATTGCACATGTTGTATTTATATAAGATAAATTGATGATACAATTAAAATCTAGTTAGTTAATGCTTATATATACTTTTGATTTAAATCTTTTCAAAAAATTAAAAATAACAAGGAGGGGTTTTATGTCTAATCATGATACTGATTTAAGAAAACTATTTGTAAAAGATTTAATAACTATAGGTGTTTATTTTTGAGATTTGTGTAGTTTTTATCATTGAGGAGGATAATTTTCAAAGATAAGCCTATATTAGGTTATCTAATGGTAATTTAATATTAGTATAATTGGAGAGGAGGGTATATGATATTTTTAAATATCATATAAAAGAAATGAAGGACACAAGAGAGATATTATTAAAAGAATCGCCTATAAAACTTATGTTTAAATTATGTACACCAGCTATTATTGGAATGATAGTAATTGGATTATATTCTTTTATGGATGGTGTATTTGCAGGACAAATGATTGGAGAAGAGGCAATGGGAGCCATATCAGTTGCATACCCATTAACTTTATTTAATAATGGTATAGCTACTTTAATAGGAATAGGTTCAGCATCAGTATTATCTAGAGCTATTGGTAAGAAAAATCAAGAAGTAGTAGATAAAATAATGGGAAATTTAATTGCATTAGTGTTATTATTTTCCACAATTATTATGATAATTGGATTAGTTTTCACTAGGCAATTACTTCAAATTAGTGGTGCTCATGGGCAAATATTAGAGTTAGCAGTTCGTTATCTTAGAATTATTTATATAGGTTCTATTTTTGTAAATTTTGTTCAAAGTGCTAATATGGTTATGCGTGGAGAGGGGCTAATGAAAAATGCAATGTTAATTATGGCATTTGGAGCTGTACTGAATATTGTTTTAGATCCAATTTTAATTAAAGCTTTTGGAGATAAAGGAATTGAAGGGGCAGCTGTGGCTACTGTAGTGTCACAAATTATACAAGCTATAATTACATTAATGTATTTTTTAAGAAAAAGTAAGGTAGTTAAAATTAATAAGATTAAAATAGATAAGGATATAAATAAAGAAGTATTTTCAGTTGGTATTTCTGCTATGATGATGCAAGTTTTAACAATTCTTCAACAAACTCTATTATATAGAATGGCTTTCAAATATGGAGATACTAATCAAGTTATTTTAATGGGAGCATCATTGCGTATTCAAATTTTTTCATTTATTCCTTTGTGGGGGATGTCTCAAGGACTACAGCCTTTAGTAGGAACAAATTATGGTGCAAAATCCTATGAACGAGTTAAAAAAATAACTAATATATTTATACTTGGAGCTGTAGTTTTAGCACTAGTATTTTGGATTCCAATACAGTTGTTAGCTAAACAAGCATTAGGATTATTTATAACTAATGAAAACTTAGTAGCAATTGGAATTAGAAATTTTAGGATTTCTTATGGGGCTTTTCCTATATGTGGAATTATGATTATGATCATCACATTTTTTCAATCCATTGGAAGAGCAAGAAATGCTGCAATTCTTGTATTTTTAAGGCAAGTTATTATGTTTGTTCCTTTAATAATTATTATGCCTCAAATTTTTGGTATAAGTGCAGTTTGGTTTACTTCACCTTTAGTAGATATTCTAGTTGCTCTTTTATCTATTATATTTTTGATAAAAGAATACAGAAAAATGTCTAGGGATATGGTAAATGTAAGTGTTAATAAATAATAAAAGACTATATTAATAATATATTGTAAATATCATTTAGCGCTAGTGTAATTTTTAAAAAAATTTCACTAGCGCTAAAAGTTTAACCACTTATCCATTCTCTGCACCCATCCTTAGTGGTATATCATGAATAGAAATAACAATGTAAGAAATTGACGTTATTGTTCATGTTGTATTTATATATGATGTATTGATGATATAATTAAAATCAAAGTAGTTATGTTTATATATACTTTTGTTTTAAATCTTATTCAAAATTAGAAATAACTAAGGGGGGCTTTATATGTCTACAACAGATATAATACGTGAATTTAAGACCTTTTCTAATGTAAATAATCCTTTATCTAAAGAGCTTACAAAATTTTTCAATAATAAAGTGGAAAATAGTGAAGCAAGTTTTGAGTTTCCTGAGCATATTGGAAATGGTAAATATATAAGAACAATAATAAATAAAGATTTAGAAATTGGTTGCGGCAATATAAAAACTAAAAAGAATATTGAGATAAGCACTAAAACAGAGGGAAACGTATTTTTATTAACATTTTGCACTGGATCAAACTTAGAATGGATAGAGTCAAATAGTAAGTCAGAGATTGAAATGAATAAAGGGGAAGCAATGTTATATGAAGTAGATAATATAACGGAGATTTGTAACTGGATATCTGATTATCATTACAAGGCATTTTCAATTATGATAAAACCAGATAGATTTAATAGTTTTATTTCATCATCTTATTTTAATAAAAATATATTTAATAAAGTTTACAATAATTTTAAAATCAATAAATTTACATTACCGATAGAAAGTAAAATTGTTATAGAACAAATATTACATTGTCCTTATAAAGATAATATTAAAAATATCTACTTAGAAGGAAAGGTCATAGAGCTTATTTCAATTTGTTTAAATGAGATTATGGAAAAAAACATAAATAATGTGAATGATATAAAACTTTCTAAGACAGAAATACAAAGTTTATATAGAGCAAAAGAAATATTAGATAATAGTATATCCTCGCCTATAACGCTTACCGAACTTTCTAAATTAATTTGTTTAAATGAGTTTAAATTAAAATCTGGTTTTAAAAAGGTTTTTGGGAAGCCGGTATATACTTATTTATTAGATAGGAGAATGGAATTAGCACGTTTATTTCTTGAAGTCCATAATATCAGCGTTAACGAAGTTGCTAATATGGTAGGATATTCAAATAGTAGTAGTTTTTCTAAAGCATTTCGAAAAAAACATGGTTTCAACCCAAGTGATTGTCTTTATAGAGAGAGATAAATTCACAAAAATACTGATTGGACAATATAAAATCCCTTTTGGAAATGGTAAATAAAGAGGATTTTTATTAAAATGATGTTGGTGATAATGATTTTCGTTATTACTAGCATCATTTTTAATATTTAATTTAGAAAGAAGGGATATAATTTGAAAGGACTTATAAAAGCTTTTGATTATGCAAAAGAATATAAAGGTAAAATTTACTTAGCTTTTTTTCTTATTTTATTAAGTGGAATAATAGGGGTGGTACCTTTTTTATTAACCTACGATATAATAATAAAATTTGTTGAAAAAAGCACTGTGGGAACACAGTATCTGTTGATTATGTCAGGTGGGATTATTATAGCATTATTTTTAAAAGGATATTTTTATTTTAGGGGATTAGATAAATCCCATGAAGCTGCTTTTGATACGCTCATGGGAATGAGAATTAAATTTGTTGAAAAAATGAGAAAGATGCCATTAGGAAATATAAATGCTAAGGGAGTAGGAAGCTATAAGAAAAATTTGGTGGAAGATATAGAAGCGGTAGAGACCTTACTTGCTCATATGATACCAGAAGGAATTCCTTTTGTTATAGTTCCAATACTTATATATATTATAATTTTTGTTACAGATTGGAGACTAGGATTTCTTTCATTAGGTTCAATTCCATTTGGAATTATTCCAATGATGCTTATGGTTAAAGGTGGAACAAAGAAAATGCCTAAATATTATAAAGCAGCAGAAAATATGAATTCAACAATAATTGAATATATAAACGGAATGGAGGTAATAAAAGTATTTGGAAGGACTACGGATTCTTATAAAAGATATAAAGATTCTGTAGAAGGATATAGGGATTTTACACTAGATTGGTTTAAGGAATCTTGGACGTATATGGCAATGTATGGAGCTGTACTTCCTTGTACAGTGTTATTGTTGTTACCAGTTGGATTAAATATGTATTTAAATGGAACATTAGAACTTAGTAAATTTATTTTTTCTTTAATGTTATCTATGAGCGCAGGAATTCCTTTAACTAGAATGTTAGAATTTGCGCCTATGGTAGTTCAGCTTACTTATAAAATTGAGCAATTAGAAAAGACCTTTGAAGGTGAACAATTAAAGGAAGGTTGCAAAGATTTAAATATAAAAACACACGATATAGAATTTAAAAATGTAACTTTTGCATATGACGAAAAGGAAGTTATAAAAGATGTAAGTTTTAAATTAAAACAAAATACTTTGACAGCGATAGTTGGGGAATCTGGTAGTGGAAAATCTACATTAGCAAAACTTTTAGTACATTTCTGGGACATAAAAAAAGGAGAAATAACTATAGATGACCATAATATAAATGAATTTTCTGTTGAAAATTTAATGAAAGAAATAAGTTATGTTTCTCAAGATAACTTTTTATTTAATACAAGTATTATAGAAAATATAAGAATAGGAAATCCAGAAGCAACAGATGAGCAAGTAAAACAAGCAGCAAAAATTGCTCAATGTCATGATTTTATTGTAGAGATGAAAGAAGGATATAATACAATAGTTGGAGATTCTGGAGATAAACTATCAGGAGGTCAAAAACAAAGGATAACAATAGCTCGTGCAATTTTAAAAGATTCACCTATTATAATAATGGATGAAGCAACAGCATTTACAGACCCGGAAAATGAAGACAAAATTCAATTAGCGTTGAGTAAACTTATAAAAGGTAAAACAGTTATAATAATAGCTCATAGGCTTTCTACTATAGTAGGTGCAGATAATATTATAGTAATGGATAAAGGAGAAGTAATAGCACAAGGGACTCATAAAGAACTTTTGGAAAAAAGCCATAAATATAAAACTTTATGGAATTCTCACCTACAGGCTATGAATTGGAGTATAAAGGTAGAGGAGGGAGAGCATGTTTAGTATAGTCAAAAGAATGATAAATTTTTCAGGAAAATATAGTGGTCGCCTAAAGTGGGCTATATTCTTTAGTGTTTTAGAATCCATTACTATAAATGGACCTATCTTATTTATATTGTATTCATTAATAAAAATAAACAACAATGAATTAGTAAAAAGTGATGTTCTAATTGTAGCTTTAGGGGTTGTTATAAGTGTTATTTTAAGAGCAATATTTAGAAGATTAGTAGATGGATTGCAAAGTGGAACTGGATACAATATATTTGCAGATGAAAGAATGAAAATAGGGGATTATCTAAAAAAGTTACCTATGGGTTATTTTACAGAAGGTAATATAGGATATGTAAGTGCAGTTTTATCTTCTGATATAAATTTCATAGAAGAACATGGAATGGACACGTTATCTAAGATAGTTTCTAGTTCTATAGGTGTAATTATTAGTGCAATTATGATAACTATAATTGACTATAGAATTGGTATAATAGTGAGTTTAACTACTATAATTTCTTTTATAATTTTAAATAAAATGTTAAAAAAATCAGATGAAATTTCAGTAGAAAAGCAAGAAGTTCAGTCAAAACTTGTAAGTAATATAATAGAATATGTAAAGGGTATTTCTGTTATAAAAGCATTTAATTTAGAAGGTGATAAATCAAATGCTATTTATAAAAGCTTTAAGGATACAAGAGATGTATTAATAAAGCTTGAAAAAATGCTTGTTAAGCCTTTTACGTCATTAGATGGTTTTATAGCTTTAGGAACAGGATTTATAATATTTTTGGCATCTTATTTTGTTACAAATGGAACTATGGAACTTCCGCTTGCATTTATGATGATGATATTTATTTATCAGATATTCCTTCCATTTAAAGTTATAGGAAGTTCATTGCCTTTGGGAAGAATAATGATAGCAGGATTAGATCGTTATGAAAAGCTTATGGAAGAGAAAGTGTTAGAAGATTATAATAAAAAAGTAGAGCTAAATAATTTTGATGTGGAATTTGAAAATGTTTCTTTTGCATATGAAAAAGAAAATGTATTAAATAATATAAGCTTTAAAGCAGAAGAAAAAAGTATGACCGCATTAGTAGGGTCTTCTGGCTGTGGTAAAACTACTATTGCCAATTTAATAGCTAGATTTTGGGATGTAGAAAAAGGAACTATAAAAATCCGAGGAGTAGATATAAAAGAAATGGAAATGGAGTGCCTACTAAAAAATATAAGCATGGTATTTCAAAAAGTATATCTATTTAATGATACGATTTTAAACAATATTAAATTTGCAAAACCAGAAGCTACTATGGAAGAGGTCATAGAGATATGTAAAAAAGCTAGATGTCATGATTTTATTATGGATTTAGAAAAAGGGTATGATACGGTTATAGGTGAAGGTGGCTCTACATTATCTGGTGGAGAAAAACAAAGAATATCAATAGCAAGAGCTATGCTAAAAAATGCACCAATTATTCTTTTAGATGAGGCAACTGCAAGTGTAGATCCTGATAATGAAAGATATATACAAGAGGCTATAAATGAATTGGTAAAAAACAAGACATTGATTATAATAGCTCACAGACTTTCTACTATTAAAAATGCAGATAAAATATTAGTAATAGACAAAGGTAAAATAATTGAAGAAGGAAAACATGATGAGTTAATAGGCAAAAAAGGAAAATATTATAAATTATGGCAAAGGCGTATACAATCAACAAGTTGGAAAGTAAACCCTTAAATATAAAATAATTAACAATAAGAAGGACTTTTATTTGTAACGCCATCAAGGACAAACCAGAAAGGTGGCTAAGGATTTACCTTTGACTCAAAAATCTGAAAATGGAAAAATACCAAAACTATATAATTTCGGCATTGCATAAAGACAAACTAAGGAGTATAATGATAACTAAGTTATCATTATTGAAAGGGGGAATCATTTATTAATAATAGTTATGAGGTTACACATGAAAATATATTAGAAAGTGGTAGGAAGCTATTTTTAGAAAAGGGGTATGAACGTGCAAACTTAAGAGAAATATGTAGTGGTGCGGGAATTACTACTGGAGCATTTTATCGTCATTTTAAAGACAAAGAATCGTTGTTTTCAGCGTTAGTTGATCCGGTAGTGGATGGCATAATGAAAAAATATGATATTGCAGAAGATATTTGTTTATCTCATCTTTCAGATGGAGATCTTATTTCTATGTGGGAAATTTCTTCTAACACGGGTAAAGAGTTTATAGAATATATTTATGATAATTTTCAATCTTTTAAACTATTACTTCAGTGTTCAGATGGTACAAGGTACGTTGATTTTACAAATTGGATGACAGAAAAAGAGATTGTAGCTAATCTTAAAATGTATGATTTATTAGAAGAAAGAGAGATAGCATTTAATAGAATATCATCAAAGGAACTGCATATGTTAATTCACTCTTTTTTTTCATGTATGTTTGAGACTGTATTGCATGACTATAAAAGAGAAGAAGCAATTAATTATATGTGTACAATAACATCATTTTATTCTGCTGGATGGAAAAAAATTCTTGGTCTTTAATATAAGACCAAAAATTTTTACTCTTATGATAACAAAGTTAGCAATCAATGTTATCATAAATGGGTATTTTTTTTAGTAACAGAGTTAGTCAATACTAATTAGAAGGAGGGATTTATATGAAAGGACAAAATCCAATGGTTAGACTTTGGATATTAGGAGAAAAAGAACATAGTGGGCTTATTACTGCAATACTATTGGCGATAGTTGGTGTATTGGCAGGAATGGTTCCTTATTTTGCAGCAACAAAAATTATTATTAAATTGTTACGAGGTGGTTCAAATAAGGAATATTATGTTTATTGGAGTATAATTGCATTAGGTGGATATTTAGTAAAGTCAGTTTTCTATGCACTTGCACTGTCAATATCGCATAAATCAACTTTTTCAATTTTGAAAGATGTAAGAGAAAGTATAATTGATAAATTACCTAAGATGCCGCTTGGAACAATCATAGATACATCTAGCGGAGAAATGAAGCAAATTATAGTTGATCAAGTTGAAAGCATGGAACGTCCACTTGCCCATCTTTTACCTGAAATGACAGCTAATATTTTGGGACCAGTTTGTATTTTAATTTATTTATTTGTATTGGATTGGAGAATGGCATTATTATCATTAGTATCGATACCTTTGGGAATGATATTTATGAGTGTGGTTATGAAGAATTATGCGAAACAATATGAAGGATCAGTTCAAACGAATAGTCAAATGAATTCAGCTATTGTGGAATATATTGGAGGAATAGAAGTAATAAAAGCCTTTAATCAAGGAAAGACATCTTATGCAAAATTTACAGATAAGGTACTAGCAAATGCTTCATACTTTTATCATTGGATGAAAAGTTGTCAAATGCCCGTGTCAATTTCTAAAGCTATTATGCCTACAACGCTAATTACGATTTTGCCAGTAGGTTGGATACTATATCTTAATGGAAGTTTAAACATAGAAACTTTTATTACAACAATTATCTTATCTCTTGGTATAGCAGGGCCACTTTTAGCAGCAATGAATTTCGTGGATAGTTTGGCAAGAGTTGGAACTATTGTTGGTTCTATAGATTCAATTTTACAAGGCGAAGAACAAGTTCATCAGAACAAAAATGTTAACTTTGAAAATATGACCATCAAGTTAGAGAATGTTTTCTTTGGTTATCACGAGGATAAAGAAATTTTACATGGCGTTAATATGGAAATAGCTGAAAAAAGTTTAGTTGCTTTGGTGGGACCAAGTGGAAGTGGCAAGTCAACTCTTGCAAAATTAATTGCAGGATATTGGGATATAAAGTCCGGGAGTATAAAAATTGGAGACAGAGAATTAAAAGAAATTCCATTAGAACAGCTTTATGATTTAGTTTCTTTTGTATCTCAAGATAACTACCTTTTTGATGAAAGCATTAGAGAAAATATCAGAATGGGAAATCTAAAAGCAACGGATAAAGAAGTAGAAGAAATTTCAAAGGCAGCAGGTTGTCATGAGTTTATTATGAAATTAGATAATGGATATGACATGGTAGTAGGTAGTGGTGGAAGTCATATATCAGGAGGAGAAAGGCAAAGAATTGCTATAGCAAGAGCTATGCTTAAAAATGCACCAATTGTAATTTTAGATGAAGCTACAGCTTATATTGATCCTGAAAATGAGGCGATAATACAACAAGCGGTAGCAAAGCTTATCGTTGGAAAAACAGTAATTATTATAGCTCACAGGTTATCCACTATAACAGATGCAGATAAAATTTTCGTTATTAATGATGGAGTAGTATCTGATTATGGTACTCATAAAGAACTTTTGAATTCTAGTTCTCTTTATAACTCCATGTGGCAAGCACATATTGGCGTGAAGGATGGTGAGTAATTATGATTAGTGCATTAAAAAAAATATGGGATTTTGCAGGAGAAGAGAAGAGTAATATTAACAAATCAATTGCTGTGGGATTTTTGTTTGCTCTATTTCATATGTTTCAAATTAGTGCGATTTATTTCATTATAGTAGGTCTTGTAGAAAAAGATAATACTATGAAATCAGCATGGGTTGCTTTAATTCTCTTGATAGTAAGTATAGCAGGTAGAACAATCACAAATTATTTTGCACAATTGCAGCAAACTCACGCAGGGTATTTTATGGTTGCTAATAAGAGAATAGCTATAGGAAATAGACTGAAAAGTGTTCCTATGGGATATTTTAATGATAACAGCATTGGTGAAGTTACAGGAATTACAACTACAGTTTTAGATGATGTTGAGAATACTGCACCAATGGTTTTAGTAAATATTCTAAGTGGCTTTATCAATGCTGTTGTATTTACCATTATGATATTGAATTTTGAATGGAGAATTGGAGTTTTAGTTGTAATAGGAACATTTATTTATCTATTCATAACTTCATCAATGGAGAAAAAATCGAGATATTTAGCACCAAAACGTCAAGAATCTGAATCAAAGTTAGTAGAAGCTGTATTAGAACAAATACAAGGTATGCATATAATAAAAGCATTTAACTTGACCGGTAAAGGGGATAAAAAAATTCGTGAAGCATTGGAATACAACCGAAGCTCAAATATGAAGATAGAAAAGTTATTCACTCCTTATACCATTATCCAAGAATTAGTTCTTCGTGTATTTAGTGTTTTGATGATTATAGTAGCAATCTTCTTTTATTTAGAGGGAACTATGGAATTGACTAATGCATTGATGTGTATCATTATTTCATTTATGGTATTTGCTCAGATTGAATCAGCAGGAAGTTCTATGGCCGTACTTCGTGTAGTAAGTAGCTCCATTGACCATGCCAATAAAACAGATAGTATTCCACAAATGGATAGTAATGGGAAAGAAATCATTCCAAACAATCATGATATCGAATTTGAAAAAGTTAGCTTTTCTTATGATAAAAAGAAAATACTAAATGATATTTCCATTAAAATACCTGAAAAAAAGATGACAGCTATAATAGGTCCGAGTGGTTCAGGAAAAACAACTATATGTAATCTAATTGCAAGATTTTGGGATGTGGATAGTGGAAGTATTAGTATCGGAGGAAAAGACATTAAAGAATATACACTGGAATCTTTGATGAATCAAATAAGTATGGTATTTCAGAATGTATATTTATTCCAAGATACCATTGAAAATAATATTAAGTTTGGGAGAATAGAAGCTACTCATGATGAAGTGATAGAAGCGGCTAAAAAAGCTTGTTGTCATGAATTTATTATGAGTTTACCTGGTGGATATAACACCATTATTGGAGAAGGCGGAGCGAGTCTTTCAGGAGGAGAAAAGCAGAGAATTTCAATAGCTAGGGCAATGTTAAAAGATGCTCCAATTGTAATATTTGATGAAGCAACAGCTAATATAGACCCTGAAAATGAGGATAAATTAAGACAAGCAATAGAAGCATTGACTAAAAATAAGACAATTATTATGATTGCTCATAGACTGAAAACAATAAGAAATGCAGATCAGATATTGGTTTTAGAAAACGGTAGAATTATCCAAAGAGGTAATCATGATGAATTAGTGAGTCATGAAGGTTTGTATTCAACATTTATCAATATGAAAAACAAATCAACCACTTGGAAACTTAAAAACTAAGGGGTTTATAAATTTTTTACATTAAATATAGGTGTTAGAAGACAACTCTAACAAGATTTTCAAATGAAAAATATATTAAGTGAAAGAGGTGTACTAAAATGACAGATGCAAGAGAGGAATTATTAAAAGAATCTCCAATAAAATTAATGATAAAATTATGTATTCCTGCCATTATAGGTATGGTAGTAATTGGACTTTATTCTTTTATGGATGGAGTTTTTGCAGGTCAATTAATTGGAGAAAATGCTATGGGGGCTATATCTGTAGCATATCCATTTACTTTATTTAATAATGGCATAGCTACATTGATAGGAATAGGATCAGCATCTCTTTTATCTAGAGCTATTGGAAATAAAAATCAAAAAGTAATAGATAAAATAATGGGTAATTTGATAGCATCAGTACTATTATTTTCAACTATTGTTATGGTATTAGGTATGGTATTTACACGACAATTATTACAGGTAAGTGGAGCTCAAGGTGAAATACTAGAATTAGGGGTTAGATACTTAAGAATTATATATATTGGGTCTATATTTGTAAACTTCGCACAAAGTGCTAATATGATAATGCGTGGAGAAGGGTTAATGAAAAAGGCCATGATGATTATGGGCATTGGTGCTATATTAAATATTGTACTAGATCCTATATTAATCAAAGCATTTGGTGCTAGAGGTATTGAAGGTGCTGCAGTTGCCACTGTTATATCTCAATTTGTTCAAGCTGTTATTACTTTAAATTACTTTCTAAAGAGGAGTAAGGTAGTTAAAATAAATAAGATTAAGATGGAAAAAAGTCTTCAGTCAGAAATATTTTCAGTTGGAGTTTCTGCCATGCTTATGCAAGTTTTAACTATTATCCAGCAAACATTATTATATAGAATGGCTTTCAAATATGGAGGAGATAGTCAGGCAATTTTAATGGGAGCTGCGTTAAAACTCATAGCTTTTTCTTTTATTCCACTATGGGGAATGTCTCAAGGATTACAGCCGGTAGTAGGTACAAACTATGGTGCAGAGAATTATGAAAGAGTAAAGAAGATAACAAACATATTTATACTAGGAGCTACTTTCTTAGCATTAGTATTTTGGATACCAATTGAATTTTTACCCCAAAAGGCATTAGGGTTATTCATTCCTAATAAGGCTTTAGTGGAAAGTGGAGTAAGTAACTTCAGAATTTTTTATGGAGTATTTCCATTGTATGGAGCTATGATTATGATGATTACCTTTTTCCAAGCAATTGGGAATGGAAAGAATGCAGGTAAGTTAGTCTTTTTAAAACAGATAATTTTATTTGTTCCGGCAATATTGTTAATGCCAAGGGCTTTTGGTATGCTTGGAGTTTGGTTCACATCTCCAGCGGTTGACACTATTGTTACACTTTTAGCTTTTATATTATTAATAAAAGAATATAGAAAATTTCCAAATGGAAAAGATAGATAAATATATACAAAATAAAGCAAAGTTCCAGTAAAATAAAATTTTTATTGGAATTTTGCTATTATATATTTAAAATAAAAAAATTGATAAAATAAAAATAAGCTATCATCTTATCTATTTTTTCATAACCTTTTTATAGATATTCCTTAAATAAATTCTTAGGACAATCTGTATAGGTTTTACTTTTTGGCAGTAGTTAAATTCCTGTATTCCAGAGGAGTTAATCCTGTGTTACGTTTAAATAATTCAATAAATCTAGAGGTGGATGTATAACCAACAATTAAAGATATTTCTTTGATTGTAAAATCTGTCATAGTTAATAAATGTTCAGCTTGCCCCATTCTCTTATTTTGTATGTAGTCAGTAATTGTGACTTTATAATACTCTTTGAAAGTTTTCTTTAATTTTGTAGAACCCATACAAGCAATTTTTGATAAAGTGTCTAATGATAAATTAAAATTATAGTGATCTCCAATATACTCTCCTACCATTTGAATGCGTTTAATATCATCTTGAGATAATGTTTTGTGAAGAGATGATTTAATGTTGTTTCTTTCTAGTATCAGAGACATTGCTTCAGCTGCTTTTCCTTCATAAAAAAGCTGGGCTGGTAACCCTGTACCTTTATAATTTTTAATTTGATTTAGTAATAAAACCATTTCTGGGAAATTAGTTGTTTCTTTAAAATTAATAAATGCACTTTCAGGATTTACATATTGTGTTGGATATTTTGATGATAGATATTCTTCACAATAAGAAGGTGTAAACTCTATTCCGATTAGTCTAATAGGAACATTTTTGTGAAACATGGCTTGATATGTTTGACCGTTACACCACTGGCTCCTTACACAACCTGCTGTAAGTCTGTAGTAAGGGTTAAATTCTTCTCCAGAAATAGATGAATAATAAGATATGCTAAAGTATTGTCCAAGAGTATTTTCTAAATAGTAATCTTTATGAAAGCAAAAATCATGAATAACAATAGAGAATAAATTATTACTTGAATAAATCCAATAATAACCATCACCTATATTAGAATCTAATTTATAACAAGTTCCTGCCGTATTATACTTATTACAGTTTTCAACTTTAGTAAAACTCCTTTCAAATAACATAGCTTCTCGTGATTTTATTGAACTCATAATATCCCCCCTTGCAAAAATATAAAGATTAGACACAACAATATCATGAATGGACGTTATTGTCCAGGACTTATTTATATAAAATAAATTGATGATATAATTAAATTCGGGTTAGTTATTGCTTAGATATACTTTTATTTTAAGAGATTTCATTAATATAATCAACAAATAAACTTATAAAAAGTATATTTTGCTAAAATATTTAACAATAATAAGGAGGGGTCTTATGTCTAATCATGATACTAATTCAAGAAAACTATCTGCAAAAGATTTAGTTACTATAGGTGTTTTTTCTGCACTTTATGTAGTTCTTACAATTGTAGGCGGAATAATTTTTGGAACTAATCCCATATTAACGTTCTGGATGCCTTTGGGTTGTGCAATATTATCTGGTCCCGTATTTTTACTTATGTCTTTAAAGGTTCCAAAACCAGGAGCTATAACAATATGTGGAATTATTATGGGAATTATAATGCTTGTAACTGGAATGTACTGGGGTATAGCTTTGGCGTTTGTTATTTTAGGATTTGCTGCTGATTTAGTAGCTTCGATTGGTAAATATAAAAATTCAAAGATAACATCTATTTCCTATATTATTATTTCTCTTAGTACAATTACAAGTTACGCCCTTTTCTTTTTAAATCAAAGTGCATGGCTTAAGTATATGAAAAAGCAAGGAACAGATCCGGCGTATTATGAAACAATGATTGCTAATGCTAAAGGATGGTATTTACCTGCCATCATTATTGGAACAATTATATGTGCATCAATTAGTGCATTAGTGGGAAGAAAGTTATTAAAAAAGCAGTTTAAAAAAGCAGGGATTGTTTAATGAAAACAGTAATTTTCTGCAAGAATAAAAAATGTAATTTAATAAAGTGTGATCCTAGATTAAAAGTTATTTTGCTTCTTTTTGGTAACATTTCATTTTTTATTGCACCTACCATGGAAATTAAAAATTTACTTGTATTAGGATTTACTGTTTTGGGAATCCTTAGTGGAGCCATAGGGTATTCTTTAAAAATGGCACTTACCTATGTACTGCTTATTTTTCTGCAATTTCTTGGGTCAGCTTATTTGAGTGGAGCAATGGGGTTAATGCTTATAACATGTGCTCAGTTTATTAATATGATTCTTCCATGTGCTTTACTGGCAGGAATATTGATTAAAACAACTACTATTAGTGAGTTTATGGCTGCACTTCAAAAAATGCATGTTTCTAAATCAGTTATTATCCCCCTAGCTGTGATGTTTCGTTATATTCCAGTTGTATCTAATGATTGGAATATGATAAAAGATGCAATGAAAATGAGAAATTTATCCCCAAGTTTCATAGGATTTCTGAAACATCCCTCTAGAACTATTGAGTGTATTTATACTCCTTTGCTTATTGCAGCATCTAGTACAGCAGAGGATTTGTCAGCAGCTGCTATAACCCGTGCGGTTGAAAATACAGAGCCGAGAACCAGTATGATTATGATGAAATTTACCATTTATGATTATTGTATAAGTGTTCTCATGGTATTTACAATTGTAGCTGAATTTTTAGTTAGAGGAGGTGTACTATGATTCGTTATGATGATATTTCTTTTAGATATGCTAATGCAGCAGATAAAACAGTTAAAGATGTTTCGCTTTCTGTCCAAAAAGGTAAATGCATTTTACTAACAGGAAAAAGTGGCTGTGGCAAAACCACTATTACTAGGTTTATTAATGGACTTATTCCTAATTTCTATGCTGGTGAAATTCAAGGTAATGTGATTTTGGAAAACAAAAATATTAGTGAGATGGATATGGACAAGATTTCACAAAAGATTGGTTCTGTTTTTCAGAATCCTAAAACACAGTTTTTTAATACAGATACAACTAGTGAAATCGCTTTTGGTCTAGAGAATTTATCAATAGAGCCTAATTTGATTAAAAGTATTGTGGATAATACATATAAAGATTTGAAAATTGAGAAATTAAGAGATAGAAATATATTTGAGCTGTCAGGAGGAGAAAAACAAAAAATAGCCTTTGCTTCAATATATGCTATGAATCCAGATGTTTATGTACTAGATGAGCCATCTTCAAATCTTGATTGTAAGTCAATTGATGATATAAAAAATATTATTAAAATTCTTAAGGAAAAAAATAAAACAATTATTATATCAGAACATAGAACTTACTATTTAATGGATTTAGTTGATGAAGTTTTATATATGGATTCTGGAAAGATTACAAAAAGATTTAGTAGAGAAGAATTTAAACAAATATCAGAAAAAGAAAGATGTACGATGGGAATCAGAGCTATTAATCTTCATAACATTTATCCTAAGAAAAATGAATTTAGTGTATCTTCTCAATCTATTTTATCTGTTAGACATGTTAAAGCTGGATATAAAAAACGTATTGTACTTAAAGATATTAGTTTTGAGGCTAAGGAAGGAGAATGCATTGCAATTTTAGGTGAAAATGGTTCTGGAAAGAGTACTTTATCACGGGTTCTTTGTGGATTACACAGGGAATGTGCAGGTGAAATTTTGTTTAAAAATAAAAAAGCAAAGGATAAAGAAAGACTTAATTCATCTTATCTTGTTATGCAGGATGTTAACTATCAATTATTTGCTGAAACTGTAGAAAAAGAAAGCAGTTTTGGTTTACAAAATATATCTAAGGAAGCAGTAGAAGAAGTTTTGAAATCTCTTGGATTATTAGAGTTTAAAAAGCAACATCCTAACACGCTTTCAGGTGGGCAAAAACAAAGACTAGTTATTGCTACCAGTATTTTAAGCAATAAGTCCATTTATCTTTTTGATGAACCAACTAGTGGGCAGGATTATAAAAGTATGATTCAAGTTTCAAATATTGTTAACTATTTATGTAAACAGGGGAAATTGATTTTTGTTGTAACTCATGATTATGAATTTTTATGTAATACATGTACACGAGCTATATTTATAAAAAATGGACAAGTTGCCCTTGATGCTGAATTATCAACACCAAATGGTATTTCTAAAATAAGAGATTTTTTTATTGAGAGGTGTTAAGCTATGAATTCAAAAATTTCCAAACAATTATCCACATTATTAAAGTGGGCAGGAAAAGATAAGTATTATCTTTATTTATCAATTTTCTTATCATTTATAAGTGGGTTATGTACCATGATTCCATATTATGGAATTTATAAAATAATAGAGGCGGTTTATACTAAAAATAATACTGCTGTTTTGATAAATAAATATGCATTTATTATAATGGCTGGTATTATTATAAGATTTATTTGTTTTGGTATTTCAGGTGTTGCTTCTCATAGAGGTGCATATAATGCCTTATTTAAAGTTAGATGTATGGTTACAGAACATATGGCAAAAATACCTATGGGAGCTTTAAATCAACGTAGTACAGGAGAATTTAAAACATTACTTAATGAAGATATTGAAAAATTAGAGCTGTTTTTAGCACACCATTTGCCAGAAATTGCATATTACATGGTTGGACCTGTAGTAATATTTATTTATTTATGTACAATCAATTTGCCATTAGCTTTATTAACACTAGTTCCATTTGTTTTGGCAATCATTGTTATGATGATTATGTTTAGTAAAATGGGAAGTATGATGACAGATGCCAATAAAGGTATAACTAATTTGAATTCAACAATGATTGAATATATTTCAGGAATGCGTGTTATTAAACAATATCAATTAGGTAGTTCATCATTCAAAAAATTTAAAAAATCCATTGAAGACAAATATTCTATATGGGTGAAAATGTCAAAGAAATTGGGGCCTCCTTATGCTGCTTACGTTATTATTATTGAATGTGGTATTTTGTTTATGGTTCCAATTGGTGGGTTTATGTTTTTACGTGGTAGTATAACACAAAGTATTTTTATCTTATTTGCTTTTGTTGGTTCACTTTATTTAACAGAAATAAGACCTTTGCAGCAGTTAGGATCAAATTTGGCACAAGTTTTGAGTGCTGTTTCAAAAGTTGAAGATATATTAAATATTAAAGCGTGTGAGGGAACAGAGAAGTTTCCTAAAAAACATTCAATTGTTCTTAAAGATGTAACCTTTTCTTATGATAAAGAAAAAAATGTTCTTGAACATTGTAACCTTAGTATAAAAGAAAATGAGAAAATTGCTTTAGTTGGAGCATCTGGTACGGGGAAAAGTACATTATGTGAATTGATTTCTAGATTTTATGATGTTGATAAGGGATATATAAAAATAGGAAATGTAAATGTTAAAAGTATTGAATATGAAGAGATTTTAAAAAATATTTCTATAGTTTTTCAGAAGACTTTTCTTACTAAGGATAGTGTTTTAGATAATATTAAAATGGGAATAGAAGCTAGCTTTAATGAGGTGAGAGAAGCTGCTAAAAAAGCACAAATTGATGATTTCATTATGAGCCTTCCTAATGGATATGATACTTTAGTTGGAAGTTATGGAAGTCGATTTTCTGGTGGACAAAAGCAGAGGATTGCAATAGCTAGGGCAATTCTTAAAAATTCACCAATTCTTATTTTGGATGAAGCTACTTCAGCAGCAGACCCAGAAAATCAAGTAGAAATAGATAAAGCTATTATGAATTTGTGTAAAAATAAGACGGTTATTATTGTTGCTCATCGTTTAGGTATATTAAATATGTGTGATAAAGTAGCGGTTGTTGAAAATAATAAGGTTTCTTCATATGGAACTCATGAAGAAGTTTTACTTCAAAGTAAATATTATAGAGATTCATGGCAACTTTATAATGAATCACGAAATCTTTCCTATGAGTTAGGAGGTGCTGACTGTGAATAAAGTAAAGGCAATGAAAAAAAACAAAAATTTTTATTGTGGAATTGTTTTAAACCTTATAGAAGGTATTTTGGCAGGCTTTAATTTTATGTTTATTTATATTGTAATAGCTCAACTATGGAAGAATAGTTTAGATATGAAGACTATATTAAAGTTTACAAGTATTTTGGTAGGTATTTTTATTTTAAGGCTTATTATTTATATTTTTGGTTATACAGAAGGACAAATAGGTGGTGCTAAAGTAAGTAAAGCAATTCGAATAGCATTAGGGAATAAACTAAAAAATATTCCATTAAGTAGTTTTACAAAGAAACAAACAGGGGAATATATTAATGTTGTAACTTCAGATGTAAATAACTATGAATTAATTTTAACTCATAAAGTAGGAGACATTGTTAAGAATCTCACTTTATCAATTATGATTACCTTATTTACTGGCACTTTGTTTTTACCTGCAGGTTGTTTGTTCTTTTTTGATTTACTACTATTAGTTCCAACAATGTATTTTTCTTTTAAAATGGTTAAAAAGTATGGCTCGGAAAAAAGTCATATACTTGCTGATAATGTAAGTAATATGACAGAATATATTATGGGAATTCAAACTCTTAGAGCTTATGGAGTAGGTGGTACTAAAAATAAAAAAGTTACGGAGTCAATGAAAGCTTATAGTAATATTAGTTATGTCTATGAAAAAAAAGTTATACCAATTGGTACTGTATACGGTATTTTAACATGGCTCGCTTTACCTATAATCATATTTCTTGCAAGTAAAGCTTTTTTTAGTGGTTTAATTGATGCACCTGAATTTATTATTGTAAGTATTCTACCTATTTTTGCTTGTAAACTATTTGGGGCATTATTTATAGACTTTACATCTTATAAGAATTTAAAGATATCAAAGAACAATATTAATAATGTATTAAATGAAAAAGAAGAAATAAAAATGGATAAACAATTAGTTGTTAATAAGTGGGATATAGAGTTTAAGGATGTTGACTTTTCCTATGTAAATGATGAAACTATATTGGAAAATCTTAATTTAAGTATACCAAATCAGAAATTAACTGCAATTGTTGGAGATTCAGGTTCTGGAAAATCAACAATTTTAAATTTGATTGCAAAATTTTATCCTGCTCATAAGGGCATTGTAAGTATTGGTGGAGAAGATATCAATAATTATGACGCTGAGAAAGTATTGAATCTTATATCCATGGTAGACCAGGATGTTTTCCTCTTTAATGATACTGTGAGAAATAATATTCGTTATGCCAAAATGGATACTACAGATAAAGAAATTGAAGAAGCATGCAAATTAGCTAATTGTGATGAGTTTATTCAAAATTTGGAAAATGGATATGACACCATTATTGGTGAAAATGGAGGTCAATTATCTGGCGGTGAAAGACAAAGAATTTCCATAGCAAGAGCTTTAGTAAAAGATAGCCCTATTATTCTTTTAGACGAAGCAACGGCCTCATTAGATATTGAAAATGAGATAAAGGTAAAGAAGGCCATTAAGAATTTATTAAATGCTAAAAAGACAGTTGTTATGGTTGCCCATACATTATCTATAGTTCAAAAGGCTGATAAGATAATTGTTATATCAAATGGAAAAGTAGCAGAAGAAGGAACACATGGACAGCTTTTAAAGAAAAAAGGAAAATATTTTCATATGTGGAATGCAGAACAAAATTTAATTTAAAATAAAAATTAAATGAAGAATATAATAATACTTATTATTTTTCACGGGGACTATGGTACACAACCTTTCAGTTGATTTTTGAGTAGTGAGAGACTACCTTAAAAGAAAAATATTTGAAAATATATTGCATTATGGATATAAAAGGTATATAATGCAATTGAAATTAAATAATATATGCATAAGGTTGTATATTAAAAAACACATTAAAAGGGAATATGGTTAAAATCCATAACAGCCCCCGCTACTGTGAGAAAGACGAAAGTTTATTAAAGGACATATTTTAATGTTCTTAGTCACTGGTTAAACCGGGAAGACTTAAGCGAGTAGGATGATTTCAAGTCAGGAGACCTGCCTTATGTTGTTACTCAAGCAATGTCGGTGGGACCTTTACTTGATTATTTTAATGAGAATAATAAGTATTTTAAAAAGTACTTATTATTTATAATTAATATTTTAATAATCTGATTTAGGAGAGAACCGATTTTAGGTTCTCTTTTTATTTTAAAAAATATAAAAAACTTTGGGGGAGGAATTAGAATGAGAACAAAAAAGCTGAAGACAAAAAAATTTTTTGCTTTATTATTGTCGCTGTTTATAGTGATGATGACGGTTCCTATATCAGCTTCTGCTACTGAAATGGGGGAAATTTCTTTAGAAACAACACTTACTGATGGGGTTACATTTAAAGGTAGCAGGAAAACGTTTGATGTTATAGCAAGATTAAATGGAGAAAAAATTAAAAGTGAAGTTACTCTTAATGGTGAAGAAGTAAAATACAATTGGGATGATAAATATAAAACAAGCTATACTCTTAATTTTAAGCAAGAAGGAAAAAACACGGTTATTGTAAAAGCTTCATCTGGAAATAAGATGGCATCCAAAACTTATACCATTATATATAAAAAAGCTGTTAAAGGTGAATTGATTGGACATGCTACATGGACAATAGAAGCATTAACTATTGGGAGAGGCTTTATAATTGAACCTATACAGTTCCCTATATATGAAGGAGAAAATGCTGCACAGGCATTGGATCGTATTCTAACTGAGAATGGCTATTCTTATAATTGCACTGGAAAGTTGGAGAACAGTTTCTATTTATCTATGATAGGAGATGGAGGAGTACTAAAATGTGGCTGTCAAGATAAGGATAAAGCCCAAGTTTTAAATGCGCCTGTAGATATTGAAGATAAAGTTCCAGAGGTGCTTAAAAAGGCTTTAAATGATGAAGGTGACTGGCCTCCAGATAAGCTGTTTGATCCTGAATGCTTAGGAGAATTTGATTACACTTATATGTCTGGATGGATGTATGCTGTAAATAATGTATTTCCAAATGTAGGTTTTTCAGATTCTTATTTAACTGATGGAGATGTGATTCGTGTACAATTTACTTTATTTGGTTATGGATCAGACATAGGTGGCAGCTATGCCATGGGTGGTGGCAATACAGACTTTTATGAAGTAGCTAATAAAGATCAGTTGATGCCATTACTTGCTTCTATTAATTCTTCCAAGGACAAAGAAGAAATATTAGGGAAACACTGGGTTAAGGCAGCCTATGATGAAGGGATGAAAGTAGCTGTACAAGTAGATGCTACACAAAAAACCGTAGATGAAGTTTATTCAAAATTAGATTTGGCCTTGAAAAGAATTCCTTTGACCAATATATACCTCAATAAGACATCTATTACATTAGATAAGAATACTGAGGAGAATTTAGTGGTGGGTTACAAGGAAGAGAATACAACAGATGATAAAACGGTAGAGTGGACAACTTCTGATGCTGCAGTTGCAACTGTAGAAAATGGAAAGGTAACTGCTTTAAAAGCAGGTACAGCATTTATCACAGCAAAAGTTGGAACTTTAACTGCTACTTGTAAGGTTACAGTTCCAGAGCTTAGTACTAAACCTATGATAAATGAGGATAAAGTTACTGGAATAAAGATAGAAGTACCTGCTAATGTTCTACCAGTGGATACAAAACTTATTGTGGTGCCCGTAATGGAATCAAATGTAAATGATTTCAAACAGGTTAAAACATCATTAAAAGGTATATCAGAGAAGTTTACTGCCTTTGATATTTTGCTTCAAAGTCAGGAGGGAAGCGTTCAACCTAAGGGAAATGTAAAGGTAACACTGCCTATACCTAAGGGTTATGATCACAGTCAGATAATTGTGTATAGAATATTAGAAGATGGTACATTGAAAGATATGCAAGCAACTATTAGTGATGATAGAGCATCTTTTGAAACAGATCATTTTAGCTTGTATGCTATCGTACAAAAGAATGTGGTTCCTGAAAAACCAATAGAAACAGTAGATCCTAAAGAAACACCTAAGGAAGCTAATACTGAAAAACCATCCATGGATAGAGAAAAACCATCTGTTAATAAGGGAGAAACATCTATTGATATAGCAGAAAACTCACTTAATACTGAAGAAGCACCTAACAAAGTTAATACTACAGAGATATCTAAGGAGTCTGATGCTATAGATGCACCTAAAACAGGTGATAATTCTCATATAATTTTCACCAGCATATCATTTATTATGGCTTCTGTTACCTTGGTTGTATTGACTGTTTTAAAAAGAAAAAGATATGACGCATAGTATATGAATAAAAAAGGAAGAAAAATATTATTTTTAATCTCTCTAATAGTTTTTGTTTTTTCAGGAATAAGCCTTATTTATATGAAATATGAATCATATAATAATAAAAAAATAAACAATGATGTATCAAACAGGCTTTCTCAAATAACTGAAAAAGAATCAAGTTATAGCAATAAGGATAGCACAGATATTATGCAAAGTTTACTTGAGATAAATAGTGATATAAAAGGAGTTATAAAGATTGATAATACTAAAATTAATTATCCTGTAGTTCAGTGTAAAAATAATGAATTTTATATTAACCATGATATTAAAAAGAATAAAAGTAAATATGGTACTATTTTTGTTGATTATAGAAATAAATTAGACCATAGTAGCTTAGCTGGTCAGAACATAATTTTATATGGACATAATATGAAAGATGGAAGTATGTTTTCAGGATTAGAAATCTTTAAAAGTAAAGAATTTTACAACAATAATTCAACAATAGACTTGGAGATATTTCCCCAAAAATATAAATTTGAAGTATTTTCTGTGCTTGTTGTAAATGAAGACTTTGATTATAGAAATATTTATTTTCAGAATGATGAAGAACTAAATAATTATTTAAAACGAATTGAAAATTCAGCATTATATTTTAAGAATATTAAATTTAACAGTGAAGATACAGTACTTACGTTATCTACCTGTGCATATGATTGGAAAAATGCCAGGCTTGTAGTTCAAGGAAAGTTAATTAAATCTTAATAAGAGATGGATAACTACTATATTTTATATTTTTATGGCAACAAAATGAAAGGAAGTGCATGTTGTGAAAATTAAAGAAAAGTTATTAAGCATAATGCTTATAATATGTATTCTAGTTGGAATTCCAAGTACCGTTTTTGCCAAGGAGGTAAAAACTAATTCTATTTCCGATGCAAAGTTAGAAGAAACTATTGAAGGAATAATAAATTGGGCCAAGCAGGGAAATGAAAAGTTATTAAATCCTGAATTTTTGGAAATGGCAGGAACTACACCAGGGGATTGGTTTCCAATAGGCATTGGAAGATATGGTTATAAGGATGATTATGGTGCATATCTTTCTGCTATAGAAAAAAATGTTACTGAAAGATATAAGAGTAAAGGAAAATTACATGCTGTTAAAGGAACAGAGTGGCATAGGATTTCTTTAGCAGTACTTGCTATGGGTGGAGATCCTACAAAAATTGGAACTGATCCACAGGGGAAACCTATTAATTTAATTGCAGATGGTAGTTATAATTGCGTTACAAGAAGAGGAATTAAGGGACAAGGCATAAATGGAGCTATTTGGGCACTTATCTCAATGGATAGCTTAAGATATGAAGTTCCAGAAGGAGCTAAATACACAAGAGATGATATTATTAAAGCAGTACTTGAGGAACAGCTAGCAGACGGTGGATTTGATCTTCGTGCAACCAGTGCTGATCCTGATATTACAGCTATGGCTATACAAGCCTTAGCACCATACTATAATAGCGATAAGGTGTACACCTTTGAACAGATTAATGTTAGGGATAAAAATGGTAAACCAGTACAGTGTAGTAAAACTATAAAACAAGTTATAGATGAGGGGCTAGACCTAATGGGGAAAAAACAGAAGCCTGATGGTGATTTTTTTAGTTGGGGAACTGAAAATGTAGAAAGTACAGTTCAAATTCTTGTAGCACTAAGCTCTATTGGAATTGACTGTGAGAAAGACCCACGTTTTATAAAAGATGGTAAAACTTTAATTGATGGAATAATGAAATATAGAAATCCAAAGGATGGAGGCTTTTTACATTCCTTTACGTATGATCCTCAAAATCCATCCTCTAAACCAGATGCATCAAATAGTATGGCAACTGAGCAGACACTTTATGGATTGGTATCTTATTGGCGTTTAAGAAATAATATGAGAGACTTATATGATTTTAGACCAGAAACAAATCAAAAGGAATTTATTATAAAGGCCAATAATAATAATTACAACATAGCTTTTAATAAAGAACAGATCTCATATTCTCTTGAGCTACCAGCTGATGTGAAGAATTTTAGCTTTATAAATATACCAATGGGACCTTATGATAGAAGCAGTGTACCATTAAATTCTGAAATAAAGGCTGTGGATGGGGATAAAATACAGGTTGAAATAAAAAATAGACAAAATGAAACAAAAAAATATGAAATTAATATTAAGATGACAGATGAAGCAAAGGTAAATGATGTAATAAATTCTATCAATAATCTTCCAAAAACAATTACCTTGGAAGATGAGAAGAAAATTATAGAAATAAGTGAAAAATACAATGATTTAAATGAGAATGATAAGAAAAAAGTAACAAACATTGAAAAGTTGAACAGTGCAAAGCAAAAGCTGCAGGAACTTAAGGAAGAACTAGAAAAACAGAATCTTGCAATACAAAAAGAACTTTTAGACAGGATTAATAAATTACCAAAGGTTATTAGTCTTGATGATAAGAAAAATGTTTCTCAACTTATAATCGATTTAAATGCCTTAAGGGATTTTCCAGAGAAAAAAGAGAATCTTGATAAATTAATGGCAGTAATGAAAAAAATAGAAGAAATCCAGGCTAAAGTAAAGAAACTTGATGAGCGAATTTTTAACGAGATAAATCCTATGAATGTAACTTTAAAGGACAAGAAGATTGTTTTAGATTTAATAGCTGAACGTGAAAAGCTTAATGAAAAGGATAGAAAGTATGTTGAAAACTATAAAGATGTTTTATTTGCACAAAAATTAATTTACCAGCTTGAAAGTGATGGTATATTAATAAAGGATATATTTGAAAATATAGTTGGTTCTGATGAGGTGTATACCTTTGAAGGGAAGACTCCCGAGAGTAAAAACTATACAATAAGCTTTAAAGGAACAGAAGTTACAGATCCAACAATTAATTTTAATACAAAAATTTCATTTACATCTAAAAATGATGAAAAAATTAGAAATATTGCAAAGGACGCTGTTATTTTAAGTTTTGCTCATGAAGGTAAGCTGCCAGGAAAGGCAAAAGTAACTATTGAGGTTGATTTAAATGATGGGAAATACTTCTTATATCATTTTAATGAAAAAACAAATAATGCTGAATTATTTAGTGAAATAGATGTGAAAAATGGAAAAACAACCTTTGAAATCGAACATTGCTCAGATTATTTTATTAGTGCAAATTCAAAGATTGAAACTAATAGTAGTCAACAATCAAAAACTTCAAAAACGGAAACTTTAAAAGCTCATAGTCCTAAAACAGGAGATAATTCAAATGTTATGCTTATTGCTATTTTATTTATTTGCAGTGGGGCAGTAATGTTGACTTTAAAAAAGAAATCAACACATAAGATATAAAAGTAAGTATAAAAGAGGTGTTTTCATATTTTGAGGGCACCTCTAATATATAAAAGGGTGGTTATAAAGTATGAAGAAAAGAATAAAACCAATACTACTCATTCTTTTAATTATTGTTACGATATTTACAGGATGCAAGATAGAGAGACCTGATGATGTTGCAGAAGATAAAAATTCTACTACGCAAGTAGAAAATACTGTAAAGGATAGCGACTCAACAAAAACTAAAGAGGATATAAAAAATACAGACGATACAAAAAAAGATGATGATACAGCTAAAAATGAAACTGCAAAAGCAGAGACCTCTAAGGATAACAAAGATAATAAGGATAACAAAGATAACAAGGGTAATAAAGATAATAAAGCAGCAAATTCAAATGATGGAGGAAAAAAAGCAGCAAGTAGCGGAAAAAGTAATAGTAAGCAATCTACAGCTGAAAAATCAAAAGAGCAATTGATAGCGGATGCAAATAAGCATAGACAAAGTGGAACTAAAGATAAGTATCTAACTGATCCAACACCGGAGGGAATGCCAAAGCCAATTGAATGGCAAGGTGCAAAAATAGATAAATCTAAGGTTAGATACTGCACTCTTTCTGTAGATTGTTTGACAATTTTAGATAATATGAAAGACTTTAATAAGAACAAGATGTCCGTATTACCTAAGGATGGAATAATATATAAGGAACGCAGGGTTATGTTCTACGAGGGCGAATCTGTTTTTGATGTGCTTAATAGAGAAATGAAAAAGAATAGAATACACATGGAATTTTCTATGACACCAATTTATAATAGCAACTATATAGAGGGAATTCATAATTTATATGAATTTGATTGTGGAAGATATAGTGGATGGATGTATAAGGTTAATGGGTGGTATCCAAATTATGGGTGCAGCAGATATAGGTTAAAAGATGGTGATGTTATAAATTGGAGATATACTTGTGATTTAGGCAGAGATGTTGGGTGTACTTGGATGTCAGAAACTTTAGACGATTAAGGGGGAAAACTAATGAAAGACTCATTTTCAACCTACCATCCCATAATAAATTTTTTTTACTTTATAGTGGTTATTGGATTTAGTATGTTTTTTATGCATCCAATATTTTTAGTTATATCTCTTATATGCAGTATGATATATTCAACATATTTAAATAAAAGAAAGGCTCTAAAGTTTAATATTGTATATATGATTCCTTTGTTAATAATATTGATGATCATAAATCCAGCCTTTAATCACTATGGAGTTACTATTTTACTTTATGTAAATGATAATCCAATTACTTTAGAATCTATTGTTTATGGGGTAGCGTCAGCAACGATGTATATATCTGTTATTATATGGTTTTCCTGCTATAATTCTATAATGACATCAGACAAATTTATGTATGTTTTTGGTAAAATAATACCTGCACTGTCATTAATAATATCTATGGCCCTTAGATTTGTTCCAAGGTTTAAAGCTCAGATAAAAGTAATTTCTAATGGACAGAAATGTATTGGCAGAGATGCTTCTCAGGGAAATATCATTAAAAGAGCGAAAAATGGAATGAAAATACTATCTATTATGGTAACCTGGGCATTGGAAAATTCTATTGAGACAGCTGATTCTATGAAATCTCGGGGCTATGGATTAAAGGGGAGAACAAGTTTTTCTAATTTCCGTTTTGATAACAGAGATAAAATTGCTTTTAGTATAATGTCAGGACTAACATTGATTGTGTTAATTGGAGCTTGTTTAGGAGAAAATAATATAAAATATAACCCGGAAATTGTTTATAAGGAAATATCAGCTATAAGTATAGTTGTATATATAGCTTATTTTTTACTTTTAATTATGCCAGTTATATTGAATATATTGGAGGATATAAAATGGTACTATATAAAATTAGAGGCCTAACATTTTCATATCCAGAATGTGAAAAATATGCCTTACAAAATATTAATCTAGAAATAAAACAAGGGGAATTTATAACTGTTTGTGGTAAATCAGGTTGTGGTAAAACTACATTACTTAGACACTTGAAAACCGTATTAACTCCACATGGTGAAAGAACTGGAGAAATTTTATTTAAGGATACTGCTCTTGAAAATGTTGATTTAAGAACTCAATCATCTAAAATAGGTTATGTTTTGCAAAGCCCAGATAACCAAATTGTTACAGATAAAGTTTGGCATGAACTTGCTTTTGGACTTGAAAGTTTAGGGTTTGATAATACTACTATTCGTTTGAGAGTTGCAGAAATGGCAAGTTTTTTTGGAATTCAAGGTTGGTTTATGAAAAATGTTACAGAACTATCCGGAGGACAAAAGCAACTTCTTAATCTTGCTGCTATTATGGCAATGCAGCCAGCAGTGCTTATTTTGGACGAGCCAACTTCACAGCTTGACCCTATAGCAGCAACTGAATTTTTAGATACTGTTAGAAAAATTAATCAAGAGATAGGCACTACCATTATAATAACTGAACATCGTTTAGAAGAGGTGTTCCCAATGTCTGATAGAGTTATAGTATTAGATAATGGTGAAATAATAGGAAATGATACACCAAGAAATGTTGGAAAGAAACTAAAGCAAAGTGATCATGATATGTTTGCTTCAATGCCAACTCCCATGCAAATATATGCAGGGTTAGATTGTGATTTACAATGCCCATTAACTGTTAGAGATGGGAGAAACTTCTTAGATAGTTTACTAGCGGATAAAGAAATAGATGAAGTAGCTTGTGAAGACGACTCTGAATATAACGATTCAGAGGTAGTTATTAGTCTTAAAGATATTTGGTTTAAATATGAAAAAAATGCAAGGGATGTTGTTAAGGACTTATCTCTTGAAGTTAAAAAAGGTAAGATTCATGCAATTGTTGGAGGTAATGGTACAGGAAAAACAACAACACTGTCCATCATAAGTGGAATAAATAAGCCTTATAGAGGTAAAGTAAAGATAAATAATAAAGAAATTAGCCGATATTCAAACAAGGAACTTTTCAACTGTAATTTGGGTGTATTACCACAAAATCCTCAAGCGCTATTTGTTAAAAAAACAGTAGAGAGGGATCTTTTTGAAATTTTAAACGATCAGAGAATTTCGAAGGAGCAAAAGAAAGAAAAAATAAAAAATATATCAGAGCTGTTAGAAATAAGTGATGTTTTACAGATGCATCCATATGATTTAAGTGGTGGAGAACAGCAAAGAGCTGCTATGGCAAAGGTGCTTTTATTGGATCCTGAAATTTTACTGCTTGATGAGCCTACTAAGGGAATGGATAATTGTTTTAAAAATAAGCTTGGAGAAATATTGAGAAAACTTACATCTAAAGGGGTAACTATTTTAATAGTGTCTCATGATATAGAATTTTGTGCTAAATATGCAGATATGTGCTCCTTATTTTTTGATGGAAATATTGTTACAAGTGGCACACCAAAAAAATTTTTTAGCGGAAATAGCTTTTATACTACATCAGCTAATAGGATGTCTAGACATATATTTAAAAATGCAATAGTAAATGAGGATGTGATAAAATTATGCAAGCAGACATTGAAAAAAGCAATTCACTAAGTAAACGCACAATTGTAGCTTCATTTATGATTTTAATTGTAATACCATTAACTATAGCATTTGGTGTTATAGTTTTAAATGATAGAAAAGAATATTTTATTAGTTTACTCATAATTTTCTATACAATGATTCCTTTTTTCATGATATTTGAGAAAAGAAAACCTCAAGCTAGGGAACTGGTTATAATTTCTGTGTTATGTGCAATAGGGGTGGCTGGAAGAGCAGCGTTTTTTATGTTACCACAGTTTAAACCTGTTGTAGCTATTGTAATAATTTCTGGAGTTTGTTTTGGTGCAGAAAGTGGATTTTTAGTTGGTGCAGTTACAGGTTTTGTCTCAAACTTTTTCTTCGGACAAGGTCCTTGGACTCCATGGCAAATGTTTTGCTTTGGAATAATAGGTTTTTTGGCAGGAATTCTATTCAAAAAGGGAATGCTACCCAAAAAAAGAATTCCACTATGTATATATGGGGGAATTGCTACTTTTTTCATATATGGTGGAATAATTAATATTGGAGCATTAGTTATGTTTACAGGGAAATTAAATTGGAAAGCTCTTAAGGCTACATACATATCAGGAATTCCCTTTGATTTAGTACATGCCATTGCAACTATATTTTTTCTTTTTATTTTAGCTGATCCTATGATTGAAAAATTAGATAGAATAAAAAAGAAATATGGACTTGTTGAGCCTTAATATAATATAAGAGTAACTACGGAACTTTAAACAGCTATTCATTAATGACTAATATTTAACTTTAGCCATATATGCAGTAATAATAAAGAGAACTTTGGTTTTATTGATTTATGATATATTTATAGTATATAATTATGAAAGCAAAAATATTAATTTTGTTTAGAGGGATGGTAACATGATGTCAAATGAAATAGATGAATTGATTAAGCAGCGACAGGCAGAAGTAAAAAAGGAAAAGAGTCAGATGCCTTATGCTATTATATTGCTTTTGATTGGATTTATATTATGTGCTATGCTTTGGAAAAATCACTATGTGTACGCTGTATGCTTAGGGGTAGGGATCATAATTGGTATCATTTTACGGTATTCACGATTTTGTTTCACCGCAGCTTTTAGGGATCCTTTTATTACTGGCAACACTAGAGTGTTAAGAGGTGTGATATTAGCTATGATTGTTAGTACCATTGGTTTTGCAGTGATTCAATCTGGTTACAATCATAGCAAAGGAGCGGATTATCAATTGATTCCAGGTGCTGTTAGTTCCGTAGGAGTTCATGTAGTGATTGGTGCATTCATATTTGGTATAGGAATGGTTCTAGCTGGAGGATGTGCTTCAGGAGTACTTATGAGAATTGGAGAGGGACATGCTCTCCACTGGGTTGTTCTTGTGGGGTTTATAATTGGAACTTTATTAGGAGCAAAAAATTATTCCTTTTGGTACGAGCACTTTATTAAAAATGCAAAAACAATTTATTTTTCTGAATATCTAGATTTAAAAATTGTTGTGGTAATACAGATAATAGTATTGATTATTTTATACAGATTAGCATTATGGTATGAAAATAAACGCTTGAAAAAATTGTAATGGGGGAATTTTATATGGCAGTAAGAAAACTAGATTGTTTAAGCGAATTGTGTCCAATTCCATTGCTTCGTGCCATGCAGGAACTTAAAACCATGGAAACAGGAGATATTTTAATTCTTCGTTCTGATCATAGTTGTGTGGCTATTGAGATAGAGAAATGGGCAGTAGGGAAAAAATATCCCATGAAAGCTGTTGAGGTAGGTGAAGGGGAGTGGGAAGTATATATCCAAAAGACAAAATAAAAAATAGTAAAGATAAGATGAAGACTATAGAAAAGTGTCTTAAGAAACCTTGGCCTTATTGGATAGGTGGAATTTTGTTAGGAGTAATGAATGTAGTTTTGTTAGCTTTAGTCGGTATAAGCTGGCAAATAACTAGCGGTTTCTTATTATGGGGTGTTGGTATACTACAATGGTTTGGATTAGATCCATTCCGTTGGGAGTATTTTAGTCATTTTAAGTCTTATTATGATCCTTTGATTTCAAGTGGAAATGTATTTATTAATAAGTATACAATTCTGAATATAGGTGTGGTTATAGGATCTTTAATTGCAACATTATTGGCTTCCCAATTTAAATGGAAGAAAATAAAAAGTAAAAAACAGTTTATAGCTGCTCTTATAGGAGGAATTATGATGGGATATGGAACTAGACTAGCTGTTGGCTGTAATATAGGGGCATTTTTTAGTGGAATACCATCTTTTTCCTTACATGCTTGGGTTTTTGGAATTTTTGCCATGTTAGGCACAGGGGTAGGGGTTAAGATTTTAGTTAGATTCTTTATATAGATTATAAAAAGGACTGTGATGTAATGAATATGCATTACTTACAGTCCTTTTTTTATAATTTTAATTAAACAGTATGGATTTTATAGCAGCTGTGTTAACAAAAACTTCTTTTATTGGAAATTATAAAATCTACAAACCTTTGCTCATATTCTGTAAATGTATAATTCTTCCTTGAAGCTACATAATAAGAAAAAGAAATCTTTAAATCATCTACCTGAACTGGTTGAATGGATTGCTTTTTTAGCTCCTGAGCTACTGTAAGCTTTGGTAAAAAAGAAAAACCTTTTCCAGCAAGAATAGAAGACTTAATAGCTTCTGGAGAATTTAAAGCGTAAATAACATTTAAATCTTTTATGGAGATTCCCTTTTCCTCTAAAGATTGTTCAATCATATATCGAGTGCCAGAATTAGGTTCACGTAAAATCAATGGAATCTGTTTTAACTCTTCTGTAGAAATTTTTTTAGGTGAATTGTTACTATTTCCCACCAAAAGGAGTTCATCTGAAATAATAGGCTGAGTAATTATATCATCTAGCATTGGATCATGCTGGATGATGCCAATGTTAACGCTATGCTCCTGCAGTTTTTGGATAACTTCAGCTGAATTGACTACCTCCATATGAATTTCTACTTCTTCATGTAAGTGTTTAAAGGTAAAAATACTGCAGGGAAGGGCATATTCTCCTACGCTTTTACATGCACCAATCATTAACTTAGGCTTGTCTTGATGCAAATTTATCAAATCCCTTTTAATATTTCCTTGAATGGAAAGTAAGGTATCTGCATAATCAAATACCACTTTTCCTTCTTCTGTTAATTCCACACCTTTATTACTTCGATTCAGAAGACTCACTCCAAGTTCATTTTCTAAGCTTTTAAGCTGACCGCTGAGTCCAGGCTGAGTAAGATGAAGCATTTGAGCTGCTTTTGAAATACTATTATATTTTACTGTCATATAAAATGATTGAAGATACTCAAGGTTCATATATTCACATCCTAAAGATAAAAAATAGTTATAGATAACTTATATTATATTGTACATAAATAAACATACTTATTCAAGCTAGTATATTTTACCTTGGGTTAAAAGAAAGAGTTATACTATATAACATTTACTTTCTGTAGAAAAGGAATGACCTGTACTATAATTATACTATGTGATACAAATTGTTAAAAAAATCACAGCTGTGAAAAATTTAAAATAAATAAGGAGGAAAAAAATGAAAAAAACTGAACCAATTTTAGGATTTATAGGAATTTTATTAGTTTTTATTCTAGGCAAAACAATGTTAGAAACAAACATGCTATTTTTTAGACTTTTAGTAGGTGTAGGGTTTGGTTATACTTTATCAAGAGCCTATACAGGATTTGCAGGTAGTATTAATCGTGCTTTTAACACTGGATCAACGAAATTGATGAGGACACTTATGTTCCTTTTCTTTATATCATGTCTATTGACTACTGCTTTCTTATTCAATGCAGATCCAACCACTTATGATCTTTGGGTAAATCCAATTAATTTTGGACTTATGGCTGGTGGAGTGCTATTTGGATTTGGTATGTCCTTTTCATCCTGTTGTGCTTCAGGAGTGCTTACTGATATTATAACAGGTTTCCCTAGAGCTTTTACTACATTGGTGTTCTTTGCTTTAGGTGTATTTTTAGGATTTCCTATACAAAACACTGCAGGTTGGATTAAAAACTCATGGTTTTCAACACCTGTAGGTGAGAAATTAACAGGTGGTGTATTCATGCCAGACCTATTCAAATGGGATGGTCTTGATGGTTATCTAGGTGCACTTATATTAACAGCTGTATTTTGTGGAATTGTTGTATATCTTTCATACCGATATGAAAGAAGCCGTAAGGAGAAAAATACATATATTGGTCATTCCATGGAGAAAGTACAGGATCAAAATGAACCTTTAGATAGTAAAGATTATAAGTTATTAAGTGAAGAAAATTATAACAGATTATTTATTAAACCTTGGACTTTGGTGCAAGGAGCTGTAGTACTTAGTATATTATTTGCCTTATTAATGGGTGTTACGAAGGCAGGATGGGGAGCATCAACTCCTTATGGAATTTGGTTTGGTAAATTTCTTATGATATTTGGAGTTTCACCAGAATCCTTAGCGTCCTTTACAAAAATGCCAGCAAAGGCTTATACTCAGCCTTTCTTTGGACATGCAGTTTCAGTACAGAATTTTGGAATAATAGTTGGAACAGCTATCTACTTATTAACAGCAGGCAAATTCGTTAAGACATTTATGTCAGAGATGCATATTACAGCAAGAGAAGTGTTACTATATGCATTAGGTGGAATCACTATGGGATTAGGTACTAGATTTGCAAATGGATGTAACGTAGGAGCATTATATACACCTATTGCAAACTTTTCACTTTCCGGTTGGGTTTTCTTAATATTCATGGTGTTAGGTGGTATTGCAGGTAATACTTGTGCTAAAAAATGGTTTAAATAAGAATAGATAATAAAACTACAGAGCTTAGCAGTCTTAGGGCTGCTAGGTTTTATTAAAGGGAGGAGTTATTATGAGTAAAAGAATTTTAATTGTGGGTGGAGTAGCTGGAGGAGCTTCAGTTGCAGCAAGAGCAAGAAGAATCGATGAAACAGCAGAGGTAATCATGTTTGAGAAGGGACCTCACGTATCTTTTTCTAACTGTGCCTTACCATTTCATTTAAGTGGAATAGTAGAAAATAGTGATAATTTGGTTTTAATGAGTCCAGAGCAATTTAAAAACCAATATAACATTGAAGCTAGAGTTAACAGTGAAGTTATAAAGATAAAAAAAGAAGAGAAAAAAATAGTAGTTAAAAATCTTCTTACAGGAGAAGAATATGAAGAGGCTTATGACAAATTGGTTTTATCTCCAGGAGCTAACCCAATTCTTCCAAAAACTATTGAAGGAATAACAGGACCTAATGTGTTCACAGTAAGAAATGTAGTTGATATAAAGAAACTTAATAGCAATATTGTTGATAACAATATTCAGGATGTAGCAGTTATCGGTGGTGGATTCATAGGGGTAGAAGTAGCAGAAAATCTACGTTTGGCAGGTAAAAATGTCAGTCTTATAGAAGCGCTTGACCAAATAATGAATCCTTTTGATTATGATATGGCTCAGATACTTCACAAAGAAATGATAGATAAGGGAGTTAACCTAATATTAAGCGATGGAGTGAAGAAAATAAATGAAGACTCCATAGAATTACAGTCAGGTAAAATAGTGCCTGCAAAAGCTGTAGTTATGGCAATTGGTGTTACTCCTGAAACTAGTCTAGCTAGAGAAGCAGGACTTGAAATTGGATCTACAGGAGGCATCAAGGTTGATCATAATTATGTGACAAGTGATAAAGATATCTATGCTGTAGGTGATGCTATAGAGGTTTATAACCGTCTAACTCATAAATCTTCAAGACTTGCATTGGCAGGACCTGCCCAAAGACAGGCTAGAGCTGCAGCAGATCATATGTATAATATTCCTCATAACAATAAAGGTGTAATAGGATCCTCTGTAGTGCAAATATTTGATCAAAAAGCTGCATGCACAGGATTAAATGAAAAAACTGCAAAAGCAGCAGGTATTTCTTATGATTTTGTATATGTAATTCCAGGGGATAAAGTGGGATTAATGCCAGACAGTAATCCAATGCATTTCAAGCTTATATATGAATATCCAACAGGTAGAATACTTGGAGCTCAAGCTATAGGAAAAGGAAATGTAGATAAGAGAATAGATATCATCGCTACAATGATTACAATGGGTGGAACCTTAGAAGACTTAAAGGAATTAGAGTTATGTTATGCTCCTTTATTTGGAACTGCTAAAGATGTAGTAAATCATGCTGCTTTAGTAGGACTTAACTTATTATATGGAAGATTCAAACAAGTTCCAGTAACAAAGGTTAGAGAGTTAGTAGAAAACAATACATTTATTGTAGATGTGAGAGAAAAGCATGAATATGCAATAGGACACCTTAAGAATGCAGTTAACATTCCACTAAGCGAAATCAGAGGAAGACTTGATGAAATTCCAAAGGATAAGCCAGTATATCTACATTGTCGTTCAAGCCAAATAAGCTATAATGCAATAATGGCACTTCAAAATCTTGGATATGATAATGTGATTAACATATCTGGTTCTTATTTAGGAATTTGCTGCTATGAATATTATCAAGATCAGGTAACAGGAAGAGAAAAAATAGTTACAGAATATAACTTTAAGTAAAGGTTGATTTTATGAGAAAAAAGTTGAACAAAATAGACGTATTAGCTTTAGCATTAGGGTCTATTATTGGATGGGGGTCCTTCACCCTACCAGGTTCAAAGTTTCTCCATGAAAGTGGTATCATTAGCACGGCTATCGGGTTAATACTTGGTGGCCTTGCTATTGTTTTTATACAGAAAGGTTATCACATTATGATGGAGAATCACCATGAGGATGGGGGAGAATTCTCTTATACCTATAAGAATATGGGCAAGGCTTATGGATTTGTAGTAGGATGGTCATTGACCTTGTGCTATATAAGCATGGTCCCACTTAATGCTACAGCATTTGTATTGGTACTTAAGAAATTATTTGGATCCGTATTAGATTTTGGATATTTATATCAGGTAGCGGGTTATCCAGTATATTTTTCAGAAATTATCATTGCCACATTAATAATTCTAGTATTTGCTTATATCAATATGAAAGGATTAAAGCTTAGTTCTGGCATACAGAACATCATGATCCTGCTTATGGTGATAAATGCAATTATAGTTTTTATATTCATGTTTATAAAGACTGATCATAGCTTGATTATGAATACTTATATATTGAACTATAAGTTCCGCATAGTTGAAGTAGCAAAAGTTTTCGCTATAGTTCCTTTCTTGTTTGTAGGATTTGATGTGATACCTCAAGTATCTACAGAGCTTAATTTTGAAGCTTCAAAAGCTACAAGAATGGCCATATTAGCCATATTTTCCGGAGTGTTTTTTTATAATCTGTTAAATATCACAACGGGTTTAGTATATACTCCAGAAAAAGCTTTGCTTGAACAGTGGGCGCTTGGAACAGCTGTAATGGACAATATAGGATATATAGGTTTTATATTATTGATAATATCATTAGCAGGTGCGGTGGCAGGTGGTATAAATGGATTTATGCTAGGCAGCAGCAAATTGATTGGTTCTTTAGCTAGATATAGACTTATCCCAGAAAAGTACAGTAAGGAAAATCACAATGGAGTCTTTCAAAATGGGGTTAAATTTGTAGCTTTAGTTAGTTTAATAGCACCCTGGTTTGGTAGAGAAGTTATTATATATATTGTGGATATGTCTTCTTTATTAGCTGCAGTAGGATATTTTTATGTATGCTATATTGGATTCAAAAATTCAATAGGATTAGATAGATATTTTTCAGCAATAGGTGCTTTTGTAAGTATTACATTTATAGGCCTTTTGTTAATACCTGGTTCTCCTGCTAGATTAAGCAGTCCGTCTGTGATATTAACTATTTTATGGGCAATCCTAGGATATTTTTATTATAGGAAATATTCAAGTAGTATGAAATAAACAATATTGAAGTTGATTCTAGATTCTGTTTTATAATTGACGAAATTTTCTTGAAGTAATATAATAAACATGTAAAATATTTTAAAATTAATATTTTTTCTTATGAAAGGAGATGTTTTTAATGAATGCAAATATAAAGGTGATTGCAGTTTAAAACTAAATATGGGCGTAGATGTAACTTTGGGGAGTATATCCTTTGTTTGTGTTACGTTTTCGCAAGTATAGATAACCTTTCATAATATACTGCCTATTAAAGAATAATTAACAGGTTGAAGTACCTGTTTTTGTATCCGTAGATAGCAGCCAAATTTAGAGGGTTGCTTGTCTACGGTATTTTTATGCTCATTTTTAGTTAACAACAATATTATTTGAAGGGAGAGATGTGCTATGAAGATTTTAAAATATAGGTATATAAATAATTATGAGAATATGGAGGAATTGAATGAATAATATTAAAATTGAAGACTATGGTTATATAGAATTTTATAAGAAACAAGTAGAAAAGCTAAGCTTAAGTGAAGAGAATTTAATACCAGCAAGAGTAGTAGAAGTGCATAGAGAGCAGTATAAAATTATAACAGAGTTTGGTGAAAATACAGCAAAGCTAAAGGGGTCTTTATTTTATAATAATGAAAAAAACAATGTATATCCTGCTGTAGGTGACTTTGTTTTAGCAAGAAAAAATCTTTATGGAGAGGATATTATTTATAAGGTACTTGAGAGAAAAAGTAAGTTTTCAAGGTTTGATTCTTTTTATGAAAAGGAACAGTTGGTAGCAACTAATTTTGATTATGTTTTTATTATGACATCTCTTAACTATGATTTTAATATTAAGAGAATAGAAAGATATTTGACTATTGCTTGGCAAAGCGGTGGAATGCCTGTAATTATCTTAACAAAATTAGATTTGTGTAATAATTGTAGTGATTATATAAACCAAATTGAAAAAGTAGCTATAGGAGTTCCTATAATACCAGTAAGTTCAATTACAGGAGAAGGTATTAATGAGATTGAAAGTTATATTAAACCATCAGTGACAATTGTATTTCTTGGTTCATCCGGTGTAGGTAAATCTTCACTTGTAAATGCTATTGCAGGTGAAGAGATTATGAAGGTCAATGATATAAGAGAGGATGACAGCAAGGGACGTCATACTACTACTCATAGACAGCTTATCATGCTTAATAATGGAACAATGATTATCGATACGCCAGGTATGAGAGAACTTGGTATGTGGCAAGTATCAGAAGGACTTAATATGAGTTTTGAGGATGTTGAGAATTTCGCTAGTAGATGTAAATTTAGAGACTGTAGTCATGGAAGTGAACCAGGCTGTGCAGTAAAAGCAGCACTAAAAAGCGGGGAGCTTTCAGCAGACAGGTGGGAAAATTATATAAAACTTAAAAAAGAAGCGGAGTATGCTGAAAGAAAAGAAAAAATAAATATGAGATTAAAAGAAAAGTCTCATCAAAAAAGTATAGCAAAATTTCATAAAAAATTACACATAAAAGATTTTGAGTAAAGTAATGATGAATTTTAGTATAAATTTTTGGAATAATAAAAAAAGAATTATTAAAATACTTTTTTCAAAAAAATCAAGAAAGGAGTAAATAAAATCAGCTTAACTAGTGCTGGTTTATTAGTAAAAAGTATGTTTATACCTAAAAGAATTATATTTGAGAAAGAAGCATTAGAATATGAAATAAGTAAGGAAATTTTAACTAAGTTCAAAGAAAATTCTAATATTGAAATCATAAAGTTGAATTCAAATAGATTAAAACAGCATATTCCAGATAACGAGTTATTTTCTCAGTATATAGAAGGTAAGAAAACTTTAGTGGTTGGAACTAAGAAAAGTTTAAAGTTTCAATCCTGTAAACCTTCGGCACATTATCAACTTCCATTAGTTTCAGGATGTATGGGACAATGTGAGTATTGTTATTTAAATACTAAGTTAGGTGATAAACCCTTTGTAAAAATCTATGCGAATCTAGATGATATTCTTAATCAAGCTCAGAAGTATATAGATGAGAGATTACCGGATATAACTATATTTGAAGGAGCAGCTACCTCTGACCCTATACCTGTGGAACCTTATACTCATTCTTTAGAGAAAGCTATAAAATTTTTTGGTAGTAGCAAAAGCGGCAGATTTAGATTTGTAACAAAATATAATGATGTAGATTCGCTGCTTAAATTAGAACATAATGGTCATACAGAAATAAGGTTTAGTATTAATACTTCTTCAGTTATAAATAAGTATGAACATTTTACAGCTTCTCGTGATAAGAGAATAGAAGCTAGTATAAAAGCTGCTCAATCAGGATATCCAGTAGGATTTTTAGTCGCACCTATATTTATTTATCCAAATTGGAAAGAAGAGTATCATGATTTATTATTAGAATTAAGCAGTAAGCTCCCCGAAAATTTACAATTTCCAGTAACTTTTGAAATTATATCTCATCGTTATACTACAATAGCTAAAAATAGAATACTTCAAGTATTTCCTGAAAGCCAGCTACCAATGAATGATGAAGAGCGTAAATTTAAATATGGACAATTTGGATATGGAAAGTATGTATACCCAAAGGAAAGTATAGATGAAATAAAACAATTCTTCATAAAGGATATAGAAGAATTATTTAGAAATAAAGAAATTAAATATATTATATAAAGCATATATAAATTAACAATCTGCAAGCAAAAATATTATATTAAAAATTCTGAAAGCTCACCTACTGAGTTTTTGTTTAATTTAGAATTATGAAAAAGTAATAATTATTGTTATAATTAACTCATAATTGTAAATAGAGGAGAGTGTGGCTATGTTAAATTTTAATTATTCAATACCCACAAAAATATTTTTTGGAAAAAATAAAATTGATGTACTTGCAGAGCAAATAAAAAATTGTGGTTCTAAAGTTTTGCTTGTTTATGGTGGAGGTAGCATAAAGAAAATTGGATTATATGATAAAATTATAGATATCTTTAATAAAAATGAAATAAGCTTTTGGGAGTTATCTGGTGTAGAGCCTAATCCAAGAATAACAAGTGTAAGAAAAGGAATTGAAATATGCAGGACAAATAAAATAGAACTTATACTTGCCGTAGGAGGCGGAAGTACAATCGACTGTGCAAAAGTAATAGGAGCAGGCTATTACTATGATGGAGATGCTTGGGATATAGTTCTTGATTCAAGCAAAATAAATAAAGTTCTTCCTATTGCAAGTATATTAACATTATCTGCTACAGGTTCTGAAATGGATGCGGGAGCAGTGATTACAAATTTGGAAACTAATGGAAAATTAGCAACTGGTCATAAAGATATGGCACCAAAGTTTTCAATACTAGATCCTACTTATACTTTTACAGTACCTAAAAATCAAACTGCAGCTGGTACAGCAGATATAATGAGTCATATTTTTGAAGTATATTTCAGCAATACAAAAGAAGCTTATTTACAAAATAGAATGGCAGAGGCACTGCTTAAAACTTGTATAAATTATGGCAGAAAGGCTATTGATGAGCCTGAAAATTATGAAGCTAGAGCCAATTTAATGTGGACTTCAAGTCTTGCTATAAATGGACTTTTAAGTTACGGAAAAGAAACAGAGTGGAGTGTTCATGCAATGGAACATGAATTAAGTGCATTCTATGATATTACTCATGGCGTTGGTCTTGCAATTTTAACGCCACATTGGATGGAGTATGCTCTAAACGATAATACAGTAAACAATTTTGTGGAATATGGAGTTAATGTTTGGGGAATTGACCCTAATGGTGATAAATATGAAATTGCTCATAGTGCCATTAAAAAAACCAGAGAGTTTTTTGTGTCATTAGGAATACCTTCTTCATTAAGAGAGGTTGGAATAGGGGAAGAAAAGTTAGAAAAAATGGCAAAACAGGCTACTTCAAGAGGAAAGCTTGGAAAGTTTAAGCCTTTGGATGCACCAGATGTATTAAATATATATAAAGCTGCTTTATAAAAAATAAAAAAATATTTTGTAAATAATCTATAAATTTTTATTGCATTTTATAAAATCCAGGTATATAATGGTTATGTAGTTAAGAACTACTATTAAAAAAGGAGGTCGTGAATATGTTAAGAAATGCAAGATTTGCATTAGGCAATGTAAATTTATCAGTACAATTTAATAAATTATATATGCACGATCTTGGTGTACATTTTTAATTTAACTATCTTTATTGATGTATATAAGCCATAGGTTGTGTACCTATGGCTTTTTATATATGTTTAGTGGATATGTTATATAAAAATTTATATGTGTTGCTAAAAATTACTTTATGCTTTTAAAGCCGTAGAATATTATATTCTTCGGTTTTTTTATTTATAAAAAATAAAAAAGGAGTGATAATTATGATTAAAAATTATGTGCAAAAGAAATTTGGAAGCTGGGAGTCTACATTTTATACTTGAACTAACAAAAATTGTATTGAGACCATATTAAAGGGGGGCGAATGTTTTGAAGAAACTTTTAAAGCTAATTAAAGGAAATAGATTACTATATATTGCAGCAATAGTTGCTATAGCCATATCAACATTTTTAGCAATGTTAGAACCAATGGTTATAAAAACTACAATAGATTCAATCATTGGAAACAAACCAATAGATGCACCAGCATTTATTGAAAGATTAATAAAGATGGCAGGTGGTAAAGAAGTACTTGGAAGAAACTTATGGATATGTGCCTTGTGTCTTGTAATGTTAACTTTTACTCGAGGTATTTTTCTATTTTTAAGAGGAAAGCTTTCTTCTCAGGCAGCTGAAAATATAGCAAAAAATATAAGGGAAAAGCTTTATGATCACATTCAGAATTTACCTTATGGATATCATGTAAATGCAGAATCAGGAGATTTGATACAGCGTTGTACATCAGATGTGGAAACTGTTAGAAGATTTTTTGCAATGCAATTAGTAGATATAGGAAGAGCTGTTTTCATAGTAACCTTTGCAGTTATAATGATGTTGTCATTAAATAAGAAGATGACAGTAATTGCTATGGTGGTAGTACCATTTATCTTCTTATTTTCTTATGTGTTCTTTAAAAAGATAAAGCATAATTTTGAAAAAGCTGATGCACAGGAAGGTGTTCTTACTTCTATACTTCAAGAAAATTTAAGTGGAGTTAGAGTGGTAAAAGCTTTTGGAAGACAAAGTTTTGAAATTGAAAAATACGAAAAAGAAAATGAAAAATATAGAGATTTAAACTTTAAATTAATTAAATTGCTTTCTAATTATTGGTCCATATCAGACTTTCTTTGTATGATTCAAATTGGACTAGTCTTAATAGCAGGCATATATTATGCAAATAAAGGTGAAATAAGTTTAGGTACTTTAGTTGTGTTTAACACCTATGAAGGTATGCTTTTATGGCCTGTAAGACAATTAGGAAGAATTCTTTCAGATATGGGAAAGATGTCTGTTTCTCTTGGAAGAATTACAAATATTCTTGAAATACCAGTAGAACAGGAATATGGTAAGGCTTTAAATCCGGAAATTAAAGGTGAAATAAGTTTTGAGAATGTAAGTTTTGAATACGAAAAAAGTACTGAAGTCCTTAAGGATTTAAGTTTTAATGTAAAGAAAGGTGAAACTGTGGCTATAGTTGGACCTACAGGTTCTGGTAAGTCTTCTTTAGTTCATCTTTTATTAAGACTTTATGATTATACTAGCGGTTCTATAAAGATTGATGGAATAGAGCTTAAGGATATTGAGAGAAAATGGATAAGAAATAATATAGGAATTGTGCTTCAAGAGCCTTTTCTTTATTCTCGAACTATAAAAGAAAATATTATGATAGCTAAATTAGATTCTAATGATATAGAAATTCAAAGTGCAGCTACTTCTGCTGCAGTACATGATGTCATAATGTCCTTTGAAAAGGGTTATGATACCACAGTTGGAGAAAAAGGAGTCACTTTATCTGGTGGACAAAGGCAAAGAGTTGCTATAGCAAGGACCCTTATAAAAAATATGCCTATATTAATATTTGATGACTCTTTAAGTGCTGTAGATGCAGAAACGGACAGGATAATTAGAGAAGAGCTAAAAAAGAAAAGTAAAGACAATACTACTATAATAATTTCTCATAGAATTTCAACAGTTATGGATGCAGATAAAATTATAGTTTTAAATCATGGAAAAATTGAAAGTATAGGTACACATCAGGAACTTGTAAATAAAGATGGTATCTATAAAAGAATATGGGAAATACAAAATTCATTGGATTCCTTTGATGAAGATGAAAAGAAGGCAAGCAATGAGTAAAAGGAGATGAATTTATGGCTAGAATAGATGAAAATAAAGCAACAGAAAAGCTAGATATAGGAATTTGGCGGAAACTCTTTAAATATCTTTCTGAGTTTAAAAAAGGACTTATATTTTTAGCGTTTCTAATGGTGTGTGTAGCAGGGGTAGATGCAGTAATGCCTCTACTTACACGTTATGCTATTGATAACTTTATAATAAAGAAAAGTTCCGAAGGACTTAAAATATTTGCATTAGTTTATTTTATTATAGTTGCTTTTCAAGCACTAAATGTAAAATTATTCATAAAGCAGGCAGGTAAAATTGAAACACATCTTGCCTATCATATAAGAAATCTTGGATTTGAAAGGCTTCAGCAGCTACCTTTTTCCTACTATGATAATTCGTCTGTAGGATGGCTTATGGCTAGAATGACTTCCGACGTAGCAAGACTTAGTGAAATTATATCTTGGGGATTAATTGACATGGTATGGGCTTTAGTTATGATGATTGCTTTTATAGCAATAATGCTTTATAACAATGTAAAGTTAACCCTTATAAGCATGAGTGTAGTACCTCCCCTATTTATTATAGGAATGTATTTTCAAAAGAAAATTTTAAAGTCTTATAGAAACGTAAGAAAATTAAATTCTCAGTTAACTGCTGATTTTAGTGAAGAAGTATCTGGGGCTAAAACCACTAAAACTCTTGTTAGAGAAGAAGAAAATTTGAAGGAATTTAATCAAGATGCTTCTAACATGAGAAACTCTGCTGTGAAGGCAGCTGTATTTTCAGCTCTATTTCTTCCTATTGTTTTATCCATGGGAAGTATAGGAACTGGCTTTGCATTATGGTTTGGCGGGAAAAGTGTTATTTTAGGAACTTTATCTTATGGTACCTTTATAATGTTTATCTCATACACTATACAGTTTTTTGATCCTGTAAGCCAATTAGCAGGAACTATTGCAGAACTTCAAAATGCACAGGCTTCTGCTGAAAGGATAATATCACTTATAGAAACTGAACCAGATATATGGGATAGAAAAGATGTAATAGACAAGTATGGTGATTTATTTGATCCTAAAAGAGAAAATTGGGAAAAAATTCGTGGAGATGTTGAATTTAAAGATGTATGCTTTTCATATAAAAATGGAGAAAAAGTTCTTGAGAATTTTAACCTAAAGGTAAAGCAAGGTGAAACCATAGCTCTTGTTGGAGAAACAGGCTCTGGTAAAAGTACTATAGTAAACTTATTATGTAGATTTTATGAGCCTAATAGCGGGGAGATACTAATTGATGGTAAAGACTATAGAGAAAGATCCATGTTATGGCTTCAATCTAATATAGGTTATGTACTTCAAAGTCCACATCTTTTTAGTGGAACCATTAAAGATAATATAAGATATGGAAAACTTGAAGCAACTCAAGAAGAAATTGAAAGAGCGTCAAAGCTTGTAAATGCACACAGCTTTATAATGAAAATGGAAAAAGGCTATGATACAGAGGTTGGTGAAGGAGGCGGAAATCTTTCTACAGGTGAAAAACAGCTTATTTCTTTCGCCAGGGCTATTGTAGCAAACCCAGCTCTCTTTGTTCTAGATGAAGCTACATCTTCTATAGATACAGAAACTGAAAGAATGATACAAAATGCTATAGAAAAAGTTCTTTCAAATAGAACTAGCTTTGTAGTAGCTCATAGACTTTCTACTATAGTATCTGCTGACAAAATTCTTGTTATAAAAAAAGGTAAGATTATTGAAGCAGGAACTCACAGGGAGTTAATAAAACAAGGAGGTTACTACTATAAATTATATACTAACCAACTACTTGAAGAAAAGGAAATGGAAAGCAAATCCATTGTTTCCTAAAATTAAATAAATATATTAAAGATAAGAGACTGCTGTACAATGAACAAAAATTCATTGTACACAGTCTTTTTTATTCAGTTAATATGCATAAATGTAAATCTTACTAAATGTTATTTCCATAGGTGAAATAAAGCCTACAATCAAGAAAAAATATATGTATAATGCAGAGTAAATTTCATGATTTTTATTAAGTAATTTTATTTTAATTCGAATAATAAGTTGAATTAAATTAAACTTAGGAGGAAAAAATATGAAATCTATTAAACATGAATTGATTATTACAACAGTAATATTAGTACTTGTACCAGTTATAATAACTAATATTATATATTCTTACTACTTTTCTAGTAAAATTAAGACCAACATAGTAGATAACAATAAAAAATTAAGTTCTACTATTGCAGATGGTGTTAATAATTTTATAGATAAGGCATATGGAATTACAGAAGAAATGGCACAAAACAAAACAACCACTGATTTTAACTCGCAGCATCAAAAAGAAATGCTTATAAGAGGAGTTTCTAATAATTCTTACTTTGATTTATTATATATACAAAATTCAGAAGGTAATCAAACAGCACGTTCTTCAGGAGAACTTGCCAGCAGAGCTAATAGGTGGTGGTTTAAAAAAGTAATTAATGATAAAAAATCTTTTGTAAGTAAATCTTATTATTCTGTAAGCAGTAAGTGCCCCGTTACTGCCATATTTCATCCTATATTAAGTAATGATTCCAAAATTCAAGGAGTATTTGGTGCGGATATTAAGCTGGATGATCTGCAAAAACTTGTAGAAAAGTACACTAAAGATAAAAGTTGTTATGGGTTTATAATTGACAATGAAGGGGTTGTGATTGCTCACCCTGATAAAGTAAAAGTTTCAGAATCCTATAATTACATAACTTTAAAAAAATCAACTTTGACTAAGGACTCATCTGATAATATAGTTTTAGATGAATCAGGTAATCCAAAAGTTCAGGTGGAAGATATAAAAGTTCCACAAAAGCTTAAAGAAATCAGTGAAAAGGCTCTTAAAGGCGAGTCAGGAATAGCCGAATATATTGATAATGATGGTAAAAAAATAATGAGTTCTTACATGCCTATAAATCTTCCAGGTCAATCAGACAGGTGGTCAGTAATAACAGTACAAGATAAAGCCTGTGCAATGTCTGTAATAAAAAGTACTCAGATTAAAAATGTACTCATATCCACAATATTGATAATAGTAATAGTAATTTTAATATATATTTTATCTGGGAGATTTACTAAACCAATTTCTGACTTAAAAGATTTAATGGAGAAAGCTTCCGAAGGAAATCTAGCGGTTAAAGCACAAAATAGTAGTAAAAATGAAATTGGAGTTTTATGTAGAAGTTTTAATATAATGGTAGAAAGTATTAGAAAACTTATTGTAAATATAACTGAAGCTACAAATCTTGTAGGTGAGTCATGTAATTCGCTAGTTTCAACTACGGAAGAAACAGCTAAATCTATTGAAGAAGTAACTAATAATATTTCAGAAGTTGCTATGAGTTCAGAAAAGCAAGCTTCTATTGCAGCAGTAGGACTTGAAAATACTACAAAGCTATCAGATGAAATTACTAATATGACATCTTACATGAATGAAGGAAAGAACTCTGCAAATAATGTATATAATGTTAGTAACAAAGGAATGGAAGTTATAAAAACTCTTGAGAATGTGACAAGTGAAAATAACAAAGCGGTAAAAAATGTAGTTAAAGTTATTGAGTCATTAAAAGAAAAGGCTAATGCCATTGGAAATATAGCAGATACTATAACTGCAATTTCTGAACAAACAAACCTTCTTGCGTTAAATGCTGCTATAGAAGCTGCAAGAGCAGGAGAGGCAGGCAAAGGATTTTCAGTAGTTGCGGATGAAGTTAGAAAATTATCAGAAAACACTGCTGATTCAAGTAATGATGTTAAAGAAATTGTATCTAATGTTCAAAGGGATATTAATACTGCGATAAATGCTATACATCAAACAGAATTATCAGTTAGCAAACAAAATGATGCAGTAAGTTTTACAAAAAACACTTTTAATGAAATACTAAATGATATAGAAGATGTGGTAAACAAAATAATGACTGCTTCTTCAAGATTAGATTCTGTTAATGTGAGCAAAAATGAACTTTTGTCTGTCATGGATAAGGTATCAAATGTAGCTGGAGATTTAGCTGCTTCCTCTGAACAAGTTTCAGCTATAACCCAAGAACAAAATGCGGCAGTAGAAGAAATAAGTACTCTTTCTGAAGAACTAAATAAAATGGCAGAGAAGCTTGAAGATTCAATAAAAATATTCCAAGTACAATAAGAATTTATTTAAATTAAAAATAAATTCTTATAAATATTATATAAATTATTTATAATGTGTTATATTTTTTAGATAATATACGATACCTTTAGTATAAATTCAAATTTAAGTTCATGCTTCTATTTTATTAATGTAGCTATTAATAAACAAAAGGGGAGATAAAAGGTATGAATGAAGAACAAAAAAATATATTAGTTATTGATGATTCTGCAAGCATTAGGAGTTTTATAAGAATGATTTTAGAGGAATCAAATTATAAGGTATATGAGGCTTGCAATGGTGAAGAAGGAATAGATGTATTTAAAAAATCTGGTAATATCGATTTAATAATCACTGATATTTATATGCCTAAAAAAACTGGAATAGAAGTTATAATGGAATTAGAAAAAGAGTATAAAGATACAAAAATAATTGTTCTTTCTGACGGAGGTAAGTATAATTTTTCTAATGAATCTGGTATATGTGAGGCATTTGGGGCAACTTATTTTATAAAAAAGGATTTAATTAAAGAAAGATTAGTTGAACTAGTAAATGAAATATTTTCATAATAAATTTATGTAGTATGCTTAAGCTCTGATTTTATCAGGGCTTTTTTATTATATGGCAAATTTTGCTTTATACCACTTAGCATGTGTCTTTTAGGATTTATGCCTCTGTCACACTAAAAAGTAGATGGACAGGTATAGCAAATAATAAATCTGATTTTATAAATAAAATTTTAGAATGATAAGTAGTCAGTATTATATAAGACAAAGTCTGTATTCATGTCACACTAAAAAGTAGATGGACAGATATATATAAAATAAAACTAATTCCATAAGTAAAATTTTGGATGATAAGTAGTAAGTAATGTGCAGTGTAAAGCATTGAATTTATGTCACAATAAAAAGTAGATATTATTCAAAAGTAAGTTTTTTTACAAAAGTAATTTTACCAGTTATTAAAAAATTTTCATTTCAAATTTAATAGTGATTAGAATACAATTTTTTTGTCAAGAATCTAATTATAAAAGTAATTAGAGGTGACAAATATGGCCATTGAAATTAGGAAAGAAGCTAAATTTAGAAATATACCTTACTCAGAAAAAGCATATGGATTTTATAGCTTCAGCAAAAATAATTACTTACTTAAAGATAATAATATTTTTCCTTTTAATAATATATCTGTTTACAATATACATAAACTTAATAATACCTTTTTGATAAAAGAAACACCAGACCCTAATAGCATTTTTAGCCTTAATAACGCATCAGAAGTTAGTGCTGATACTGAAACTAAAAATCTATGTGAAGTTAACAATATAATAGCAGCACTTAAAATGCTTAAATCTAAGGATTTAGCATGTTTTAAAGAATTGATATATGAAAAGGACAGCTTGATTTCCGACGAAGAGTTTATAAAGCTTATGAAAGAGAGAGTGCTTACCCAGGAAGTAGTATGTCCTCATTGCGAAAGCAAAGATATTGTTAAAAATGGGAAAAATGCATTAAAGAGACAGAGATACAAATGCAAGAGCTGCAAAAAAATATTTTCCGATTTTACAAAATCTCCTATGAGCTATAGTAAAAAGACAGAGGAACAGTGGCTTAATTATATAAAGTGTATGTGTAAGAAACTTCCTATAAGAGAAAGTGCTGAAATTGTCAATATACATAGAAATACAGCCTTTCATTGGAGGCATAAGATACTTAATGCCATAAAATCAAAACTACCTGACAATCTTCAAGGTATCATTGAAATAGATGAAATATATATTGAAGAAAATTTCAAAGGAAACCATTCAAAAGATCCTAACTTTTCCAAGAAAAGATCACATAGAAAAAAAGACAATAAATATGGGGTAGAACCCACTGAAGAGACTAGAGTATGCATATTATGCTGCAAGGATAGAAATGAAAATATATTTTGTCAAACAGCCTGTAAAGGTTTAGTAAAATTTGAAACTGTAAATAGTTTATTAAATGAAAGAATTCCAAAAGGATCTATACTTTGTACCATCAATAAAATGTACTACCAAAGTTTTGCTAAAAGAAAAAAATTAAAGATATATAAAATAAGATGGGAGAGTGAAGTAAAGAAAGGTTTATATCATATAAAAGATGTAAGGCATTTTGGAAGAAAACTTATATGTTTTATTCGTGATTTTCAAGGAGTAGCAACAAAGTATCTAAATCACTATATTTCTTGGCTTAAGTGGCTTGAATTAAATCAAAAAAACAGTTTAAATTATAAGCTTATAGATATAATGATTCTATTAATGAACAGTAAAGAAAAACTAAGAGTTTGCGATTTTAAAGAAGTAAAATCTGTAGCTTAAAAAATTGAAAAAATCAGGCTAAATTTTGTTGCCTTAAAAATTTAATATAGACAAGACATAGCAAGATATGTTTCATAAGATTTTGTAGTAGTGTTATTCTATAAGTTTTTATAATAAAACTATTTATAGCTACTTAGACTGTAGCAGCATTATAATACTGGAGATTTTTATTAAAGAGCATGTACAGAGTATAAATTAGAAAAATTAAACGGGTGTTATGTTCTAAATTTTGTTAATAGAACTAACTGCACAAATTACACATCCACTATTTGTTGTGAAAAGATGTTATTTTTATTAGTTTTGGCTTGGCTTACACATTCAAGTTGTATCTACTTTTTATTGTGACATAGGTATAAATTTAGGGAACATGATACCACCAATCTTACATTCCAAATTTTAGGATTTTAAATTAAATTTATTTTTGTATTACTTGAACATCTACTTTTTATTGTGACAGAGTTATAGGCTTTTGGCAGCGACATATACATGATGAAATGAGTAGTATAGATAAGTTATTAAATATTTTGTAATTTATAATTTATATAGTTTATAATATAAACAAAACTTAATTTAACTTTTCAAAAGGATGGGATAAAAAATGAAGAACTTCTGGTGTGAAATAGATTTAAATAAGCTAGAGGAAAATGTTAATATTATAAAAAATTCATGTAATAAAAAGATAATTGGAGTGGTAAAAGGTAATGCTTATGGACTTGGCATTGAAGGAATTACAGATTTTTTGAAAGATAAGGTAGACTATTTTGCAGTAGCAGACATGGAAGAAGCTAAAAGAGTACAAGGAGATAATCCAATACTTCTTTTGAGTCCTTTAACAGATTCAGAAGATTTTAAAGAAAATAAGGAAAATATCATATATACCATTGATAATGAAGAAATATTAATGGGAATAGATAAAGAAAGTTCTTATAAGGTACATATATACGTAGATACAGGGATGAATAGGATGGGTATTAAACCAGAAAGGTTAGCACAGGTAGTGGAACATATAAAAACAAAATTTCCTAATATAATAATAGATGGAGTATATACTCATTTACATAATACTAAAAATGTGAAATTTACACTTAATCAGATAGACATATTTAAAAATGCTGTAATGCCTTTTAAAGGGGAGATACCTAACATACACTGCCTTAACTCCAGTGGATTTTTAAATGAAGATATAAGAAAGGCTGCAGATTTTACTAATCTAGTCAGAGCAGGAAATATACTTTACGGATATGAAGGAGCTTCGCTTGGACTTAAAAAGATATTTTCCTACTGTGCAAAAGTAGTAAATACCTGCCATGTTAAAAAAGGTGAACTTATAGGTTATGGAAGTCGATATAAAGCTAAAAAGGATATGGAAATAGGAATTCTTGGTTTTGGTAATATAGAGCATTTTGGATTTAGTAAGGATGTAAAACATAATGTTTTTTATGACATTCTTAAGGTTATTTATCATCATACAAAAAAAATACACTCTATATTTTTCGAAGGTAGAGGTGTTGAAATAGTTGGAAAAGTAAATATGAATGTCACTATAATAAATATGGAAGGTATCTCTAAAGAAAGTGTGCTTAAAATAGATATCACTCCAATATTAGCAGACAGCAATATACCTAAAAAATATAAATATAACGAATGATAAAGCATAAAATATATTATGATATTCGCCAATATACGAATAATATAATATATTTATTTAAAAACATTGACTTATTTTTCTCCCAGTGTTATTCTTAAGATGAAAGAAAACATAATAACAATTATCCATATATTCCTGAAAATAGGGTTCAGGAGTCTCTATAAGGGGACCGTAAATCTCCTTACTATGGGTAAACTTTATGAATTAGCAGAGAATTAGTATTGTGTTTATTCCATATTTTTTGGAGAGCATATGCTGCTGAAGGGTTTACTCATACCTTTCAGCAGTTTTTTTATTTGAATTTTAAAATATAGTTTGGGAGAGAAGTATTATGGGAAATTTTTGCAAACGACTTTTTATCCAAAAGAAAAAAGAATTTGACGTTGAAGGTAAGGAGCTTCTTTTAGATTTCAAGCAAAACTTATGTATTGATAGTATTAAAGAGGTAAGAATTGTAAATAGGTATGATATAATTGATATTTCAAAAGAGGTTTTAGAAGCTTCAAAATATAGTGTTTTTGCAGAAAAAAATCTTGACAATTTATATGAAGATAGCATAGATCTTTATGGATACTCATGTTTTGCGGTAGAATATCTTCCAGGTCAATATGATCAAAGAAGTGATGCAGCGGAAGAATGCATTGAGATAATATCAGAGGGAGTAAGACCAAAAGTTAAGTATGCTAAAATTATATGCATTAAGGGGAATATAAAGGAAAAAGAATTTAAAAAGATAAAAGATTATTATATAAATCCAGTGGATTCAAGAGAAACTATTCCTTTTGGGGAATCTTGTTTTAAAGAAGATGCATTTGAAACTAGTAATATAGAAAATATTAAAGAATTTATAAATATGAATGATAATGAAATTGAAGCATTGCACAAAGAATTAAATCTTGCTATGAGCCTTTCAGACCTTAAACTTTGCAAAGAGTATTTTGTAAAGGAAAAAAGAAATCCTACCTATACAGAGATAGCAGTTATTGATACTTATTGGTCAGATCACTGCAGACATACTACATTTTCAACTTCCATAAAAGATATAGAAATAGAAGAAAATATTTTTAATAAACCTACAGCAATAGCTTATGATGAGTACATTAAGAGCAGAAATTATTTATATGAAAAACAAAGAGATATAAATTTGATGGATATAGCTACTATAGCTATGAAAGAAATGAAAAAAAGAGGAGATCTTAAAGACTTAGATGAGTCTGATGAAATAAATGCTTGCACTATAAAGGTAAATATAGATACAACCTTTGGAATAGAAGAGTATCTCATATCTTTTAAAAATGAAACCCACAATCACCCTACAGAAATTGAACCTTTTGGAGGCGCGGCTACCTGCCTTGGAGGAGCTATAAGAGATCCTCTATCTGGAAGAACTTATGTATATCAGGCCATGAGAGTTACAGGCAGTGGTGATCCAAGAAAAAAAGTTTCTGATACTTTGAAAGGAAAGCTTCCTCAAAGAAAGATAACTCTTGGAGCAGCTAAAGGATATAGTTCCTATGGAAACCAAATAGGATTGTCCACTGGGCAGGTAACAGAGGTATATCATGAAGGTTTTGTAGCTAAAAGAATGGAAATAGGAGCAGTTATAGGAGCAGCCCCTAGTAAAAATGTAAGGAGAGAAAAGCCTTTAAAAGGTGATGTTATATTACTGCTTGGGGGAAGAACAGGAAGAGATGGCTGTGGAGGAGCTACAGGGTCTTCTAAAAAACATACTGAAAAATCTATAAATATATGTGGAGCCGAAGTGCAAAAAGGAAATGCTCCTACAGAAAGAAAACTTCAAAGATTTTTTAGAAGAGAAGAAGTAGCAGCGCTTATAAAGAAGTGTAATGATTTTGGAGCAGGTGGAGTAGCTGTAGCCATAGGAGAGTTATGCAGCGGTATAGATATAAACTTAGATAAAGTACCTAAAAAATATGAAGGACTTACAGGTACGGAACTTGCTATATCAGAGTCTCAAGAAAGAATGGCAGTAGTTGTTGAAAAAGAACATGCAGATAGGTTTATAAAACTTGCAGAAGAAGAAAATATTGAAAGTACTAAGGTGGCAGAAGTTACAGAATTAGAAAGATTAAGAATGTTTTACAAGGGTGAGGCTATTGTTGATATAAAGAGAGATTTTCTAGATTCTAATGGAGCAAAAAATTATGCAGATGTATTTATAAAAGCTCCTGTAGAAGAAGATAACTATTTTAATAGTTTTTATGAAAATAGTAAAAATTTAAAAGAAAAGTGGATAAGCACCCTTTCAGATTTAAATATATGCAGCCAGAAGGGCCTTGCAGAAAGATTCGACAGTACCATAGGCAGCGGCACAGTGCTCATGCCCTTTGGAGGCAAATATCAAATGACTCCAGGGGAAGGTATGGTATCTAAAATACCTGTATTAGGTGGGGATACAAAAGCAGTAACTATTATGAGTTATGGATATAATCCTTACATAGGTACATGGAGTCCATTTCATGGAGCTTTATATTCCATAGTTGAAGCAGTTGCCAAAATAGCATGTTTAGGAGGAGATTATAAAAAAGTAAGATTAACCCTTCAAGAGTATTTTCAAAAGCTTGGAGAAGATAAAGAAAAATGGGGAAAACCTTTTTCAGCATTATTAGGAGCACTGTATGCACAGAAAGAACTTGGTATAGCTGCTATAGGAGGAAAGGACAGTATGTCAGGAAGCTTTGAACAATTAGATGTACCTCCTACATTAGTAGCTTTTGGAGTTGCTGTAGAAAAAGATTTTAAAAATATTATTTCACAAGAATTAAAGTTGCCAGGACACAAGCTAATACTTCTAAAATGCAGCAGAAAAGCCGATGAAGTAATAAACTTTGAAGAATTTAAGCAAAACTTAACCACAGTTAAGAAACTTGCAGATAAAGGAAATGTTTATTCAGCCATGAGTATAAAACATGGGGGATTATGCGAAGCACTATCTAAAATGAGTTTTGGAAATCGTATAGGTGTTAAGCTTTATCCTATAGATATGCAGGCTTTGTTTAGCCCAGATTATGGATCTATAGTGCTTGAAATTGGTAATGAAGTGAATGTAGAGGAAAGCTTTAATGGACTTAACTATAAAATATTAGGCATTACTCAGGAAGAAGCTGTTATTGAGATAGAAAATGAAAAAATATCTATAGAAGCAATGGTTAAAGCTTGGGAAAAACCACTTCAATCTTTATTTCCTTCAAAAACCAAAGACATAGAGAAAAACGTAGAAACAAAATTATATGAAAATCATAAAACTTGTAGATCCATAAGTACAAAGCTCTCAAAACCAACAGTATTTATTCCTGTATTTCCGGGAACTAATTGTGAATTCGATTCTATAAAAGCTTTTGAAAATCAGGGAGCAAAAGTTAATAGTATTGTATTTAAAAATTTAAATAGGACTCTTCTAAAAGAATCTATAGAAATTATGAAAAAAGAGATAAAAAAGGCACAGATAGTAATGATTCCAGGAGGATTTAGCGCGGGAGATGAACCAGAGGGATCAGGAAAATTTATAGCCACTGTATTTAGAAATCCTTATATAAAAGAAGCGGTAATGGAACTACTAAAAAATAGAGATGGACTTATGCTGGGTATATGCAATGGATTCCAAGCACTTATAAAATTAGGACTTGTACCTTATGGAGAAATTATTGATATTGAAGAAAATATGCCTACTTTAACCTATAACAGCATAGGACGACATGTATCAACTATGGTTCAAACTAAAGTAGTTTCAAATTTATCACCTTGGTTCAATGAAGCAAAAGCAGGAGATATTCATACCATACCGGTATCTCATGGGGAAGGAAGATTTGTTGCTCCAGAAGGATTTATAAAAGAATTAATAAGTAAAGGTCAGGTGGCTACTCAATATGTAGATTTTAATGGGGATATAGCTTTAGATATGCCTTTCAATCCTAATGGTTCTATGTATGGAATAGAAGGTATTACAAGTCCTGATGGAAGGGTTTTAGGAAAGATGGGACATAGTGAAAGAATAGGAGAAGGATTATATAAAAATATTTGCGGTGAAATGGATCAGAAAATATTTAAATCTGGGGTAAATTATTTTAAATAAATAGGGTTAAGAGGAGGTTTTATCATGAAGGTAGCTATAATATTTGGAAGCAAGTCAGATACAGAAGTAATGAAAGGTGCTGCTAAAGCACTTAAAGAATTTAACGTGGATTATAAAGCATTTATTCTTTCTGCCCATAGGGTACCAGAAAAGCTTTTGGAAGTACTTGAAAATATTGAAGAGGAAGGTTTTGAATGTATAATTGCAGGAGCAGGTCTTGCAGCTCATCTTCCAGGGGTCATAGCTTCTCATACCACACTTCCTGTAATAGGTGTACCTGTTAATGCTGCACTAAATGGTTTGGATTCATTATACTCTATAGTTCAGATGCCTAAATCCATTCCTGTAGCTGCAGTAGGTATAAATAATAGCTATAATGCAGGCATGCTGGCAGTAGAAATTTTATCCGTAAAATATGATGAATTAAAAGAAGCTCTTAAAAATTATAGAAAAGATATGAAAGAAAAATTTATAAAAGAAAATTGTGAAGGGGTGGAACTTTAATGGAGAATAGAGAAATGTTATATGAAGGAAAGGCAAAAAAGATTTTTAAAACAGATAAGGAAGACGAAGTAATAGTTTACTACAAAGATGATGCAACAGCTTTTAATGGAGAAAAAAAGGGGCAGATACAGAGTAAAGGGGAACTCAATAATAGTATTACATCAAAGCTTTTTCAGCTTCTTCAAAGGAAAGGAATAAAAACTCATTTTATTAAAAAGTTAAATGAGAGAGAACAGCTTTGCAAGAAAGTGGAGATAGTACCTTTAGAAGTAATAGTAAGAAATGTAGCTGCAGGCAGTATGGCAAAGAGATTAGGGCTAGAAGAAGGATTTCCACTAAAAACTACAGTTTTTGAATTAAGCTATAAAAATGATGAATTAGGGGATCCTCTAATAAATGATTATCATGCTGTAGCCATAGGTGCAACTACTTTTGAAGAATTAAAGGAAATATATAAAATTACAGCTCAAATAAATGAAATACTTAAAGAATTCTTTTTAAAGCAAAATATAAAACTCATCGATTTTAAATTAGAGTTTGGAAGATATAATGGAGAAATACTTCTTGCAGATGAAATATCACCAGATACCTGTAGATTTTGGGATGCTAAAACTAATGAAAAATTAGATAAAGATAGATTTAGAAGAGATCTTGGCAATGTCCGTGAAGCCTATGAAGAAATATTGAGCAGAATTGAAGGCTAATATTTGAGAAAGGAATTTAGTAGGTACTATGATAGAGCAGATTAAAGATAAATTTAAAGAGGAATGTGGAGTTTTTGGTATATATTCAAAGAATGATATAGATGTGGCTGCTGTAACCTATTATGGACTTTATGCTCTCCAGCATAGAGGTCAAGAGAGTGCAGGTATTGCAGTTACAGATGGAAAAGAAATAAGTATTCATAAATCTATGGGACTTGTTGCAGATGTTTTTGATGAAAAAATATTAAAATCATTAAAAGGCTTTGCAGCTATAGGTCATGTAAGGTATTCAACCACAGGTCCAAGTAATGTACTAAATGCACAACCGTTGCTTTCAAATTATAAATTAGGTTCTATGGCTATAGCGCATAATGGTAATTTAGTAAATGCAGAAGTAATAAAAGAGCTTTTAGAGGATGGAGGAAGCATTTTTCAAACCTCCATAGATTCTGAAGTAGTTTTAAGCCTTGTAGCAAGAAATGCAAAAAAAGGTATAGAAAGAGCTTTATTTAGTGCTATGCAAGCTGTGAAAGGTTCTTTTGCCATGGTTATCCTTACAGAGGATAAACTTATAGGAGTTAGGGACCCTAATGGGATAAGACCTCTATGTATTGGAAGAATAAATGAAAGTTATATACTATGTTCTGAAAGCTGTGCGCTAGATACGGTGGGCGCTGAATTTGTAAGAGATGTGGCTCCAGGAGAAATAGTGATTATTGATGAAAGTGGATTAAAGAGTATAAATTATGTAGAAAAAACTAAATGTGAAACCTGCGCTTTTGAATATATATATTTTGCAAGACCAGATAGTACTCTTGATGGAATAAATGTGTATGAAGCAAGGGTAAGAGCAGGAGAAATGCTTTATAAAGAGTGCCCTGCAGAGGCGGATATAGTGGTTGGAGTGCCAGATTCAGGTATAGCAGCGGCAGTAGGCTTTGCAAAAGCCTCTAATATTCCTTTTGGCATAGGTTTTGTAAAAAATAAATATGTGGGAAGAACTTTTATAACTCCTTCTCAAGAAATGAGAGAAAGAGCAGTATCTGTAAAGCTAAATCCTCTAAAAGGGAATATTGAAGGAAAAAGAGTGGTGCTTATTGATGATTCCATTGTAAGAGGTACTACCAGTAGAAGATTGGTAGAGATATTAAGGAAGGCAGGAGCAAAAGAAGTTCACTTCAGAGTAGCATCTCCTGTAGTAAAGTATCCTTGCTATTTTGGAATAGATACACCTTACAGGAAAGATTTAATAGGTGCTAATAGAGAGGAAGAAAATATAAGAGAAGATATAGGTGCAGACAGCCTTGGATATATAAGCATGGAAGGACTTATAAAATCTTTTAAGGAAGACAAAGGATTTTGCCTTGGATGTTTTAGTGGAATATACCCTGTATCAACGCCTATTGAAACTTCTAAAGATTATCTTGAAAGGTAGTGTTTTTATGATCACTTATAAAGAAGCAGGGGTAAATATAGAAGAAGGATATAAATCCGTAAAGCTTATAAAAGAATACGCAGCTAGAACCATGACAGATTTAGTACTTAATGGTATAGGAAGCTTTGCAGGTATGGTAGAACTGCCTGAAGGCTATAAGAAGCCTGTATTAGTTTCAGGAACAGATGGAGTAGGCACAAAACTTGATATAGCTTTTAGAATGAAAAAGTATGATACTGTGGGAATTGATTGTGTAGCTATGTGTGTAAATGACATACTATGTCATGGAGCAAAACCATTATTCTTTCTAGACTATTTAGCTTGTGGAAAGCTTGAAGCAGAGGTAGCAGCGGATATGGTTAAAGGGGTATCAGAAGGATGTATTCAGTCAGGCTGTGCTCTAATAGGTGGAGAAACAGCTGAAATGCCAGGCTTTTATAGAGAAGGAGAATATGATATAGCAGGTTTTGCACTTGGAGTAGTAGATAAAGATAAAATAATAGATGGAAGAGATATTAAAGAAGGGGATGCCCTTATAGGTATAGCTTCTTCTGGATTACATAGCAATGGATACTCTTTAGTAAGAAAGCTTATTCCTGATTTAGATAAAAAGCTGAATGAAAAAAGCCTTGGAGAAATTTTATTAACACCTACTAAAATATATGTAAAACCAGTATTTCAACTATTAGATAAATTTATTATAAAGGGCATGGCTCATATAACTGGAGGAGGTTTTATAGAAAATGTTCCAAGAATGCTTCCTAAAGGTGTATCTGCGGTTATAGAAAAAAATAGTTTTAAAAAACCTGAAATATTTGATTATATGATAAGTCTTGGAGTAGATGAGAAGCATATGTATAATACCTTTAACATGGGAATAGGCTTTGTTTTATGTGTAGAAGACAGCATAAAACATGAGGTTATAAAAGAATTAAGTATTCTTGGAGAAGAGGCCTATATAATTGGTCATATAGCTTCTGGAGGTGAGAAAATTTGCTTAAAATAGCAGTGCTGGTTTCTGGAGACGGCAGCAATCTTCAAGCTATAATAGACAGCATTGAAAATGGGTATTTAAATTGTTCCATAGAAGCAGTAATTAGCGATAATATAAAATCTTTTGCTTTACAAAGAGCCACAAAAAAGGGTATTCCTATTTATGTTTTTCCCAAGAAAGAATTTGGAGAGAGTATAGGAGACGAAATTTTAAAAGTAGTTAAAGGGAATGTAGATATATTAGTGCTTGCAGGATTTTTATCCCTTTTAAAAGGAGAAATCCTTAAAAAGTTTGAAGGAAAGATAATAAATATTCATCCTTCTCTTATACCTTTATTTTGCGGAAAGGGCATGTATGGTGAAAAAGTTCATGAATCAGTATTGAAGTCTGGAGTAAAGATAACAGGCTGTACTGTACATTTTGTAGATGAAAAAGTAGATGGTGGAGCCATAATATTACAAAAAGCAGTACCTGTTTATTTTGAAGATGATGTAAAAACTCTTAAAGAAAGAGTTTTAGAAGAAGAACATAAAATATTACCTGAAGCTTTGAAGCTTTTAAGTGAAAACAAAATTTTTATTAAAGATGGTAAGGTTCAGATTGTTTAAAATTATATGCAAAGGAGCGGTAACTTTGATAAAACGTGCTTTAATAAGTGTATATGATAAAGAAGGAGTTTTAGATTTAGCAAGATTTTTAGAAAATAAAGGGATAGATATAATATCTACAGGAGGAACCTTTAAGTATTTAAAAGATAATGGAGTAAAAGTTAAAGATGTAAGTTCTGTAACAAATTTTCCTGAAATGCTTGAAGGAAGAGTAAAGACACTTCATCCTAATATTCATGCAGGTATATTAGCAAAGAGGGATAAAGAGGATCATATGGCTGTACTAAGTGATATGAATATAGATACTATTGATATGGTGGTAGTAAATCTTTATCCTTTCTTTGAAAAGTATAAAGAGGATTTAAGTTTTGAAGATAAAGTGGAGTTCATAGACATAGGTGGACCTACTATGATAAGAGCAGCAGCTAAAAATTTTAAAGATGTAATAGTTTTGACAGATAAAAGAGATTATGCTCCAGTTATAAATGAAATAGAAAAAAAGGGAGATATTGACTTAAAAAAGAGAAAACTACTTGCAGGAAAGGTATTTAATTTAATGAGTGCTTATGACGGGGCTATAAGCAATTTCCTTTTAGAAGGAGAAGAAGATTATGTTGATTACCTATCTTTAAGTTACAAAAAAGCCTTAGATTTAAGATACGGTGAAAATCCTCATCAAAGTGCTGCCTATTATATATCTACTATGGAAGAAGCAGCTATGAACAGCTTTGAAGTTTTGAATGGAAAAGAGCTTTCTTATAATAATATAAAGGATTTAGATATTGCTTGGAAGGTAGTAAATGAATTTGAAGAAATAGCTTGTTGTGCTTTAAAACATAACAGTCCTTGCGGTGTGGCTATAGGTAAATCTGTTTGTGAAAGTTACATAAAAGCTTATGAATGCGATGAAGTATCTATTTTTGGTGGTATAGTAGCTGTAAATAGAAAAATTGATAAGGCGACAGCAGAAGAAATGAGTAAGATATTTCTTGAAATAGTTGCGGCACCAGACTTTGAACAGGAAGCCTTGGATGTTTTAAAAAAGAAGAAAAATTTGAGAGTAATAAAATGCAATTATAAACCTTCTAGCAGTAAGTATATGGTATCCGTAGATGGAGGTATATTAGTTCAGCAGGAAGACAAAAATCTTATAAAAGATATAAAGGTTGTTACGGATAAAAGTCCTACAGAGGAAGAAATGAAAGATATGCTATTTGGTATGAAAGTGGTTAAATATGTAAAGTCTAATGCTATTGTAGTAGTAAAAGAAGGTAAAGCTATAGGCATTGGTGGTGGACAAGTTAATAGAATTTGGGCGGCTAAAGAAGCCTTAGAGAGAGGAGAAGGAGCATTAGTATTAGCTTCTGATGCATTCTTCCCTTTTGAAGATGTGGTACAGGAAGCTGCAGCTCATGATATAAAAGCTATAATTCAGCCAGGGGGTTCTATAAGAGATGAAGAATCTATAAGAGCATGTAATGAGCTTGGAATAAGCATGGTATTTACTGGGATGAGACACTTCAAACACTAAAGGCATTAAAGTTGAAGTTAGTAAGCTTTATAGTAATGCATTTTGTAAAAGTGATTTAAAAATCAATTTATGTTGAAGGAGAAATAATATATGAAGGTATTGATTGTAGGGTCCGGAGGAAGAGAACATGCAATAGCATGGAAATTAGGAAAAAACAAAAATATAGAAAAGATATATTGTGCTCCTGGTAATGGTGGAACGGCTTTAGAAGAAAAGTGTGAAAACATAAATAAAACCTCCATAGAAGATCTAGTGGGGTTTGCCAAAGAAAATAAAATAGATTTGACGGTGGTGGGACCGGAAGTTCCATTGATAGAAGGCATAGTTGATCAGTTTAAAAAAGAAGGGCTCAAAATATTTGGGCCAGATTCCAAGGCTGCCCTATTAGAAGGTAGTAAAATATATTCAAAAAAGTTTATGAATAAGTATGGCATACCTACAGCAAAATATGAAGAGTTTGAGGATTATGATAAAGCCTATAACTATTTAAAGACTTGTGAATATCCTGTAGTTATAAAAGCAGATGGACTTGCGGCAGGTAAAGGGGTAGTCATATGCAAAGATTATGATGAAGGAGTTTCGACCATTAAAAGCTTTATGATAGAGGATATATTCAAAGGGTCAGGGAAAAAAATAATTGTAGAAGAATTTTTAGAAGGTGTAGAAGCATCCATACTTTCAATTACAGATGGTAATACCATAATACCTTTTATATCAGCTAAAGATCATAAACAAATATTAGATGGCAGCAGAGGCCCTAATACAGGTGGTATGGGAGTTATAGCTCCAAATCCTTATGTTACAGAAGAAGTGCTAAAACAATTTGATAAAAGCATATTAAAGCCTACTCTTCAAGGAATAAAAGAAGAGCATATGGACTATAAAGGTTTTATATTTTTTGGAATAATGATTACTGCAAAAGGAGTATATCTTTTAGAATACAATGTGAGAATGGGTGATCCTGAAACCCAGGCGGTATTGACTCTTATGCAAAGCGATCTCTATGAAATCATGGAAAGTACTCTTAAAGGTGAGCTGATAAATGAAAAAGTGCTGTGGAAAAATAAAAAAGCTTGTGCTGTGGTAATGGCCTCCTCTGGTTATCCAGGAAGTTACAGCAAAGGATTTAAAATAGGTTTAGATGAAAATATAGAAGGAAAGGTATTTATAGCTGGGGCAGAGCTTAAAGGCAGTGAACTTATAACCTCAGGAGGAAGAGTTCTTACATTGGTTACACTAGGAGAAACCATAGAAGATGCAAGAAAAAGTTGCTATGAAGAAATAAATAAAATAAAATTTGAAAATAGGTATTACAGAAGAGATATAGGAATAGCAAAATAATTGCTATCAAAACTGTGTTCAACATCATAAATATTTTGAACACAGTTTTTTTATATATGCAGTATTGTATTTTAGATAGTGTGCATTTTTAATACTCTTAATATGTGAAAATATGTATTATAATGTTAATATATATGATACAATAAAGCAAGATGCATTAAAAAGGTGAATTGAAAAATGATATTTTATTTATAAGAATATATATGGGAAAAAACATATATGATATAATTAAAAAAGTCTACAGATTTTCTAATATATAAAACCTTTGTGAAAGGAAAAAAGCATATACTATATATTTGAAAAAGCTTGTAAATCTGTCACAATAAAAAGTAGATGGAATAGGAAACAAGCCTATAGATTTGTCACAATAAAAAGTAGATGGAAATCGGATTACAAAAATTTACATGGACTAGCTGCTACGTCGTCAACTTTTATTTGTGACATGGACTTCAGATAACTTTTTGGCTCCATCAGAATGTTGTCATATCATCAACTTTTATTTGTGACATAAATATATACTTTAGGAAGACTTTATAGTCAAATCCTTGGCTTGAAAAATTGTATTGCAAACAAAATAAAAAATTATATTATAAAAAATGTAAATCTTTAAATTTAAACAATAAGGGGGAATAATCATGGAAGAAAAAATGGGATTCTTCACTAAATTCAGTAAAAGCTTGTATGATTTTAAAAGTTATATTAGCTTTAAGAAAGAGAGTACAGGAAAGGCATTTTTATATCTTTTTCTTATGAGTTTATTAATAGGCTTAATTTCCATCATAAAACCTATTTATCAAGTAAACAATGCCTTTAAGATTGGAAAAGAAGAGTTTAATAATTCTATTCAAGAATTAAACTTTAAAAATGGAGTTTTGGAAGTTAAATCTTCAAAGCCTATATCCATAATGGAAGATTCTTTTGCACTTATAGTAGATACAGATTCAGAAGAAGCAGATCCAGATAAAATAAAGGGCTACCCAAATGCTATGTTATTTTATAAAGATGTGGCATATTTCAAATCTAATTGGAAAGTTCAACAAATAAATTATGATGAAATTCAAAATTTAGAAATAAACAAGCAGGATGTTAATAAATATATAGGTATTATGAAGAGTGTAGTTTATGTATGTATAGCGTTTATGCCTATAGGAATTTTTATAAAAAATATGTTTACAGCATTAATTATTGCTTTATTTGCACTTGTTATAGGTGCAATACAAAAAAACGAACAAAGCTTTGGAGACATGTATAAATTAAGCATATATGCATTGACCCTTCCAAGCCTTGTATCATTATTAAATAGTTCTACAGGAATGAAAATACCTCATTTCTATAGTCTATATTGTTTAATTGCCATAATATATATGTGGTTTGTGATAAAAGCTATAAAAGAACAAGAAACACAATTGGATTAATACGCATATATAGGGGGCTGTTGCATTACGAATAAATACTACAATATATTGTGCTAATTTTAAATTTGCAAATCAATATATTGTATGTAAATTCCTTAGTGCGACAGTCCCTTTTTTTAATAACAAAAATATATATTTTTTAAAGAAATATATGGTAATATAAATATATATAGTTAAATTTTACGTATAATATAGTGAAATATAAGAAGTGCTGTTTAGATAAAATAGCATAATAAATTTATTTAATATTTAAGCACCAAAAGGAGATTATAGAGGGAGGTGAAAAACCGTTGTGATAAATCTATAAAATTTTAGTAGATTTTATACAACGGGAATATAATGTTTCATGGTAAAAACATTAACTTTCTAAAAAAAGCTATTTTCAGTCTATTAATACTTAATATTATGGCAGGAATTTTAATTGGATGTGGGGATTCAGGCGAGGCAGATAAAAAACCAGTAATTTATCTGTATCCTACTAAAGAGCAAAAGATTAATGTTAAATTGAATTACAGCGGAAAATTAACTTGTACCTATCCTGAATATAAAAATGGATGGCAGGTGACAGCAAAATCAGATGGTACTTTAATTAATGAAGATGACAATAAACAGTATTCTTATTTATTTTGGGAAGGTATAAATAAAAGTAAGTGGGATTTGTCAGAAGGTTTTGTGGTAAAAGGTGAGGATACTGGAGAATTTTTACAACAGATACTTTCTAAAATGGGATTAACACCAAAAGAATATAATGAATTTATTGTATATTGGCTGCCTCAAATGAAGGAAAACAAATATAATTTAATTAAATTTGCAGGAAAAGAGTACCAAGATGAAGCTAAATTAGATATTAGTCCTAAACCAGATAGCATTTTAAGAGTGTTTATGGTATATAAACCACTAAATAAATCTGTAAAAGTTAAAGAGCAAACAATAAGCTCTTTTGAAAGAAAAGGATTTACTGTGGTAGAGTGGGGTGGAACTAAAGTAAATTAAAATTTTAAAATAGCACAAAAAAGATGGTGATTATTTTAGCCTAAATAATGGGTTACTATAGATTTAAAATGGGGGCTCTTATGAGATATTTTGATAGAAAAATATTTGCTATAAATATGTTATTTCAAAATTATCTTTCTTATGGTTATAATGAGGCTGATGGGGAACTTGGTTATAATGAAGAAAAGACACTTAATGGATTTAGCAATTATGATGTTATGGAGGAACTGTACGGAGTTATTCAGTCTATTGATTCTGAAGAATATGATATGAAAAACTTTGTACCTAAACCACTTGAAGCTGAGTATATTAATTCAGAAGATTTTTCAAAAAAATATCAATTGCTGTTGGAGTGGTTAAATCAGTGCAATAGGAAGTATTTGGATAATATTTCAAAATGGGAGTCTGAAATGCATGATTATATATCATTTTTCAGATGGGAAAAAATAAACTCTAAAGTCATTAATGCTGGTATATTTCCTATTAAGGTTAAGATTTTATTTAAAAATAATCAAACTTTAAGTGTAATACCTGCTGATATATCTTGGGGTAAAATGGAATTTCAATTTTTAGCAGATACTGCGCTAGGATTAGATATGGAACAATACGATGGCTTGCTGTTTTGGGCAGAGATAGATTCTGTAGAAGAAGGATTTAAGTTTGATTTTTTGATTAATGATGAAACAGAAGAAGAGCTGCCTATAGAAATTTTGATGAAGGATAGGGGCTGGAGAGAAATTACTCTTATATGTAAAGTGCCTAAACTCAACATTAGTCAATACAATTATGCTCTTTATTGGAAAGAAACAGGATTCATTAGCAATGCCATATTTTTAGAATCCTGCAGTGCATTAATTTCCAAAGCTGACATTTTAGGAATGTGGTATCTTAATGAAAAGGAAAGAGAACTTTTTAATTTAGCACAGTTATATTATTGTTTTTCTCCCGAACTAAATCCTGTAATTTCACATGAGAATTCTATTGATTTTTTTAAACTTAAAGAATTTGCAGATAATAGGATTGCATATGAACAAGTATGCAGACTAATAAGTATAGCAGGAGATCAAAAATTTTCTGAAGAGGTTTATAAATTGTGTGAAGCTATAGAAAATGAAGATATTAGATATATAAAAAGTGGATGTAAAAGGGTACAGGGTATATTGCTCAAAAGTTATGTAAAGCCAGCAGGAAGGATACTATATCATAATTTTGCAAATATGATGTTAGAAGCTGCAGCTGAATATGAAAAAAATTGGGAAGGCAGAAAAGAGTTTTTAACTTATAAAGATACTTTTATATCTTTAGTAGAACCAAGTATATTAGATATGGGGTTTATTGGTGAATTTCCTCATTATAGAAAGATATCAAAGAAAGTGGGAGAATATATAACCATTTTAAATGGAATCAATGGGGACAATAGCACTGAAGAGAATTGTATTAATACTTGGATAGTTATTGGACGCGGACCTATTAAAAAAGAATCTGAAAATTATTATTCTTTGGCAGGACTAGATTTTTATAAATCCAATGCATGGGATTGTTTATGGCAGGGAAATAAGTATAAGACAGCTACCATAGCTCCTTATGATGATAATGAGTGCTTCAAGATTAAATGTAATAATAATGAAGAAAAATATTTAAATGAACAAGTTTCTAGTATGATACCTTACATTGAAGTTGCAAAGTCTGTATTTAATAATAAGCCTCTGCCAAAATTCTATTTAAGGCATCATAGGAAATATCTTGAGACAGAGAATATAATAAAAAAAATATTAAGCTTAATACCTTTGTATATAGTTTTTTCTAGCATTTCATATTGGATTTTAGGAGGAAGCTATGATTTATTTTCATTTTTAATGTCTTGTATATTTGGTTTGTTTTTTGGAATATTTTTTGGAGGATATATCATACATGACATTAAGCATAAGATATGGCACATCTAGTATAAGTAAAATAAAGTAAAAATAAATATTATGGGAAAAGGGCTGCAGGTAATGCATTTTTATTCATTACTCAACAGTCCTTTCTCTATAGTTTTGTTTAAATTAAAATATTTTTATAAAAGTTTTAATGTATATGATATTTTAAAAGAGGGCACTTTATTATAATATTAACGTTTGGGTTGCTGTTGGTTTTGAGGGGTACTCTGCCCAGCACTCTGCATCTGATTATTAGAAGCATTTTGCTGATTACCTTGCTGCTGGCTTTGATTACCTTGTTGTTGAGTTTGATTTAAGCTACTTAAGACTTCAGGGAGTTTATTTACTAATTGATTCATATTGCCGTTACCATTAACAGGGAACATGCTTACATTATTTTTATCTATGACTATTACAGCACTGCTAGAAACTTTAGCACCTAATCCTACACCATTAGAAGCATTAGTATTAGTGTTATTCTGTTTTTTTGATGCCATACCAGTATTTCCATAACCTAAGCTAACTGCCATTACAGGAACTAAAGTTTTGTCCCCAACTGCAAGGGGAGTACCTAAAACAGTGTCTGTTTTAACAAAGTCATGAAGGTCTGTAAATAAAGAATTCATATCTTGTGATAAAGATGTAGTATCATTCATATTTGTTTCCTCCTTTGATTTTCATATTAAGTTTGAATAAGCAAATTTTTCCTTTTAGATTTTAATAATTTTATAAAGGAATATATAGCATTAATTTTTATAATGCCTTTAATATTAAAATAGCTAAAATCTGTATTAAAATTAGGATTATTGCTTAAACTATCTATAGATATATTTTGAGAAAACATATTGATTAATCCGCAAATCATTCCAGTTACTGCTGGATCTTCAAAACCATAAGAAGTATTAAGTTTTATATAACTTGGATCTATACTTTTTATTAAATTGATATTGTCATTATAATTTATTGGTTTTTTAACAATATTTTTCTTATAAATCCTTTGATTGAATATAAATATCTTTAAAGTAAATCCATAATCCTGTTTTATAATTGTAGCTTTAAAGAAAGGATTTAGCCAAGAAGCTTTCATATAAAAACTGCTTAATTCTTCTGAAGTGTATGCAAAAGCAATTTTTACAGGAAATAAGGCTAATAATATTAGTGCTATCAATATTATTATTAAAATAGTCCATAGTATATACATAAAAAACATCTCCATTTATTAGATATAGTTATAACGTTTATATTTATAGTATTGTAATTGTTGATTAAAATATTAGCTGAAATTAATTGATAAATGTTTAAAATTTGATAGATACATAATGATTTTTCTTATGAAGCCAGATAAATGAAATATAACAAAATGAAGTTATCCTAAGGAATTTATTAATATTAGCAAGATAAATAAGCCTAATTGATGAACTGGAAAGAAAATAGGCAAGAACTAGCATTGTATAAATTTATAAGATTATTTATAATATAACTGAAAAGTAAATAGTTAATGCTAGGGGTGCCTTTTGGCTGAGAGGGATAAAAAATCCTAACTCTTGTACCTGAACTGGATAATACCAGCGTAGGAAAGCGATATTTAGAAGCTAAAAGTAATTAAGGTAACTAAAGGTACTGTTTTTCTACAGTGCCTTATTTTTATGCTTTAAAAGGGAGGAATAAAAAAATGAATGTATTCAAATTTAAGTTTAAGGTTCCAAAGGTGGGAGAATCTTTAAGCAAAGTTTTTACTGATCCTAAAATATATATAACTTTAATAGTTGTATTAGCTGTGCTTGCTTTGCTTATTTCCATGAAAAAAGTAAAGCTTACTACAAAAATAATGACCAATGTGGCTATAGCTGTGGCACTATCTACTGTACTTAAGATGTTTAGAATTATGAAGATGCCTATGGGTGGTTCTGTAACATTAGGATGCATGATACCTATAATATTTATAGCCTATGTATATGGATCTAAAGTAGGGTATATTGCTGGAATGATTTTTGGTATTATAGATTTGTTATTAGGAGCTGATGTTGTTCATCCAGCCCAACTTTTATTAGACTATATTTTTGCTTATTCTGCTTTAGGAGTAGCTGGTTATTTTAAAGATAATATTTTGCTTGGAACTGCAGCTGCTATATCAATGAGATTTTTGTGCCATGTTCTTTCTGGAGTAATATTTTTTTCAGCCTATGCAAAAGGACAAAACCCTTTAATTTACTCTATATCATATAATGCCACATACTTAATACCAGAGACTATAATATCTGTAGTAGTATTATACTTATTACCTATTAAGAGGGTAAGAAATGAATTAGCTAAGGAAGCGTAAGACATAAAAAGAGTATTTTGCAAAAAAATATATAATTTAATTAAAATTAAATTATAGGAAAAGGACTGCTAAGTAATGTATCTTTATCATTACTTAACAGTCCTTTTGTATTATAAAAATTTACTATATAGACACATGGAATCAGTAAGCTTACAAAAAGCATTTATTTTTGTATTATAATAAGGTAGTATAGGATATAATGAAGAATAAATATAGTGTTTACAACAAAAGATTGGAGTGTAAACTAATGAAAAAATTTAAAAAAATTTACATCGAAATTACAAATGTATGTAATCTTGCTTGCAACTTTTGTCCCAAAACTAGGCGAAGTCCTGAGTTTATGACCATAGAGACTTTTGGTAAAATTTTGGATCAAATAAAACCCCATACAAATTATATATATTTTCATGTTAAAGGTGAGCCTCTTTTACATAAGGAAATAGATAGATTTCTAGATATTAGTTATGAAAAAGGGTTTAAAGTTAATATAACTACCAATGGAACTCTCATAGAAAAGGTAAAGGATAAAATTATCACAAAACCTGCCTTAAGGCAAATTAACTTTTCTCTCCACAGTTTTGATGGAAATGAAGGAGTTTCTAATAAAGATGAGTATGTAAAAAACATACTATCATTTACTAAGGAAGCTTTTATCCATAGTGATATTATAATTTCATTAAGATTGTGGAATCTTCAAAAAGATAATATTACAAAGCATCAAAAAAGAATAAATAATGAGATTCTTCAAAGTATAGAAGAAGAATTTAATCTTCCTTATAGCATAGAAGAAAAGGTAAGTCCAGGTAGAGGAATTAAAATAGCAGAAAGAATATATTTAAACCAAGAGCATGAATTCCAGTGGCCAGACCTTAAAAATGAAGAGGAAAGCATAAGTGGATTTTGCTATGGACTCAGAAATCAAGCGGCTATACTGGTGGATGGAACTGTGGTACCCTGCTGCCTAGATGGAGAAGGTATAATTAATCTAGGAAATATACATGAAAATGATTTTTCTAAAATAGTTGAAGGTGAGCGGGCAAAAAATATTTTTAATGGATTTTCTAGAAGAGAAGCAGTAGAAGAATTATGTAAAAAATGTGGATATAGAGAAAGATTTGATTAAAGAAAATAATAATTAATATCATTGTGTTATTATTATCAATATATTATAATTAAATTGTAATACAAATTATTGCTTAGAATGCTTTTAATATATTGTAAAACAGGGGATGATATTATGAAGAAAATAGTTTTGTTAAGACATGGCGAGAGCATGTGGAACAAAGAAAATAGATTTACTGGATGGTCTGACGTAGAGTTGTCTGAAAAGGGGATTGAAGAGGCTAAAAAGGCTGGACAAATATTAAAAGAAGAGGGATATACTTTTGATGTTGGATTTACCTCAGTTTTAAAAAGATCAATAAAAACTTTATGGTATGTATTAGATGAAATGGACTTGCTATGGATTCCTGTACAGAGATCTTGGAGATTGAATGAAAGACATTATGGCGCATTACAGGGACTAAATAAAGCTGAAACAGCTAAAAAGTATGGTGAGGAACAGGTTCATAAATGGAGAAGGGACTCTAGCGTCTATCCTCCAGCGTTAGATAAAAAGGATGAAAGATACCCAGGTAATGATCTTCGCTATAGAGAACTAAAAGAAGAAGAACTGCCATTAACAGAAAATCTTAATGATACTATAAAAAGAGTTATACCTTATTGGAAAGAAATAATTGTACCAACTATTCAATTAGATAAAAAAATAATAATAGCTGCACATGGCAATAGTTTAAGGGCTTTAGTAAAGTATCTTGATAATATTTCTGATGAAGATATAGTAAATCTAAATATACCTACAGGGATTCCTTTGGTGTATGAATTAGATGATAATTTAAAACCAATAACCCACTATTATCTAGGAGATATTTCAGAAATTGCTGCAAAAGAAGAAGCTGTAGCAAATCAAAGTAAGGCACAGTAAATTATAAAAAAAAGCTGTAGATAATGTATTTTTGTTCATTATCTAACAGCTCTTTTTATTTTTTACTTTAATGTGCAAGTAAAATAAGTGTTTTAACGTGCTGGAGATGGATTAGAGGAATTATTAGTTGATGTAGTTTGTCCATTTTGTTGATTAGTGGTGCTATTTGTACCTTGGTTACCTTGCTGTTCTGTCTTAGGAGGATCTATAGGAATAGGGGCTGGTGCAGGTGTTGGCGTTGGTGCTGGTTCAGGAGCGTCTTTTTTAGTTCCAACTCTTTTTATACCATCTACTTTATTATAAACATCCTTAGATATTAATTCTTTTTTTATTGCAGTTCCATTTTCATAAGTCACTAAATAGGAGGTTGACCTATATCCAGTAACAGGACTTACATCCCAAGAAGAGCTTCCTTCAGCTACACTAGCATCTTCTACAATTTTTATACTAGGTTCTATTCGTTGTACATTTTCTGCAATAAGTTCATAAGTTTTGTTTCCCATGGCTTCCACGTTACCATAAATATTAAAGGTTACATATCTGTTTTGTGCAATACCTTCAATATATATTGGAAAGTCGTAGTTATTTTTAAATTTATAATCTAAAGCTCCCCAAGCAACAGTTGCATCTAAACCAGGATCTGAATAGCTTGTCTTCATTGAGTGATTATGTCTTTCCACGGAACGCAGATTTGCTCTCATAGCCGCCCTGTAAAGAGTGGTAGATACTTGACATATTCCACCGCCTACATCATCTACAACCTTATTATTAATAAATACAGCAGCATTTCTAAATCCTCTTGCATAGGTTCTTTCTCCTACAGTTTCATTGTAGCTGAAAGTTTCTCCAGGCATTAATACTTTACCGTTACAGAATTTAGTGGCAAGAATAAGATTAGCAGCTCTATCTGCTGAAGAACTTCCAAAACTAGTGGAAAATGTAGAGAGTTTTCCATTAATCTTTACTAATTGCTCTTTTGTTATTTTAGGTTTAACATTTTCTACAGGAATTTCTAATTCTGATTTTTCATTTTTTATATTATTTAAATTTTTTCTAAGCTCTTTATCAAATTCTGTCTCTTTTACCATTAATCCTTCTTCTTCTGGGACTATACTTATATTGCCATTGCTTATTTTTATACTAGCATTTTTAGCATCATAATTTATTTTCGACTTAATTTCATCTTTGAAGCTATTAATCTTTTGTTCATCATATTTAATTACTATTTCTAAGTTTCTATTTACGCCTTTTCTTATTAATTTGCTCTTGCTAAACAATTTGCCATCTTTACCATAACCTATAGCTTCTTTAATTGTTTCATCCAAGTTTAATTGTGGATTTAGGGATTTGTATTCTAACTCAAAAGAGTTATCTTTAAATTTTGCAAGGAGCTTTTGAGTTTCAATAGATTTTGAAAAATTATCTGTAATTATTTCGGAAATCTCTTCTTTAGTTTTCCCAGAAACATCTATAGTATTTATTTTAATTCCAGGATATACTCTATTTTCCCAAGCGTCTACAAGACTCTTAGTATACAGAACATAGGATAAAATTAGTATGAATGTTATTATTACAGCTGTTAAAATGATATTTACATATGGTTTCATTTTCTTGTTAATTTTGATGTTTTTATTCATGCTCCCTCTCCTCTATAAAAAAGTATATATCTATTATATACTAGCTTCTTAAGTAAATTAATACCTAAAATAAATTTATATTTATTTTTTGTGTGGTAAATAATTCTTATAAAGTGGTATACGGAAAATAGTAATATAAAGTACGAAATATCTTATAATAAATGCTTAACACATATTATAAAAGCTTCATATTATAGAATGAATAAATCATTAAATCAGGAGGCACATCTATGAAAAGTAAATTTATTAAAGTATTTATATGTTCTCTGTTAATGGCAGTTACACCTCTTTCTTTAGCAGCATGTAAAAAAGATAAAAATTCAGAATTGACCAAGGTTAGACTTAACGAAGTTACACGTTCAGTATTTTATGCCCCTATGTATGTTTCTATAAATAAAGGCTTTTTTAAAGAGGAAGGCATAGAAATAGAACTATCCACAGGCCAAGGTGCAGATGGAAATACGGTGAAAACACAAGTATTTTTATAAAAGATTTGTACATAAATTTTGATATTCCGAATACAAAATACACTATATGGATATAAAATAACTTGGTTGCTCTCTATCGGCAAGTGCTATCCATCTCTTGCCTAAAAAGGATGGGAGAATTTAGCATGTTAAGTTAAACTTTATATCACATTTCCCCAAATACTATGGAAGGATTAATTATAGTTTCATACATTTATACCATGTAATAGAACTATATGGTATAATTTTTTATAGAAATAATAGCGTTAATTGTATTAGTATTTTGAAATGTAATATTTGTAAAATTAGACAAAGTAACGATTATTTACGAACTAACAATTATTTATATTTATTATAGGAGGAAATATGGTTAAAAAGAGCTGTTTTATAATTTTGGGTATAGCACTTGGACTATTAACAAAAATGGGAATAAAAAATCTTTTCCCTAAGATGACTGGTGCACCATACGTTACATGCATACTGTTGTCTTTACTGCTAATTGTGTTTATATTAACGCTTATCTTTAAATTATCTGATAAGTTGAAACAAAAGATCTAGCACAGGTAGGATTATTCCTATGTACATGGAGCATCAATTTGATGCTCCGTTAATTTTATATAGAAAATTTTTTTGAATTTATTGTAAGATAATTGAAATATATGCGTCTTATAAATAAGGAGGTGAAAAAGTGATAGAATTTGAAAATATATACAACGATTATTTTCGTGATGTTTATTTATACATCAAAAGCTTATCTAATGATAAGCATCTAGCAGAAGATATTACTTCAGAAACATTTGTAAAAGCTATGGAATCTATAGATAATTTCAACGGTACTTGCGATATTAGAGTATGGTTGTGCCAAATTGCAAAAAATAATTATTTTTCATACCTGCGTAAAAATAAGAAATTGATGTATGTAGACCAATATCAAGAACAAGAAGATGGTATTGATATTGAAAAATCCATACTTTCAGTAGAAACCTCTATGGAAATACATGAAGTTTTGCATAATCTAGAGGAGCCATATAAAGAAGTATTTTCCTTGCGTACTTTTGGAGGATTAAGCTTTAAGCAAATCGGTTCACTTTTTCAAAAAAATGAAAATTGGGCTTGTGTTACTTATCACAGAGCCAGAAAAAAAATAAAAAATAAATTGGAGGAGTAAAAATGAAAATTAAATGTACCGTTATAAAAGACATTTTACCGTTGTATGTTGAAGATATGGTCAGTGAAGATACAAGAATTATTGTAGAAGACCATATTGATGAGTGCATAGATTGTAAAAAAGAACTTGAAGAAATGAAAACCCATAAAAATATGCCTATAGATATAGATACTACTGGATTTAAGAGTTTAAAAGCTAAATTGTTTAGAGAAAAGTTTAAAGCAATTATTTTTTCAATAATATTAACTATTATAGTCGCAATATTAGCTATTAACTATTTAACAGAACCAAGTTATATACCATATTCTAATGATATTGTATCTATAAATATAAAAGATAACGGAACAATCTTTGCTGATTTTGGAGACAAGGTGTCTGGTTATGATATAAATAAATATTCTTCAGAAGACGGCTCAGGCTATATTTATCATATAACTACTTGGGAAACTATTTGGAATAACCGTATCAATAATAAGAATCTTGGGACTGTGGTATTAAATCCGAATGGGGAAAAGATTAATTCTATATACTACTATTCAGCTGATGGTTCTGGAGATATTTTAATTTATGGAAAAAGTATAACAAAAAATGGTGGAGTTGTAACACTACCAAGATTAGTACTTTCATATTATTTCATAATTGCAATAGTATTGACTGTTGTATGTTTAATTATTTTAATAGTATTGCGTAAATATAAAAAAGCAAGAAATATTACAGAAAAGATATTATTTATCCCAACATCATATATAATTGGACATCTTTGTATCAAAGGCTTTAATTCATCATCTTACTCAGCTTCTCGTGATTTTTATGCAATATTATTAATATCAATTCCTATTTATTTAGTATTCATGATTATCAGTAATAGTTATAAGAAATTTAAACATAACAATCAATAACAAATACACGTTCTTAAAGCATAGCCAAATAATAAAAAATAATTACACAAAGGCATGTATAATAAAGGGGAAAAACATTATGCAAGTAAATAGATTATTTGAAATTATATATATTCTTTTAGAGAAGAAGATTGTAACTGCAAAAGAATTAGCAGAAAGATTTGAAGTATCACAAAGAACTATTTATAGAGATATTGAAACACTGTCTACAGCAGGGATTCCAGTATATATGAGTAAAGGGAAAGGTGGAGGTATATCTATATTACCAGACTTTGTATTAAATAAAGCTATATTAACAGAAGAAGAAAAGTCAGAAATATTATCATCTATAAGAGCAGTTAATGCTGTAAGTTTTAATGATCCAGAGTCTAAAACGGTTCTTAAAAAATTAAATAATATATTAGGTGAAAATAATACTGATTGGATAGAAGTTGATTTTTCAAATTGGGGAAATGCAGAAAGGGAAAAAGAAACTTTTAATAATCTTAAATCTGCAATATTAAGTAAAAAAGTAGTAAAATTTGATTATAGCAGTGGTAAAGGTGAAAATATTAATAGGGAAGTATGTCCATTGAAATTGTATTTTAAAGGTCAAAGTTGGTATATGTATGGGTATTGCAGAATACGAAATGATTATAGATTTTTTAAATTAAGAAGGATAAAGGATTTATATATTTCTAAAGAGGGTTTTAATATTAAAGCACCAAAAAATATAATGAAGGAAGATAATATTTTTAATGATGAATTTATTACTTTGAAAATGAGAATTTCTTCTAAAATGGCATATAGAGTGTATGATGAATTTGAAGATTTTAAGAAGCTAGATGACGGTAGTTTTATTGTTACTATTGAATATCCAAAAGGAGAATGGCTTTTTAGCTATATATCTTCATTTGGAGAAGAATGTGAAGTTCTAGCACCACAAGAAATAAGAAAAGAAATTAAAAATAAAATTGAAAAAATGCTTTTAAATTATTCTTAATATGACATATAGTTGTCATATTAATCCAAGTATAATAACCTTATCAAATATATGGAGGTTATAAATATGAAGTATGAAATTGTTAATTTAGAAGAAAAAATAGTAGTAGGAGTTAGTGCTGTTACAAGTAATGATGATCCTAATATGGTAAAAACCATTGGAGGCCTTTGGGAAAAGTTATATCAAGGTGGCATTAACGAAACAATAAAAAATAAAGTGAATGAATATGCCATAGGACTTTATTCAGATTATGAAAATAATAAGTATTTAGTTACAGCAGGAAATGAGGTATGTAAGGCTGAAAATAAAGGACTTACCATAAAGAAAATTCCTGCAGGGAAATATGCTAAGTTTTCTATTGAAGGACATATGGAAAAAGCAGTTGTAAAAGCTTGGAATGAAATTTGGCAAATGGATTTAGATAGAAGCTATAAAGCAGATTTTGAAGAATATTTAAATTCAGATTTCAATAATGCTAAAGTTGATATTTATATTTCATTGAAGTAATTATTAAGAGATACAATTATTAAAAGGGGGTTACGATTATATGCATGAGGTGATGGCAAAAGGGATACTATCTACTAATAATGGAATGAATATTTATAGAGGATGTACTCATGGATGTATATATTGTGACTCCAGAAGTCTTTGTTATGGAATGAATCATATTTTTGAAGACATAGAGGTTAAGACTAATGCACCACAGCTATTAGAGGATACACTTAGGAGAAAAAGAAAAAAGTGTATGATTGGAACAGGTGCAATGAGTGATCCATATATTCATCTAGAAGAAAAGCTTCAAAATACAAGAAAATGTTTAGAGATAATTGATGAGTATGGATTTGGCTTAGCAATACAAACTAAATCAAATAGAATATTAAGAGATTTAGACTTGCTAAGAAGTATAAATAATAAATCAAAGTGTGTTGTACAAATGACATTAACAACTTATGATGAAGAATTATGCAAGATTATTGAACCAAATGTTTCTACAACAAAAGAACGATTTGAAGTTTTAAAGATAATGAGGGATAACAAAATTCCTACAGTAGTTTGGCTAACTCCTATTTTACCTTATATAAATGATACAGAGGAAAATATAAGAGGAATATTAGATTATTGTATAGAAGCTAAAGTTAAAGGAATTATAGTATTTGGTATTGGGTTAACATTAAGAAATGGAAATAGGGAATATTATTATAAGAATTTAGATAAGCATTTTAAAGGTTTAAAAGAAAAATACATAAGACAATATGGGAATAGTTATGAAGTAATAAGTAAGAATCATGAAAATTTGATGAAAATTATTAAAGAAACCTGTCAGAAGAATAATATTATTTGTGACGTAAGAGAAGTTTTTAATTATATGAAAGCTTTTGAAGAGAAAAATAGTGAAGTTCAAATAGGTTTTAATGTATAGGAGGTACTTTAGAAGAATTTATCCATTCAAATGAGCAAGAGAGAAAGGACAAGGAAGTAATATTGAAATACATAAATATGTTTAATGATATTTTAAAAAGAGACAATGAAATTATTCATATAACAAGTTATGGGTTTGTAATAAATAAAGATAAAGATAAAGTATTAATGGTTAGTCGTATTTTTTTATAATATGTCAGACTTGTAGGATAGTGCGTATTAATATTTTTCAAGGTAATATTTAAAATACTTTATTGGAAGGTGAAAAACTATATGGAAACTGAAAAAGAATATGTACAAGGAGCTGTGGAATTAAGAATAAATACTATAATATATAGTGCTAATTTTAAATTTGGAAATCAATATATTGTATGTAAATTCCTTAGTGCAACAGCCCCCTTTATTTTATCTTTAATTTATGAGTAAACTTATTTCTTTTTTCTTATACTATTTATATATTCTTCTAAAACTTTATCTCCATACTTTTCTTTTAATATCTCAAGCACTATGGTTGCTTTTCTTTCTTTTAATTCTTTAAGAGCCTTGTCCTCTTTTGGATAATTTAAAGTTACGGTAATCCCCTTCTTTTGCACCATCAAAATCACCATTAAAAATACTCTAACTTTATAATATTCAAATCTTTTAATTTCGTTACAAAATCCTTCTTTTAAAATTTCAAATAACATAAACTTTACTATAAGCTCTAACCATGGAGGCGATTTTATGATTGCTGCTATATATGCTAGAAAATCTTTAGAAACAGATAAAGGCGAATCTATAGAGAATCAAATTCAGCTTTGTAAGGAATTTGGTGTTAAAGCTGGTGTTACTGAGTTTTTATATTATACTGATGAAGGTTTTAGTGGTGGTAATATAAACCGTCCTAAGTTTAAGGAAATGATTAAGGACGCTAAGGCTAGGAAGTTTTCAATGCTTATCTGTTATAGACTTGATAGAATTTCTCGTAATGTGGCTGACTTCTCTTCCACTTTAGAGATTCTTCAAAAGCATGATATTGATTTTGTTTCTATAAAAGAGCATTTTGATACTTCTATCCCTATAGGAAGAGCTATGGTGTATATTGCTTCTGTATTTGCCCAGCTTGAGCGTGAAACTATTGCTGAAAGAATTAGAGATAATATGCTTGAGCTTGCCAAGACTGGTAGGTGGCTCGGAGGTACTTCCCCTCTTGGCTTTAGATCTGAAGCTATTAGCTATAAAGATGTAAATGGTAAAAACAAAAGAATGTATAAGCTTACTCCTATACCAAAAGAAATAGAAGTTGTTAAGCTTATTTTTAATTTGTACTTAGAGAAAAAAGGCTTCCCTTCTGTAGCTAATTATCTATGTTCTCACCATTATAAAGGGAAAAATGGCGGAGAGTTTTCACAGGGTACTGTGAAGCAGATTATAAAAAATCCTGTTTATACCTATGCCGATAAGAATATCTCAGAGTACTTTAAAAGTCTAGGCGCTATAGTTTGTGGTGATTTTAATGGTACTAATGGTGTTATTACCTACAATAAAAAAGAAAAAGGTAAAAAAGCTAATCCTATAGATGAATGGATTATTGCTGTAGGAAAGCATGAAGGAATTATCCCTAGCGACTTATGGCTTAAATGTCAAAACATAAATACTTTAAAAGGTTTAAAGCCATCCCCTAGAAGTGCTACTGGAAATAAATTTCTACTATCTGGACTTCTTATCTGTGGGGAATGTGGCAGCAGCATGGGCTCTTGGAGCAGGAACAACCCTAAAAGCGGTAAGTATGAAAGATACTATAGATGTAACTTAAAAAATAGAGCTTCTAATAGATGTAGTTGCAAAATGCTAAATGCCGATAAAGCTGAAGATCTTGTCTTATCAAATATAAAGGGACTTACTATAGAGGAACTTACTGAAGCCTATGACCAAAATATATCAAAGGGAAATACTAGACATAGCTTAATGAGGGAGGAACAATTAAAATTAGAAAAACAAATAGAAAATAATAATAAACTCATTCGAGGCTTGATAAGAAAATTAGCCTTATTAGAAGATAATCCTACCATAATTTCCAAATTTGAAAATGAAATTGAAAATATTAATAAGCAAAATGCTTCTTTAGAAAAAGAGATACTTGCCTTAAAAAATATCCTAACTACTTCCGATACAAAATTAGATTATGTAGATGAGATCAGTACCAATCTTGAAAATTTTAAAAAGCTCTTTGATACTATTTCTGATATAGAAAAAAAGCGTTCCTATCTTTTAGAGATAGTAAATTTCATTATATGGGACAGTAAAAATAAATCCTTACAGATTAATCTTTTCAATGCTACCTCATCTATACCTATAGGTGGTGTTAGAAGAAAGTCATTAGAGAAATTGTGTTTAGAAGATTCTTCCAGATAAGACTATGCAGCAAGTATTAAGCGGCAGTGCAGATATAGGGTTTTGTGGTCCTGAACAGGTTATTTATATTAATAATCAAAAAAGAGAGGATTATCCCATATTGTTTGCACAGCTTACTCAAAAGGATGGTTCGTTTTTAGTAGGAAGGAAAGAGGAAAAGGACTTTAAATGGGAATCTTTAAAGGGTAAAACTATAATAGGAGGAAGACCTGGTGGAGTGCCTGAAATGACATTAGAATATGTAATGAGAAATCATGGAATAAACCCAGGACAGGATAATAACGTGATAACAAATCTAGCCCTTACTGCTAATGCTGGTGCTTTTAAAGGAGGAACAGGAGAGTATGTAGCTTTATTCGAACCTACTGCAAGTATGCTTGAAAAAGACAAATCAGGTTTTATAGTAGCTTCTGTAGGGGAGTCTGCAGGGGTAATTCCTTATACTTGCTTTTTTTCAACAAAATCTTATATGGATAAAAATTCAGATTTGATTGAAAGATTTACAAGAGCTATATATAAGGGACAAAAGTGGGTAGATAGTGCTAGTGAAAAAGATATTGCTAAAGAAATCATATCTTTTTTCCCAGGAACTGACGAAGAACTTATAGTAAAAGTAATAAAAAATTATAAAGCCATAGATGCCTTTTCAAAAACTCCTGTAATAAAGGAGCAGGATATAAATAGGCTTATGGATATAATCCAATCTTATAAGGCTGATCTAATACCTGAAAGACCTGCTTTCAATAAAATTGTAACAAACAAGTACGCAGAAAAGGTTATTAAGGATGTAAAATAGCCTATTTGGTGGTGAAAACTATGAGCATGCTTCTCATAAATAATATAAATATGAATTATCATTCGCCTAAAGGTGAAACAGAAGCTATAAAGGACGTGAGCTTTTCTGTAGAAGAGGGGGAATTTCTAAGTATAGTAGGGCCTTCAGGCTGTGGAAAATCTACTTTATTAAATATAATATGTGGTCTTATTAAACCTTCTAGCGGAAACATAATACTAGAAGGTAGTGAACTTAAGGGACACAGCAATAAAATGGGATATATGTTTCAAAAGGATCATCTTTTTGAATGGTTAACTGTATGGGAAAATGTGTGCCTTGGATTAAAGATAAAGAAAAGCTTAAATATAGAAGCAAAAGATAGATTGAATAATCTTCTTCATTCTTATGGACTTTACGAATTTAAAGATCATAAACCTTCCGAACTATCTGGTGGAATGAGGCAGAGAGTGGCTCTTATAAGAACTTTAGCCTTAGATCCGGAAATTTTACTATTAGATGAACCTTTTTCAGCTCTTGATTATCAAAGTCGATTGAAGGTTAGTGATGAAATTTATGACATAATAAAAAAAGAAGGGAAAACAGCTATCATGGTAACTCATGACATAGCAGAAGCCATATCTACTTCTTCTAAAATCATAGTTTTATCTAAAAGACCTGCATATATAAAGAAAGAGGTAGACATATACTTTGATAATTGCTTGTATTGCTCTCCTATAAAAAAGCGAGAAGCACCAGAATTTAGAATATACTTTAATGATATATGGAAGGAGCTGGATTTAGATGATGGCACAGAGCAATGAGCATAAGGAGTACTTAAATAAATTAAAAAAAGATAAATTCAAAGTAGCCTTTTTTAGAATATTTATCTTAGTTCTATTTTTAGCTCTGTGGGAAATATCAGGGTACTATAGATGGATAGATCCATTTTTAACTAGTACTCCTTCTAGAATGATAAAAAGCTTAATAGTTTTTTATAAAGAGGGTACTTTATTCAGGCATATATTTGTTACCTGCTATGAAACTATAATAGGTTTTTTACTTGGTACGGTGTTAGGTACAGTAATTGCAATTTTATTATGGTGGTCTGATTTTGCTGCAAAAGTATTAGATCCTTATCTAGTAGTTTTAAATGCCCTTCCAAAAGTAGCTTTAGGTCCTATTATAATATTTTGGATAGGTAATGGTATAGGAGCTATAATAATAATGGCACTGTTAATATCTATAATAGTTACTATAATAAGTGTGCTTTCAGGCTTTAAAGAAGTGGATGAAGACAAAATAAAGCTTTTAAAGACCTTTGGAGCCAGTAAGTTCCAAATACTAATTAATCTAATAATACCTGCGTCCATTCCTACCCTCATATCCGCACTAAAAATAAATGTAGGCTTATCTTGGGTAGGGGTAATAATGGGTGAATTTTTAGTAGCAAAAGAAGGGCTTGGCTTCATAATAGTATATGGAGGACAGATATCTCAGTTAGACATGGTAATGATGAGTATAATTATTCTATCAATTCTTGCATACTTAATGTACAAAATAGTGGCTATCATAGAAAAGAAACTCAAATTAAAATATTAATATAATCTTGTGACATTAATCCTATTTAAATTTAAATAACCTATTAGAGACTGTGTTAAGGTAGAAATTATATTTTAACACAGTTTTCTTTTTTGCCCTTAACTAAATGTTTTTATAAAAATTCTATAGCATAGTAAAACAGTATATGAGATACTATAATATAAAATACTGAAAGTTTTTATAACTCATTGAGAGTATTGTAAGTATTAATTAAATTAAGGAGGAAGCTATGGAGCATAAGAGTAATTGTTTAATATGCGGTGAAGATTTAATCTACTTAGAAGATATGAAAGAATATGAATGTCATTATTGTGGCGAAAAGAAATTATCTCATGCTGCATGCAAAAATGGACATTATATTTGTGATATTTGTCATTCAAAAGGAGCTTATGAAATTATAAAAGCCTATTGTACAAAATGTGACTCAAAAAATCCATTTCGCATGGCAATAGATTTAATGAAGCATCCATCTATTAAGATGCATGGGCCAGAGCATCACTTTTTAGTACCAGCAGTTTTAATTACTGCTTATTATAATTCCATTGGAGAGAATAAGTTGATAATTGATAAAATAGATGAAGCAGAAAAAAGGGCTAAAAATGTATTAGGCGGATTTTGCGGATTTTATGGAAACTGTGGGGCAGCAGTGGGGACAGGTATATTTATAAGCATAATAACTGGCGCCACTCCTCTTTCTAAAGAAGAATGGAAGATGAGTAATCTTATGACTTCACAAAGTTTAAAATCCATTGCAGAAAACGGTGGCCCTAGATGCTGCAAAAGGGATAGCTTTTTAGCTATAGAAGAAGCTGCAAAATTTTTAGAAGAAAATTTTAAAATTGATTTGGAAACAGATATAATAAAGTGTGAATTTAGCAATTTTAATTCTCAATGTTTAAAAGAAAGTTGTACATTTTATAATAAATAGATTTAAAAAAATTCTACCATAAGTTTTATGGTGGAATTTTTATTTTAAAGGATAAAATTGAATTTATTTGGGTAAGCTGAAAAAGTAATCTTTCTTCATCAAAGAATATTTTATAGAATGTGAAAGGGTGCCAAGCAATGGGGAGAAGTGGTTTAATTCTTGATGATAAATTAAAAGCTGAAACAAAACTTTATAGATATATGCCTTTAAGTCAATTTATGCATATGATTGAAAAAGGAGAGACCTATCTTACTAGTATTAAATATTGGGAAGATGAGTGGGAATTACCTATAAGCAAGTTTACTAAAGAATTATCTAAAAAAGAATTTAATTCAAATAAGGATTTGTATGGACAATGCTGGAGTCTTGAAGGTGTATCCGATGCTCTGTGGAAAATTTATTCACCCAGCAAAGAAGGGATACTAATTGAAACTGCTGCTTCAAAATTTAATCTAATAAGTAATGTCAAATTTGGAATGCTTTCACCTGTAATTTATTATAGTGATTTAAAGCAAGCATATTTAGCTTTAGAGAATATTAAAGATCCAAAAAAAACTTTTGCTGAAGGTTTGCTTAAACGTTATGCATTTAAACATGAGAATGAAGTTAGACTAATTGTGATAAATAATGAAGAGTGTTTAGGTAAAAGATATGAAAACTGTGAACATATAAATTTAAAAATAAATCCTATTGAGTTCATAGATAGCATCATCATTGATCCTAGAGCTAGTGAATGGTATGTGGAGACTATACAAAGCTATTGCTTAAGATCAGGATTTAGTATTGTACCCATGAAATCAGATTTATATTGTCCAGTACCTTAGGTAAATGTTATTATATTTAAAAGATAAACTTTTTTAAGGAAAGCAGTGGCTGCTGCTTGTCCTGGTACTAGTGTACATATATAGTATGTTTACGAATTTAAGTTTATGTCACAAATAAAAGTTGATGGACAGGTATAGCAAATAATGAATCTGATTTTATAAGTAAAATTTGAAATGATAAGTAGTCAGTATTATATACGGCAAAGCACTTTATTTATGTTACAAACAAAAGTTGATGTTAGATAATGGTATGGAGTAAAAGTTAGTGAGATTATAATCCTGTCACAAATAAAAGTTGATACTCATATATAGGATCTTAATGATAGTAGTACATGTCCTAATTTATGTCACAAATAAAAGTTGATGCTGTATTATACATTGTTTCAAAAAAATGGAATAATATTTTATCAACTTTTAATGGTGACAGGAACTAATTTTAGCTTTTCTGCCATATACCTATCAGTATAGTAGACCAAGCTTCAAAAGCGATGTGCCGCCATTACTTACTTTACAGTAATTTTTATAAGCTCTTATAGGAGGAAATGCGATGGATAAAATTGACATAACTAATGAACAGGTTAAACATTTCAATACAATAATTTCATTTTTATCAGCAAGAGATTTGATTGAATTATCACAAAGAGAATTAAAAGCAAAATTTAAAATTAATCAAGTAGATTTATTAATTCTACTAGGAAATAGCATTCCGTTTATAGCAGAACAAGCTGCCAAGGCTTATAAAAGCGGTATTGCCAAAGAGATAATGATAGTCGGGGGTATAGGGCATTCTACAAAGTATTTAAGAGATAATATAAAAAAACATTATCTGTATAAGTGCATAGAAACAGCAGACAGATCAGAAGCAGATATATTAAAAGATATTCTAGTTAGTTATCAGGGAATTAGTGAAAAAGATATAATTATAGAAAATCAATCAACAAACTGCGGCTCTAATGCAAAGGAAGCACTGAAAGTCATAAAAGATAAGCATAAAAAACCTAAATCAGTTATTTTGATGCAGGATCCAACTATGCAGATTAGGACTTATTATTCCTTTTTAAAGGAATGGTCACAAGAAGATGTGATTTTCATAAATTATTCTGCTTTTATACCATTTATAAAAGAGTCTGCAGGAGTACTTTCATTTACATCAGATGAAATAGATGGATTATGGGATATAGATAGATTTTTATCACTAGTTATGGGGGAAGTTCCAAGACTAAGGGATGATAAAGATGGTTATGGTCCTAAAGGCAAAGGATATATACTTCATGTAGATATACCCAAAGAGGTGCTATCTGCCTATGATTATTTATTAAAATTTTATAGTGAATACATAATTAAAAGGAATAAAAATGTTAATATTTAAATTATAGTATTTTATTTCAAAGTACAAAGAAACTGTCTAAAAGGGTGAATATAAAATGGTTGCGCACAATGGAATCTTGTTCATTATGTGCAACCATTTTTATATTCTTGAAACTGCAAGGCAAAAATTTTTAACTAAAAGTGCCTTTAAAAAACAAGTCCAGCTAAAAAATATTAGTATTCATAAGTCTTTACATCTTCAAAGATGGATATATTAAGATTTTTATCTTCTAACAATTTTTTATAGGAATATAGAAATTCATTCAATTCATTATCTTGAAGATTTACTTTCCCTGTACTTTTCAATATTACATTTTCATCTTGAAGCAGGACTTCTAGATTATTTAGAGAGTTTTTAATTGTATAAGAAGTCATAAGTTTTGAAGAAATTCTATCTTTATATTTTTCTTGAAATCCTAGCGCTTTTTTCATAGTTTCATAATTTTCGTCTAGTTTTTTAGGAGATACTTCTATACCAAAATTTTTCATTTCAGTTTCTAAATCTTCTATATTGAAGCCATATCTTTTCATCATCTCTTTTTGAATATTAAATAGTTTTTCGTAGGAAATATTGTTCTCTTGCATATACTCATTTATTTTTGTACTAAAATCTGCCATATTCATTTCGCCTTGAGTAAAAGAATAATATAAACTATATATGTATTGTTCAAATTTATCTATATCTTTTTCTCTGGCTTTATTTTTGAGTTCATTAAAATCTACAATTCTATCATCTTTGTTATCCATAAAAAACAACCTCTCTTTACCTTTAGCTATAAGACTTTGTAAAGTATATAAATACATTATAGTATTATAATTAATTAAATTCCATGGTGTATAGAGAAATTTAAGAAATTTGCTTATATAAAAATTTGTATATTTCTCCAAAGTACTAAATTTATTAGAATAGTTATATGAATTAAGAAGGTATAATTATAAGTTCGCAGAATAAATATATTTAGATATAATAGAATATTAAAAAAGAGGTGTTTTTGATGAAAAAGATTAGCATTGCAAAGGGTGAAATTAGTGCTTCTGAAATCTCTCTTGGATGTATGAGAATTGCAGAGCTTTCTAAAAGTGAAGCATCTATGCTTATAAGTACTGCTTTAGAAGAAGGAATTAATTTTTTTGATCATGCTGATATTTATGCTGGAGGAAAATCTGAAGAGATTTTTGCTCAAGCTATTGATATGAGTCCTAGAATTAGAGAAAAACTAATAATTCAGACAAAATGTGGCATTAGACAAGGATATTATGATTTTTCAAAAGAACATATTTTAAATTCTGTAGATGGCAGTTTAAAAAGACTAAAAACAGATTACATAGATGTATTATTGTTACATCGTCCTGATACATTAATGGAACCTGAAGAAGTTGCTGAAGCTTTTTCTATACTTCATAAAAGTGGTAAAGTTAGATATTTTGGAGTTAGTAACCAAAGTTCTATGCAAATTGAATTACTTAGCAAATATTTAAATCATAAGCTTATAATAAACCAACTGCAGCTAAGTGTAACTAATACTGGAATGATAGATTCTGGGTTAAATGTTAATATGAAAGTCAATTCATCTATTGATAGAGATGGAAGTATTTTAGAATATTGTCGATTAAAGGATATTACAATTCAAGCATGGTCACCTTTCCAGTTCGGATTTTTTGAAGGAGTATTTTTAGATAATGATAAGTTTCCAGAGTTAAATGAAAAAATAAATGAAATAGCAGCTGATAAAAATGTACCTAATACAGCAATAGCAGTAGCATGGATTTTAAGGCATCCTGCTAAAATTCAGCCAATAGTTGGCACAACTAATGTAAAGCGCCTTAAGGATATTTGTAAAGCTTCAGAGGTTGTACTTACAAGACAGGAATGGTATGAAATATATAGAGCTGCAGGAAATAAACTACCATAATAGAAAATGCTTGATACTTCATAAGTTATAATTTTGAAGTACCAAGCACTTTTTCATTTGTAATTTTTCTTTATCAATTCCAAGGGTTATAGATTTTGAGAGTTAGATATAATTGAACCTACCATAGAACCTAGGAATAATACCCAAACAGCAATACCAACTGCAAAGAATATTAGTGTAGCTCTTGCCCAATTCTTTTTACTTGTATTTGTATTGCTGCTAAAACCCCATACAAATAGAAGTACTATATTTGCAATAGGAATTGCAGTTAAAATTAAAGTTACAACCCAATCACCTAAAGTCATAGGTTTGTCTAAGTTTGAAAAGTTTTCATTTTCGTTGTACATAGTTATGCCCCCTTAAAAAATAATTATAAATTTACATTATGAATTGCGTTAATTATATTTTAACATAAAATACATAAAATGAATAGTTTATTAACAAATTTTTAAAAATTAATGAAAGCATATAATATAAAATATAAATTATATAAAAATTTAGAATTTAGAAAAAGAGGTGTATTTACATGATTATAAAAGCAGCTAATCTTAATTATAAACTAGAAATAATGAAAATATTAAAAGCTGTCATAGATAATATGAAATTAAAAGGATTAGATCAGTGGGATGATATGTATCCGGATGAAGATATTATACTAGAAGATATAAATAAGAGAAATTTATATATTTATGTAGATGAAAAAATAATTAAAGCAATTGTAACTTTAAATGAAGATCAAGCAGAAGAGTATAGTACTATAGATTGGAAGTACAATTTAGGTAAACAGCTAATAATACATAGATTATGTGTAGATCCAAAATATCAAGGTAAAGGTATTGCACGAATATTGCTAGAGTTTGCAGAAGATTATGCCAGAAAAAACAATTATGATTCTATACGATTAGATGCATTTACACAAAATAAGGCTGCTTGCAGTTTGTATTCTAATAATGGATACGAGCAAAGAGGGACTGTAAATTTTAGAAAGGGTAAGTTTTATTGTTTTGAAAAATTAATAAAGGCATAATACTAAATCATGTATTAAAATACATAAATTAAAAATAATTATATAAATTTAGTGAATTTATCTTTATAAACAAATAATTTTGTATTATTATAATATTAAATATCAAAAAGTGTCGATATTTATTATGATTTTAAGGGAGCTGAAGTAAAATGAGATTTAGTGCTTCAAGGAGTATTAAAACCAAGATATTATTGTTACTTCTACCGATTATATTGGCGTCTATGGCAACAATGAGTTTTATAAGTTATCAAAAGGCAAAAACTATTGTTAACAAAGAAATAGAAAGCAAAATGGCTAATCAGATTGATTTAGCTATAAATGGCATTGAGAAAAATTTGTTTGAACATAGTGAGATTGCTAAGACCTTAGCAAAATCTGCTCAGGTAACCACAAATACTATAAGTCAAGAACAATATGGTGAAATACTAAAAGGAGCTATAAGCACAAATAAAAATACTTTTGGCTCAGGGATATGGTTTGAACCCTACAAGTATAATTCTAAAGTAAAGTATTTTGGACCTTATGCTTATAAAGAAAATGGACAGACCGTTTTTACAGATAAATATAGTAATGAGAAATACAATTATTTTGATACTGACTGGTACAAGGTAGGTAAAAATACATCAAAAGATGTAGAATGGTCAGATCCTTATTTTGATGAGATGAGTAATATTACTATGGTAACCACAACAGTACCTTTTTATGATTCACAGAAAAACTTTATGGGAGTAACTACTGCAGATATAGACCTTACAACAGTCCAAACTGCTGTGGCTAACATAAAAATTGGTGAAACTGGGAAGGCATTTTTATTGGACAAACAGGGTACATACATAGCGGATACTGATAAAGGGAAAATAATGAAAATGAAAATAACAGAAGATAACAATAATAGCTTAAAAGAAGCTGGTAAAATTATTATGTCTTCAAAAAATGGAAACACTATATTTAAAGATGATAATGGAAAGAACAGAATATATTATGGTGAAATGCCAGAAACCGGTTGGAAAATAGCTCTTACTATATCAGAAAAAGAACTTTTAGCCCCAGTAAGAAGTCTTCTTATTACTCTAGTAGCAATTATAGTTGTGTTTTCTATTGCAGTAATAATATTTATAACTATATTTGCAAATTATCTTGTTAAAAATATTAGAGAAGTAAATAATCTTGCTATGGCTATATCAGAAAATGATTTAACTAAGACTATAGAGGTAAATCTGTCAGATGAGATAGGACAAATGGTAGGTCATTTAAATGCTATGACAAGAAATTTAAAAGAATTTATATTTAATATATCTAACAGTGTGGAACATGTGGCGGCTACTTCTGAACAACTTACGGCAGGAGCTCAACAGACAGAGGCTGCAGCGGATCAGATAGCATTATCTATTCAAGATATAGCTGCTAATTCTGAAAAGCAGGAAAATATTATGAAAGAGTCTGCTAGAATGGTATCAGAAATATCACAAGGCATTGAACATGTATCCGGAAATATACAGGATATAACAGATTTATCTATGAATACTTATAAAAAAGCTCAAGATGGAAATAATGTAGTAGATTCTGCTATAGATCAAATGAAGAATATTGATGATAAAGTTAATGCACTATCAAAGATTATTGATATTTTAGGCAATAAATCAGGGAAGATAGGAAACATTATTATGGTTATAAATGATATAGCGGAACAAACAAATCTATTAGCCTTAAATGCGGCTATAGAGGCGGCAAGGGCAGGAGAACATGGAAAGGGTTTTGCAGTGGTAGCTGAAGAAGTAAGAAAGCTTGCAGAACAATCAAAAGATTCTACAGCTGAAATAAATAAGCTTGTAAATGATATACGAGAAAACATTGGAAGTGCTGTAAATGCTATGGAGGATGGAACCGTAGCAGTAAAAGATGGTATTACTATGGTATATAATGCAGAAGATTCTTTTAAACATATTCTTTCATCTGTAGATGATATCTCCACAAGAATGCAGGATGCTTCTGCTGTTATTGAAGAGATAACTGCAAGCTCCCAAAATATGGTAGAATCTATTGAAAATATAGTTAAAATACTTGAGGAGAGCTCTTTAAGTTCCCAAAGCGTTGCTGCTTCTGCTGAAGAACAAACTGCTCTTATGAAAGAGGTATCAAATGCATCTCAAAAACTTTCAGAAATGGCTATGGAAATAGATAAAGAGATGAACCGCTTTAAATTATAGTAATATCTAAAATACAATATAAATATAAATAAAAAGGGCGTATTCATTTTAAATTTTATTTAAGATATAAGCCCTTTTTATAATAAATATTATTTTTAAATTTATTGAAGGATTTTTCTAATTGAAATAGAAAAAATAAGAGGATAGCATTTTTAATAAATTTCATGTTAAAGAAAATGCCTAAACTGCTTTTATTACTCCACAAGCTAATTTCTTTCCAGAATTTCCTGCGGGTTGAGTTCTATAATCATCTGGATTTTCATGAATTATTATAGACTTTCCTATTATATCTTTAACTTTAAATTTATCTGTAAAGAAGCACATCATAGCTTTACCGTGATTAGAAAAAAGTACAGGAAAATCCCCTGCATGATTTCCATGAGGCTGATTAGTAGGATTCCAATGTGCGCCAGCAGCCTTAAATGGATCTTTTGGATCTCCTATATCGCAGCTTCCGTATTCATGAATATGAAAACCGTGAGGACCTATAGGACTTTTACCATTGGAGGCAGGTTTATATTCAGGTAATCCACTAATATTAACACAAACTTCCGTACCATTTGGTACATCTTTAAAATATACAATTCCTCTAATTTTAGGAGCTAGGGGACCACCTTTTATTAATGCTGTAGCTTTTACTCTCTTATTATACATAGGGTTTAACATTACTTATCCTTCCTTTAAACCTATTTATGTATTTATAATATGAGATTTAAAATAAAAATGTTCTTTTAAGTGAAGGATAAGGATTTAACCTAATTTGTAATGATATAAAATATTTAATAACTAATGAAGTTAAAATGGAGGGAAAAATAATGATTTATATGCTTGATACTGCCAATATTAAGGCCATAGAAAGGGCAAAAGACTTATATCCAATAAAAGGAGTTACTACTAATCCAACTATAGTATCTAGAGAAGGAAGAAGTTTTTTACCCCTATTAAAAGATATTAGAAGGGTTATAGGGGATGAAAATATGCTTCATGTTCAAACCCTTGGATTAAAGGCAGAAGATATTATTGCTGAAGCAGAATATCTTAAAGCTAACTTAGGAGAAAATATTTATATTAAAATTCCTGTAATACCTGAAGGAATAAAGGCTATAAGAATTCTTAAAGACAAAGGATTTAATATTACAGCTACTGCAATATTTACTTCCCAGCAAGCTCTTATGGCAGCAGTTTCAGGTGCAGATTTTTTAGCACCTTATGTAAATAGAATAGATAATATATCTGGTAATGGAGTGGAAGTAGTAAAAGATATAATAAATGAAATAAACAGTTATGGATTACATGCTAAAGTATTAGCAGCTTCCTTTAAAAATGTGCAGCAGGTCCATGAACTTGCAAAAGCTGGGGTTCATTCTGTAACAGTAAGTCCAGATATACTTGATGCCATGATACATCATCCTTTAACAGATTGGAGTGTAGAGCAATTTGTTAAGGACTGGGAAAAACTATATGGGGAAGGTAAACTTACCAAAGATGTAAGCAAATAAATATATATATAGATAGCTTTTTTAAAGAGTAAATTTTGTATAAATAAGGGGGAAAAATAGTGAAAAAAGTATTTAAAAATAGCAATAATGAATTGAGATCAGGCTGGAAAATAGCTGGGGTAATAGGACTGGATTTTATTTTAGAAGTTGCTCTCATGGCTGTATTTGGCATGATAGCTGGAGTATATCTTGCTAGCAAATTTTTGAAAAGTGATATTGTTTATACGGAAATAGGGAACAGAGTTAATGATTTTATGCAAAATAATGCTTATGGATTCTTATTAACTCAAGTTGTAGCATTTATTTGTATGTTTTTGGCAATTTTTATTTTTTTAAAGAAGGTAGATAAAAAGAAGTTTGAAGATATTGGAATAACTTCAATTAAAAAAGACTATAAGAATTTTATATTCGGATTATTATTTGGAATGATTTCTATATCCTTTATATTTTTTATATTATTGACTACCAATAATATATCTGTTGCAAATCTTTCAAAACCTGATTTTTCAATATATACGTTGATTGGATTAATAATTTTTATATTGGTTGGAATAAAAGAAGAGCTATTATGTAGAGGATACTGTATTACTGCTTTAAATCAAATGAAAAAGCCCTGGCTTTCAGTTCTTTTGTCATCTATTATTTTTTCAGCTCTACACTTATTAAATCCAAACGTTAAGGCTTTAGGGCTTATTAATATTATTCTTGTTGGAATATTATTTGGATGCATGTATGTAAAGACAGAAAATTTGTGGATGCCTATAGGATATCATATAACTTGGAACTATTTTCAAGGCTATGTGTATGGTTTTCATGTTAGCGGATTAAATTCTAAAGGCATATTTAATTGTATTGTACTTAAAGACAACATTTTAACGGGAGGAGGCTTTGGTCCTGAAGCTGGGCTATTAACAACCATAGTAATAATAATAGGACTTCTAATAGTGTGGAAACTTCCAGAAAAATATGAAACAGAGAAAGATATATTAGGAACAACTGTAGACTAACTTTTATATATTTCATTTCCAACTTACCTAAAAATCAAAGAAAATAGGGTGAATATATGGATAGAGAGCCTAAAAAGATAAAATCTGTGAGAAGGGTTAAAGATCATAAGATTACAGTGGATCTTCCTAAGTTTAAATCCATTTATGCTAAAATTTTATATATGGAGCTTCAAAAGAAAAAATCAGAAAAAAGCTTTTATATGACTTTAGAAGAGCTTAAAACACTTTTTCAGGTTCCAGAGGATAGCTATATTTATTCTCACTTAAGAATAAGAGTTTTAGATATTATTCAAAAGGAATTTGAAGAAATAAATTCTCCTATAAAATTTTCTTATGAAGTTATGAAAGAAGATTGCAAAATTAAAATTAAATTCAATATTGAATAAAATAAAGATGTGGCTGTAGTATTAAGAGTAAGTACTACAATATATCCTGTTGATTTTAAACTTGCAAAACAATATATTGTATGTAAATTTCTTAGTAAGACAGCCACATTTTACAATTAAATTAAATATTAATAGGTTACATCGAAAAGTTGACCTTTGTAAATGCATTTTTCTTCAATATCTATATTGAGTTCTTTTTTGTATTTTCTAATTAATGCAATCTCCTCTTTTGTAACTATAGAAATTGAAGTACCTAAATTGCCAGCTCTTCCAGTTCTGCCAGCCCTATGTACATAATCTTTCGGATTTTCTGGCAAATCTAAATTAAATATATGGGTTATGCCTTTTACATCTAGCCCTCTAGCGGCAATATCTGAAGCAATTAATAGCTGAATCTTTCCATTTCGAAAGTCATCCATAGATTTTTTACGTTCTTCTTTTGATGCACTGCCATATAATCCAAAGGCCTTAATATGATGATATTGAAGCTTTGCAGTAGTTATTTGTATTTCATCACTTCTATTTATAAATACAATAGCTCGTTTAGGTTTTGTAGAAGCAATGAGCTTTCTTAAAACTTCAATTTTATCTCTTCTTTCTGTGACAAGATACATATGTTTAATATTGGGATTAACTATGGACTTATCTTTGATTTTTATAAATTCTGCATCTTTCATAATATCTTTTGAAATATTAAGAGTTCTTTCCTTTATAGTGGCTGAAAATACCATAAGCTGTCTATCTTTCATGGTACTTTTTATTATATCTTTAATCGGGGAAATATTATTTTCATCTAACAATTTATCCCCCTCATCTATAACTATGGTTTTTACGCTGTGAGCACTTATTTTTTTCTTTTTAATCAGTTCTAGAACTCTTCCAGGAGAGCCTACTATAATATGAGGCTTTTCTTTTAATTTTTCTAACTGTCTTTTTATATTAACTTCACCTATGATGGTAGTGGAAGTAATAGGTATTTTAGAGTTTTCAGATAAAAGCTTTATCTCTTTATCTATCTGCATAACAAGCTCATGAGTTGGAGCTAGAATAATACCTTGATTTTCTCTTTTAGAATGATCTATCTTTTCAAACATAGGAAGCAAATAAGCTAGGGTTTTTCCGCTACCTGTTTCAGATTGGCCTATTACATCCTTATTTTCTAAAGCTAGGGGTATTGTTTCTATTTGAATATCTGTAGGGCGAGTTATACCTTCTTTTTTTAATGCAGTTATTAGATTAGAATTAAGTTTCAAATCTTCAAAAGTATTTATCATGGTCATCTCCTTATCTATATCAATCTGGTTCCTTTTTCATCCTGAGTTATCAAATTTTTTTTCATAAGTCCGCCTAAAGCATTTTTAAAATGATTTTTGCTTTCGTGAAAAACATTATATATGTCTTCAGGAGAACTTTTGTCATTAAAAGGCATGAAGCCGTCATGAAGCTTTAAATATTCCAATATGGTTTCCTGGAGATTATGTACTTCAATTTTAGCAGATTTTCTTGGAGTAAGACCTAATTTTCCATCTTCATAAACTTTTTTTACGGCTAATTCTAATACATCTCCATGTTTTATATCAGAAAAATATTCATTAAATAAAATTACTCCTTTATATTTATTATCTACTGCTACCATAACACTTTTATTGGTTTGAAAGCCATAAACTGTGCCTTTAACTTTATCGTTAACTTTATAGTCACTTGCAGTATCTAAATATTTATCTACATCAGTGGTAGCAGCTATCCTGCCTGTTTTATCCAAGTAAATATAAAAAAGATAAAATTTGTGGTTTTCAAGTCCATAAAGTTTTTCTCTAAAAGGTACAAGGATATCTTTTTCTAATCCAAAATCTATAAAGCTTCCTATTTTTGTAGTAGAAACTACTTGTAAATAAGCTAATTCTCCTATCTTTGCTAAGGGCTTTTTTAAAGTCGCAATTAATCTATCCTTAGAATCTCTGTAGATAAACGCTTCTACTTCTTCACCTATATTTAATTCAGTATTTAAAGTACTGCTGTTTGGAAGCAATATGTCATCAGAAGTATTTCCGGTGCATCCATCTAAATAGTAACCAAAATCCGTCCTTCTTAATACTTTTAACTTGTTAAATTCGCCTATATTTATCATATATCATATCACTCCTTAGATTATATATAATAGTTTTTATACTCCTTAAAAATTAATACCTATTTATATAAAAATATTTTATATAAAAATACTTTATATAAAAATATTATAACCATATAAAATAATAAAAGCCATCAATACATAAAGCACTGATAGCATCTTTTCAGATATTATTTTTCTAAACATTCAGCTAGACATTCTTCAATAACATCTTCTGTAATAACAAATGTTTCATCAACTCTCATTTAATTCCCTCTCAACTATTCTATAAATATAATTTATTTTATTTTAACTTTATCAGTATAACTTATCTTTTATAATAATGCAAGCTATTTTTGTAATTATTGATGGTTAAAAAAAGCCACCTTTATAAAAGGTGGCAGCAAGATGTTCGCTATCTATATATTAAAATATTAATATATCTTAAAGCTAAATTAAAGTTTTATTACGTTTGCAGCTTGAGGACCTTTTGGACCCTGTTCTACTTCAAACTGAACTTTCTGACCTTCATCAAGGCTCTTTCTTGCTTCATCTGACTGGATTGCTGTAAAGTGAACGAAAACGTCGTTTTCACCTTCAACTTCGATAAATCCAAATCCTTTTTCTGAATTAAACCATTTTACTGTTCCTGTTTTCATTAATTGACCTCCTAAGGTAAAACACATAAAATTAGAGATACTTTATTTTGTATCAGTAGTGTTTTATATTTCTTTATTAGTATATCACAGTTTTTAAAAATTAACAAAATTTTTTTTTAGTTTTTTAGAAATATATAAAAGAATGAATAATCATATATATAATTATCTGCAATCTAAAGCTAAGTTATTAATTATTAAAAAATAAGATAGTTTTATTTCTATAATTAAAAACAATTAAAAAGTAAATTTAATGGTAATTAACAGACTATAACTATAAAGTAAGATGCTTATATTTTTATAATGGTTTATTTATAAGTTTCAGGGATTGAGGTTTTTATAGAGTTTTTATGTCGCTTTTTGTTTCAGAAAAATTGAAGGATTTTAAATTATATTGTCGTATATAAAAATAATATGGAGGTACAGTGAAATGGAAGAATTTAAAGATATTCAAGCTACTATTAAGAAAAAAGATAGTGTTACAAAAGTAGGTTTTTTAGTTTTTGCCATACTAATTCCCGTATGGATCATTTCAAGCAGAGAAAATATTATGTTATTCCATTTCTTTATTGAATGTTTCATTGTTCTAATTTGTGCCAGCTTAACCGTAATAATAGTAAATACTAAAGAAATATCAGATAATGATTGGTTTAAGGTATTGGGCTTAATATTTGCAATTATAAGTATTTTTGAGTTTCTTCATACTACACTATATAAAGGCATGACAATGCTACCTGTGAATGCTGTAAATCAATCTATTCAGTTTGGACTTTGTGAAAATTATATAGGAAGTCTATCTATGCTTATTTTTTTAAATAGTTCCTATAAAAAGTATAAAACTCAATATATATTTTGTGGATATACCATAATTTCTATAATCATGCTATTAGGAATACTTGTAGGGAAAATATTTCCTGTTTGTTATGTAGAGGGAGAGGGGTTTACCACATTTAAACTTATAAATGAATATATTATTTTAATTATATACGCATTAAATATAATTACTTTTGAACTTAAAAAAAATAGGATTAAAAAAGATAACATATTATACATAGGCATGTCTGTTTTATTCGCTTTTATATCTCATATTTTTTTTGCTTTTAATATTGACTTATATAATATAACTAACATATTTGCCCATATTTTCAAACTAATTTACGTATATTTAATTTATAGGATTATATTAAAAAACACTTTAAATCGTCCATTACATATATTAAACATGAAGCTTTTATATGGCTATAAAGCTTTGATAAGTGTAAATGAAAGATTAAAAAATCAAAATTTTGAACTTGAAACTGCCAAAAAAGAATTAACCAAAAGTAAAGAAAATTTGAGGTGTGTAATTGATAATCTGCCTATTGCTATTATATTGAGGAAGGAAGAGACTATAGTGTTTGCCAATAGCAAGGCAGTATCATTTTTTAGTGCAAAAAGTGAAGATGAGATAGTGGGGAAAAATGTATTAGAAATAGTTCATCCTGAATATATAAATTTAGTAAAAAAGGAAATAGAAAACTCAAAACAAGGAATGTTATTAATAGATTCAGAGGAGAAAGTAATTGATTTATATGGCAACAGCATCGACGTAGAAGTATCTGCTTTTTCTATAATAGAGGATAATCAGAATCTGGTTATGGTTATATTTAGAGATGTTACTGAAAGAAAGCGTTCAGAGCTTATGGAAAAAAAATTAAATAAGGCAAGAGAAGATGAGAAGCTACATGCAGAGTTTTTTGCTAATCTATCCCATGAATTTAGAACTCCAGTAAATCTTATATATAGCTCCTGCCAGCTTTTGGATGTATATATAAAACAAAATTCAGTAAAAGATACTGAAAAATATAATGATATCATTAAACAAAACTGCTATAGAATATTAAGATTAATTAACAATTTGATTGATACCACAAAATTGGATGAAGGATATTATAAAGGAAACTTCCATATTTATAATATTATCAGTGTAATTGAGGAAATTGTATTATCTGTATCATCCTATATAGAAAACCGAGGTATAGAGTTAATATTTGATACAGATGCGGAAGAAAAATATATGTTGTGTGATGCAGATATGATGGAAAGAATTATTTTGAACCTAATGTCAAATGCTATAAAATATGTAAATAAGCCAGGTGGTAAGATAGAAGTAAACATCTATGATTTAGAATCCTTTGTTAATATTTCAATAAAAGACAATGGCAGAGGAATACCTAAAGAAAAACAAGAACGTATTTTTGAACGATTTGTTAGAGTTGATAATTCTTTAAATAGAGATCAAGAAGGCAGTGGTATAGGTTTATATATTGTTAAATCTCTTGTAAATATGCATCATGGAACTATTGAATTAAAAAGTGAAGAAAAAATAGGAACTGAATTTATTATTAATTTACCTGTAGACTGTTTGGAAAATGAAGCCTTTGAAGAAAACTGCTTAACTCAATCTATAGATTCAAATAGTTTAGTAGAAAAAATAAAAATCGAGTTTTCTGATATATATATGAACTAATAAAAGTATTTTGATATAAATGTAGGTTTTTCTATATTTTCCATAAAGAATACATTTTTATATACGAAAATTATATAGTAACCATATATAAAGAAATGAGGGTGTGACTATGTCAATGAGCAAAAAAATAACCGCCATTTTTACAGGAATTATAGTTATATTAATGACTTCGGTATTAGTGTTTATTTATCAGTATAAATCACAAATACCTGAAGCTATTATGAAGAATATGATGAAAGGTATACTAATCATGGCTATAGTGGCCTGTGTAATTGCTATAGTATTAGGTTATAGATTAACGAATAGATTTATAATAAGTCCTTTGCATGAAATAATTAATCTTTTAAATAGAACTTCAAAGCTGGATTTAGAAAAAGTAGCAAGCATAAAAGTTCTTATGAAAAGAAAAGATGAAGTTGGTATTATAGCTAATTCTACCTATACTTTAAGAAAAACTATGAGAAATATAATTGCTGTATTATCCGAGGTTTCTAAAAATACTGAATATAATGCACAAAGTATAAGTGAAATGCTTCAGGGAATTGCTCATGGAAATGATGAAACTGTAGCTACCACTGAAGAATTGTTAGCAGGAATACAGGAAACTGCTGCCTTATCAGAAGGAGTTTCAAATAATGCTGTAGAAATCTTAGGAAACATAAATAAAGTAAAGGAAAAAGCAGAAGAAGGCTCTACATATTCAGAAGACATAAAAAAAAGAGCACAAGAAATAAGGGAAAATGCTTTAAAATCAAAAAAACAAGCTGATGATGTATATATTGGTGTAAGAGCTAACATGGAAAAAGCTATAGAAGATTCAAATGCAGTTTATGAAATAAATGAATTAGCAGAATCTATATTGTCTATAACAGAACAAACAAATCTTTTGGCTTTAAATGCTGCTATAGAGGCTGCTAGAGCAGGGGAGGCAGGACGCGGCTTTGCTGTGGTAGCAGATGAGATAAGAAAGCTAGCAGATGAATCCTCTAATACTGTAAATAAGATTCAAGATATAGTAAAAAGGGTTAACGATGCTGTAAATAACTTAGCTAAAAGCAGTAATGAAATATTGACTTTTGTAGATAATGATGTGGCTGGGGATTATGAGAGCATGATAGTTATCGGTGAAAGCTATAACAATGATGCAGAAGGAATAAAGAGCATAATGGAGGAATTTAGAACTATAGTTCTAAATCTAAAATCTTCTGTAGAGGAAATTAAAAATTCCATATCTGAAGTAGTAGCCACTGTAAATGAAGGAGCTCATGGATCAGAAGTAATAGCAAAGAAGGCTGAAGAAGTTTCAAAAAATATAGATTCGGTTAATAGTATATCCAGTGAAAATTTAAAAGGAGCCATGGAAATAAAAGAAGTGGTATCCAGATTTAAGTTTTAGTAAAAAATTTTATAAAATAGGTTGATTTTTCTATGTATTTATTGTAACATGTTAATATAACAACAAAACACGAACGATTTTAATAAAATTTAATAAAACATTCGCTCGTATATGTTCGATAATATGGCTCGAACGTTTCTACCAGGATGCCTCAAACTACCTGACTACGAGTATATGATTCATTTATATTTGAATTGTATATTCCTAGGCATAACTACCTAGGATTTTTTTACTCTAAGGGAAATTTTGTATTTAGTTTTGTTGTAATGCAAAGTTAAAACAAAGTCCTATTCATAAATTATAAAATATAATTGTAATTTATTATTAAAATTTATGAGAGCTAAAAAAGATGCGTTTGGGTAAATTTCAGCGAATTTAATTTGACAAATAAGGCATCTTTTTTAGCTCTTTTTGTTTTAAAAAATTACTATGAATTATTTTGGGAGGATACATACATGGAATTGCTTAAAAAAACTATAGAAGAAAAGGGACAAGTATTGGGAGATAGTATTTTAAAAGTTGATAGTTTTATAAATCATCAGATGGATATTAAACTATTTAATGAAATAGGGAAAGAATTTAAAAAAAGATTTGAGGGGGAAGAAATTAATAAGATACTTACCATTGAAGCTTCGGGTATAGGCATAGCTGCCATAGCTTCACAGTATTTTGATTATGTGCCGGTGGTATTTGCTAAAAAGGTAGCAGGAGCTAATATGGATAAAGATACTTATAGTGCTAGGGTACATTCTTTTACAAAAAACACTGTATATGATGTTAAGGTAAGTAAAAAATTTATTTCTAAAGGGGATAAAATTTTAATAATTGATGATTTTCTAGCTAATGGAAGAGCTGCTCTTGGGCTCATAGATATTATAGAGCAAGCTTCTGCAGAAGCAGTGGGTGTTGGCATAGTAATAGAGAAGGGTTTTCAGGAAGGAAGAAAGGTTATTGAAGATAAAAATGTGAGAGTTGAGTCTTTGGCAATTGTAGATAGATTTAAAGGGAATAAAATTTATTTTAAATAATTTTATATAAGAATTATGTGGGAGGAAAGTTATGAATAAGTTAGGAAAATTATTAGTATCAAGTTTATTGGTGGGAGCTCTAGGACTTACAGGCTGCAGTTCTAAAGCTGGAGAAGAAAATAAGTTATCAAACTCTAAAAGCAAGGACATTAAAGTAGGTTTTCTCTATGTAGGACCTGTAGGTGACGGAGGATATACTTATTCTCATGATCTAGGAAGAAAGTATTTAGAAAAAGAGCTTAATGTAAAAACTGTTATAAAGGAAAGTGTAAAAGAAGATAAAGCAGAAGTTGAAAAGGTAATAAATGATTTTGTAGATCAAGGATGCAATGTGATCATCTCTACAAGTTTTGGATTCCAAGATGGTACATTATCTTCAGCAAAAAAGTACAAGGATGTAAAGTTCATGCACTGTTCAGGATCTAAAACTGCTGAAAATATGGGTCAATATTTTGGAAGAATTCACGAAATGGAATATCTTTCAGGTATTGTTGCAGGACTTAAGACAAAGAGCAATACTTTAGGTTTTGTAGGAGCTTTTCCAATACCAGAGGTAATAAGAAATATAAATGCGTTTACTTTAGGTGCTCGTTCAGTTAATCCTAATGTAAAAGTAAAAGTTAATTGGACAAATACTTGGTATGATCCAGCAAAAGAAAAGGAAGCTGCACTAGCTTTAATAGATGCAGGGGCAGATGTGATAGCACAGCATCAAGATACTGCTGGACCACAGCAGGCAGCAGAATCTAAAGGCGTTTTTGCTATAGGATATAACTCTGATATGAGTAAGGTTGCACCAAAAGCAAATATGACTTCTGCAGTTTGGAATTGGGGACCATATTATGTAAAACAAGTTAAAGCAATGATGGATGGTAGCTGGAAAGCAGAAAAATACTGGGGTGGAGTAGCAGATGACATTGTTGACTTAGCACCATTAACTGCTAATGCACCAGCAGATGCTAAGGAAAAAGTAGAAAAGGCAAAGGAAGATATAAAGTCTGGTAAAAACAAGATATTTACAGGACCAATTAAAGATCAAAGCGGAAATGTTAAGATTGAAGATGGTAAGACTTTATCTGATGATGAAATATGGAGTATGGACTGGTTTGTAGAAGGCGTTGAAGGTACAATTCCTAATAAAAAGTAATAAATTTTTAAGGGGCTGAAAGTACATTCTTTCAGTTTTCCTTATTTAAAATTATATCATAGCATAAAGCAAGCTATGAAAAATCAGAGCTAAAAAAGGTGTTTATAAACCTTAAAAATAAGAAAAATTGCTCTATATGGGGGGAAAGAAATGAGTAAAATCACACCTTATATATCCGTTAAAAACCTCAGAAAAACTTTCGGCAAGGTGGTAGCTAATGCCAATGTAAATCTAGAAGTAATGGGTGGAGAGATCCATGCTCTTCTAGGAGAGAATGGAGCAGGTAAAAGTACTTTAATAAACATGCTTTCAGGAGTTTATGCACCAGAGGATGGAACTATAGAAGTACATGGAAAACCAGTAGTTTTTACTTCTCCTAAGGATGCTCTTTTAAAAGGAGTAGGTACTATATATCAACACTTTAAATTAGTAGAAGCTATGACGGCTAGAGAAAATATTATATTATCTGAGGGAAAGGGAGTATTTCTAAATAAAAAAAATATAGATAGTAAGGTGAAAGAACTTTGCAATACTTATGATCTTAAGGTGGATTTAGATAAATATGTTATGGATATGTCTGTAGGTGAAAGACAGAACCTGGAGATACTAAAGGTTTTATATAGAGGTGCAGATATTCTCATTCTAGATGAACCTACAGCGGTATTTACTCCTCAGGAAACCAAAAAACTGTTTAACATAATGAGAAGAATGAAAGAAAAAGGGGCAGCAGTAATATTTATAACTCATAAGATGGATGAGGTTATGGAAATTTGTGATAGTATAACAGTTTTAAGAAAAGGAGAATCTGTTAAAACTTTAAAAAAAGAAGAAACAAACCCAAAAGAACTTGCAGACCTTATGGTGGGAAGAAAGCTTGATTTATCCATAAAAAGAGTTGAAACAAAAAAAGGAGAAACAGTGCTTGCGGTAAAGAATTTGAAGGTTATAAGTGATGGAGTAGAAGCACTTAAGGATATAAATTTCTATATAAGGGAAGGAGAGGTTCTTGGAGTTGCAGGTATCGCTGGAGCAGGGCAGAAAGAACTTTGTGAAGCTATAGCCGGAGTAACTAAATGTCAGGGCGGTGAAATCATATTTTTAGGAGAGCACCTAGAAGGTAAAGATGTAAGAGAATTTATAAAAAGAGGAATATCCATGAGTTTTGTTCCAGAAGACAGGCTAGGTATGGGACTTGTAGCTTCTATGGATATGGTAGATAATTTATTGCTAAAATCTTATAAAGAAAAAAAAGGGATTCTAGTAGATAGGAAATCTTTAATTCCAAAAGCTAAAGAGCTTGTAGAAACTCTTGAAATAAAAACTCCAAGCATTAACTATCCTATTAGATATTTATCTGGTGGAAATATCCAAAAAATACTTTTAGGTAGAGAGCTTAGCTTAAGGCCTAAAGTTTTAATTATGGCTTATCCTGTAAGAGGTTTGGATGTGAATACTTGTCATACAATCTATAATTTGATTAATGAAGAAAAGAAAAAAGGAACTGCTATTTTATTTGTAGGTGAAGATTTAGATGTGCTTATGGAACTTTGCGATAGAATAATGGTTTTATGCGGAAGAACTATCAGTGGATTTATTGATAGCGAAAATGCTACTAGAGATAAGCTCGGGCTTATGATGGTAGGAGCTGATTTAAATGAGGATAAGGGAGGAGTAGCTGTTGGTTAGGACAATAAAAAGGGGAGAAATCACTAGAAAAAATACAATTCTTATAAGAACTGTAGCTATTATAATTGCGTTGCTTTTAAGTGGAATCTTTATATTATCTTTAGGTCATAATCCCTTAGAAGTTTTTGCTTCAATGGTAAAAGGAGCCTTTGGCTCTCCTCATAGAATTAGAGAAACTATAGTAAAGGCCATTCCTTTAATTATTACAGCTATAGGCATATCCATAGCTTTTAAAATGCAATTTTGGAATATCGGCGGAGATGGACAAATGTTTATAGGAGCCTTTGGAGCCGCTTTGGTGGCACTTAAGATGCCAAGCTTTCCTATGCCTGTAACCATAATTTTAATGATATTCATTGGTGGAGTTTTAGGAGGTTTATGGGCTATGATAGCAGGGGTTTTAAAGGTTTATTTTAACACCAATGAAACCATAGTAACTTTAATGCTGAATTATATTGCCATGAAGTTTGTCACATATCTTCAATATGGTCCTTGGAAGGATGCGGAAGCTCAAGGTTTTGCTAAAATAGCTAATTTCCCTGATAATGCTATTATGCCACAGCTATTTGGGGTGCATATAGGATGGATTATAGCACTTATATTTATAGGAATATTTTATATATTAATGAATAGAAGTAAGATGGGCTATGAGATAGCTGTGCTTGGAGAAAGTGAAAATACTGCAAAATATGCAGGAATTCATATAAACAAGACAATTCTTAGAGCAGTTTTTATAAGCGGAACCATTTGTGGTATAGCTGGGGCTATACAAGCCTCTGCGGTGAGTCAAACTTTGTCTGTAGAGGTATCTGGCGGTATGGGATATACTGCTATAATAGTTGCTTGGTTATCAAATTTAAGTACTCCTATCATAGGCATGGTATCCATACTTTTTGCTGCTTTATTAGAAGGAGGCTCATTTATTGAAACAGCCTTTGGAATACCTAATGCAGGTGCTTTAGTAATTCAAGCTTTAATACTATTTTGTATATTAGGAAGTGAGTTCTTTATAAAGTATAAAGTAACTTTCAAAAATGTAAAGGAGGCATAAATTATGGATATGGTTGCACTTTTAAGTTCTGCAGTAGTGGCAGGTACTCCGCTGTTATTAGCTACTTTAGGTGAGATTTTGACGGAAAAGGCTGGAAACTTAAATTTAGGGGTAGAAGGCATGATGCTTTTAGGAGCAGTAGCAGGATTTTTAGTGTCTTTTAATACAGGTAATCCTCTCCTTGCTTTAATTGGGGCTATGGCTGCAGGGGTTTTAGGAGCTTTAATTTATGGCTTTTTAACAGTATCTCTAAGAGCTAATCAGGTAGTAACAGGACTTGCTTTAAGTATTTTTGGAGGAGGAGTTTCAAGCCTTTTAGGTAAAAGTGTGGTAGGAGAAGCTCTAAGTGAAAATATAAGAAACTTTTTTTCACCTAAAAAAATACCTTTATTAGGAGATATACCTTTTGTAGGAAAGATACTTTTTAATCAAGATTATTTTGTTTATATTTCTTATATTATTGCTATAATCTGTGGTATTTATCTATATAATACAAAGTTCGGATTGAAATTAAGAGCTGTAGGAGAAAATCCGGCAGCTGCAGATGCTTCAAGTATTAATGTAAAGTTATATAAATATATTCATATTTTAATAGGGGGAGCTTTGTGTGGACTAGGGGGAGCTTACCTGTCCATGGTATATGTACCTGCTTGGCAGGAAGGTGTAACTGCAGGAAGGGGCTGGATTGCAGTGGCACTAGTGATTTTTGCAGCTTGGAATCCCTACAAGGCTATATTTGGTTCCTATCTCTTTGGTGCACTAGCTATATTAGGTTTTAGAATAGATGGTCTTTATATATCAAAATTTTTGTCAAAGTACTTTTTAGATATGTTACCTTATATAGTAACAATCATAGTATTGGTATTTACATCTGCTAGTAAATCAAGAAAAAATGCACCACCAAAATCTTTGAGTCTGCCTTATTATAGGGAAGAACGATAGAATATTTGAATTTGTGAAGAGGGAATAGGTAAGAGGTAAGAGTTATAGGTGGAAATTTATTGTAATTTGAGGTAACAATGAAAGATAGTGAATTAATTAAACAGTTTGTAACTTTTTCTGTTTCTATTGTTGAATATTATAAATGGCTTGTTTATAATAAAAAATAGTTTGTTATGTCAAAACAGGGTACTTAATTAAAGATTATGATAACTTAAAAATCAAATGTACTTCCCTTAAAAAGATGTTGATATCAACATTAAATACTCTTAAAAAGGTAATCGTTAAATTTACAACCAGTACCTTTTCACTCTTACTTCTCACTTTTTACTTTGTACCTCTTACTTCGTACTTCTTACTTTTTACTTTTTACCTCTTACTCCTTACTTCTTATCTAACATTCAAATTCAATATTTATAATACTCTTTAAATATTAATAAAAGCTGTATTTAAGACAAAGTATAATATAGATAATCATTAAAATTAAGTAGATAGGGTAAATAGTTATAGATGGTTGGAGATTATGGTATGCAGTTATTAAATAATGCTGGAATCCAACAAATCATCAGCTTCATTTTCGCTTATTTTTTTTATTAAAGCTATCTCATCTACTAAAAATTTTCGAGCGTTCATTAACATCTGCTTTTCACTTGAGTTAAGAGTTTTTTCCTTATCTATTTTGGTTAAATTGTAGACTACCTCTATATTTTCCTTTAAAGAACCAGACTTAAGCTTTTGCATATTAATTTGATATCTTTGCTTAGATGGAATAGTTTTCTGAGATGTTGAATCTTCAGATTTAAAACTAAATAGTACATTATCTAGTGTAGATGCATCGCTGATCAAGCGTATATTTGAATCTAATATTCTTTCTGTTGGAATCATTATTTTCATGTTGCCTGTAACCATGTTTATAACATAATACTTACGTCTTTTACCGCAAAATTCTTTTTCTTCTATATTTTTAATTATTCCTGCTCCTTGCATCGGATAAACAATCTTATCGCCAATCTCAAACAACTAGGGCACCTCCATGTATTTTTTTATCACTTATTTTAAGTATAACATACATGAAAAATAATATCAAATTTATCATAATATCATGAATTGTATGCCAATGTCAATAGGTTTGCTTTAGAAATGTATAATTTGAAAAGCAAAACGAAAATTTAGTAAGACTTACAAATTTGTAATATATAAAACCCAATTTGTAATCTATATAAATGGTTAAAACTTATTCAATTCACTATAATTTAAATATAAGATGACAAAAGATACTAACTTGAAAGTTAAAATATACAATAAATTATTAAGGAGTGGTTTGAATGTTAAAGAAAATATATGATAGATTACAAAACTTATTTGAGGTAGATGATGAAGAAATGGAAGATACAGAAAGTTTGTTTGAAATGGACAAAGAATATGAATTAGAAGCAGCAAATGCATTTAGTGTAATGCAAAATAGTTTAGTTATGTAAATCCCCTAGAAGATGTAAATCCTTTAGGGGATTTTTTATATAGTTGTTGTAATTGTATTGATGCTAAGTATAACCTATAATAAGAATAAAAGTAATGCATTTATATAGATAGGAGATTAAATAAATCATGACTGATATTTCTATAAAGTATAATACAGTAGCTTATATTAATAATAAATTAGAGGATTGATGATAATGGAAAGTAGAAATATAGGTTTCAACTTAGAATATGAAAAGTTAAGAGAACAATATGAAGCTTTAAAAACTGAGTTAGCTAAGCTTTTAACTGACAAGGACATATTAATTAAAGATGTATTACCTAATATAGAGGCTTTATTTAATGTTAAAATAGGACAAAAATACTATGAAGCCTTTTGTATAGAATGTCAGGTAAGAAGGTTAAAAAGAAAACTTCAACTTATACAAGCATCTATAAATAGTAATTTAGCATTTTCCAATGAAAAAATAGAGGAGCAGCTAGAAAAAGAATTTATAGACTGGCAAAAGCAAATAGAAGCTATGAAAGAAAGTATAAAAAATTCAGAAGATAGATTAAATAATCTTATGACACTGGAAGAGACGAAAGAAATACAAAGTTTATATAAAAAGCTGGCTAAAAAGCTTCATCCGGATATAAATCCTAACCAAAGCGAGGAACATAAAAATTTATGGTTTCAAGTATCAGAAGCCTATGAATTTAGTGATTTAGAAGAACTTAAAGCTATTTATATATTAGTAGAAAACTATGAGGAAAATATAGATTTTAAGGATAAAAATGAAATAGAAAGTTTGAAAGCAAGGATAGAATATATAAAAGAAAGAATCAATGATATATTGAGAGATATAAATGAAGTAAAATCAAAGTTTCCATATAGCATAAAGCATAACTTAGAAGATGATGAGTGGGTAAATAATGAAATTATGAATACAAATCAAAAAATTAAAGATTTAAATAGTCAGAAAAAAATATTGGAGCAAATGCTTAAAGAATGGATTATATAATAGAGAGTATTTAGTGAGGAGGAGATGGAATGGATAAGGATATAACTGTTTGGAATTCAGCATTTACTTCAATACTATCTGCATATGGATCACATAGTAAACAAGTTCCAATGCCTTATGCTAATGATATATTCCTCATAAATTGTCAAGTTGCAGGGACCTATTATGTAGATTTAAGTGATATAGAACCTACATTAGAAGAAGGACAGAATTTAGTACTTAAAAGAGAACCAGATAATAAGTTTGACGAATTAGCTATTTTAGTAACTACAGAGAAAGGAGAAAAATTAGGTTATATACCTAGAGTTAAAAATGAAATTATGGCAAGGCTTATGGATGCTGGAAAGCTAATATATGCAAAATTAAAATATAAAGAATGGCAATATGAAAGATTATATATTGATATTGATGTATATATGAAAGATTTTTAAGTTTTTTAAAATAGTACAGTAATATTGGAAGGAAAAATATGGACAAGATATTATAGACATAATGAAAAAGTAACAAACATAATGTCAAAGTTTTTAGATGCTTAAGGATAATAAACTGGTAAAACAACTAAAAATAGTTAATAAGGCTATTTTATTACTATGATTTTAATGTTATAATCTTCTATGTGTAACATTTGTTATGTTTTCTAAACTGAATAAGAAAAAAACAAAATTTGAGATGAAATGGAGGCAGGGATGATATGGATACATTCAAAATCCTTGAGATCAAGCAAAGTGTCTTTGAAGATAACGATCGACAAGCGGACTTGCTTAGAAAAGAATTAAAAGAAAATAAGACATTTTTATTGAATTTAATGTCATCACCAGGTTCTGGTAAAACCACAACTGTTTTAAGAACAATTGAAGCTTTGAAAGATGAAATGAGCATTGGAGTTTTAGAAGCTGATATTGACTCAGATGTGGATGCTCATACTGTTTCTAAGACAGGTGCAAAAGTAATCCAACTGCATACAGGTGGAATGTGTCATCTAGATGCAGATATGACCAAACAAGGTTTATTAGGCTTGGGAACAGAAGGAATTGACTTTGCCATATTGGAGAATGTAGGAAATTTGGTATGCCCAGCAGAATTTGACACTGGTGCATCAAAAAATGCCATGATTTTAAGTGTACCAGAGGGAGATGACAAACCTCTAAAATATCCTTTAATGTTTTCTATTGTTGACGTTGTATTGATTAACAAAATAGATGCAATGGATAATTTTGATTTTGATTTAAAGGCGGTAAAAGAGCGTATAAAAAAATTGAATCCTAACATTAAGGTTATTCCAATATCTGCAAAGACAGGTGAAGGAATTGATGAGTGGGTTGATTGGATACGTACCGAAGTAAAAAATTGGAATGGGAAATAGAAGTATAATGTTAAAAACACACTGATAAAGATTAAAAGGAGTCATTTTATGGCTCCTTTATTTTATATTCAAGGCACTCCGTAGAATTATTTAAGTGTTTTTGCACTATTATAGGTGTTATAATAAAAATAACAAATATAATGTAAAGATTTGCGACTAAGTAAAATTTTTGCTCTATAGGGAATTATGCACAATTATAACTTTACTGTAAATTCTTCTGAAAAATGATTATTTCAGACAAAGGAGATAAGGTCAATGAACAAAAAAATAGAGCTAGAAGGAGCCTATAGTGGTGTTGTAAATTTTGCTATGCAGCAAAATTATGTTCCAATTGTTAAAAAACTAATAGTAAAAAATACTACAGAAGAAGATATAAAGGATATAGACATAATAATTTCAGTAGAGCCTGACTTTGCTCATGAATGGAAAATGAGAATTGAAACAATTCCAGCACAGCAGTCTATTGAAATAGACACAATAAATATTAAACTTTCACCGAACTTTTTATATAGTTTAACAGAAAAAATGGTTGGGACTATTTTAGTTAATGTTAAACAGGGAGACGAGATAATTGAAAGTCTTACCCAAAGTATTGATGTTTTAGCATATGATGAGTGGAGTGGAACTTTAGTTATGCCAGAAATAGTTTCTGCATTTATAACTCCTAATCATCCAAAGGTTACAGAGATTATAATAAAATCAAATAAGATACTAGAAAAGCAGATATGCTACCTTTTTTTAAAGTACGCATTAGAATTTAAATCAGAAGTGAAGTTTAGTGAATTTCTTTCTGATTTTTTTTGTAAAACATTATTCCTATATGTGGTAAAATAATATCATAGAATAAAGGGGGCGAGTTATATGGGAACAGTTGTGGCTATTGGTGGTGGAGAGTTAAGGTTCAAGGAAACTATGACAATTGATAAGTATATCGTTCAGTTATCAGGAATTTCAAAGCCTAAATTATTATTTATTCCAACTGCAAGTGGTGATGCAGAGGGGTATATTGAGGTCATTAAAAAAGTATATGGTGAAGAGCTAGGCTGTGAGGTTGATAGCTTACTTCTTATAAATAGTGATATTACTGAGGATGAAATACAGAAAAAAATACTATCAGCTAATATCATCTATGTAGGCGGTGGTGATACGGTAAAAATGATGGATATTTGGAGAAATAAGAAGGTTGATAAGTATTTAAAGAAAGCATATGAAAATAACATAATTCTTTCTGGACTAAGTGCAGGTTCTATTTGTTGGTTTACAAAAGGGCATAGTGATAGCAGCTTAAGCACTAATGCTGATGGATGGTGGGATGGTACTGAGCCAATAGGACTTGACTTAATTAAAGCAATTCATTGTCCACATTATAATCAAAAGGGACATGAGGTCTTTGATGACATGATGAAGAGAGAAGACCTTTCAGGTATTGCCATTGAAGATAATTGTGCAATTGTTATAAAAGATAATACGTATAGAATTATCAAAGCTGATAATAGTAGCAAGGCATATCTATTAAGAAATTATAATGGAGCTGTAGATAAAAAAGAATTAAACACATTAGATTTTTTGCCACTATCTGAAATATTATAAATAATAAAAAATAGATGAATTTATGTAAGGAGATATTTTATGAAAATACTGGACTTTTTAAAGGGAAAAGAAAATATAGATAAACTTATTGAAAAACTTCAGAATTCCGATGAAGATAAAAGGAATGAAGCATTAAAAAAGCTTTCCGGAATGCAGCTTGGATTAACTGAAGGTATGAAGCTTTTAGAAGCATCCAAAAAACAATTTCCTAAGTGTACATTTGAGTGGCAGGATATATCATCAGATTTAATTAACATCTGTGGTAAGAATCCATACAATGAGTACATATTAAAAATTGAAAGTATTTATGATGACCTCAATCCTAATGCTAAAATAACAGCTTTGAATTTCTTAGCGAGGTATGAAAATGAACAAGCATTAATAGGCTATCTTAAGCTCCTAGAAAAGGATTATGATAAGTTAATGAGCCTACCTGTAGGTAACTTAAATAGGAACCCAGTAAATGTGGATATATTATTTCCAAGATTATTAAAGTTTGCAGTTAACAAAGACATTGCAGTAGATATATATATGATATTATTAAATTGTTTTGATAGTGGTATTATTAAAGAAGCACAAATCAAAGAATCAAAAGCTATGATAATTAATGACGTGGTAGATATGGCCAGTAAGGTATTGAATTATAAATTTGATGAAGATAACAAATGCTTATGGAATGATGATGAGTATTTAGAGCTTAGATATGCTGCAGGCGTATACTTTGATCTTGCTGGTTACATAAATAGTGCAGAGGTTACTTTAACTTTAAGAAATCTAATGAAAATAAAAGATATAAAGCTAAAGCTGTTTGCAGCTATTTCTTTAATTAAATTAGGTGAAACCATCAGTGAAGAGGACGCTATGAAAATTGCAGCAGATAGTGAGAGTAGAAATTGGTTTTATGACAATCTTAAAAGGGTAGGAAAAGTAGAACTATTCCCTGAAGAATATAAAAATCAAAAGGCTTTTGCGGAATCAAATATGGTGGATTGGCTTATATATCCAACAGAACTTGGACGAGTACCTGATGCAATTGAGTTAATGAATGTCTTTGATACGGAGGAAGAAGAATATTATTTATTTAGATTTAAGTGTGACAGTGTAGAAGCCTCAAAAGAAGATGGTTGGATGGCAGGAGTTTCTGGACCTTTTAGCAAAAATGAAATGCCTACTACCTTAGCAGGAGGATATACCTTTAGTCATTTTGAAAAATGGGAGAGCAAGACACCAGAAGAACACCTTAATTCTATAGTGGATAACATAAGTAAATACTGGATGAAAAGGGCAGAAGAATTAGAAAATTAATGTAGGGGACAAGGGCTGTCAATTGATAGAGCCTTTGCTTTTATAATAGGGATTCCAATAATATAGATGATGTAATTTTAAACACCTTAGGAGCTTCAATAGGGTTTTCAATATTTAAGAGTATAAATAAAATATGTAAATATAGTTAGACATGTTAGAATCAGAAGTGAAGCTATTAAGCTTTACCTCTGATTTTTTTTACTCAAAAAAATTTTTTTACTCTATATTCAAATCTTTAAACATAGCATATGGAGAAGGGGTGTAGCCATGGCTAAAGAAAAATGGTGTGTTTTTAGTATCGCTGCTTAAATCAACAAGATTATTTTTAAATAAATCATAAATATTAAAGTTTATTGATTTTCCAGAGAAGCGGCCTACTATCTTACCATTTTTAACGTGATAACCAGTACCTATATTGCCTGTTATTTCACCATTCATTAAATTTCCCATGAAAAAGCCTATAACATCATCTATTATAATTCCATCTTTCATATTCCCAATCATATCTTTAAAAAGTACTGTTCCTGGTTTTATATGAAGATTAGTTACATAGGGAGTAGGCTCAGCGGTAAAGTCAGGGTTAGGGAAGAACCTTCCTAATTTATATCCATTACCAGTAGGCTCAACATTCATTTTTTTAGCTGTCTTTAATGAATGAAGGAAACCTTTAAGGTTACCACCTGTAATAATTTCATTTCTTTGGCTTGGAGTACCTTCATCATCAAATGGAGTTGTATTAAAGGCACCTATTTTAGTACCTTCATCAACTATGGTAAACTTTTCATCAAAGATTTGAGTTCCAACCTTATTAGTTAAAGGAGATACTCCATCAGTAACACTTTTACCACTCACTGCAAGCATAAGAGGAATTAAGGAGCAATTTAAAAATCTTGGAGTAAATATTACAGGATAAATACCTGATTCAGGGAACACAATATTTTGAGACAGCTTAAGTTCATCCAATATAGAAGCAATAGAGGCATCTACATTATAATTTGAATTCAATAAAAACTCCATATCATAGCAGGTTAAAAAGTTATTATCTTTTATGAAGCTGCAGCCAGCAGTGAAAGTAAGAGTATCTTTTCTATAGTCCTTAGATAAACCTTTTGTATTGGCGATTTTAACAACGTTACTATTTATTTCAAACTCAACAAAAGCTTTAACATCTGGAAATTCCTTTGTTATTCCAGAAACTATTTTTCTTCCATCTTCAATAAGCTTTTCGTCACTTAATTTTAAAATATCATTTTCAGGAATAGAAATCTCAGTTTCGCTATTTTTATTTATAAAGTCAAATTCAGCTGGAGATGAAAATTGATTTATTTCTAAACAGTTCTCTAAAAGATCATCAAATTTATTAATATCATTAGAAGTTGAAAAAGATAGTTTACCATCCTTTATCATTCTAAGTGCAACACCAGTAGATTGTTTTTCTGACGAGCCCTTTAAAAGGTTGTTATCAAAGCCTATTGATTTTGAATAAGATTCCTTATAGAAAATTTCACCATCAGTAGCACCCTTAGAAACTATTTTATTTAGCAATTCTTTCATTACTTAGCACCTCCAATAACCACATTTTGAATTCTTATTCTAGGTCCGCCCATGCTAACTGGTAATGGAAATTGAGCTCCTTTTCCACAGCCGCCGCCACTATCTCTAGAAGTATCCTCATTTCCTATCATATCAATATTTTTAAGAGTTTCAAAAACGTTTCCCGCAAGATTTACATCACGAATTAGCTCACATACTTTACCATCTCTTATCATATATCCATAACTAGCTGAGAAGGTAAAGTTATCCCCATTAGTTTGTCCACCATTACTTTCAATGGCAAGTATGCCCTTTGAAATTCCTTGAAGCATTTCTTCAAAGGTAGAAGTTCCAGTTTGAATAACTGTGTTTCTCATTCTTGGAATCGGAGGATGCATGTAATTTATAGCACGGCCATTTCCTGTTATTCTTTCATTCATTTTACCGGCGGTTTCTCTTGAATGAAGTCTTCCAACTAGTTTACCTTCTTTAATTAAGTAAGTTTTTTCTGTTTTAACACCCTCATCATCATATTTTAAATAACCTCTTTTTCCTTCATCAAAACCACAATCATAGATATTAAGTATGGGAAGCCCGAACTCTTTTCCAAGAACCATTATATCCGCCAGCTCTTTATTTTCATAAACATTATCACCTTCGCTTAAATGCCCAAAAGCTTCATGTACAAATACTCCAGCTAAGTTGGAATCTGTAATAACTGTATAAGTTCCAGCTTTAACCTTAGGTGCAGTAAGTAAATCAACTGCTATTTGACTTTTTTCTTTTATTTCTTCTTGTAAATTTAAAATAGAGTTAAAATCATTTGAAGAACCAAAACCAATATGAGTAGATTGTGAATTATCTTCCTCTTTTGCAGTGATAGAAACTCCGCCGCCTAAATCCATTTTTTCTTGATATATATATGACCCTTCTGAATTAATAAAAGTTAGTTTGGAGAAAGTCTCACTATAACGTGTTGATACAGCTGCTATTTTATCATGATAGTTAAGAGCTATATCGCTGTATTCTTTTAATAGATTAATTTTTTCTTCAAGAGGAACTTTCCTTGGATCATTTATTAAATTCAATAGAACTGAATCTTCTACTACTGGAGCAGGTGCAAGGATACTTTCACTATTGCCAGTTAATTTAGCTTGTTTAATTGCAGACTCTGCAAAGACATTAAGGTTGTCTAGATCATTGAAGGAAATAACTCCCCAAGCACCCTTATAAAGAGCCCTAATATTTCCCCCTGTTGAATTAGACTTTCTTAGTGAGCTTAGTTCTCCATTTGTAAATTCTATAGTTGTATTAGTTGAGTCTTCAAGTCTTATGTCCATGTAGTCGCATTGAGATTTATATTTTTCAATGCATGCTAACAATTTATTTCTCACAATAACAACCCCCTCATTATTTAAATTTACATTATAATATAAAAAATTATAATATTCTATACATTATGAACATTTTACTATAAATGAATTACACAAATCAATAAAACGATTTAAGTCTAAAAGAATCTTAAAATAAATCCTAAATAAAAAATGTATTATTTACATATAATGCAAAAGGTGGTATAATGAAGAAAATGTTGAAAGGGGAAAGTAAGTTATGACACCAGCTAATTGCTAATATTAATTTTAAGTTTAAATTAATATGTATTTTATAATGAGTTTTAATTTGCCTAATTATTTTAGGTTTTGTTGTTATGCTCTTTATGGAATAAGGCGTTTAGAAGGTAACTTACTTTGCTGAAATTTAACATTATAATTTGTGAGATATTTCAAAAGTTTAATTTGAAATAATAAACCAGAATTTTTAGAAAATTTTGGTGCAATATATATAGGTAGTATAGTATGGATAATTTTCCAATATATATCTTATACCTATACAGTTTAAATAAATTATAGTAATAAAGTATTTTCAGACTGTAAGAAGCGATGAACTTCTTATGGTCTTTTTTAGTTGTATTGGAAAGTATAAAAATTTTATAATAATTAAGGCCTTTTTCTGCCTGTCCATAAGATGCTAAATAAAAATGGATGAAAAGGGGAAATTTTTATGTTTGAATTATCATTAATTGGTGTAAAAAAATATATGGATGCCACACTTGTACTTAAAGATATAAGCTTTCAAGTTTATTCAGGGGAAAAGGTTGGTATAGTAGGAGTTAATGGGAGTGGAAAAAGCACTATTCTTAAGTTAATAGCAGGAATAGAGCCCATGAATTACTATCCAGGTTACCCTCAAACTTCAAGTTATGGATATGACGAAGGATTTATTTCTTTGCCTAGAGAGGCTACTTGTGCCTATCTTGAGCAGATTCCTCAATATGATAATGACTTAAAGGTTATTGAAGTTTTAAAGTTAGCCTTTGAGGAAGTTTATAGTATAGAGAATAAAATGCGTGAGTTAGAAGAAAAAATGAAATTTTTACAAGATAATGACTTGGAAAAGGCATTAAAGCAGTATAGTGATTTGGTTGCATTATATGAAGTTAAAGGTGGATATAATACAGAAGAAAAATTAAGCAAGATTTGCACTGGTTTAAAACTCCATGAAAGTTTTTTAAATAAGAAATTTAATTTATTAAGTGGTGGTGAAAAAACTACAGTGGTGCTTGGCAAGCTCTTGATGGATAATCCTGATATATTGCTGCTTGATGAGCCTACAAATCATTTGGATATGGAGTCCATTGAATGGCTTGAGAATTATCTTAATAGTTATAATGGAATTGTAATTATCGTATCTCACGATAGATATTTTCTAGATAATATAGTAACAAAAATTGTAGAAATAGAAGATATGGAATCTATAACCTATAAGGGAAATTATTCTTCTTATGTAAGTCAAAAAGAAGAGAATATGCGTATTCAATATGAACATTTTAGAGAACAGCAAAAGAAAATAAATTCCATGGAAAAGACTGTAAAGGATCTCCGTGACTGGGCTATGAGGGCTGATAATAATAAATTCTTTAGAAGAGCTGCAAGCATACAGATAAAGCTAGATAAAATGGAAAGAATAGATAAGCCGGTTTTTGAAAAACAAAATATGAAGTTAAACTTAAAAGCTGCACAGCGTTCAGGCAACGAGACAATTAAGGCAATAGGACTATCTAAAAATTTTGAAGATAAGGTTATTTTTAAGGATGCAGATTTACTAGTTAACTTTAGTGAAAGAGTAGCTCTAATTGGACCTAATGGCTGTGGTAAAACTACTTTTTTAAAACTGCTTTTAGGTGAAGAACAGCCTGATTCTGGTATAGTGGAATTAGGAGCTAATGTAATGGCAGCATATTTGCCGCAGAAAATTACCTTTAAAAACGAGGAGCTTACAGTGCTAGAGTGTTTTAGAGAAGATATTTTTATACCAGAAGGAAAGGCACGGGAATACCTGTCCAAATTCATGTTTTATGGTAACAGTGTATTTAAAAAGGTAAAGCATTTATCTGGAGGAGAAAGAATAAGATTGAAACTAGGAAAGCTATTATATGAAGATATAAATTTATTGATACTGGATGAGCCTACTAATCATCTTGACATTGATTCTATAGAAGCCTTTGAAGAAGCTTTAGGAGAGTTTAAAGGTACTATATTTTTCATTTCTCATGATAGATATTTTATTAATAAAATAGGTGAAAGAGTAATTGCTGTGGAGGATAAGTGCTTTAAAAGCTATGCTGGTAATTATGATCATTACAAAAATATAAAAGATGAGATGAATCTTAGAGTTATTGAAGAACCAGTGGTAAAGGTTGAAAAAGTTAAGAAACCAAGGAATGTTGATGAGAGTAAAAAGAAGGAAGCGGAAAAGGCTAAAGTTGAAAATAAGCTTGAAAGTCTTGAAAAGGAAATAAAAGATATTGATTTAGCCATGGCTGACTCAAGTTTAAATTATGAAGAGCTTAATAAGCTTTACTCTAAGCGAGAGGAGGTAAGTAAAGAGCTGGATGAAATTGTGGAACTGTGGTTAAGTTTTAATAGTTAGAACTTTAGTTTGTAAAGTTCCATTAATTAAAAACCAGTCTCCTATGATATTTTTATTTTATCATAGGAGACTGATATAATTTGCAATTTACAGTTTCTTTAAGAGTCTATTATTTTATTATCTTAGACCTTGTACAGAAATGTTATAAGTTTCATTTCCTAACCATTGATTTATAGTTTTAGTTAAAACTCTAGTACCTTGCATGTATACATCTAAAGTATCTATCTTCCAATCATCTCTAACATTAAAGGCTGCTTTACGTAACCATACTCTTTTAACCTGTGATGGATCAAAGGAAGCATCAGTGATTTCAAATTCATAAGATCCTACGCTGCCAGCAGCAAAGTCATCTCCAGGAAGGTTGCAGTAGAATTCTTTTTTCATTCCATTATTTAACTCCATACCAAAGTATACATAATCATCTGTTCCAGCGTTAGTTTCATTTGCAGTTTTTATTACTACATGGAATTTTCCAATAGGGCTTGTAACGGGTTGTCCACCATAAGTAACTTCTTTTAAGAATCTATAAATAACTGTTGCAGTACCTCTTTGAGCATTTTTAAAAGATAATCCTGCAGCTTCATTCCAATCATCCCAAGAGCTTGAAGCTACTGCTTTAGGAGATAATGCATAAGCTAGCTTAGCGTATTTGTAGCTTTGATAAGTTAAGAAGTCTGCTAAGTTTTTATTGCTAAAAGCACTATATTCTGATTTATCTTCTCCTATGGTATTTAATAAGAATTTGTTTTGTATTTGTCCAACATATTTTTCAAATTGGCTATGGGCGGAATTAGGGTTTACTGCAGTTAAATTGCTAGCATGATGAGGTTCATTTAAGTCAGCAAAGTAATGAGTTGCTTTACCTAAAAGGTAAGAGGCTTCAGCATAACTTCCATCCTTCCATTTCCCTACTGCTTGAGCTATATAATTACGAGTCTGAGATTCAGCAGTATCGTTTATTTTTTCAGCAAGATACCACCAGGATTCATATGTAAAGTTTTTACCAGTGTATGGATTAAAGAAGTGATCTTGATATTCTGCATAATCCTTATCTACACCTGTTTGTCCAAAGTCTGGAGCTACAGCACCTTTCTTATAGAAATTTAAGTTTTGCTCTAATATATTTAAATTCTTAATTAATGATGTATCAGAATCCATATCATTTCTTATAAGCTTTAAGGCTTGTACAGAAATACTCTTATGAGAATCCATAACGTTTATATCTTTGTTACTGTCCCAAGCGTAAGCTGGTGTCCCAAGATTTATAACTTCAGTTGCTAAAAGTATAAGTAATAAAGTTTTGATTTTTTTTGTCATAAGCTCATCCCCTTTTAAAATGTGAATTAACAAATTGATGATTATAATATATATCGCAATAAAACCTAAAATCTTTATAGAATATTCTCAATTTTCTATAAATTTATAATAAAAAATTTATTATAAATAAAAAATGAATTAAAGCTTAACTAGTTTACATAGAATTATTTTTTTAAAATTTTATATTTACAACTATGTCACGCCGTGATATAGTTTAAGTGTGATATATCACGTCGCGACATATATTGACTTTATTATTATAGATTAAAGAAGGGATTTTAGTGAGTGTTGATAAGATTTTAAAAGCATATATGCCTATGACAGAAACAGCTTTTTACATTCTTCTTTCTCTTACAGAACCAAGACATGGTTATGGGATAATACAACATGTTGATAAAATAACCAATGGAAGAATAAAGTTAGGTTCTGGTACAGTTTACGGTACATTAAGCAAGATGGAAAAAAGCCAAATTATTTCTGTGTACTCTGATGAAAATAGGAAAACAATATATGAGATAACAGACCTAGGCAAAATTTTAATAAAAGAAGAGATAAACAGAATTAAAGAAGTATATAGTAATGCTATAAAGTACGAGGGGGAATTTTAATGCGAGCTTTTAAACCATTTTGGAGTTTTAATATTAAAAACATAGAAAACTGGCTGAATGAAAAAGCTTTAAAAGGCTATATATTAAAAGATGTTAATCCTTTTTTAAATCTCTTTACCTTTGAAAAAAGAGAAAGTATAGATATTAATTATAGAATTTCTTATGAGAAGAAAGGCACTACAGAGCTTCAACCTTCTTTAGTAAAGAATGGCTGGTATAAAGTCTGCAATAAAGGCAGATGGTTTTTTTTAGCTAATGAAAAAAATATGGAAGATATAAAAGCTACACCATCTAGAGAGCCTTTATTAAATAGATTTAAAATAGTTTCTACTATTTTATCTATAATAGCCACCTATTTTTCAACAGTTACCTTTATGATGATGATTGTTTTAGTACCTATGGCAGTTTCATATCTTTTAGGTATTGGAGATATTAAATTTATAAATGAATTACATAAAAATAAAATACCAGATATAAAAACTTCTTACTTTACCATGAAAGATATTTTAGACTGCATAAAGTTACTTTTTATTATAGCTGTTTTAATATACCCAATTACTAAATTAAGAAAAAATGAAAAACAATTAAAGCTAGATTTAGATCCTGATTATTTAGAAATAGAAAAAGAATATAAATATAAAAATGAAACTAAGGAAAAACTTGATTTAATAGAAAAAAGAGGACCTAGAGTTTTAGAGCCAGACAAGCTAGAAGAGTGGCTAGAGAGTATGGAAGCTAGAGGCTTTAATCTTGAAAAAATAAATAAAGGTGGAAGTAATAAATTTTACTTCAGCAAAGGAACTCCTAGAAAAATTAGATACATATTGGATTTTCAAAATGATCCTAAGGCCTCCTACTATGAAATCCTTAAACAGGATGAATGGAATTTAGTATATACTGTGGGTTCCTTACCAGTTAAATGGAGCTTATGGAGCAAAGAGTACATAGATGAAAGACCTAATATATACACAGACAAAAGAGAAGCCGTTTCCAATGCAAAAAAGATGGTATTAACTTATTCAATATTTTATCTTCCTATAATAGCTCTTCTTTGCTACTATGTTACAAAAATATTACTTCTTTTAAGTAAGGATATTTCAAGGACAATGGAACTCTTTCCTTATATGTTTGGAATTACATCAATTCTGGTATTGCCTTTAGTAATTTTTATTTACCTTTATTCTAAAGTTATTAAGTTTTATTTTAGAGTTAAAAGTAATTAAAAGTGAAAAGTTATATTAAATTCAATAGGTGGTGAAAATGATTAGGAGCAGACAATTAGAAATTCTACTTTCATTGTTAAAAAAGAAAAAAACAACATATAAGCAGCTAGCACAGGAATTTGAAGTAAGCACAAAGACCATTGAGAGGGATATTAATAGACTTTCAGCCATGGGAGTACCAGTTCAGTGTATACAAGGAAAATATGGAGGGGTATCCATTGATGAGAAGTATAAGCTCTCTGCCAGCTTTTTTACCAATGAAGATATACAAGATATTATTTTTGCGTTAACAGCATTTGATAGTTTTGGAAAAAAGCAATGCAAGGATAGAATTTTAAAAAAACTTTGCATGATTGCACCAGAACTTGTGGAATTATTAGAAAGTGATGCAAAAGAATATTTTGTATGCGATTTAATAAATGAAAAAATTGATATGCAAAGTGAGACTTGTAAAAATATTAATGAATGTATGAATAGAGATGTATTTTTAAAAATTTTTCTAGATAATTATAAACAATTGGTTGCACCCATAAGTTATGTTTTAAAACCAGAAGGATTATACTTATATTGTTTTAATGGTGATTATGATTTAATTTCCATAAATACAATTGAGCATACAGAAATCACGGAAAATGAATTTATTAGAGACTTCATACCATATAAAGAAAATAAAAAATTTAGCAGGTAAACTAGACAAGATATGTCTAGTTTACCTGCTATACTTTTATATGAGGTGAAGCAAATGAATGAAAATATTTATGAACAAAAATCAGTAAAAGAATTAATTTTTATTTTTTCTATACCTGCAATTTTATCACTGATTGTAGAAACCTTGACATCCGTAGTTGATACAGCTTTTGCAGGTCATCTAGGTACACAAAGTACTAATGCCCTTACTGCAATGGGACTTATTTCACCATTGCTCTCAATTTTTACAGCAATGCAAACATTATTTGCGATTTCAACAGCTATAATGATTGCAAAACAACTAAACAATGAAATAGCTTTGAATAAGTACTTTTCCTGTGGATTTACTATGAGTATTTTTATATCCATAGTAACATCTTTTGGATTTTATTTATTTTTACATTCCATACTTTCTGCACTAGGAGCAGAGGGACAAGTACTATCTTTAGCAGAGCAATATTTAAAAGTACAGTTATTTAGTAATATATTCAGTGCTATAGGTTATACACTTACAAGTTGTATTCGTGCTTTTGGTCATCCTAAAGTAGAGGCTGTTATTATCAGTTTATCAGTGATTGTTAATGTGTTTTTAAATAGCATATTTACTTTTAAATTTTCAATGGGTCTTCTTGGGATTTCCATTGGAACATTGCTCACAGAAATGTTATGTGCTGGTATTGCTATGTTGTGGCTATATAGTAAAAAGTTGTGGTTTAAGAAGTGTTCATTTGAATATAGGGAATTTATAAGAATAGTTTTTGATATGTTTAAAATAGGCATTGCTCAAACAGTTATACAGCTGCTTGCGGGTTGTACTGGCTTTATAGTGAATAATAGTCTGCTTAGTTTTGGCGGTACAGTATATATTGCAGCATGGAATGTATCACAAAAACTTTATATACTTGCTTTAATGCCAATTGTAGGAATAACACAAGGAGTTCAGACAATTATTTCATATTTTAATGGAAATAAACAAAAAAACAAAAAATCAAAAACTATTAAGTTTACAATCTTTTATTGTATGTTATATGGGATAGTTGCAGCAGCAAGTGTTTTTTTTATAGGAGATAAAATATTATTTCTTTTCGGTTTAACTAGTGAGATACATAGTGTAGCTACTGCGGTAATAAAAGTAATTTTCATAACATTTCCGTTGGTAGGTGTACTTTATACAATTATGACTTTTTTACAAGTTACGGATAGAGAGATTCAAGCAATAATATTAGGGCTTACAAGACAGGTATTTTCTATTGTTCCACTTATTCTATTGCTTCCAATCATATTTTCAAAAACAGATATGGGTATTACACCTGTATTTTCTATTTTTTTAGCCATACCGCTGGCAGATATTATTTCTACAGCAATGGCACTAGTATTATTTAAAAGTAAAAGACAACCTATGTCCTAAAATTAAAATATCTTGTCTATGTGTGGTAAAATAATATTATTAAGTAACAGAGTGGAGGATTTAGAATGGATTGTATATTTTGTGATTATAATAAATCAGAAATCATAGCAGAAAACAAGTTAGCTTATGCTATATTAGATAAATTTCCGGTAAATGAAGGTCATACATTGATCATTCCTAAAAGGCACTTTGCAAGCTTTTTTGAAGCTTCAGAAGAAGAGATAAAAGCTATTTATAGCTTACTTCATGAAGTAAAGGAAATGCTTGATATCCAGTACGAGCCTCAAGGCTATAATGTAGGTGCAAATGTTGGCTATCACGCAGGCCAGACTATAATGCATCTTCATATTCACTTGATACCTAGATACAGAAATGATGTAGATAACCCAAGAGGCGGCATTAGAAATATTAAAGTGCCGCTAGTTAGGTATGATGGATAAGGGGTAAGGGAGAATATAAAGATAATGTTATTGAATATTTAGAAGAATTGTTATTAGTTGACATAGGAGTTAATGAAGCAAGAAATTTCTCTGATGATATAAAAAATGGTAAAATAAAATCATTAAATAACGTTTTAAGAGGGTAGATAATATGAAAGTATACAACAAATTAGTAAGAGATAAAATTCCACAGGTAATAGAAGAAGACGGTAAAAAGTATGACATAAAAATAGCATCAAAAGAAGAGCATTTAGAATTATTAGAGAAAAAGCTTCATGAAGAAGTAGCGGAATTTATAGAAGCTAAAGATACAAAAGGCAAGAACCTAGAAGAGCTTGCAGATGTAATGGAAGTGCTGTTTAGTTTGGCTAAAAACTTGGGGTATAGCGAAGAAGAATTGATGAAAAAAAGAGCTGAGAAGAAAAAAGAAAGAGGAGGCTTTGATGAGGGGATTGTGCTAGAGCGGGTGTATTAAATAGAAATTACATATAGATAGATTTTGATTTAAAGGAGTAAATATGGATGTAGAATTATTTGAACAAACAAGTTTATTAAACAATAAAGAAATTTGTTATGACTTACCAGATGGCGGGGAAATAGATTCAAGAGTCTTTTCAAGAGTTCTTGATGATAAAAACGTTGTAGCAAGCTATAAGATGTATTGGTTACTTGGGATACTAGATGAAGTAAGTTCAGGGAAAAATGTAATAGAATTTAAAAGAATAGTTTCGAGAATGATAACCTATGGATGGTATCCATTATTAAAGTACAAGCTAAGCTTTGGATATTCGGATAATCTAAAAAAACCTATAAATTATATAGCTGAAAAATACGAGTTACCTTCAAATTATAATTCAGATAAGCTATTAGACTTTTTAGATAAAAGTAATGATAAAGAATTACTAAAAATGATGAATGAATTAACCTTTTTTGTTCCATATAGATTATTAACTCCATTTTATGTAACGGAATTAAAAGGAGTAAAGGATAGCTCAAAAAATAAACTTATAGAGTATCTATCACAAAATACAAGTCATGCATTATATAAAATCATAAATGGAGATACCATTGTCATAAATGAAGGCTGGGATGATTATTTAAAAAATAACTATAAAATAATAAAAGCTTGGATTTATTATAAATTAGTAATGTTCCTTCAAAAAAGAAATCCCAACGTTCCAGCCATAGCACTTAAATTAGAATCACCTATAAAAAGAGACCTTGAACCAGCAAAGAAAATATGGAAACAGGTTATTTCATCAAAAAATATAAAAGATATATATACAGGAAATGAATTTAATGATACTAACTATGAAAAATACGGGATTTTAAGTATAGATCACTTTATTCCTTGGAGTTTTGTTTTACATGATAAAATGTGGAATTTAACACCCACTTTTAAAAATGTAAATAGCTCTAAAAGTGATAACTTGTTAGAATATGATTTATATATAGAGTCATTTTGCAATATTCAGTACGAGGCATTCTCTTATATATGTGATAATAAGAGAAATAAAGATTTGGAAGAATACATTGATATTTTGCAGTTAGAAAATCCTTATGAGTATTATATAAATTCAAATAAAAATGACTTTAGCTCAAAGTTAAAACAAAACATAGCACCACTTTTTCAAATAGCAGTAAATCAAGGGTTTAATGTAGTGAAGGAATTGTAATCAGGTAAATCATGAGGAGAGAAATTAGAGAAAAGCTATTAAAAGCACTAGAACAAGATGATATAAAAAAGATAATGGAGTATGAAAGGGAGGTATTTTTAAAAGGCTATTAATAAATAGAAAACGTTTAAATATGAGGTGAGATTTATATGATAGAAGCAATGGAACAACAAATAATAAATGGTATAAATAATAGATGGACAAAGGACAAAAATAAAAGGAGAGAAATTGACATAGAAAAAATATCTGAATGTTTTAGGGTTATATGCTCTAGCAGAAATTCTACTTTAAATATCATGAATAAAATTAAAGATTCTAATGAAGATTATGAAAAGTTACTTATTGAACTTAAGAATAATATGAAATCTATTTATAATTGGATAACTAAAGATACAATAGAGAGTTTGTTAAAAAAGTATAAAATGGAGGTAAAAGATAAGAAAAAAGAAGCAGAATATAATGCTGAGATTTCAGAAATTAATGAATTCTTAGAAAAACTAGAAAAAGATATTATTGAAAAAACTGTTGATAAATTATTACTATTTCATATGGTTAAGATTGGAGAAGAGATATGTTAGAACCTAAAAGAGAGTGGAAAACATTTGAGTCTATAGAAGAAGAGTTAGAAAAATTAAGAGAGTGGAAGCTTATATCATCAAAGTCTACTGAAGTAAAACAATTTTATTATAAAGGTGCATATACGGACAAGCCTGTAGAATGTAAGGTAGCAGGATTTGTTGATAATAATGAGATTGTATTATATGTTAATGAAGAATTACATAGTATTCATCCAGATTATTTTTTAGATATGCAAAGAAAAGATTTTTGTAAAGATATTTCAGGTGAAGAAAAAGATTCAGAGGAAAGACCAAAAAAAGAAAGAGCAAATAAAAAGGAAAAATTAATAATAGTGGATATAGAAACTCCATTTAGCTTTTCACCTAAAGATGGAATAAGAGAAGTTGCAGCTATAGTTGTAGAAGATTATGAGATTGTAGATGAATTACATTTAGCTATTATTAATAATGAAGATGAGTATAAAAAAGGCTATGGCTCGGGATTAGATAACATAGAAGAAAATGAAAAGCTAAGAGAAGAATTTAGAAATCTAATTTCTAAATACAAGTATCCAGTAGTAGCACATAATGCTAGCTTTGAAAGAAGTTTTTTAAGTTATTGGAATTGGGTAGATAAAGATCAAATATTCTATTGTAGTATGAATACAATAAAAACAATGAAAAAATTAGATAGTTATAAATTAAAAGATTTATTAAATCATTATAATATAAAAGATGATCAAAAACACACTGCAATGCAAGATGTACTTGATTTGTTAGAATTATTAAAAGTAGTAAAGCCAAAAAAATGGACTAAATTAGGAAATAGTAGCAATAACAGTACAACAAAAAGAAATTATATAGTTGATAAGAAAAAACGAGAAGAAGATAAGTTAAGATTAGAACTAGCTAAAGAAAATATTATTGAAAATATATTAGATAATAAAAGTATAGTATTTACAGGTGATACTTTAAAAAGTAGAGTAGAGATTTCTGAACTTACCATACAATACGGCGGTATTGTAAAAAGCAGCGTAAGTAAAAAAACAGATATGCTAGTAGTAGGTGAAAATCCAGGTAGCAAGTTAACAAAAGCTCAAGAACTAGGAATACAAATATTATCTGAAGATGAGTTTTTAAAGATAATAAATAAGAACTAAATTAAAACAGTATATGTATTTTGCATGAAACAAGGAATATGTGAGATAAATGATAATGGAGTGGTGGTTAGGTACGCTTCACTTCCACCATGAAAACCACGACAGGAATGTCGTGGATTTTTACTATTTTTGAGGTTTTGCATTCAACAGAAATAACATTTGTCACGATTTCAGTTATTATGGGTCTGCTCTACCATTAAAGAACTTCAATTATGATATATTGTATATGAATTGACTATTTTTTCTTTTAAAGGTATTATTTAAATAATGTTATTTATATTAGGAAGTGTAAACACGATGTAGATGTGATACGACACGTACAAAAATTGAGCATATAAATATATGCACTAAAGAGAGGATGAAATATTATGCAATATGTTGTTTTGCAAGTTGTACTAAAAGAAAAGTTTATTGGTACAGGCTCAGGTAATTTGACAGAATTAGAAAAAGTGATAAACACACAAGCTTCTAAAGGTTATAGATTACATACCATCACCACTGCTTCGTCAGGTAGCAAAGGGTTTATGGGCGGAGACAGAATTCAAGCTACACTAGTTTTTGAGAAATTGTAATCAATCAAAGAAATAATAAAGATACAAGTATTCATTAGGGCCTTACCACATTTTGTATATTAATTGCACTTACACAGTATAAGCGTCTGACTTATGGACAGTTATTTGGACTAAGTATGCTTGTCTAGAAAATAATCTATATATTTCATTATAATTACAATGTAAATTGATGAAATATTAACCTTAAAATTATATTTATATATAAATATGAAATTTAATGAAATAAAGATGGGCATACTCATCCCTTAGAAATGAGAGGTTTTTTTACCAACTGATTATATTATATATCATAAAGTACAAAATCAAATTTAAGCTTGTACTTTTCAACAGAAGAGTCATAGCATCTATTAAACCAATTCATGCCACAACTAAATAAGCTGTATATTCTAACCATTTTGTTCTTTAATTTTTTTTAGCTCCTATAATTTTGCTTTTCTTATTTTTAGAACAATCTGCCCCTAATATTATCATCCATGTGTAGGCTATACTTAAGCATAGATCCAAGTTTTTAAAATACACTACTTCTGTCCATGTACCGTCCATATCAAATCCATTTGATTTTAAATGCCTAAACATTTCTTCTATGATAAAGCTTTTCTTATATTCTTGAGCAGAATTTCTACTATCCATATTGGTTATTAGATACCAGGTATCTTCTGAATCTTCTGCTTTGCAAACTGCAAGATTACATTTATAACTTGCAACACTTAATAAAACTCCATTAAATTTTTTTACACCTTTCTTTATTGAGGTTATATCTCTCAGGTACTTGATTTTTTCTTTACCCTCTATTTTTATGAGAACATCATTTGTACATCGTATACAATACTTTCACCCAAGTTCATCTATGAATTTAAATAAGTCTATGCTTTTAAAACCTCTATCTGCCAATAATATAACTTCATAATCATAGGATGTAAAAACCTCTTTAAGTTCAGCTATTCCTTGCTTTACATACTTAAAACTTTTATTGCCTTTTTCCTTATACTCAAATATTTTATACCATAATGGGATTGCTCTTTTTCCTACTTTTAGTGAAAATTTTAATATTACGAATCTATCATCCAGTGTTGTATGGTCAAATATTATAATTACTTTTCTATTGTTATTTCTTTTAACATATTTTTTTTATAACTTCTTCTATGAAAAAACTATATACATAATCTGAATTTATTGTTGAAGCTTTAAAGAATCTATATATCCTCTTTATCTTACTTTCTTCAGTGGCATCTGTGAAATCATCCTTTAGTTTCTCAGATATATCTGAGATTACAACTGATTTCGATAATATTATTCCTATGATTATATAAACTAGATTTTTTAATCTCTTGCTTGTTATGGGTAAAATTTCATATAGTATTTTTTCTAATTCTGTTGTAATATAGTCTTGATTATTTAGCATAGTCAATTTCTCCTTTTATAAGTTGTTTGTGAAGATTCAACTTATATTTTGAGACTTGGCTATGTTTTTTTCTATACTTTTTTGTTGGCAATTTAAACCTTGGTTAACCTATCCTTTTTACTGTCCGTAGGTCAGTTTAATGAATACTTTATTTAAGAATTATAGTAATGATGCATAGTAAGCATAGGTGAGAAGTTATTAAATAGCAGTATTTAATAATCTCTAAATACGTCAAAGCTGAATTAGGTGAAGACTGTTTTATTAATGATGTTTTTTATACCAAGCGCTAATAAACAGAAGAGTTAGATGAAATAACTGCTGAAAAAAAGACATTAAAAGCTACAATAGCAGAAACCTATTTTTGTTTAGGAAATATCAAAAAAGGTGAGGAGTTATTTGAAAAATATTTATCAGAAAATCCAAGATGGGGCTGGGGTTGGATAGTATGGTCTGATTGATATTGGCTTAAATCAGGGATAAAACTTGATTTTTCTAAAGGTGAAGAATTGCTACTAAAAGCCCTTAATGTGCCTGATTTAGAATTAAAAAATTTGTCACAAAACAATATAATTTAAATTAGTGGTGATAATCTACCGGGTGGATATATCATATGGCAGGTAAAACCTACATTATGGGCTGTATTTGAATGTATTGGGGAAAATAAAGATTGTATAGGCGAAACCTGGGGAAAAATCTTTTCAGAGTTTCTTCCAGGTTCAGAGTAAAAAAATTTTTCTTTAGTCCTAATAATCTCTTTTCTAATCTCTATTAATACACTTTTTTCAAGTATTTTAGCTAAATTTCCTGATTTTTCCCCTTTAATCCTTTCTGTATGTTGACAATTTTACCCCATGGAGGTAAGATAATCTTGTATCTTACATAAGATTGTATTATATGTATGATACTAACAATTTAATAATAAAGTATAGGTTTCATTGCTGAAGATTAGTTTAATAAGAGTTATTAAGAAGTTAGTTATTTCAGGAATGGATTAAAAGGGAATCAGGTTAAAATCCTGAACGGTTCCGCCACTGTAATAGAGGAATTTAAGAATAATTATGTCACTGGGTAACTGGGAAGGCATTCTTAAATAATGATCCTTAAGTCAGGAAATCTGCCTATATCTTTCACCAATGTCTCTACGATTAATAGGGGGGTGTTAAGTATGAAAGATATTTTGGAATTTTTTATTTATAGTCTTTTAACCCCGTGTTAAAAGATTTTTTTATGTCATTTTTTAAGTTATATAACCATAAATTTAAATTGCTATTTTTATATTTAAACATGAACATATTTTGGGATGGAAGTATTACGGTAGTAGCCATCGGATAAATTGAAAGGTGTGTAAAAAATGAAGAAAAAGTTAGAAATATTTAAGCGATTTTTAACCGTGGCGATTATTATAGCTATGGTATTTACAAATTCTACCAGTGCATTTGCAGAAACTCAAAAAACGGGAGAGGAAAAACAACCAAAAGTTGACAATGCATTAGCTAGGCTTGAATCTGAAGTTAAAAATTCAGAAAAACTAGCAGAAGACAAAAAGGCAGATGGACCAATAGAAGCTGCTACCACTTTAAATTGGCCACAGTTTATGGGTAATTTACAACTTCAAGGAGTATCTGATGCAAAAACCCCAAGAACTGGTGAAGAAATGGAGTTAAAGTGGAAATATACTGAGTCTAAATTTGATGCGGACTGGGCAACTACACCAGGTACACCTATTATAGTAGGGGATTATACTTATTGCTATGTAAATGAAAAGCTTATTAAATTTGAGACTAGAACTGGAAAAGTAGTAAAAACTGCACCAGCTCCGGGAGATGCCGCATTTTTTATAAACTTGGCTTATGGAGATGGTAAGATTTTTGTTCCTAGATATATGGCACAAAAAAATGGAGTGCCAGGAAAAACATATTTAATTGCATATAATGCAGATACTTTAGAACAATTATTTGTTACAGGCTCAATAGCAGATGGTGCACAAATTCAAGCACAGGTATTTTATAATGATGGTTATGTGTATACTGGACCAAGAGATCGTAATGGGAAATATGCAGCTTTTAAAACTACAGATGTAGACACTTCAAAACCAGATGAGATAGTAGAGCCAGCATGGACTATAGAAACAAATACAATGCTAGGATTTGGAACCAATGCAGGACCTGCTTTTGTAAATGGAGCAGTTATATTTGCAGACCAAGGTAAGATTAGAAGAGAAGGCAGTGTAGTAAGATCCGTCGATGCAAAAACAGGAAAAATAATTGATTCCATGATTCTACCCAATAAAGAAGTAGTTTCATCTACTATTGTATATTATCCAAAGAATAATCGTATATACATTTCTGCTAGTGGTGCGGGAAGCCTAGGAGCTGTAGTACGTTCATACGAGATTAATAGTGATGGTTCTTTTAATAAAGATAGCATGAAAGCATACATTTCTGATGTTGATGGTGGTGGAACTCAATCAAGTCCAGTTATCTATAATGATAGACTTTATCTTGGTGGTGGTGGACATACCATGGGAAGTAATGAACCATTCCATGTAATAGATGTAAATACTATGGAAGAAATCTACAGAATAGATGAGATTATTACCAAAGGTACTCCTATATTAACTACAGCCTATGCTACAAAGGAAAATAATCAAGAAGTATATATTTATATTGTTCCTTATGCACCAGATAAAGAAAGTGATACTTCTATAATGTACATTGTAAGAGATAGCATAGGTCAAACCAAACCTAAATTTGAAAAGGTTACAAATATAGGAGAAAGACAGTATGCATCACAAAGTATGGCCATTTCCCCTAATGGAGATATGATTTTCTATAATGATGCTAGAATACTTTATAGCTATGGAAACAAAAATAATACAAGTATAGGTGCTAATGATATAGTAAATCAAATTGGAAGATTACCAGAGCTTTCAGATTCTCCATATTATAATAGCTTTGAAATTAAACGTATATTTGAACGTTATGAGGCTTTAAATGATGAAGAGAAAGCTAAGGTTACTAATTTTGAAAAACTACAAGAAATATTAAAAAATGTTGATCCAGTAGAATATTTAATAAAAGGTATTAATTCATTGCCAGTATTAGAAAATATAACATTAGATATTCAGGGCAGAGTATCAGCTTTAAAAGCATCTTATGATAAGTTATCAGATAAAGAAAAAGCTAAAGTTATAAATTCAAACAAGCTACTTAAGGTCATTGCAAAAGTAGAAGAATTACAAGATAATGTTTCTGCAAAAGGAGTTGTGGAAGCAATAGATAAGATACTATCAGTGGACAAAATTACATCTGTAGATAGGACTTTAATAGAATCTACAAGAACTAGATATGATGAATTAAGTGATGGAGCTAAAAAACTAGTAACAAATCTTCCAAAGTTAGAAAAAGCAGAAAAAAGACTAAAAGAAGTATTAGATCAAATACAAAAAGTGGATGAGCTTATTAAAACTACATTGGTTGATACAACAATTACTGCTGATAGTAAGTCATTAATAGATAATGTTGATAAAGCCATTAAAGGACTTACTCCAGAAGATTTAGCTACTATTACTAGTTATGAGCAATATTTTATTCCAGCTAAAATTGACTATATAAATGCATTAATTAATGAAAAATTAATGGATGGAGACAAGAAGGTTACTGTAAATAATGATAATGTATATGAGATAAAAGATATTATAAATGAGATAGAAAATCATTATAAATCTATACCAGAATCAGAGAAAAAATATGTTGAAAATTATGAAATTATCGCTAAAATATCAGAAGATGTAGAAAAGATTAATAAAGAAAAATTATCAGACAAGAATTCAATTAAAGACAACAATAATGGTAATAACAATGCAGGTTCTGATAAACAAAATAACGGTGAATATAAAGCTACTAGTTCTACATTACCTAAAACTGGTTCAATAAACTATGTAGCTATTGCTGGAGTTTTAATTTTAATGGGAATAGTTTTATTTGCGTATGATAAGAAAAGCAGCATTAGAGAGCAATAATTAAAGAACAATAATTAAACAGTGGGGCTGTTGCATTAAGAGATTCACATACAATATATTGTCTTACAAATTTAAAATTAGCACAATATATTATAGTATTTATTCTTAGTACAATAGCTCCCTAAATAATTTATGAGGGGTTTGATTATGAAAAGAAAAAGAACAAGAAAGATAATACTGATTAGTATATTGGCCTTTTTTGTAATAGGTGGGCTCTATAAGCTATCTGTGGAACCATCAGATTACAATAAAGCCATTTCTAAACAGGTAAAAGTAGCAAATGAACTATTGGAAAAGGCTAAGTTAGGAAATGATAAAGGTGACTACTCAAACAATACTATTATTAAGATGAAAAATAGCATTGCAGAGGCTGAATCTTTAATTGAAGAAGAAGCACCAGATATTGATGAGCAGAGAGAACAATATAAAAAAATTAAAAAAGATATTAAAAAATTCAAATCCTCATCTAATAAAAATTGTCTATCCAATGAAAAGGTAGAAGAATTAAAAAAGGAAAATAAACTTTTTAGTAAGGAAATTAATTTAGGAGATAATAAAAAAGTAGAGTGGAATATATTAGGCGGTAACATTAAGAAAATAGAGCCAATAAATTTGGACATAGAAACAGATACAGTATATGAAGAACTTATCAAGGAAGTTGCTAAGGACAATAAAATGAAAGTGTCCATACTATCCTTCCGTCACAATAATAAATTGCCCTTAGAGGCGAAGGTGAAACTTTATAATCCATCTAAGGAAGGGAAATACATATATAAATATAATGAAGTTTCTAATCATTTAATTTATAAATCTGAAATACAGTTTAAAGATGAGGCAGCTACATTTAGTATTGATGAAGGTGGAGATTGGATAATATCCAATGTAAAGATAGAAGTAGCAAAATTACACGTCAATGAAGTAAAACCTGGCAATGAAAATAAGGATGAATCATCTAAAGATAAAAAAGAAGTGACTGAGGATAAAGATGAAGTTTCTAAGGATGAAAAAGATAAATCTAGTACTTCAGATATTGCCAAAGACAAAAATAATACAGGGAAAAATGCAGTAAATGATAATAAAAACAGAGCAAATAGTGATAAAACAAGTACTAATAAGGGAAATACCACTAATTCAAAATCAAATGTTGGAAAATCTCAAAATAATTCTACAAATTCAGGAGAAACTAAAGAGAAATATTGTACTATAGAAATTCGTTGCAATACACTTCTGGACAATATGGACAGGCTTCCCAAAGGAAAAGCTTCTTACGTTCCAAGGGATGGAGTGATTTTACCACCGACAAAAGTTAAGATAAAAGATAAAGAAAATGTATTTGATGTGCTAAAGCGTGTCACTAGAAGCAAAGGAATTCAAATGGAATTTAGAAATGACCCATTATATAGTGGAGCATATGTGGAAGGAATAAACCATCTATATGAATTTGATGGAGGAGAACTGAGCGGATGGATGTATAAGGTAAACGGTTGGTTCCCTAATTATGGCTGTAGTCGATATTTTGTTAAAGAAAATGATTACATATCTTGGAATTATACCTGCGATCTAGGTAAAGATGTGGGAGACCAGGATTATTATAAATATAATAATAAATAAAGGAGGCTTGGAATATGGAAACAGGATTTAAGACATATCATCCCATTGTAAATTTTTCTTACTTTTTAGCAGTGATTATGTTTACAGTTTTTTCAATGCACCCCATATTCCTTATAATCACATTGTTAGCTTCTTTTGTCTATTCTATTGTTCTAAATGGAGTATCATCATTAAAAGCTAATCTAAAGTTTTTAATACCTATACTAATACTTATGACCATAATAAATCCTTTATTTGTTCATAAAGGAGTCACTGTACTTTTTTATTTAAATGATAATGCCATAACTTTGGAGGCAATAGTATATGGTATAGCTTCAGGAATTATGATGATGAGTGCTATAATGTGGTTTAAATCTGTTAACCATATAATGACCTCGGATAAGATTATATATCTTTTTGGAAGAGTGCTTCCTTCACTTTCTTTAGTTTTATCAATGACCTTTAGATTTATACCCTTATTTAAGGAGCAATTTAAGGAGATTTCAGCAGGGCAAAGAAATATTGGAAGAGATTTTTCTCATGGTGGGGTGCTTAAAAGAGCTAAGCATTTTATGAGGGAATTTTCTATACTTATAACATGGTCCATGGAAAACTCTATTGAAACATCAGATTCTATGAGAGCTAGAGGCTATGGACTTCCTCATCGCTCAAGTTTTAGTATATATCGTTTTGACAGGAGAGATGCCATTACTTTAACTGCTATAGCTGCTCTATCATTTGTGGTTGCATTGGGCTGCTATTTTGATATGAATAATATACTATATTATCCGGCTATTGTTATTGATAATATAACAGCAATGTCTGTATTGGTATATTTAGCATATTTTATTTTACTTATGATACCTGTAATAATTGACCTATTGGAGGAATATAAATGGAAATCATTGAGTTCAAGGATATGAGTTTTACATATCCAGGATGTGAAAAAAAAGCACTTAAGAATTTAAACATTACGATATATCCATCAGAGTTTATTTTAATTTGTGGTAAGTCAGGTTGTGGTAAGAGCACTTTTCTTCGTCAGATGAAGCAAGAATTAGCACCAGATGGAGATGTATCTGGAGAGGTACTTTATAATGGTACATCCATAGAAAGCCTAAGCCCTTTTGTTAGTGCATCAGAAATTGGATTTGTTCATCAAAGTCCAGAGAAACAAATTGTCACTGATAAGGTATGGCATGAGCTTGCCTTTGGGTTGGAAAGTTTGGGAATGAAGAATAGCTTCATTAGGAGGAGAGTTGCGGAAATGGCAAGTTTCTTCGGTATACAAACTTGGTTTAGGAAAAAAGTTTTTGAATTATCCGGTGGTCAAAAACAAATATTAAACCTTGCCTCAGTTATGGCTATGCAACCTAAGGTATTGATATTGGACGAGCCTACTTCTCAACTGGATCCAATAGCATCTGCAGAGTTTATATCAACTTTAAGAAAGATAAATCTAGAATTAGGTACAACTATTATATTATCAGAGCATAGATTGGAAGAAGTTTTTCCAATAGCTGATAAAGTTCTTGTAATGGAAAATGGAGAGGCTCAAGCCTATGGTACTGCATTGGAAGTAGGAAATTTTTTAAGCTCAAAAGGTAAGAAACATCCTATGTATGATGGGCTTCCAACGGCTATGAAGATTTATTCTGCAGTGAATTCTGTGGCCAGTGTTGAGGTGAGTGCTACGAAAAATACTGAAATCAGTGCCTATGAGAATTTTGAAATGAGTTCTAAGGGAAGGTCTGGGATGAACTCAGTGGTGAACTCAGCGGTAAACCTGGAAGATAATTGTCCTATAACAGTAAGGGACGGAAAATCATGGCTTACAAATTTATTAGGAAATAAACCAAGTATTCAAAGAATTAATTGCACAAATAGCTCTCCTGAAAAAGAACCTATTATACAAATAAAAGATTCCTGGTTTAGATATAGCAAAGATGGTAATGATGTTATAAGAGATTTATCATTAACTATAAATAAGGGGGAATTATTTGCAATAATAGGGGGAAATGGAGTAGGTAAGAGTACACTTTTAAAGATTATCACAGGTACAAACAAACCTTATAGAGGTAAAATAAAAATAAATGGTAAAGATATAAAAAAATATAAGTACAAAGAACTGTTTACAGAAAACTTATGCATGTTACCTCAAGATCCTAAATCATTATTTACAGAGGCCAGTGCTTTTGAAGATTTATTGGATATGGTGGAGAATACAAAATCTACAGATGATGAAAAGATTAGTAGGGCTAAAGAAATGTTAGAGCTTTTGGGTTTATCTAATTTAGGTGATTTACATCCTTATGATTTGAGCGGAGGAGAGCAGCAAAGACTTGCTTTAGGTAAAATTTTATTATTAAATCCTAAGATATTATTATTGGACGAGCCTACAAAGGGGTTAGATCCTTTTTATAAGAAAGTTTTAGCTAAAATATTTAAAAACCTCCAAAAAAAAAGAGTTACTATAATTATGGTTACTCACGACATAGAATTTTGTGCCCAGTATTTTGATAGATGCGCTATGCTATTTGATGGAACTGTGATTTCAGAGGATACACCAAGGGAACTTTTCAGTAGTAATAGTTTTTATACCACAGCTTCTAATCGTATGTCCAAGCATTTATTTGAAAATGCAATAACCTGTGAGGATGTGATTCAATTATGTCGAGAAAATATGATCCAAAACGTTATGAGTTAGCATTTAAGAAAAGAACAATTGTATCATCTTTTATCATATTTTTTATAATTCCTATTACCATATTTATAGGAATTAAATATTTAGAGGATAAAAGGTATTTACTCATAGGATTGCTTATTGTATTTTACACAATGGTTCCATTTTTCATGGTGTTTGAGAAAAGACGTCCCAGGGCTAGAGAGATTGTAATGATAGCTGTAATGTCTGCATTGACTGCTGTTGGAAATTTAATGTGTTTTATGATGACACCGTTTCAACCAGGAACTGCAATGGTTATTTTGTCAGGCATATCCCTTGGACCAGAAGCTGGCTTTTTAGTAGGTGCTATTTCAAGATTTGTTGTTAACTTTTTTGCAGGTCATGGTCCTTGGACACCATGGCAAATGTTTTGTTGGGGCATATTAGGATTTTTATCAGGACTAATATTTAATAAAACTCAAGTGGATAAAGTAAAATCAAGGAGCTTCCAAGTCATAGTAGGCCCAGTGTTAAGCATAATAATATCTATATTTATAGGTTATGCAATATACATTTATACAAAGTCCACTGGCACTTTTTTTGGATGGTGGTTATACGCCTTCGGTGCAATAGGTCTTGTTCTTGGGCTTTTCATACAAAGAAAGAGATTACCCATAGATGATATTACTTTATCCATATATGGTTTTTTAACCACCTTCATAATATATGGAGGCATAATGAATATCGCTACTATGGTTATGGCAAGTTCAATACCAGCCTCAAACGTTACCATGAGCTTTAAGTCTCTCGCCATGCTTTACGTATCAGGAGTACCTTATGATGCTGTCCATGCATTCGGCACAGCTTTTTTTCTATTCGTATTCGGGGAAAAGATGATAAAGAAGATGGAAAGGGTAAAAATAAAATATAGGCTGTACGTTTAAAAAAAAGGGACGGTTAAGAATTTTTTTCTATTAAATTTCTAATATTGTCATTCTTAGATTTAAAATGTTGAATTTTATCTGAAGGTAAAGCACTAAGTTTGTTGCTAGTTAATTCTACTTCATTTTTTATTTCTTCTGGAAAAGTAGCTGTGTTTTTACTTTAAGAATTAAGTAACTGGTGAAATTCATTTTAACTGTGAGTTACCACCTACATAAACTTAAATAGACTATAATAATCAGAGGATAGAAAGTATAATGTATACTTATTTATCCTCTATTTTATTACCTATTTGAATAAACAATAGTGGTTTTACGGGCATCTTCTATAAAAATAAATAAAGCCATAAAGTACCGCATTATTCAAAAATGAGTCTTACAGTATTTTATGTTCTATTTAATTCCAAGTGTTTCGCAACTATTCAGATTCTCCTACTCACTTTGTAACAATATAGTAAAGGGTGTTATAATATTAGTTGATTATATTGAAAATATGGAGATGAATATGAATAATATTTTAATTGTTGAGGATGATATTTCTGTTAGTGATATGCTAAAGAATTATTTAATTAATGAAGGTTTTCAGGTTAAGGTAGCCTACGACGGACAAGAGGCTATTGATATGTTTAACTATGAAAAGTTTGATTTATTATTATTAGACCTTATGATTCCTAAAATTGATGGAATGACTGTACTGAAAATTATACGGGAAAAGGATTTAACACCTATTTTAATTATATCAGCAAAAGACAGTGATTTAGATAAGGCATTAGGATTAGGATTTGGAGCGGATGATTACATAGCTAAACCCTTTTCTTTAGTTGAGGTTTCTGCACGAATTAAAGCAAATATAAGAAGGGCTACAAAGTACATAACTCCTATAGCTCAAGAGAAGAAAGAAGATATTATAAATATCAAGGATCTAAACATAGATGTTTTAAACTTTACCGTTACTAAAAGAGGAAAAGACTTGAAGCTTACTTCAAGAGAGTTTGAGATATTAAAGCTTTTTGCAACTAATATAAATAGGGTTTTTACATAGGTAATTAAAAAAATCTAAACATGCAAAAGGTGTGCTATGAGCTTTTTAGAATCTATAATGGATTATGACTACAGTATGTTTAGATTTTTTAAAAGTAAAATATAAATATGTGATTTTTAAAAAGCTATATTATGTGAAAATAATAAGAAGTACTTGGTATTGAAGGCACTAAATAAGATGTTTAAAATATGAATTTACAACTTGTACGAGAAACAAAAGAAAAGTAATATGGAAGAAGATATATTTGTATTAAAAAAAGAAAGATAGGGAATTATCTTTGTTAAATCAGGCGGGGATATAGAAATGGAAGAAAAATTTGAGTGGAAAAAGTTTTATATTAAGCTTGCAAATGAAATTTTGAAGTATAAAAATGAATATAGTATATAAGAGAGGTAGAATAAAATAAATATGGATAAAAAATTTAAATATATACTGATAACTTCATTAACAGCATGTGCGTCATTGTATTATGTGGAGCAAGTGGTGGAAGTAAATTATTTAGCAAAGACATTTGTAAAGTTAATGTTATTTACAATCATACCCTATATTTATATGCGGCTACATAAAAATGTAAATTTTAAATTGGCCTTTAATTATAAAAAATTAGAAAAAAAACAATTAAAAATGGGCATTGTTTTAGGGATTATGAGTTTTTCAGTAATACTTACAACTTATTTTGTATTAAAAAATGTTATTGATTTACAAGGTATTGCACAGGATCTACAAAATAAGTCTAAGGTTACTCCTGTTAATTTTATTTTTGTAGCATTGTATATTACTTTTGGTAATTCATTTTTGGAAGAATTCTTTTTTAGAGGATTTATATTTTTGAATCTATATGAATTAAAGTTAAAAAAAACAGCATATGTGTACTCTTCACTGCTTTTTGCATTATATCATATTGCTATTTTCAAGTCCTGGTTTAACATCTGGCTAATACTATTATCATTAATAGGACTTATCGGTGTAGGATTTATATTTAATTTTATTGACACAAAATCAGAGAATTTCATTAACTCTTGGATAGTGCACATTTTAGCGGATATGCCTATTATGTTAATTGGAATGAAGATGTTTGGGATTATTCCATAGAGATGTTTGGATTACCTTTTTAAAACCCAGTAGAATGAGCAGCAAGCTCTATTACTGGGTTTATTTTTATTAATTCTATGCGAAAATTTTTTGACGATTACTTTTAAAATTTATTAAAATCATAAAGAAATATTGAAAACTAACAACATAATTATAGTTATATGTTGAGTTTAAATGACTTGATAGGTATCTTGTGTCACAGAAGAAAGCTTTTATAAAGAGTTACATCAATGGTGTTTATGGATATTTAAAAACAAAATATAAAAGCTGCCTTGTTTTCTTTATTTTCATAAATATAAAATGCTTATAGATACAGAAAAATTAAATGTATTTAAAATAGAAAAAAATATTGATATATCAATAAAAAGCTTTTATAATTTATAGATGTAAAAGTTTTATGTATTATTATATAATATTTTGTAAACATATGTAGAAGTTATGGAGGATAATATGTCAAAGAAATGCATAAATTGTAATAACAATGAAGTATACAAAGATAATATAGCAAAATGCCCTAAGTGTGGGAATTTTTTAAGAAAAGTTGATGGTGAATCAGAGGATAGTTTGAATAATACTACAAATAATGCTTCTACAGCTGCAGAAGAAGATCCATATTCAAATTACTTTGATTGTTCAACAAATAATAATTGTGATGAAACAAGTAATAGCATAAAAGAAAACGATGTTTTTAAAGAAAAAAGTTTTTTCGATTTTGACACTTTTAAGAAAGAGGAAAATGAAATTACAGATAAATTGGATAAGCCAAATTCTAAAAAAGAAAAATCTGAAAGACTTACTCAAAATAAAAATGAGCCAGATGTAGAGGGAATTGTTAAAAATTTTTTTGAGCAAGAAATATCTACATTTTTTATAACAAAACTATTTAGAAGTTTATTTCTAGGATTACCATTTACATTAGGAAATACCGTAAATACTTTTCAAGTTTATAAAGGATGGGGATTAAATTCTGGAGATAATCAAACAGGTACAGAAGTAATAGTATATGGAAAGATAGCTAAAGGCAAGCTGCCAGAAAATAATGTAGTTAAAGTATGGGGAAAGAAAGATAAGAATGGAACAATTATAGCAAAAAAAATTCACAATAATACTAGCAATACTTATTTAAAAATTAATCATGCTATAAGTCCTGTTGTAATTTGGATGCTATTTTTAACTGTTATTTATACTATCTATAGGCTAACTCAAGTTAATTGGGGACAAGTTTTTGCAAATATGTTAAGTTTTATTATTATGATTGGTGGGATGCTAGTATTCTTATATTTCATGATTGTAACCCCGATTAAGGGCATTTTTGGGAAAAAGGATAAATAAAAATAGGGGGTGAAATGGTGTTTGATAAGTCAACTAGCAATTTAGATATTAAGGATAAGGTGAATTACATTAGTAGAAACTATTTAGAGCGTGAAAAAAGCATTTCACCAATGACATTAGAGGAAAGCGACGAGCTGATTTTTTATAGAGTAAAAGGATTAACAGATTTTTGGATACATTATGATTTAAAAGATTTTAATTCTATTTTAGCTGATATAATTAATAGTATTTCTAAATTTGGAATGACATTTTCATACATTTTAATGAGTGATAAAAATAAAATTTCACTATTGCTTGGAGTATCCAAGCCAGCAGCTGCTTCACTAGAGGCATCATTAAATGCATCATATCCATATATTGATTTAGAACCATATGAAACATTTCAAATATTAAATGAGCTAAAGAATATAAGCAGCGTGGGAGGAATCATTACTGGAAATCCAACAGATAAAACAGTAGGTGAAACACCAAATTTTCAAGTTGAACGATTAATTAAGGGATTATTCGGTCACAATTGGGCTTATATTTTGGTAGCTAAGGCATTAAGTCCAACGCAAACATTTCTATCTCATCAGAAGATTCTAAGTGAATTAAATGAAATAAGTAAAACTTTAAAACAGTCAGTTACTGGAGGAACTTTTGGAAATCAGGTAATTGAGAGTGAGGATTTTTTTTCAAAAAATTATTTAGAGAATGTTGGAATATTAGAAGAAAAGTTAAAACAAGGGATTTCACGAGGAATGTGGAGAGTATGCCCTTATTATGTAGCTGATGATGATTTTACTAATGATAAATTAAAAAACTTGTTAAAGTCTATTTTTTCAGGGGAAGACTCTAAACCTGAATCTATTAGATGTATAGATATAAATGGAATATCAAACATTATAAATGAGCTAAATTTTGTATCAGATATAGCAAGCGATGCAGAAAATCATCCAGTAGGAATATGGATTGAAAATAATGGTTTTAAAGTAGATTGTTTTAAATATAAATATCAAAGTATATTGAATAGTAATGATGTAGCAACTTTATGTCAAATACCTCGGCAAGAGGTACCAGGATATTATATAAATCATTTTGTTGAATTCGAAGTTGCTGAAAGACGAAGTAATGGAAATTTTGTAATAGGTAATATTATCAATGGAAATAAGTTGATTGATAATAAATACAATATGGATTTAGATGATTTAACTAGGCATGGATTAATAATTGGTATAACTGGTGGAGGAAAAACTAATACATCTAAAAGTTTATTAAGCACGTTGTGGAATGAACATAATAAACCATTTTTAGCAATTGAATCAGCAAAACGTGAATATTGGGAATTAGCTAATTTAGATGGATTTAAAGATTTGTATTTATTTACATTAGGTTCTGAAGGTAAAGATTCTATACCGTATAGAATCAATCCATTTGAAGTAATAGGTGACGTATCGTTACAAACTCATATAGATTATCTTCTATCAACATTTAAAGCTAGTTTTGAGTTATATCCTCCTATGCCATATGTTTTAGAAACATGTGTATATGAAGTTTATGAAGATAGAGGATGGGATGTTTTAAGAGGCATAAATACCTTAGGAAGAAATGATTTTCCTACTTTAGAAGATTTATATTATAAAGTTGAAATTGTTACTGACAGATTAGGATATCATAATGAAATACAGTCAAATGTTAAAGCTGCCCTTCAAGCAAGAATTAATTCGCTTAGGGTTGGCGGTAAAGGGGCAATGCTTGATACGGATAAATCTATTCCTTTTGATATTCTTTTAAATATTCCAGCTGTAATGGAACTTGAAGATATAGGGGATGATGAAGTTAAAGCATTTGTAATTGGAATTGTAATGGTCCAACTTTATGAGTATAGACGTTCTATGTTAGGAAAAACTAAAGGATTAGAACATTTGCTAATTATTGAAGAAGCTCATAGATTGCTTAAAAATGTTTCCTCAGGTGGAGGAGAGGATGCAAACCCAAGAGCGAAAGCAGTGGAATTTTTCTGTAATTTACTTGCTGAAATTCGTAGTTATGGGCAGGGAATACTGATAGCTGATCAGATACCAACAAAGTTAGCATCAGATACTTTAAAAAATACTAACTTAAAAATAGTTCACAGAACTGTAATGGAAGAAGATAGGCAAGCAGTAGGAAAATCAATGAATATGACTGATGAACAGATTGAGCATCTTAGTGCATTGAATAGAGGATGTGCAGCAGTTTACTCAGAAGGCGATAATAGACCTAAGTTAGTGAAGATGCCCCTTGTTAAAAACAAGTATGATTTTACAAGGACACAAGTTATTGAAAAAATAAAGAAAGTTATTGAACAAGATATAGGCGAATATAGTATAAAATACAATAAATTATCTTCATGTAGTTATTGTAGAAATAAGTGTAATAGCTATTCAATTATTGAGAAATGTTTAAATGATAATAAGTTAGCATCGGAAGATTTTGATAGATTTTCTTCAGTGCTAAAAGAGTATAATTTTAGCGAGAATGCGCTAAAATCTTGTTTAAGCTATGTAGAAGATACATGGAATATAAAGATGTCACTGCATGAAAAACTATGTTTGTTAGGATATATTTTAAATTATTCGGATTTGACTTTAGCACAACAAAAGGAAGTAATTATAAAGTATATCAAGATGGAGGGAATATGTTGATAAAACAGGAAATAATAAATTATTTTATTGTTAAATTAGGAAAAAGTGAAAAAATAGCGTATGAAATGTATGCTAAGTTAGCTCGACATGATGATATATTAAAAGAGTTTTATAATTATACAAAGACCGGAAATTATTGTAACGAAGAAGGGAAAAAAGTATCCGTAGAAGGATATACAGCTGAACAACTAGTTGATAAAACATTTCTTAAACCTATAGGAGCATATAATTATTTAATATATTTAAGAGAAGATCCTAAAAATGCAATATATGATTTACAGAAGGGCTTGCCAAGAAGATAGGCATTAGGCGGGGGAATGGATGAATGAAAGACGAAATAAAAAATGACAGTGATAAAAAGCTAGAATCTAATAAAGATGAAAAAGTTACTTTTAATATAAAAGAAGGAAATGAAAAGAAGGAAATAAGTAAGCATCAATTTGATAAAAATGAAGGTACTAATGATAATTTGTCTAAAAGTCACAATGGGAAAAAAGTTAGTGAGAAGGATTTTGAAAAACAGCATTTCTCAAATAAATTGAATAGGTCAGATAAAAAAATAGATGAAGCATCTATTAATAATGATAAAAACAATATAGACTGGAATAAAAAAAAGGAAGATAACAAATTAAAGGAATCAGATAAGAGTAATGACATAAAACCAGAGGATTTCGGAAAAAATGCTAATTTAGATAAAAATAATAATAAAAATTTCGATAGTAATACTAAAATTTATGAGAGAAAAGAAAGCAGAGAAGATTTAGAAAAAGGATTAAATCAGGTTCATGATCGAAAGACTTCGGAAAATAATATAGATTGGAATGAAAAAACGCTAAGTAGCAGATTAAAGGAATCAGATAAGAGTAATGACATAAAACCAGGAGATTTTGGTAAAAACACTAATTTAGATAAAGATAATAATGAAATAAAAGAGAGTAAAGAAGATCTAGAAATAAGATTAGAACAGATACAAGGAAGAAAATCTTCAGAAGACTATGATAGGTTGATG
>CAMJGD010000001.1 GCA_946405135.1 uncultured Clostridiaceae bacterium | reverse complement strand
AGAAAAACTAAGAGTTTGCGATTTTAAAGAAGTAAAATCTGTAGCTTAAAAAATTAAAAAAATCAGACAAAATTTTGTTACTCTAAAAATTTAATATAGACAAGACATAGCAGAATATATTTTATAATAGTTAAGACTTAATATATAAGTATTAAGTTATATAAACATGAAATTACATAAACATTAGGTTATATAAATATGAGATTACATAAGCATTAGTACACATAACTAGAAAATTATATAAAAAAATAAGTGCGAAATTATATAATTATGAAATGTTTAAATAAATTTTGTTTGACAAATAATATGCAAGAGAAAAATGTCATAAATTAATATATGATGTAATTTTATAATAGTGTTATTTTATAAGGTTTTAATAAAATTATTTATAAGATACTTAAGCTGTAAGGATATGTATTAAATTGATAGGAATTTTTTGTTAAAGAACATGTACAAGGCATATAAATTAACAGGAATCAAGAGATTACTTTTATTGAAGCATACTTGATACTGCTAGTTGAGTGTATAAATCATAGGAATTAAAGGATTGAAATGTTCCAAATTTTATCAATTGGGCTAACTGCAAGTTACATCTATTTTTTTGTGACATAAAATAGAATATGTACTACTATCATTAAAATATTGGATGTTGGCATCAACTTTTCCTTGTGACAGGATTCTAATCTCACTAATTTTTATTCCATACCATTGCCTAACATCAACTTTTTATTGTGACATAGGTATAAATTTAGAGAACACAATATTGCCAGTCATGTATTCCGATTTTTAACATTCGAAATTAAATTTGTTTTCTTATCGTCTAGATATCAACTTTTTATTATGACAGAATCTTAGAGTTTTGTGATAGTAGATAGGATATCAAGTAACTGTTGTGTAAGCTACAGTTATAATATTTTTATAAAATTGTTAATCTATATTGACACCCCACATTTGGAGAATTATACTAATTGTATAAGCTATAATTGTGTAAAATTAAGTTTGTAAAAATTAAAAAATTGTAATTCTTAAATAGTACAAGTAAATAGTTTTAAAAAAGAAAAATTAATTTGAGATTTTCTAGAAGCTATAGCTATTTAAGCTTTTATTTTAAATGAGGTGTTTATGTGATTGATAATAAATTAAGAAATATAGTAGAACATTTGCAAATGGGTGAAATTACTGAAAGACAAATATATTTAAATATTGCAAAGTACATTAAAGATGATAAAAATCGTAGCATTCTTCTTAACATAGCAGATGAAGAACAGAAACATTATGACATATGGAAAAGGTACACAAAAGTTGAGGTCAAGCCATCAAAATTAAAGGTTTTCTATTATACATGTATTGCTAAGATTTTGGGATATACTTTTGCTATTAAGCAGATGGAAAGAAGATTAAATGCTTATCAATTAAATGAGGAAATTGGAAACATTTTAGCAAATGAAATTCCTGAAACTATTGATATATTAAATGATGAGTTAGTACATGAGCAGGAGTTAATATCTATACTAGATGAAGAGCGTCTGCAATATGTAGGGTCCATTGTATTAGGATTAAATGATGCCTTAGTAGAATTTACAGGAAGTCTAGCAGGATATACTTATGCTATGCAAAGCAATAGGCTAATTTCATTGGCTGGACTCATTACAGGTATATCGGCTACTTTATCTATGGCTTCTTCAGAGTTTTTATCTTCTCGGTCGGAAGGAGATAAGAATGCTGGACGCTCTGCCACATATACAGGAATAGCTTATTTAATAACGGTAATAATTTTAATTCTTCCATATCTTTTATTGCCAGAAAAAATGTATAGTTCAGCTCTTATTATTATGCTTACATTGGTTGTAGGAATAATAGCAGCTTTTAATTATTATATATCTATAGCAAAAGATCTTTCCTTTAAAAAAAGATTTGGTGAAATGGCTGGTATAAGTTTAAGCGTAGCAGCACTTTCTTTTGTAATAGGTTTATTAGTAAAAAAGTTTTTGGGTATTGATATTTAGTATTAATAAATCTGGCTTACCTAAAAGGCGGCATATTTCCATAGCAATTCTTAGAGCGTAAGATTTTTAAAATGAATATATTAAACTTGTATGCACATAATAATATTATCATTTTAGAAAAGAAGGGGAACTAGTTATGGATATGAAAAGAACTAATGAAATTGTTAATTCACTAGGAGTTATCAATGTAAACTATAAAAAGGCTCCTGTTTGGATAGAAAATGTAGTTGAGGCAAGCAACCAGGCTATGGTAAGGGATTTAGAAACAGATGAAAAATTTACAGTAAATGTGTCTGAATTAGAAGAAGGTTAATGTTGTAGTACTATAAGAAGATTCATTCTGCATTTTATAAATTTTAAATAAAGAGGATATATGCTGGATTTTCTATATAATTTTATTAATAAGTTAATTTAAATAATCTTATTAATAAGTATGATAATAGAGCTCTTAAGCATATATCCTCTTTTAAAATTATATTATTGTTTTACTTCAGACCAAATGCTATCAAATAATTTAATAGAATCTCCAATATCTTTTAGGTATTCTCCTCTTCTAAGATCTTCCTTTGCTGGATATATTCCTATATCATTCATGATATCTTTTGGTATTAAAGGGTAAGCAGCTACATTAGGATTTCCATAAGGGAAAGTCTTAGATATTTCTGCACTTATTTCAGGCTCCATTATAAAGTTTATAAATAGTTCTGCAGCTTTAACATTCTTGGCAGTTTTAGGAATTACGAAGTTATCCTGCTGAAGGAATAGGCCTTCCTTTGGAATAACCATTTTAATATTTTTATTTTCTCTCTTTGCTAGATTGCCTTCTGCACCCCAAGCAAATATCATTTTAGATTCTCCATTTATTAGAGTGGTTTTAGGGCTATCACTGTCGTAGGCTTTAACATTTGCTTGAAGTTTTTTAAGCTCTGATTTTGCTTTTTTTAATGCTTCAGGGTCTGTTTCATTTAAAGAGTATCCTAATTTTTTTAAAGTCATGCCTATTATTATTCTTTCATCATCTAAAAGAGTTATGGAATTTTTAAATTCAGGTTTCCAAAGATCAGCGTAACTTGTTATGGAGTTTTCTGGAACTTTGGAAGTATCTACAGCTATTATGCCTGCTAACCACATGTAAGGTAAACTATATTTATTGCCTGGATCAAAGGGAAGATTTAAAAATTCATTTCCTATATTTTTAAGGTTAGGAATATTATCTTTATTTATTTCATTTATTATTCCCTGTTTGGATAGTACCTCTACCATAAAGTCGCTGGCTACTGCTATGTCATACTGACTACCACCAGCCATAAGCTTTGCTAACATTTCTTCATTAGAGGAAAAGGTGCTGTAGTTTACTTTAATGTTATAGGTTTCTTCAAACTTGTCTATTACAGATTGAGGTAAATATTCCGACCAATTGAATACATTCAAAACTTCTTTAGGTTCTTTAGGTTTTCCTATAGCCCAGACACTATAGCTTAATCCTCCTACGATTATAAAAAGTAAACTTAATATTATAGACATCTTCCTTATATTAAGATTTGTATTTTTAAGCATTAAAGATAGTGAAAGAGCCAGTACTGTTATTAAAAGAATAATAGTTGATAGTGCATTTATTTCGGGAGTAACCCCAAATTTTACCATGGAGAACACCTTTAAAGGTAAGGTTGTACTTCCTGGAGCAGACACAAAAAAGCTTATAATTACATCATCTAGTGATAGAGTAAAAGCTAGTAATGCACCAGCTATTACCCCAGGGGCAATAATGGGTAGTGTAATCAGAAAGAAAGTTTGAAGGGAAGATGCACCTAAATCTACAGCAGCTTCTTCCACGGATTTATCAAATCCATCAAGCCTTGCTTTAACTACACTTATTACATAGGATACGCTAAAGGTTATATGGGCAATGATAAGTGTGGTCATACCTTTTGGTATATTTATTGCAGAAAATAAAACCAGAAGGGATATGCCCATTACAATTTCAGGTATTACTAATGGAAGATAAAGCAGTGTATCCAATAGATTTTTACCCTTAAATTTATATCTATATAGCCCAACCGCAGTTATTGTGCCTAGTATTACAGAAAATATAGTGCTTACTATGGCTACTATAAAGGAATTTTTAACTGCTTCTAATATACCTGCATTTTCAATTAGACTTTTGTACCATTTGAAGGTAAAGCCTGTCCATTGGACATTTAATTTAGATTTATTAAAAGAAAATGCTATAAGAATTATAATAGGTATATATAAAAACATATATATTAAAAATGCATATATAAATTTTAAAGAGTTAGATTTTTTCATTATTAAAGTATCCCCCCTCTTTCTTTTGTGCCACCTAATTTAGAATATATCAGCATAAATATTACCATTATAAGTATCAATACTACAGATATGGCAGATCCAAAAGGCCAGTCTCGGGCCGTAAGGAATTGATTTTTAATCAAATTGCTCATAAGTACAACTTTACTTCCACCCATAAGGTCTGTTATAAAGAACAAACCTAAGGTAGGCACAAAGACTAAAAGAGAGCCAGATAATATTCCACTTTTAGTCAAGGGAAGAGTTACATATAGAAAACTCTTAAATCCATTAGCTCCTAGATCTCTAGAAGCTTCAATAAATCGCATATCCAATTTTTCTATAGAGGCATATAGTGGAAGTACCATAAAGGGAAACATCATATATAACATTCCAATCATTACGGCAGCATTATTATACATAAGTTTTAAAGGTTCTTTTATTAAGTTTAAATTTAATAAAACAGAATTGATTATACCTTCTGTCCTTAATAATATAATCATGGCATAAGTCCTTATAAGAGAGTTAGTCCAAAAAGGAAGTATAATAAGCAATAAAAGTAAAGGCTTATATTGTTTTTTTGATTTAGCAATTATAAAAGCAAAAGGATAACCAAAAACTAGGCAAAGCAATGTGGTAAAAACAGCAATAAGCAAAGAATTTACAAATATTTTTATGTATAAAGGATTTATGAGTTTTAAATAGTTATTTAATGTAAAAGTATATACTATATTTCCAACTTCTCCTCTACTACAAAAACTTATTATAATAATAAAAATCAAAGGTATCAGGAAAAAAGCACTCATCCATATTATTATAGGCATTAATGTGGCTAGGGCACCTAGTATATTTTTTCTAGAGAGTTTCTTTTTCATATCCAACCCTCCTTAAGCCTTGATTACTATATTATGAGTTGTTTTCCATGTGGCATAAACAACATCAGTATCATTTCTAAATTGAAAGCCTTGATCCAGAGGTTCATTGGCTACTATTTCTCTACCATTTTTCATAGTTAATACTGTTTTTATAGAAGAGCCTGTATATATTCGTTCTTTAAATCTACATTCTAAATAAACATCATCTTCATCAAAATTCTGTTTTATCTTTATTCTTTCTGGTCTTACAGATACAGTAAATTTATTTCCTAAAATATAACTTAAATTAGGTATTCTTATGATATCGTCCTCTTGTGGAAGGTGAAGAAGTACTTCTTTTTCTTTGACTTTTACTACTTCTCCTTCTAGCAAATTTGTTTCACCTAGAAAACTTGCTACAAATTTTGTTTTAGGTTTTTCATAGAGTTCTTCAGGAGTACCTACTTGCTCTATAAGACCTTCATTCATAACTACTATTCTGTCGGACATAGTAAGAGCTTCTTCTTGATCATGGGTTACAAATATAAAAGTAATACCTAATTTTCTTTGAAGATGCTTTAATTCTAATTGCATCTGCTTGCGAAGTTTTAAATCCAGTGCTCCAAGAGGTTCATCCAAAAGCAAAACTTTTGGATTATTTACTATAGCTCTAGCTATAGCTACACGTTGCATTTGACCACCGCTCATTTGAGAAGGCATTCTGTTTTCAAAACCTTCCAATTGAACTATTTTTAGTATTTCAGATACTATCCTTTTTATTTCGCTCTTGGAAGTCTTTTTCATCTTTAGGCCAAAGGCTATATTGTCATAGATATTCATATGAGGAAATAAAGCATAGCTTTGAAATACTGTGTTAACACATCGTTCATTAGGTAATTTGTAGGTTATATCTTCCCCATCAATTACAATGTTTCCACTGGTTGGAATTTCAAAGCCGGCAATCATGCGCAAAGTAGTAGTTTTACCACAACCACTAGGACCTAATAATGTTAAAAATTCACCTTTTTTAATATCCAGATTCAAGCCTTTAACTACTGCATCCTCTGAACCAAAACTTTTACAAACATTTGATAATTGAACAAAAACATCTCCTGTCACACCTTAACAACTCCTTTTAGTTAATATATGTTTTATTGCAAAAAAAATAAAACCCTTAAGGTTATAAATATACCATTATTCACAGTTTTGTGCATAATTATAACGGAATAAAATATATCATAATTTATTGTAAAATTCAATAGATATCACATATCTATAAATGTAGATTTGAAAAGGAAAATTCAAAAATGAAATAAATCTTGCAAAACATGTTGATTTTAACAATTGAAAGTAATATAATGAAAAATGAAGGAAATAATTCATAAGAGATTTAATTATAATTTTTTTTACAGCAATTTTAGATTTATTTTGGAGGTTATTTTATGGAGCAATTATTTAATGAAGAAAAGGATTTCAGAATAGAAAGTGATTCTATAGGAACTAGAAAGCTACCCAAGGACGCATATTACGGTGTACAAACTTTGAGAGCGGTGGAAAATTTCAAAATAACAGGATTAAAAATTCATAAGGAATTTGTAAGAAGTCTTGCAGAAATAAAAAAGGCATCTGCAATAACTAATGCAGAAGTTGGACTTTTAGATAAAAGTATTCAAAATGCTATAGTAGAAGCTTGTGATGAAATAATAGATGGCAGATTTTATGATGAATTTATAACAGATCCTATTCAAGGCGGTGCAGGAACTTCTATGAATATGAATGCTAATGAGGTAATTGCAAATAGAGCTATTGAGATTTTAGGTGGAGAAAAGGGAAACTATAGTATAGTCCATCCTAACGATCATGTAAATATGGGACAATCTACTAATGATGTTATTCCTACAGCAGGAAAAATAACTGCATTAAATCTTCTTCCAAAAGCAATAAAGCAGCTTATGAAACTTCATGAAGCGTTAGTAAACAAGAGTCAGGAGTTTGACCAAGTTATAAAGATGGGAAGGACTCAGATGCAGGATGCAGTGCCTATAAGATTAGGACAAGAATTTGCAGCATATAGTGCAGTAATAGGTAGAGACATTAAAAGACTTGAAAATGCAATGGAAAGCTTAAAAGTTGTAAATATGGGTGCTACAGCTATAGGTACAGGCATAAATGCAGATAAACAATATGAAAACGGTATAGTACCTAATCTTTCAAAAGTTACTGGTATATCACTAAAACAAGCGAATAATTTGGTAGATGGGACTCAAAACTTAGATGGTTTTGTAGAAGTGTCTGGAAGTATTAAAACTTGCGCTGTAAACTTATCAAAAATAGCAAATGATTTAAGACTTATGTCTTCAGGCCCAAGAACAGGTTTTGGAGAAATAAATCTTCCTCCAAAGCAAAATGGATCTTCTATAATGCCAGGAAAGGTCAATCCTGTAATACCTGAAGTGGTAAATCAAATAGCCTTTAATATTATAGGAAATGATATGACCATAACTATGGCTGCAGAAGCTGGACAATTGGAATTAAATGCATTTGAACCAGTTATATTCTATAATTTGTTTGAATCCATAGAAACTTTAACAAATGGAGTGAATACTTTTATTAATAATTGTATAATAGGAATAACAGCTAATAAAAAAAGATGCAAGAACTTGGTTGAAAATAGCGTAGGCATAGTTACAGCTCTTTGTCCATATATAGGTTATAAGGAAGCAGCAAGAATTGCAAAAATAGCTATGAAAACAGAAGAGCCAGTAAGAGAAATAATATTAAAGTTAGGATTGCTAGATGAAGAAAAAATAGATGAAGTGCTTGATGCTATGGCTATGACAGAGCCAGGTATAGTTACAAAATGTCTTGTAGCAAACTAAAGTATAGGAGGATTTTATCATGGGAAACTTAAAAGAGAAAGCACTAAAATTCCATAAAGATTATCAGGGGAAAATTGAAATTAAATGTAAAGTGCCTGTTAGAAATAATCAGGACTTGACTATGGCATATACACCAGGAGTAGCAGAGCCTTGCTTAGAAATTCAAAGAAATCCTTTAGATATATATGAATATACATCTAAAGGAAACATGGTAGCAGTAGTGACTAATGGTACTGCAGTATTAGGTCTTGGAGATATAGGAGCAGGAGCAGGACTGCCAGTTATGGAAGGAAAAGCAGTTTTATTTAAAGCTTTTGGAGGAGTAGATGCTTTTCCAATCTGTCTAGATACTAAGGATATAAATAAGATTGTAGAAACTGTAAAACTTATGGAGCCTGGTTTTGGAGGAGTAAACTTAGAAGATATTAAAGCCCCAGAATGTTTTGAAATAGAAGAAAGACTTAAGCAAATATCAAATATACCTATATTTCATGATGATCAGCATGGTACTGCAGTAGTTTCAACTGCTTGCCTTATAAATGCATTAAAAATTGTAAATAAGAAATTTGAAGATATAACAGTAGTAGTAAATGGAGCAGGTGCTGCAGGAACAGCTATATCAAAGTTGATTTTAAAGATGGGAGCAAAGGATCTTATATTATGTGACTCCAAAGGCGCAATATATAAGGGAAGACCAGAAGGAATGAATAAATATAAAGATGAGATGGCTAATATAACAAATAAGAATTTAGTAAAAGGAAATTTAGCTGAAGTATTAAAGGGAGCAGATGTATTTTTAGGAGTATCTGTTGCAAATTGTGTTACAAAAGAAATGGTTAAATCTATGAATAGGGATGCTATTATTATGGCTATGGCAAATCCAAATCCAGAGATATTACCGGAAGATGCTATAGCGGCAGGAGCTAAAGTAGTATGCACAGGAAGATCAGATTTTCCTAATCAGGTTAACAATGTATTAGCATTTCCAGGAATATTTAGAGGAGCTCTTGATGTACGTGCTTCTGAGATAAATGATGAAATGAAAATGGCGGCAGCTTATGCTATAGCAGAATTAGTAGGAGAAGAAAAGTTAAAGCCAGAATATGTTATTCCTGAAGCTTTTGATTTAAGAATAGCGCCAAAGGTAGCAGCTGGTGTTGCAAAAGCAGCTATAGATACAGGTGTTGCAAGAAGAAAAGATGTTACTCCTGAAATGGTAGAGGAGCATACAAAGAAACTTTTAGGTATTTAAATATATTAACATCAATACAAAATAGAAAAACTTTGATTTAAAAAGATAAATATAATGTAATAAATGTAATAGAAGTACTTGAAAAAATTTATACTGCAAAGGGAAATCCCTATCAAACTCTATGGCTTTGATAGGGATTTCCCTTTGCAGCATAGAAGCAAATTAAGTATGTTTTTATCAATTTTTAGTAACCTATAACATTAATATTTCATATAATATTTTTAAAAGCAATTCATAAAGGTAAGAGCTATTATGATGTATAAAATTCCAAGTTCAGGAACTAACACTATAAATTTGTATCCAGCTTCTATTAATACTCTAAAGGGAATTAAATGGGGATATATTGATAATAGAGCAAGGATTATGATAAACCCATCTTATGATTCTGCATTGGATTTTCAAGATAATGGACTTGCTATTGTAAGGAAGAATAATCTTTATGGAATTATAAATTCATGGGGTGGCTATGTGGTAGAGCCTAAATATACCTCTATAAGTGAATTTTCGGAAGGAAGAGCTATAGTTATAAATGACAAAGGATTTAAGGTGATTGATGAAAAAGGAAAGGAGATAACCCATAAAAATTATAATTATATATCAGATTTTAAAGAAGGACGTGCTCAATATAGTATGGTATATTCTAAAGACCAATATCTTTATGGGTATCTAGATAAGCTAGGTAGGGAGATAATACCAGCGAAATATCAATATGCCAGCGATTTTAATAAGGGAAAAGCTGTGGTAAAGATAAAGCCTTATGACTATGAATTAATAGGAATTAATGGGGAAAGTTTAAATAAGTATAATTATGCTTCTGTAGGTAGTCTTAGTGATGGACTTATGGCTTTTCAGAAAAATACTGGGGGTAAATTTGGTTTTATAGATGAAAAAGGTAATGTAGTTATAGAACCTAAATTTTCATCAGTTCAACCTTTTATGGAGAGTAGAAGTGTGGTAAATATAAGTGATTTAGAAAATATTATAAATCAATATGGACTTATAGATGAAAATGGGAGTTATGCAATAAGACCTAAGTACAATTATATAATGTTATTAGGAGAACATAGAGTTGCTGTAGGAAAATCTATAGAGAAAGATAAACCTTATATAGGTTCTAAATATGGCATAGGGGATACAGAAGGAAATTTATTTACGGATTTTATATACTATGGAATATCTAATTATGATCATGGTTTTGCTTCAGCATACGATGATAAAAACACATTTTTTATTGATAAGAGGGGTGCTAAAGTAGAGAAACTACCTATAATAAGTGGCATTGGAGTATTAACTATAAAAAATGGTTTAATAAAAGCAGAGGTAGATTATAGAATATCTTATTATGATAAACAAGGCAGATTAATATGGAGGCAAAATGAAGTTATTCCTCTAAACAGTAATATAAAAGTTATAGAGAAAAAATATAAACCTAATAAAGACTATTTAGTATACTATCCTCAGATTATTGGTATGTTAGATAAAATAGAAGAAAGAAAAGTTAATCAGGCTCTTAAGAAGTTATCACAGATAAAGCCTGTTCAAGGGAATATACAACTTGACTATAACTATTTAGGAAATTTCACCATAGAATTTTTTAAGAAACACTTATTAGTATTGAAGTTAGAGGGATATAATTATCAATTAGGAGCAGCTCATGGTATGCCTTCAAGAGTTTACCCCCATGTAGATTTAGTAAAAGGAAGGTTTTATGAACTTAAAGATCTTTTTAAAAAATACAGTGATTATGTAAAAGTTATAAGTGATATCATAGGAAATCAAATTAAAAATTATCCAGAGTATTCTTATGTATTTCCTGATACTTATCAAGGAATAAAATGGAATCAGCCATTTTATGTATCAGAAGATGCACTATATATTTATTTTTATCCTTATGATATCGCACCTTATGCAGCAGGATTTCCTACTTTTAAAATACCTTACAAAGACATAATGAACATAATTGATACGCAAGGTGATTTTTGGAGAAGTTTTAATAAAAGGTAGAGAGACTATAATCTCTCTACCTTTTATTTTAAAATAGTTTTCTATGTTCTTTGCCATTTGAGGCAAATTAAACTCTTTTTAAATATTTTTGAAAATTAGAGAATTTTTAAATATTAACCAATAAAGTTCTTATAAATTAATATTTTACATAAAATTAATGCTTAATTTTACATAAATTGCAATTAGCTTCTATATGTATTTACATATAAAGTAATTAATGGTATGATAATCTAAATTAAAGCTTTAATTTAGATTATTATAGGAGAATTGTACATGAATCTCACCCTAATCATAAGATTTTGCAATAGATTGTTTGAATAATTAAAAAGAGAAAGTCTTTTTTCTGATTTCTTTAGAAAGGACTGATATTTTTGTTCATAAAAAATATAGTTAACACTTTAAAAATGTTGAACAGTAGAAAAGAAGCTACATTATTATTAATGCTAGGATTCACTATATCCATAGTTTTTTTTCTCTTTGGAATAAATGATATGCAAGAGGGGTTTTATTCATCTAAGGATGATAGTATGGAAAAATATTTGATTGACATAGATATACTCTATAAGGAAAATTCTCATTCAAAGGAGATATTGGAGAATATTAAAGTATTTCAAGGTTGTGAAATATATTTAAATGATATAGGAGTTTCTGTAGAAGATAAAAGATCTACAGCAAAAATATTAGTGTCAGATAGTGCATATAAATATCCAATGGAGGAAGGCAAGCTATATAAAAATCAGGAGCTTATCAAAAAAAATGGAATAATTATAGGGAAAAATCTTAAACAGTTTACCTATGATAAAGGCGGAGAAAAATTTATAACTATAATGAATACGGAATACTGGGTTGCTGGCATATTAGGGAGAAAGAACTATTATTCAAAGCAGGATAATACTATTATCCTTCCTATAGAAATAATGCCTGAAGACTTAAAAAAATCTTTGCTGGAAAGCAATTTCTTAAAAGTTAGAATAAGCAGTAGTAATGTCATAAGTTCAGAGCAAGTTCAATCCATCATTAATTGTATAAATAAGTATAAGGATGCAGAATACTCTGTGAAAGAAGACAAATCCCCTAATCTATTAAGCATTTTCATGTACAGAAATAAAGTAACATTAAAATTTGTAATAAAAATATGGGCTATATGTTTTATAAGTATATTTATAGCAATTTATTTTTTGATTGAAGATAGAAAAAAAGAAATAGCATTAAGGTCAGCACTGGGGGCTAGTAATAATAAAATATATAAAATGATACTCACAGAAATGATAGAATTGTATTTAATATGTTTTTTAATTTCTATCATGTTATATCCTATATTTTTAAGTCGCTATAATGTATTTTTTCCCACTAAACTTAGTTTAAATCCTATAAATATGATTTTAACTTTTATATTACTTATGTTAACGATTATGATAATTACTGCGATTTCTACAGCTCTAGTATTAAGGACAAAAATAGTTACAATATTAAAAGAATAGGAGTATATGTATGGATACCGTTAGAGAAGCGTTTAAAATGTTATTAAGTAAAAAAATTATATTTATTCTGCTAATACTACAACTATCTATGGCTTTTTATTCTATAATTGAGTGGATTTTAATAAAAAATAATAATGTAGAGTTTAAAAGGAATATAACTAATAGTATAGATATAAATAATTTATACATAAACCCTAAACAGGTTTTACCTAGTGAAAAAGCCATCAATTCTTCTATAAATAAAATAGATGAATTGATGAACTTTATAAAGTCTAACCCATATGTAGAGGACTTTGGGAACTATGTGCCTTACATGTTCAGGATTGTTGAAAAAGACAAAAATTTGGACTATGATAAATTAAATAATAAATTAAACTTTTTTTATAATGGTAAATACAGTGAAAGCAAATTATGTATAGAATGTATAGCAATAAATGAGAATTCTTATAACTTTTTTAATATACCAATAGAACAAGGGAAGGGACTTTCATCAGCTGATTTTAGTAAAAAAAATAGTGAAGAAAAGGGAGTTTTATTAGGAGCGGGATTTAAGGAATTCTATTCTATGAATGATAGTATATATCTAAATAATTCTCAAAAATATAGAGTAAAAGGTTTTCTTCCTGAAAAATATAAATTTCTTGGTTCTACAGGAGAGACTGTAGAAGATCTTAGAGAAACAGATATGCTTATAATATATCCTTTAAGTCTTGAAGAAGAATCAGATAATATAATGAGATATTTATGTTTTGGAAGTACCATAATAAAGCCTAAAAATAAAGATGCCAGCAGTAAAGTTATGAAGGATATAAATGCTAAGGCAAAAGAACTTAATATTGATATAGATTGTAAAGAAATATATAAAGTAGTGGAAGATGATATTTCCTATATGAATGAAAATATTTTTCATATCTTGGCATTGGCCATAATTATTATAATATTTTCTTCTATATCTATAATATTTACTATGGTTAATTATATAAGCAGAAGAAAAAGAGAATTTGGGATAAGGTTTGCTTGTGGTGGAAGCATGAAAAAAGTAATTAATCTTGTAGTAGTAGAAAATATATTGTTATTTCTTATTTCATCAACATTAAGTATACTAATTTATTATAAAAAATATAATATGAAGGGATATACGAATAGTACTTCTGTGTTTCCAAGAGGATTTAAAATATCTATACCTGTAATTATATTGTATTTTATTTTTGCATTTATAACTTGTATAATAACATGCGTACTTCCAATTTTAAAAATGAGAAAATTATCACCTAAAGATTTAATAGGAGGTGTTGAATAATGGCACTTATCCAATTAGAAGGTATAAGCAAAATATATAAAGATGGACAAACCAATTTATCAGCTTTATATAAGGTGGATTTAAATATAGAAAAGGGAGAAATGGTAGCAGTTATGGGCCCATCTGGTGCTGGGAAAAGCACTCTTCTAAATATATTAGGATGTATGGATAACTTTTCTGAAGGAGAGTATATTCTTGATGAGAATAAAATATCACAAATTCCTAGTTATGAACTTTGGAAAGTAAGAAATAAATATATAGGTTTTGTATTCCAATATTTCGCATTAATTAAGGAATATTCTATAGTAGATAATGTATCTTTGCCACTAATGTATGCCAATATTCCTTATAGAAAAAGAAAAACTTTATCTGCTGAAACTTTAAGAAATGTTGGCCTTGGTGATATTATTAATAAAAAGCCTTCTCAACTGTCTGGTGGGCAGCAGCAAAGAGTAGCCATTGCAAGAGCTATAGTCAACAACCCTGAAATCATATTAGCGGATGAACCTACAGGTTCTTTAGATCAAAATACTGGAGAAGATATAATGAACCTTTTAGTTAATATAAATAAGACATATAATAAGACAGTAATAATTGTTACCCATGATCCAAAAGTTTCTAGTTATTGTAATCGTGTATTAACCTTAAAAGACGGACGTATAGTAGCTGATACCTAAAAGGATTAAACCTATATTATAAAAGGTAGAGACTATAATTTCTCTACCTTTTATTTTGTGATTTATCATTATTATTTTTTGACTTAGTATTATTGCCGCTACTATTTGCATTAGGTACCTTTTTATCATTTTTGGAATTAGAATTATTATCATTATTACTTTTATTACTATCATTGTTTTGCTTAGAAGTTTTATCATATTGCTTATTTTGAATAGTATTTTCTTTTTTATTATCATTTTTGTCCTTTAAATTAGAAGGAGTATTGGGGTTATCTGTTATTGGCGCTTTTGAATTTACATGGTCTTTAGAGTTATCTTCTTTAATATATTCCTTTTGTTTATCTTCAGGCTGTTTAGAAGGTTTCTTTTTTTCATCTTCTAAAGGTTTTTCGAGACTATTTTTATTATTAATATTAATTTTTTTATCTTCAGTAGATTTTTCATTATCCTTTGAATCAATTATTTTTGTTTTTAATCCTTCATTGGTTAGCTGTTTTTCTAAATTGTTAATAATTGATTTATTAGGATAGTTTCCTTGAATATAAATTTGTACAGCCTTACCAGAAGATATATATTCATCATTAATTATATTTTCTTTTTTACATTCCTTTACTATTTCCATAATAGCAGTATTTAAATTTTTGTTTTTTACTTTTACTTTTTCTAATAGTTTTTTCCCATCTTCATTGAGAGGGGTAATTTTAACTATCCTGTTCCAACGATTACTTTCCAGCTTTATCTCAGGGTTAATATTAACTGTTATTGCAGATACAGGAGTTATATAAATAAATGTTCCAGCAGATAAAATTAGGGCAAATATAATAGAAGCAGCAAAAAGAAATAATTTTTTTCTTTTAGAATAGTTTTTATTAAAGTCAGATATAATTTCACCTTCAAATACTTCGCCTATTTTAGGTATGATATCATTAATTTTTAAGCATAAAAATTCTCCAGATGGGGTCATTATAAAGGCTTTATTATCTTTTATTTCTAATACTACTCCTTTTTTAGTCATAATTTTCACCAGCCTTTTCTATATTTAAGAAGGATTTTATATAAGGATAATCTTTAGTGGAAAGAATTAGAATCAAAGCTAGTATATACTTTCTCCAGGTTTCAACTAATTTTCGATTACTTCCTGTTAAAATGCAAACTTCCTTAACGGGAAGCCGTTTTTTTTGCTTTAAACTCTGTGTTATGTATGTATCTGAACTACACTTAAAAGCAATATTTAGAAGCTTGTCCCTAGTATCTATATGTTTTGGAGAATATTTAACTAAATCAAGAAAGCTTATTTTATATGTATTAAGTTCATCAGTAAGCATTTTTATTTCTTCAGCCCGCATTAAATTTTCTACTTGAAGATTAAATTCATTCATAGAAGTTTTGTAGTCTATATAATCAAAACTAGTATCTTCATTGTTAAAAACTAGATTTGGCGTATTGGAAGATTCTCTAAAAAAATCAATAAGAGCATTTTTTATAAGTACTGCTGCATAGGAGTAAAAATTTCCCTTATTGTTATTATAAGAATCACAAGCCTTATTAAAGGCTATCATTGCTATACTAAATTCATCGTCATTTTCTGTGCTTAAATTTCTTTTGCATATTTGATTGCAAATTTTATATATAAAATTTAAATTGTTTTTTATAAATTCATCTCTGTTAGAACTTTTTAGCAGATCTAACTCCATTTTTTCACCTCGCTAAAAAACATGTTAATATGCTTTATCAAAATAGTATTAGGTTTAATATATCATAATTATATAAAATATTTAATACAAAATTATATAAAATATTTTATATAATTTAACTTAATACCCCCATAAATTTTTCATATTTTTCGTATAAAAGTATAAAAAGATTTTGAGGAGGTTTTATAATATGAAGAAAACTTTAATTTTTACAATTTGTTTTGTATTGTCTTTAGGTGTAAACTCATTTGCAGCAGAGAATGCAGACTTTAAGGATGCAGCAGGAATAACTCCTGATAGTTTTCTTTATCCAATAGATAAAGTTTTTGATGATATTAAAACTAGTTTATCTTTTAAAGATGAGAGCAAACTTAACACTTTATTGGATGTTTCAAAGGAAAGACTAGGAGAAAGCCAAGTGATGGCTGAAAAAGATGAGGATAAACTGGCAGAAGAGTGTATTGAGGAATATAAAAGCAACATGGAAAAAATAGATGAAAAACTAGATGAAGTTTCGGAAAAATTAGATGATAGTGAAAAATATGATGAAAAAAAGATAGAAAAGGTTGAAAACATTGCAAAAGAAGTACTTAATACTTCTGAAAAGTCTATAGAGCTTCTTAATGGTATAAAAGATAATTTGCCAGAAAAAGCAAAGGAAAATTTAGATAGAGTAATTAAAATGCAGCAAGAAAAAAAGGAAGCAGTAAGACAGTTTGTAGAAAAAAGACATGAACTTAATGCAGCTAGGAAATCTTATCAACAATTAAAAATAGAATATGAAAAAGCAAAAAAAACTAGTGATGAAGAAGCAATAAAATTAGCAGAGGAAAAATTAAAACAAGCACAGGACGCTTTGGATACAAAGAAACAAGAGTATAAAGAGGCAGTTGAAGTTAAGAATGAAACAAGAAAAAAAGCTTCAAATAACTCAGAAGATAATAAAAAAGACGACGAGAACAAGAAAGATGAAAATAAAGATGTTCAAAAGAAAGAGACAAAAGGTGAAGATAATAAAAATGAAGAATCTACAATAAAAGTTGAAGAGAAAACAAAAGAAAATATAAAAGACGAAGAAAAAACTAATAAAGATAAGAATTCAGCATCAAAAAAAGAAAATACTGAAATTGAAAAAAAGTCAGACAATCAGAATAAATTTTCAAATGCTTTAGATAAATCTGAAGAAAAGAAGAGTGAAAAAAGTATAAAAAAAGAAGAAAAAGAAGAATCTAAAAAATCAATAAAAGAAGATAAGAATAGCGATGAAAAAGCTAATAGCAATGAAGCTAAAGAAAACAAGGAAAAAGAAAATCAAAACCAAAGCAGTAAAGAAAAAGAAAAGCCAGTGAAGAAAGTAAAGAATAAAAAATAGCGAAGATAAAAAGTACAAGCATTATAGAAAAATTTAAATTAATATTAATATTAATATTATAGATATTATAAGAGAGTGTAAGTAGATTTGTATAGATTCAAGTTTGCTTACACTCTCTAAATTTTTAATAAATTTGTAAGAAATAGAAAGGCTATTTTGTAAGATTTAGATTGTACAATATAATATAGAAAAGCAGGAAAAGGAGATGATATAATATTAGGAGTACTGGAAAGGGGCGGTTTACATGGAACAATACAATGTGATGGTAGTAGATGATGAAAAGGAAATAACTGATGCTATAGAGATTTATCTTAAAAATGAAGGAATGACTGTATTTAAGGCTTATGATGGTTTTGAGGCTTTGGATATATTAAAATCTGAAGATATACATCTTATTATAATGGATATAATGATGCCAGGAATGGATGGAATGAGAACAACTATGAAAATACGAGAGGAAAAAAATATTCCTATAATAATGTTATCTGCTAAATCAGAAGATACCGATAAAGTTTTAGGACTTAATATGGGAGCTGATGACTATATTACAAAACCATTTAATCCTTTAGAACTTATAGCAAGGGTAAAATCACAGCTTAGAAGATATGTGGACTTAGGCAATTATACTGGATTCAAAAAAGAAATTATAAAAGTAGGGGGGCTTTCCATAAATGAGGTAACTAAAGAATTAAAAGTTGATGGACAAATTGTTAAAGTAACTCCCATAGAATATAAGGTATTAAAGCTACTCATGAAAAATCCAGGAAGAGTATTTTCTGTGGAAGAAATATATGAAATAGTGTGGAATGAACCTTCCTACAGCACAGATACTGTAATGGTTCATGTTAGAAGAATAAGAGAAAAGATTGAAATAAATCCAAAAGAGCCTAGATATTTAAAGGTGGTGTGGGGACTTGGTTATAAAATTGAAAAACAGTAAAGTATTAAGATTTATAGTGGTTATTATATTGACAGTAAGCATTATAGCAGGAATAGTTTTAGGAAAGAATATGGCTAATAGTTATTACATGGGTGTAAAACAACAAAATTTTTATGCTACAAAGGATTTTGAAATTATTTTAAATGACTTTAACAGAGCAGCTATTGAAAACTTTATATTTTATAAAAATAAAGATGAGATATCAAAGCTTTCATGGATATCGGAAGATGAAATTGAAAATATATTAAATGAAAATATTTTTTTGTATAATAATGCTGCTAAAGATGTAGATAATCAATTTAACCCTGAAATTGAAATGGCAAAGCAGGATAATGATAATGAGAGGCTTAATAATATTTTAAAAGATAAAAATAGACAGCTGGATGAAATAAAAAAAGAATTTATTATAGACAAAAATGAATTGAAAAAGCAGCTAATAGATAATGCAAATAGAACATTTATGGGAAATTCAAGTGCTATAAAAAATTTACCCAATATAAATTATATTATTACTAATAACAAAACTAAAGAAGTGAGAACTAATATTGAAGAAGATATAAATGAAAACAGCATAAATAAGTTAAAAGAAAAAAGTGATTTTTATATAATAGTGGATTTTGATGAAAAAGGGAACCTAGCTGAAAAAGTAGATACAAATCTATCAAAAGAGGAACTTGAAGAGTTTAACAAAAGATATTACAGCTTTTTTCAAAAGATAAATGATAATAATGCAAAGGCAGCCTATTTTGTTTCTAAGGATTATCTAAAAGGCGATGAAATATCACTGAGAAAAACAGATTTCGATATTAAAAAAAGTAATTTTAAAAAGCTGATAATTGGAGAGATGGTAGCAATAGTACTTATGCTGTTGTGTATAATATATCTAGCAAAATATAAAAAAGACATAAATAGCAGTATTATAGAAAGAGTTTATGATAAATTATGGATTGAAGCAAAAGTTATACTTTGGTTATTGTGGGTACTAATTTTGTATATATGGGCTTTTAATAATTTTAGTACAGGTTTATATTTAAGCAAAGTTTTACTGCTTACCTTTATTCTAGTTACTGGTTATTATATAATTTTATTCCAGTATAATTTGCTAACTAAAGCAAACAGAAAATCTAACACATTAGAAGTATTAAAAAATAAAAGCCTAATTTATAAAATTATAGTTTATATAAAAGGAACATTTATCATAAAGTCTACTGGATTTAAGATAGCAGCTTTTGTACTGCTTACCTTTATATTCATATTTATACTTTTAACTTTTCATAAAATTAGAGGAAGCGGAGTTTTAAGTGTATCTGCAATTTTGTATATATTTTTATATATAGGTTTTACAATTTTTTATATCATTAAGTATTCTACTTATCTAAATAAAATAGTTATTGGTTCATCAACAATCTGTAATGGAGATTTGAATTATGTAATAGATGAAAATGGAACAGGGATATTAAAAGATTTATCTCATAATATAAACAATATAAAAAGTGGATTAAAAAACTCTCTATCTAATGAAATGAAAAGTGAGAGAATGAAATCAGAACTTATAACCAATGTTTCTCATGACTTGAAAACGCCTCTGACTTCCATAATAAATTATGTAGACTTGCTTAAAAATGAAGATTTAACTTCTGAAGAAAGAAAAGATTATATTCAAATATTAGATAGAAAAGCTCAAAGGCTCAAGGTACTTATAGAGGATTTGTTTGAGGCATCAAAGGCAGCCAGTGGAGAGCTTGAACTTAATATTGAAAAAGTAGATATAGTAGCACTTACGAAACAGTCACTGGTAGAATTTGATGAGAAGATAAAGGAGTCCTCTTTAGATTTTAAGGTTAAAGCACCAAAAGAAAAAATATATGTTATGGTTGATGGCAAGAAGACTTGGAGAGTTTTAGAAAATCAAATAACTAACATACTTAAATACTCTATGAAAAATACAAGGGTATATATAGAACTAGAGGATATGGAAGATAAAGCAGTACTTACATTAAAGAATATATCTGCTTATGAGATAGACTATAGTGAAGATGAAATATTGGAAAGATTCAAAAGGGGAGATAAGTCAAGACATACAGAAGGATCAGGATTAGGGCTTGCTATATCCAAAAGTGTTATGGAACTTCAAAAAGGAAAGTTTCATATAAATATAGATGGAGACTTGTTTAAAGTGGTTATAGAGTTTCCCAAAATGTAAAAGTTATTCAAGTATAAATTCAAAAAACATTATTTTAAGTAAAATAATTTTTAGTTAATTTAACTAAATTCCACTTGCAAAATTTATATAGTTATGTTATTCTAGTAAAAGAATCCGATAACATAGAAATTTACATTCTCCTTTTTGGAAATGAAAATTTTTATTTATTAGATCAAATTCATATAAAAAAGGAGAATCATTAATATGGCAGATAAGACTTTAACATGTAAAGATTGTGGAAAAGAGTTTGTTTTCACTGAAGGAGAACAGGCATTTTACAAAGAAAAAGGATTCGAAAATGAACCACAGAGATGCCCAGATTGTAGAAGAGCTAGAAAACAAGCTAATAACAATAGATCTTTCAGAAGATAATTAAAAGGAAACTTTTGAGTGGCTGTTGATAATGGATCAACAGCCATTTTTATGTGAAACCAAAATAGAAAGGAATTTGATATGATTAAAAAAGACTTTAATGAATTAAACTTAGAAAAAAATGTGCTACAAGCCATAGAATACATGGGTTTTGAAGCACCATCACAAATACAAGCAGAGATAATACCTAAAGTGTTTGAAGGAGGAGACTTAATAGGTCAGGCACAGACAGGAACAGGTAAAACTTTAGCTTTTGGAGCACCTATAATTAGCTGTATAACTAAAAAGAAAGCATCTAATAACATAGATGCATTAATATTGACACCTACAAGAGAGCTTGCTATACAGGTAACAGAAGAATTAAAACGTATTGCTAAATATTCTAGAGTAAGGGTATTGTCTGTTTATGGCGGTGATTCCATAGAAAAGCAGATAAGAGCTTTAAGAAATGGAGTAAACATCGTAGTAGGTACCCCTGGAAGAATCATGGATCACATCAATAGAAAGAGCATAAACTTTAAAGATATAAGCTTTTTAGTAATAGATGAAGCGGATGAAATGCTTAATATGGGATTTATTGATGATATTGAATTTATCATACAAAATAGCAATGAGCATAGACAGACCATGCTTTTTTCAGCTACTATGCCAGATCCTATAAAAAAATTAGCTTCTAAATATATGAAGGAAGACTTAAAGCATATAGCTATAGTCAAAAAGACTTTAACTGCAGATAAAATTAAACAGTACTACTTTCCAGTAAAGAATTCCAATAAATTTGAAGCTTTATGCAGAATAATAGATGCAGATGAACCACAAAACAGTATAATATTTTGTAAGACAAAAAAAGGTGTGGATGAATTAGTGGGAGCCATGCAGTTAAGAGGATATAATGTAGAAGGTATGCATGGAGATATGAGCCAGAACCAAAGGATAAATACCTTAAGAAAATTCAAAGAAACTTCATTAAACTTTTTAGTAGCTACAGATGTGGCAGCAAGAGGAATAGATGTTCATGATGTATCTCATGTTATAAACTACGATATGCCTCAGGACTTAGAATCTTATGTGCATAGAATAGGTAGAACAGGAAGAGCTAATAAGGAAGGAACAGCTTATTCATTAGTTACTTCAAGAGAACAGATGATGGTTAGGCAAATAGAGAGATTTACTAAGAGCAGTATAAAGAAAAAGACTGTGCCTACTGTAGATGATATCTTTGAAACAAAATATAATAATTTAGTAAGTAGTGTGAAAGATGCTTTAAAGGAAGATAATTACACAGATTTTATACCTATGATAGAAAGCCTTAAAGATGAGTTTGACTTAGTAGATATATCTTCAGCTCTTATGAAAATGATATTTGATAAAGAAATGGTTTTTCAGTATGATGAAAATTCCATGGAATTAAAATCTAATTCAAGATTATTTTTCTCCATAGGAAGAATGGATAACATAACACCAAAGAGATTACTTCAGTTTATTCAAGAAACAGCTCAGATAGATGTATCAGAAATAGGAGATATAGACATATTAGAAAAATTTACTTTTATGGATGTACCTTCAGATTTAACAGAAATTATTATGAAAAAATCTTCAGGAAAAAGATTAAACAGAAGAAAAGTAAATATTGAGATAGCACAAAATAAAAGATCTTAGCATATAATGAAGTAATTATCGATATATAATAAAGCGTTTAAAACCCCCTTAGAAATAGTCAGCGGTTATTCCGTGGTATAGTCATAAGGAGGTTTTTTTATTTAAATCTATTCAGCTTTTTTAATTTTAGATACCATGGTTTCATAGCCTATTAAAGCTGCACCTAAAGCCCCTACAATTTCAGGTTGTTTATATACATATATCTTTTCTCCAAGTTTTTCTTCTAAGGCTTTTATTACTCCCAGGTTTTTAGCTACCCCGCCAGTCATCATGTAAGCACCTTTTTTACCTGTCCTTCCTAAAAGAGAAACAATTCTATTTGATATGGAATTATGAAGTCCATGAATTATGTCTGATTTTTCTTTGTTTTGAGCTATAAGGGATATTACCTCAGATTCAGCAAATACAGAACACATATTGGTTATTTTTATATCTTCCTTCCACTTTAAAGATACTTCTCCTAAATGGTCTAAAGGTACTTCTAAAGTTTTTGCCATCATTTCTAAAAATCTTCCTGTACCTGCAGCACATTTATCATTCATAGCAAAATCTATAACATCGCCTCTTTCATCGATTTTTATAACTTTGCTATCTTGGCCTCCTATATCAATGATAGTGCGTACATTTTTATTTAAGTGATAAGCGCCCTTACCGTGACAGGTTATTTCTGTCACATCCATATGAGCAAAGGGTATACTTATCCTTCCATAACCCGTAGATACTATAAGGGATATGTCTTCATCTTTTAAATGAGCTTTTTCCAATACTAGATGAAAAGCTTTTTTTGCACTTTCTATGCTTTTTGCACCAGTTCTTACCACAGCATAAGATACAATATTTTCATTTTCATCAATTATCACTGCATTGGTGGAAGTAGAACCACTGTCTATGCCTAAAATGTATTCTGTACTCATAAATGGCATAGCTTTTATATTATAGCTCTTCCAGTCTTCATGGTTAGAATGAGAATTTTCTCCTTTACACATGCTGCATACAGTAGGCCCTTTTGATATATTTAATGAATCTTTTTTCTTTTTAGCCTCTATGGATTCTATGAAAGCTTCTAATCTGGTTTTTATCTGACCTTCACTTTGCTCCGTATAATCTGTTTCTATCTTTAATATAGGAACATCATACTTATCTTTTAAATATGCATATTCAAAAGAATAGTTATCACAAAATTTTACAGTGTGATATATGATACCATCAATGTTTTCTATGGCTTTATCTAATGCTTTGTATCGTCTTTCATTAGCACTCATTCTCATACAAGGATATATATTAAGAAGACTTTCTGCATAGCTATATAGTATTTCATCTTCATAGTTACTGGAATTTGAAGAGTACAGATTTTTATAGTTAGCTGCAAAGTTCATATTTCTCATAGCAGGAGAGGTACAGGTAAAATCATAACTAGATTTTATTGAATGACTTTCCAGCATGCGGTTTATAAACTCGGGAGACCTAGCACCCATAAGAGCAAGATTTAATGAGGATTTATCATTAGAACTATCTAAAGGACTTTTGGCATCTATCAGTGAAATAAATTTGTTAAAATCGAATTTAAGTCCTGAAAATTCTTCATAAGCTTTTATAAGCTTTTTTATTTCATCTTTATATTTATTTATGGAAAGAGGGTCTTGTTTTCTTGGTAAATCCATAAAGTGAATAAATTTTATATCTTCCTTTTCTTTAAGTACATCATAACTTCTCTTTATGCTGTCACAACAATTAGTAAGCACTAATTTATCTATTTTATTATCCAGCACATATTCAATTACTGCTTTTGAATATGTGCACAGGGTTGAATGAGTAATAGAGTCTGCTATATCAAAACTTGAAACTTCAGGCTGCAATTTTAAAGGATCTTCATCAAAACATTGAAATATTTCTATAGGAGTATATTTGCATACATAACCTATCATAAATTCACCTTCTTAAGCTTTGTACTAATTATTTTTTTCTATCATTTCTAAAAATGCTTCTAATCTGGTTTGAATTTGGCCAGAATGACTGTTTCTTCTGTCAACACCATCACCATCTATAGAGAGAAAAGGTATACCTCTTTTCATCATTTCTTCTTTTAAAAGCATTACACCGCCGCTGGATTGTTTGCAGCCCCAGTGGCAGAAATTTATTACTGCATCAGGATTTAAATCTTTAAAAATATTTATTAGAGAATCTATTTTTCTAGTATAATATCCATTACCATGATTTAGTATAATTTTTCTTGCTAAAGAGTTTAAAGGTTTTGTGTAGTCCATTTCCTCTAGGTAGTCAAAATTAAGGTCACAACCTAAAAGCTGATATTTAGGATTCAAATTGAAATAGCCTTTTAATATATCATGATAGAAAGGTATGAGATGAACCCAAAAGATACTTAAACCTTTTTTCCCTTCAGAATTTTGAACTTCTTTAGATAACCTTTTAAAGAATTCTAAAGTTTCTTCAGTACCCATAAACATATGAGTGGTAAAAAGCATGTACATTTCAAGTGTTAAAGTAGTTTTAAAATATTTTTTGCCAATATTTTTTATGTAGTCTTTTCTGTAAAGAGTGGTTTCATTTTCTCTTTGAATAATTTCTTTTAATAAGTCCATATCTAATTTTTTATCTAGAAGATTTTCCATCATTAAAATGGCTTCTTTAAGCTGTTTTACTACATATTCTTCACTACATTTAGAATATTCATAGGGAACATCTATAATAAAATAAGGTATTCCTTGCTTAGCTGATAAATATCTAAAAGTATTGGTATTAGCATCACAGATGCTGGTAGTAGTAAGAGCAAATTTAGGTTTTGGAAGTACCTTTGATTCTGATATGCCAATAAAAGCTTTGTGATAGCTGCATAAGGTTTCAGCAATACCTTTTTCTTCTGCATAATCTATAAAAGTATCTTCACACATGAGTCCAGACAAAAAAGATGCCATAGCTTCTATAGAAAGAGGATATATATTAAAAGCATGCAGTAGTTCTGAAGGAGCAAATAGATTAACCCAAGCAGAATTATCTGGATTTTTTAAAGGGTCTAGTATGAATTTAAGGCATATCTGATTTAAGTACTGAAAAGCTTCAGGCAAATCTTTTTCAGGAAATTTATTTACTCTTAAATTTTCCATGGAAAGTCCAAATTTTATTAGTTTCAAGGCACTTTCAGGTTTTTCGATTTTTTCTTTTATCAAATTTCCATAAGTTTTAATTATGTCCATATTTTACACCTCAACTACTAATTTAAATGGGTAAAGATGATTTGTCAATAATGTTCTGGAAATTTCTGTGTTGTAGACATAATATGCAGCTTACATTATCTCCATTCTAATACTTTATTTAAAAAATTTTTTAATTCTGGAGTTTTGGGGTTGTTAAATAGTTCTTCACTTTTACCCTGTTCTATTACTTGTCCGTTATACATGAATAACACATAATCGCAAGATTGTCTTGCAAAGCCCATTTCATGGGTTACTAGTAGTAAGTCTTTGTCTTGATTTTCTAATTCTTTTATCATATCTAAAACCTCTGAAGTAAGTTCAGGGTCTAGAGCAGAAGTGGGTTCATCAAATAGCAAAAATTTTGAGTTTGTGGCTAAGGCTCTTGCTACAGCAACTCTTTGCTGCTGACCGCCTGAAAGCTCTAAAGGCTTTTTATAAGCATGCTCTGAAAGTTGAAATCTATTTAATAGGGTGCTTGTTATGTTTTCAGCTTCCGCTTTTTTAATTTTATGTACTTCTACTAAAGGAAGAACAATATTTTCAAAAGCAGTGAGGTGCGGAAAAAGATTATAGGACTGAAATACTACTCCTATGGTTTTTCTGTACTCTTTTAATAGCTTTTCATCATAAATGATTTTATTATCATTTATATATATTTCTCCTTGATCAGGATTTTGAAGTCCTGCTATTATTCTGAGTAAAGTAGATTTTCCGCCTCCAGAGGGACCTATAATAGCTAAAGAGTGAAAATTTTCTACTTCCACATTAAGATTATTTAAAACCACTTTTCCATCAAAAGATTTTGATAAGTTTTTTATGCTAATTTTCATAATTGAACTTCCTTTCCAGTCTTTTAGATAAATTAGATACAGGCAAAGTTAAAATTAAGTATAGTATGGCTAGTATCATATAGTTTTCAAGAGTAGCAAAATTTATGGAATCTACTTCTTGTACATTTTTTGTTAGCTCACTTACAGCAATTACAGATAATAAAGAAGAATCTTTAATTAATGAAAGAAATTGGCCAGCTAAAGGAGGGAGAATCCTCTTTATTACCTGTGGTATTATGATAAATTTGTATCTTTGATAAGTAGTAAATCCCAAGGAACGAGCAGTTTCTATTTGGGTTTTATCTATACTTTCAATGCCGGCTCTTAAAATTTCACATACATAGGCACCAGTAAATACGGACAATATTATTACTCCAAGCACATATTTGTTTTCCATATTAAAAGCTGTAGCTATGATATAGTAAAATACATATATTTGTACCAAAAGAGGAGTACCTCTTATAAGTTCTACATAAACTCTGCTTAAATAGTAAAGAGGGAGAAATTTAGATTTGCTTGCAAAGGCAAATAATGTTCCTATGATTAAACTTAATATTAAAGCAAAGAAACTTATAGCTATGGTCATCAAAAATCCAGTGAAAAATCTGTGTCTATATTGATATATGGTTTCAAGTCTCATATTATAATCTAATTTATTAAAGGAATATATAAGTATTAAAATCAGAGCTAGTAAAACCAAAGATATATTTATGATTTTTTGTGTTTTGGTTAAATGTTCACTGTTTTCATTTCTAAAGAAAATATTATTTTTTTTATTGTTCATGTAAATTAGTCCTTTCAAAAAAATTTTGAATAAATAGCACAGAAAAATAGAATTTTCTGTGCTGGCATGTACATATTTAATTTTATATAAATTTTAGAAGAAAAATGGTATACCTAATTCTTTAAAAGTCTTTTTCTGGTCAGATAAATATTTATCTCCTAACTTTTCAAAGCCGCCATTCTTTTTATAATCCTCTAAAAATTTATTAATCTGATTTTTTAATTCATCATCATTTTTTCTAATGCCTATACCCCAGTTTTCAAAATTATTTGCTATGGGATTTAGATTAGCTTTTGTAGAATCTTTATACTGCTGCCAGTTTTTATATATAGTCATCTGATCATAAATAAAAGCATCTGCCTTTCCTTGTACAACCTCTAGTACGCAGGCACTTTCCTTATCAAAAACCATTATTTCAGCATTTTTAAGATTTTTTTCTGCATACATATGACCTGTAGTTCCTTTTTTAACGGCTATTTTTCTACCTTTGACATTTAGATCTTTAGACTCATTAACCGGTGAATTTTTATTTATTAATAGTGCTAGAGCGGTTTTAGCATAAGGCTCTGAAAAATCTATAGATTTTTGCCTTTCCGGTGTTATAGTCATGGAAGATATTATTATATCTATTTTTTTTGATTCAAGGGAAGGTAAAAGACCATTATAAGCCATGTTTTCTATTCTTATTTCTTTACCTAAGTATTTACCAAGATCTTTTGCTAGCTCTACGCTTATACCTGTAGGATTACCTTTTTCATCTATTGTCTCAAAAGGCGGATATGCCAGTTCCATTCCAACTACTAATTCCTTTTTATCCTTTGATGCATCTTTTTTACCGCAACCTGCAAAAAGTGTTAAGCATAAGACTACAGTTATAATTAAATATACATTCTTTTTCATGATACCTCCTGATTACTACATAAATTTCATAATTAATTAATAATAATTATTATATATTAATTATCATATAAAATATAACTTTTTACAATATTAAAATTAAAAATTATTTATTAGTTAGAGGTATAATTTAATCAAGTCTTCTTGCCACAAGTTCTTGAAGACTTTCTAAAATAAAAGTTTTATTTTTTATATCATGATTTAGTAATTCAATTTCCTTTAGTACTTTTGAATTTTGCTGTTTTAATTCCTTTAATTTGCTTTGAGTTTCTTCTAATTCTTTTTTTCTGCTGGCTATTAGATGAGAATACATATTATTAAGAGTACTTTTTTGCTGATTAAAATGATAAGCCTCTTTTATAAATTTCTTTATAGTTACTTTAATTTTGCAAAATAAATCTGTTATAATTTTTATAAATTCATCCATAATATATCCTCCATGACCATATTTTACATTAAATTATATATTTTAATCAAGGAGTGTGCCATGAGTATTATAAGAAGTTTTTTTACAAAATTATTAGAGCAGCAACATAGCTCAAAAGAAAGTGAAGCTAAAACCTTAGAAGATAAGAAAAATAAAATAGAAATAAAAATAGAAGAAGAAAAAATTCAAATTGATAAAAATTTAAATAGGTTAGAGCAATTAAAAATTCAATTAAATAATACTAATAAACAGTATTATAGGCTTTTAGATATTTTGACTACTCAAGGAATTATTTTTGATGCAGAAAACAAAGGGTTTACTGTAAAAGAGTGGGACAATCTGTATATAAAAAAATGTAATGGCTGCTATAACTTTATTACAAAGGATGGTATAGCGGTATATTTAATAAATGGAAAATATAGCAAAGCTTTGGATGAAATTTTAAGTGCTTATAATTATAGCGCAGTAATCACTAGGGTAGATAATATTATAAAGATACATTTTAGGATAATAAAATAATTAAAAAAACCTTCGATTCATAATGAACTGAAGGTTTTTTTATTGAAACAATTTGGTATTTTTCTCTTTCGCACTATTAAATTGTATTAAATTTCATAAGTGGGACAAATAAAATCTATTATTTTTTGTTTTATGGGAATAATAAATTTAATGAAATTATATTGAAATCTATAAAAATAGTGTAGAAAGATACAGAAGTATTATAATGTAAAAGATTTTGTACAGGAAGGTTGATATTATGAAAAAACATATATTTAATTTAACTGCTATATTTCAAATCTTTGTTTTTATATTGATGTCTTATTACCTGATACTATCTCTTTTTGGCATGTATAAAAAGAAAAGGAGAGTCTCCTATGAGCCTAAAAAGACTTTTGCATTAATAGTTGCTGCTCATAATGAAGAAGTTGTTATAGATAAAATAGTAGAAAGTTTAAAAGGTCTGAATTATCCTGAAAATATGTATGATATATTTGTTATAGCAGATAATTGTAATGATAAAACTGCACAGATTGCTAGAAAATTTGGCGTAAATGTTTATGAGAGATTCAGCAAAGAAAAAAGAGGAAAAGGTTATGCCTTAGAATGGATGTTTTCTAAGATATTTAAAATGAATAAAAAGTATGATGCTGTGGCAATATTTGATGCTGATAATCTAGTATCTAAAAATTTTTTAATGGAGATGAATGGATATCTTTGTGAAGGGTATAAGGTAGTACAAGGATATATAGATAGTAAAAATCCCCATGACTCTTGGATTACAGAAGCCTATTCCATATCTTTCTGGTCTGCTAATAGATTATTTCAACTTGCTAGAAATAATTTAGGATTATCCAATCAGATAGGGGGAACAGGCTTTGTAGTGGATACTGAAATACTTAAGAAACTAGGCTGGGGAGCTACCTGCCTTACAGAAGACCTTGAATTTACTTGTAAGCTTGTACTTAATGGTTATAAGGTGGGGTGGGCTCACGAAGCTGTAGTTTATGATGAAAAACCTCTCACATTAAAGCAGTCTTGGAAGCAGAGAAAGCGATGGATGCAAGGATTTGCAGATGTATCTTCAAGATTTTTTACGAAATTAATTAAAAAAGCTTTCAAAGAAAGGGATTACGTAGCTTTTGACTGTGCCTTATATGTAATACAGCCTTTTGTGGTGCTGCTTTTAGGAGCATCCTTTTTACTGACATTAGCTCAGAATACTGCTTCTCATGGGCTCCATATATTTATTATCAATTATCTATTTCCGGATTATATATGTAAAATATTTAGTGTACTGCAATTTCTGCTTACACCTTTTGTGCTTCTATTGGATAAAAAGCTTTCAAAAAAAATGTTTTGCTTATTTGGAGTATATTCTTTAAACATATTTTTATTTAGCTATTTCATTGACAGTGATGTTGCATTTATTACCATAGCATTAGCCCATATAGGCTATATTTTAGCATTCCTAGCCTTAAATGTTTCTTTGGTTGGAGAAAAATCCTGCAAAATATTTCTATGGTATTTGCTCTATGGAGTATATACTTTAACTTGGATACCTATAACTATTCAAGGAATATTAAATAAAAATAATAAGGAGTGGGATCATACAAAGCATGTAAGACAGATAGGCATTTATGAGGTATGAATATATTTACCCAAAAAGGAGCTTGAGCTATGATAAATTTGGTGGAATTTATATTAGCTGCAAGCTTTTGTTATATAAAAATAAGTTGTGCTGCTCAACTATAAAATTCAAAATTATAATAAAGTAATAAACTATGCAAATTGTAATTTAAAAAATATAATTAAAGAATATAAAAAGTAATCTGGTATGATTTTTAATACAAATTTTCTTTTATATATGTTATAATTTTGTGTTGTTACAGGTAGAAAAAATAAGAACATACGTTTGACATCATCTTTGTTAAAGACTATAATGAATAAGTTAACATGTGATGGCAATGTTAGGGAAAAACAGAGAAGGGAGGAGTTACGTTAAAACAAATATCAGTATAAAACTTGTAAAGAATATTAGAAAATTATTTTTGTAGTATTTTTGAAGAGTTTTATAGGTCGTTTTACGTAACGGATAATATGGAGCTAGATAATAAAAATCATAATTCTTATGATGTTACAGATCTAACGTCTTTAGAAAAACTTGAACCTGTTAGAATTAGACCGGGTATGTATATAGGATCTACAGGATCTAAAGGATTACATCACTGTATATGGGAAATATTAGATAATTCTATAGATGAGATTTCAAATGGTTTTGGCAACAAAGCTACTATTATATTAAATAAAGATAAAACTGTTACAATAATAGATAATGGAAGAGGTATACCTACAGGTATACATCCAATAAAGAAGAAATCCGGTGTGGAAATGGTTTTTACAGAACTTCATACGGGAGGAAAATTTAATAATAAAAATTATAAAACTTCCGGCGGACTTCATGGTGTAGGTTCTGCGGTAGTAAATGCTTTATCAGAATGGCTGGAGGTAGAGGTTTATCAAAATGGTAAAATATATAGGCAAAGATTTGAGTATGCATTTGATAAAGATTTAAAACGAAAGATGCCAGGAATTCCTGTAACTCCTCTTGAAGTTATAGGAAATAGTTCTGCTACAGGTACAAAGGTTACGTTCCTTCCTGATAATAATGTATTTACTACTACAGATTTTAAATTTGATATAATCGATGAAAGACTTCAGGAACTTGCTTTTCAGAATAAAGGTATAGCATTAGAGCTGATAGATAATAGAAAAGAAGAACCTATAAAGAAAGAATATTTTTCCGAAAGAGGTTTATTAGATTTCATTGAATATCTCAATGAAAGTAAAATACCTATACATGAAACACCTATAATTTTTGAGGGAGAAAAGAGCATAGCAGGTGTTAATATATATGCAGAAGTCTGTATACAATTTACGGATTCTTCTACGGAATATATAGCAAGCTATGTAAATAATATACCTACTACTGAGGCGGGAACTCATGAAACTGGATTTAAAACAGGGATGACTAGGGCTTTTAAAGATTGGGCAAAAAAGCTTAATTTGATAAAGGAAAAGGATAAGGAGTTTGAAGGTGATGACTTAAGAGAAGGAATGACAGCCATACTAAGAGTAAAGATAACAAATCCTATTTTTGAAGGACAAACTAAGACTAAATTAGGTAACAATGAAGCTTATACCATGATGAATGAACTGACTTATAATAAATTAGGAGAATGGATAGAAGACAATAAAGAAATGGCCCAAGGCATAATAAACAATGCATTAGATGCTGCAGCCAGAAGAGAAAAGATTAAAAAGATAAATGAGGCGGAAAAAAAGAAAATAGGTAAGGGCGCAGCGCCTCTTGCAGGAAAAATAGCAGTATGTACTTTGAAAGATAGAAGTTTTAACGAGTTTATTGTAGTAGAGGGAGATTCTGCAGGTGGAAGTGCTAAACAGGCTAGGGATAGAAGATTTCAGACTATAATGCCTTCTAAAGGTAAAATAATGAATACAGAAAAACAAAAACTAGAAAATGTGTTAGCTAGTGAAGAACTTAAAATATTTAATACAGCTGTAGGCACTGGAACCTTAGAAAATTACAAAGAAGAAGAACTTAAGTATGACAAAATAATAATATTAAGCGATGCAGATGTGGATGGGTATCATATAAGAACCCTATGGATGACCTATATATATAGGTATATGAGACCACTAATTACCAATGGACATTTGTTTATCGGGCAGCCTCCTCTCTATAAAGTGTATAAGACAGGAAAAAAGGGAGAGATACATAGGTATGCCTATAGTGATGAAGAACTTAATGCAGCAAAGAAAGAAATTGGGAAGGGATCGCTTATACAGAGATATAAAGGTTTAGGAGAGATGAATCCAGACCAGCTTTGGGATACCACATTAAACCCTGAAACCAGAGTGCTTCATAGAGTTACCATAGAGGATGCAGCTAAAGCGGAGAAAATGGTATCACTTCTTATGGGGGATATAGTGGAGCCTAGAAAAATTTATATGTATAAATATGCTGAATTTTAAACTAAAATATGTAAAAAATATTATTTAATATAAATGAAAATGAATAGTATTTTATCATAGCAAAATGTAATGACAAAGGAAGGTGAAATTATAATGGGTAAGAAGCTAGATATTCCAAAAGATAATAATATTATAGATGTACCTATAGAAGAAGCTATGCCTGAAAATTATCTTCCTTATGCAGTGGAAGTAGCAAAAGATAGAGCACTTCCAGATGTACGGGATGGATTAAAACCTGTTCATAGAAGGATAATATATGGTGCATATCTTCTTAAATCTTTTCCAGATAAACCTTACCACAAATCAGCAAGAATAGTTGGAGATATATTAGGAAAATTTCATCCACATGGGGATGCTTCAGTATATGATTCCATGGTTATATTAGCCCAAGACTTTAGTACAAGAGAACCGCTAATTGATGGACATGGAAACTGGGGAAGCATGGATGGAGATGGAGCAGCAGCTATGCGTTATACGGAAGCAAGGCTTACTCCTATAGCTCTAGAAATGGTAAGAGATATAGAAAAAGGTGTAGTGGATATGGTTCCTAACTATTCAGATACAGAAATAGAACCTAAAGTTTTACCAAGCCGATATCCTAATCTTTTAGTAAATGGTGCTTTTGGTATAGCTGTTGGACTTGCTACTAATATTCCACCTCATAATTTAAAAGAAGTTATTGATGCAGCTGCAGCTATTATAGATAATCCGAACCTCACTACAGAAGAGCTTATGCATTACATAAAAGGGCCAGATTTACCTACAGGAGGAATAATCATAGGTAAGAATTCTCTTCTTTCTGCATATGAAACAGGAGAGGGGAAAGTTACTTTAAGAGCTAAAACCTCTATAGAAAAACTTGAAAATGGCAGGCTAGGTATAGTAATAACAGAATTTCCTTATAGAAAAAATAAAGCTAAAATTCTTCAGAATATATCTGATATGACTGGTGACAAAAAACATGTGAAAGCTTTAGATGCTATAACAGATATAAGAGACGAATCTGATAGGGAAGGTATAAGAGCTGTTATAGAACTTAAAAAGTCTGCAGATGAAGAAACAGCAGATAAGATACTAAAATATCTGTTTAAAAAGACAGAACTTCAATGCAACCTAAACTTTAATATGGTAGCTTTAGCAGATGGAAAGCCTGAAACTTTAGGACTAAAATCTATATTAAATTACTATTTAACTCATCAGAAGGAAGTCATTAGAAGAAGAACTGAAAGGGAGTTAGAAGCTGCTGAAAATAGATTTCATATAGTTGAAGGTTTTATAAAAGCCATATCTATTATGGATGAAATAATAGCTACTATAAGGTCTTCAAAGTCCAAGAAGGATGCTTCGGATAACTTAATTTCATCCTTTGGATTTACTGGAAAGCAATCTGAAGCTATATTAGAGTTAATGCTTTATAGGCTTACAGGACTTGAAATTAAAGTATTTGAAAAAGAGTATAAAGAATTATCAAAGGAAATCAAAAGATTGAAGAAAATTTTAGAAAATGAAAAAGAGCTATTAAATGTAATAAAAAAAGAGCTTTTAGAAGTAAAGGAAAAACACGGTAATCTAAGAAGAACAGAAATCGTAGAAGATGAAAGTGAAGCTAAAATAGATATAGAGGAGCTTTTAATTATAGAAGATGTAATGATTACTTTATCTAAAGATGGATTTATAAAAAGAGTTCCTTTAAAATCCTATAATCGATTGAGTAGTGATACCGGTGACATTGAATATAGAGAAGGGGATTTTGCAAAATTTTTATTCCAATCTAACACAAAAGATGCAGTGATATTTTTTACTGATATGGGTAATATGTATCAACTTAAAGTAAATGCCATACCTGAATGTAGATGGAAGGATAAGGGTGAAAGGTTAGATTCTTTGATAAGAGGATTAGATCTTGAACAAGAAAAAATTGTAGCTGCATATTCTATAGAAGATTTTTCTTTGCAAAAAGATTTTATATTTTTAACTAGTTTAGGAAATATAAAAAAGACCTCTTTAGACAAGTTCTATACCAACTATTCTAAGCTTATGGCATTAAAGTTAAGAGAAGATGAAAAATTATCTCATGTAAACTTTAAGCATAGAAATGAAGAAAGAGAATTTATTCATATAAATACTGAAAAAGGGCTAGAATTTACGGTAGAAGAGCCACAGCTTGAATCTAGTGATAGAAATGTGCTTGCATCACCATTATGTACTTTATGTAACAAAGATGAGATTATAGAAGCTCAATACGTAAAACAATATGAATATGGCGAATTCAATGTATCCATTGATAATAAAGGGAATGTAAAGGTCTTAGAACCTAGTGAGATGAGAGGTAAAAAATCTTTAATGAAGGCCTTTACTACTACTTCAGAAAAACTGCTAATATTTACTGACAAGGCTATATGCTATAACATACCATCTTATAAGCTTATTCATCTAAAGCAGAGGTCTGTTAACTTAAATGATATAGTAGATGATTTTGATGCTGAAAATGAAAAAATATTAAATATAATATCGGTAAAAAAAGAAGAGAAAGAGATTCAGGTTTACTTTTTTACTAAAAATGGACTAGTGAAAAGAACAGACATAAGAGAATTTGCAGGGGATTATATGAGTATTCCTTGTTATAAGTATAAAAGTGATGGAGATAAGTTGATATCAATAACTTTTGGATTGAAGGATAGTGGAAATGTAATTGTAGTATCTAAAAAAGCTATGGCTATAAAGTTTGAAGCAAGCAGTATAAATGAAATGGGAAGAGTAGCTTCGGGAGTTACAGCCATTAGCTTAAAAGATGATGATGAAGTTATTTTTGGAACAGTTATAGAAAATTCAAGTATTTTTACAGAAGAAGTATGTTATAATAGTGATAAAATAATTCTCTTAAAAAATTATAAAGAACTTATTTTAAAATCCCAAACCGGTGAAGAGAAGAGTATAGCTGTAGAAGATATAAAATTACAAAATAGAGCTGGAAGAGGCACAAACCTCATGCTTGTAGTTATGGGAGATTACATAAAACGTGTAAAGCTAAAAAAATAAACAAAGGAGGTTATCATGGAGGATTTGTTTGATATTCAAGAAAGCCTTATAGAGAACCCTGTAGTAGCAGCCATAAGAGATGAAGAAGGATTAAAGTCAGTATTAGATAGCAAAGCACTAATAGTTTTTGTACTTTATGGAAATATAATGAATATACATTCTATATGTGAAAAGCTGACTAAAAGTAATAAGTTAGTTTTTGTGCACATAGACCTTATAGAAGGTTTAAGAGGAGATCACTTAGGCATAGAATTTATAAAGGAATATGTAAAACCCTATGGAATACTTACTACAAAACCATCAAATATAAAACATGCCAAAGCCCTTGGACTTTATGCAATACAAAGGGTATTTATGGTAGATTCTTTATCTATAAGTACTGCTATTAAAAATATACAGGATGTAAAACCTAATGCGGTTGAGGTAATGCCTGGAGTAGTAAGCAAGATAATAAAGAACATGGTAGACAAACTAGATATTCCCATAATAGCTGGGGGATTAGTAAGCACTAAAAAAGATGTGATGGATGCTCTTGGGGCAGGAGCATTAGCTATTTCTACTACGAGTCAGGAACTTTGGAATCTCTAAGTATAAAAGGAGGCTTTATGTATGAAAAAAGTAATAGTTTTTTTTGCGGAAGGTTTTGAAGAAATAGAAGCTCTTACAGTGGTGGATGTTTTAAGAAGAGCTGAAGTAGAATGTGATATGTGCAGCCTAAAAGATGAATTTGTAGAAGGCGCTCATGGCATTGTTATAAAAACCGATAAAAACATACAGGATATAGAAATAAACTCCTATGATGCTGTAATATTGCCAGGGGGAATGCCTGGAGCTAATAATCTGAAAGAAAATTTAAGAGTTATTGAAATAGTAAAAGAATTTTTTGCAAATGGTAAGCTAGTTGCGGCTATCTGTGCTGCACCTATAGTATTTGAAGAAGCAGGAATAACTTCTGGAAGGAGTATAACCTCATATCCTTCCTTTAAAGATATGCTTGGTAATTGTATTTATAAAGAGGATGAAGTGGTTTCAGACATGAACATATTAACTAGCAGAGGACCGGCTACAGCTCTAAAGTTTGCTTATGAAATATTAAAAAAACTTGGCCTAGAAAATCAATCAGAAGAGTTAAAAGATTCTATGCTCTATTCACTTTATAAATAAAATTAAGGTTAAGGAAAGAACACATAAGCTTTTCCTTAACCTATTTTTATGTTTATAAAAAGTATAAGCTATTTATTCCTTTTTAAATACCACAAATTTGTTTACTATAAAACATAATGTACCTGTAGTTGCAAAGGCAATTAGCTTGGATATATTAGCCCAAAGCACTTTATTTAATCCAAAAACATTATATAGAGTAAGAGTTGAAAACATAAGGCTGTCAAGCAGCATGGAAATGGCAAGTACAGTTATGTATTTAGGATATGAACTTTCGTTGCTTTTAAATGTATATTTTTTATTCATAAAATATCCATTAGTTGAATAAACAAAAAATGATATCACATTAAAAAAAACAAGAGTATACCCTTTGTATATCTGAAAGATATACATTAATATATTTACTACTACCATATCCAGCAAAAAATTTACGGTGCCTATTAATGCATATTTTATTAGCTCCCAAATAGTTTCTTTTGCGTTAACTTTATTCATATCATCACCCACATTATATTATATCAACATTTTATAAAAAATACATAGGAGAGACAAAATTATGGAAAAAATTTTATTAAAAAATGGAGTAAAACTTATATATGAATATAGAAAAGGAAGTTTGACTTCTTTTTGCATAGGTTTTGATGCAGGTGCCCTTAGAGAAGAGAACTTTAATTTAGGTGTGGCTCATGCTTTAGAACATATGCTTTTTAAAGGAACTTATACAAAAACTGAAAAAGAAATAAATGAGCTTTGTGATAAGCTTTTTGGATTTAATAATGCTATGACTAATTTTCCCTATGCTATCTATTACGGTACATCTCTATCATCAGACTTTAATGAAGCTTTTTCATTATATTCTGATATAATTTTGAATGCTAAGCTTTCAGAAGAAGGATTTCAAGAAGAGATAAATGTAATACTGCAGGAACTTAAGGAATGGAAAGAGGATTTCTATCAATTCTGCGAAGATGAACTTTTATATAATTGCTTTAAAAATAGAAGAATAAAGGATATAATTATAGGAACTGAGGAAAGTGTAAAAGCAATTACTCTAGAAGAACTTAAAGAATATTATAAAAAGTATTATTGTGCTGATAATTGTGTTATTTCTGTAGTGACATCTCTTAGCAAAGAAGAAGTAGTTCAAAGGGTTCAGAATAATTTTAAAGACTTAAAAAGCGGCAGTGCTACTAGGAGTAAAATATGCTATGAAACTAATAAATTGGGAATTTTCACCAAAGGGGCTAAAGGATTAGAGGGAGCTAAAATACAATATTGTTTTGATATAAGCTTTTTGTCACAAGAAGAAATAGAATGTTTAAATGCTTTTAGTATGTTTTTTGGTGAAGGAGTTAGCAGTGTTTTATATGATTATATAAGAACTAAAGAAGGACTTGCTTATGATGTATTCACTAAGGTAAAAAATGAAAAAGGCATAAAATTATTTACCATAAATGTAAGTACTTCAAAAGATAGAGTAGACAGAGTTTTGAATATAATAGATTCTAAATTAAATGATTTAGAAAAGTGTATAGAAGAATATTATGTCAGCACAGATGTTCTTATAAAAAGACTAAAATTAAAAAGAGAATTAAGTATAGAAAGATCAATACAATTGGCAAAAGAACTATGCACCTATGAGATAATGTATAATAATGCTGACATATTATTCAAAGGAATCTATGAAATTCAACCTATGTCCTGGGAAATAATTAAAAATACAGTCTATAAGATATTAAAAAATAGAACTATACAGATTATAAAATAAATATGGAACTATATGTAGGTGATATAAAACATGGAAAAGTGGATGATTAGAAATGTTAAAGCAAACACATTAGGTCTTGCAAAACAGCTAGGAGTAGAAGAAGTAATAGCAAAGATATTGGTAAATCGAGATATTTATTCCTTAGAGGATGCAAAAAAATTTACTAAAGGAACTTTAAAAGATTTATATGATGGAAGTCTTATGAAGGATATGGATAAAGCTTTGAAGATTTTCAAGGAGAACCTCCGAAACAAAAAAAATATACTTATTGTAGGAGATTATGACGTAGATGGAGTTATAAGTTCTTATATATTATATTCTGCATTAAAGGATATAGGAGCAGAAGTATCCTATCATATACCAGATAGAATAACTGAAGGCTATGGTATAAATGAAAGCATCATAAGAAAAGCAAAAGAAAACGATATATCCCTTATAATTACTTGTGATAATGGTATAGCAGCTTTAAATCAAGTTAGGCTTGCTAGAGAGTTAGGCATGCAAATAATAGTTACAGATCATCATGATATACCTTTTGTAGAAAGGGAAAATGGTAATAGAGAGTTTATTATTCCAGAAGCAGATGCAGTAATTAATCCTAAACAGCGAGATTGTACTTATCCTTTTAAAAAATTATGCGGGGCTGTGGTAGCATTTAAATTTGTACAATGCATTTACAAAGAATTGGGTATAGATAGAAAAAAAGCTGAAAGATATATTGAGTTTGCAGCTATTGCAACAGTTTGTGATGTAGTGGATCTGATAGGGGAAAATAGGATAATAGTTAAAGAAGGACTGAAAATGATAAATAGAACTGAAAATCTAGGCATAAGTGCTTTAATTGAAGAGACAGGACTTCAGAAAGATAAAATAAATGCCTATCATTTAGGATTTGTTATAGGACCATGCATTAATGCTACAGGAAGATTAGAAAATGCTGAGCTTTCTCTTAAATTACTTTTATCTGCAGATTATGAGGAAGCGGCACACTTAGCTAAAAAACTTCATGAACTAAATGAAGAAAGACAAGATATGACTAGTGAAGGAGTTAATAAAGCTGTTGATATTATAGAAAACAGTGAATTAAAAGATCAAAAGGTGCTTGTAATTTATATACCTGAATTGCATGAAAGTATAGCAGGAATTATAGCAGGCAGAATAAGAGAAAAATATAATTTACCAGTTATAGTATTGACAAAATCCAAGGAAGGAGTAAAAGGGTCAGCAAGATCCATTGAAAATTATAATATATTTGAAGAATTATTAAAATGCAAAGATCTTTTGGATAAGTTTGGTGGACACCCTATGGCAGCGGGACTTAGTCTTAAAGAAGAAAATGTGGATATTTTCAGAAAACGCATTAATGATATTTGTTCATTAACAGAAGAAGATATAGTGCCTAAAATAGTAATAGATGCAAAAATGCCCTTTGAGGATATTTCTTTAAGGTTAGCAGAAAACATAAATAGCCTTCAGCCTTTTGGAAAAGGAAATTCTAAACCCATTTTTGCAGAAAAAAGAATCAAGTTAAAAAAAGGAGACATTTTAGGAAAAAATAAAAATGTACTGAAATTAATTGTTGAATCTATTGATAATACTAGAATGGAGGCTGTTATTTTTAATGATATAGAGAAATTTGAAAATCTCATAACAGAGGAATATGGTAAAGAAGAATTAGATAAGGTCTATAGCGGGAGTAGAAATAAGGTAGCTTTAGATATAGTTTTTAATGTAGATATCAATGAATATATGGATAGAAAAAATATTCAGTTGCAAATAATAAGCTTTAGAAAAGCTATATAAATTTAATCTAAATATCAATTTCAAGCTAATCACAAAAAAGGACAAAATTTGTATTCATTTTGTCTTTTTTTGCTGAAATGTATTATATTTATTTAAAATAACATGAAAAATAAATTGTAAAATTAGGAGGAAATAACCTACATTTAAAGAATAGTTTATTTAAGAATTATTTAAAGGGGTAATAGTATGGGAACAATGGGAGAAAAATCTATACAATCTTTAATAGATGCTTTGCCTTATTGTATATACATAATGGATACAAATGGAGATATAAATTATATAAATAGTAGTGCTCTAGAATTATGTAAACTAGATTATAATGGATTAGAAAATATGAATATATATGATATATTTAAATTAAATGGAATAGAATGTAATGTCAATCTGTTTTCTCAGGAAAATAACCCTATATATAGTGCTTTAAATAATGGTATAGAAACAAAGAACATGATAATGGAACAGATACAAAGTGGCAAGCAAAAATATCTAGATTTAAATGTTTATCCAATTTATGGTAATGATAAAGAAATTAATGGAGCAATTGTATATATGTCTGATATTACTAAGGAATATATGAAAAGTATGAGGATAAAAAAAGAAAGAGAACAATTTATCAGTATATCTACAGAACTAAAGACTAAGTGTGACATTATAGAAATATTGAGAGATAGAGAAAAACAGCATTTAATGCACTTAAAAGATGTAATAAATAATATTTCAGAAGGTTTAATAGTTTTAGATTCTAATGGCAAGTTTAGTTTTTGCAATAAATCAGTATATTCTATAATCGATGCAGAGGCAAAGGATATTATTCATTACACTAATATAATAAAAAAATATGAAATTGATAACAGCAATGGTGAGGCAGACTTTGTGTATAATATATATAATGAATACTTTAAGAATGTGTTTACAGTAAAAAGTCTTGTAGTAAAGTTGACAGAAAAAGATACAGGTAGTTTTAAGTATATTGAGTTTAATAGCAGTCCTATAATTAGCATGAAAAATCAGCTCTTATATACTATAATCACTTTGAAAGATGTTACAGATCTAAAAGAACATGAACTATATGCTGAAGAACAGGCAAATTTTATAAAAGATGTTATTAATACTATGGATATACCTATAGCGGTTTTAGACTATCCTGATCTAAATACCAGATTTGCAAACAAAAAATTTGAGACCTTTATAAATTCTTTAGTGCATAAAGATATTAAGACGAGTATAGTAAATAGAAGCCTTAAAAGCCTGCTGGATAATGATAATGGGAGAAGTCTTTTAGAAATGATAGAATTTTCTGGACTGATAGGCAGGGAATACAATTGTTCACCCTATCGGATAAAGGATTTACATGGGGAAGATAGGTACTATAAGATAAAGTTTAAGCCTTATCAAGACAGAAATGGATTGATGAATAGAATACACATTCATGCTTCAGATATAACAGAAGAAATAAATCATAATATGGAATTGGAAAAGGTTACGAAACTTAAGGACGAATTTTTTACGGTTATATCTCATGAGCTTAGAACTCCACTTACTATAATCTATTCTTCACTACAACTTGCATATGATATATATGAAAATGAAATAACAGCTAATGTAGATAAAACTCTTAGAAGAATAAACCAAAACTGCAGCAGACTTTTAAAGTTAATAAATAATATACTTGATATATCTAAAGCAGAAGCAGGTTTTCTTACATTAAATCCTATAAATTTTGATATTGTAAGTGTTACGGAATTTATAGTTACTTCAGTTAACTCTTATGCGGTTAGTAAAGGTATAGATCTTATATTTGACACTAATGAAGAAGAAATGGAGGTCTGTTTAGATAAAGAAAAATATGAAAAGATATTGCTTAACTTACTTTCAAATGCTATAAAATTTACGCCAGAAGGGAAAACTATATTAGTATCTTTAAATATAATGGAAGATTCTGTATGCCTCATGGTAAAGGATGAAGGCATAGGAATTCCTGAAGATAAAATAGAATCAATATTTGATAGATTTGCACAGGTTAATAGCTCTTTATCTAGGAGAGCAGAAGGTACAGGCATTGGATTATCACTAGTAAAAAAGTTAGTTGAACTTATGGGTGGAACTATAGGAGTTAAAAGTAAAGTGGACTTAGGAAGTGAATTTAGCATAACCTTTAATAAAAAGCTTATAGGAACCAGTTTTTCTAGCAAACATAGTATGGTAAATGAAAATATGAATGATAAAATAAACATAGAGTTTTCAGATGTGGGATAATATCCTTGTAAAATATAAAGCTGTTTGTTGACTTTTATCCAAAAAAAAGTGATAATTTTAAGGCAGAATTGGATAAGGAGATGATTTTTTGGGAAAAAAGATAATCATGACAGGTGGCGGATCGGCAGGTCATGTGACTCCTAACTTGGCATTGATACCTAAGTTAAAAGAAAATGGATATGAGATAAAATATATAGGAAGTAAAGAGGGAATAGAAAGGGATATAATAGAAAAAGAGCATATAACTTATTATGCTATTTCTAGCGGGAAGCTTAGAAGGTACTTTGATATTAAGAACTTTTCAGACCCTTTTAAAGTGATAAAGGGGATATTAGAAGCTAAAAAAATAATAAAAAAAGAAAGGCCAGACATAGTATTTTCAAAAGGTGGTTTTGTATCCGTACCTGTGGTAATAGGGGCTCACCTTAATAAGATTCCTGTGATAGCTCACGAATCAGATTTAACCCCAGGGCTTGCCAATAAGTTATCTGCCCCCTATTGTACTAAATTATGTGTTACATTTCCAGAGTCACTTAATTATATTAAAGAAGGTAAAGGAATTCTTACAGGAACACCTATAAGAGAAGAACTTCTTAAAGGTGAAAGAATCACAGGATTAAAATACTGTGGATTTAAAGGACATAAACCAGTGCTTTTAATAATAGGAGGAAGCCTCGGTTCTAAATATATAAATGATTTAGTAAGAAAAAATATAAAAGAGCTAACAAGTAAATATGATATCATTCATGTTTGTGGAAAAGGCAATATAGATACAGGGCTTAACAAAGTTATAGGGTATAGGCAATTTGAATATGTTTCAGAAGAACTTCCAAATATAATGAATGCTGCAGATGTAGTAATATCAAGAGCAGGGGCTAATGTTATATATGAGCTTTTAGCACTTAAAAAACCAAATTTATTGATTCCACTTTCAAAAAAATCCAGTAGAGGGGATCAGATATTAAATGCAGCTTCTTTTGAAAAGGCTGGATATAGCATGGTAATTCAAGAAGAGGATTTAAAAGATGAATTGTTTATAAAATCCTTAAATGAACTTTATAAGAATAGAGAAAAATATATAGAAAGCATGAAAAATAGTCCGGTAAAAAATGGAGTAGATAATATTATGAAAATAATACTTAAATATTCAAAATAGATTTTATAAGTTCACAGCTAAGGAGAGCTTTATAAACTTCCAAGTTAATTAATTTTATAAAGCTTTGCGGAAGAAAACCTTCCTTAATTGTGAATTTTTTTATTAATATAAATTGGAGGGCAATATAATGAACATAGAATTTTATGGAGCTGCCGGATGTGTTACTGGATCTTGTCACATAATGAAAGTTAAGGATAAGACTATACTTTTAGATTGCGGAATGTATCAAGGAAGAGATGAAAAGGAAAGGGGAAATGAAAATTTTCCTTTCAATCCTAAAGAGATAGATTATGTAATTTTATCTCATGCTCATATAGACCATAGTGGAAGGATTCCTCTGCTTTACAAAAAAGGTTTTAAAGGAGAAGTTATTTGTACGGAAGCTACTAAAGATTTATGTAGAATTATGCTAGAAGATAGCGGTCACATACAGGAGATGGAAGCAGAGTGGAAGAATCGAAAGAGAACAAGACAAGGTCTTGATACCATAGAACCACTATATACAGCAAAAATTGCGGAACTTTCCTCTTATCTTTTTAAGGGTTTTAGCTACGGGAAGATTATAGAGTTATTTGATGGATTTAAAGTTTGTTTTAAAGATGCTGGTCATCTTTTAGGAGCTTCCATAGTAGAACTTTACATAAAAGAACCTGAAAATGAGGAGCTTAAAATAGTATATACTGGGGACCTTGGCAATACAAATATCCCTATATTAAATGATCCAACTACTATAGATTATGCGGACTATGTAATAATGGAAACTACTTATGGAGATAGAGAACATGTAAAAGTATATGATGAGTTTAAAGAGCTTATAGATATAATAAAACAAACTATTAAAGAGGGAGGAAATGTAGTAATACCATCTTTTTCTGTAGGAAGAACTCAAGAAATAATATATATTCTAAATAGATACGTGGAAAGTGAATTATTAAAAGATATAAAGGTATATGTAGATAGCCCGCTTGCAGTTCAATCTACTAGAGTGTTCGAGCATCATATGGATGACTTTGATGAAGAAGCTAAAGAGCTTATGCTTGAAGGAGATAATCCTTTTAAGTTTGAGGGACTTATATTTTCTGAATCACCTGAAGATTCTGTAAAAATTAATAAAATACAAAGTGGAGCAGTTATAGTATCAGCTAGTGGCATGTGTGAAGCAGGGAGAATAAAGCATCATCTTAAACATAATCTTTGGAGAAAAGAATGTTCTATAGTATTTGTAGGCTATCAGGCTGAAGGCACTTTGGGAAGAACTATTTTAGAGGGTGCAAGAAAAGTAAAAATATTTGGGGAAGAAATAGCGGTAAATGCTAAAATATATAATTTGCAAGGCCTATCTGGACATGCAGATAGAAATGGTCTAATAAATTGGATTAAGGCATTTAAGACTATTCCTAAAGAAATACTTTTGGTGCATGGTGATAAAGAATCCCAGGAAAGTTTTAAAGAGCTGGCAGTTTCTAGTGGTTATAAAGTAAGAACTATGCAGCTTGGGGATAAATATTATATAAATGAGAAGATTGAGGAAACAGATAATATAAAGGCGAAAATCATAAGGTATGTAAATTCCATAGAAAATATAGAAAATATATCAAAAGATGATTTCCTAGATCATATTAGAACATTACTATATGAAAAATAAAGCTAAAGAGGTACAAATATATATATTTTTTTTACAAATGAACTATTATAAAGCACATAAAACTTGCAAAATATAAAGATTAGTATATAATAAATCTGTAATGATTAATATCGGATAAAGTGCTCAATTTTATCATTATTGCCTTAAAATTATAAAAAAAAGAGGTGAGATTATGAAAAAAGTAGCAATTATTTATTGGAGCAATGGAGGAAATGTAGAAGTTTTGGCAGATCACATTTCAAAAGGTGCAAAAGAAGCAGGAGCAGATGTAAACATAAAAATAGTATCAGAAGCTAAGGTGGAAGATGTAACCTCAGCAGATGCTGTTGCTTTTGGAAGTCCATCTATGGACAATAACAGGATTGAACAGTTAGAGATGGAACCATTTATTAATCAATTCAAGCTATTACCTAACAATGGCAAAAAGTTAGTTCTTTTTGGATCTTATGGTTGGGATGAGGGACAATTCATAAAGGATTGGACAGTAAGAATGAAGGAATATGGATTCGATGTTATAGGAGATTTAGCTGTAAAAGAATCACCAAGTAACGATGAATTAGCAAAGGCAAAAGAGCTAGGTAAGATATTAGCACAGTAACAATGATATTAGACAATTTTTTAACAATCTATTATAATATAATATTGTGATTTAATTTTAAGCATTGACATTTTGATGTTTAGCTTTAAAGGCGGGTCTTTTAAAGCTAAATGCCATGTAAATAATTAAATTTGCTTAATTAAATAAATTTATATACAATTTACACAATCAATAAATCGAAAGAGAGGTCAGAAGCTATGAGAAATATGAAAACAATGGATGGAAATACTGCTGCAGCACATATTGCCTATGCTTTTACTGATGTAGCGGCTATTTATCCTATTACACCATCATCACCAATGGCAGAAAACATTGATGAGTGGACAGCTCAAGGAAGAAAAAATATATTTGGACAAACTGTTAAGGTAATGGAGATGCAGTCAGAAGCAGGTGCTGCTGGTGCAGTACATGGTTCCTTACAGGCAGGAGCATTAACAACAACTTTTACAGCATCTCAAGGATTATTACTTATGATTCCAAATATGTATAAGATATCTGGAGAATTACTTCCAGGAGTATTCCATGTATCTGCTAGAGCACTTGCTACAAGTTCTTTAAATATATTTGGTGATCATCAAGACGTTATGGCAGCAAGACAGACTGGTTTTGCAATGCTTGCTGAAGGATCAGTACAGGAAGTTATGGATTTATCTGCAGTTGCTCATTTAACTGCTATTAAATCAAAAATACCATTCTTAAACTTCTTTGATGGATTTAGAACTTCTCATGAAATACAAAAAGTAGAAGTTTTAGAATATGATGAGCTTGCTAAACTTTGCGATATGGATGCAGTAGAAGCATTCAGAAGAGATGCTCTAAACCCAGATCATCCAGTAACAAGAGGAACAGCTCAAAATCCAGATATATATTTCCAGGAAAGAGAAGCAGTTAACAAATTCTATGAAGCAGTTCCAGCAATAGTTGAAAGCTATATGGCTGAAATAACTAAATTAACTGGAAGAGAATATCATTGTTTCGATTACTATGGAGCACCAGATGCAGACAGAGTAATCATAGCAATGGGTTCTGTAACTGACTTAATAGAAGAAACTATAGATCATTTAAATGCAAATGGCAATAAAGTTGGACTAGTTAAGGTAAGATTGTACAGACCATTCTCTATTGAACATTTATTAAAGGTTATACCAGCTTCAGTTAAGAAGATAGCTGTTCTTGATAGAACTAAAGAGCCAGGTGCTGCTGGAGAACCATTATACCTAGATGTTAAAAATGCATTCTATGGAAAAGAAAATGCTCCAGTAATAGTTGGAGGAAGATATGGACTTGGATCAAAAGATACTGTTCCAGCTCATATAGTAAGTGTATATGAAAACTTAGCTAAAGATGAACCAATGGATGGATTTACTATAGCTATAGTTGATGATGTTACTAATAAATCACTTCCATTACCAGAATGTGATATAGATACTACTCCAGAAGGAACTAAGGCATGTAAGTTCTGGGGACTTGGATCCGATGGTACTGTTGGAGCTAACAAGAGTGCTATAAAGATAATAGGTGACCATACAGACATGTATGCTCAAGGGTACTTTGCTTATGACTCTAAGAAGTCTGGTGGAGTAACAGTTTCTCACTTAAGATTTGGTAAAACACCAATCAAATCCCCATATTTAATAAACAAAGCAGATTTCATAGCTTGTCATAACCAAGCTTATGTTTTCAAATATTTTGTGCTTGATGGATTAAAGAACGGTGGAAAGTTCTTACTTAACACTATCTGGACTCCAGAAGAATTAAATGAAAAATTACCAGCTTCCTATAAGAAATATATAGCTGAAAACAACATTCAATTCTATACATTAAATGCTGTTAAGATAGCACAGGAAATTGGATTAGGTGGAAGAATAAACATGATAATGCAGTCAGCATTCTTCCAATTAGCAAACATAATTCCAATAGAAGATGCTACTAAATATTTAAAAGAAGCTGTGGTTAAGTCCTATGGAAAGAAAGGACAAAAAGTTGTAGACATGAACCATGCTGCTATAGATAAAGGAATTGAATCATTAGTTAAGATAGAAGTTCCTGCAGACTGGAAAAATGCTGTAGATACAGACACAAAAGCAGAGAAAGAAGTTCCAAAATTCATAAAGAATATAGTTGAGCCAATGAATAGACTTGAAGGAGATAAACTTCCTGTAAGTGCATTTAATGGTATGGAAAATGGAACATTCCAAAACGGAACAGCTGCTTATGAAAAGAGAGGAATAGCTATAAATGTTCCTGAATGGCAGATAGATAAATGTATACAGTGTAATCAGTGTTCATATGTATGTCCTCATGCTGCAATAAGACCATTCTTATTAAATGAGGAAGAAGTTAAAAATGCTCCAGAAACTTTCAGAAGTAAGAAAGCAGTTGGAGGAAAAACTTTTGAAGGATTAAACTTTGCAATTCAGATAAGTCCATTAGATTGTACAGGCTGTGGAAACTGTGCTCAAGTCTGTCCAGCACCTGAAAAAGCATTAGTAATGAAACCTTTAGATACTCAATTGCATGAAAGTGGAAATTGGGATTATGCAGTAGCGTTATCACCAAAGGCTAACCCAATGGGCAAGAATTCCGTAAAGGGAAGCCAATTTGAACAGCCACTTCTTGAGTTCTCAGGAGCTTGTGCAGGCTGTGGAGAAACTCCATATGCTAAGCTTGTAACTCAATTATTTGGAGATAGAATGATGGTAGCAAATGCTACAGGATGTTCATCTATTTGGGGAGGATCTGCTCCTTCAATGCCATACACTAAGAACCATGAAGGCTATGGTCCAGCTTGGGCTAACTCATTATTTGAAGATAATGCTGAATTTGGAATGGGTATGTTCTTAGGTGTTAATGCTATAAGAGAAAAATTAGCTGAAACAGTTAAAAATGCTGTAGCTAGTGATATAAGCGAAAGCGCTAAAGCAGTATTAAATGACTGGTTAGAGCATATAAATAGCGGAGAAGGTACAAGAGATAGAGCAAAGAAAGTAGTTGCTGCTTTAGAAAAAGAAAATAAGAATGAATTCGTAGAAGAGATATTAAAGAATAAAGATTTCTTAACCAAGAGATCTCACTGGGTATTCGGTGGAGATGGTTGGGCTTACGATATAGGATATGGCGGACTAGATCATGTTCTTGCTTCAGGAGAAGATATAAATGTTCTTGTATTTGATACAGAAGTTTACTCAAATACAGGTGGACAGTCTTCAAAATCCACTCCAACTGCTGCAATAGCTAAGTTTGCTGCATCAGGTAAGAGAACTAAGAAGAAAGACCTTGGTATGATGGCTATGAGCTATGGTTATGTATATGTAGCTCAAATATCCATGGGAGCAGATAAGAATCAGGCACTAAAAGCTATAGCTGAGGCTGAAGCTTATGAAGGACCATCTTTGATAATAGCATATGCTCCATGTATAAACCATGGATTAAAAGCTGGTATGGGTAACAGCCAGTTAGAATCTAAAAAAGCTGTTGAATGTGGATATTGGGCTCTATATAGATATAACCCAACACTAAAAGATAGCGGAAAGAATCCATTCTCCTTAGATTCAAAAGAACCAACTGCATCTTTCAGAGACTTCTTATTAGGAGAAGTAAGATATGCTTCATTACAGAAGTCATTCCCAGATATAGCAGAAGAATTATTTGCTAAAACTGAAAAAGATGCTAAAGAAAGATTAGAAACTTATAAGAAACTTGCAGCTCAATAATAGAAAGGTTCTTCAGATTTATTTCTGAGGAACCTTTTTTAATCATGGGTGATTTTGTTATATTTTTTTACTTTTTATCAAAAAACACTTTTAATATTTTGCATTTAAGGGTAGAATTAATACATAATACTTAAGGAGGTGAAAATCTGTACTTCTATATATTACTTAAATAGAGGGCAGAGAATATATGAATAATGAAGAATTAAAAAGCTGTGGTTGTGGCTGCAACGAAGAAGCTCATGAACATCAATGTGACTGCCAGGATCATGAAGGATGCGGTTGCGGTTGCGAAGATCATGAATTCGAATCTTTTGTTGTAGATTTGGAAGATGAAGATGGAAATGTAGTTCCATGCGAAGTAGTAGATGGATTTGAATATAAAGATAATCAATATATTTTAGTTCAAAATCCTAATGATGGATCAGTTTATCTATTCAAAGCAGTAGGCGAAGATGGAGAACTTGTAATTCCTGATGATGATGAATTTAACGAAGTATCATCTTATTATGAATCTTTATTAAACGAAGAAGAATAACAATATAAAGCTGCTGCTCCGTGCAGCGGCTTTTTTTTAGGACATTTTAAAAGGAGTGATAGAAATAGAAAGATTAGCCATATTTGATGTAGACTATACATTAACCAGAAAAGAGACCCTTATGGAGCTTTTTAAGTTTATGATATACAAAAAACCTTCAAATATAAAGTATTTGCCAAGAACTATATTTTCTGGATTGATGTATATAATAGGAGTATTTGATGAAAAAAGAACTAAAGAAACATTCCTTAAATTTATAGATGGTATGAAAGAAGAAGATATGCAAAGACTAGTAAAAGAATTTTATCAAAAAAGGTTAAGCAAAATTTTATATAAAGATGCCATAGATATGATGAAAAAATTAAAAGCGGATGGATATAAAATATATTTAATTTCAGCTTCTCCTGAATTTTATTTAAGGGAGCTTTATGCCATAAAAGAGGTAGATAAAGTAGTAGGCACTAGATTTGTGATGGAAAAAGGAGTCTATAGCAGAAGAATGGTAGGAGAAAATTGTAAGGGTTACGAAAAGGTTAGAAGACTAAAAGAAGAATTGGTTAGAGACAATATAAAAGTAGATTTTAAAAATTCCTACATGTTTTCTGATTCCTTATCAGATAAGCCTCTTTTTGATTTAGTTGGAAACGCATATCTTATAAATTATAGAAAAAAAAGCAGTGGTATTGAAATACTAAAATGGAAATAACTTATATAGTGGAGTGATTAAAATGGTGTTTAATGTACAGGGGTGCTATTTACAAAATGGTGAACTTAAAAGTTCTAAAGATTTTGATGAAACAAAAGTTATGAGTGCTGTAAATGTATATGAAGTTCTTAGAGTTATAGATGGAATTCCTTTATTTTATGAGAAACATGTGCACAGAATGAAAAAATCTATGGCTCTTATAAATAAGGAGTTCAATTATTCTGAAGAAACTTTTTTAAATAATATGCTTAAGCTTATTGATGCCAACGATAAGGTGAATGGAAATATAAAAATTGTAATAAATGCAGATAAAGATGAGGAAAATATCACCTTATATTATATACCTCATCACTATCCTAAAGATGAAGAGTATAAAAAAGGAGTAAAAACTATACTTTACAAGGGCGAAAGAGATAATCCTAATGCTAAAATTGTAAACGATAATTTTAGACAAAAAGTAAATAGGAAAATAGAGGAAGAAGGGGCTTATGAAGCTATTTTAGTAGATAATGCTGGATATATTACAGAAGGAAGCAGATCAAATATATTTATGGTAAAAGAGGATACTTTACTTACATCACCAGTAGAGACAGTGTTACCTGGGGTTACTAGAGAAGTTATACTAGAACTCTGCAGAGAAAATGATTTAAAAATAGTAGAAGAAAAGATTAATGCAGAGGAGATAATATATATGGATGGTGCATTTATATCAGGTACTTCTCCTAAAATTCTTCCAATATCTGAAATAGATAATATAGAGTATAATTCTCCTAATAATTACATTATTAATAAATTAATGAATTTATATGAATATAAAATACAAAAATATACAGAATATTCCAGAAAACATATTTATCTAAAGTAAATTTATTACCAATTATAATAAAATTTATAAAGTGATTATAAAAAACAACGATAAATAATAAGTAGTGCAATAAAATATTAAAAAAAGGTATTATTTGTGATATACTTTAAGTAATATTTATAAATAATTATTACATGATAAGGGAGAAGAAGCTATGAACAAAAAGATTTATACTTCAACTACTCTTGAAAAATGTCTGGAACTGGCAAGTAATGAACTTGATATTGCCGTAGAAAACATACAGTATAATATTTTGGAACAAAATAAATTATTATTTAGAAAAAGTTGTACTATAGAGGTAGCTAATGACTTTGAAATGCAAGACCAGAAACAGCAGATTTCAGAGGATTTAAAAATTAAAGATGGATCAGTTTATGTAAAAGATGGAGTTTTAATTGTTAAGAATCCTAAAGATGATGGTATGCCTGCGGAAATTATACCTGGAGATAAAATAGTTTTTATAGTAGATGGAACAGAGATAACATCAAAAGTCCAGGTTTTCGAACATAATGCTATAGAAGTAAGATTTCCAGAAGAAACTGCTAAAAGAAATTTAAACATATCAATATCACGAGATAACATGAAAGCTTTTATGGACATAAGTTATGAGCCTCAAAACGAATATAAGCTTCAGGACTCACCTGAAACTAAAGATTTAGTTTTAAAAACTGAAATCTCAAATGAAACTTATCCACCTATTTATACTGTAGAGGAACTAAGGAATGAGTTAAAGAAGGCTAATATAAATTGTGGAATCATAGAGGAAAACTTAAAAAAGTGTACTAAAGAAAAAAATATAAGGAGTATTCTTATAGCTGAAGGAAAATCAGCAATTGATGATGAGCCTGATGAAATAGATGTTAAATTTGCTATATATAATAAAAGTAGATTAAAAGAGGATTATAACGGCAGAGTAGATTATAAAAATATTGGAGCTGTAGAAGCAGTAACAAAAGGAGAACTATTAGCAGTAAAGATAGATGGAAAAACTGGTGAAGATGGGATAAATGTAAAGGGAGAGGCTATAAAGCATAAAGCTGCTAAAAGGATAACCTTTAGAGCAGGAAATGGCTGTGAATTAGTAGAAGGAAATAAAATTATAGCATCCATAGATGGAAAACCTTGTGTAAAAAATGGAGTTTTTTATGTAAATCAAGTATATGAGATAAATTCTGATGTAAATTTAAAGACAGGTAATGTAGATTTTGCAGGAGATATATCTATACATGGTGCAGTTACAGAAGGTATGAAGGTAAAAGCAGGAAATACTGTTATTATTGATAAAAATGTAGAATCTGCTGAAATAATAGGAAAAGGCGACATTATAATTAAAGGGAATGTTATACTTTCAAAAATATATGGCGGAGGTAATGATGTAATTAAACTTCAGTATCTCAATGATTTAAATGCTATGAATAAGTCACTGAAAGAACTTATGGATACTGTAATGGAGATAAAAAAGTTTAATCTTTTGGGAAGAGATGCTGGTGATGGAGAGGTCATTAAGGCTCTAATAGAAAATAAGTTTAAAAATATACCAAAGATTTGTGCTAGTATAATAAGAGATTCTATTTTAGAGAATGATGATAATGAAGAGTTAATTAATATGATTAAAGAGAAACTTATAGGATTAGCTCCTTTAAATATAAAGCATTTTGGCGAAATAGATGATATTATTTCTCTTGTTGAAAGAAAGAGCGAAGCTCTAAAGTTATCTTTAAGTTTACCTGTAAATGTGTCTATTTCTTACTGTCAAGATTCTAATATAAACAGTTCGGGAAGTATTTATATCACAGGAAAAGGAGAATATGTATCAAATATTACTGCTAATGATTCTGTGTTTTTTGATGGGGAAGGTAGTGTAGCAAGAGGGGGAGTAATAAAAGCTAAAAATGATATAAAGTGCAAAACTGTTGGAAGTACAGGAGGAGTTTCCACAAAGCTTATGGTAGAAAGCAAAGGACATATATGGGCAGATGTAGCCTATCAAAATACTATATTTGTAGTAGGTGATAGAGAAGAAACTATTGATGTGCCTTGTAGAAATGTACATGCTTATATGGATGACAAAGGCGAAATAACCGTGGATACACTAAAATTATAGGAGGATTTTTTAATGAATGAAAAAGAGATTAAAATTCTTATTTTCAGCCTAAATGGTGAATACTATGCAACAAATATAATGGAAATAGAAAGGATACTTGGTTTTGAAGAACCTACAGTACTACCTGATGCACCGGATTTTGTAGAAGGAGTAATAAATTATGAAGGAAGCATATTACCTGTGGTAAGTTTATCCAAAAGATTTAATTTACCTTCTAAGATAGATAATAAAGATTCAAAAATTATAGTAGTTAAACAGGAAGAAAATAAAATAGGAATAATAGTTGATATAGTATCTGAAGTTAGAGATGTAAATACAAAAGATATTGAAAATCCACCAGAAATCGCTACTACCATTTCAAAGAGATATATAAAAGGATTAATAAAGATAGATAAAAAAATACTGATATTCTTAAATCTTGGAAGCATACTTACTGAAGAAGAAAAGCAATTAATAGTTTAAGGTGCAAATATGGAAGTCAATGAAGTTAGGGTAGGAATTGCAGATTTAAACATTGTTTTTTCTCCAGGGCGTCTTATTACTGTAGGATTAGGTTCCTGCATAGGGATTGCTTTGTATGATAGATCAGCTGGTATAGGAGGATTAGCACACATAATGCTTCCAGATAGCACACAATTTAGTAATGTAACTAATCCTTTAAAATTTGCAGATTTAGCTATTCCTATGTTGATAGAAAAGATGAAAAAAAATGGGGCAGTAAAACGTAATATGAAAGCTAAAATTGCTGGTGGTGCTTCTATGTTTAATTTTTCAGATCAGAAGATGACCATGGATATAGGAAATAGAAATGGTATAGCGGTAGGAGAAGCTCTTAAGAAGCTTAGTATACCTATTATTGGTAGTGATATAGGTGGTAATAAAGGAAGAACTATGATATTTGATACATCTACTGGAATAGTTCAGATAAAAACAGTGGGCATGGGTATTAAAGAACTATGATGGAGTTGATTGTGGTTGAATAAGATTAAAGTTATTGTTGTAGATGATTCTGCATTAATGAGAAAAATAATATCAGATATGATAAATGAAGAAACAGATATGGAAGTTATAGATACAGCAAGGAATGGAGAAGAACTTTTAAGTAAACTTGAAAAAAATTCTCCAGATACCATAACACTTGATGTAGAAATGCCTAAAATGGATGGAATAACAGCACTTAAAGAAATGAAAAGAAAAAACTTTGATATACCCGTAATAATGTTAAGTAGTATATCCACAAAGGGTACTGAACTTACCATGGAATGTTTGGAGGCGGGGGCTTTTGATTTTATTCCTAAACCTTCAGGAACTATATCTTTGGATATAAATAAAGTTAAAAGCGACCTAGTACAAAAGATACGACTAGCTTCTAGTAAAAGCATGAACAAGCAAAGTAAAGGCAGTTATTCTATTAGTAAAAATGAAACTATTAAAAGGCAAGACATATACCAAAATGATAATTTTAAAGAAAAGAGAAAAAATTTTTCTAATAATATAGAAGCTGTAGTAATTGGAGCTTCTACTGGTGGACCGAAAGCTTTGTATACAGTAATAACAGCTTTACCTAAAGATTTAGGAGTACCAGTTTTTGTAGTGCAGCATATGCCTGCGGGATTTACCAAAGCTTTTGCAGATAGATTAGATGGTAATAGCGATATTAAAGTGCTAGAGGCAGCTGAAGGTGATTTAATAAATAAAAATATAGTTTACATAGCCCCAGGTGGATATCATATGGAAGTAGGAACAGATAAAAAGATACATTTAACTTTAGAACCACCTATATGGGGAGTAAGGCCTGCTGTAGATAAATTATTTGTATCTGCAGCTAAAGTTTATGGAAGCAATATAATAAGTGTTGTACTCACAGGTATGGGAAGAGATGGAGCTGATGGAACTGTAACCATAAAAAACGGTGGAGGAATAACCATTTCAGAAGATCAATCTACATGTACTATTTATGGAATGCCTAAGGCTACATATGAAACTGGCAAGGTAGATGAAGTCCTTCCTATAGAACAGATACCTGTAGAAATAGTTAAATTGTTAATGAATACTAGGAGGTAGCTATGGATTTAATACAATTTGAACAGTGGGCACTTAAAGAATTTGGTATAGATTTGTCAGCATATAAATCTAATCAGCTTCATAGAAGAATTTTAAGTCTTATGTCAAGAGTAGGGGTAAGCACTGTAGATGAGTATGTAGCTTTATTAAAGAAGGACAGTGCTCAAAGACAAAAATTTTTAGATTTTATAACAATAAATGTAACAGAATTTTTTAGAAATCCTGAAATATTTGAAGATCTAAAGATAAATATTAAAAGAGAATTATTAACAGAAAACAAGCCTCTTAGGGTATGGAGTGCTGCATGCTCCATAGGAGCAGAACCTTATTCTTTATCTATGATGTTAGATGATATGACCCATTTTACAAAGCATTATATACTTGCTACAGATATCGATACGACTATCTTAGAACGGGCTAAAAAAGGAGAATATACATATTCGGAAGTTAAAAATGTAAAAAAGGAATACATGGACAAGTACTTTAAAATACATGGAGATAGTTATTTATTAGATGAAAAAATTAAAAATATGGTTACGTTTAAAAAACATGATCTTATTATGGACAAATATGAAAATAATTTTGATCTTATAGTATGCAGAAATGTGGTTATATATTTTAATCAGGATATTAAAAATGAAATATATAAAAAATTTAGTAGTTCACTTAGAAAGGGAGGATTTCTCTTTGTAGGAGCTACTGAAAGCATTTATAACTATAGAGATTATGGTTTTGAAAAAGCTTCTACATTTATATATAAGAAGCTATAAGGAGGGTATAATATGGATACACAACAATATATGTCTATGTTTTTAGAAGAATCCATGGATAATTTACAGGTTTTAAATGAATCTTTACTTCAGCTAGAGCAAAATCCAGAAGATATAGATAAATTAAATGAAATATTCAGAGTAGCTCACACCATAAAAGGTATGGCTGCTACTATGGGATTCAATCAGATGGCAGAATTAACTCACAAAATGGAAGATGTATTATCAAAATTTAGAGATGGAGAATTAAAAGTAACTCAAAAAGTAGTTACAGTATTGTTTGAGTGCTTGGATACTTTAGAAAAAATGGTCAACAATATCTCAGATGATATAGATGAAGTTATAGATATAGATGATATAATTAATCAGTTAGAAGCTGTGGCTGTAGGTCATGTAGAAGAGATTACAGAAGCCCATCCTCAAGATAATAATGATAATAATACTTTTAATCAGAATGAAATAAAAGAAAAAATGGAATTGAATGAATATGATATAAATGTTATAAAACAGGCACAAGATAAAGGATATTATGCTCAACAGATAGATATAAATTTAAGTGAAAATACCCTACTTAAATCAGCTAGAGCATTTTTAATATTTAAAACTCTAGAGGAAAATGGAGAAATAATAAAATCCATACCTGGAGCAGAAGATATAGAAAATGAAAACTTTGAATTTAAAATATCTTTAGTTTACTTGACTATGCATACAGATAAAGAAATTCATGATTTAGTTTTAAATATTTCGGAAGTAGATAAAGTTTCTGTAAGTTTAATCGAATTAAATAATGATAAGGTAAAAAAAGTAGAAGAGGTAAATTCAAAAGTTGTTTCCTCAGAACAATTAAAAGAAAAAGAAATTGAAAAACCAAATAAGGCTCATGAAGCTCGCAAAAGTTCAAATAGCAAGGCTTCAGCTAACAAAGAATCAAAGGAAAGTACCGGTGTGCATAAAAAAGCTCATCAATCTGTAAGAGTTGATCTTGAAAGATTGGATAAATTCATGAACATGGTATCAGAGTTAGTTATTCATAGGACAAGGCTAGAACAGATAAGCGGTAATTATAGATTGGCAGATCTTAATGAAACTTTAGAGCAAGTAGCAAGAACTACTTCTGATTTACAGGATTTAGTTATGAAAATAAGAATGCTTCCACTTGATGTGGTATTTAATAGATTTCCAAGGATGATAAGAGATCTTTCAGTTGAGCTTAATAAGGAAATGGAACTTATTATACAAGGTCAGGATACTGAGCTAGACAGAACAGTAATAGATGAAATAGGGGAACCTCTTATACATCTTATAAGAAATGCAGCAGACCATGGAATTGAATCTAAAGAAGAGAGAATAGCTAAAGGAAAAGATCCTGTAGGTAAGATTAAGCTCATTGCATATCAGGAAGGAACCAAAGCTGTCATAAAGGTAGAAGATGATGGTAAAGGTATAGATGTAGAAAAAGTTAGAGCTAAGGCGGAGAGCAATGGAATCAGTACTGAAGGTATGAATGATAATGATATAAGAAATTTGATATTTTTACAAGGATTTAGTACTAATGATAAAGTAACAGATATTTCTGGTAGAGGCGTAGGTATGGATGTAGTTAAGACTAAAATAGCTGCTCTTGGTGGTACAGTAGATGTAATAAGTGAGATGGAAAAAGGATCTGCATTCATAATTAAGCTTCCACTAACCTTACAAATAATTCAAGCTCTTCTTGTTAAAGTGGGTACAGAAACTATGGCTATATCTTTAGGATATATAGATAGGGTAATAGCTTACAAAGAAGATATGATAAAGAAAACTAACAATAGAGAAGTTATAATTTATAGAGAAAATGTAATACCTCTCATTAGAGTTAATGAAAAGATAGGATTAGAAAGCTCTGATAGCTCAAAAAACTTTATTGTTATAGTTAATGTAGGAGAAAAGACTGTGGGCCTTTTAGTAGACTCATTGCTAGGGCAGCAGGAAATAGTTATAAAACCTTTAGGTAAGACTTTGCAGGGATTAAAAGAGTACATAGGTGCTACTATTTTAGGCGACGGATTAGTTACATTGATACTTGATGTAGCAGCTTTTGTTTAGTATCATTAATTTCTGTGGAGGAATTATTAAGTGAGGTGATAAACAATTGAGTTATTTACTATTTAATGCAGTACAATTAGATGCACTTAAGGAAGTAGGAAATATAGGAGCAGGAAATGCTGCCACAGCTCTATCACAGCTTTTAAACAGAAAAGTAGACATGACCGTGCCTGCTGTAAATATAGTTCCTTTCGAAGAGATTTTCTCCAGGATAGGTGGAGAAGAGATTGTGGTAGGAGTTATAGTTAGAGTTTTAGGAGATACACCTGGGAATATTTTATTTGTATTTGAAAAAGAGGTAGCTCTCAATATAATAGAGCTACTTACTGGAAACAGAGATGAAGAGATTAGCGAAATGGGAAATTCAGTGCTTTGTGAAGTAGGTAATATAATATCAGGTTCATATATGAATGCCATAGCAAAATTAACTAATTTGGTGATAATGCCATCGGTGCCAGCGGTGGCGTATGATATGCTAGGAGCTATATTATCAACTACATTTATAGAGTCAGGACAGTTTGATGATAGTGTACTTGATATAGAGACAATGTTTTTAAATGATGATTCAACAAAGAAAATTGGTGGGCATTTTTATTATGTACCAATGCCCGGTTCATTAGAAAAAATTTTAAATGCATTAGGAGTAATATAATGTTGGAGGTATTAAAAAATGGCTAGAGTATTAATTGTTGATGATGCTGCTTTTATGAGGATGATGATAAAAGATATATTAGAGAAAAATGGATTTGAAGTAATAGGTGAGGCAAGTAATGGAATAAAAGCTGTAGAAATATACAAAAAGGAAAGTCCAGATGTAGTTACTATGGACATTACTATGCCAGATATGGATGGAATCGAAGCTGTGAAGCAGATAAAAGCCTTCGATCCAGGAGCAAAAATAATAATGTGCAGTGCTATGGGACAGCAAACCATGGTTATGGATGCTATAAGAGCAGGAGCTAGAGATTTTATAGTTAAGCCATTTCAAGCAGACAGAGTTTTGGAAGCTATAAGAAAGGTAATAGGTTAGAAGGAGGCTTTTAATATGCAGATAGTGATTTTTAAATTGAATGATGAACAGTTTGCTGTTGAGACATCAAAGATTCAAGGTATAAATGACATTATGGAAATAACTAAGGTCCCTAAAGCCCCAAGCCATATAAAAGGACTTATAAATTTGAGAGGAAGTATAATATCACTTTTAGATATAAATCTTTTGCTTGATGTACCTAAAAAAGAAGAAAACCAAAGTAATATAATTATACTAAATATGCAAGAAGAACAAGTTGGTATCACCGTAGATCAGGTAGATGAAGTGCTTGAAGTAGATGAAGCTATCATTGAAAAAGTTGAAGATGATAAGAAAAAATCTTATATAAAAGGTGTTTTAAATTTTAAAGATAGGATAGTTACACTTATAGATATTGATAAATTACTAACAAATTAAAAGAAATGAGGGAATTGTATGGCAGAAGTACTATCTCAGAGTGAAATAGATGCCTTGCTATCTGCCTTATCATCCGGCGAAATAGTGCCGGATGAGCTTCCAAAGGATGATGAAAAGCAAAAGGTAAAGCCTTATGATTTTAGGAGTCCTCAAAAGTTTTCCAAAGATCATATAAGAACTTTGGAACTTATTCATGATAATTATGCAAGGATAATATCTAACTATTTGACTGCTCAGGTAAGAACAAATGTAAAAGTAAAAATAGAATCTGTAGAACAGATAACTTATGAAGAATTTATACATTCTATTCCTAATCCTACTATTTTAACTATATTTAAAATGCCGCCTTTAAATGGTTCTATTTTATTTGAAACCAATCCACAATTTGTATTTCAAGTTACAGATATATTGCTTGGTGGTAATGGTGATAGAAAGTATAAGATGAGAGAGTTTACAGATATAGATAAGAACATTATTAAACAAGTTAACAAGGGGCTCATAGGGAATCTAAAGTTAGCTTGGGAAGACGTACTAGAAGTTCAGCCAGAAATTGAAGGACTTGAGACAAACCCTGCTTTAAATCAAACCTTAGCACCAAATGAGCCGGTTGCACTTATAACTTTTTCAGTGGAGATGGGAAAAAATAATACTTTTATAAATTTATGTATCCCTTATTTAAGTATAGAAAAAGTATTAGATAAGCTTGTGGTACAATACTGGTTCCAGCAGAATGATGAAGGAATACTTAAAGAATCAAGAGAAAAGCTAAGAAAGAGATTAGATATTGTAGATGTATCTTTGATGGCGTTGTTAGGTAAGACATCTGTAACCGTAGATGATTTCTTAAAATTGAATGTAGGAGATATAATAACTTTAGATAATAAATGCAATAGCCCGGTAGAACTTCTCATTGAGGGAGAAGAAAGTTTTTATGCTAAACCAGGTGTAATAGGAAAAAACATGGGAGTATCAGTATTAGATATTATAGATAAGGATGTGGAAAGCTATGAGTAATGGATTTCTTTCGCAGGAAGAAATAGATTCTCTATTAAATGGAGGTTCAAACACTTCAAGTAATGATAAGATAGAAGAGAATGAAAGTAAAGAAGAAGTTTTAACTGACATAGATAAAGATCTTCTAGGAGAAGTAGGAAACATATCCATGGGATCTGCATCAACAGCTCTTTCTCAAATTATAAATCAACCAGTAAATATAACTACTCCTATAGTAACTATAACTACTATTGGAGAATTGAAAAATAGTTTTCAGATACCTAATATAGCTTTAGAAGTTAAGTTTACCAGCGGTATAGTAGGAAAGAATCTTCTTGTAATGAAGACTACAGATGCCTCTGTTATATCTAGTCTCATGATGGGTGGAGATGGTAAACAAGTTTCACAGGATTTGTCTGAAATCGAGGTAAGTGCTGTTTCAGAAGCTATGAATCAGATGATAGGTTCAGCAGCAACCTCAATGGCTACTATGTTTTCAAGAGAGGTTAATATATCTCCTCCTGAATCTAAAATATGGAGAGATACCACAGAACCACTTCTTGACGATATGTCTGACGATGAGCAGATAATAAAAGTTTCTTTTAGCATGATCATTGGTGATTTGGTTGATAGCACCATAATGCAGTTGTTGCCTATAGGTACAGGTAAAAAGATAGTATCTATAATGATGGGACAAGAAGTAGAAAGTCCCGTAGTAAATGAACGAGAGGTCAGTCAAATGATTAATGAAAAAGCTCCTGTAATTCAGAGCCAAGATGAGGTTATATATGAAAAACCTATAGAAAGGCCTATGCCTACAGTAGAAGTTCATCCAGCATCTTTCCAGCCACTTAATGAAACTACAGCTACTCATAGCAGTAAGAATATAGATCTTATCCTTGATGTGCCTTTAGAAATATCTGTAGTGTTAGGAAAGACCAAAAAATCTATAAAAGATATATTAAATCTAGGAACTGGCTCTCTAATAGAACTTGATAAATTAGCAGAAGAGCCTGTAGAGATTTTAGTAAATGGTAAAAGGGTGGCCTATGGAGAAGTAGTTGTGGTAGATGAAAATTTTGGAGTAAGAATAACTAGTATAGTCAGCAATGCAGAAAGAGTAAAAACTTTAGGCAATTAAGTTTGCGAGAGAAAAAGTTTTTAATTAAGCTAATAGAGGAACTAAAGGAGTTTGCACTTTTAAGTAAATTAAATATTCGAAGGTGCAAGCTCTTTTATTTATATGTACATTTTTTATGGAGGCATAAAATATGAATATTAAGGTATAAACTTTATTAAGGTTTTTTCGATAATAAAGTAAGTTGGTTCCTTTGTTTGAATTGAAGTATTACTTCAGGTGAACCAAGGGAATATAATTTTAAGTGAATTTTATTCAAGGAATTAAATTTGGAGGGCGTTTAAATGAATATTAAACCAGTAGGTTCAACTAATATTATAAAAATTTATAATGATAATAAGAAAAACTTAACTACTAACAAGTTAGAAAAGAAAAATGATTCTCTTGAAATATCTGATTTAGGAAAGAGCTTAAGCAATTTAGCTTTAGAAATACCTAATATAGATAATACAGAAAAAGTAGAAAAAATAAAAAATCAAATAACTAAAGGTATTTATAAACCAAATCCAGAATTGATAGCAAAAAGAATGATAGATATAATGCGAGGGAGAGAGCTGTAAATTATGAAAGAAGAACTCAATAACATAATGCTAGATGAAATAGAAGCATTAAAGAAACTTCTTGCACTATTAGAAAAACAGTATGAGCTCGTGCTAAAAAAAGATATATTTGGGTTAGAAGCTTTAATAGATGAAATACAAGAGTGTAACAAAGAAGTTGCACAGCAGGAAGTAAAAAGGAGAAACCTTATAAAGGAAGATTCCATGAGTAAAGTCATTGATTCCCTAGGTGATGAAGAGTTAGATACTAATTATAGAAATATAAAAAAGCTATTGGAAGAAGTTATACTTCAGAAAGATGATAATGAATTAATTTTAAAGCAGAGCTTATCTTATACCAATCAAATATTAAGACTAATAAATCCAAGTAGAGAATTTAATACTTATAAAATTACAGGTAAAATACAAAAATAACGAGGTGTATATATGTCAGGTTTATTTGGAACTTTAAATATATCTAAACGAGGTATGTTTGTACAGCAAAAAGCTATAGATGTAACTTCTCACAATATAGCTAATGCTAACACAGAGGGGTACTCCAGGCAGAGAGCAAAAATAGAAACTACAAGACCATTTGGAATGCCAAGCATTCATAATGTAGCAGAACCAGGACAACTAGGAACTGGAGCTCAAATATCAGCTATAGAGAGAATAAGGGATGCTTTTCTTGATTTTCAAGTAAGAACGGAACTTAGTACTTATTCCAATTATGATACTAGATATAAATTTTTGTATGAACTTGAGAGCATATTAAATGAGCCTACAGATACAGGAATTTCAAGTTTAATGACAGAATTTTACAATTCTTGGAATGAGCTAGCCAAGCATCCTGAAAGCTCTTATTCTAGAACAGTAGTAGCTCAAAAATCAAAAACTCTTGCAGATGCATTAAATCATTCCTATAACCAATTAAATAAGTTGCAGAGCAATGCTCAAGAGCTTATAAAAAGCAATGTGTTTGAAATAAATAATATATTGGATCAAATAGATAGCTTAAACCAAGAGATAATGGCAGTAAAGGTAGCAGGGAAAATGCCTAATGACCTCATGGATAAGAGAGATCTTCTTTTAGATGAATTGAGCCAGAAGTTTAATATAGAAATAGATAAAAAAGCTTATGAAGGAATAGATGTTAAGCCTGGTAATGATGGATTACCTATGGTAAAAGCTATAGAAAATGAAAAAGATGTGTATAGATTGTCTTATATAGATACTATAGGAGAAAAACAGGCTGATGGAAAAGTAAAAATAACTTATTATCAGTTTGGAAACAAAGAAAGCGATAAATTTAAAAGAGAAATTGAAGTAGATAAATTAACTGACGATGATATTAAATCTCTAAATGAATGTAGAGTACTTTGGACAGATAAAGATGGAAATATTGTTGGTAAAGATGACAAAAATGCTGCAGTTAAAGATATCGTAGATAAAGGTGGAAAAACTGATAAAGATAAAATAATGACAGCTTGCTTTAAGCCTAAGGATGGAACTTTAAAAGGATTAATGTCTATACAAAATGATGTAAACAGCTATATAGAACAGGTAAACAGACTAGCTAAAGCTTTAGCTTGGTCAGTAAATGCTATTCATACTGTAGGAATTGACAGTGCTGACCTAAATTATAGATTGTTTTTTGTTAATAAAGACGCAGTAGCAGATGACACGGATATAAATGCAGGAAATATAACAGTAAATGAAGATATATTAAAAGATGTTATGCTTATAAATGCAAAAAAAGAGAATGCTTCAGGAGAGTCAGATAACACTAGGGCTTTAGCCATTGCAGCATTAAAGGATACATATCTTATGATTCAAGATATTGGTGGAACAGGTGGAACAGCAATAAATTCAAGAGATGATCTTATAAACAAAAATGGTGGATTTACAGCAGATTTAATGATAAAAAGCAATGTGGCTGGCATAAAGATGGATGGGTATTTTAAAGACACTGTGGATAGATTAGGGGTACAATCTCAGCAGGCAAAGAAGACTGTAAAAAACAAATTAGATTTACTAGATAGTTTCAATGAGTCTAGAATGAGTGTGTCTGGAGTTTCATTAGATGAAGAAGTGGCAAATCTTATACAGTTCCAGCATGCTTACCAAGCAAATGCAAAAATTATATCAACTGTAGATGAACTACTAGATGTAGTAATAAATGGGTTAAAGAGATAAAAACTAGCAGCTAAAAACTGTAACTGTGAACTGTTCACAATGTATTAAAGATTTACACTATGAATTAAAACAAGGAGTGGTTTTAATGAGAGTTACAAATAAGATGCTTTCTTATAATTTTTTAAAAGATATGAGAAATAATCTGGATAACATGAAAACTATGCATGAACAGCTTACTTCTGGTAAGGAAATAAGAAGACCATCTGATGATCCTTTTAAAGTAGCTAGAGCTATGCAGCTTCATTCGGATATAGGAGCAAATAAGCAGTACAATGAAAATATAAAAGATACCATTAATTTTTTAGATACTACAGATACCGCATTAGGTCAAGCTGGAAATGTACTTCATAGGATTAGAGAACTTTTAGTATCTGCAGGTAATGCTGCCTATGGGTCATCTGAAAGAAAAGCCATCAAAGATGAGATAAATGAAAAAATAGGCGAATTTTCGCAAATATTAAATACAAATTTTGATGGAAAATATGTATTTGCTGGAACTAGAACTACAGCAAAGCCTATGGGTACAGAAAAGGATACAAAAGGAAATAACCAACTTGTATATAAAGATAGAAATGGAAATACATTAACATCACCATCAGATGAATATTCAATGATAACTTCTAAAATGAAAGTAGAAGTTTCCCAAGGGGTATATATAGAATATAATGTTACAGCTAATGAAGTTATAGAATTTAACAATGAAAAAGGTGCTCCGGTAAATATTATGAATTTATTTAATAATATAACTGCTCATCTAGACAGTGATAAGCCAGCTGATACTCAAGCTTTAAATGGTAAAGATCTTCAAGGCATAACAGATGCATTAAATAATATATTGAAAGTTCGTTCTGAAGTTGGAGCTAAGCAGAATAGGATGGATTCTGCAAAGGATAGAAATATAGAGGAAAATTTCAATATGACAGATATACTATCTAAGACAGAAGATATTGATTTTACTGAAAAGTCTATGGAGTTTGCTACTATGCAGACTGTATATATGGCCTCTTTGCAGACTAGTGCCAAAATAATTCAGCCTTCACTTTTAGACTTTTTAAGATAAGTTTTATCTCTATGGATTTTATTATAGGAGGCAAATTATGAAATTTAATACAAAATATCATGGTGAAATCCAATTTGAAGAAAAAGACATAATATACTTTAAAAAAGGATTACCTGGGTTTGAATACCTTAATAAATTTGTACTTTTACCTGTAAAAGATAATGATTTATTCAGTATATTACACTCTATAGAGGATTCGGAAGTAGGATTTGTAGTGACTTCACCTTTCGAAATAATTAAAGAGTATGAGCTTAGTTTGAATGATGAAGTCATTTCAGAGTTAAGTATAGAAAAGGAAGAGGATGTATTAGTAGTAAATACAGTTACACTAAATAGCAATATAAAAGATATAACTATAAACCTTAAAGCTCCTATGATAATAAATATTAAAAATCGATTAGGGGAACAAATAATATTAGATAGAGAAGATTATCTTATAAAATATCCTCTTTTTAGGGAGTGATTTAATGCTTGTAATAACAAGAAAAAAAGGTGAATCAATACTTCTAGGAGATAATATAGAAATCACAGTGATTAAAGTGGATGATGGATCAGTAAAATTAGCTATATCTGCTCCAAAAGATGTAAGAATTTTAAGAAAAGAGCTGTACAAGGAAGTAGGGGAGGAAAATAAGGAAGCCTCCAAGTTTGATATAAGTATAATAAAGAATATTAAAAAATAATATATTCTATTCTTAAGAGGTGTTAATATGGAAGTTAGCAAATTAGGTCAAGGAAGACACACTGGCATTGACATTACGATGAAAGAAAATGTGATACAGAATTCTGAATATATGAAAAACAGTCAAGAACAAAAGAATAATAAAGATGAAAAGATTACAGAGCAAAAATTAAATAATTCAATAGATAAACTAAATAAATTTTTAGAAGATGACAAGGTTCATGCAGAATATGAGGTTCATGACAAGTTAAAAGATGTAATGATAAAGATAGTAAAAGATGATACAAAAGAAGTAATAATGGAGATACCACCTAAAAAGATATTAGACATGGTAGCAAAAATGTGCGAAATGGTTGGAGTTTTAATAGATAAAAAGGCTTAAACCTAAAGTTTAGGAGGAATTGTTGTGGAGTTCAGGTTAAACAAAATTGAACCAGAACTTAGGCAAAAGATAAATGACGAAACAAGAGAAGGTAAGGTTCATTCTAAAAAGGATATTAGGGTAAATACAGATAAAAATGATAAGAATAAAAGAGAAAACTCTAAAGAATATAACCAAGACTCTGATGAGAAATTTAGTTTATCTAAGTATGTAAAAAAAGACAAAAAAATAACCATAAATGCAGTTAAAGTAGAAAGTATAGAAATTGAAGCAACAGTTGAAAAAGAATCAAATTCTAAAGAAACCTACAAAGGAGTATTTTTGGATACAAGAAAATAGGAGGTCTTAGAAAATGTATACAAACAATGCGTATAATGTATACAAAAACAATAGTGTAAATTATGCATCTAAAGAGCAACTGTTATTAATGCTTGTAGATGGAGCAGTGAAATTTTCTAAAATGGGAAAACAAGCTATCTTAGATAAAGATATACTTAAAGCTCATCAGAATATAGTAAAGACTCAAGATATATTTTTGGAGCTTATGGCTACCTTAGATGTAAATAAAGGTGGGCAGTGGGCAAAACAGCTCATGTCAGTGTATGAATTTATTAATTTTAAATTGGTACAAGCTAATACGAAAAAAGATGCAGATATTTTAGATCAAGTAATACCTTTAATAGAAGAGGTAAGAGATACTTGGTACGAAGCTTACAAACTATCAAAAAGAGAATAAAAAAATTTATAAGGAGGAAGAGTAGATGAGAATAACTGGATTAGCTACAGGTTTAGATACAGATAACATGATAAAGCAGATGATGAAACCCTATGTGATGCGAGTAGATAAGATGAAGCAGGATAGACAGATAGTACAATGGAGGCAGGATCTTTATAGAGACATAATAGAAAATACTAATTCTTTTAAAAAGAATTACTTTGATATTTTAAAAAGTGATAAATACATGCTTTCTTCAAATTCTATTGCTGCTTTTAATGTAGATGGAATAACCAATAATTCATTAAAAGTTAGTGCAGGGGCTACAGCTAAAACTGGTGATTATGAAGTTACTGTAAAATATTTGGCAGAGCCTGCAAAGCTAGAAGGTATGAAAAATATTAATGTAGTAACAGTAGCGAGTGCACCGTTTGATAAAAATATTAACCCTAAAAATGAAAAGATAGAAACAGGAGTCAATGATACACTAAATATAAGAATTGGAAATACAGTAAAAACTATTACATTAGATTCAGGAACATCAGATATTGATAATTTAGTAAAAAATGTTAATGATAAATTAAAAGATATTGGTATTAATACGTTAACTGTAGATAAAAATGCTGATGGAAAAATGGTTTTTAAATCTACTTCTGAAGATCAAATAAGCATATACGGAAATGCTTCTTCAGTGATTGGAGCTTATGATAATTTTGAAATTAGTATGAAGGGAACCGCAAAAGTAACAGATATAATAGATCCATTAAAAACTAGTGTAAGTTTCAAAATAAATGGTAAAGATTTTACTTATGACTTTAAAGTCGCAGATAAGGATAAGACCATAGATCAGCTTATAAGTGATATAAATTCAAAAGCAGGGGTTAAAATGTCCTATAGTACTGCCAATAAGAAATTCTCTATAGAATCTAATGAAACAGGTGCAAGTGCTTCATTGAGTGTAGAAGATATATCTGGAGATTTTTTAAACACTTTATTTGGTGTAAGTAATAAAGCTAAAACTGGAAAAGATGCTGAAGTAACTGTTAAAGGACCTGATGGTACAAGCAGTACTTATTTAAAACCACAAAATACTTTTGAAGTAGATGGAGTAACTTATACATTAAATACTGCTGGCACAGGAACTACTAAGTTTTCATTAACTCAAAATATAGATGAATCTTTCAATAAGATTAAATCCTTTATAGATGATTATAATAAGCTTATAGATGATATAAATAAGAAGATAACTGAAAAAAGGCAATATAAATATCTGCCTTTAACAGAAGAACAGAAAAAGGATATGAAAGAAAATGACATTAAGAGTTGGGAAGATAAAGCTAAAGAAGGATTGATAAGAAACGATCCGGATTTAAGCAATATGTTAAATTCCTTAAGAAGATCCTTTTTTGATCAAGTTGAAGGAACAGGATTGTCTCTTAGAGATATAGGATTAGACACATCCAGTAATTATCTTGACAATGGAAAGATAATTATAGATGAAGTAAAACTTAAAGAAGCTTTAAAAACAAAAGGGGATAAAGTAGCGGAAATATTTACTAAAAAGTCTACATCTTATCCAAGATACGATGGTTCAATGCCAAATGCTAATAGAACTACCAGATACAATGAAGAAGGCATTTTCCAAAGAATTAATGATATATTAGAAGACTATACGAGAACCACTTCAGGTAAAGGAGTTTTATTAAATAAAGCTGGAATAAAAGGCGATTTTACAAATACTAACAATATATTATCTGAAGATTTAAAAAAGAGAGATAAAAGGATTAGCGAAATGGAAGCAAAGTTAGCAGACAGAGAAAATAAATATTATCTTCAATTTGCACAACTTGAAAAAGCTATGGAAAGAATGAACTCTCAATCTGCTTGGTTTGCTCAACAATTTGGCGGTGGTCAGAAGTAAATGAGGTGTTTTGCTAATGTATGAAGAACTTAAAACATGCCTATTAGATTACAAAGAAAAAACACTAAAAGCTATAGCTTTAGTAGAAAAAGATGATCTAGATGCTCTTGAAAAAATTTTAGATTCAAGACAAAATATTATAGAACATATGGAAAATCTTAATTATACTCAGGATGAATTCATAGGTTTTTGTAAGGAATTTGATATAATGCCTTTGCAAAAAAGATTAACAGAGATTATGAATAGAAAAAAACTGGAATACAGAAAAGAAATGGACAATTTAAACGAAATAAAAACAGCTAATAAGAGCTATAATAAAAGATTTGCTGTAGACTCTATATATTTTAACAAAAAAATATGAAAAGTTATATTTTAGTGTAAAGTATTGTTTTATGCTTCCGATATATATACTGTAGTAAATAAAATTTGCTATAAAGTGTATTTTAAAATAACTGATCAGTAAAAGGTAATAAGTCTAATTAGACTTTATTATAAAAATATCAAATAAAAGACAAGGATGTCTAAAAACAAAAATCAAGGAGGAATTTGTAATGATTATTAATCACAATCTTAATGCAATGAACGCTCATAGAAATATGGGAATCAACATCGGAAATGCTGCAAAATCCATGGAGAAATTAAGCTCAGGCTTAAGAATAAACAGAGCTGGAGATGACGCAGCTGGTCTATCAATTTCTGAAAAGATGAGAGCTCAGATAAGAGGATTAAATCAAGCTTCAAGAAATGCTCAGGATGGTATATCCCTTATACAGACAGCAGAAGGTGCTTTAAATGAAACTCACAGCATTCTTCAGAGAATGAGAGAACTAACTGTACAGGCTGCTAACGATACTAACGTTACAGTTGATAGAGATGCTATAAAAGCAGAGCTTACTTCATTAAATACTGAAATAGATAGAATAGCAAAAACTACTCAGTTCAACGAAAAGAATTTATTAAATGGAACATTAGATGCTAGCCTTCAGATAGGTGCAAATAGCAGCGCAGATTTATCATTAAATGTAAAAATCGCAACTTCAATGGATTCCGATAAGCTAGGAACTAAGGATATTGCAGTTGATACTCATGTTAATGCTCAAAAGGCTATAAGCAGCGTTAATACTGCAATAAAGACAGTTTCTACTCAAAGATCAGCTTTAGGTGCTTTACAGAACAGATTAGAGCATACAATAGCTAACTTAGACAATGCTTCAGAAAACTTACAGGCAGCTGAAAGCAGAGTTAGAGACGTAGATATGGCTAAAGAAATGATGTCATTCTCAAAGAATAACATACTTCAACAGGCTGCTCAGGCAATGCTTGCACAGGCTAACCAGGCTCCACAGGGAGTACTTCAGTTATTAAGATAGTATAAATTATATTATCTATAAGAGTCAGATTTTTTCTGGCTCTTATTTTTATATATAAAACTATTTTTTAAAGTAATTTTTATAAAATACGATAAATATATTAAATAAATTTTATATATAGGAGAGAATTATAATGAAATTTAGCATTGCTATGCTGGTTAAAGATGAAGAAAAAAATTTAGAAAGAACTTTAATTCCATTAAAAGAGTTAGAAAAATATGTAGATACTGAAATAGTTATAGTGGATACAGGTTCTACGGATAATACTGTGGAAATAGCAAAAAAATATACGGACAAAGTTTATTTTCATAAATGGAATAATGACTTTGCTGCCATGAGAAATATTTCTATAAGCTATTGTAATGGAGACTGGATTTTAATTGTAGATGCAGATGAAGTATTATATGATGTAGATAAGCTAGTAAAACTGCTTAAAAGTTCTGAATTAAATAAGTATAATTCAGCTACTATAAATATTGTTGATTTTAAAAAAGACATATTAAATTCTATAGAAAATGGCGAACTTTCAATTATTCCTAGGCTGTTTAGGAAAGATACAGTAACATATAGTGGTATTATACATGAACAGCCTAGTATAAAGGGTACTTTATTTTCTACAAATATTAGATTTATTCATTATGGCTATGATAATAATGATTATAAACTTGTTGAGTATAAAGTTAAAAGAAATTTAAATTTACTATTTAAGGCTTTAAATGAAAATCCGGATGATACATATATTCTTTATCAGATTTCTGCTACTTACCACATGCATAAAGATATGCCTGAGGCTTTAAGATACATAGAGGAAGCTTATAAAATAGCAAAAATCAAAAATGAAAGATCATTAAATGTATATAAAAAATATTGTGCCTTATTATATCAAATAAAAGATTATGAAAAGTTAAATATTATTGCTGCAGAAGCTATTGAGAAAAGTGGCAATTCTCTTGATTTTTACTTATTTTTAGGTGAATCACTTTATCACTTAGGGGATTATAAAAAAGCTTTAGATGCATATGATAAATATTTATCATTGCATAATAATTTGTATAGTAAAGGATTAGTTTTGGATATTACAGCCTGTATATCTACCCGCCATGCTAAGGATAATATACTTTATAATATGGCTATGTGTTACTATAACTTAAATATGGAAGATAAAGCTTTAGATAAATTATTTGAAATAAAGGATGAAAGTATAATTAAATTTAAAATATCAATGTTTATTAAAATAATTTTTAGCACAAAGAGATGGGACAAATTTAAAAATGTAGAAAAATATATGGATAAGTATAGTTATGAAGATATTTTGATGTTTGTAGAACAAGAATTAACTTTGCAAGATTTAGAGTCTTTAGATGAAAAATATATATGTGGAGATCTAAAAGACATATTTGCTTTTACAAAATATTTTAAAAAAAGTTCCAATATTAGTGATGAGATTGAAGATAAACTAAAAGCCATAATTGAAAAAAATAAGATGATGTATTCAATTTATGTATATTATCTTCTTAAAAAAGATGTTAATAACATGAAATTTCTCATGAAGTATGGAAGAGATAAAATTGAAATCATATTATATAAGCTATGTGATAAATATTATGATTTAAATATAGTTTTATGTGAATTTCTAAATACAAACATGGAACATAATTTAGAAAATATTTTTATTAGGACATTAATTGCGAAAGCGTTATTGTTAGGTAAAAATTTAAATGAAGATGATAGCAAAAAAATATTTCTTGATTATATATGGGAAAAATACTATACAATTTTAAAAATTTATAATGTGAATGAAATAGATAATAATATTTTTATGTTACCTTCAGAAGAAAGATTTATTATAGAACTAAAAGATATTTTATCCTATAGATATGAAGAACCATTAAAGTATATAAAATCTATTAAAGATGCTTTATATTTAGAAAACTCTTATGCTGAATATGTAAAACTTTTAAGTAAAGAAATAGAAGAACCAGTGAATAAAGATATTAAGGCTATGATACCAGAATTGGCAAGAAGTATAGAAAGTCTTATAAATAGTGAAAAATATCAAGAAGCTTATGATACTATTGAAGAAGCTTTAACATTAATAAAATTTGATTATGATATTATGGTTTTGAAGTTAGAACTCCTTATAAAGTTTAATTACACAAAGGAAGCCATAGATTGTTTAAAAGATATTATACTTTATGGACCTACTAAAAAAGTAAATAAATTAATACAAGAATGTTTTTAATAATCAAAAGGAGTCATATCTATGAAAAAATTTGTAGAATGTTTTCTAGAGGAATCTAAAGATGGCAATAAAATAATAAGGGCAAAAGAAAATGATAGAAGTGTATATCTGGGAAGTAAATATAATGAAAAAGAAAATATAAACCGCTTTATAAAAAAACTAGATATTAAAGATGGAGAAAGTTATATTTTTATATTTGGCTTAGGTACTGGTGATTATCTAAAACAGCTTATGAAAAGTATTGGATACAACAATAAAATATTGATATTTGAGCCAGAAGAGAGTATATATGCTTTAGCTTTAAGAGATGAATATATTACATCCTTGTTAGAAAAAGATGAAAGGATACATATATTTCATTTTAAAGATAAAATGGATATACTCAATATATTAAATAGATGGATAGATAAAAGTTATGTAAATAGATATATATTAGGGGAATACACTAACTATGACAAAATTTTTATAGAAGAGCTAAATGTATTTAGAAAAACAATAAATGAGTTCTGGGTTGAATTAGAAGCTTTAAGAGTTTCAAATATAATGTTTTCAGCTACTGTAATAGATAACTATATAAATAACCTCTCTGAAGTAGAAAAAGGTATAAATGCTGGAAATTTAAATAATATTTTTTCAGGGAAAACTGCAGTAGTGGTATCTTCTGGACCTTCTTTAGGGAAGAATGTGAAGTTATTACAAAAATATCAGGACAATTGCATAATAATATGTGCAGCAAGAAGTGTACAGGAATTGATAAAAAATAATATAAAACCAGATTTTATCTGTGCCATAGATCCTGGTAAAATAATGGAAAAATTATTTAAGGATTCAATGGCTCTTGATATACCGTTAGTTATCACAGAGCAAGTTAACTCAAATATGGTAAAGGATTATGCTGGAAAGAAAATATTTGTAGCTAATTCTTTTAAAAGTATCTTTGAAAAGGTATTTAAGGAAGAGTATGTTTCCATAGCTTTAGGTGGGTCCGTAGCTCACTTATCTACAGCATTTGCAGTGTTATTAGGAGTAGGTAATATAATATTTATTGGTCAGGATTTAGCTTTTACAGATAATAAGTACCATTCATCCTTGTCAACTAATGAAAGCTTAATAAATCAGGAAGCAGTTTTTGATAGTAATGACTTATTTTATGTAGAAGGCAATGTAGAAGAAAAAGTACTAATCAATAAATCTTTTTTGACTTTTAAAAACTGGTTTGAGCTTTTTATAAGTGAAAATCCTCAGGTTAATTTTGTGAATTCTACAGAAGGCGGAGCTAAAATTGAAGGCACAAAAATATTGCCATTAAAAAACTCTTTAGATATCTACTGTAAAGAGAAAATTGTAAAACAAGTTACATTAGAAAGTCAGAATAGAGAAGGAATACTTAAAAAATATTTTATAGAAGAATTAAGTTTCATGAGAGATATATCTCTAAAAGGAATAAATTATAGTGAAAAAATGCTTTCTTATTATAAAGGAAATAACACTATTAACATAAATAAAATACTGAATACTTTAGATGAAATTGATTTTAAATTTTACAAAAATAATGAGATAATATATATGTTAAATCTATTTTCCTATGAAGATATGGAACAATTGAATAATAAGGATGAATATAGAGAAAAGATAGGAGAAAATGATAGGGAAGCTGGAATTAGATTAGCAAAAAGGTCTTTAGCATTATATAAAATATATAATGCTTCTATAACTCAAATTGAGAAGAAAATTATAAAAGTTCAAGCATAAATTATGCGTTTGAGTGACAATTTTGATTAAATTAGTTGTGTGGGATTTTTGGGGGATATTATATTGTAAAATCAAACAAATATTGAGATGTTTCAGGTGATAAAACTATGGATATGGAACAATATAAACAGATAGTTAAAAAGAATGTAGAAAATCTTATAAATAATAGTGATTTAAAAAATGCAAAAAAAATTATAGAAGAATATGAAAAGTTGGTTCCTTATGACGAAGATGTTTATTCTATCAAGGGTGTTATAGCTATGATGGAAGGAAATATGGATGAAGCAGAAGAAATTTTGAAAAATGGTATTGTCAGATATAAAAATAATTTTGATATACTTTATAATCTTGCTTATTTATATGAGATGAAGGAAAAATATATTTCAGCATATAGATATTATAAAAAAATTTACAAAAATTCTCATAACGAATACAATGAAGAAATATCTAAAAAGATAAAAGACTTAGAAAATAGAGAAGAGATTATAAAATATAATGAAAGAAAAAAAGTTCTTATGATAGCATACGCTTTCCCGCCTATAGGTGGACCAGGAGTGCAAAGAACTTTAAAATTTGTAAAGTATTTAAGAAATTTTGGATGGGAGCCAATTGTTCTTACAGTAGGAAAAACATTATGGATTACAAAAGATGAATCTTTACTTAAAGAAATACCTGAAGAACTAGAGATCATTCGCATTGATGATGTTAATATAAAAGAAGTTGATGATAATTTTATTAAAAAATTGCTTAATATGTATTATGAATTAATAAATAATAAAGAATTATTTCAAAAATATATAAGTGTATTAAGTGATAAAGAAAATAAAGGAAATTACTTATTTATACCAGAATATCAGTCAGCTTGGGCAATTAAAGCTATTGAAAATATTGAAAATTATGTGGATATGAAAGAAATTGATATGATATACACATCGGCAGATCCTAATGTAGATAATTTTATAGGATATTATTTAAAAAAACAATTTAGTAAACCATGGGTGGCAGATTTTAGAGATGCATGGACTAAGAATCCTTATGCTAATTATGATAAAATGGATATAAAATATTCAATAGAATGTGCTATGGAGGAAAACATATTACCTTATGCAGATTCTATTGTAACAGTAACTCCTTTAATAAGTGCAGACTTTGCTTCAAGATTAAATTTATATGATAAAGTAGAAACAATCACTAATGGATACGATGAATCTGATTTTAACCATATAGATATAAAACATAATGATATCTCTAAATTTACTATAATGCATAACGGATTATTTTATCAAAAGAGAACTCCTTTGACGTTCTTACAAGCATTAAAAAATATTTTAGAAAAAAACTTAATAGATAGGAGCAAAATAAAAGTTTATTTTACAAGAAAAGATATATATGTAGAAGTTGTTAAGAAAATGAATTTAGAAGATGTTGTAGAATTTACAGGATATATGACTCATGGGGATAGTTTAAAAAAAGCAAGTAACTGTGATTTATTATTACTTGTTTTAGGCAAGGAAGAAGAAAATAAATCTATATATACCGGAAAAATATTTGAATATTTAAGATTAAACAAGGCTATATTGGCATTATCACCTAAAGATAGTTTAGTAGATAATTTAATATGTGAGACCAATAGAGGCAAAAATATTGAATTTGATGATATTGAAGGTATAGAAAATTATATATTAGAGATATATAAAAAATGGGAAGAGGATGAACTACCTAATTTTATATTAAATGAAGATATTAAAAAGTATGAAAGAAAAAAGTTGACAGAAAAATTAAGTGAAATTTTTGTTAAAGTATTAGACCGCAGTATTAAAGACAAGTATAAATTTATTGACTTAAAAGAAAAAGATCAACAATTTTATAATGAAGTATATAACTATGGTGGATGGAATGAAACTTATTTTAAGCATTATAGCGAAACACTTTACTTTCCAGTTTGGTCTAAGGCTTTGGAATTAATAAAACAAATTAATAGTCCAAATATAATTGATATTGGCTGCGGGCCAGGACAATTTGCTAAATTGTTATTTGATAATAATTTATTTAAATATAAAGGTATTGATTTTAGCGATATGGCAATTAAATATGCCAAAATAAGAAATGATAAATATAGAAACTCATTTTGTGTTGACGATGCATATGCGTCAAATATATTTAATGGAGATTATAATATCGTAACTATGTTTGAAGTTTTAGAACATATAGATGATGATTTAAAAATAATGAGTAAAATTAAAGGAAATTCAAACATTTTATTTTCTGTTCCTAATTTTTATACAGATGGACATATTAGATGGTTTAACAGCGAACAAGACATCCTTGAGAGGTATGAGGATTATGTAATATTTGATGAAATATTTAGTTTTTTAATTGGTAATAATAATGTAATATATTTAGTTAAAGGAAAGATTAAAAAATAGTAATTATAGATTGTTTAAATTCTGCAGGTATTATAGTGAAAAATGCTTTCTTATTCAAAGGAAACATTAAAATGCTACTATAGTCAAAATCCCAAATAAGGTTGAAATACTATAGGAAGAAATTTAAAGGCAACAAACTTAGGAGTGATACTTTATGAATGTTTATGATTCAAAAAATATATTAATAATAGGTGGAACAGGAACCATAGGCAATGGAATAGTCAAAGAGCTTATAAAATCAAATCCAAAAGTCATAAGAATATTCAGTAGAGATGAATATAAGCAGTTTCAAATGGAAAACTCTATACCTTCTGAAATTAAAAAGAAGTTTAGATTTCTCATAGGAGATGTAAGGGACTACGATAGAGTGGAAAGGGCTATGAGAGGTGTAGATATAGTATTTAATCTTGCAGCTATGAAACATGTACCAGCTTGTGAATATAATCCAGATGAAGCTATAAAAACCAATGTAATAGGTATGGAAAATGTAATTAAGGCAGCTATATATAATAAGGTAGAGTGTGTGCTTTTTACCAGTACAGATAAAGCTATAAATCCTACCAATGCTTATGGAGCTACAAAGCTTCTTGCAGAAAAACTTGTACAAGCTGCCAATTACAGCAAAGGACCTATTAGAACTAAATTTATTGCAGTGAGATTTGGTAATGTAATGGGTTCGAGAGGATCTGTAATTCCACTATTTAAAGAACAGCTACTAAGTACAAATAAAATAACTTTAACAGATGAAAATATGAATAGATTTATGATGACCTTATCCCAAGCAGTAAATCTTACTTTAAAAGCAGGCGAAATAGGGATTGGAGGAGAAGTTTTTGTACTTAAAATGCCTGTGATAGGTTTAAAAGATTTAGCAGAGGTTATTATAGAGGAAACTTGCAATAAATATGGACTTAATAATAAGGATATAAAAGTTTGTCATATAGGTTTAAGAGCAGGGGAAAGAATGTATGAAGAGCTTATGACAGAGGAAGAATCTAAATATGCTTATGACCTTGGAGATATGTATGCTGTAATTCCTATAAGCTTTAACACTGATGCATATGCCCATACTTACCATAAACATAATAAAGCCCAAGTAGGAAGCTATGCTTCTTATAATATAGAACCTATAGAAAAAAAACAGATAAGAAATTTAATTCTTTCAGAGAATTTAATATGACAGGGTGAATAATATGAAAATACTTATAACCGCCATAGGGAAAAGGGTACAGCTTATAAAACATTTAAAAAGCAAGTTTGATATAGTGGGAATAGATAGTAGTGATATGCCGCCTGCCAAATATTTTGTAGATAAATTTTATAAGGTATCTGCCTGCTTTGAGGAAAGCTATATAGAGGAAATTGTAGAGATCTGCAAAAAAGAAAAAGTAGCTATGCTCATTCCTCTTTATGAAAAAGAATTTACTTTATTAAATTTGCATAGGCATATATTTAAGTCTATAGGAACTGAATTGCTTTTAAGTGAAGAAAAAGTTATATCCATATGTAACAACAAATTAAATACATATAAATTTTTTAAAGATAAACATATAAATACTCCAGAAACTTTTTCAAAAGGTGATATGGAAGATATATTAAAGCATAAAGGGAATATAACCTATCCCCTTATAATAAAACCTTTAGATGGTATGGGAAGCCAAGGGGTATATAAAATAAATAGTAAAAAGCAATTAGAATTTTTTATGGATTATGTAACGAATCCTATAGTACAAGAATTTATAGAAGGAAAAGAGTATACTGTGGATGTTTTATGTGATTTAGAAGGAAATATTATATCTGCAGTACCTAGAGAAAGATTGGAAGTAAGAGCAGGAGAAGTGACAAAAACAAAAACCTGCAAAAATAATGAAATCATTAAAGAAGTTATTAATTTATGCTCTAAAATAAAATTTATAGGTCCAGCTACCATTCAATGCATAATTACAAAAGAAAATAAAATAAAATTTATAGAGATTAATGCAAGATTTGGTGGTGGAGTTCCTTTAACCTTTGAATGCGGGGTTAACTATGCAGAAATGCTGGAAAGGATGTTGCAAGGAAAAAGGATTAATCCTATTTTATATGAATTTGAAGAAAAAACAATGTTAAGATATGATGAAGCTGTGATACTATGATTAAATTAGTGGTTTTTGATTTAGATGATACTTTATATAATGAAAGGGATTTTGTTTTTGGAGCATTTAGAGAAGTTTGTATTTACCTAGCATCTAAGTATTTATTAGATGAAGAAGAAATTTATAGTGAAATGCTGAAAATATTTTATAATCAGGGCAGAGGAAAAATATTTAATGTGCTATGTGATAAGTACCTTATTGATGAAGATATTGATAGCTTAATAAATATATATAGAAATGCTAAACCTAATATAAATTTATATAATGATGCATTTTATACTTTACAGGAGTTGAAGCATAAAAATATAAAAATTGGCATAATAACAGATGGAAAAGCTTCTGTGCAGTGGAGTAAAATTGAAATTCTTAAATTAAATGCATTGGCAGATAAGATAATAGTAACGGATGATTATGGCATAGAATATTGGAAACCTCATAAATTTTTATATGAAACCATGCTAAAGCATTTTGAATATAAACCTTGTGAAGCATTATATGTAGGAGATAATCCTCATAAAGATTTTATAGGAGCAAAAGCTTTAGGATATAAAACCTTAAGAATAATAAGAGATACAGGAGATCATATGAAAACAACTCTTGATAAGAATTATGAGGCAGATTATAATATAAAAGATTTAAGAGAAGTTTTTAAATATATATGATTTGGAGATAATATTATGAAAATTATATGTATAGTTCAAGCTAGAATGGGATCAGAAAGGCTTCCAGGAAAGGTTATAAAGCCTATTTTAGGAAAACCCATGATACTTTATACCCTAGACAGACTAAGTAAAAGTAAATATATAGATAAACTAGTATTAGCAACTTCAAAAAAAGAAGAGGAAAATATCCTTGAAAGTTTATGCAAAGAAGCAGGATATGAAGTTTTTAGAGGAGAAGAAAATAATGTTTTAAAAAGATACAAAGATACCGTAGAATTTTATATGAAAAATGAAGAAGATTCTATAATAATAAGGGTTACAGGAGATTGTCCTTGCGTAGATCCTATAATAGTTGATCAGGTTATAAGTTATTTTTTAATGAATGATTTTGATTATGTAAGGTTAGATGTGCCAGAAAGTTTTATAAGAGGATTTGATGTAGAAATATTTTCAAATTCAGCTTTAAATAAAGCTTATAATAAGGTGGAAAATCATGTTTCAGAAGAATATAAAGCTTATAAAGAACATGTAACTCTATATATGTATAGGCATCCTGAAGAATTTAAAATAGGTTATGTAAAAGGAGAGTTACTATATAATAAGGATTATAGACTTTGTGTGGATACCTTGGAGGATTTTCAATTAGTTGAAAGTATATATAAGTATTTTCAAGATGAATATGTATCCTCAAAGGCTATAGTAAAATTTTTAGATAACAATACTAGACTATTAAACATAAATAATAATATAAAACAAAAATCGACATAAAACTTAGAGTATCTCTAAGTTTTTTTAGAATATATACGATAATTATTGTATAGTTATTCTTAATATGGAGGATAAAATGAATAAGAAAATTAATATTGGTAATAGAACTGTGGGAAGTGAAAATCCTGCATTTATAATAGCTGAAATATCTGCTAATCATCTTCAAAGTTATGATAAAGCAGTTAAGCTTATAAAAGAAGTAAAAAAATCTGGAGCAGATGCAGTAAAGCTTCAAACCTATACTCCAGATACCATAACCATAGATTGTGATAATGAATATTTTCAAATAAAACAAGGCACCATCTGGGATGGTACCACATTACATAAGTTATATGAAAAAGCTTATACTCCTTGGCAGTGGCAGCCTAAGCTTAAAAAGATAGCAGAAGAAGAGGGACTTATATGCTTTTCTTCGCCTTTTGATAAAACGGCAGTGGATTTTTTAGAAGATATGAAGGTGCCAGCTTATAAGATAGCTTCTTTTGAAATTACTGATATACCTTTTATAGAATATGTAGCTTCAAAAGCTAAGCCAGTTATAATATCTACAGGTATAGCTAGATTAGGTGATATTGAAGAAGCTATAGCTGCTTGTAAAAGGGTAGGAAATGAGGATATTATACTATTAAAATGTACTTCTGCTTATCCATCTCCTTTAGAAGACATAAATTTAAATACCATTCCTAATATGGCAGAAACTTTTGATACTATAGTTGGAATTTCTGATCATACTCTTGGAAATACCGTATCCTTAGGGGCAGTGGCATTAGGAGCCAAAGTGGTAGAAAAACATTTTACATTAAAAAGAAGTGAGGGCGGACCAGATGCTGCCTTTTCTATGGAACCACAAGAGTTTAAAGCTATGATTCAAGGCATAAGAGATATGGAAAAAGCCTTAGGAAAAGTTACTTATGAACTTACGGAAAAACAGATAAGGAGTAAAGAACATTCAAGGTCTTTATTTGTAGTAAAAGATATTAAAGAAGGAGAACTATTTACAGAAGAAAACGTAAAGAGTATAAGACCAGGTTTTGGATTACCTACTAAATACATAAGTGAAATTGTAGGTAAAAGAGCTAAATATGATATTAAAAAGGGTACACCTATGGAGTGGAAGATGCTTTATCTTTAAAGCTGCTACTCAGCATAAGTAAAAAAATATAATTTTAAAGGTGGTAGTAAAATGCAAGGAATAATGTTAGCGGCTGGCATGGGAAAACGATTAGGAAAATATACCAATAATAATACTAAATGCATGCTAAAGGTATGTGATGAAACATTGCTTGAAAGAGCAGTAGATTCATTAAAAATCGCAGGAATCAATAAATTAATATTAGTAGTAGGTTATAAAGCCGATAACTTAAAAGAGTTTGTAAATACTCATATTAAGGATATGGATATTGTTTTTATAGAAAATAAAGACTATAGTACTACAAATAATATATATTCACTTTACTTAGCTAAAGATTATCTAATGAAAGAAGATACTATACTACTTGAATCTGATTTAATTTTTGATAAAAACTTAATTAAAGAGTTAGTGGATATGCCTTATGATACTGCAGCAGCGGTAGCTCCTTATGAACCTTGGATGGATGGAACTATAACTTTAGTTGATGAAAATGATAATATTTTAGAATTTGTAGAAAAGAAAGATTTCGATTTTGATAAGGCACATGAATATTTTAAAACAGTAAATATATATAAATTTAGCAAGGAATTTTCTAGTACATGTTATATTCCATTTTTAGAGGCATACATAAAGGCTTACGGTAATAATGAGTACTATGAGCTTGTTTTAAAAGCAATTGCTAATCTATCAAAAACAGGATTGAAAGCTTTTAAATTAACCAGTGAAAAATGGTATGAAATAGATGATGCTCAAGACCTAGATATTGCTACTAACATTTTTGCAAGGGGAGAAGAAATGCTTTCCTTGTATCAAAAGAGGTATGGAGGATATTGGAGATTTTCAAGTCTTAAGGATTTTTGTTATCTAGTTAATCCATATTTTCCACCTAAAAATATGATAGATAAACTGAAATATAGTTTTTATGAGCTTCTTACGCAGTATCCATCTGGTATGTATGTGCAAAGCATAAATGCCAGCAGAATGTTTAATATAGATGAAAATCAAATTATAGTAGGAAATGGAGCAGCTGAACTTATAAATTCTCTTAAGAGTATTATTAGAGGAAAGCTTGGTGTACCTACACCAACATTTAATGAATATGTTAGATGCTTTCCTGATTGCAATATAGTACCTATTGATACATCCATAGATGATTATAAACTTAATAAGGATAAGATTATAAAATCCATAGGAGAAGTTCATAACATAGCCATCATTAATCCAGATAATCCAAGTGGTTCATTTTTAGAAAAGGATGATTTATTAGAGATAATAGATATTTGCAATGAACAAGATAAATATATTATTGTTGATGAGTCTTTTATTGATTTTGCACAAGAAGATAAAAGATATACTTTAATAAATAGTGAGCTACTAAATAAATACAAAAAATTGATAGTGATAAAGAGTATCAGCAAGTCCTATGGTGTACCTGGCTTAAGATTAGGTGTTTTAGCAACTGGAAATAAAAATGTAATAGACACTGTAAAAAAAGAAATGCCAGTGTGGAATATAAATTCTTTTGGGGAATACTTTTTACAAATTATAACACTATATCAAAAAGAATATCAAATAGCTTGCAATAGGATAGCAGAAGAAAGAGAATGGCTTTATAAAGAACTTAATAAAATTGATTATTTGAAACCTTATGAGTCACAAGCAAATTATATTTTATGCCAAGTTACAAACAACTATACTTCTACTCAAATAGCAAAAGATTTATTAGAAAAACATTTATTATATATTAAAGATTTAAGAGGGAAAACAGGATTTGAAAATAAACAGTATATAAGAATTGCAGTGAGAAATAGAGAAGATAATGAAATGCTTATAGATGTATTGAAGGAGTATAAAAGAGAATAGATAAATTAAAGTAATGATGGAGGACTTATAAAGTGAAAGCGGTTATTTTAGCAGGTGGATATGGTACACGGTTAAGTGAAGAAACTATAATAAAGCCGAAACCTATGGTTGAAATAGGTGGATATCCAATACTATGGCATATAATGAAAGAATATTCTCATTATGGTATAAATGATTTTATAATATGTTTAGGGTATAAAGGATATATGATAAAGGAGTATTTTGCAAATTATTTTCTGCATAAATCAGATGTTACATTTGATATGGCTAATAATCAGATGAAGGTACATGATAATCACTGTGAACCTTGGAAAGTAACCTTAGTAGATACAGGTCAAGATACTATGACTGGGGGAAGACTTAAGAGAGTAAAAAAATATATAGGAAATGAATCTTTTTGTTTTACATATGGTGATGGTGTAAGTGATGTTAATATTAAAGAGCTTATAGATTTTCATGAAAAACAAAAAAAAGAAAATGGAGTTTGGGCTACATTAACAGCTGTAAATCCACCAGGCAGATATGGTGCTTTAGAGTTAAGATACAATAAAGTTAGTAGTTTCAAAGAAAAACCTCAAGGTGAAGATAGCTGGATAAATGGAGGTTACTTTGTTTTGGAGCCAGAGGTATTTAACTTAATAGAAGGGGACAATACATTTTGGGAAAGAGAACCACTAGAGTGGTTATCTAAGAACAATAAGTTAGTAGCCTTTAAACATTCGGGTTTTTGGCTTCCAATGGATACATTAAGAGACAAAAACAGACTTGAAGATTTGTGGCAATCGAATAAAGCTTCATGGAAGGTGTGGTAAAGTGATTTTAAGAGCAAAAACAATAGATTTATTTAAATCAGATAATTTAAGTGAAAGCCAAAAAAATAATAGTAAACTAAACATAAAGGAAATTAAGGAAAATAAAACAACTCTTAAATCTTATCCTAGAAGATTAGTATTTGAACTTACTAATGCATGTAATTTAAATTGTGTTATGTGTGGAAGAAATGATGCATATTTTAAACCTACGGTATTTGATATTAATTGGATAGATAAATTCTTAGGTATAATGGATAAAATAGAAGAGATTACACTTATGGGGTGGGGAGAACCAACTATGCATCCTAATTTTAAAGAAATACTTGAAAAAATAAACAAATATAATGTTAGAAAGTATTTTTGTACAAATGGTATGAGGTTGGGAGAATTAAAGGATAGTATATTTGAAAATAAAGTAGATATAATTGCTGTAAGTCTTGATGGAGCCAATAAAAACACTAATAATACTATAAGAAGAGGTTCTGATTTTGACAAGGTAATAAAATATCTAAAAAGTATTGTAGAAGAGAGAAATAAAAGGAATGTTAATTATCCTTATATTAATTTTGTTTTTACAGCCATGAAGTCAAATTATAAAGAGATACCAGACATGGTAAGATTAGCTCATGAAATAGGAATTGAGGAAGTTAAAGTAGTCTACTTAACTGCATTTAGCGATAGAATGATTGAAGAAACTTTGTATAATTGTCAAGATGAAGTTACTAAAGTTTTTGATGAAGCAATAAAATTGTCTAAAGAATTAGGAGTAAAAATAAAATTACCATATATACAAGGTGAAGATGAGGCAAGAAATAATTTTCATAAAAATTGTTATGTAGGTTGGAGAGATTTGTTTTTAGGATCTGATGGGTATGTAAGACCATGTATGTCAACTCCTATTAAGTTTTTTAATATAAACGACTATGATAGATTTGATGATATGTGGAATTCGAAAGAATTTTCTGATTTTAGAAATAGTGTTAATAATAACATAAATATGAGCTCATCATGTAAAGCATGCTATCAGTCTTCTTATGCTAATTGGAACAATAAATCATCATTTATTCAGGTAGGAAATGAATTTTCACCTGAATGGGAGAAATAAGAATTAATTTTAGAAAAGGTGAGGTAGGATAATGAAATTTACTAAATTATCTTTAGAAGGAGCATACATAATTGAAATTGAACCTTTTAATGATGAAAGAGGTTTTTTTGCACGCTCATGGTGTCAAAAAGAGTTTAAGGAACATGGATTAGATGCAAGGTTAGTGCAATGTAATATTTCTTTTAATAAGCATAGAGGTACTTTAAGAGGAATGCATTATCAATCTAAGCCGCAAGAAGAAGCTAAACTTATTAGGTGTACAAGAGGTTCCATATATGATGTGATTATTGATTTGAGACAAGACTCTAAAACATATAAGAAGTGGGTATCAATAGAACTTGATTCCATTAATAGAAAAATGATATATGTGCCAGAAGGATTTGCACATGGATTTGTGACCCTAGAAGATAATACAGAAGTATTTTATCAAGTATCAGAGTTCTATAATCCTAAGTACTATAAAGGGATTAGATGGAATGATCAAAGTTTTAATATTCAATGGCCTATAAATGAAAACTTAATTATCTCTAAACAAGATAAAAGCTGGGAAGATTTTAAATGTTAAAGAAAGTATTAGTAACGGGGGCTAGTGGATTTATAGGTTATAAAACTTTGAAGTTTTTAAAAGATAAAAATTATGAAGTACACGCTTTGACAACTAGAGATGTAAATTTTTCAAATAATGATAATATAATATGGCATAAAGTAGACCTATTAAATAATCATAGTATAGAAAAAATAATGGCATTAGTGCAACCAATCTATATTTTACATTTTGCATGGTACGTTATTCCTGGAAAGTACAATGATTCACAAGAAAATTTAGTTTGGATACAATCTAGTATTGAACTATTAAAAAAGTTTAAGGAATATGGTGGGAAAAGATTTATATTTGCAGGAACTTGTTTTCAGTATGATTTAAATTACGGTTTTATGAGTGAAAATTTAACTCCATCAAAACCTAATTCTTTATATGGAATATGTAAGAAAAGTTTTGAAAACATAGCTTATGAATATTGCTACAAAAACAATATATCCTTTGCTTCAGGAAGAATTTTTTATCTTTATGGAGAAAGAGAAAACAAAAACAGAATAATTCCTTATGTAATAAATAGTTTACTTGATGGAAAAGTAGCCAATTGTTCTGAAGGAGATCAAATAAGAGATTTTATGTATGCAGATGATGTAGCAAATGCATTCGTAGAAATTTTGGATAGCAATATAGAAGGAGTAGTGAATATTGGTTCAGGACAACCGTTAAAACTAAAAGACATATTATTAAAAATAGGGGAAAAGTTAAATAGAAAAGAATTAATAAATTTAGGAGCTATAAAAGCGGTATCCAATGAGCCTATAATGATAGTTTCTAATAATAATAGATTAAAAAATGAGACTAGGTGGATTCAACACTATAGTTTAGATGAAGGCCTTGAGAAAACTATTGATTGGTGGAAAAGTAACAGAAATCTATAAGGTGAAATTTAAAAATGAAAGTTATGCAAAGAAAGGAGTATATAATGGAAGAATTAGATGAAAAAAAGAGTAGGGAAAGTATACTTAATGAAGTAAAAAAATATTTTACCTTAAAGGAATCAAGTAAAAAATTTATTGAAGGAACAACATATATCCCTGCATCTGGAAAAGTTGTAGATGAAGAAGATTTATGCAATTTAATAGATGCTTCTTTAGATATGTGGTTAACATCTGGTAGATATGGAGAAGAATTTGAAAAAGAATTCCCAAAATTTTTTGGAGCAAAATACTGCTCTTTAGTTAATTCGGGTTCTTCTGCTAATCTTATAGCCATGACAGCTTTAACTTCACATAAATTAGGAGAGAAGAGATTAAAACAAGGAGATGAAGTAATAACTGTAGCAGCAGGATTTCCAACTACAGTAGCGCCTATAATACAGAATGGATTGATTCCTGTATTTGTAGATATAGATTTAGGTACATATAATATTAATATAGATGAGCTAGAAAAAGCTATTACAAAAAAAACTAGAGCAATAATGATAGCACATACTCTTGGAAATCCATTTAATTTAGATAAAATCATGGAGATTGTTAAAAAATATAATTTGTGGCTTATAGAAGATAGTTGTGATGCATTAGGCTCAACATATAATGGAAAGCATATAGGTACTTTTGGACATATAGCTACCTTTAGTTTCTATCCAGCCCACCACATAACTATGGGAGAAGGCGGAGCAGTAGTTACTAATGACCCTAAACTTCACAGTATAATATGTTCTATAAGAGATTGGGGAAGAGATTGTTGCTGCCCGCCAGGAAGAGATAACATATGTAATAAAAGATTTTCTCAAAAGCATGGAGATTTACCTTTTGGCTATGATCATAAATATGTATATTCTCATTTAGGATATAACTTAAAAGTTACAGATATGCAGGCAGCGGTTGGAGTATCTCAATTAAAAAAGTTACCAATGTTTATAGAAAAGAGAAAAGAAAACTTTAGAAAGTTATATGAAGGGCTAAAAGTCTTAGAGGATTATATAATTTTACCTTCAGCAACAGCTAACAGCGATCCAAGCTGGTTTGGATTTATCATAACTTTAAAAGATAGTAATAGTATTAGCAGAAATGATTTAGTAAAATATTTGGAGAAAAATCATATAGGTACAAGATTACTATTTACAGGGAATATAATTAAACAGCCATTTTTTACAGAGAATAATTTTAAGTATAGAGTTATAGGAGATTTAAAAAATACAAACAAAGTTATGGAAGATACTTTTTGGATTGGCGTATGGCCAGGAATTAGTGATGCAGCAATCGAGTATATAATTGAAAAATTTAAAAGTTTTTTCAAGAATGAGGTGCAATAATGATAAAACTTACTGTGGCGATGATTACTTACAATAGAGAAAAGTATATTAGTAAAGCTATAGAAAGTGTGTTAAATCAAACTTATAAAAATTTTAAATTTATTATATTAGATAATTGTTCAACGGATAATACTGGAGATATAATAAAAAATTTTAATTCTCCTAAAATAAATTATATTAAAAATGATAAAAACATAGGGTTTGTAGGAAATTTAAATAAGGCTTTAGATATTTGTGATACAGAATATTTAATAATAGTACATGACGATGATATATTGAAAGATGATTTACTTGAAAAAGAAATAAATATATTAGAAAAAGATAAAGACATATCTCTTGTGGGAGCTAATAGAATTTATATTGATGAAAATGGTATCTCTAAGGGAAAATTATATGAATTAGATGAAGATATAGTATATGAAAAATTTCAATATATCGAACAAGGCCTAACTTTGTGTATGCCAACTGTCATGTTTAGAATGAATTTTATTAAAAATAATAATTTAAGATTTAATTCTTATGTGGGAGAAGTGAGTGATACTCTTTTTTGGTACGAAGTTAATTTATTAGATACAAAAATACATTTTATAAAAGAGCCTCTTATATATTACAGACAACACAGTAATCAAGGATGCTTCAATAAGGAAAAGATGATTCGTAGTACTATGAGGTTATTTGAAGTAATGTTAAAAAAGATACATGGATCGGATATAAGTTTAATAAATAAAAATAAAATTATAAATAAATTAGAAAATGTATTTATAAACGAGGCACTTAAATCATTAGACATTAAAGATTGTAACAGCATGTTATTTAATAAATTATGTAGCTTTATGTTAGAAAACCATATTTTGACTCATGAAAGCAATTCAAATATATATTCAAAATATGTTTTAAATTTATTATTAGATAAAGATGATAAAAATAGCAATAATAAAATTGATTTAAAAAAAATATCATTAGAGTACTATAATTGGACTTATAAGCTTCAAAAAGGTGAGCATATATTTAGTGATAAATGCGGGAAAAATGGTAAAATTGCTATATTTGGTACAAAAGCTAACGCTTTCTTAATATATAAACAATGCATAAAAGATGGTATAAAAGTAAAGTGTTTTTTAGATAGTTTTTGTGATAAAGAGTATAAATTTACTGATGAAATTTTTGTATGTAATATTAGTTATTTAGAGAATTTGTCTGACATTGATATAATATTAGTTTCCGTAGAAAGTGACAAAAGTTTTATTGAAATAAAAAATCAGTTAATTAAATACGCAAAAAATATTCAAATAGTATGGTGGAAAGACTGTATAGATTAAAAATGTATATTTTGAAATGAGATGATATAATGGAAAAACTAAAATACGCTTTTAAAAGTAGGTGAATAGATGAATACATGTATAATAGCTACAGAAAACTATCTTTATGATAGTAGAATGTATTGGAAGGAAGCATGTTCATTAAAAAATCATGGATATGACGTTACATGTATAGTTAAGAGTGATACAAACGAAGAAGAAACAGGAATTACTGAGCAAGGTATAAAATATTTTAAATTTATACGTTATTCTAATAAATCATTTAATTCTTTTAATAAGCCATTGTCATATAAGTATACTTTTAGTAAAAGAACTTTTGATAGAATATTCGAAATAGCTTCTAAGGAAAATTTTGATGTGTATCATTTGCATGGTTTATATTCTTTAATGCTTATAGATAAATTAAAAAAATTTAATAGTAAAGCAAAGATAATATATGAAGATAGGGAGTTTTATCCTGATGCTATTAGGGATTATAATGTAACTAAGGGTATATACACAATAAATAAGATGCTTTATTCTTATTATATGAGTCTATGGGAAATCATGAAAGCATCTAAAAGCGACAATATAATAGTTACAGATAAAAATATTTTTAAAAGATTTAAAAATAGGTTAGACAAAAACAAAGTTAATATAGTATACAATTTTACTAATATTGAACCTATTAATAGTATAAGTCATGAAAAAAAGACCTATGATATTATATACTGTGGTGGAGTAACAAAAGTAAGAGGTATATTTCAAGTAGTTAAAGCAGTAAAATTAGCAAAAAACGATGGATATAATCTAAAGTTTTTATTAATAGGACCTATAGATTCCAATTTTAAAAATGAATTATTAGATTATATAAATAAAAATAACTTAAATAAAAATGTAGATATATTAGGTAGAATTGATTTTTCTGAATTACCTAAATATCTAGAAAAAAGTAAAATAGGTATAGTTACTTTGTTACCTATACCTAAATATAAAAAAAATATACCCATGAAGCAATTTGAATATATGGCATATGGTTTACCAATAGTTGGTAGCGATTTACCACCAATTAGGGAATTCACAGGTGAAAGTAATAGTGGAATTTTAGTTAATCCAATGAATGAAAAAGAAATATGGGAAGCTATAAAAACTTTATTAGAAAATGAAGATCTTTATCATGAATTAAGTAAGTATGGTATACAAGCTGTGAAAGAAAGATATAATTGGGAGTGTTCTGAAAAAAAGCTAATTAGTATATATAATAATCTATTGGATAAAAGAAGAGACAATGAATAAATTAAAAACAATTGTACTTAGATTAGAGAGTTATAATGAAAAAATTAGAAAAGAAGGTTCTTTGATAGGAGCGGTTTCTTCTGTTTTTTTGGTTAACAATATATTAAAATAAATTAATATGAGGACAATGTATGATATATATATATTACAATAATAATGATTTTTATAAACAGATAGAATATACATTTTCAACTATATTTCATATATTTAATATAGATGTTAGATATATGAAAAGTTTACAAAAAATCAAAGATGAAAATATACTGCTTATTAATTATAGTAATGAAATACTACATAAAAAAAATGTAATAAATATAAAACCTTCTTATTTATTTTCAGATAAGTATCTTACAATGGACAGTATGCCTAAAGTCCCTTTAAAAAAGTATAAAGGCTTTCCTGTAATATATTTGTCAAAAGAAGATAATGAAGAGTGTTATGTAAACACAGAGAATAATTGTTTAATTACTAACATGGATATAATTCAGTCTTCGTTTTTTATGCTTGCAAGATATGAAGAAGTGCTTTTATGGGATAAAATAGATAAAGATATATATGGAAGATTTCCAGCAAAAGAGAGTTTAGCTTATAAAGAAAATTTTTTACATATTCCTATAGTTAATGAATACATAGAATGGTTATGGCAGTGGATTGATTCCTTTAATCTAGGGTATAAAAGAAAGAATATATGGGGAGAGTATGATTTTGCAGCTTGTTTAACTCATGATGTAGATAGACCTTTTAAGTATACATACCCTTTAAAAAAGGATATACAAAATTTAAAAATAAAAAAAACTAAATTGGCATATAGGGATATATTTCTACATGTTTTAAGCAAGATAGACTATAAAAAAGACTCTTTTTATACTTTTAATTATATGAGAAAGATTGAAAGGAAATATAATTTCACATCATCTTTTTATTTTATGTCAGGTGGAAATTCACAATTAGATGGGAAATATAACATTGAGGATTTTAAAATAAAGTTACTAATTAATTATTTGCTGGAGGGTGGTTGTGAAGTAGGATATCATTATAGTTTTAATACAAATGAAAATTTAGAACAAATGATAATTGAAAATAATATTATAAAACAGATCTCTCCTAAATCTATTTATGGCGGAAGAAGCCACTATTTAAAGTTTAACATAATTAATATTTGTAACAATTGTGAAAAAATAGGGTTGCTTTATGACAGTACTTTAGGGTATGGTGAACAGATTGGATTTAGATGTGGAAGTTGTTTTCCATATAAAATTTTTGATATTAAAAGAAATAAAACATTAAATATATGTGAAATTCCTTTAATAGTTATGGATGTTACTTTAACAGAACCTCAGTATTTAGCTTTAAATACCGAACAATCAATATATGAAGCAATAAAGTTGATTAAAACGGTTAGAAACTATAATGGAGTTTTTACATTATTATGGCATAATTCTTCTTTTGGTGATTTACATAAAAATGATTGTAATAAGATATTTAAAAAATTAATGAAAGAGATATATTATAATAAGGGTATTGGGTTATCTGGTAGAGAAATAATAAAAAAATTTAATTTATTATAAATGACTAATTTTTTTGGATTGGTGAAATATATGAAAAAAATAATGATAATAAGGTCGGCTAATTTAAAAGTTATAAACAATTTAATTCAATTAATTAGTAATAAGTTTGAAGAAGAAGTTGAAATTTATTGTTTAACTAATGAATCAGGATATGAAAATTTAAGATTACAACATAATAATATAAAGTTTTTAATATATAAATATAATGTTTTTGGTTATAAATTTCTAAAGAAAGATAAAAGCTTATTAAATGTTATTAATGAAAATATATATGATGAACTATATATTCCATCATCATATAACAACTTTGAAGATTTATATAATGTATTAGAAATAGCAAGTAAAATAAAATCAAAAAAATATATATTGTCTGACTGTAATTCAAATATGCAAGAAATTACACTTAGATATTATGATATAGTTTTAACTAATTTATATAGAAAATTAATAAAAATAATGCTTACTTTTTCAGAAAATGTTTATTCAATAATAAGAAAAAGGTATATAAAATTAATATTAAAGAAAGTCCTAAAAGAAGATATAAGAGCTGATAAAGGAGATAGATTCTTAAAAGATATTATATTATATAATAATAGGTTTGATTACTATAAATGTTATATTGAATTAGCTAAAGCGAAAGGTTATATTGTTACATCATTGATAGATTATATAAATAATTATAAAGATTCAAATGAAAAGGTCCTTATTTTAAGGCATGATGTGGATTCTGTTACTGATAATACAAAGAAAATGTTTCAAATAGAATGTGAAAAAAAGGTATCTTCTACCTATTATTTTAGATGGGAAACCTTTGATAAGGAGTTAATACATAGTATAAATCAAAATAAATTTGAAGTTGGATTACATTACGAAACCTTGGCACAATACTGTATTAAAAATAATATTTTGAATGTTAATAAAGAACAAATAGATGAATGCAGGAAAATACTAAGGCAGGAAATAATTGATTTTGATAAAAAAGCTGATATTAAAGTAAAAACTGTTGCGAATCATGGACACCCATATAATGTTGATTTAAAAGTGTCAAATAACATTTTATTAGAAGATATAGACTATAGTTATTTTGGAATTGAATTAGAAGCTTATGATAAAAAATTATATGAAAAATATATTATAACACATATAATGGATAACAATATTATGAGTAATTATGGTTTTTCTTATAAATTTAATCCAATAGAAGCCATAAAAAAAGGAGATAAGGTTATTGTATTTTTAGCGCATCCAGAACACTGGAGATATAGTTTAAATGACAGAGTAAAGATGTATTTAAACTTTAAAAGAGGGAATTATGTGAAAAGCACTGATAGAAAGTTTGTTAGAATTTTAAAAGATGGAATTTTATAGATTATAGTAGTATGGAGGAATAGTTTGAAAAAGGTATGTATGGTTTCTACCACTCACAAATTAATGGATTCAAGAATTTATTACAAAGAAGCTATATCTTTAAAAAATGATGGATATGATGTTACTTGTATATATGTTGGAAGAAAAGATTCAAGCGGCATCACAAAGGATGGCATAAAATATATAGAAGTTAAACCATGTTATAAAGTATATAATGTTTTAGACAAAATATTTGAATATAAAAATTTTATATATGAAAGATTTTCATATGATACATATTTAAAAATTTTAAGCAAGTGCAAAGAGGTAAAGTGTGATTTGTATCATTTGCATGACATATATTTACTTCAAATATGTGAAAAATTAAAAAAATTAGATTTTTCACCTAAAGTTATATATGATGTTCATGAATCCTATGCAGACATTGTATTAGACTATAATAAGAATAAAAGGAATATAAATAAGTATTTATTTTATTTTTTTATATATATTTGGGAGAAAGTAAAAGCTTCAAAATGTGATTTTATCATAAATGTAGAAGAAAATATAAATAAAGCATTTGAAAAATACTTAGGAGGTTCTAAGATAGATTTAATTTATAATTATCCTTTAGAAGAATATTTAATGAAAAATTCTAAAGAAGAAACCAGGTTAGAAGATAAAAAGTATGATTTGATTTATTGCGGAGGCATAACCAAAATTAGAGGGGTTATGAACATATTAGAGTCTATAAAAATAGGAAAACAATATAAAAAAGATCTAAGTGTTATATTTATTGGACCAATAAATGATAGTAATTTACAAAAGGACATTAAAAACTATATAAAAGAAAATGATTTATCAGATAATGTATTCTTTAAAGGCAATGTATCCTTTGAAAAGGTATGGGATTATTATAAAGAAAGTAAAATAGGATTAGTTCCATTGCATGATATTAGAAAGTATGTAAAGGCAATCCCTATTAAAATGTTTGAATATATGATTATGGGGCTGCCTGTAGTTGGTACTAATTTGCCCCATATTAGAGAAGTTGTTTTAAATGAAAAGTATATATGTGGGGAAGTGGTAGATAATATAGAAAATCCTAAAGAATTTTGGAATAGTATTTATAAAATACTATCAGATGAAGAACTATATAATAAATATAGTATTAATGCAAGGCAGTCTATAAAATATATTTATAACTGGTCAATTATGGAGAAAAAATTACTGAACATATATAACAATATTTTAGATAAAAGGTGATTTATAAATGGAAAAGAACATTTTTTTTATAAGGTCAGCCAATGGACAGGTCATAGAACAACTTGTAGATTATATTAAAAATAAGCATAAAAATGAAAATATTAATTTATATTGTTTAATACAAAAGAGTTCTGTGAAAAGTTTTAATGAAAAATATCCTAATATAAAATGTATTGAAAGTGAAGATGGATTTTTTAAATATTCAATGTTTAAAAATAATAAGGAACTTCTACATAAACTTAATGATTTTCAGTTTGATGAATTATATATACCATCTTCCTATGGAGATTACCCAGACTTTAACGAAGTTTTTTTAATATGTTCAAAAATAAAAAATGATAAAACTATTCTTTATAATTGTTATGGCGAAACAGTAGAGAAAAAATTAAGTTTTGCTTCTATGTGGATTGATAAAAATTTAGGAGAAGTAATATATTTTTTCAAAATACTATTTGCACTTATTGGAATAGGCTTAATATATTTAGTATATTATCCTTACTATTTTGTTAAAAGAAAGTTGTTTGATAGTATTTAGTATCTATTTAGTAGATGCTTTGTTTTTAAAGATTTGAGTTAAATTAACGATAAAATTATAGTAACTAGAGTTTAAGTCTAAGCATTAATAGGAGGATACTGTATGAAAGTAGCTATGTTATTAGACAACAGTTTTATTAATGATAAAAGAGTATATAAAGAGGCAAAGACTCTTGTAAAAAGTGGTTTTGATGTTACAGTTATATGTAAAAATGAAATAGATGAATCTTTACCTAGGGAAGAAGAATTTGAAGGTATAAAGATTAAAAGACTATTTAAGTATAATTTAGGTACTACTGTTTTAGTAGAAAAAAACTTGTTAGCTCATTTTGATTTAATTAATAATCTTTCTGAAAGTTTTGATATATACCATTGTCACGATACTGAAACTTGGCCAATAGGATATATATTATCTAGGAGGGACAATGCTAAATTTATATGTGATTCCCATGAATTTTTCCCGGATTACATATGTAAAGAATGGCATACCAGTGATTTTAAATATGAATTAACTAAACTATTAGTTAGAGCAAGAGGGGAATATATAAAATATTGTGATGGAGCTATAACAGTAAATGAAATTATTTCTGAAGAATTATATAATCAATTCAATTTAAAATATAAACCTATAGTTATATATAATACTAGAAGTATTAATGAAGCCTCTAAAAAATATAATATAGGCATTGACATAAGAAAAAAATATAATATTTCTAAAGAAAAAAAAATACTATTATTTTCAGGTACAGTAGAACCATCAAGAGGTTTAGATTTAGTAATAAAGAGCATGCCTTATGTAGAAAACTGCGTATTTATGATTGCAGGTGGAGACAAATTTAATTATATTGAAAAATTACAGGAATTAGTTCAAAAGTGTAATGTAAAAGATAAGGTAATATTTACAGGAAAGTTAAGCCATCAGGAGTTATTTAATTATGGTTTTTTTGCTGATTTATTAGTATATTTAGGTATACCTACTGTAAAAAATATGGATTATTCGGCGCCTAATAAATTTTTTGACTATATAATGGCAGGAAAGCCAATGATTATATCTAATTTAAAATTTATGAGTTCAGTGGTAAAAAGGTATGATATAGGTGAAGTTATAGATATAAAAAATATTGATTTTAAAGAAACAGGATATAAGATAAATTCTTTAATTCATAATGATGAAAAGTTATGTGGATACAGCAAAAATGTTTTAAAAATTCAGAGCGGGTTTTCTTGGGAAGAACAAGAAAAAAAATTGATAGATTTCTATAATAAGATAATAAATATATAACAAGCATATATGAAAGGATAATAAAATATGGATTGGGATTTATCAGTTGTAATACCTTGTTATAATTGTGAAAAATACATAAAGCAGACTATAAAAACTATATTAAAACAAACTGTATTACCAAAAGAAATAATTTTAATTAACGATAATAGTTCGGATGATACTATTAAAGTACTGGAAGAAATTCAACGTAGCAACAAAGAAATAGTGAAAGTTTTCAATTTAATAGAAAATAGAGGACCTGCTTTTGCTAGAAATTACGGAGTAGGTAAATCAAGAGGAGGCTACATATTATTTATGGACTCAGATGATTTAGCTTCACCATATTTAATAGAAAGGTCTTTAACAAAGCTTAAGGCTATGAATGAAGAAATCTATGACAAATGGATATTATCCTATACTTCTTATATTCAAATAGATGAAAATGACAATATAATAAGTGATACAATAAGAGGTATACAAGTAGACCCAGAAGAAATATTAGGATATGAATTTTTAAGAAACTATATATCTACATCAGGTGTTATGGTTAAAAAACATTATTTTTATAAAGCGGGAAAGTTTAATGAAAAGTTAAGCCATTCAGAGGATTGGGATTTATGGCTCAGGATAGCAGCATTAGGCGGATTTTCTTATGTGAATGAACCCTTAGTAAAAGTGAGAAGAAGAGAAAACAGTCTATCTTCTAATTTAAAGAATATGAAAGATGGAGAGAAAACTGTTTTAAATCAATATAGTTTAGATTTTATAGAAGAAGCAGTTAATAAAAGGAAAGTTGCAAGCTGTATAAATGCCTGCGGTTTTATATCTATACTATTTAAATTAAATTATTGGGAAGAAGGATTTAAAAGATTAAAAGATTTAGAGAAAAATTCTAACTATTATAATATTTATTTTTTACTAGGACTATATTATGCTAAGAATCAAAATCTAGATTTAGCTTTGGAAAATTTTAATAAAACTATAAATTTAAAGAAAGACCATGGAGCAGCATTAAATAATTTAGGGGCAGCATATTGTTTGTTAGGACAAATAGATCAGGGTAAAAAGTTTTTAAGCAAGGCTTTAGAAATGTTTCCCAATTATTTGGATGCTATGTATAACTTAAATTTGGTAATTAACAAAAGTAATATAATTTATGATAATATAAATTTTACGTGGAGAGAATTAAGAAATATTTTAATAAATTATAAAAGTTAATAAAGTTAAGGTGATATTTGTGTATGATGTAATAATTTTTGGAACAGGGAGAACCTCAAATTTTGTAACTCAATTATTAAATAATAATGTGAGAATATTAGCCTATGCAGATAATGACAATAAAAAATGGGGGAAAAGTTACTATAATAAAGAAATACTAAATCCTAAATACATATATGATATACAATATGATTTTATAATAATAGCAAGTCAATTTAATGAAGAAATATATAGTCAACTTTTAAATATGAGTATAGATAAGAATAAAATATTTCAATTTTTTAAGTTTGCAGATTTATACTGTAATACATTTAATCGTCAGATGGATACCTACATAAAATGTGACAAAAAAATAGAAATATTAGCAACAGGTATATCCTATACTAGTTCAGGGCTGAAAGAAGAAATTTTTGATAAAAAATGTTTTAAGTTTTCTATACCAAGTCAAGATATATATTATGATTATAATATAGTTAAATATATTATAGAAAATTATATAGACAATCTGGAAGAATTGAAATATATAATTATTGGATTAAGCTATTATAGCTTTCAGTACGATCTATCCGTATCTGCAATGAAAAATAAAGTTATTCTTTACTATAACATATTAAAGGATGCACATCATTTTAAGGAAGCAAAGAATATATACATGGAATATGAAGTAAATGAAAATATAGCTAGTAAAATATTAAAAAAAGACAAAAATGGATTTTACAATTTTAATTGGGATTCACCACTATTAAAGGATATTAAAGATAAAGCTTATATAGGAAAGACACAAGCAGAGCTAGATTGCAACAAAGACTATCCTGAAACTGTAAAGGAAAATACCCAAATATTTAAAGATTACTTAAAGCTTTTAAAAGAACATAATATAAAACCTATAGTAGTGGTATTTCCAGCTTCAAAATATTATACAAAGTATTTTTCTAAAAGAATAGAAGAGGAATTTCATTCTATAATAAATGAGGTTAACAAAGAATATGATTTTCAGTACATAGATTATTTTAGATCAGATTTGTTTGATGATGAAGATTTTCAAGATGTATCTCATTTAAATCCTAAAGGAGCTGAAAAGTTTACTAAAATATTAAATGAGGTAATTGAATGGTAATATGGATGCAATCTATTTTGGTGGTTTATTAGTAGATGAAGGCTAGCGAAAGCTAGCTTTTTTACTATTATTAATTATAGAAGAAGGTGGATTAATGAAAATAGGTATAAGAGCTGAGGGTGGAGAAAAAATCGGTATGGGACATATAATGAGAACTTTGGTGTTAGCAAAAGAACTTTCAAAACATAATGAAGTGATATACTTGTGCCAAGATAATGAAGAAAATATTGGGGGCATTGAGAGAATAAAAGAAGAAGGTTTTAAAACAGAGATTTTTAAGGAAGATATTTTACCAAAGCTTTTAGAATTAAATTTAGATTTACTCATAACAGATAGTTATGAAGTTACTCCAGAATATTTTAAAGAGACAAAAAAGCTAGTTAAACATACTGGGTATATAGATGATATTAATTTGTTTAATTATGATGTAGACCTTATAATAAATCAAAATGCAAATGCAGAAGATATGAAATATGTGCAGCAGCATAAGTTATTAGGACTAACATATCTTATGCTTAGAGAAGAATTTAGGGATTTACCTAGGCCTCATATAAATAGAGAAGTTAGAGATATAATGATAACTTTAGGAGGAGCAGATCCTAAAGAATTTACCAAAACTATAATAGAGTGGGTGGAAGATCTACAATTTAAATTTCATATAGTAATAGGATCTTCATTTAAGCATAGGGAATATTTTAAAAGTATTAATAAAAATAATTGTGTATTTTATTTTAATGCAGATATGGAAAAGATAATGAGAAAATGTGATGTGACAATATCTGCAGGAGGAAGTACTTTATATGAATTATTGGCTTGTGGTACTCCTTGTTTTAGTATAGTAGTGGCAGATAATCAGGTGGCTGCTTCAGAAAAGCTTAGTAATATTGGACTTATAAAAAATTTAGGCTGGTATGACAAGTTGAATAAGCATAGATTTATAGATAGTTTACTCTATTTGTGCAATGATTATGATTTAAGAAGAGAGATATCTGAAAAAGGTCAATATTTAATAGATGGGTTAGGAGCAAAACGAATCTCTGATTATATTAATTTAAGCTTTAAAATTTAAATACGATAATTAATTGTTATATTTTTGTTTAGATTAGTTTATGTAATTTAATAGATTGAGCTATTTAGATAGGAGAGGATACAGTGAAGGCTTTAGTAACTGGAGGAGCAGGATTTATAGGAAGATGGGTAGTAAAAAATCTTTTAGATGAAGGACTTAAGGTATTGGTTTTAGATAATCTTTCTAATGGCAGTATAGAAAATATAAGAGAATTTGAAGATAATCTCTCTTTTAAATTTGTAAAGGGTGATATAAAAGATGAAAAGTTACTAGATGAAATATTTAAAGAAAAATTTGATGTTATATATCATCTTGCAGCTTCTATAAATGTTCAAGATTCCATAGATGATCCTAAAACTACTTTTTTTAATGATACTGTGGGAACTTTTAATGTATTAGAAAAAGCAAAAGTGCAGATGTTTGGAAAAAATTCAAAAATGAATGGTGATAAGTGGATTTTAAATGGAAAAGAGGAAACTCATCCTTGCAAGGTTGTATTTATGAGTACTTGCATGGTTTATGATAAAGCAGATCATAAAGGTATAGATGAAACTCATCCTACCAAACCAGTATCACCTTATGGAGGAAGTAAGATAGCTGCAGAAAATATGGTTTTATCTTATTATCATGCCTATAAATTACCCACAGTAGTTATAAGACCCTTTAATACCTATGGACCTTTTCAAAAAACAGGAGGAGAAGGTGGTGTAGTAGCTATATTCATAAACAATTCTCTTCAAGAAAAAGATATCAATATATATGGCACTGGAGAGCAGACTAGAGATCTTTTATATGTTAAAGATTGTGCAAGGTTTGTAGTACAAGCTGGATATAATGAAAAGGTAAATGGTGAGATAGTAAATGCAGGTACAGGGAAAGATGTAACCATAAATGAACTGGCACAAATTATATCAAAGGGTAGAGTTAATATAAATCATGTTAAACATATTCATCCTCAAAGTGAGATTATGAAGTTAAAATGTGATTATCATAAAGCGAAAAATCTTATGAATTGGGAACCATCTTATACTCTTGAACAGGGCATAAATGAAACAGAAAACTGGATAAAAGAGCAAAAGATGAAAAGATAAAAATTATATACTATAAAGATAGATTAAAAAACCATGGAAGGGTGTAAGGTTTGAGATTAAATAAAAAGTATAAGATTTTAGAACTAACTATAACTTTAAAAGAAGGCATTGATTATGCTAAAAAGAATGGCGGAGATAATGCTAAAATAATGCTTAATGATTGCGTAGAAGCATTAGTATGTTTATCAAATATTGTTAAAGATGAAAATAAAGCAAGTGAATTTATAGGAAAAGTGATTGATAAAATAAGAAATGCCATTGATTTAGTATATGATGATAATTTATTAAGAAACTCAATTGATTTAATAGATGAAATGATTAATAATTTAAGATACATAATTGTTCATGAAATTGATACCCAAATAGAAGTGGCTTTTATGCCTTATAAGGTGTCTATGTGGGATGCTTTAGAGAGTATATGGATAGAAGCAAAAAAGGATGTTAATTGTTCTTCTTATGTAGTTCCTATACCTTATTACGAAAAAGATGCTCAAGGGAATTTCTGCAAAATGTGCTATGAAGGTAATGATTTTTCAAAGGATATAGAAATTACGTCTTATGAGGACTATGATTTTGAAAATAGGCAGCCAGAAATTATATATATACATAATCCTTATGATCAATGCAATCTACTTACTATGGTAGATCCTAGGTATTTTTCTTCTAACCTTTCAAAATATACAAATATGTTAGTATATGTACCTTACTATGTAGATGGAAGCTATGAAGATGAGATTGAACATAGAACTTTTGGATTATTGCCAGGTCCAATAAATTCAACAAAGATTATAGCACAATCTAATATGCATAAAGAATTATTTATTGCTAATGGTCATGAACCTAATAAAATACTAGATCTAGGATCACCTAAATTTGATGCAACCCTTTTAGCATGTAAAAAAGATATTGAAATTCCTTTAGAATGGGAAAGTGTAATTAGAAATAAAAAAGTATTTCTATTTAATAGCACTATAGATGATATATTATTAGATACAAATTGGGTAAATAATGTAGAAAAGATATTTGATAGCTTTATAAATGATGATAAATGCTCAGTGATTTGGAGACCTCACCCTCTTACGGAAATTACAATAAAAACTATGAGGCCTCATTTCTTAGAGGCATTTAATCAGCTTCAACATAAAATTTTATCCTGTAATAATATTGTTATTGATTTAACTGGAGATGCTTATAAAGCAATAAAAATTTCAGATGCATTAATTAGCGGTTATAGCTCAATTACCTTTCAATATATGATAACAGGAAAACCATTATTATCATTTATGAATAAAGAAAGATTAGAGAAAAATAGATTTTATTGTGTTGATTATTTAGGAAGTTATTTTACTAATGAAGGGGTAAGTATATCTGATTTTAAAGAAATGGTATTAAATGAAAAAGACCCTAAAAAAGAAGAACGAATGAAAAAATTTAAAAATAGTGTGACAAATGTAGATGGAACATGCGGGCAAAAGATTTACCAAAATATAAAAAGCGAGCTTTTAGATTTACTTTTAATCTAAGTTTTATTAATGTAGAAGTACATAATCCAATAAAAAGACTTTGATGAAAACAGAATATTATAAGAGAAAAAATACAGTTATGGAGGTGTAGCATGAAAGAAGAATTAAAAGAACAGCAATTTGAAGCATTACAAACTGCTAATGAATATATAGAAAATTTGATTAAGGGTATAGAAGATTGTATAAAGTATTTAAGAGCAGATAGAGTAGATGAAGGAGCTAATCTTATACCACTTATTGTAGAAGGTATTCAATGGATTTATGATGTGGTTAGACTTACTAAGGATGTACAAAAAGATGAAATTGATGAAAAAGAAATTGAAAATAAATTTGAAGAATTAGTAGAAGCCATTGAGAATCAGGATTTTGTGCTTATAGCAGATTTATTTGAATACGAAATATTACCAGTTTTAAATTCATGGAAAGCTTATATAAACAGTTCCACAATATCTTAAGTCAATACCGTTAATTTAGCATTAAATAGTGATATTACCAAAGTATAAATTATGAGGAGATATAATAATGATTTCTCTATGTATGATAGTTAAAAATGAGGAAAATACTTTAGAAAAATGCTTAAATAGTGCAAGTAAGCTAGTAGATGAAATAATAATAGTGGATACGGGGTCTATAGATAAAACTAAAGAAATAGCTTTAAAATATACAGACAAAGTTTTTGATTTTGTTTGGTGCAATGATTTTTCTAAAGCTAGAAATTTTTCTATAAGCAAAGCCACTAAAGATTGGATTTTGGTATTAGATGCAGATGAAGTTATAGAAGAATTTCATATAGAAAGCATCAAAGAGTTTTGTAAATGTAGTAAGAATGTTGTTGGCAGAATTAAAATAGTCAATAAATATGAAGGTCAAAGTGGAATTCAGAGGCATATAGAAAGGGTAAATAGGCTATTTAATAAAAATTATTTTAATTATAAAGGTATTATACATGAGCAGATAGTATGTATAAGTGAAAAATCCTATGATACCAAAAATATAGATTTAACAGTAAATCATATTGGATATTCTAAAGAGGTTTTAAATAGCACAAACAAAATTCAAAGAAATATAGAACTTTTAGAAGAAGCATTAAAAGAAAATTCTAAAGATCCTTATCTTTATTATCAATTAGGTAAAAGCTATTTTATGGCTAAGGATTATTTAAAAGCTTGTGGGGAGTTTGAAATAGCTATAAATGTTTTAGATGATTTTAGATATGAATATGCTGAAGATCTTGTGGAAAGTTATGCTTATGCACTTATAAATTCAATGCAATATGAAAAGTCTCTTTTTTTAGAGAAGTATAAGAATTATTATATAAGTTCTCCGGATTTTTATTTTGTTTTAGGACTTGCTTATATGAATAATGAAATGTTTAAGCAAGCAGCAGAAGCTTTTTTAAAGTGTACTGAATTTAAAGAAGGAAAAATGGAAGGGGTAACTAGCTATTTTCCACTTTATAATATAGGAGTAATATTTGAATGTCTTGGATTTTTACAAGAAGCTAAAGAGTACTATAATATGTGCAAGGATTACGATCCTGCTAAAAAAAGATTAAAAAGTATTTAATAGATTTAATTTTTGTTAAAGAACTCTTAAGAAGTAACGATATAATAACTAACAATAAATTTCCATGGAGTTGATTAAATGAGATTATATCATAATACAATGTCTTTAAATGTATATAGAAATTACAGCAAATCCTTATCAAATCAAAGTAATGTTATAGGAAAGCTATCTAGTGGGTACAAGGTTAATAGTGCTGGAGAAGACCCTAATGCTTTAGCTAAAAGCGAGCTTTTAAGAATTCAGATAAGAGGACTTCAGATGGCTCAAAGAAATGTGCAAGATGGAATTAGTATGCTTCAAGCTGTAGATAGCAGTTTAGAGAATATTGGAACTTCTCTAAACAGGATAAGAGAACTTACAGTACAAGCTGGGGGATTGGTAAATCCAGAAGATAAAAAGACAGCTCAAAATGAAATAAATGTAATGCTAAGTCACATAAATACAGTAGCTAAAACCACAGAATTTAATGGGGTTAAGCTTATAGGCAATGATAGAATTATAGATAACACCAAACCTGAATATTTGTCTACTGTATCTGGAGCTAATACGGGAGAAAAGATAGAAATACCTACGTACAATTTAATTCCGGAGAACATAGCAGATAAAAATGGCAATAAGCTAAGTGGAATTAATGTTACTACAGAAGATGGTGTGACTGAAGCTTTGGGAGTATTAGATGCTACTATAGATATGGTGGTATCTATAAGAAGTAAGTATGGAGCTATACAGAATAGAATGGATTCTACTTATCTTATAGCTAATGAGAACTCTGATATGCTTGAAAAAGCAGAAAGTTCTCTAAGAGATGCAGATATTGCAGAGGAAATGATGTACTTTGCAAGAAATAATATTTTAATTGAAGCGGGAAATGCTATGATAGCTCAGACTAACAGAATGCCGCAGGATATTTTAGGAGTATTACAAAGATTAAAATAAGTAATTATAATTTTAATATTGTTTATTGGAAATTGGTCTAAAACATATTTCTTTACTAAAGTTTTAAATTAAAAACACTAGCAAATTTATTGTAAGTAAATTTGCTAGTGTTTTTTTGATATTTATATTATTAAACCTAATTTTTAAAAGATTGTATTCAAATTATTCAAAATATTGAAGCTAATAAAAGAAAGAATATTCTGACTATTTCTTCTATAAAGTATATTATACCAGGTGAAATACAAAATACGCTATTAAAAAACATAATTTTTTAAGAAATGGGTAGAAAAATTGGAAATACTATCGTATAATAATAGCTGTATGGAATAAACTTCATATTATAATAAATTATTTACAGTCGTGTCTAATTTAATGAATTAGGGTAAAATTTTTGTAAATATATATTTAATATTTCTTTAATTATTATTATAATATATATAATTAAATAAAAAAATAAAAATAAAACAATAACGAAATGGATAATTTAATGAAAATATAACAAGATATATGAAGAAAAAGGAGGAGTGAATTGAATGAAAATAGGAAATATACCGGAAGATAGATTTACCTATCAGCTTATTAAGCAAGGATTAGATGCATCTACAGTAAGAGGTAAAGTAATTGCTAATAATATAGCTAACTTCAATACTAAAGATTATAAGAGGTTTAATGTTTCTTTTGAAGAGACCCTTAATGATGAAGTGGATAATTTTAAAATGAAAACTACTAATGAAAAGCATTTAAAAGATGAGCCAGAATTTGGCGAAATAAGTGTAAAACAGGATACATCTTCAAGCATGCGAGAAGATGGTAACAATGTAGATTTAGATAATGAAAAGGTAAATCAGGCTGCTAATACCCTTATGTATAATGCGCTTGTTAGTCAAGCCAACAGTAGAATAACATCAGCTAGATATGTAATAACAGGTGGAGGGAGGTAATTTATAATGAATGCTTTTAGAAGTATGAGAATATGTGCTAGTGGACTTTCTGCTGAAAGATTAAGAATGGATACCATTTCATCAAATATGGTTAATTTTAGGACTACAAGAGGAGAAAATGGAGGACCTTATGTAAGAAAGGTGGCAGTGTTTCAGGAAAATTTAGATAAAGAAATAGATAATTTGTCTAATAAAAATGGAAATAATCTATTAGGAGTTAAAGCGGTGGCTATAGAGACAGACAAATCTCCTTTTAGAAGGGTATATGAGCCATCCCATCCAGATGCAGATGCGGAAGGATATGTTACTATGCCTAATGTTAATATATTGAATGAAATGGCAGATGCTATGGCAGCTGCAAGAACTTATGAAGCTAATGTTGATACATTAAATGCTATGAAAAGCATGTTTTCTAAAGCATTAGAAATAGGTAGATAGGAGAAGAAAATAAATGAGAGTGAATGAATTTGTGCCAGATAGTAAAATATTTGATAGTATAACTGTAAAAAACCAAGCCTTAAAAGATGATAAACCAAATGTGACAGGATCACAAAGCGGTTTTATGGATTTGCTTAAAGAAAATTTAGACAAAGTAAATGATCAACAATTATATTCAGACGATATGGCTAAAAGATTTATAAAGGGTGATGATTTAGAAATACATGATGTTATGTTAGCAGAGGAAGAAGCCAAGCTTTCTTTACAGATGGCGGTTCAAGTTAGAAATAAAATAGTAGAAGCATATCAGGAGTTAAGTAGAATGCAGTTATAGTAGTGAGGAGTGCTAGGAATGGGTAAGCTGTCAGAAAGCTTTAAAAATTTGGTAGAAAAATTTAAAAGTAAAAAAAAGAGTACTAAAATAGCTTTGGCTGTATCTGCAATTCTTATAATTGTAGCAATTGTATTTTTAGGTTTTTATACTAAATCAAATAAGTATAGTGTGCTTTTTTCTAATCTTGATCCTAATGATGCAAAGATTGTTACAGATAAATTGAAAGAAAAGAAGGTGCAGATGCAAGTTAAAGGAAATACAATTTATGTACCTAAAGAACAGGTGGATGAACTTAGATTAGAATTAGCTACAAATATGACTAATGGTAGTAAGGGGTATGAACTTTTAGATCAGGGAAATTCCTTTGGAATGACAGATGAAGAGTTTAATGTAAAAAAGCAGAGAATGCTTCAAGGAGAAATTGAGAAAACTATTAAAAGTTTCCCGCAAATACAAAATGCAAGAGTGCATTTGACACCTTCTCAGGATTCTGTATTTGTAAGAGATGCTAAACTAGGAAAAGCGGCAGTATATGTTCAGCTTAAGTCTGGAGAAAAGCTTGATATAGAGCAAGTTAAGGCTATAGTTTCTTTAGTATCAGGGGCAACACAGAATATACCAAAAGAAAATGTTGAAGTAATAGATAATAATATGAATTTATTGTCTAGGGATATATTTAATGACAAGAGTTTTTCTTCTTCTACTTCTGTAGAAAGTCAGAAAAATATTCAGGTTCAATGGGAAAGAAAACTTGAAAGTGCTCTTATGGATATGCTTGAACCTGTTATTGGAGCTGGAAGAGTTAAGGTTAAAGTAAATTCAGATTTAGATTTTGATTCAAAGCAGCAGACTAAACTGGTAGTTGATCCTAATAAGGTTCCTATTAGTGAATCTTCTTCTCGTGAAACAAATAACACAGGGGGAGACAGACTTACACAAAGTCCAGTGGACAATAATATGAATAATACCACACCGGCAAATAATAATGGAAATGCTACAAGTTCTAAGGAAGACAATAAGGTAAATTATGAAGTGGGCAGAACTGAAACTAAAACCATAAGTGCACCAGGTGAAGTTAAAAGGATAACAGCTTCAGTTATAGTGGATGGAAATTTAGATGCTGCAACTGAAGAAAACATAAAAAATGCTGTAGCTAATGCGGTTGGTTATAAACAGGACAGAGGAGATCAAATTAGTGTGGTGGGAATGCCTTTTGATCCTGCGGCAAAGGATTCAGCTAAAAAAGAATTGGAAGATATGCAAAAGCAGCAAGAACAAGAAAAGAAGATGAAACTTTATAAAAATATAGCTTTAGGTGCAGGTGCATTAATGTCACTTATAGTAATAGCATTAATATTTAGGAAAAAGAGAAAGCCTAAAGAAGAAGATGCTTTTGAAGGATTAGATGTAGTAATTGGTGATGAAGTGTTACCTAAAGAAAAGGTAGAGTTTGATCCTATAGAATTTGAGGTAAATGATGAGAAAGCCCATGTAGAAAAAGAAATAAAGAAATATGCTACAGAAAAACCAGATCAGGTTGCAGAAATAATAAAATCTTGGTTGACTGAGGATGAGAGGTGATAATATATGGCAAAAGATAATAAATTAACAGGAGTACAGAAAGCTGCCATACTATTCATAACCCTTGGTCCTGAAGCGTCTGCGGGTATAATAAAGCGATTACCTGAAACAGAAATACAAAAAATTACTTATGAGATAGCAAACATAACGGCAGTTAAACAAGAACAAAGGCAGGATATACTCCAGGAATTTATAGAGATAAATAAAGCTAGAGATTATATTTTAGAGGGTGGAATAGAATATGCTAGGACTCTTTTGGGTAAAGCTTTGGGTAATCAAAGAGCAAAAGAAATACTAGATAAGGTAACAGAAGCAACACAACAGTACAGACCTTTTGCTATAGCACGAAAGGCAGATGCTCATCAGCTTATGAATGTAATATCAAATGAGCATCCTCAAACTATAGCTCTTATATTGTGTTATTTGCAATCTGATAAATCTGGTCAAATACTATCTTCACTGCCAGAAGAGATACAAAGTGAAGTTGCCTATAGAATAGCAACTATGAGTAATACTTCACCTATGGTAATAAAAGAAATCGAAAAGGTATTAGATAGTAAGCTTTCATCTGTGGTTAGATCAGATATGACAGTTATAGGCGGCGTAGAAACCTTAGTTGAAATAATAAATCAAGTAGATAGAACTACAGAAAAGAATATTACAGAGGGACTAGAAAGAGAAGATCCAGAACTTGCAGAAAAGGTAAAAGAGTCTATGTTCGTATTCGAGGATATCATTACTTTGGACGATGTATCTATACAGAGAATACTAAGAGAAGTAGAAGTAAAAGATTTGGCTCTTGCTTTAAAGGGATGTTCAGAAGAGGTTGCCAATGCTATATTTAGAAATCAATCTAAGAGAGCTGCTGCTTCTTTAAAAGAGGATATGGAATTCTTAGGACCTGTAAGACTTATGGATGTTGAAAAGGCTCAACAAAAGATTGTGGGTGTTATAAGAAGGTTAGATGAAGCTGGAGAAATAGTTATAGCAAGAGGTGGAGAAGATGCCATCATCGTATAATGTTATAAAAAAGTATAATGTATTAAGTGAAAATACAAAGGTTATTGATACAAGCTTTGAGGTGCCTGTAATAAAGGAAGACCTCAGTGAAAATACAAATAGCGAAGGTATAAGTAACATATCTGAAAGCTATGAAAATATAGGGCAATCCATAATAGATAATGCTAGAAGGCAGAGAGAAATTCTAATTTCTAAAGCTATAGAGGAAGCTCAAAATATAGAGAAAGAAGCTTATGAAAAGGGTTATAGTCTTGGACATGAACAAGGTTATAAGGATGCTTATGAACAAAATATAGAAAAAGCTAAAAATGAAGCTTCTCAATTAATAGAACATGCAAATGCTGAGGCTAGTGTAATGCTTCTCAATGCTAAAGAAGAATATGAAAAGTATTTAGAAGAAAAAAAGCAGGATGTTTTAAAATTAGTTTTTACTATAGCTGAAAAGATATTGCAAAGAGAAGTGGAAAAAGAACAAGGTATAGATAGCATGATATATAATGTTATAAAGGAACAAAGAGAAAGTAAAACCTATATTATAAAATGTCATGAAAATCATGTAGGTCATATAAAAGAAAGCATTGAAGAGTGGAGAGCCAATTTAGCTCTACAATCAGATATATTTGTAGTTTCTGATAATACTTTAGAAGAAGGCAGTGCCATCATAGAAAAGGATAATGGAAAAGTTATTGTAAGTATAGATATAGGATTAGAGAATATAAAAAGAGAAATTTTTTAAATCATCTATGAAGCAGGAGGAAAAAATGTTAGATTTGGACTTTAACAGCTTGATTCAAAAGGTAAATGAATCTAAAGTAATCTACTGTGAAGGTAAGGTAAAAAAAGTAATAGGTCTTACTATAGAAGTAGAAGGAATCAAAGCCTTTGTAGGAGAGCTTTGTACTATATATAATGAAAAGAATAAGTCTATATCCTGTGAAGTAGTAGGATTTAGAGAAGATGATGTTATACTTATGCCTTTAGGAGAGCTTATTGGTATTTCGCCAGGTTGCAGAGTAGTACCGGAAGGAAAACCTTTAAGTGTTAGATGTAGTAACAACCTTTTTGGAAAAGTATTAGATGGCCTTGGTAATCCTTTAAATAATGAAGAGATAAAAGGTGGAGATTATTATCCTTTAGATAGAGAACCACCAGACCCGTTAAAAAGAAGAAGAATAAAAAGCGTACTTCCTACAGGTATAAGAGCCATAGATGGATTTCTAACCTGTGGGGAAGGACAAAGGGTAGGTATATTTGCAGGTAGTGGTGTAGGTAAAAGTACCACTCTAGGAATGATAGCAAAATATGCAGAAGCTGATGTAAATGTTATTGCTCTGATAGGAGAAAGAGGAAGAGAAGTTTTAGATTTTATAGAAAAAGACTTAGGAGAAGAAGGACTTAAGAAATCCATTATTGTATGTGCCACTTCGGATAAGCCGGCACTTATAAGATTAAAAGGTGCATTTACTGCCACAGCCATAGCGGAATATTTTAGAGATCAGGGTAAGAAAGTAATACTTATGATGGATTCTGTAACTAGATTTGCTATGGCTCAAAGGGAAGTGGGACTAGCTATAGGAGAACCTCCAGCTACTAAAGGATATACTCCCTCAGTGTTTGCTATGCTTCCAAGGCTTATGGAAAGGTCAGGTATGTCAGATAGAGGTTCAATCACAGCTTTCTATACAGTGTTAGTAGATGGTGATGATTTTAATGAACCTATAGCAGATGCGGTAAGAAGTATATTGGATGGTCATATAGTGCTTTCTAGATCCTTAGCTCATAAAAACCATTATCCTGCTATAGATATACTAAATAGTGTGAGCAGGCTTATGCCGGAGATAGCAGAAGAAGAACACAAAAAAACGAGTTCTTTTGCTAGAGACTTACTTGCTACCTATAAAGACTCTGAAGATCTTATAAATATAGGTGCTTATGTTAAAGGAAGCAATAAAAAAGTGGATTTGGCTATTCAGTTTAATGAGATTTTAAATAATTATTTAAAACAGGGTATAAATGAGCACACAGAATTTAATGAAAGTGTAATAAGACTTGTACGTATGTTTAGTTAAATCAATCTCTTAAGAGAGGAGTCTTTCTAATGGCAGCTTTTAATTTTAAACTTCAAAAGTTACTAGATATTAGAACGGAAAAGGAAGAAGAAAGCAAAAGAATTTTTAAAGAAGCTCAAAATGAAAAAAACATGATAGAAAACAAGTTAGATGCTATGGTAAATAATTATAATAAATACAATGTAATTGATAAAAAAGAAACTATTATAGAGCAAAAGATAAAAAAGAATTATTTAAATGCTCTTAATATAAGTATAAATGAAACTTCTAAAGTTTTAGATGAAAAAAGTATAGTATTGGAAGAAAAAAGAGAAGATTTAAAACAAAAACAGATTGAAAGAAAAACTGTAGAAATTTTAAAAGCTAAAAAAAAGGATGAGTTTATAAAGTTTCAAAATCATATTGAGCAAACTGCTAATGATGAATTTGCTTTATATGGATACATAAGAAAACTTGAAAGGAGGTGAGAAAATGAATGTAAGTTCAGTAAATGTTGGTGCTGAAATATCTGATATTAATTCTGCTAGCAAAGAAATCACTTCTTCTTCAAAAAACTTTAAATTAGATTTAAAATTTAAAGAGTCCTTGGACAAATGTTCTAGAGAAGTTTCAAATAAATATTCAAGGGATTTAAGAGAAGATAGAACTGTAATAAAGCAGGAAGAAGGGGCAGCTAAAAGTAATAAGGCAGCAAATGATTTAGTAAAAGACTCTCATGATAAAATAGATGTAAAAAATGATTATTCTAAAGATAAGATAAAGGGTTTAGGAGATAGATATAAAATATCAGAACCTTTAGAGGATAGTGATAGTTCTTCTAAAAACATATATGAGGCTATCCAAAAAATAATAGCTAATCTACTTTATCCAGAAAATAAAGCTCTACAATTTAATAATGAAGATTTTTCTGAAATGAATTCAGAGGGTTTAAATGAAATAGATATGAATTTAAAAAATTTTCAGCTTAATGAATTGATATCAAATACATCTCTAGGTGATATCTATGATAAAAATGCTGGTTTTGATGCTGATGGAAAAGTTATACCTGAAGAATCTATAGAAAAACTTATTCAGACTTTAATGGATAAGTCGGATTTAGAGGATTTAAATCCTAAGCAATTAGAAGAAGTTAAGAATCTTGTCAATGATTTATTACAAAAGGTAGAAGAAAATACCGTTAGTTCTCAAGATAACAATATTTCTAAACTCATAGCTGTTTTAAAGGAAAATTATAACTTAAATTTGGATGACAAGGATGATGAAAATCAGGGAAGAGGAGAATCAAATTTAAAGTCTAAATTTATAGAATCTGCTCCGAATTTTGCAGTAAATAAGACTTTAATAAATAATTTAAATAAATCTGAAGAGAATTCATTAAATATGAGTCTAGGGAAAGAGGATAAAATATTAAAAGATATTTTAAAAGAAAAGCCGGATTCAATATCTTCTAAAGCTATACTATTTTCAGAGTTCTCTAAAGTGAACAATGATAGTCTTATGGAGAGTGTAAAAGGAGTTAGTTTTGCTCCCGAGGTTAATAGGGCAAATATATTAAATGAAATAATAAAGTCAGTAAAATACATGGAAATAAATAATATAAAAGAATTAACTGTCAAATTAAATCCTAAGGAACTTGGGCAATTAGTTATAAGACTTACTATGGAATCTGGACTAATGAAGGCTTCTATTACTGCTAATAATAAGGATACCTACAGCCTTATAAATTCAAATCTTAATAATTTAAAAGGTGATTTGAATAATTCTCAATTAAAAATAGAAGAAGTTTTTGCTAATTATCAGCCAGAAGCATCAAAGGATTTTTCACAATTTAATAATAGTTCTTCTGAAGGAAAACATTATAGCGGAAAAAATAATGATTCAAATAAGATTTCTTCCATAGAAAATATAGAAGAAGATACTATAGAAGAGGATACAGCTTTAGACGGGAACATAAATATATTAGCTTAGGAGGTGCATTATGCCGGAAGCTTTAAACAATTCAGCTAAAACGGAAAAGGGCACATATATATATCAAAGCAATAAGTCAAAACTTGAAGGTACAAAGAGTACTAATAGAGGTACAAGAATAGTAAAACCTGGCTCTGAACTAGATAAAAATGCATTTTTAAAAATACTTGCTGCAGAACTTTCTAATCAAGATCCTACAAATGCTAAGGATTCTAGCCAATATGTAACTCAAATGGCACAGTTTGCTAGCATGGAGCAGATGACTAATCTTAATTCTACAGTTTCCTCTCTTTCAGCTCATGCGCTTATAGGAAAGGGAGTAGGACTTAATTTTGCGGATGCTAATGGAGTACCTTATGCAGGTATAGTGAGAGCAGCTGAAAATAGATATGGAGATATATATTTAGGGGTTGAAGTAAATAAAGATGGTAAATCGGAAGTAATGGAATTTCCACTAGGCAATGTAACTAGTATATACGAAACTCCTAATATGGATTTAGATAATTTGAACTTTAATACATCTCTTTTATATGCTTCATCCATGATAGGAAAAAATGTAGAAGTAAATGAAAAAAATGCAGATGGGAAAAACATTTCTGGTTTAGTACAAGGTGTATTTACTGAAAATGGAGTAGTTAATATCAAAGTAAAAAAAGAAGATGGCGAAATTAAAAGTTATCCATATAACAAGGTTGTAAGCATAACAGCTCCTTAAAGGAGGTTATATTATGGGATATAGGATAATCAATGGAAAACCCTATGCAGTAGGAAATTTTCCGGAATATAGTTCTAAAGAAATCAGAAATAAAGATATTCTTGAAAGCAAAAGAGAAAGTTTTGCAAATGTACTTAATGAAAAGCTTTCAAAAAATGTGGATATCAATATTTCTAATCATGCAGTGGAAAGAATGAAAGAATTAAATCTTAATAGCAAAGATATAGAAAAGTTAAGTGAGGGCATGAACCTAGCTGAAAATAAAGGTTCAAAAAATACAGTAATATTTTATAGAGACATTGCCTTTATAGCTAGTGTAGAAAACAGGACTCTTATTACAGCTGTAGACAAGTATAGGGCAAAAGAAAATGTATTTACTAATATAGATAGTGTAGTAGTACTATAGGCTGGACCTGATTTCAGGAGGCCTCATCCTGTGGAATGATAGAAGCAGGATTAATATAGAATTTAATTAATTGAGGAGGTCAATTATGTTAAGATCAATGTATTCAGGAATAAGCGGAATGAGAGTAAATCAGACCAAATTAGATGTTATAGGTAATAATATAGCTAACGTAGGAACTACAGCTTTTAAAGGACAAAGGGTAAGATTTCAGGATATGCTAAGCCAAAATGCGGGAAGAGCTATGGCTCCAAGTTTAAATTCTGGTGGTGTGAATCCAAGGCAGATAGGTTTAGGGGTACAGCTGGCAGGTATAGATACTTTAATGTCTCAGGGCAATATGCAGCCTACTTCAAGAAATTTAGATGTAGGTATAGATGGCGAAGGATTTTTTATGGTATCCAAGGGACCAACTGCCTTTGCAGATAAAGATGGAATAACTTTAGCTAAGCATGAAATTACTGATACTAAAGGTAAAGACATAATGTTTACTAGAGATGGTTCCTTTGCATTAGATCCAGAAGGAAATCTTTTGACATCTGATGGATTAAGAATATTAGGATATGGTATTACTGACGGTACAACTAAAAGCTTAGCTGATGATGGAACAATAAATTTTGTAGATGCTGATGCGGTTGGTGCTGATGGAAATTCATCATTAAAAGCAAGTACAGATTTAAAGACTCTAAGAATTCCTGAAAAATTGAAAGTGGGAGCTGAAGAAAAAAGAATAATATCTTTTACCATAGAAAAAACTGGTCTTATAAAAGCTACTGTTGAAGGAGGAAAAACTGCAGTATTAGGTCAAGTTGCTATGGCTTCATTTAAAAACCCTGCAGGTCTAGAAAAAATCGGAGGAAATCTATATAGAAATTCACCAAACTCTGGTGCCGCTATAGTTAGAACAGGAATTGGAACTGCAAAAGCAGATGACAACAGTAAAGGTTATGGAGATATGCTTCAAGGTATGCTAGAAATGTCTAATATCGATTTAGCGGAACAGTTTACAGATATGATAGTAGCTAGCAGAGCTTTCCAAGCTAGTGGAAAAATGATATCTACAGGAGATGAAATACTTCAAGATATAATAAATCTAAAGAGATAGTTTAGATAGTTCACAGCTAATGAGGGGTTAATATTCCTTGTTAACTGTGAACTGTAAATTGTGAACTTTTAACTACTAGAAAAGGGGGGGAAGTTATGATAAAAGTTACAGGATTAAATAATAAAGAGTTTGTACTTAATGCAGAACATATTGAAAAGATTGAAGAGGTACCAGAAACTCTTATTACCCTTGTTAATGGTAAGAAGTACATAGTTCTGGAAACACCTGAAGAAGTTATTGATAAAATAGTTAAATATAAAAATAGGATATTTACATTGAATGTTTAGGAGGCAGCAAAATGAAAAAGCAAGACTTGTTAACTTTAATAGGTGTTGTAGTAGGTGCAGCAATGCTTGTTTGGGGTATGGCTTTAGGAGGGACAGCGCTTAAGATTTTCTGGGATTTACCTTCAGTTGTAATAACAATATTTGGTTCTTTCTGTGCTCTTCTTATAAATTACTCTCTTAACGATATTAAAAAACTTGGAAAAGTTATGGTGGAATCCTTTAAAGAAAACAAGATTTCTAAAGTGGATATGATAGTACAATTTACTAATCTTTCAAGAAAAGCTAGAAAAGAAGGATTATTGTCCCTTGAAGATGATATATCACAACTGGATGATGCATTTTTAAAAAAAGGATTACAGATGGTAGTAGATGGTATAGAGCCAGAAACTATCAGAGACATAATGGAACTTGAAATATATGAAATGCAAAAAAGACATACTAATGGAGCTAACATACTTAAAGCTTGGGGAGGATATGCACCAGCTTTTGGTATGATAGGAACTCTTATAGGTCTTATACAGATGCTTGCAAATTTGTCAGACCAAAATGCTATTGCAGGAGGTATGGCCAAAGCTCTTATAACTACATTTTATGGTGCTATCATGGCAAACTTATTGTTCAATCCTATGTCAGCAAATTTAAATTTAAAAAGTGAGCAGGAAGCTTCAGGAAGAGAAATGATGCTAGAAGGAATTTTGTCCATACAGTCTGGAGTAAATCCAAGAATAGTAGAAGAAAAACTTATATCTTACTTATCTCCTGAAGAAAGAAGAGTTTATACAAGCACTGCAGCTTCAGGGGAAGGAGTGGCTCAAAATGGCTAAAAAGGAATCACCTAAAGGAGAAGGGCTAAGAGGAGATGAGTGGTTAGCTACTTATTCAGATACTATTACACTCCTTTTAACATTCTTTATTTTGCTTTATTCTTTCTCTACTGTTGATAACAATAAACTGAAAATGGTATCTACAGCATTGCAAAGCGTGCTTAAAGGACAAGCTGGTGTCAGCATATTGGATTTTGATTTTAAGAATGGAGATGCTCCTATAGTAGGAGAATCATCAGCTACAACAGATTCATCTAATTTTAATTCAAATACAGATATGTATGAACAAATAAAACAGTTCATAGAAAAAAATAAGATGGAAGGCACTGTTCAGATTACAGAAGATGAAAGAGGCGTAATCATTCAATTAAGAGAAAATATACTTTTTGAATCAGGTAAAGCTGATATAAAAGAAAATAGCAAGTCTATATTAAATCAGATAAATAGCTTGATAAGTACTTTTCCAAATAATATAATAGTGGAAGGTCATACAGACAATGTACCTATTAATAATTTTAAATTTGACAGCAATTGGGAACTTTCTACTGCAAGAGCCGTAAATGTGGTTAGGTATTTTGTAGAAAGCAAGGAACAAAAACCAGATAGATTTACAGCTGCAGGATATGGCGAGTATAAACCTATTGCTCCCAATGATACCCCAGAAAATAAATCGAAAAATAGAAGGGTAAATATATTAATAGTAGCAACAGAAAAGGAGAAGGGTAAAAAATGAGTGAAAAAAAGAAAGTGAAAGATAATAAAAAAGGTGGAAACTCATTAAAGATTGTTATTGTTGTTTTGCTAGGGCTTATTTTGATAGGTGGATCTGTTTTTGCAGGTGCATTCATTGTAATGAAAAGACAACCAGCAGCTGTCTCTGCTAATACTAATGAAAAATCTAAAGTGGATGAAAAAACTTATGATTTAAAAGAGTTTCTTGTAAATCTATCAGATGAAGGTGGAAAAAGATATCTTAAAGCTAAAATATCTATTGGTTATGACAAAACCAACAAAAAACTAGATAAAGAAATAGAACCTAAGGTAGATGTACTAAGAGATGCTGTAAATACTGTATTGAGATCTAAAAAGACAACAGATATAACTCCTGCAAGCACTGAAACCCTAAAAAAAGAAATTATGGATAAATTAAATCCATTATTAGATAACGGAAGAATAACCAATGTATATTTCTACGAAATATTAGTTCAATAAGGAGATAAAGATGGATCTTCAATTTTGGACTATGCTTTTAAAAATAATCATATTTTTGCCTTTAATAATAATGCTTATATATATATCTATCAAGTATGGCGGAACTAAATTCCAATCTGCACAAAATGGTAAGTATTTAAAAATTGTGGAGAGGATACAAATATCTAAGGAAAATAGCATTTTACTAGTTAAAATTGGAAATAAAGCTTATGTTATGTCTTCTTCTGCAAGCAATGTACAAGTTATTTATGAACTTACAGAGGAAGAATTAAAAGAACTAGATGAAAACAAGCTTAATAAACCCAGTGAATATGAATTTTTAAAAAAAATAAGTGACAAACTTAAAGTTAAAGGAAGATTTAAGGATGAATAGATTTAGAAAGTATGCCTTAGCAGTAATAGTAGCGTCTATTTTGGTATGGATGGTTCCGGTAAAAGCAAATGCAGCCCCACAGGATGTTCCAATACCTAAGGTAAGCGTCTCGGTGGATAATTCAAGCAATCCTAAAGACTACGTAGATAATATAAAAATATTAATTTTTCTTACAATATTAACATTGCTCCCTTCCTTCATAATAATGATGACTAGCTTTACAAGAATTATAGTAGTGTTTTCATTTTTGAAAGGAGCCATGGGAACTCAACAATCTATTCCAAATCAAGTGCTTGTAGGATTAGCTTTATTTCTGACTATATTTATAATGACACCAGTTTATAATGATATAAATAATAAAGCTTTTAAACCCTATATGGAAAATAAAATAACTCAAAAACAAGCTATAGAAGAAGGCTCGAAGCCCATTAGAGAGTTTATGTTAAAGCAAACAAGACAAAAGGATTTAAAACTTTTTATGGAAAAAGCAAATTTGGGACAAGAAGTAACAAAAGACAATGTGCCTCTTTATGTTGTTATACCTGCTTTTACTATAAGTGAACTCAAAACAGCTTTCCAAATTGGATTTCTACTTTACATACCATTTTTAATAATAGATCTAGTAGTAGCAAGTGTACTTATGTCCATGGGTATGTTTATGTTACCGCCAGTAATGGTTTCTATGCCATTTAAGCTTTTATTATTTGTAATGGTAGATGGATGGTATTTGATGGTTAAATCTTTAATTATGAGTTTTTCCTAAATTCTCATTATGAGGTGATTATATATGACAGAAAATATGGTAATAGGAGTATTAAGAGAAGCTATATCTACAGGGCTTACTATAGCTGCACCTATACTTGGTGTGTCTATAGTTGTAGGGCTTTTAGTAAGCATATTTCAAGCTACTACTCAAATACAGGAACAAACTTTAACTTTTGTGCCTAAATTAATAGCTGTTGCTCTTGTAGGTCTTTTTTGCGGAAGTTGGATGCTTCACAAAATAGTGACATTTACAGAAAGAATCTTTGAACTTATTGCAAATATAGTTCATTAGGGGGAAAAGTTTTGATAGATACAGCATACTTTGTTGCATTAATATTAGTTTTTTTGAGAATATCTTCTTTTCTCATTTTAGTACCTGTATTTTTCCCAAATGGTACTCCTAACATTATGAAAGTATTTTTTTCTTTGGTATTTTCTTATATATTAATGCCAGGAATTAATTATTCTACAATTGCCAGCAGTATTAATGGAAATTTATCTTTTGCATTACTTTGCGTAAATGAAGTTATGTCTGGATTACTTTTAGGGTATATGGTAAGCTTATGTTTTTCTTTTATCCGAATGGCTGGAAGCTTTGTTGATATGCAGATAGGTCTATCTATGTTAAGTATGTTTGATCCAAATTCAAAAAGTAATGCTACCCTTTTAGATAGGCTTATGTATTGGACTGCATTAACTATATTTTTTATAGTGGATGGTCATCATATGCTTATAAATGCCTTGATAGAAAGTTTTAGTGTAGTAAATTTAGGTAAATCTATGTTAAATGGAGACAGCTTAATGTTTGTGGTAGATGTTTTTATAAAATATTTTGCTATAGGTATTAAGATAACTCTTCCTATTGTTCTCATAATAATTATAGCAGATTTGACTTTAGCTCTAATTTCAAGAACTGTACCACAAATAAATGTAATGATATTAGGTCTTCCAATAAAGATATTAGTGGGATTGGCTAGCTTTTCTTTAGCTTTACCGCTCTTAATTAAAGGTATTGTAGCTGCTTTTTCTCATATACCAGAAATACTTAGACAGGTATATAAGTTTGCACCTTTAATGATAATATTTGCTTCTGAAGATAAAACAGAAGAAGCTACACCAAGAAAGAAGAGAGAAGCTAGAAAAAAAGGACAAGTTCCCAAAAGTAAAGAAATTGGATTAGTGCTTACTTTACTTACTTGTACTATTTTAATAGATCTTTTAAGCAGCTTTGCCTCGGGAAATTTAAAGTCAACTCTTTACTACTTTTTAAATGATGGTATAAAACAAGATTTGACTTACAATAATTTAAAAGCGATTTCTTTAAAATTTCTTTGGAGATTTGCAATAATTTATCTTCCGATAGCTTTGCCAATTATGGTAGTGGGAATACTGGCAAATTATATGCAAACAGGTTTTTTGTTTACTACTGAACCTTTAAAACCCAAATTATCAAAACTTAATCCTATTAATGGATTTAAAAGAATATTTTCTATGAGGACTTTAGTAGAATTACTGAAAGATTTAGTATTGGTAACTATTGTAGGTTATGTAGGATATAAATTTTTAAAAGATAACTATGTTAACATATTGAATATGGGTAATTTAAGTATAGTAGCTATAGGGCCTGCATTTAAATCACTTGTAGTGTCCATATTTAAAAAAATTACTATGATCATGGCAGTAATAGCTTTAGCAGATTACATATATCAGAGAAGAACTTATAATAAAGATTTAAAGATGACAAAGCAAGAAGTTAAAGAGGAATATAAACAAGATGAAGGAGATCCTCAAATAAAAGGAAAGATACGACAAAAACAGCGCGAGATGGCAGCAAGAAGAATGATGCAAGCAGTGCCAGATGCTACAGTAGTAGTAACGAACCCAACTCATATTGCTGTAGCGCTAAAGTATAAAGAAGGAGAAACAGAGGCTCCTATAGTATTAGCAAAAGGAGCTGGATATGTAGCAATAAAGATAAAAGAAATAGCAAAAGAAAGTGAAATACCTATAATTGAAAACAAACCTCTTGCTAGGCTCATGTATGAAGAGGTTGATATAAATTCTGAAATTCCCACCGGTATGTATCAAGCAGTGGCAGAGATATTAGCGTTGGTTTATAAATTAAAAGGTAAAAAATTATGATTTGTGTTTTCATATTGATGTAGCAAAGGGTGGTAATATTGGCTGGTAACAAATTTTCTAAATTTAATATAAAAGAATATTTTGATGTTATAGTAGCTTTTGGTGTTATAGGAGTTGTGCTCATGATAATAATTCCTTTACCACCAGCTATACTAGATGTTTTAATAGCTTTAAATATAACTTTATCTGTAGTTATAATACTTCTTACTATGTTTACTACAGAAGTATTACAGTTTTCAGTATTTCCAACCTTATTGCTTATAACTACGCTTTTTAGGCTGGGACTTAATATTTCTTCTACTAGGCTCATACTATCTGATGCTTATGCAGGAAAGATAATAGAAGCTTTTGGTAGTTTCGTTGTAAGGGATAACTATGTAGTTGGAATTATAATATTTTTAATAATTATAATAATTCAATTTGTGGTAATAACCAATGGTGCGGGCAGGGTATCTGAAGTTTCAGCTAGATTTACATTAGATGCAATGCCTGGAAAACAGATGAGTATAGATGCAGATTTAAATGCTGGACTTATAGATGAGTTTGAAGCTAAGGAAAGAAGAAAAAAGCTTCAAATGGAAGCAGATTTTTATGGAGCTATGGATGGTGCGTCTAAGTTTGTTAAAGGTGATGCTATAGCAGGTATTGTAATTACTTTAATAAATATATTAGGCGGAATAATTATAGGGGCTGTAATGCTAAAAATGGATATTAAGCAGGCGGCTGCTACCTATGTGAGATTAACTGTAGGAGATGGTCTTGTAAGCCAAATTCCTGCACTTTTGATATCTACAGCTTCAGGTATTATTGTTACCCGTTCAGGAAGTAATGAAACCTTTGGTAAATTGGTGACAAAGCAGTTAAATGCTTTTCCAAAGGTAATTGGATTAGCTTCAGCATTACTTTTACTGTTTGCCATAATGCCAGGATTTCCTACTTTAACTTTTTTACTATTATCTGTAGCTATGGGAATTATAGCTTATTCTCTATACAAGGAGGAGACAGAAAAGATAGCGTTCCAGATGGAGTCGGAGCAGGCAGAAATAATAGAGACAGAAAAGAAGGAACCTGAAAATGTTATGAATTTAATATCTGTAGAGCCCATGGAAGTGGAGATAGGCTATGGACTAATACCTTTAGCCGATGAAGGCGCTGGAGGAGATCTTCTGCAAAGGATAGCTTCTGTAAGAAGGCAATGTGCTATTGAGATGGGAATTGTAGTACAGCCTATAAGAATAAGGGATAATCTTCAGTTAAAAACTAATGGCTATGTGGTAAAAATAAGAGGAACTGTAGTAGCCTCTGGAGACCTTATGCCTAATATGCTTCTTTGCATGGATCCAAGCAGTGAAACTATAGATATACCTGGAATAAAAACCATGGAACCTACTTTTGGTCTGCCAGCAGTATGGATCAACAAGGACCAAAGAGAAGAAGCCGAAATAAAGGGCTTAACAGTGGTAGATCCTACCACTGTAATGGTAACCCATTTAACTGAAACTATAAAAGTTCATTCTTATGAGTTATTAGGAAGACAGGAAGTAAAGCTTATTATAGATACTACTAGAGAAAAGTATAGTGCTGTAGTGGATGAACTTATTCCTGATTTAATGACTATAGGAGAAGTTCAAAAAGTGCTTCAAAATTTACTTAGGGAGAAAGTGCCTATTAAAGACATGGTAACCATATTAGAATCTCTAGCAGATAATTCTAGAAATACAAAAGACATTGAGCTATTAACAGAATATGTAAGATTTGCATTAGGGAGAACTATATGCAATCAATTTATAGATGAAAATAGAACTGTAACTGTTGCCACCTTAGATCCTAAAGTGGAAGAGATTATAGGAAATAATCTTCAAAAATCTATGAATGGAAGTTTTCCAGCAGTGGACCCAGATACCACAGGAAAAATATTAAATGGCATAAGAAATGTATTAGATACTGTTGGATTTTATGATAATCAACCTGTAATTTTAGTTTCACCAAAGATTAGACCTGCTTTCAGAAAACTTATAGAAATGGTGTATCCTCAAGTAGCTATTATATCATTAAATGAAATACCTAATGATGTAGAAATAAGAACTGAAGGAGTAGTGACTATATAAAATGGTTATTAAAAAGTATATTGTAAACAATATGAATGAAGCCATGACTAGAATAAGATATGAATTAGGTAAGGATGCTGTAATAATAAGTCAAAGAAAAATAAGAAAGCCAGGTATAAAAGGGTTTTTTTCAAAGAAAGTTATAGAGGTTACTGCAGCAATAGAAAATAGGGAAAAATCAAAAGAAGAAGAAGCTGTTACAGACAGCTTAGATGCTATAAGAAATATACTTTTTAAAGAAAATAATTCTGAAACAAAAACTGTGGAACCTAAAAAAGAAGAGACAGAGAGTGAAAATTCTGCGCTTTTTAAAGAAATGCAGGAAATGAAGACCATGCTAAACAACATTATCATTGAGAAAAATAATCAGGACCTTCGCTCCGAAAAAAATGATTTATATTTAAAACTAAAGGATATGGATCTAGAAGATGAGACTATAAGTCACATAATAGGATATATGAAAGAAATGGATGAAAATATAGAAGAAAATAGAAAAATTAAATTTTCTATTGGCCGTATTATATCCGTTGATTCTGAAGAGGTTATGCAGGGAAATGTGGTGTTTGTAGGACCTACTGGAGTTGGTAAAACCACCACCATAGCTAAACTAGCGGGGAAGCTGGCTCTAATAGATAAAAAGAAAGTTGGGCTTATAACTGTAGATACTTATAGAATTGGAGCAGTGGAGCAATTAAGAACTTATGCAGATATTATGAATATACCTTTTAAAGTTGTAATCACCCAAAAAGAAATGGAAGATGCATTGGATTTTATGAAAGATAGAGATGTGGTGCTTATAGATACCACAGGAAGAAGCAGTAAAAATGTAATGCAGATATCAGAGCTTAGAGCTTTTATAAATAAAGTGAAAGAACCTAATATACATCTAGTTGTAAGTTGTACTACAAAGAATAAAGATGTTAGGTCCATAATAGAAGGATATAAAATATTAAATTATAATAATGTTATAATAACCAAATTAGATGAAACTTCAACTTATGGTTCCATAATAAATATATTGGAGTTTGCAGGAAAACCTCTGAGTTATGTAACTATTGGTCAAAATGTGCCTGATGATATCAGAAAACTTTCCAAAGAAGATATCTGTAGTTTAATTTTAGGGGAGGAAAGTATATGCTAGACCAAGCAGAAAAATTGAGAAAAATGGCTTCAAACAGTTTAAAAGTTTCCAAACCTAAAGTCATAACTATAACCTCTGGTAAAGGTGGAGTAGGAAAAAGTAACATAGTAGTTAACTTAGGTATAGCTTTGCAGAAAATGGGCAAAAAAGTTATGATATTTGATGCTGATATAGGTATGGGGAATGATGACGTACTTATGGGGTTTTTGCCTAAATATAACGTTTTTGATATAATATACAGAGATAAGGAAATAAATGATGTAGTAATAAATGGGCCTTTTGGAGTAAAGCTTTTACCTGCAGGATCAGGAGTAAATCAGATAGAAGACCTTACAGAGGAACAAAGAGAAAAGTTTTTAAAAAAAATTCAATGCGTAGATGATGTAGACTATATATTTATGGATACTGGAGCAGGCATTAATAGGAGTGTATTGGCTTTTGCAGCATGTGCAGAGGAGCTTATAATAGTTACTACCCCAGAACCTACATCTCTTACAGATGCTTATAGCCTCTTAAAGGCTGTAAGTTATTTTAAACTGAAAAGTAAGGCAAATGTCATAGTAAATAGAGCTTTGGACTATAAAGAAGGAGAAGTTACTTACAAAAAATTTGAAAGTGCAGCAAAAAATTTTCTTAAGATGGAGTTAAACTTTTTAGGAGCAGTACTAGATGATAGAAAAGTAACTCAGGCAGTTAGAAATCAAACACCTTTTTTAATTAATTATCCAGGGTGTAATGCTTCCCATGATATAAATAATATAGCAAATAATATTTTAGGAAATAATGATGAAATAAAAGGTATAGGTGTACAAGGACTGTTTAAAAAAATTTTCAGTATATTTTCATAGGGAGTTGGGGAATTTTGAATAGCTTTAATATAAAAATAAATGCCAGGATAGATGTGTACTGGAATGAAGAAATATATAAGAGCAATATACAAGATGCAGGAGAAAATTATATATCCATAAGTATTCCTGTAAGCCAAGGCCGATATCTTCCTCTAGAAAAAGGGGATAAAATTGAAGCCATATATTATGAAAAATTAAATCTATATAAGTTTGAAAGTATTGTGCTTGGTAGAAAGATAGAAAATAATGTGCCTCAAATATTTATAGATGTACCTAAAATTTTTATCAAGATTCAAAGAAGAAATTATGTTAGAGTAGACACGGTAGAATACATAAAGTATAAAAAAATAACTAATAAATATAGTTTAACAGATAAAGTTATAAATGATGAATCGGATTATCAGAAGGCTATGCTTTTAGATATAAGCGGCGGAGGTATGAAGATAAAAGTAAAGGAAGATTTAAAAATAGGTGATTTTATACTTGCTGATTTATTTGTGGAAGAAGTGAACATAAAAGTAGCAGGGAAAGTAGTAAGATCAGAGAAAGATGAAGATAATGGAAAAGTATGTGGAATAAGATTTGAACAGATAGATGCTTCAAGTAGAGAAAAAATAATAAGATATGTATTTAACATCATGAGAAAGCAGAGAAAAGCCGCTCTGAAGGAGGGTTAATTATGGCAATAGCTGATACTTCAGATGTAAAAGAGCAAGTTGTAAAAAAATATATACCCTTGGTTAAATATATAGCATCTAGAGTCATAGTGGGAAAAAGTAAGTATATTGACTATGAAGATTTGGTGAGCTATGGAATGTTAGGACTTATGGATGCTATAAGTAAGTATGATTCCAGTAAGGGTATGAAATTCTCAACCTATGCTTCTATAAGAATAAAGGGCTCTATGATAGATGAAATTAGAAAAAATAGTCCCATATCTAAGGGAGCTATGGATAAATTAAATAGATATAATGAAACCGTAGAAAATCTTCAAAAAAAATTAATGAGGGAACCTACGGTAGAAGAAATAGCCTCAGACTTAAAAATCAATATAGAGGATGTTTTTCAAATAGAAAATTATATAAATTATATATCCATAGTATCTTTGGAAGACATTATTTTTTCTGAAGATGACGATATGCCTCTAATAACTATGATACAGGATGAAAAGAGTCCAAGCCCTGAAAGTATACTTGAAGATAAGGAAGAGATAGAATATCTTGCTAAGGCGATAGAATCTTTAAATGATAAGGATAAGTTAGTTCTTTCACTTTATTATTATGAAGGTCTTACATTAAAAGAAATAGGTAAAGTATTAGAAGTATCTGAATCAAGAGTATGTCAGCTTCACAGTAGAGCCATAGTTCATCTTAGAAATGCTATGAAAAAATTAAAATACATATAGATTTTAAATGGAGTGTATATTATGCCTATATTATTAATAATTCTAGGAGTTTTACTTATTGTTTTTAACTTAAGGGCAGCCAAAAAAGAGAAACAATCTTTTCAAAATGCATTGAATAAAGAAGAATTTGATATAACAGAAGTAGAGATATTGGTAGGCGAATTAAGAAAAGACTTTTCTGAAAGCTTATTGGATTTACAAAAGGAGATAGTAGAGCTTAAAGAAAATATAAGTAAGCATCCAATTGAAAACAGTGAAATGGAATATATAAAAAAAGAAGAAGATTTAAAATACAATGATAATGAGGAGCGTGCTGTTTTATTGCAAAAAAATCTCAAGCAAAGCAGCAGTTATGACGAAAATAATATAGAAGATAAAATATCAGAAAAAAGTTTAAAGAATGAAAATAATGAGGATAGAGAAGAAAAAATCATTAAAGAAGAACCTGAAGATGATTATGCCAATGAAAAGGTAGTTTCAGTTAAAAAACTTCTTGATAAAGGAATACCTATAGAAAATATATGTGAAGAATTTAATATGGGTAAGGGGGAAGTACTATTAATAAGGGAATTATACAAAAATTAAAGAGTTTAATAGATTTTTTTAGTGATAGAAAAATATTAATTGGGATTGGCATAGGAATTATAATAGGAACCATTTTTATGGCGGGCTACAAGGTAGAGTTATCTATGAGCAGAGATAAGATAGAGGAAAAGGCCAAAGCTTATGGTATGGACTATCCACAAGAATTTAAAGTAATAAATAAAAAGGATGTGGGGAAATGATAAGATCTTTATATACTGCTGTATCTGGGATGATAAGTTTAGAAGCTGAGCAAGATGTGATAACTTCAAATCTGGCTAATGCTAATACAGTAGGTTACAAAGGCGATAATCTTGCTGTAAAAAAATTTGAGGATGTTTTGCTTGAAAATTATGATAAAAAAGTAGGAAATAAAAATGTAAAGAATCAAATAGGAACTCTTTCCTTTGGAAGTAGAATAGATGAGACATTAACAGATTTTACTCAAGGAACTTTAGCTAGCACAGACAAGGATACAGATTTCGCTATAGAAGGAAGAGGATTTTTTTCTGTAAGAAGAAATGTCCCGGGAAATAATCAGACTTACTATACTAGAGATGGTCATTTTCATGTAAACACTCAAGGATTTTTGGTTACAGATAGCGGAGAGCAGGTTTTAGGCACTAACTTAAATACTGGTGCTATTGAGCCTATGTATATAGGCAATGGTAAGATCAATTTAGATTTGGATAATAATGTTTTTATAGATGATCAAAGAATGTATAAATTCAATATGGTGGATTTTAATGACTATAAAGCTTTAAAAAAAGTGGGAGATAATCTTTATGAAGGACAGAATCCTATAAATGATACTAATACATATATAAAGCAGAAATTTTTAGAGAGATCCAATGTAAATGTAGTAAATGAAATGGTAAATATGATGACTGTGATGAGAAGTTTTGAAACCAATCAAAAAGTAATTCAGTTCATAGATGAAACCCTAAATAAAGCTGCAAATGAAGTGGGAACTGTAAGATAAAACAAATAATGGCTGGTGGTGAAGTGATATGATGAGAGTGTTGTGGAATGGTAGAAGTGCTATGATGGCTAATCAGGATAAATTAGATGCAATTTCAAACAATTTATCTAATGTAAGTACAGAAGGTTATAAAAGGGTAGATGTAAAATTTAAGGACCTTGCTTATGAAACATTAAAAAGACAAGGATATCCAACCACTGATAACAATGCAAACTTACAATTTACAGGTACAGGAGTAAGATCAACAGGTTGGATTAGAGATCAAAAACAAGGAGCTTTAAAGGATACAGGGAAAACTACAGATTTAGCTATAGATGGAGAAGGTTATTTTAAATTAACTAGAGCAGATGGCTCAACAGTTTATAGCAGAGAAGGAAATTTTAAGATAGATCCTATGAATGGAAGATTGGTGGATGCCGTAGGTAACATACTTTCTATAAATTATAATCCTGGAATTAATGGTGAAAATATGAGATTTACACAAGAAAATTTATTTGTAGACAGTGATGGTAATGTTTCTATTCAAAATGGAAATAATAAAACTGATGTAGGAAGAATACCTGTTTTTTCTCCTATAGGTGATGATGCTTTAATATCTGTGGGAGATAGTTATTATGTTCCTAAAGATGGAGTTCAAGTCAATGAATCAAGAGATTTTAATATAAGACAGGGTTTTATAGAGCTATCTAATGTAGATATAGCTTCAGAGTTCACAGACATGATATTAACTCAAAGAGCTTTTGAACTTGGTTCAAAAGGAATAAAAGCCGCAGATGAAATGTGGGGAATGATCAACAATTTAAAATCAAGATAGTTAAGTTTTAAGTGCACAGTTAATCGTTAGGTAAAATTACCTATCTGTAAACTGTGCAGTTTTATTTTATAGGTACTTTTTATATTTATACTTAATCTAGAATTTTTTAAGAATATATTGCAAATTATGAAATATATTTATAATGATATAAATATATTTTGGAGGTACTTCATGGGGTAGGTTATGTTTTAGGCTGCCTTTTTAGCATAATTATGTGGAAACTGGATAGGCAGAAGTTAATGAATAAATTTGATAAAATTTTGAGGGGAATACTTAAATTTAATATTTTGGTAGAATTTATATATATTATCATTATTGTAGGAATATACTTTTTATCAAAGTTATTAAAAAATAGTGAAATATTTAATTTTATAACAGCATTTTTAGTTATCGATATAAGTAATAGTGAAAAGAAAAACCTTGAACTGAAAAGCAAAATAAAGTTTTATGATTCAATTATGATTGCTTGTAAAAGTCTTTTATGTGGTTTTGTGGCACCTTTATTTTATATAGCTTTATTTTCTTCAAATTATATTGGATTAATGTATGCCTTATTATTTTATATTAGTGAAACACAAAATTACGGCTTTTATACTTTTTTTCATAGAATATTATCTATAGTGCCTTCTCTTTTAATACAATTTATGTTTTATTTGCTATATATAATTCGAAATAGAAGTTTTCATATAGATTTTAAGGGTGATTATATAGTTAACACTTTGACTAATCCGCTTTTGAATATTGAAATAATGGCAGCTTATATAGAATCGGTAAATTTTTATCATCATTTTGATAAAGAAGATATGAGTTATGTGAAAAGCTATGGAGGATATAATAATAAGATAGATGAAATTTGCGTAAAAGATTATTTAAGTATAAATTATGCTATTGCCTTTATATGTTTTATATGTTTTATGATTACTGTTTATATATAACTAAAAAAGAATTTAAAAATTATTATGAATATAATAAAAAGTAAGAGCCTGCAGTTATAACTTTTAAACTGTAAGCTCTTATTTATTCATATTAAAAAATCTTTATCTTACAGATAATATAGCAGAAGTAAGAGGCGGTATTACCTGTTTCTTTCTTGATAAAATTCCTGGCAAGAATATGGAATCTCCTAGAATTTTTACATCAAAGGCTCTTCCTACCACATCTTTATCTGGTCCTGCAATCATTATTTCAGAACCTTCATTTAATATATCTGTTAGCATGAATATAAGCACATTAAAACCTTCTTTTGATACCTTACTATTCATTAATTTTACCATATCATCTTTTATAGGAAGAAAACTTTCCATATCCATAGTATTTATCTGAGATACTCCAACCTTCATTTCCCCCAAGCTAAATACTTTAAAATCTTGATGAAATACATCTTCAGCAGTCCTATCTTTTAAGGAAGTGCCTGCTTTGAACATTTCTTTAGCAAACTTCTCTACATCTAGATCTGCTATCTGAGCTAAACGCTTAAGAACCATTCTATCTACTAAGGTAGAAGTAGGTGATCTAAATAGAAGGGTATCTGAAATTATTGCAGCGCACAATAGTCCTGCTACTTTTTTTGATGGCCTTATTCCATTTTCAAAGAATATAGAACCAACTATAGTAGAAGTGCTGCCTACAGGTTCATTTCTAAAATATATAGGGCTTCCAGTCTGTACATCAGCAATTCTGTGATGATCTATTATTTCTAATACTTCTGATTCTTCTAAACCATGAACAGACTGCCCTTTTTCATTATGGTCTAAAAGTATTACCTTTTTCTTATTTTTGGATATAAGATGATATCTAGATATGCTTCCTACTACTTTATTTTCAGAATTTATTACAGGATAGCTTCTATATCTGGTTTCTATCATCACATCTTTTATATCATCTACAAAATCTTCTGTGGAGAAGGTTACAATATTATCTTTTCCCATAACATATTCTACAGGAATACTTTGAATTATGAGCCTAGAAGCAGTAAAAGAGTCATGAGGAGTAGTTACAATGGAACAACCATTTTCTTTTGCTTTTTCTAGTATGTCCTTTTTTATATCGTGATTTCCTGTAATTATCATAAGAGAAGCTTTTGAGTCTACTACTATACGCTGGGAATCTTCTCTGTCACCGCATATGGCTATATCACCTTCTTCAATTAGTGATTTTATTGTTTCTGGATGCATAGCAGTTACTATAATCTTACCTTTAAAGTGATTACTATCTTTATGAATATATATGGGTTTTGCAGATAAGGTTTCTAAAATGTTATCTAATTTAGTGTTACTTTTTGCAAGAATAGTATTATCCCATATATCCATATATATGGAAGTTAAATTAGATACTGAAACCATACCGATGAGAGAATCATTTTCATCTACCACAGGAAGAGTTTTTATATTATTTTTTTTCATTAAGTTCCATGCCATTTTTAAAGAAATATCTGGTGATACCGGTGCAATATTATCTATATTTAAGTCTGATACCTGCAATTTTAGTGTTTCGATTAACTCAGGAGGTTCTACACCAAAGTAATCTAGTATAAATTTAGTTTCTCTGTTTATTTCTCCTAATCTTACAGCTACAGCAGGAGTACCGCCTATTTTATTTTTAAATTCTGCATAAGATATGGCTGCGCATATTGAATCTGAATCAGGATTTTTATGTCCTGTAATGTATATTATATCTTTCACTTTGTAGCCTCCTTATATTGTATTATGACATATATTCTATATATAAAATTATAACTTGTAAAGTAGAATAATCTATTTTGTACTACCATATATTAATATGAAAACAATTGCAAGAGGCTCTGATATCTAGATACTTTAAAAGGATAGCAGAGTACTTACATAAAAGGGAGGAGCTAAATTTGATAGAAGAAAGAGAGATCTTAAGAGGACTTACCCAAGAAGAAGCAGATAGAAGAATAAAAATTTATGGCTTAAATGAGATAAAGCATAAAAAGAGGATATCTCCTTTTTTAATTTTTATATCACAATTTAATGATTTTATAGTGTGGGTACTTATAGCAGCTACGATAATCTCTGGATTTATGGGTGATGTAGCAGATGCTATAACCATAATTATAATAGTCATCATAAATGCTATACTGGGATTTATACAAGAATATAGGACGGAAAAATCCCTTGATGCACTTAAGAGTCTTGCAGCTCCTACTACAAAAGTAATAAGAAATGGTAAAATAGAAGTTATAAATGCAGAATTTCTTACTATAGGTGATATGGTTATGATAGAGACGGGAGATAGAATACCAGCAGATGGTGTGCTTATGGATTGCAGCGGAATTATGACAGATGAATCCCTACTTACAGGTGAATCCATAGGTGTGAATAAGGGTATAGGAGAAAAAGAAAATAGGGTTTTCATGGGTACTACTGTGCTTAAAGGCAAAGGTATGGCTAGAATAATTCAAGTAGGCATGAACACGGAAATGGGGAAAATAGCAGATATGCTTCAGAATATAGAAGAAGAAAAGTCTCCTCTTAAAAACAGGTTGGAGTCTTTAGGGAGAATACTTGTGGTTATATGTTCAGCTATATGTGCTTTAGTAACTATTGTTGGTATAAGTAGAGGGCAGAAGGCTTCAGAGATGTTTTTGCTTGGAGTAAGTCTTGCAGTAGCAGCTATACCTGAGGGCCTTCCTGCCATAGTAACCGTATCCTTGGCTTTAGGAGTATCAAGGATGCTTAAAAGAAAAGCATTAGTAAGAAAACTTCCTGCAGTAGAAACTCTAGGCTGTACCTCGGTTATCTGCAGTGATAAAACAGGTACATTGACAGAAAATAAAATGAAGGTAAAAGCATTATATTTTGATAATCATATTTTTGAATTAGATAAGGTTTCACCTCCTGAAAATAAAATTTTAATAAAGACTTTTACTTATTGTAATGATTGTAATTTTGATTTTTCTGAAAAAGACATTTCCAAAATTGTTTTTGGTGATCCTACAGAAACTGCTCTTATAAAGGCATTTTTTAAAGAGGGAAATGAATTGAAACTATTTTTAAGTAAAATAAAAAGAACTTATGATATACCTTTTGATTCTATTAGGAAAATAATGTCTGTGGTAGTAAAAGAAAATGGAAGAGAAATATGCTATGTAAAGGGTGCACCGGAAAAAGTGTTAGAAAATTGTAAGTACTATATGGAAAATGGTATGATAAATCTAATGAATGAAAGAGAAAAAAATAGAATACTTAAAGACACTGAAGCTTTATCAGATAAAGCTTTAAGATGTATAGCAGCAGCCTATAAAGAAAAAAATATAGTAAAAAATAAAGATTTAGAAAAAGATCTTATATTTATTGGTATTGCAGGTATAATTGATCCTCCAAGACCTGAAGTGAAAGATGCTGTATTAAAGTGTAAAATGGCAGGAATAATACCAGTTATGATAACAGGTGATCATAAAAATACTGCTTATGCTATAGGAAAAGAATTAAGTCTATGTCATAATGAAGATGAAATATTAACGGGAGATGATATTGAAAAACTTTCAGATAAAGACTTAGCAGAAAGAGTAAAAAAGACTAGAATATATGCAAGAGTTAGTCCTAATCATAAATTGAGAATAGTAAGGGCTTATAAGAAAAACAAAAATATTGTAGCTATGACAGGAGATGGAGTAAATGATGCTCCAGCTATAAAAGAGGCGGATATAGGTATATCTATGGGTATATCTGGTACAGATGTAACTAAAGAAGCATCTTCTATGATACTTATGGATGATAATTTTGCTACTATAGTGGCCGCCGTAGAAGAAGGGAGAATCATTTACGATAATATAAGAAAATTTATAAGGTATTTGCTTTCCTGTAATTTAGGAGAAGTTTTAACTATGTTTTTAGCTTCCTTATTTTACATTGAAAATCCTTTAAGTCCTATACAAATCCTTTTTGTAAATTTAGCTACAGATGGATTTCCTGCCATAGCTTTAGGTGTAGATCCTCCAGATAAAGATATTATGAGCCAAAGGCCGAGAAAAAAAGATGAGAGCATATTTGCAAGGGGACTTATGGAAAAGATAATAATTAGAGGAATGCTCATAGGCATATGCACATTGCTTTCTTTTATGATAGGAAAATATTATGGGTGGGAACTTGAATGTAATAGAACTATAGCTTTAAGTACATTAGTGCTTTCGCAGCTTATACATGTGTTTGAATGCAGATCTGAAAACCATTCTATTTTTGAAATAAAGCTTTTTACTAATATATATTTGGTATGGGCGGTATGCATTTCCATAGTAATGTTATTAGGTATTATATATATACCATTTTTTCAAAACATATTTCATACTGTAGCTTTAAACCTAGGCCAATGGCTTATAGTAATATTTTTCTCTGGCATAATAGCATTTATTAACAGCATGTACTTATATATAAAAAATTAAATATAGCTATAATTCAAGAAGAGTTTTGCATTATAAATGAAAAATTATAAAGGGAGAATTTCAATGTGAAAATCATTGATATCTCCCTTTAAATTTATTTTTTCATTCTCTGTATCTTTTGAACTCTTTTTACTTGATCCCCTTCTACGGGTATCAAATCTTTCCTTGTAGTTAAATTTCTTACATTCATTATTTCAATGCTTTCTTTATTTTCCTTACCTTTTTTAGCCTTTAAACCTTGAACTATTACTAAATTTCCTTGAGCAATTGGAATAAATTCGGGCTTTTTAAACCATCTATTTTTCTTAAAAGTACATTTTATAACACTTTTACTTCTTTCAGGCTTAACTATTAAAGTAGCTATTATTTTGTGAAATATCCATAAAATAGATTTTTCTTCTACTTTTACTGAAATTACATTTCCTTGAACTTGAGTTAACCTATCACCATACTTTGTTAAGTAAGCTTCTGTATAATGCTTTGCTAATTTGTCTTTAAAACCCATAACTTATAACTCCTTTTCATAAAATTAATATTATTATTCTAATAATTGCTTAATATACTTTAATAATTTTGTTTAATAAAATACATACATGTATTGCTAAAAAGTATTATAACATAGTATATATATCTTTAAAACACTAAATTAAATAATAATACCATAATAATACCATATTTAATTAGTAACAATACAATTATATTATAGCAAAAAAAAAGAATCATTATTATAAATGTTACATAAAAAAAGAAAAATATTGTACAAAAAATTAATTAATTTATATAATTAATGAATAAACAGAAAAATTTTAATAAAATACCAAGACAAAATATTATAAAAACTACTTTATAAATCTTACATATTAAATCTAAATGTGATAATATTAAATGGTAAATATTAAGCAAATGAAAGGATTTCTAGTATGTGTTTAGGTATACCTTTAAAGATAATTGAAATAAATAGTCTAAGTGGTATTGGAGAAATTAATGGCATAAAAAGGGACATTAGGTTAGATTTAACTCCTAAAGCTAAAGTAGGAGATTATGTTATGGTACATGCTGGTTTTGCTATAGAAATTATGAGAGAAGATGCTGCTAAAGATAGTATTGAAGCAATATTAGAAGTTTATGAAGCTTCTAGAGAGGATGTATAAATAACTATGACGGGTTATGAAGAGCAGAGTATAAAAGAAAAAATATTTTATATAAATAAGCATTTGAAAAGAAAAATAAATATTATGGAAGTATGCGGAACTCATACCATGGCTATAGGCAAGTTTGGAATAAGAAGTCTCTTTAATGAAAATATAAATCTTATTTCAGGACCAGGGTGTCCAGTATGTGTAACTCCTGATATATATATAGATTATCTTTATAATCTATCTAAAAATAGTAATGTAATAATAGCAACTTATGGAGATATGATAAGAATTCCTGGTTCTAGTCCTGAGATTAGGTTAGAAAGGGCTAGAGCTGAAGGGGCTCAAATAAAAATAGTTTATTCTAGTATGGATGCATTAAATATTGCTTTGAATAACAAGGATAAAAAAGTTATATTTCCTGGCATAGGATTTGAAACCACAACTCCAGCTACCGCAGTAGCTTTAAAAGAAGCTAAAAAAGGCAATGTAAACAATTTTTATGTGCTATCTATGCATAAGATAATGGAACCTATAATGAGATTGCTTTTAGAAGATGATGAAATATCTATAGATGGATTTTTGTGTCCAGGACATGTAGCAGCAATTTTAGGGGAAAAAGGTTTTGAGTTTTTAAAGGAATATGATGCCTTGGGAGCTGTAACTGGATTTGAAATGAATGAAATAGTAGAAGGTATCTATAGTATAGTGAAAGGGATTAATGATGGCTTTAGAGGAGTTACAAATTGCTACAGAAATGTAGTAGCTTATGAAGGGAATATTATAGCTCAAAGCATAATTCATGAGGTATTTATCTTAAGAGATGATTATTGGAGAGGCATGGGCATGGTTCCTCAAAGCGGGTTAAAGATAAATTCTTTTTATGAAGATTTTGATATAGAAAATATATACCCTATGGACTACAGCATTAAAAATAAAAAAATTAATAGTGGATGCAGGTGTGGTGAAGTGCTTTCAGGGAAGATAAAACCTAATGAGTGTAAATTATTTAAAGTTCTGTGCAATCCAAGTAATCCCATAGGACCTTGTATGGTGTCTAGTGAAGGCAGTTGCGCTGCATATTACCGCTATGAAAATTTGTAAGAAATAATGAATACGAATTATAACAATGTATTCTAATTTAAAGGGCGTGATGATTTGGAAGATATTATATCTCTATCTTATGGCAATGGCGGTAGAAAAACTTCAGAATTAATTGATTCTATACTTATGCCAGAGCTAAAAAATGATTTACTGTCTCCTTTGGGTGATGGTGCTATCTTAGGACTTAAAAATAGTAATATAGCATTTTCCACAGATAGCTTTGTTATATATCCTTATTTTTTTCCTGGAGGAGATATAGGAAAATTAAGCGTGTGTGGTACTGTAAATGACATTATAATGTGTGGAAGTGTACCTAAATATTTAAGTTTATCTTTTATTATTGAAGAAGGATTTTCTACAGAGCATTTAAGAAATATCGTAAAATCTATAGGAGCTACTTCAGCTAAAGCTGGAGTTTCCATAGTAACAGGAGATACAAAAGTAGTAGATAAGGGACATGGGCATGGTATATACATAAATACCGCAGGTATAGGTGAGAAAATTGAAGGATTAAACTTAGGAGTATCTCAAATAAAACCTGGAGATAAAGTCATAATTACAGGGCCTTGTGGAAATCATGGCATTTCAATATTGTGTGCTAGAGAAGGACTATTTTCTTCTCAAATAAAATCCGATTGTATGCCACTTATACCTTTATTAGATATATCAAAAAAGTACAGACAACATATAAAGATAATGAGGGATCCTACTAGAGGGGGAGTGGCTACTACACTAAATGAATTTTCAGAACAAATGCAATATTCCATACAACTTTTAGAAGATAAAATACCTGTAGATGAAGATGTGAGAGCTGCTTGCGATTTGCTTGGTTTAGATCCTCTGTATAGCGCTAATGAAGGAAAAGCATTAATTGTAGTGTCTGAAGAAGCTTCTGAAGGACTTTTAAAGGACTTAAAAGCTATAGATATATTTAAAGATGCTGCGATTATAGGAGAGGTAGTAGATTATGTGAAATCTAAAGTCCTTATGAAAACACCTATAGGAGGAACTAGGATACTAGATAAATTAAGTTACGATGCTCTTCCTAGGATATGCTAATAAATAAAATAACATTAGAATTTATTGATTGTGTGGAAAAGATAATCAAAATATTAACAAAGTAGGAGGTTAATCATGCATAAATTTCAAGGAATAGAAATAACAAAGGAAGAACTTATTCCTTTAACAGAAAAAATGTTAAAAGAAAAAAGAAGATTAGTTATAATGAATGGCTATGTAGATAAGGAAGGAAAAAATGCAGTGGCTTACAATTTTGATGTAGATGGAGATTTAAAAACTTATCTATGTAAAGGTTATGATTCACTACCTTCTATAACAAGTATTTATGGCGGCTCAGCTCAATGGTGTGAGGAAGAGATAACTGAAATGATGCCTATAGAATTTGAAGGACTTAATAAGTCTGGAAGATTATTTTTACCTGAAGAATTTGATGGAAGCGGCCAGATTCTTGTTATGCCTTTATCTGAATTAAAAAAATGTAATTGTGGAAATGAAGAATGCTTAAAGGACAAAAAGGAGGAATAAATAATGAGTTACACAATACCTATAGGTCCATATCATCCATCTTTAGAAGAGCCGGTTCATGTTAAGCTGTTTACTGATGGAGAGCTTATAACAGATGCAGATGTTTTTATTGGATACAATCATAGAGGTATAGAAAAGCTAGCCACAGAAAGAAATTACATACAGACTATAACTTTAGTAGAAAGGGTTTGCGGCATATGCTCTCATTCCCATACTTTAGCTTATTGTTTGGCTTTAGAAGACATAGCTGGCATGGAAGTACCAAAGAGAGGTTCTTATATAAGGGTAATCATAGGCGAATTAGAGAGACTTCATTCACACTTTCTATGGCTTGGTCTTGCATCACATATCATAGGCTTTGACAGTGCATTTATGTATACTTTTGGAGCTAGAGAAAAAGTAATGGATATGCTTGAAATGCTTACTGGAAACAGAGTTAATTATGCCATGAATATTGTAGGAGGAGCAAGAAGGGATTTTACAAAAGAGCAGTTTGAAGCTTTACTTAAAATGATTGAAGAAATACAGGAACCATATAAAAAGATAGTTCATATTTTTTCTACAGATAAAAGCATAGCTTTAAGAACTAAAGGTGTAGGAAAATTAAGCTATGAAGATGCTTGGATTTATGGTGCTTGCGGACCTCATGGCAGAGCATCTGGCATGCCAGATGATGTAAGAAAAAGAGATCCATATTGCTGCTATGAAGATTTTGAGTTTAATACAGCAATACAAGAAGATGGAGATGTATTTTCAAGGGTTGTAGTAAGGCTTTTAGAAATAGAAGAAAGCTTTAAAATAATAACTCAAGCCGTAAAAAATATGCCAGATACTCCAATAAATCTTGGAATGAAATTACCTAAAATACCTGTAGGTGAGTACTGTAGCAGAATAGAAGCACCAAGAGGAGAAGTCACTTATTATGTGGTAAGTGATGGTGGACAGACAAACTGGAGAGTTAACATACATGTTCCTACCTTTAAAAATGCTGCAACAGTGCCTGTAATGCTAAAGGGTAATTCTATAGCGGATGCAGGACTTATAGTTGCAAGTATAGATCCATGTTTCTCTTGTTTGGATAGATAATGCATGAGCTTTCAGTAACTCAAAGTATAATAAAAATATGCTGTGAAGAGGCTGTAAAACATAAAGCTTCAAAGGTAAAAGAGATAAGGATAAAGGTGGGAGAACTTTCAGGGTTAATACCAGATTGTATACAGTACTATTTTGATATAGCTAGCAAGGGCACTGAAGTTGAGGGAGCTTTAATTAAAATTGATAAAATTCCTATAACTATAAAATGTAATGAATGTAATTATGAAGGCGTGTTAAAAGATAAAAATTATAGCTGTCCTGTATGTAATAGCTATAATTTAAAAATATTAAAGGGAAATGAATTTTTAATAGACAGTTTGGAGGTGGATTAGCTTTGGAAATAAAGGTGGTAAGACAAATAATGGAGTGGAATGAGGATTGCCACAAGGAGCTTCAAAAGATACTTAATGATAATAATGTATTGATGCTTAATGTTATGGGATCTCCAGGAGCAGGTAAAACCAGTTTTATTATTAATTTAATAAAATTGCTAAGAGAAGAAAATTTAAATGTGGGTGTTATTGAAGGTGATATTGCAGGTAAGGTAGATGCAGAAAAAATTGCAGCTATGGATATACCTGTTGTGCAGCTAAATACGGATGGAGCCTGTCATATTGAAGCAATGTCCATAAAGAATATAATACCTGAATTCAATTTAAAACATATTGATGTTTTAATAGTTGAAAATATAGGAAACTTAGTGTGTCCAGCAGAGTTTGATATTGGAGAGCATCTTAAGATAGCCCTTTTGAGTGTGCCGGAGGGGGATGATAAGGTAGAAAAATATCCTCTTATGTTTACAAGGGCTGATGCTTTACTTATAACAAAATATGATATGAAAGAGTATTTTAACTTTAATCAGGATAAGGTCATACAGGAAGCAAAAAGCATGAATAAGGATATAAATATATTTAAGATAAATTCAATGAAGGGGGAAGGAATGCAAGAATTTTTTGATTGGTTAAAAAAACACATAAATCATAAATAGAAGAAAGGGGATAAACATGAAAAAATTTGGAAAAATATTTTCCACTGCTTTGTTATGTTTAATTTTTTGGATAATATATGTGCTTCAGGATTTGAACATAACTAAATTAGATAAAGAAGAACTTTTAGTTGGAATAATAGTTTCAATTATTGTAGCTATTTTTGCTTCAGGTTTTTTAGTAAAAGAAGATGCTTTTTGGCTTTTGAATCCTAAAAGGATTGGGTCCTTAATAGCTTTCATACCTATTTATGCTTGGGAACTTATAAAAGCTAATTGGGATGTGGCAAAAAGAGCTTTATCACCAAAATTAAATATCAATCCAGGTATTGTGAAGATAGAAACAGATATAAAATCAGATTATGGTCTTTCAATGCTAGCTAATTGTATAACTCTTACTCCAGGTACTATCACTATGGATATAGTAGAAGATGGAGAAAAATGTTATATGTATATTCATTGGATTGATGTGGCTACACAAAATATAAAAGAAGCATCGGATACAATAAAAGGAGCTTTTGAGCCTTGGGTAAGGAGGGTATTTAAATGATGGACATGGGATTGGACTTAATGATAATAGCTATTATACTTGCTATGTTATCTTTGGTGCTTATATATAGAGTATTAAAAGGTCCTCATGCCATAGACAGAGTTGTAGCTGCAGATTGTATAGATGTTATTATCGGACTTATTATGGTTTTATTTGGATGTTATGAACAAAGAGCTTTATATATTGACTTAGGCTTAGTAGTTACTTTACTAGGATTTATTGGAACTATTCTTATCTCAAAATACTTGGAGGGAAGATTGTAATATGATTATAAGGATTATAATAGATATATTATTTGCTGTGGGCATATTTTTCATCATTGCAGGGGTTGTAGGAATGATAAGAATGCCTGATACTTTTTGCAGAATGCAGTCTTCGACTAATATAGTTACCATGGGAGGATTACCAATACTTATTGGATGTGCCATTTATGGCTTTTCTATTGGAAATGCATCTATTGGAGTTAAATCATTAATAATAGGCATTTTCATTTTATTAACAAATCCTGCAGCATCTCATGCTATGACTAGAGCAGCTTATAGAAGTGGTGCAAAGATGGATGAAAAAAGCGTATGTGATGAGTATGGGAGGGATAAGATAGATGAATAGCATGACGGTATTAAATACTCTTATTATAATAGGTATAATTGTAGCAGGTTTTTTAGCTGTCATCATAGATGATATTTTGCCATGTATTATAGCTACTTCAGTTATGGGAAGTTTCATAGCCGTAGAGTTTTTACTTCTTAGAGCACCAGATGTAGCCATAGCAGAAGGAGCAGTAGGAGCCATACTTACTCCAGTTATATTTATTATCACGCTTCATAAAGTTAAAGATAAAGCAGAGCCAGATAAAAAAGAAGGAGGCAAAAAGATATGAAAAAAGCGGTAGCTTGGTTTTCTTTAATAGTATTATCTGCAGCTTCTATATATGTTGCTTTAAAGATGACTGCATTGCCTTCAACTTATGAAGGTATAGCTAATCTTATAGTTAATGATACTATGGAAAAGACAGGGGCTATTAATTCTGTTACAGCAATAGTATTTGATTTTAGAGGATATGACACATTAGGTGAATCCTTTGTTTTATTTACAGCAGTTAGCGGCGCATCAGTGATATTAAGAAAAAATATAAAAGCTAAGGGAGGTAATTAATATGAAAAAAGGGTTAAAAAGAAGAGAAGTTATAGTACCTTCCTGTGCTAATATAGTACTTCCCATAGCACTAGTACTTGGAGCTTACATAATATTGCATGGACATTTAAGCCCTGGTGGAGGATTCCAGGGAGGAGTTTTAATTGCAGGATCTATAGCTATAGTATATGTGGCTTATGGTGGGAAAAAGGTAAGTGAAACTTTCAATCCTAAACGATTAAAAATATCTGAAAATATAGGAGCTTTAGGCTTTGTATTCTTAGCTAGCTTAGGAATCATATATGGTACTAGTTTTTTTAGAAATGTAATATATAGAGGAAATGCAGGTAAATTATATAGTTCAGGAACCATATTCTGGATGAATTTTGCTGTAGGATACAAGGTACTTGCAGGTATAGGATTTCTTATTATAGTTATGTTGAGTTCCTTAAGTTCTGATAAAGAAGAGTAGAGGTGATAATATGCTTTTAAATTACATAGCAGCTTTCTTACTTATGATATTTGGCTTGTATATAATGATATTTAAGAAAAACCTCATAAAAATAGTTATAGGTATGGGGTTATTAGATAGTGGAATAAATTTGCTTTTAATATCTATAGGATTTAGAGCTGGAGGAACAGCACCCATTTTTATGAATGACTTAAAAGAGGGAGCCATATTTGTAGACCCAGTTCCTCAAGCTTTAACTTTAACCTCCATAGTTATAGGAGCCTGTGTTACTGCACTAGCTTTGTCTCTTGTAATCAAAATAAAAGAGCATTATGGAACCATTAATGCAGATGAGGTAAGGAGGTTAAACGGATGACTTCTTTTGTTAGTAGTTTGCCCATAATAGCCATAATTACTCCATTTACCTTGGCTTTTGTAATAGGTTTATTTGGGGAAAGATTTTTAAATGTTAAAAGATTTTTGACTTTTTTAGCCACATTAACTTCTCTTATATGTGTAGTATTATTAATTAAGCCAATAATGGTGGATAATAGCATAGCTACTTACTGGATGGGTAACTGGATACCAGAAAAGCAGTGGGCTATCGGTATAGGTCTAGAGGTAGATGGATTAGGACTTTTTGTAGGTATCATTGTGTCACTTACTTGTGTTCTCTCTTCCATATATTCTGTAAATTACATGGAAAGAGATAATGGGCTTGAAAAGTATTATGCATTATTTTTATTGTTAACAGGAAGTATGATGGGATTTGTATTTACTGGAGACTTGTTTAATATGTATGTAATGCTTGAAATAATGACTTTTGCTGCTATTGGATTAACAGCTTTTAGAAATCATCTATATAAATCCATAGAAGCAGGTTTTAAGTATATAGTAATAGGATCTTTAGGATCTTCTCTTGTATTGATAGGAACTTGTTTGTTATATGCTCAGGTTCATACATTAAACCTTGCACAAATTGCTTCTATATTACATGGTGAAAAGTTTACTCCCGTAACTATTTTAGCTTTAGCTTGTATGCTTACGGGATATGCAGTAAAAGCCTTTTTAGTGCCTTGCCATACATGGCCGCCAGATGCTCATATGTCTGCACCATCTTCTATATCTATGTTGCTTTCAGGAGTAATGAGTAAAACAGGGGTTTATGCCATAATAAGAATTTTATATATGCTATATCAAGCTTCTGGAAATAAAAGTTTGGAATTTCTTATGATATTTTGGGGAACCATCACTATGTTCCTTGGAGTAACTATGGCTTTAATCCAAACAGATTTTAAAAGGCTTTTAGCTTTCCATTCAGTATCCCAGATAGGATATATAGTAACTGGCATTGGTGTTGGACTTGCAGCAGATAGAACAGTGGCTGTAGTTGGAACAATGGGTGCTCTTTATCACATGATGAATCATGCTATGTTTAAATGTTTGCTTTTCTTATGTGCAGGGGCCGTGCTCTATGCTACAGGTACTACTGATTTAAATAAGCTTGGTGGATTGTCTAAAAAAATGCCGTATACTACTGCTTTATTTCTTATAGGAGCAGCCTCTATAAGCGGATTACCTCCATTTAATGGCTTTGTATCTAAGTGGTTAATATACCAGGCCACTTATGAATCTGGATATGCTATAGTTACTATCATAGCTTTATTGGTATCTGTTATGACATTAGCTTCCTTTGTAAAGGTTGCCCAATCCGTATTCTTTGGACAATTAAATGAAGAAAATAAGGATGTAAAAGAGATTCCATGGCTTATGAGGATTCCAATGACCATACTTGCTTTAGCTTGTATTATAGGAGGTATAGCTCCTAAATTTATAAATAAGTATCTAATACAGCCAGCAGCTTTATCTATATATAACATAGGAAATTATATAGATGTTATGTTCTCAAAAGGGTATGCAGCTAAAATGTTTGAAGAAAGTGTAAAGATGCCTGATATGAATTATGTGCTTGCAGGATATTGGAAACCTGAAGCTTGGCTGCTTTTATTCTTTGTGCTTATAATTGCCATCATGATCATAGTATCTATGAATATAGGAAGTAATAGGTCTTCTTCAGTTATTATAGATAAAACAGATACAAAATATGAAAATTTTACTGGCGGAGAAAAAGAAGAATATACCCAAATAGGAGGACATGATCTATTTTGGGGACTTAAATATCAATTAAAAGGATATTTTAATACAATTCATAATGCACATAGCGGAGTTGTCAATGATTATGTATTATGGGTTGTAGCATGTTTAGCAATAGTTATTATCTACTGCTTTGTACTGCTCTAAAAGGAGGAAAAAAAGATGAATTCATTTTTGACAACCTTATTTTATATATTGGTTTTTCCTGGCTTGTTATTTAGTTGTATCATGGGATTGTTTTTATCAGGTATAGATAGAAAAGTGGTAGCAAAAATGCAAAGAAGAATTGGACCACCTGTAAATCAACCATTTTATGATTTTTTTAAATTAGTTGGTAAAGACCATATAATTCCTAGAGGCGCTTCTAGAAAAGCTTTTATTATAGCACCATTATTAGGAATTATCAGTGTTATTACTATATCACTATTCATACCTATATTTGGTTATTCTTTTAAGCCAGATACGGCAGATATAATAGTTATAATATACCTTTTGACTATTCCTGCGGTATCTCTTATAATGGGGGGATCATCTTCAGGTTCACCTTTTGCAGGAGTTGGTATATCAAGGGAAATGGTTACAATGATATCCTATGAATTACCTCTTGTTATAGTACTTCTTGCAGTGGGTGCTAAAGCAGGGTTTGCTATGGATGGGAAGGTTACATTTTCATTAAATAAAATCCATGAGTATCAAGCAGCAAATGGCATTATGTTGTCTCACTGGGCTTTAATACCTGCAGCTATAGCGTTTTTACTAGTTATACCTGCAGAAGTTGGAAGCGTTCCTTTTGATGTAGCAGAGGCAGAGACAGAAATATGTGAAGGTCCACTTGTAGAATATAGCGGATTTTATTTAGGAATGTACAAATTAACTCAATCCGTTAAAATGTTTATAATGTCAAGTCTATTTGTAGCAATGTTTATGGGGGGAAAAGGCTTTGGAAGTCTTACAGGTAATTTTGTAATAGATGCAATTTTAAATATATTACTATTTATATTGCTATGCATACTAGTAGTAATTATATCTATATCGGTTGTTAAGGCAGTTATTGGACGAATAAAAATAGAACAGACATTGAAGTTCTTTTGGACAATTCCTACTGCCCTTGCACTTTTGAGCTTACTCTTAGCATATTTAAAATTATAATCAGGATTAAGGATGGTGAACTGATTTGCTAGATAAAATGATTGAAAAAAGCAGAGCAAAATCTCCATGGATTTATCACTTGAATACAGGTTCCTGCAATGGCTGTGATATTGAACTTATAGCTCTTTTAGGTCCTAGATATGATGTGGAGAGATTTGGGGTAAAACTGACAGGTACACCAAGACATGCAGATATAGTAATAGTTACAGGCCCTGTAACTACACAATCTAAGGATAGGATGCTTAGAGTTTTATCTCAAGTGCCTGAACCTAAGGTAGTAGTATCTTTAGGTTCTTGCCCTATGTCTTGTAATGTATTTAAAGGAAGCTATAGTGTGGAAGGACCTTTAGATAAGTGGACACATGTAGATGTATCTGTAGGAGGATGTCCTCCTAAGCCAGAAGCTATCATTGACGGAATACTTAAGTCTATAGAAATTCTTAAGGAAAAGAGAGGGGTGAAGTAATTGGGTAAAATCCCTTATTTTAAAGAAGCATTTAAAGGTTTATTTCAGTCACCTATGACCAATAGATATCCCTATTCAGGCATTGATATCCCAAAAGATTATAGAGGTAAAATAGTGTTTCATTCAGATCGCTGTGTAGGTTGTGGCATGTGCATTAGGGTATGTTCTCCTGGTGCCATAACAAAAACTGTTAAGAATGTGGAAGGCGGTCAAGAAATCAATATGAAGTTTGATTTGGGCTCTTGTACTTTCTGCAGTATGTGTGCAGATTTTTGCGGCAAAAATGCTATAGAATTCAGCAGAGAGTATTCTATGGTAGCTACAGATAAGACTACTCTTTTTGTAGAGGGCAGCTTTGTTAAAAAGCTTCCACCCAAACCTCAACCAAAGCCTGTAGCAGATAATACTAAAGTTGAAGCTGAAAAGATAATGGCAGAGGGAAAAGAAGCTCCGGCTGCCAAGATAAAAGAAATTGCATCAGATAAAGATTCTAAATCTGAACAAAATGCAGTTCTTAAAGAAGCAGCTTCAGAATAAATAAAAGATAAAAGGGCAGAATATTATTAAACTGCCCTCTATTTTATTAAATTTTAGTTTTAATATTGTATTTTTTATGATATATAACAGAAATTTACTTGTGTCTTTTCATAGGTTATTATAAAATTATAGTACGTTATTTATACATAATGCTGAAAAGGATTAAATTTTTTGTTAGGAGGAAATAACATGGACAAAAAACAATTAGCAAAAATGATAGACCATACCCTATTAAAACCAGAAGCTACAGAAGAGATGATCAAAAAAGTTTGTAAGGAAGCTTTAGATTATAATTTTGCTTCTGTATGCATAAATCCAGGCAATGTAAAGCTAGTAAGTGAACTTTTAAAAGGTAGCGATGTAAAAGTATGTACAGTAATAGGATTTCCTTTAGGTGCTAATACTTCAGAGGTTAAAGCTTTTGAAACAGAAGATGCTATAAAAAATGGTGCTCAAGAAGTTGATATGGTTATAAATATAGGAAAGCTAAAAGCTAAAGATTATGACTATGTAAAAAAAGATATAGAAGCTGTAGTTAATGCGGCAAAAGGGAAAGCGCTTACAAAAGTTATTATAGAGACTTGTTTGCTTACAGATGAAGAAAAAATCGCAGTTTGTAAGCTATGTAAAGAGGCAGGAGCTGACTATGTAAAAACTTCCACAGGATTTTCTACAGGAGGATCTACTCCAGAAGATGTAAAACTTATGAGAGACACTGTAGGAAAAGATATGGGAGTAAAAGCTTCAGGTGGAGTAAGGTCTTATGAAGATGCTTTAAAAGTAATAGAAGCAGGAGCATCAAGAATAGGCGCTTCAGCATCTATAGCAATATGTGAAGGAACTAAATCTGATTCAAATTATTAATAAATAATAAAGATCAGCAGCCAGAATTTTAATATCAGGCTGCTGGTCTTTATTATTTTTTGTTACTAAATTTAATTCTTAAGAATATTATTATAATAGTAATATTTTAAGGAGGGACTACTCTTATTAAATTGACAGTCATCAATTTATTTAATGAGTAGATAGTAGAATGGGGAGAGAGTTAACTCCAAAGGAAGTACTTTATAATTTTGATATTGAGTATGATGACTTGAATTTAGAGAAAATAAATATTCCTCAAAAAGAAAAATTCTATAATAACATAAAAACAGCTTTGGAAATTAATAAAGAAGGTTTTAATATATATCTAATGGACAGCTTTTCTAAGGATAAGTTAGATAATATAATGAATTTTGTAAAGGAAGTATATAAAAGTAGAGAAAAGCCAAAAGATATATGTTATGTAGTTTATGATGAGGAAAAAAACCCAAAAGTTTTGTTTTTAAAAAATGGTATGGGAAAGCTTTTAGAAGAAGCTTTAAAGGATATGCAAGAAGAATATAAGGATATTATATATAAATTTTATAATGATTCTTGCTGCAAAGAAAAGGAAAAAATGATTCAATATCTATATAAAAAGAAAAATGAAACTATTTCAACACTGATAGAGCATGCTAAAAATGAAGGCTTTGATGTTAAATTAACTAATAGCAGTTTTATATTTTTACCTATTAATAATGGTGAAGCTTTAACAGAGGGTGAGTATGATAATTTAGACTTAATTAATAAAAAAGAAATAATTGATAAGGTTAGCAAGTTAAAAGCTGAAGCAGAAGAAATATTAAAAAACATTAGAGAAATGGAAGAAAAGAGCAATGAATCCATACTAAAAATATATAAAAGTTATTTAAAAGAAAAATTAGATATAATAAAAAGAAAATGCATTATAAGATTAAAATGTGATGAGAATGCTAAAAGCTATTTTAAATATTTCTGCAATAAGTTAGAGGAGGAGCTTTTAAATATTTATAGTGGAAATTATGATGAAGATGAAGAAAGAATAATTGAAGTTATAGAAAAGTATGCGATAAATGTCATAGTAGATAACAGTAGCAATGAATTTCCGCTAGTATTCTTTGAAAAGGATCCAAATATAAATAATCTCATAGGTACTATAGAGTATGAAAATCATAATGGAACCTATATTACAGACCTAAGTTTAATTAAAGCAGGTTCTATACTACGAGCCAATGAAGGATGTTTAATAATAAGAGTATCTGATCTTTTAAACAACCCAGGGTCCTACTATTATTTAAAAAAGTCTTTTCTAAATGAAAAAATATATTTAACTTATAATAGAGGATACTTAGAATTGCTATCTTTAAAAGGAATTGATCCTGAACCTATAAGTATAAGTACTAAATTGATATTAATTGGTGATTATGCCACTTATGACATTTTATATTACTATGATGAAGATTTTAAAAAAGTATTTAAGCTTAAAACGGAATATAATTCTATTTTAAATATAAATAAAGATAGCAAGTTAGAATTAATAAAGTTTACTGAGAATATAGCAAAGAAAAATAATCTTAACACTTTGTCATCAGGAGCTTTGAAACAGTTAGCAAAGCATTTATCGAGAAAAGCTGAAGATAAAAATAAAATGTATTTTGATGAATATGAAATAAATAGAATAATGATTTTATCAGATAAGATATCAAAAGATCATAATAGAGATTTTATAGATGAAAAGGATATTTCAGAAGTAATATATAAAAAAGATTTTTTAGAGAGGCAATGTATAGATTTTTATAAAGAAAAAAAGATTATTATAAATTTAAAAGATGAGTTAGTGGGATCTATAAATGCTCTTTCTGTGAATTCCACTCCTTATATTAATTTTGGCAGACCCATAAGGGTTACTTGTGTATGCCATAAAGGCAGTGGAAATATAATAGATATTCAGAAAGAGAGTAATATGAGTGGAAAAATTCACGGCAAGTCTGTTAACATATTAAAAGCATATTTAAATAATCTTATTAATCCTTACACCAAGCTGCCTGTGGATTTTTATATAAGCTTTGAACAGATATATGATAGTTTAGATGGGGACAGTGCATCTGCAGCTGAGATGCTTTGCATTATTTCGGCTTTAAGCAGGATTCCAATAAAACAGAATATAGCTTTAACTGGTTCTATAAATCAATTTGGGGAAATTCAACCTATAGGCAGTGTCAATGAAAAAATAGAAGGATTTTTTAATATATGTAAAGCGTTAGATGATGTTGATGAAAAAGGAGTACTTATACCTGAAAGCAATGTAGGTGATTTGGTACTTAACTCAGAGGTTGAAGAAGCTATAGCTAAAGGAAGGTTTAAGATATATACTATGAACAGATTAGAAGATGCTGTAGAAATTCTCATGATTAAGGAAAAGTATAACTATGGGCAGGTATTAGCTAAAATGGAAGAAGAAATCAGCAAGTTTGCAGAAACAAAGTAATAAAAGAATTTTTAAGCGAATCTCTTAGTTGAGTTCGCTATTTTTTTTATTTATACAAAAAGTTTTACATTTTATGTTTTTAGATATATACTATAAATACATAAAAAATTAGAAAAAGAAGGAAAAAAAAGAAAAGTATAGAATATATAATTGAATAATACTTGTAAGGAGGTGAACTGCTCTTAAATAGTATTTAAGAGTAGAGCTTATGTATTTGAAGTTTGATGTAGAAAATGATAAATTGATTGTAGCTCTAATGGGAGAATTAGACCATCATAGTGCAGAAGAAGTGAGAAATAGGATAGATGACAGATTAGATAGAGATAACATCAATAAACTTATAATGAATTTTTCAGGAGTTACCTTTATGGATAGCTCAGGTATTGGTGTGGTTATTGGAAGATATAAAAAGTTAAATTCAAGGCATGGTGACATATGTGTAGTAGAGATAAATGACAGAGTAAAAAAAGTATTTGAATTATCTGGTATGTTTAAAATAATAAAATGCTTTGATACTTTGGAAGAAGCATTAAGTATTATTTAGTGGAGGGATAAAAATGTGGGATAACAGGATGAAAGTAGAATTTGTAAGCAAATCTCAAAATGAAAGTTTTGCTAGGGTGGCAGTAGCTGCATTTGTGTCTCAACTGGATCCTACCATGGAGGAACTTACAGATATTAAAACTGCTGTTTCTGAAGCTGTTACTAATGCAATAATTCATGGGTATGATGGTGTAGAGGGTATGGTAAGGATAGAAGCTTATATTTGTGATGATGAGGTTACTGTAATAGTCTGTGATGAGGGTGTGGGTATATCTGATATAGAAAAAGCTATGCAGCCTCTTTATACATCTCGTCCGGATTTAGAAAGATCTGGCATGGGATTTACTGTTATGGAAACCTTTATGGATAGTTTGGAAGTTGAAAGCCAAAAAGGAAAAGGGACCAAAGTAATAATGAAAAAAAAATTTAAATCTTTAAGTTAGGTGAAAGTTATGGATGAAGATATCTTAAAAAAGTCGTCCTATGATTTTGATGATAATATGGAGTTAATAAAACTAGCTAAAGATGGAAATAAAGAAGCAATGGATAAATTAATTGAGATAAACATACCTTTGGTTTCTTCTATAAGTAAAAAATTTTTAAATAGAGGATATGAATATGAAGATATATTTCAAATAGGTTCTATGGGACTTATAAAGGCTATAAGCAATTTTGACACAAGCTATAATGTAAAGTTTTCAACTTATGCAGTTCCTATGATAATGGGAGAAATAAAAAGGTTTATAAGAGATGATGGAATAATAAAAGTCAGCAGAAATGTTAAAACCACTGCAAGGAAGCTCCATTTTGATAAGGAGTTTCTTTCAAAAAAATTGGATAGAGAGCCTACTTTAGAAGAATTATCAGAATATTCAGGTGTAGATAAAGAAGATATTATATTTGCTATGGAATCTTCTAACAGTCTTCAATATCTTTATGATATTATACATCAAGATGATGGTGCTCCAGTACTCCTTGTAGATAAACTCAGTGAAAATGCAGAAGAAGACAGCAATTTGGTGGATAGGATTGCATTAAAGGAGGCTTTAAAGAATTTAGACTTAAAGTCAAGACAGATAATAATGTTAAGATATTTTAAGGATAAAACTCAAGTAGAGGTAGCTAAAATGCTAGGAATAAGCCAAGTTCAAGTTTCTAGGATAGAAAAAAAAGTATTAAAAAAGATGAAAAAAAATCTGGAGGAATAGGATGTTATTATTTGGCATCCTATTTTTTTTGTTTAAAAATTTAAAAAATTGCAAACAATAATTTTATATAAAAAATAACAGAATTAGAGGTGTATCTTAAAGATGAATCAAGATGAAAGCAGAATAAAAAATCAATTTGATAAAATATCAAGGACATCGGAGCCAAAACCTAATATAGTTAAAAATTGTATTTATGCTTTTATAATTGGAGGATTAATATGTGATATAGGTCAGTTCTTTTTTAATGTGTTTACAGATTTGGGATATAACAAAGAAGAGGTAGGTACCTTGGTAGCTATAATAATGGTATTTATAGGAGCACTTCTCACAGGATTAGGTGTTTATGATAAGCTGGCAAATGTAGCTGGTGCAGGTACAGTTGTACCTATAACAGGTTTTGCAAATTCTATTGTGTCTCCAGCCATAGAATTTAAAAAAGAAGGCTTTGTATTTGGAGTGGGAGCTAAAATGTTTACTATAGCAGGTCCGGTATTGGTATATGGTATAAGCACCTCAGTTATAGTAGGGATTATATATTATATAGCGTATTATTTAGCTTAAATAGAAAGGGATGAGAGTATATGGCAGATTACTCTGAAAAAAAAGTTGGAAAACAAACTGTAAGACTTGAAAAGCAACCTAGAATAATAGCTACCACTAGCATAGTAGGACCGAAGGAAGGCAGAGGAAACTTTAGAAGTTATTACGATATCATATTAAAAGATGATACCAATGGTGAAGACAGTTTTGAAAAAGCAGAAAGCAGCATGATGTATGATGCCATTGCAGATACTATAAAAAAAGCAAATTTATCAGAAAGTGATATAGATTACCTTTGTGCAGGAGATTTGTTAAATCAAATTTCTTCATCAAACTTTGCAGCTAGGGATGTAAGTATTCCTTTTATAGGTCTTTATGGGGCATGTTCTACTATGTCTGAATCTTTAAGCATAGCATCTCTTATTATGGATGGAGGATTTGCAAAGTATGCTATAGCGGCTACTTCTTCCCACTTCAGTTCTGCAGAAAGGCAATTTAGATTTCCACTGGAATTTGGCAGTCAAAGAGTTCTTACTTCACAATGGACCGTTACTGGTTCAGGCGCAGTATTACTAGCTTTAGATGGAGATTTTCCAAAGGTAACTCATGTAACCATAGGAAAGGTTAAAGATTATGGTATAAAAGATGCTAATAATATGGGGGCTGCTATGGCACCAGCTGCAGTAGATACCATGTATATGCATTTTAAAGATACAGGCAGAGATCCTTCCTATTATGATCTAATAGCAACTGGAGATTTGGGGAAAGTAGGAAGAGATATAACTCAAAAGCTCCTAAAGGAATATGGTTATGATTTAAGTAAAAATTATATGGATTGTGGTGAACAGATGTATGATGCAAATGAAAGCAATGTATGCGCAGGAGCTAGTGGGTGTGGCTGTTCAGCGGTAACTTTCTGTGGCTATATATATAAAAAGATGATGAAAAGAGAATTAAATAGAATTCTGCTAATTTCCACAGGAGCACTTATGAGTACCACTACTTCTCAACAGGGAGAAAGCATTCCAGGTATAGCTCACGCTGTAGCTGTAGAATTTTGATAAAATGGAGGGAAACTAATATGACAAGTTACATAAATGCTTTTATAGTAGGTGGAGCTATATGTGTAGTGGCACAAATTTTAATGGATAAAACTAAATTAACGCCAGCTAGAATTCTTGTAATCTTTGTTACTTTAGGAACCATATTGGGAGCTTTAAATGTGTATGATGTGCTAATAAAGTTTGGGAAAGCAGGAGCTAGCGTACCACTACCAGGTTTTGGATATTCTTTGGCTAAATCTACTATAAAAGAGGTAAAAAAAGTTGGACTTGTAGGCGCTTTTACCGGTGGTATAAAAGGTACAGCTGGAGGTATTACTGCAGCAATATTTTTTGGATACTTAATGGCACTTATATTTAATCCTAAAACTAAGGAATGATAATTTAGATGGCAGAGCTTGTTATATTTACTAAACATAACAAGCTTCTTTGATTATATATAAATAATTAGTGTTATATTATAAAGAAATTAGTATTATACACGAAAAAATAATAAAAGCTATAATGTAATAAAAAGGTGATTAAAAATGGCAGAATGGTATAATAATTCTTGGAACTATGTTGTAAAAGAATTAAGCACTGATATATATAGAGGGCTAAATGTAAATGAAATTGAAGATAGAAGAGCCAAATATGGAGACAATAGGATAAATATAAAAAATATAAAAAGCTTTATTAGAATTTTTTTATTAGAAGTATTAAATTTATGGACATTTGTTTTTATAGGAAACATAATATTAAGTTTTTACCTAAAGAATATAATTATTGGTTCTATGCTTATAGTATTTTTGTTATTAACTCTTACACTCAATGCTTTTAGGAAATATAATGACCAAGCTTCCTTTAAAACTTTAGAAAAATTGAATTCTACTATGGCTACAGTGATAAGGTCAGGAAAAGTTAGTAGTATTAAATGTGATGAATTAGTAGTAGGTGATGTGGTACTTTTAGATAAAAATTTTGTGGTACCAGCAGACTTAAGAATTGTAGAAAGTGAGAATTTAAAGATTAAAGAAACTGTGGTTACAGGAGAAAATTATATTTCAGAAAAGTATGAAACTAAAATAGAAGAAAAGGATATTCCTTTGTCAGAAATGAAAAACATTGCCTTTAAAGGTTCTGTGGTTACAGATGGAACTGGGACAGGCGTTGTTATAGCCACGGGAGTAAATACTCAAATAGGACAGATTGTAGATGTATTAATATATGATGATCAAGAAAAAAATGATTTAAATACAAGAATAAATAATGTATTAAATAAATTGGTACTTTTTTTTGTATTACTAACTTTAATTAGTACTTTTTCATATTATATATATATTAAAGATGTAAATAAGTTATTAAGTCTAATTAATTCTTTGTTACTGGTTAGCATACCAGAAGGTATAGCTATAATTATTTTTATTTTTTTATATTCATTTCATAGTTTTTTAAAAAGTCAGGGTATAGAAATAAAAAATCTATCCTCACTAGAAATATTATGTAATACAGATGTAATGCTTATAGATAAAATAGGAGCTTTTTCTGAAAAGGAAATGATGGTAGAAAGCATTTATACTGATGGAATGTATCATGAAAAAGATGAACAAGATATAATTAAAGACACAAATGTAGAAAGAATATTTCAAATTGGTCTTTTGTGCAATGATGGCAGCTACAATTCTGAAACAGGTATAGGACGAGGAGACTTAATAGATGTATCTTTAATTAAGTTTGCTGAAGAGAACTCTGTTTATAAGAGAAAACTAGAGTTAGAATATAGAAGAGTATTAGAGATATCTTATGATACAGATAAAAGAATATTTACTACAATTAACAAAATAGATGAAAACTATAGAGCTAATGTAAAAGGCCCTGTAGATGTACTTTTAGATAAATGCACTCATATTATGAAAAATGGTATAGAGAAAGAGATTTCAGAAGAGGATATAAATGAAATAAGAGCTGCAGATATAGAAATTTCCAATAAGGGATTAAGAACTGTAGGATTTGCTTATAGAAGCTTTAATTATAAGCCTACATTGCAGGAAAACATAGAGAGCAACTTAGTATTTGTAGGTATTATAGGATTTTATAATCCCTTAAGAGACAATGTAGGAGAAATCCTTAAAAATTGCAGGAAAGAAAATATAAAACCAATTATAATAACAGATGATAATAAACTTACAGCTTATTCTATAGGTAAGAACTTGAATTTAATAAATTCTCACGAAAATATACTATCAGGTATAGAACTTAAATACATGGAAAAAGAAGAGTTAATTAGAAATATAGAGAAAATCAGTATATTAAGCAGAATAGATGCAAGTCAGAAGACTGAAATAGTAAAAACCATTAAAGACAAAGAACATATGGTTTTGTCTACTGGAGAAAATATGACTGAACTTCCTGCTATGAATGCTTCAGATATAGGCCTAGGCATAGGGGAAAATTGCAGTTTTATGATTAAAAAATTATCTGATATATATATTAAAGAGGATTACTTAAATAAGCTTTTAGATTTGGTAAGCATTTCTGAAACTATTTTTAACAAAATAAATAAAGCTGCACAGTATATAATTCTGTGTACTTTTATAGAATTTTTGTTTATTCTGTGTGGTGCATTGCTAAATTTAAATATTGTAAATGATATTCATGTGCTTATTATGAATGCAGGTTTAATTCCACTTTGCGTATTAAATATATTGCTTTTAAATTCTGAAGATGATGTAGAAACGCTATATAGGACAAAGATAGATAAATCAATGGTTAATTTTAAATCTATATTCTGTTCATTTTTTAAATCTATATTCTTATATGTTATAATCTATGGGGTTTATTATTTAAACAATAAATATAGCTCAGAATGGTCCATATTGAGTTGTTTTATAATAATAATATTTTCTATGATAATTTTTTCCTATACGGGGAATAGAAAAAGAGCCATGAACAAGAAACTAAGTTCCATATTTTTTATTATTAGTATACTAATTGCTGTATTCTTAGTATTATTAAAAGGCATAGGGCTTAATATTAATTTTTCAATTAAGGCTCTATTAATAGACTCGATTGCTGTGCTTTTAATATATTTTATAATAAAGAAAATGAGAAAAGAAAGCTATTACTAATAAATATTAGCAAGCCACTTAAAAAATATTGTATATTCAGTTAGGATTATATTAAAAGGGCTGTAGGTATAAATTTTTATTTGTTACCTACAGTCTTTAACTTTTTTGTTTAAAAGTAAGGTGCAGGGCAAGAATAGAAATATAAATATTAAAAGAGGTATTTATATGAAAAGACCTTTGATTTACTTTGTAGTGTCCTTATTTCTAGGCTCAATTTCTTGTATTATATATTTTGATTCATTTTTCATAAGTATATTAATTATACTTATTTTTATTATGCTTCTGTCTTTTTCTTTAAAACCCTATGAAATTATAATTAATATAGCATTTATTATAATTGGATTTTATAGTTTTTATTTTTACTTTAATGTAAATATTCCTCAAAATGAAATAGTATCTTTAAGAGTAATAGATAAGTATGATTATAGCAACATTTGTAGTTACAAGGGTAAAAAGATAATGGTAAAAGAAAATATAGCTGCAAAGGAAGGCGAAATAATAAAAGTAAAAGGAGAATTTAAAAAGGAAAATATATTTGATAAAGGTATTATTGGAGAATATAAAATTCATACGGTTTATTTGGTAAAAAGAGATGTTATTACGCTTATTTATGTAAGAAGAAATGATATATATGAAAGGTTTAAAGAAAATTTGGGGGAATATGATGGTGCCTTAGTCTGTGGGGTTTGTTTTGGTTATACAGATAACATACCTAAAGATAAAATGGAGATCTTTAAAAAATTAGGTATAATACATGTTATAAGTGTTTCGGGATTTCATATGGCACTAGTTTATAAGTGTATGGAGGCTATATTAGGCATGAAATTTGCCATAGTGCTGTCTTTTTTTTATGCTTTATTTACTGGAGTTAAAGCCCCTACATTAAGAGCTTTTTTTATGATACTTATAATGAAGCTATCAAAAAAATTATATAAAAAGTATGATAAACTATCAGCTTTAAGCTTTGCAGCTATAATATTAGTGTCATTAAAGCCCTATTATATATTAGATTTGGGATTTAATCTTTCATTTCTCTCTACCTTAGGGATTGTAATATACTATAACAAAATAGAAAAGGCTTTATACAGGCTGCCTAAAAAGATAAATGAATCTTTAAGTGTAACCTTAAGTTCTCAAATATTTTCATTGCCTTATGCTGTATTTAATCTGCATAGTTTTAGTTTAGGATTTATAATAGGAAATATACTGCTGCTTCCTTTATATAGCATGGTGGTATTGGTAGGGAATATATGTGTTCTATTTTATAAGTTTTCTTTTATATTTAATAAAATTTCACTGATATTAAAGCTTATTATAGATTGTTTAAATGGAGGCAATTACCTGCTTGATAAAATATTACCTCCCTTAAGTGAGCTTACTTATCTAGAGACTATGATATATATAGCTATATATTTTTGTTATATTCTTGTAAAAAAACATAAAAATAAATATATCTATTTTCCTTTATTTTTAATTATCCTTATATTTTTAGAAACTTATAGTGTATTCCCTAGTTTAACCTATATAAAAGCAAAAGATAAATATGCTGTGCTCTTTCAATATAGATGGGAAAAAATCCTTATTTGTCCTGAAAAATTAAATAAAAAGCAGGAAGATGCATTAAAGGGTCTTATAGTAAGTCCATATGTTAAGTTGAATAATGAAGATTTTATTATCCATGTAAAAGATAAATATATAATATATCCTTATGAACCTAAATCAATAAATGGTTTTACAGATTTGGCTGTTAGCTCTAAAAGCAAGCAAGTTTATATAAGCTGTAAAGAGCTAAAACATTATTCTAAACATAACAATTGTGATATAATTCTTATAGAAAGTAAAGAGAAATTTACCTACGACAATCCTGAAATCATAAAGAAATTATATTTTATAGAGGATTATGTTTTGAAAATACCGTTCTGAAAGGTTGATTATATAATGATAAGTATGGATATATTTGAAAGTGATTTAAAAAAGAACAGCTTAAGAAATTCTTATGTTTTTTTTGGTATAGATGAATTTATAATAAAAGAAGGAATAGATAGTTTAGTTCATAAATCTATTGATGAAAATTTTAAAGAATTAAATCTTATAAGGCTAGATGGAAACAATATTAAAATAGAAAATGTGATAAATGCCTGTGAAACCTTACCTTTTATGAGTGAAAAAAAAGTAGTAGAAATATATAGAGCAAATTTTCTTAGAGAAAAAGTAGATAAAGAATCTTTAAAGCTTTTTGAAGAAATTAATTCTTATTTAGATAATCTGCCGCCATACTGCATCCTTATACTTTATTATCTAGCGGAAGATGACAGAGAAAAACCTAGTAAGAAATTAAATAAAATAGATAAGAAAACCTGTGTAGTAAAAGCAGATAAACTGAAAGGGGATAAATTATATAAAAAAGTTCAAAGTATGTTTGAAATCCAAGGGAAATCTATAGAAAAATCTCAAATTAAATTTTTCTGTGAAAATGTAGATAATAATATGAGCATTATAAGCAGTGAAATTGATAAACTTATAAATTATACAGAAGGAAGAGAAATAAAAAAGGAAGATATAATTGCAATGCTTCCGTATAAAAGCAATAATGACATATTTAATCTTGTAGATTTTCTATCACAAAAGAGACCAGAGAAAGCAATCAGCATACTGAATGAACTTATTTTTAGAGGAGAAGAGATGCTTGCCATACTTAGCATGATAGAAAGACAGTTTAAGCTTTTATTCAATATAAAAGCAGGCATGGAAAATCACAAGGATAAAGTTACTTTGGCAAGGGAGTTAAATTTAAATCCATTTATCTGCGAAAAGCTTATGAGTCAGAGTAAAAAGTTTTCTTTAAAGCAGCTAAAAAAATGTATGGAGCTTTGTTTAAATACTGAAAGAAACATAAAAACTTCTACTATAGATAAGAAAACAGAGATAGAAATGCTTATTATAAGTACAGCTTTATGCTAAAATATTTTAAAAAATAAATAACCGGTATGTATACCGGTTTATTTATTATGCAGATAATGCATTTAATTTTGCTGCTAATCTTGATTTTTTTCTTGAAGCCATATTCTTGTGAATAACACCTTTTGATGCAGCCATATCTAAAGCTTTTACAGCTTTAGTAAAAGCAGCTTTAGCTTCTTCAACGCTGCTATTTGCTACTGCAGCTTCAAAATTCTTTATAGTAGTTTTTAATGCAGACTTAACCATTTTATTTTTTAAAGTCTTTGCATTTGTAACTTTTATTCTTTTCTTAGCTGATTTAATATTTGCCATTCTATTTCACCCCCTTTATTTTAAATAGGGTCTCAGCAGTTTTGGGGAAATCTGCGTGTGAGTCTATATGTAACAAGAGATATTATAGCATTAAAATTTTAATACTTCAAGTAATAGTTCAAATTTAAATAAAGGTTTTAGTCATATTTTTCATGCAAATTACAAAAGCTATATATAGCAATTTGCTTGAAAAACTGAGTAAGGAAGTGGAAGTATGTATAATATTAGAACTGATTTAGCTGTTGAGGCAAGGGAAATTTATAATAGTAAGCACAATAGAGAATCTGAAGGTGTGCACATAGAAGAAAAACTGTCAAGTACAGATATAAAAGTAACTAAAGTTATGATTAATAATGAAGTTGGAGAAAAAAATATGGGGAAACCTATGGGAACATATATAACTATAGATATTCCTGAATTTACTCATTATGATAGTGAAACTATGAATAGAGTGAGTAAGGTACTAGCGGATAGCTTAAATGATATAATAGCCCTGGATAGAAGTATGACTGCTTTGGTAGTAGGTCTAGGTAACTGGAATGTAACTCCAGATGCTTTAGGACCTAAGGTTATTTCAAAAATAATGGTTACAAGGCATTTAAAGCAGCTTATGCCTGATAGCATAGATGAGGGTATAAGGCCGGTATGCGCATTATCTCCTGGAGTTCTGGGATTAACTGGCATAGAAACTAGTGAAATAATAAAGTCTGTGGTAGAAAAGGTAAAGCCTAATCTTATAATATGTGTAGATGCTTTAGCTTCAAGAAGATTGGAGAGAGTCAATAGAACCATTCAGATTGGAGATTCAGGTATATCTCCAGGGTCAGGTGTAGGTAATAAACGTATGGAAATCAGTAAAAGAACTCTTGGAATTCCTGTTATAGCTATAGGAGTTCCTACGGTAGTAGATGCAGCAACTATAGCTAGCGACAGTATAGATTTGGTTATTGATGAGATGATAAAGCAATCTTCTTCAGGAAGTGAATTTTATAATATGATCAAATCTTTAGATAAAAATGAGAAGAATAGAATGATTCAAGATTTGCTTGCTCCCTATGTAGGAGAGTTAGTGGTAACCCCTAAAGAAGTGGACACAGTAGTAGAATCCGTTTCTAGGATAATAGCAAATGGAGTTAATATGGCTTTGCAGCCAGAACTAGAATTGGAGGAGATAAATCAATTTTTAAATTGATTACATAGGATATTTTTTACATACCCTTCATATAATAGTTTTATATGAGGGGTGATTTATGTGGTTTATAAAACCTTATGCTCAAAAGAGAACAAATTAAAAACCTTAGCTTTTATATCCTTAATAATAGTTTTAATATTTTTATGTTTTACGAATTTAATGAAGCTGCTTATGAGAAAGCAAGTACAAAGAAATTTAGTTTATGTAGAGATTATTAATTATAGTATACCTATAGTTAAACATATATCTTTTGACAGTGAGGATGTGGTAGAAAGCGAAGTATCAATTAAAAAAACTTTAACTGAACTTTTAAGCTTTAATATGAATAACCCTCTAAAAATATTAAATATGGGGAATTCATATTTTTCCTACGATGATATAGAGGAGGTTACAGAACCGCAAAATATTATAAGCTTTAATCCTTTTGAATTACAAGAAACTAGCATTTTTAAAAAAGAAAATGAAAATAAAGCTTCAGAAAATAAGGAGGATAAAAATATTCAATCTAAAGCTTACGATCCTAAGCTAAAAAAAAGTTTAAATCAAACAAAACCTGAAGTGTTTATATATCATACTCATACCACGGAAAGCTATGGAGGTGGAAAAGCAGATAGTTTTGATGAAGGGCAAAATGTTTGTGCTGTTGGGGACGAGCTAGCAAAAGAGTTGGAAAAAAATTATGGAATATCTGTAATTCATGATAAAACAGTACATAGTACCATGTATACCCAAAGTTATACCAGGTCTGGGGAAACTCTAAATAAATATTTAAACAAGTATGGTGATTTTAAGCTTATAATTGATTTGCACAGGGATTCTGTATCTGACAAAAAAGCTGTTACTACCACTATAAATGGAGAAAATGTAGCAAAAATCATGTTTGTTATGGCAAAGAAAAATCCACACTTTAATAATAATAACAAAATAGTAGAACATATGATGGAAACATCTAAAAATCTTTTTCCAGGGTTTACAAGAACCCCCATGTATTACAACACAGGTACCAGATTCTTTAATCAGGATAAAAGTAACAATGCCATATTAATTGAAGTGGGAGCTAATACCAATACTATTGATGAAGCAAAAACTTCATCAAAGTATATAGCTAGATTAATAGCAGAATATTTAAAAGATAGATAAGGAATTGAATAAGTTTTAATAAAAGAGAGCATCCTTATAGGTAGAAAATAATACTGGGGGTGCTCTTTTATGGGTAAATTTAAATGGTATGCAGCGGTGCTTGTCTTCTTTATAATAATTTTTATAGGAATTGTGAAAGTAAATATAGAATGTACCAATAGAAGCACTGCAATTCAAGAAGATGTAGAAATGAATAGGCAGATAAATAAAAATACTGGTAACTCTAGCTATTATGAGTCTTTATATAAAATTCAAGATAATACTCCTTTAAAAATTTTTTATAATACTCCTTCTGACATAAAAGTTTACATAAAAGAATATGAAATAAACTTTAGTAAAAGTAGTTTTAAAGATTCAAAAGATGCAATATTGAATAGCATAAAAGATCTTAAACATGATATACTAAAATGATAAATTTTATCATTAATGAAATATGTTCAGTTATTATTGACATAATATGAGCTTATTATGATATAATTTATTTTGATTCTATAACATGGGGGTGAAGACTGTTTAGAAACTTTAAGTTTCTGGACTGGTCAAATTATATGCAAAGTGAAAGACAAAAGTATATTAGAAATTTTTCTATAATTGCACATATAGATCACGGCAAATCTACTCTTGCGGATAGATTAATTGAACAGACGGGTACTTTAACAAAAAGAGAGATGGAGGATCAGATTCTAGATAAGATGGATCTAGAAAGGGAAAGAGGAATTACCATAAAGGCTCAGGCTGCAAGACTTATATATAAGAGGGAATATGATGGAAAAGAATATATATTAAATCTTATAGATACGCCTGGACATGTAGATTTTAACTATGAGGTATCAAGAAGTCTTGCAGCTTGTGAAGGTGCTATATTAGTAGTAGATGCTACTCAAGGCATACAAGCACAAACATTAGCTAACTGTTATTTGGCTTTAGATCATGATTTAGAAATAGTTCCAGTAATAAATAAAATCGATTTAGCTAGTGCAAGACCTGAAGAAGTAAAGCATGAAATAGAAGAAGTTATAGGAATAGAAGCGGAAGATGCTCCACTTATTTCTGCTAAATCCGGGTTAAATATAGAACAAGTGCTTGAAGCTGTAGTTAATAAGGTACCATGTCCCGAAGGTGATGAAAATGGACCATTAAGAGCACTTATTTTTGATTCTTATTATGACAGCTATAAAGGAGTAGTATGCTATGTAAGAGTCAAGGAAGGTACAGTAAAACCTGGGGATGAAATAAAGCTTATGGCTACAGGAAAAGTATATGAGGTAACTGAACTTGGAGTTTTTTCACCTAATTTCTTTCCTACAGAAGAGCTTAAGGCAGGAGATGTAGGATATATTACAGCATCTATTAAAAATGTTAGAGATGCGAGAGTGGGAGATACCATAACTTTAGCTCATAGACCTGCAGATAAACCACTTTCAGGATATAGACCTGCTGTACCAATGGTATTTAGCGGTATATACCCTGTAGATGGAGCTAAATATAATGAGTTAAAAGAAGCATTAGAAAAGCTTCAGTTAAATGATGCAGCTCTTTCTTTTGAACCTGAAACATCCGTAGCTTTGGGTTTTGGATTTAGATGCGGCTTTTTGGGACTTCTTCATATGGAAATAATTCAAGAAAGAATTGAAAGAGAATTTAATCTAGATATAATTACTACAGCACCTTCAGTTATTTATAAGGTTATAAAGACTGATGGAACACTGCTTGAGATAACTAATCCTACCAATATGCCAAGTCCTACAGAAATTGAGTATATGGAAGAGCCTGTAGTTAAAGCTTCCATAATCACCCCTACAGATTATGTAGGTGCTGTAATGGACTTATGCCAGAACAGAAGAGGGACTTTTATAGATATGCAGTATCTAGAAACCACTAGAGTTATGTTAAACTATGATATACCATTAAATGAAATAATATATGACTTTTTTGATGCATTAAAATCAAGAACTAGAGGATATGCATCCTTAGATTATGAGTTGAAAGGATATACTACTACAAAATTAGTAAAACTAGATATCCTTTTAAATGGAGATGTAGTGGATGCTCTATCTATGATTGTTCCTGAAGAAAATGCTTATAGCAGAGGAAGGTCTATAGCAGAAAAGCTTAAAGAGGTTATTCCAAGGCAATTGTTTGAAATACCTATTCAGGCTACAGTAGGAGCTAAAATAATAGCAAGAGAAACGGTTAAGGCTTTAAGAAAAGATGTTTTGGCTAAATGCTATGGTGGAGATATTACAAGAAAGAAAAAGCTATTAGAAAAACAAAAAGAAGGAAAGAAAAGAATGAGACAAATAGGTTCAGTGGAGATTCCGCAGGAAGCTTTTATGTCTGTACTAAAGGTTGAATAATAAATGGAGGAAGCATATGCAAAAAATTTCTTTATATATACACATACCTTTTTGTAAAAGCAAATGCTTGTATTGTGATTTTCCTTCATTCCAAGGTAAAGAAAACCTTAGGATGAACTATATTAATGCTTTAGTAAAAGAAATAGAAATTAAAGGGAGTTCATATATAATAGATACTATATTTATAGGTGGGGGTACTCCCACCTATTTACCTTTAGAAGCATTGAATGTACTAGGAGCTTGTATAAAAAAATTAAATTTTTCCCCAGACTATGAATTTACCGTGGAATGCAATCCAGGCACTCTAAATAGAGAAAAACTTGCTGTGCTGAAAGAAATGGGAGTAAACAGATTAAGTATAGGACTTCAAGCTTTTCAAAATGAAAGGCTTAAATCTTTAGGCAGGATCCATTCTGTAGAGGAGTTTTTAAAAAATTATAATCTAGCTAGGGAGTCTGGGTTTCACAATATAAATATAGATATAATGTTTGGACTACCAAACCAAACCTTAGAAGAATGGGAAGATACTTTAATTCACACAGTAAAGCTAAATCCTGAACATATTTCTAGCTATAGTCTTATCATAGAAGAGGGAACTCCATTTTATGATAGCTATTTCCAAGGGAAGTTAAATACTCCTGAAGAAGAAATAGAAAGAAAAATGTATAGCAGGTGTATAGATATATTAAGGGATTATGGATATCATCAATATGAAATTTCTAATTTTTCTAAAGAAAATAAGGAGTGCAGGCATAATTTGGTATACTGGAATTTGGAGGAATACTTAGGTTGTGGTTCAGGAGCTCATTCCTATGTAAAAAATACAAGGTATAGAAATGAAGAAACCATAGAAAAATATATATTGCTCATGGAAAACAGAAAAGATGCAGTAGTAGAAGCACATAATAATTCTTTAAAAGATAACATGGAAGAATTTATGTTCATGGGGCTTAGAAAAATAGAAGGTATATCTGTAGAAGACTTTAAAAAGAAATTTCATAAAGATATATATAGTGTATACAAAGAAGCCATAGAAAGACATTCTAAAGAAGAACTATTAGTAAATAGGCAAGGAAGAATATTTTTGACTCCAAAAGGTATAGAATTGTCTAATTATGTTATGACCGATTTCATATTGACTTAAATAGAAAATTAGAGATTTAAAGCAATAAGGAGAAACATGAAGATTTTTACTTAAAAACCATGTAAACTACTAAAAACGATATATAATTAATTTTATAAAATATTGACAAAAAAAATTTCAAATGTTATTTTAAAAGCGTAGTCATTAGCACTCACTTATAACGAGTGCTAATAAATGAGGTGATACCATGGAAATGGATGAAAGAAAAGTTAAGATTCTTCAGGCTATAATAAATGACTATATCAGTACAGCAGAACCAGTGGGATCCAGGACTATAGCAAAAAAGTATGATTTAGGTATAAGCTCAGCGACTATAAGGAATGAGATGGCAGATTTGGAGGAAATGGGTTACCTAGAGCAACTGCATACTTCTTCTGGTAGGAAGCCTTCTGATAAAGGATATAGACTATATGTAGATAAACTAATGCAGGTAGAAATGCTGACAGAGGAAGAAAAATATAGAATAAAAAATTATATTTTAGATGCAGCTCTATATGAAGTGGATAAGATGTTAAAGCAGGCAACCTGCCTTTTGTCAGAGCTTACTAATTTAACCTGTTTATTGAGTGCTCCTTCTGTAAATAAGGGCTGTATAAAATCTTTACAGCTTATTAATGTAGACAGCAATAATATATTAGTGGTGGTTATTACTGACAGCGGTATAATAAAAAATACTGTAATTAGAGTTCTAAAATCACCTAATCAAGATATGCTGCAAAAGATAAGTAATCTTTTAAATGATAGGTTAAAAAATCTTACTATAGAAGAAATTAATCTTGAAGTTATGAGTAAATTAAAAGAAGATTTAAATGGTTATGAAGATTTATTTAATGCGTTGATACCAGCATTATATGATGCTCTTAACTCGGGAAATTCTTCAGAGGTTTATATGGAAGGGACTACTAATATATTTAATTATCCTGAGTACAATGATATAGACAAAGCGAAAGAGTTTTTATCTCTTTTAAATAATAAAACTTATGTCAAAACTCTCTTGAATACAGAAAATAGATTTTCTATTAGAATAGGGGAAGAAAATTTTGTGCCTGAAGCAAGAGACTGCAGTGTTATATCTGCAATATATAGTTTAGGTGATAGACCTCTTGGCAGTATAGGACTTATTGGTCCTACAAGAATACCTTATTCTAAAATAATATCTATAATGGCTAATGTAATGGGAGAGCTTAATAATAGTTTAAAACAGCTTGATGAAGAATAACAGCTAAAATAATTTAGAGATGAGGTGTACTTTAGTTATGGAGAAAATAGTAAATGAGGGTTCTCCATTGGAGGAGGAGAGAAAAGAAAATATAGATGAAAATCTAGAAATGAAGAAAGAAAATATAGAAGAGAATAATGAAGAAAATATAAGTCAAGATGCTTCATGTCCTCAGGAAGATATAGAAGAAAATGATGATGATAATGAAATTTTATTTAACTTAAAAGAGGAGAATAGCAGATTGAATAGTGAATTAGAAGCTTTAAAGGATAGGCTTTTAAGGCTTAACGCAGAATATGATAACTATAGAAAGAGAACTTCAAAAGAAAAAGAAGGCATATATGATGATGCCTGTGAGGATATACTTAAAAATATATTACCTGTACTTGATAACCTTGAAAGAGCTGTATCTGCAGAGGGCGATGTTGATGACTTGAAAAAGGGTATAGAGATGACTTTAAGGCAGTTTTATGATGCTTTAGAAAAACTTCAAGTAGAAGAAATATCTACTGAAGGAGAATTTGATCCTAATTGGCATAATGCTGTAATGCATATGGAAGATGATAATTATGGAACAAATCAAGTAGCAGAGGTATTTCAAAAGGGATATAAAAGAGGAGATAAAGTAATTAGATATAGCATGGTTAAAGTTGCAAATTAAATTAGTTTGTTCATAATATTAAGGAGGTTAATTAAATGGGAAAAGTAATAGGTATTGATTTAGGAACAACAAATTCATGTGTTGCAGTTATGGAAGGTGGAGAGGCTGTAGTAATAACCAATTCAGAAGGTGCAAGAACAACCCCATCTGTAGTTTCCTTCCAAGCAAATGGAGAGAGATTAGTAGGTCAGGTAGCAAAAAGACAGGCTATCACCAATCCAGATAAAACAATTCAGTCTATAAAAAGACATATGGGCACTAGTTTTAAAGTAAATATTGAAGGAAAAGATTATACACCACAAGAAATATCTGCCATGGTACTTCAGAAAATAAAGGCAGATGCAGAAGCATATTTAGGAGAAACAGTTACTCAAGCAGTTATTACAGTGCCTGCATATTTTAATGACAGCCAGAGACAGGCTACAAAGGATGCTGGTAAAATAGCTGGACTTGAAGTATTAAGAATAATAAATGAACCAACAGCAGCATCTCTTGCTTATGGCATAGATAAGATAGATAGTAATCATAAAATATTAGTATATGACCTTGGTGGAGGTACTTTTGACGTATCCATACTTGAACTTGGAGATGGGGTTTTTGAAGTTAAATCCACTAATGGAGATACACATCTTGGAGGAGACGATTTTGACCAAAAGGTTATGGATTATATTGCTGAAACCTTTAAGGCTGAAAATGGAATAGATTTAAGAAATGATAAAATGGCTCTTCAGAGATTAAAAGAAGCTGCAGAAAAAGCTAAAATAGAGTTATCTTCATCTATGCAGACTAATATAAATTTACCATTTATAACTGCAGATGCTTCTGGTCCAAAACATATAGATATGAATTTAACTAGAGCAAAGTTCAATGAGCTTACTAACGATTTAGTGCAGAGAACTATAGAACCTATGAGAAAAGCTCTTCAGGATGCTGATCTTTCAATTAATGATATTGATAAGATTGTATTAGTTGGAGGTTCTACAAGAATTCCAGCAGTTCAAGAAGCCGTTAAGAACTTTACAGGAAAAGAACCTTCTAAGGGAATAAACCCAGATGAATGCGTTGCTGTGGGTGCAGCAATACAGGCTGGAGTTTTAACAGGGGATGTAAAAGATGTATTGCTACTTGATGTAACTCCACTTACACTTGGTATAGAAACTTTAGGAGGAGTAGCTACTCCACTTATTGAAAGAAATACAACTGTACCTACAAGAAAGAGCCAAATATTCTCCACTGCAGCAGATGGTCAGACTTCTGTTGAGATACATGTAGTACAAGGTGAAAGAAAGATGGCTGTTGATAACAAGACTTTAGGAAGGTTTACTCTTTCAGGCATAGCACCTGCACCAAGAGGAGTGCCACAGATAGAAGTTACTTTTGATATAGATGCTAATGGTATAGTTAATGTTTCTGCTAAAGATAAAGGTACTGGAAAAGAGGCAAATATAACTATAACAGCTTCAACTAATTTAAGTGATGAAGAAATAGATGAAGCAGTTAAAAATGCAGAAAAATTTGCTGAAGAAGATAGAAAGAGAAAAGAATCTATAGAAGTAAAAAATAATGCAGATCAAATAGTATATCAGACTGAAAAAACATTAACTGACTTAGGAGATAAAGTTTCTGCAGAAGATAAGTCAAAGATAGAAGCTAAATTACAGGCAGTTAAAGCAGTAAAAGATGGAGAAGACATAGAAACTATTAAAAAGGCAGTAGATGACTTAACTCAAGAATTCTATGCAATATCATCAAAAATGTATCAGGCTGCTGGCGGAGATGCTGGTTTTAATCCTGAAAATATGGGAGCTAATGCTTCAGAAGCACAGGAAAAGCATGATGACAATGTAGTGGATGCAGATTTTAAAGTAGATGAAGATAAATAGTATACACTGCTTATAAAATTCATGATATAATATCATAGGGGAAGGCATGGACGCTCTTCCCCTATTATAAGTTTATAATTATCTTTTAGGTGGTGAAAGACGAGAATGGCAAAAAAGGACTACTATGAGGTACTGGGTCTAGAAAAAGGAGCCAGCGATGAAGAGATAAAAAAAGCTTTCAGAAAATTAGCTATTAAATATCATCCAGATAAAAATCAGGGCAATAAGGAAGCAGAAGAGAGATTCAAAGAGATTAATGAAGCATATCAGGTTTTAAGCGATCCAGAGAAGAAAGCTCAATACGATAGATTTGGAACTGTAGATTTTGATGGTGCTGGCTTTGGCGGATTTGACTTTTCTGAAGGTGGCTTTGGAGATATTGGAGACATATTTGAAAGCTTCTTTGGAGGGGGCTTTAGCTCAAATAGAAAGAAAAGAAATGGTCCTGAAAGAGGTAATGATATAGAATATAGTCTTACTTTGACCTTTGAAGAGGCTGTTTTTGGAGTTGAAAAGGAAATAAAGATATATAGAAATGAAAGCTGTGAAACCTGCAATGGCACAGGAGCTAAACCTGGAACTTCTGCTAAGACTTGTGATAGATGTGGTGGTACAGGACAAGTGAAGACTCAAAGAAATACACCTCTTGGAAGCTTTGTTACCATGTCTACCTGTGATAAATGTGGAGGAAAAGGAAAGGTTATATATGATCCTTGTAATACCTGCCATGGTTCAGGTATACAGAAAAAAGAAAGAAAAATAAAAGTTAATATACCTGCAGGAGTAGACAATGGCAATGTGATTCCAATCAGAGGACAAGGAGAGCATGGTGTAAATGGTGGACCTCCAGGAGATTTATATGTAGGAATAAAGGTAACTCCTCATAATATGTTTAAGAGAAAAGGCTTTGATATTTATATAGATCAGCATATAAGTATGGCTAGTGCTGCTTTAGGTGTAGAGGTAACAGTACCTACCATAGATGGAGATGTTAAGTATTCTATACCTGAGGGAACACAATCGAATACTATGTTTAGGCTTAAAGGTAAGGGTGTTCCAAGGGTAAACAGTTATGGAAGAGGAGACCAGTATGTTAATGTGATTGTTGACATACCTAAAGATCTAAATGAAAAGCAAAAAGAAGCTCTAAGGATGTTTATGGAAGCTAGCGGAGAAAAAATGGGAGAAAATAAGAAGAATGCTTCCTTTATGGATAAGATATTTGGCGGTAAGTAATAAGGAAAACCCTTCACAAGATGTGGAGGGTTTTACATTATAACTTTTCACTTATTAGTGATAGACATAAATATAAGATAAGTGTAAAATATATAGAAGTAAATTTAACTTTGGAAGGATGATCTAAATGCAAGGTACTTGGATAGAGATAAAAGTTATAACTGAAAGTGAAGCAATTGAACCTATATCTGGTATCTTTTATAGTCTTGATGTTAAAGGAGTAGCTATAGAAGATCCAAAAGATATATTAAATAGGGAGCAGGGGCCTCTTACTTGGGATTTTGCAGATATTAATATATTGGAATATAAAGGAGAAGCCGCAGTAGTAAAAGGTTACTTTAGCGAAGAGGATAATATAGATGAATTATTAAAGTACATAAAAGAAAAAATGGAAGATTTAAAAAATATAGGTATCAATGTAGGAAAAGGTGAAATTTTCTGCAACAAAGTAAAGGAAGAAGATTGGGCTAATAATTGGAAAAAATATTATAAACCAGCTAAGGTAGGGGATAAAATAGTAGTGAAGCCTATATGGGAAGAATATGAAGGTAAACTAGGAGAAGTGATAGTAGAACTTGATCCAGGTATGGCTTTTGGAACAGGTACCCATGAAACTACAAGAATGTGCGTTAAGGCCTTAGAAAAATATGTATCTAAGGATACCGTGGTTTTTGATATAGGAACAGGTTCGGGAATTCTAGCTATAACTGCATCAAAACTTAATGCTAAAAAGGTAGTAGGTGTAGATTTAGATCCTGTGGCTGTAGATTCTGCAAAGGAAAATATTCAATTTAATCAGGTTAATAATATAGAGGTATTGCAGGGAAATCTTATGGATGTGGTTTCGGGTAAGGCAGATATAGTTATAGCAAATATAATTGCAGAAATTATAGTGGTTCTTACAGAAGATGTTAAGAAATTCATTAAACCTGGTGGCTATTTTATAAGTTCTGGTATAATAAGAGATAGAAAAGAATTAGTAGTTCAAAAGCTTAATGAATGCGGATTTAAAATTGTAGAAATCAATGAGGATGGAGAATGGATCTGCATAGTTGCTACAATATAGTACTAAGGAGAGAAGTTTATGCATAAGTTTTTTGTTTCCAAAGAAAACTTTTTTGGTGACAGAGCTATAATTTCTGGAGAGGATGTAAAACACATATATAAGGTTTTAAGGTTAAGTGTGGGAGACAAAATATCAATTAATAACTGTGAAGGTGAAGAATTTTTAGCTGAAATAAATGAAATTGATAAAAAACAGGTATTAGTAAATATAATAAGTAAATTAGATATAAAGAGTGAAAGTGATATTAATATATATTTATTTCAAGGGCTTCCTAAGTCTTCAAAGATGGATATGATAGTACAAAAGGCTACAGAACTAGGAGTAAAAGAAATTTGCCCTATTATAACTAAAAGAGTAGTAGTAAAAAATGAGTTAGGGGAATTTAAAAAATTAGATAGATGGCAGAGAATAACCTTAGAAGCCTGCAAACAATGTAAGAGAACTATTATACCTAATATAAAAGAACCTATAGAATTTGAAGGCTTAATAGATGCTTTAGAAGATATAGACCTTATTGTAGTTCCTTATGAAAATGAAAAAGGATATGGGATAAAGAACATGCTAGCTCATATCAAGGTAGATGATATAAAGAATGTAGCAATAATAATTGGACCAGAAGGCGGATTTGAAGAGGAAGAAATAGAGGAATTAAAGCATAAAGGTGCTCATATAGTAACTTTAGGTCCAAGAATATTAAGGACAGAAACTGCAGGATTTGTATGTGCTGCTTTACTTCAATATGAACTAGCGGATTTAGGAGGAATTATTTGATGAAAGTTGCATTTGCTACTTTAGGATGTAGAGTAAATCAATATGAATCAGAAGCTATGGCTGAAAAGTTTATAAGAGAAGGATATAAAGTAGTTGATTTTAATGAAGTTGCGGATGTATATGTTATAAATACCTGCACTGTTACCAATATGGGTGACAAAAAATCAAGGCAGATTATAGGAAGAGCAAGAAGATTAAATGAAACTGCAGTAATAGCAGTGGTAGGATGTTATTCCCAAGTAGCACCTAAAGAAGTATCTACTATAGAAGGAGTGGATGTGGTACTTGGCACAAGAAATAAAGGTGAAATAGTCTACTGGGTTAATAGGGCTAAAGAAGAAAGAAAGCAGATAGTTAAGGTAAATGAGGTTATGAAAAACCATAGTTTTGAAGAGCTTAATATAGAAGAATATCAAGATAAAACGAGAGCTTTTCTTAAGATTCAGGATGGATGTAATAGATTCTGTTCTTATTGCTTAATACCATATGCACGAGGAGGAGTTTGCAGTAAAGAGCCTAAGAAGGTTTTGGAAGAAATAAATAAATTATCATCTCATGGTTTTAAGGAAATTATATTATCAGGAATACATACTGCATCTTATGGTGTGGATTTAGAGGGAAATGTGACTTTAGTAGATATTCTTGAAAGCATAGAAGAAATTCCAGGCATTGAAAGAGTGAGAATTGGATCTATAGATCCAACGTTTTTTACAGAAGATGTTATAGATAGAATGAGCAGGTTAAAAAAATTATGTCACCACTTCCACCTTTCTCTTCAGAGTGGATGCGATGAAACTTTAAAACGAATGAATAGAAGATATACCATAGAACAATATGAAAGCATAGTAAATGCTTTGAGGGAAACTTTTAAGGATGTTTCAATAACTACGGACATAATAGTAGGTTTTCCAGGAGAAACGGAGAAAGAATTTGAATCTACTTATGAGTTTTTAAATAGAATAAAGCTTTCTAAAATGCATGTATTTAAATTTAGTCCAAGAAAAGGTACAAAAGCTGCAGAAATGAAAGATCAAGTAGATGGAAATATAAAAGAGGAAAGAAGTAATAAAGTTATAGAACTTAATAGAATGAATGAAAAAGCATTCATAAAAAAGTTTTTAGATGAAGAAGTAAAAGTGCTTTATGAGCAGGAAACTTATGAAGGAAGCAATGAATATGAAGGTTATACAGAAAATTATATAAAGGTTATAAGCCTTTATAAAAATAATGGTATAATAGGAAACATAGTAAAGACAAAGATAGTTTCTTGTGAAGAAGAATTTGCTTTAGGACAAATTATACAGTGATATAAGCATAATGTATCTAATAAATTTGTGCACATATATAGTTATATAAGGAGGTGAAATTTATGAATGATTGTATATTTTGTAAGATAATTAAAGGTGAGATACCAAGTTTAAAAATTTATGAAGATGATAAGGTTTTGGCTTTTAAGGACATAAATCCAGAAGCTCCCGTGCATTTTCTTGTAATACCAAAAATTCATATAGAAAGTGCAAACTATTTAGATGAAAATAATATGGCTATAGTTAGTCACATATTTAAGGTAATACAAAAGCTTACCAAGGAGCTAAATATAAGTGAAGAAGGATATAGAATAGTAAATAACTGTGGAGAAAATGGAGGTCAAACTGTTAAGCATCTTCATTTTCATGTACTTGGCGGAAGAGACATGAAGTGGCCTCCAGGTTAAAAGTCAATTATATGAAATTGTTGACATTTTGCCTCATCATATTGTATAATATAGCATGTGCTATTTAGACCTTTGAAGCTATTATTATTTAATTCATATCTAGCTAGCGGAGGGAGGGATATTAGATGTCAGAGATAAAAGTCGGAGAAAATGAGTCACTAGACAGTGCATTAAGAAGATTTAAGAGAAAATGCGCTAGAGCTGGAGTGCTTTCAGAAGTTAGAAAAAGAGAGCATTATGAAAAGCCAAGTGTAAAAAGGAAAAAGAAATCAGAAGCTGCAAGAAAGAGAAAGTTCAAATAGAACTTCTTTCTAGAATTACTTTTGAAAGAGGGTACAATAATGCCAATTAAGGAAAGACTTCAAGAAGACTGGAAGCAGGCTTTAAAGGCAAGAGATAAGTTTAAGGCTGATACAATAAGCACTGCTAGGTCTGCTATACTTCTAGTTGAGAAAACTGAAGGTATTAAGCTTGAGGATGAACAAGTAATTGAAATTTTAGCCAAAGAGATTAAGCAGAGAAAAGAAGCTATGCTTGATTTTGAAAAAGGAAACCGACAAGATCTCGTAGATGAATCAAAAGCAGAAATAGAGATTTTGATGAGTTACCTTCCTCAACAGTTAAATGAAGAAGAAATTCTAAATATTATTAAAGAAGTAGCTTCAGAAATAGGTGCAGATAGCATAAAGGACATGGGAAAAGTTATGTCTTTAGTTAGGCCTAAAGTGATAGGCAGAGCTGATGGCAAGCTTGTAAGTTCAATGGTGAAAGAATACTTAAGTAAAAAGTAATTAATATTATGGAACTCACTTTTAAAGTGAGTTCCTTTAATTTTTTGACATTGTATAAACTAGTCCATAGCTTTTGTCATTAAATATAAATAAATTTCATAAAGTAATAGGAGAAATCATAATTAAAGGGTGATTGATATGGCAAAAAAGAGTTATGGAATCAAAGAAGATATAGCTGAAAAACTTGATTTACCAAGGGATATATTGCTTGATATTCCCAAAATAACCATAACGGGAGATAATGAAATAACTATAGAAAATCATAAGGGAATCATAATGTTTGATAATGAAATAATAAAAGTGAATTCAAAAATAGGTTCTATTTCCATATGGGGTAAGGGATTTGAGATAGTTTTTATGGGAGGAAAAACATTGACATTAAAAGGAAGATTTAATTCTGTAGTATATGAAGGCAATGTATAAAAAAAGTTTAGATTCTTATAAAAAAGGTGTAATAACCATAGAAATTCAATCCCTTATACCAGAAAGATTTATAAATTTGCTATGGAATAGAGGAGTTTTTGTAAAAAATCTGCGGAAAGTGAACATAACTACTATGATATTAGATGCAGAGCTAAAAGATTATCACAAAATAGAAGAAGCAGCAAAAAGAACTGATACAAAAATAAAAATTATCAATAGGCAGGGTATGTCATTTCTATTTTTAAAACTTAAAAGAAATGTAACCTTAATAGTAGGAGCAATAGTTTTTATAGTATTGTTATATTATATGTCTACTTTTCTATGGGGCATTGAAATAACTTCAGACAAATACCTTTCACCCTATGAGATAAGGAGAGAACTTATAAGTTTAGGTATTAAACCAGGTATAAAAAAGAACAATGTAAATGTTTATGAATTAGAAGATAAAATGATGAAAACTAATGAAAATGTAATGTGGGTTAAAGCAAGGATAGAAGGGTCAAAAATAAAAATTGATGTAGCAGAGAGGCAAAATCCTCCCCAAACAGACTATGATAAGAGTATTTGTAATGTGGTAGCTAAAATGGATGGAGAAATTGTCAGGATATATTCAACTTCGGGAACACCTATAGTTAAGCCTGGGGATATAGTTAAAAAAGGTGATATTTTAATAAAAGGTGAGCAGGGAAAAGAAGGAGGTACTTATCCTGTTCATGCGGAAGGAGATATTATAGCTAAAACATTTTATGAAGATGCTAAAGAAATAAAACTCAAAGGAAATAAAAAAGTAAAGACAGGCAGTAGTGAAGAAGATATTTATTTAGAACTGTTTGGTAAAAAAATATATTTAAAAAAGGTTAAAGACAAATTTTCAGATTATGATAAAATAGAAGAGAGTGGAAAAGTAATTAAAAAAGTTATATACTATGAGTTAAAAGATGATTACTTTGAAATAAATGAAGAAGATGCTATAGAAAATGCTATAAATAGCTCTCTAAAAGATATGGAAAGAAATTTAAGTAAGGATGCCAAAATATTGGACAAAATAGTAAATAAAGATTACTCAGAAGATTCCATAAAACTGAACATTGTATTTGTAATAGAGCAAAATATATCTGAAAAACAACCTTTGGAATCAAGCCATTCTTAACCTAAGATTTACCCAAGGGGTAATATTTACGAGAAGGTGATTTTATGAAGTTGAATAAAAAAAAGAGAGTAGCAGATAATGAAAAGGAGAGCAGTATCTCAAAGTATAAAAAAGTTTTAGTATTTATTATAGCTTTTATATTGATATATGCTATATCAGTGACTTCATTTATAACCAAAAAGTATAGTTTAAAAGCTGGGGATATAGCTAAGGTAAACATAAAAGCGAATAAAGAAGTTATAGATAATATAGCAACTCAAGCAAAGATAAAGCAAGCAGCAGAAGATGTGCCTATACAATTTAACCAAAAGCCAGAGGTTAAAAAGCAAGCTTTAGATAATGTTAAAGCTATATTTTCCAAAGTAATTTCTCTTAAAGAAGCAAATAAGTCAGATAAAGAAATAGTTGACACATTAAAAACTGATACGCATATAAGTTTAAATGAGGAAGATTTAGGTCTGTTAGCCTCTCTCAATAAAGATGAACTTAAAAAATTACAGAATTTTCTTTTAGAAGTATTATCTGATGTATATGAAGAAAAAATAGAAGAGGGAAACAGAGACAGCATAAAAAGAGCTCAAGAAACTATATTAACTAGGTTTAATAGTTCTAAATTTTATAAACGAGTCAGGGAAGTTGGGATTTCCATAGCTTATTCGGAGATAAAACCTAATCTTTTTTATGATAAAGATAAAACTGAGGAAATGAAAAAGCAAGCTACTAAAAATGTTGCTCCAGTGGTAATAAAGAAGAATCAGATAATAGTGAAAGAAGGAGAACCTGTAACTGAAAATCAAATAGAAATACTTAAAGAATTAGGCGTATTAAATAATTCTGGTTTTGATTGGTATATGTATATAACTTTAGGGATAATGATACTGCTTATACTTTCTTTAGAGTGGTACTATATATATAGATATTATAGAAACATTTTTGATGATTGCAGTAAAGTTATTTTAATAAATCTTATAAATATATTGGCTTTATTATTATCACGTACTATCAATATGCTGTCACCATTTTTGATTCCTTTAGCTCTTGCTCCAATGCTTTTAACTCTTTTAATAAATTATAAGATATCCGTTACTATGAGTATATTAAATGCTATACTCATAAGTGCTAATGTAGGTTTTAATATAGAGATAACTATTTTAGCCATTTTAAATGCTATATTGGGTGCGGCTATATTAAGAAAAATGCAGCAAAGAAATGATATACTTTATTCTTCTTTTTTTATAGGAGTAATAAATATGATATTAACATTCTGTATGGGAGTGCTACTTAGCAGTAATATGTTTGAAATCTTTAAAAAGACTGGATTTGTGGGTATAGCAACCTTAGTAGCAGCTATACTTACTATAGGATTCTTGCCATTGTTTGAAAGTACTTTTGATATTGTTACTACGGTTAAACTATTGGAACTTTCAAATCCTAATCACCCATTGCTTAAGAAACTTCTCATGGAGGCCCCAGGCACTTATCATCATAGTGTGATGGTAGCTAATCTGTCTGAAATGGCAGCAGAAGAAGTAGGAGCAAATCCAGTACTTGCCAGGGTAGCTGCATATTATCATGATGTGGGGAAAACTAAAAGACCTTACTTTTTTAAAGAGAATCAATTAGGTAAAGAAAATCCACATGATAAGATAACTGCCAATTTAAGCACTCTTATAATAACATCTCATGTTAAGGATGGATTAGAGCTTGCAAAAGAGCATAATATACCTAAGGTGATTCAAGATGTTATAGAACAGCATCATGGCACTACTCTTGTAAAATATTTTTATTTAACTACGAAGAATAATAGTGATAAACCAGAGGAAATTAAAGAAGAGGATTTTAGATATTCAGGGCCTATACCTCAAAGTAAGGAATCAGGTATAATAATGTTGGCAGATAGTGTAGAAGCTTCCGTAAGGTCTATTAGTGAGCCTACTAAAGGCAAAATAGAAGAAATGGTAAACAATATAATAAAAGATAAATTAAATGATGGTCAATTAAATGATTGCGATATAACTCTTAAGGATATTGAAAAAATAAGAAAATCCTTTTTAAAATCCTTAAATGCTATATATCATCATAGAATAGAATACCCTACGGAAAAGATAAAGTAAGGAGTTAGGTTATGATTTATATTGAAGATTTACAGAATAAAATAGAGATTTCTGAGGATTTTATAAAAAGAATAGAAAATACTATAGATTTTGCTTTAAAAGAAGAATCTGTAACAGTAGATTATGAAATAAGTATGATTTTAGTAGATAATGAAAGAATAAAAGGGATTAATAGTGAACATAGAAATATAGATAAAGAAACAGATGTGCTATCCTTTCCTATGTTGGATTACCCAAAAGGAAAAGTGTATAAAGATGTGTATTTAAATTATGATTTTGATGATACTTATTTTGATGAGAATAAGCTTGTTTTAGGCGATATTGTTCTTTCCTTAGAGAAGGCAAAAAGCCAGAGTAAAGAATATGGACATTCTTTTGAAAGAGAGTGCTTTTATCTTATCATTCATTCTATACTTCATTTGCTTGGTTATGATCATATAGAAGTGCAAGAAACAAAAATCATGAGAGAAAGAGAAGAATATATTTTAAATAAATTAAATATAAAAAGGTAATATAAATAATTAAGAGTTAGCAGTTTTAGTTGCTGTTAACTCTTAATTAGATTAACTATAAAAATTAAACTTTAGGCGGTGTTAATCTGTATGAAAGGAAGAAAATTAGTTGATAGTTTTAATTATGCTATTGAAGGTATAATATATGCAGTAAGAACTCAAAGAAATATGAAAATACATATGGTGGCTTCGCTATTGGTACTTACTGCTTGTTTTTTTTATGATTTAAGTAAGATAGAACTTCTCATAATAACTATAACCATTACCATGGTTATTGCAGCAGAACTGATAAATACTGCTATAGAAAGTGCCATAGATACAACTACTAATTATTATCACCCTTTGGCTAAGATAGCAAAAAATACTGCAGCAGGAGCAGTGCTTGTTACCGCCATAAATGCTGTAGTGGTTGGTTATATAATATTTTGGGATAAGCTAACTTCAGCCACTTTTTCTATGATAGGTAAGATAAAAAGTTCAGAACCATACATGATATTTATAATACTGGTAATAGTAAGTGTAGCAACTTTAATTGTAAAAGCAATATATGGAGAAGGAACTCCAATGCGAGGAGGTATGCCAAGCGGGCATAGTGCTATAGCCTTTTCTATTGCTACCACCATAGCCCTTATAACAGAAGAACCAGTTTCTATAATGTTAAGCTATTTATTAGCTTTTATTGTAGCGCAAAGTAGGGTGGATTCAGAAGTGCATTCTGTACTTGAAGTAATATGTGGAGGAATTTTTGGAGTTTTATTAACACTGCTTATATTTAAGATATTTCATTAACCACATATAAGCTAGTAAAGTATATTTTTGTTGCAAAGCTATCAAATAATGCTATAATTTATATACAACATTTATGAATTTGTAAATTATTTGCATGGAGGTTCGATTATAATGAATTATGAAAAATTAATTGAAAGCGCCATAGAAGCTAGAACAAAAGCATATGCTCCATATTCAAACTTTAAAGTGGGAGCAGCTATACTTACTGAGGATGATAAGATATTTAGTGGTTGCAATATAGAAAATGCATCTTTTGGTGCTACTAATTGTGCAGAAAGAACTGCTATATTTAAAGCAGTTTCTGAAGGATATAATACTATAAAAGCAGTGGCTGTAATAGGTGATCCAACTACTTATACCTATCCTTGTGGAATATGCAGACAGGTTATAACTGAGTTTGCTGAAAACGATGAAATAGAGATAATCTTAATTAAGAATAAAAATGACTATATAATTAAAACTTTAAAAGAAATATTACCAGGATCCTTTACTAAAAGGGATCTAGATAGATAGAGGAGGAAAAATGTATAAATCAGGATTTGTGACCATAATAGGCAGACCAAACGTAGGAAAGTCTACACTTTTAAACAATTTAATGGGTGAAAAGCTATCCATAGTATCAAGTAAACCTCAAACTACAAGAAACAATATACAGACTATTTTAACCGGTGAGAATTACCAAATAGTGTTTGTAGACACACCTGGTATACATAAGCCTAGGCACAAGCTAGGAGAATATATGGTTAAGCTAGCTCAAGATTCTATAAAAGAAGTAGATTTAATTCTTTTTTTAGCTACACCAGATACAGAGGTAGGAAGAGGAGATGCCTTTATTTTGGATCAGTTGAAAGACTGTAAGACTCCTGTGTTTATGGTACTTAATAAAATAGATGAAAATACTCAAGAAAATGTAGCAAAGGCATTGCAATGCTATTCTAAATATTTTGATTTTAAAGAGATCATCCCTATATCAGCACTTAAAGGGAAAAATATAGATATTTTAAAAGAGTTAATGATAAAGTATTTGCCGGAAGGGCCTCAGTACTATCCTGAGGATATGGTGACAGATGTACAGGAGAGGTTTATAGTATCAGAAATAATCAGAGAAAAAACTTTAAGACTTTTAAGTGAAGAGGTACCTCATGGTATAGCTGTGGATATTATATCTATGAAAAAAAATGAAAAAGGAATATATGATATAGAAGTTGATATGTTATGCGAAAAAGATTCACATAAAGGCATAATCATAGGCAAAGAAGGTAGTACATTAAAGAAAATAGGACAGTATGCTAGAGAGGATATTGAAAAATTTTTAAATTCAAAAGTAAATTTAAAGATTTGGGTAAAGGTTAGAAAAGAGTGGAGAGATAATCCTACATACCTAAGAGAACTAGGATATAAATCAAAAAAATAAATTTTAGTTACTTGGATACAATAATTCTGGGAGATGATTTTCTGTCTACTTTTAAAACTAATGCTGTTATAATAAAGACGCAGGACTTTAAAGAAGATGATAAGCTAGTTTATATGTTTTGTGAAAAGTTAGGAAAGATAAAAGCTATTGCAAAAGGAGCTAAAAAAAATAGAAATAAATATTTTTCTACTACTCTCCCATTATGTTTTGGTGAATATGTTGTATATAGAGGGAAAAATTTATATACTTTAAATGAAGGGGAGATAATTAATTCCTTTCAAGGGCTTCTGGATGATTTTGAAAAACTTACTTACTCTACCTATCTTTGCGAGTTAATAGATATATGTCTAGTAGAAGAGGAAAGCAATAGAATTTTGTTTAAAGATTTTGTTACAGCCCTTTATCTAATGGATACAAATGCTATAGATAATGAAATTCTTACAAGAGCTTTTGAATTAAAAGTTCTTAAAGCTACAGGATACGCTTTAGATTTTAATAATTGCTGCATATGCAAAAAAAAGATATCCACTTCTGATTATTTAAATTTAACTTATTATGGAGGGATTTGCGGAGATTGTGCTAAAGAAAATGGTATAAGCATAAGTAGAGCTGCTTTTAATTCTTTAAAGTTTTTAAACAATACTCCTCTCCAAAAAGTTTATAGGTTAAATTTAGACATGGAGGTAAAAAAAGAAATATATAAAGTTACATCCACAATTATTTCTTCTAATTATGCAAGAAAACCAAGGAGTCTAGAAATGCTCAATTTTTTAAAGGAGAGTGAAAGAAATGGATGAAATCACTTTAGAAAAAGTAGATATTATAAGGGAGAGAACAGGAGCTTCTTATGCAGAAGCTAAAAGAGCCTTAGAAGCTTGTGGAGGGAATGTAGTTGATGCTCTTATATTCATAGAAGAAATTCAACACAATAAGACAAGTCCCGTATATTCTTCCATAGATGAGTTTATGAATTGGCTAAAAGACCTTATAAGTAAAGGTAATGTTACTCGCATAAAAATAAAAAAAGATGAAAAAGTGGTAGTAGATGTACCTGTAAATGCAGGTATAGCTGTTGGAGTTATAGCAGCTATTTGGCCGCCTTTAATGGCAATTAGTTTGATTACAGCAGTAGCTTTTAAGGTTACTGTAGAGATAACTAAAGATGATGGATCTGTAGAAATAGTAAATAGTATAATAAAGAGTAAAATGGATAATATAAAAGATAAGTTCACTGATATAAAAGATAATATGAAAAGCAAATTTGAATCTAAAGATGAAGATTATGTTAAGACTGAGTTTTCTGAAGAACCTGTTTATAAATATACAGTAAAGTTTGATGATATAGATAAGAATGATTCAGGGGATAACAGCGAAGAATAAATACTTTTGTAATTTTATACAAGGAATATTTTATTAATTAGCGGTAAATTTTGATTAAATAATATATACTATTTATAAAAAATCGTGTATAATGTATTTGTATTGTTTTTCAATATTCCTTGTATAGTTTTATTTATTATGAAAGAGGGTGAGTGCTATTAAACTAACGCCAAGGCAAGAGGAAATCATTAGATTAGTAAAAGAAGGTCAACCAGTAACTAGTGAAGCTTTGGCATCCAGTTTAGGAGTCACAAGGGCAGCTTTGAGACCGGATCTTGCAATACTTACTATGACAGGCATATTAGAAGCAAGACCTAAAGTTGGTTATATATATTCTAAAAAACCCTCTCACAGCATGATTTATGATTGTATCATAGATATCAAAGTCCAAGATATTATGTCAAAGCCAGTAGTGGTAAGTGAGGAAACTACAGTATATGATGCCATCGTTCATTTATTTTTAAATGATGTTGGTACTATTTTTGTTGAAAATAAAGGAATGCTTACAGGAGCAGTTTCAAGAAAAGATTTTCTGAAAATAGCTATAGGTGGTACAGATATACATAAAGTACCAGTAGGTATTATCATGACTAGGATGCCTAATATAGTTTTTGTTGAAAAAGAAGATAGTGCCTATTTGGTAGCTCAAAAGATAATAGAACATGAGGTTGATAGTTTACCGGTGGTAGAAAGAAGTTTTGAAGAAGATAAAGAAATGTTAAAGATCATAGGTAAAGTATCTAAAACTAATATTACAAAGCTTTTTGTTAAGCTTGGTGAAAATAGTTAATTAAATTCTACACTAACCGGGACGTAAAAAGTCCCGTTAGATATACATTAATTCAATCGGAGGAGTGTTAACATGGAGAACAAAAAATACGTTTATCTCTTTAGTGAAGGCGACGCATCAATGAAGAACCTCCTTGGAGGTAAGGGTGCAAACCTAGCAGAAATGACTAATTTAGGAATTCCTGTTCCACAAGGATTTACAGTAACTACTGAGGCTTGCAATAAGTATTATGAGGATGGCAAGGTTATATCTCAGGGAGTTTTGGACCAGATATATGAAAAAATGGCAGAATTAGAAAAAATCACAGGCAAAAAATTTGGAAGTAAAGAAAATCCTTTGTTAGTATCTGTAAGATCCGGTGCTAGAGTTTCTATGCCTGGAATGATGGATACTATATTAAATCTTGGATTAAATGACGAAACTGTAGAAGTTATGTCTAACTTAACTAAAAATCCAAGATTTGCTTATGACTCTTATAGAAGATTCATACAGATGTTTTCAGATGTTGTTATGGGAGTAGAAAAGAGAAAATTTGAAGATAAATTAGAAGCAATGAAAGAGAAAAAAGGCGTTAAATTCGACACAGAATTAGATGCTAATGACTTAAAAGAATTAGTTAAAGAGTTTAAAGCACTATATAAAGAAGAGTTAGGAAAAGACTTTCCAGCAGATCCAAAGGAACAATTAATTGAATCAATTAAAGCTGTCTTCAGATCTTGGGATAACCCAAGAGCAATAGTTTATAGAAGATTAAATGATATCCCTGGAGATTGGGGTACTGCAGTTAATGTTCAGCAAATGGTATTTGGTAATAAGGGCGCTACTTCAGGAACTGGTGTTGCATTCTCAAGAAACCCATCTACAGGAGAAAAGAAGATCTTTGCTGAATACTTAATGAATGCTCAAGGTGAAGACGTTGTTGCTGGAATAAGAACACCAGCTCCAATCGAAAAGCTTAAAGAGGATATGCCAGAAATATACAAAGAATTTATGGATATAGTTAATAAGCTAGAAGATCACTACAGAGACATGCAAGATATGGAATTTACTATAGAAGAAGGAAAACTATACTTCTTACAGACAAGAAATGGTAAGAGAACAGCTCAAGCTGCGTTAAAGATAGCTGTTGATTTAGTTGAAGAAAAAATGTTAACTAAAGAAGAAGCTATATTAAAGGTTGAGCCAAAACAATTAGATACATTATTACATCCAGCTTTTGATGCTAAAGAATTAAAAGCAGTTACTCCAATAGCTAAAGGATTACCAGCTTCACCAGGAGCAGCTTGCGGTAAAATAGCATTTACAGCTGAAGAAGCAAAAGAAAGACATGAAAAAGGTGAAAAGGTTGTTCTTGTAAGATTAGAAACTTCACCAGAAGATATAGAAGGAATGATTGCTGCTGAAGGTATCCTTACTGTAAGAGGCGGAATGACTTCTCATGCTGCAGTTGTTGCAAGAGGAATGGGAGCTTGCTGCGTTGCAGGTTGTGAAGCAATAAAAGTTAATGAAGAGAAGAGAACTGTAGAAGCTGATGGAAAAGTATATACTGATAAAGACTACTTATCTTTAGACGGAACTACAGGAAATGTATATGGTACAGCTATAAATACAGTAGAACCAGAAATAAGCGGTCACTTTGAAATATTCATGAAATGGGCTGACGAAATAAGAAAATTAAAAGTTAGAACTAATGCAGATACTCCAAGAGATGCAGCTCAGGCTGTTAAGTTTGGAGCAGAAGGAATAGGTCTTTGCAGAACTGAGCATATGTTCTTTGCAGAAGATAGAATACCTGCAGTTAGAGAAATGATAGTAGCTAAGACAGAGGAACAGAGAAGAAAAGCTCTAGCTAAATTATTACCAATGCAGAGAGAAGACTTTGCAGGTATATATGAAGCTATGGAAGGAAGATCTGTTACTATAAGACTTCTAGATCCACCACTACATGAATTCTTACCAACAGATGAAGAAGATATAAGAGATTTAGCTAAAGAAATGGGAATGACTTTTGATGAATTAAAAGCAACCATAGAATCTCTACATGAATTCAATCCAATGATGGGTCATAGAGGATGCCGTCTTGCTGTATCCTATCCAGAAATTGCAGAAATGCAGGCAAGAGCTATAATAGAAGCTGCTATAGATGTTAAGCAGAGAAAAGGCTATGATATAGTTCCTGAAATAATGATACCACTTGTTGGAGAAATAAAAGAATTAAAATATGTTAAGGATGTAGTAGTTGAAACTGCTGAAAAAGTATTAAAAGAAAAAGGTATTGAAATGAAGTACATGGTAGGAACCATGATAGAAATACCAAGAGCTGCTTTAACAGCTGATGAGATAGCTAAAGAAGCTGAATTCTTCTCCTTTGGTACAAATGATTTAACACAGATGACTTTCGGATTCTCTAGAGATGATGCTGGTAAGTTCTTAAAAGACTACTATGAAAAGAGAATATACGAATTTGATCCATTTGCTAAATTAGACCAAACAGGAGTAGGTCAACTTGTTAAAATGGCTGCAGAAAAAGGAAGAGCTACAAGACCAAATATTAAGCTTGGTATATGCGGGGAGCACGGCGGAGATCCATCTTCAGTAGAGTTCTGCCACAATGTAGGACTTAACTATGTATCTTGCTCACCATTTAGAGTTCCACTTGCAAGACTTGCTGCAGCACAGGCACAGGTTAAGAACAAGAGATAACTTAAATTAATTAAGGCCACTTTTTTAAAAGTGGCCTTTTAAGTTATTTTGCATTTAAATTTGTTTTCTATATAAGCTTTAAATTCTATGCAAAAATCCAGTTGAGAATCATTTTTTGTTGTGGTTCTAGAAAGTAATTTGCAAAATGAATTTTTATTGCATTTATTTATATTATTATAATAATCTCGAGATATTTTCCAATATTTTTGAGGAAAAGATAGATATACAAGTAAGTATTTATATTCATCAAAAGAAAGTTCACGTATGGATTCGTAATTATTTAGTGCATTTACCGCTATTTCTAAATCCCATTTTGTGTTATCTCTTTTAAGCAGTCTTCTTAAATAGTATGAGATGTCATGAATGCAATAATCCATTTTGCATTTATCAAAATCAATAACCCAAATATTATTTTCTTTATCGAATATTATGTTTTTATTTACATAGTCTCCATGGCATAGAGATTTTTCTAATTTGTTTTTGTTAATGGTAGAAGATGTTTGCAGAGCTAATTTAGCCAGCTTAATTTTTGTATCAAAACTTTGAAGAAATATTTTTGAAAACTTATCTTTGTATTTAAAAGCCAAGTTAGAAGAATTTAAAAGCTGTTCAAAGTGTTTAGTTGTAGAAGCATATATATCATCATATCCTTTTCTTAATTCGCTTCCTTCAATAGGATAAAAATTTTTGCAGACACTATGCATTTTTGCTAGATTGGAAGAAGAGTCTACTATATTTTCTATATTGTCATAATCGCATTTTTCTCCATCTATCCAAGTATTTAATATAAATAGCATATTATCTTTTTCCACAAACCTATTACCGTTATAAGTAGGTAGTATTCTAGGAACTCTTATATCGTTTCTGTGTAACCATTCTATAGCAGAATATACAAATAAGAGATTTTTCATATTAAAATAGACTTTCTTGAGACAATAGCAATTAGAATCTGTTTCTACTTTGTATACTGCTCTTTGTTTCTCTGTGTCTTTAAATTTTATCTGGGTAACAGTAGCATATTCTAAATTATAATAAGGAAGAATGTATTTTTTTATATTATCTTCAGATAATAGATTATAATCATACTCCTTAGCTTCTTGAGGCATGACATGACACTCCCTGAAAAATATTCCATTAATAGCATATTAAATTGCACATAATATTATACATATTTTTATAATTAAAAAGGAATTTTTATATTCAATATAGAAATAAATTATACAAGAGGTGAACGATATGAATATAAGAGAAAAAATTGAAAGAAATGAAAGACTTTCTCTTATAAAAGAGGCTTCATTTTCTGAAAGTTCTCTTGGAAGAGATAGGGATGAAGAACCAGATGAGGTAAGAACTTACTATATGATCGATAGAGATAGAATACTTCATAGCAAATCTTTTAGAAGACTGAAGCATAAAACTCAAGTATATATAAAAACCTCTGGAGATCATTATAGAACTAGGCTTACACATACTCTGGAAGTTTCTCAAATAGCTAAGACCATAGGAAAGGGTATAGGATTAAATGAAGATCTAATAGAAGCTATAGCTTTAGGTCATGATATAGGACATGTAGCCTTTGCTCATAATGGAGAGGAAGTTTTGAATGAACTCTTGCCAGGTGGATTTCATCATAATGAGAATAGCGTTAGAGTTTTAAAATACATTGAAAATAATGGGAAAGGATTAAATCTTACTCAAGAAGTATTAGATGGAATATTAAAACATAGTGGTTTTTCTCCTGGAGGAGAGAAGGCTATTACTTTAGAAGGTCAAATAGTAAAATACAGTGATAAAATAGCTTATGTGAATCATGATATAGATGACTCTATGAGGGCTGGCATTTTACAATATGATGATTTGCCTGAAGATATTTTAGAGATTTTAGGCAAAACTCATGGTGAAAGAATAGATACCCTTGTTAAAGATTGTATATACACTACTTTAGATAATGTTGAAAAAGGTATCAAAGAGGTGTCATTAAGTAAACCTATTGAGGATGCTTTATATTCTTTAAGAGCTTTTATGTTTAAAAAAGTTTATTTAGGTTCTACATTAAAAGCAGAAAGGGATAAAGCTAAATTTGTTCTTTATCAAGTTTATTATTATTTTTTCAATCATGCTGAAGAAATGCCATCTATTTATAGAGAAATAGTAGAGAGGGAAGGTATTGAAAGGGGAGTAGCTGATTATATTGCAGGTATGAGTGATGATTACTGTTTGGTATTATTTAACAACATATATGTACCAAAGTTTGTAATATATTAATTTAAAAAGGAATATTTTTTACCCTATTATGGATAAACTAGTATTTGAGAATATGAGAAAATATAATAACATAAAAATATAAAAATATTGAAGGAAAAATTAATTTTATAAAGAATATATAATAACAATGTAATACAAAAAAACACATAAAATTTTATAAAAAAGAAGGAATATATAAATTTATGTCGAATATATAATTCTTTGTTGAAATTTATAATTAATTAAAGATAGGTGGGAAGTCTCATTGGTTATACCAGAGGAGATAATTGAAAAAGTAAAAGAGCAAAATGACATTATAGATGTTATATCTGAAACTGTAAAGTTAAAGCGCTCTGGCCGTAATTATTTTGGACTATGTCCTTTTCATCATGAGAAGACACCCTCCTTTAGTGTATCAAGCGATAAGCAGATATATAAATGTTTTGGCTGTGGAGAAGCAGGAAATGTAATAACCTTTGTTATGAAACATAGAAATTTATCTTATGTAGAAGCAATAAAATTTTTAGCTGATAGGGCTAATATAGCTATAGAAGAAGATAAAGATAAAAAAGGTTATGACAAAAGGAATATACTTTACAAAATCAATGTAGAAGCAGCAAAATACTTTTTCAACAATTTAAATAAAAGTAAGATGGCTAAAGAATATTTTATAAAGAGAGGCATATCTGAAACTACCATTAGAAGATTTGGTTTAGGTTATTCTTTAAATAGTTGGGATAGCCTTTTAAAATTCTTAAAAGCTAAGGGATTTTCTCCCAAACAAGTTTCAGAGGCAGGTCTTTCTATAGCCAAAAATAAGGGTGGTTTTTATGATAGATTCAGGAATAGAGTAATGTTTCCTGTATTTGATCATCGAGGAAGAGTAATAGGTTTTGGAGGAAGAGTATTAGATGATTCCAAACCTAAATATTTAAATTCACCTGAGACTATGATTTTTTATAAAGGTACTAATTTATATGGTTTAAATTTTGCTATTAAAAGTAATAATAATGATAGAACTTTTATAATAGTGGAGGGTTACATGGATTGCATATCACTGCATCAGCATGGTATAACAAATGTAGTTGCCTCTTTAGGAACGGCCCTTACAGTAAATCAAGCTAGACTTTTAAAAAGATATGCAGATAAAGTTATAATATCTTATGATGCAGATTTAGCTGGACAGATGGCAACTTTAAGAGGACTTGAAATATTGAAAAATACTGGATTTGATCTTAGAGTTCTTAGCATTCCTGAAGCAAAGGATCCAGATGAATACATTAGAGTTCATGGAAAAGAAGCTTTTCTTGAACTTGTACATAATGCTAAACCTTTTATAGACTATAGATTAGATAAGGCTAAGGAAGGAATAAATTTTTCTAATAATGAAATGGTAATAAAATATATCAGGAATGTTATGGATATATTAGCTAATTTAGATACTATTGAGAAAAATGTTTATATAAAAAAGATATCCGAAGAAACAGGTATTGGCGAACAAGTCATGTATGATGTTTTAAAAGGACAAATGGCAAAGAAGTCTGATTATGTACAAAATTCCAATAGTATCACTAGTGTTACATCTAATTTATATGTAGAACCAGCTTATATAAAAGCAGAGAGAAGTTTATTAAAACTTATGCTTGAAAAAGATAATTATAATTTAATTACAAGTAATCTAGAAGTTTCAGAACTCATATTAAATTCCCATAAAAAAATATATAATATCATAATTGAGAGCTGTTTATCAGAGCGTAAGGATATAGAAAATTATATAGAATCTAAGTGTGATGATGCAGAAAGTTTAAAAGAATGGATATACATAAAAGAAATGGATTTAATGGGTGAAGAGTCAGATAGAGAAAAGCTTATAAAGGATTATAAAGCAATTTTAAGAAAATACAGATTAGAGGAGTCTAAGAAAGAGATAATGGAAAAAATTAAAACTTATGAAAACAAAGGGATGATAGAAGAATCCTTGAGCTTAGCTAAAAAGCTTATAGAACTTCAGAAAGAGATAGATAAGGAGGGAATAGGCACTTATGGCGGAAGGAAATAAGAATAACAACAATAAAGATAGAAGTGCAAAGATGGCTGTAGTAAAAAAGCTTATCGAAAAAGGAAAAAAGTCAGGTACCTTAACTTATAAAGAGATAATGGATGAATTGGATGAAATAGATTTGAGTCCAGAACAAATAGAAAAGATCTATGAAGTATTAGAATCTATGGGTATTGATGTTATAGGAGATATTAATGATGAAATAGATGAGGAGAATGAGTTAGATCTTTCTGTACCAGAAGGCATAGCCATAGATGATCCTGTTAGAATGTATTTGAAGGAAATAGGTAAAGTACCATTGCTTTCTTCAGAAGAAGAAATAGAACTTGCAAAGAGAATAGAGCAGGGAGAGCAAGAAGCTAAGAAAAAATTGGCTGAAGCAAATTTAAGATTAGTAGTAAGTATTGCTAAAAGGTATGTTGGAAGAGGAATGTTATTTTTGGATTTAATTCAAGAAGGAAATCTTGGCCTTATAAAGGCAGTAGAGAAATTTGATTATAGAAAAGGATATAAGTTTAGTACTTATGCTACTTGGTGGATTAGGCAGGCTATAACAAGAGCCATAGCAGATCAGGCGAGAACCATAAGAATACCCGTCCACATGGTAGAAACTATTAATAAGTTAATCAGGGTTTCAAGGCAGCTGCTTCAAGAATTAGGCAGAGAACCTCTTCCAGAAGAAATTGCTGAGGTAATGGATATGCCTGTAGACAAAGTTAGAGAAATAATGAAAATAGCTCAGGAACCTGTTTCACTTGAAACACCTATTGGAGAAGAAGAAGATAGTCACTTAGGTGACTTTATACCTGATGATGAAGCACCTGCTCCTGCAGAAGCAGCAGCTTTTACAATGCTAAAAGAACAGCTTATAAATGTACTTGATACTTTAACACCAAGAGAAGAAAAGGTATTGAGATTAAGATTTGGATTAGATGATGGAAGGGCTAGAACTCTTGAAGAGGTTGGTAAGGAGTTCAATGTAACTAGAGAAAGAATAAGACAGATAGAAGCTAAGGCTTTAAGAAAACTAAGACATCCAAGTAGAAGTAAAAAACTAAAAGATTATTTAGATTAGCACCTTAATGGTGCTTCTATTTTTAATTAAGCAAATATTTGAAAATGCCTCTTTATATGCTATAATATCACTTAAGAGAGGTGGAGAATATGAAAAAATACAAACCCGAAAAAAGCATGGCATCTATTAACATACTAGCTATTTTGATTTTTGGGGATGTTCTTATGGGCATAATAACTAAATATATTGATTCGTACATTTTATTATATCTATTTAGAATATTTATGCTGGTATTTACCCTTTATTGCTTATATTATGTTTTACTTGCTAAATCTCTTATTTATGAGGTTGATAATGATAATATAAAAATATCAGGATTATTTGGATTTAAAAATATAATCATACCCATAAAATCTATAGAGGGATATCACAAGGAAGAAGGTATTATAAAAGGAGTTAAAATATCAGGGGTAGGCAGTAATAAATTTGCTTTCGGGAAAAGTGTTATAGACAAGATAGGCATAGCTAATATGTATATAACTTCGTCTAGTAAAGCCATATATTTAAAGACTGAAGGTACAAGTTATGGTATATCACCAGAGCTTTCCAGTGAATTTGAAAAAAGGCTTATTGAAAAAGGAATAACTATGAAGGAGTTCACTACTAAAATAAATAAGTCAGTGGATATATATAAAGATAAAAGTTTTTTTATTCCATTTATAATAGTGAGTCTTTTGATATTTATTCTTACTATTAATCCTTTTATATTATACTTAACACGGAAGTTGCCTGCTCAAATGCCTTTAAGCTTTGATGCCCTATTTAGACCTATTGATTTTGGAACAGGTAAACAGTTTGCATTTAGACAGATGACTTATGGTGTTTTAAATATGATAATATTAGTCTGTATGTATTATGCTTCATATTTTTATGCAAAATATGATAGAAAATCTGCATATAAATATATATATATTCCTCTAGTGATTGCAGTAACATTTTTGTTTATTCAGATAAGGATAATAATATCATTTATTTAAAGGAGTAATTATGGAATTAAGTAAAAGGTTAAAAAGCATAATAGATTTAGCAGATCATTGCCATAAAATAGTAGATGTAGGTACAGATCATGGATATGTGCCTATATTTATGGTGCAAAACAGTATATGTAGTTTTGCAGTAGCTTCTGATATAAATAAAGGTCCTGTGGAAAAGGCCAGAATAAATGTGTCTATGGAAGGACTTTCTAATAAAATTGATTGCAGAAAAGGCCCTGGACTATCTACCATAAAAAAAGGAGAAGCAGACGCAGCAATCATAGCAGGTATGGGTGGTAATCTTATAAGAGATATAATAGAAGAAGATATATCTATTGTGAAAACTTTGAAATATATGATTTTACAACCTGTACAAAATCCAGAAGTTATTAGAAAATATTTATACCATAAAGGCTTTTACATAATAGATGAAGAGCTTTGCTATGAAGAAGGCATATTTTATGAAATAATCAAAGCTAAATATGGAAGTAAACCTAAAGAAGATATTGAAGAGATATATTATGAAATAAGTCCTATACTTATAGAGAAAAAACATCCTCTTTTAAAAGATTATTTAAATTATAAAATAAATAGATATAAGAATATATATAATAATATAACAGAGATGACACCTGGAGCTTTAACAAGAAAAAATCAAGTGAGTTATTATATTATTAAATTAGAGGAGATGCTTAAATGTCTTTAAAAGTTAAGGATATAATGGAATATATGAAGGATTTTGCTCCTTTAGATCTAAAAGAGAGTTATGATAATGTTGGATTAATGGTAGGGGATAAGGAAGCAGATATTAAGGGCATACTAGTTGCTCTTGACTGCACTCTAGAAGTAATAGAAGAGGCAAAGACAAAAGGTGTTAATCTTATTATAACCCATCATCCTCTTCTTTTTAAAAAGCCTTCCTCTATAACTACAGATTCACTGCAGGGTAAAAAAATTATAGAATTAATTAAAAATGATATAAATCTTTATAGCAGCCATACTAACCTTGATTCTGTAAGCCAGGGTATGAATGATACCTTAGTTAAGCTTTTAGGATTTGATACTTTAGATATAATTGATCCAAACAGAGAATATGAAGGAGCTGGCATAGGGAGAATGGTGTCTCTTAAACCCTCTTTGACTTCAGAGGAAGTACTAAATCTTATTAAAGAAAGACTTAGTATAGAACATCTGAGATTTGTTGGAGATAAACAGAAAAGAATAAATAAGATAGCTTTAATAAATGGAGCAGGTCAGGATTATTTTTGGGAAGCTTTAAAGAAGGGAGCAGATTTTATCATAACTGGAGATACTACTTATCATCCAGTAAGCGATTTTAAGGAGATGGGTATAGCAATAGCGGATATAGGTCATTTTCCTTCAGAGTGGCCTATATTTAAAATCATATCAGAGAAAGTGAAGAATTTTGCTCAAGTTAAAGATAAAAATATAGAATTCTATGTATCTGAAAGATCTAAAGATCCTTATGAATTTATTTAAATTTAATTGTAAAAATCAGCAGTCTTTATAAAGACTTGCTGATTTTTTATAAGCTTAAGATTATATTAAAAAATATTTGGTTCTACATCATTAGGTTTATCATTATAATGATTTAAAGGTTTTAATGCGGGACCTTCTATTATCTTTCCATCAAAGGTAAATCTAGAGCCGTGGCATGGGCAATCCCAGCTGTTTTCTGCATCATTCCATTTAAGCTCACAACCTGCATGAGTACAGGTTATATCAAGGGTATACAATGTGCCGTTTTCATCTTTATAAACTCCATATTTTTTCCCTTGGATTTCAGTGATTTTTGCTTCACCAATATTAGGTTCTGATTCTTCTTTAGCCGGGGATAACTTTCCTTTAATCAGTTCTTTAGCTACATCAGTATTTTCCACAATAAAATTTTTTGCTGAAGATAAAAAATTTGCTCTAGAAGGGCTAAATACATATTGATAAGGACTTTCTCCATCTACTATTATATCTTTTAGTATGAAAGCAGAAGCTGTACCTAAAGTCATGCCCCACTTAGCAAAACCAGTAGCTACATATATATTTTCTTTATCCGAAGTAAGCTTTCCTATGTATGGAACCCCATCTAAAGTGGTATAATCTTGTGCAGACCATCTGTATTTTATTTCTTCAGCATTAAATTTATCTTTAGCAAATTCTATAAGATTCTCATAGTGCTTTTTAAAATTCTCTCCATGGGCAGTTTTATGACTTTCGCCACCAAATAGTACCATTTCACCTTCATTGAAAGGCTGGCTTCTCATAGATCTTCCAGGTTCTTCGCAATTAATAAACATAGCTTCGGGAAATTTCTCTTTTAATTTTCCAGCTATTATATAGGACCTTTCAGGTTTCAATCTAGTAAAGTATAAGCCAGTACCATCATAGCATGGGAAATGTGAAGCTATAATAACTTTAGAAGCTAGGATTTTGTTACCTATATCTGTAGTTAAAGTAATGGGACTACCTGGAGATATGTCTATTATTCTCGTATTTTCAAATATCATATCTTCATTTTTTGAAATCTGATGTAGAAGGCTTAAAAGATATTTTCTAGGATGAAATTGAGCTTGATTTTTAAAATATAAAGCTGCTTTTGTATTTAAAGGAAGAGGAATGTCTTTTACATATTCTGCTTTTAATCCTAATTTTAGTGCAGCTTCAGTTTCTTTTTCAATAGAATCTATAAATTCTTCTTTTTCTGTATAAATACAGGCAGAAAGTTTTTTAAAATCACAGTCTATAGAATATTTTTTTATAATATCTTCTATAAAAGTTATTGCTTTTTCATTAGCTTCTGCATACTGCATAGCTCTCTCTAATCCCACATTATTTATCAGTTTACTGTATATAAGATCGTGTTGAGAGGTTATCTTTGCAGTAGTATAGCCTGAGGCACCCTGTACCATCTTATAGCCTTCTAGAAGAGCAATTTTTACACCTTCAGATTTAAGAAGCAACGCAGAAGTAATACCAACTATACCTCCACCTATAATGGCTACATCTACTTTGATATCTTTAGTGAGAAAAGGGTAATAAGTGTTTTCACTGGAATCTATCCAATAGGATTTTAATACTCCATTCAAGTTTTCATTAATATTCATTAATACGCTCCTTTCATTATTTTAAGATTCTATAATAAATTTATATAGTTAATTTTACGGTTTGAAATTTATATAAGCATAGCATTTGCAGATAGCAATTATAATATGCTAAATGAGAATACAATTAAAAAAGAAACTTCACAATAGTAGGGAAGCTAAGCGTGAATTGCTAAATAGTTTATAAAGGAGTTTAACATTCAAATTTAGCATAAAAATAACATTTGATTTTTAAAGTATTATGTGATAATATAGTTTTGCGAGTAAGCCAGGCAATCGCTGCCGGTAATTTACCGGGAGAGGAAAGTCCGAGCTCCATAGGGCAGGGTGCTGGGTAACCCCCAGTCGAGGTGACTCGAAGGAAAGTGCAACAGAGATATACCGCCAGAATCAAGATTTCTTGATGAAGTAGCTTTGCTACCTGGTAAGGGTGGAAAGGCGAGGTAAGAGCTCACCAGCGCATTGGCGACTTTGCGGCTATGTAAACCCCATCTGGAGCAAGACCGAATAGGGAGGCGATTTGGAGTTGCCCGCTCCGCCTCCGGGTGTGTCGCTGGAGCTTATTGGTAACAATGGGCCTAGATAGATGATTGTCAAATACAGAACTCGGCTTATAGACTTAGTCGCATATACCATGATAAGAAGCTCAAGGTTTAAACCTTGAGCTTTTTTGACTTTAATGGAAAAGACACATAAAATGTAAAGAAAATTTTAATTAGGTTGAGATTTTGTATTCTTATTAATAAAATAGTATTAATACTGAAATAATTTAAGAGTTAAATAAGGAGGTACTCTATGAGAAAAGACTGGGATACTTATTTCATGGACATAGCTTTTATGGTTAAAGAGAGAAGTACATGCCCTAGGCTTCATGTAGGAGCATTAGTAGTAAAAGATAAGAGAATAAAAGGTACAGGTTACAATGGAAGTCCCTCAGGACTTGATCATTGTGATGATGTAGGGTGTCTCATGATAAATGAGCACTGTAAAAGAACTATACATGCAGAAATAAATGCAATTATGGAATGTTCACCAGAAGAAAGAAAGAATGCTACCATATATATTACAGCAGAGCCTTGCATGGAATGTACAAAAATAATAATTGCTTCTGGTATTTCCAGGGTGGTTTATGCTAGGGCATATAAAAAAGAACATAATTTTTTTGAAGATGCGCCTTGGATTGAAGTTGTATGTTTAGAGAATTATAAAAAGCCCTCTGTATAAACAGGGGCTTTTTATTAACTATAAATTTTACTGATTAGGTTTATTGGTATTTATATTTCCTGGAGGAGTTATTTCATTATTATTGCTATTACCTGTACCTTTTTCTTCATTATTATCAGGAGGAATAACATTGGTATTTTCATCAGGAGGTGGTCCTGGTTTATAGTCATCTTTTTCGGTAGGTTCTATAAGTTTAGGATCTTTTACAGATGCTGCATATTCCTTTTTTAAAAATAATCTGCTTTCAATTAAATTTGCAGGAGTATTTTCTGTGGCAATTTTGCCATTTAATTTATTAACCTTTATTTCTATATGGGCATTACATAGGGAAGTTGGAACAGCGTCTTCTAAAAATAAATCCTCCATAATTCTATTTCCTCTAGGATCTTTGTAACAAAGTTCTGTAGGTATTTTGCCTGAATCCATACATACCTTTGCTTTTATTATACCAGAAGGAATTTCTATATCTTTTACTTCTAATCCTTCATGAGCCTTTTTCATGATCATTCCCCATAGCACACCTGCTGTAGAGCCGCTGTAGGATTCGCCATTACTAGTCCTTATTTCTTCAGGATAGTCTTTACCTATCCATACTGCTGCAGAATAATAAGGTGTTAATCCGCAGAACCATAAATCTTTATTACTTTCAGAAGTACCTGTTTTGCCTGCTACAGGCATGTCACCGATTTTAGCTCCTTTTGCATATGCTTTTACAGGACCTTTTAAAAGATCATACATTATGTATGAAGTTTGAGGAGAAATTACCTTTTTTTGTTGAGGCTTATTCTCTAATAGAACTTTTCCAGTTCTGTCTACAACTTTAGTATATAATATAGGTTCTGTGTATATGCCGTTATTTCCAAAGGTTCCATATGCTGATGCCATATATAGGGGATTAGCACCATCTTTTCTATTATCAAACTGACCTAAAGCTAAAGCAGATATACTAGTTCTTGATACACTATTAAATGGTATTCTGAATTTTTCAGCATAAGCTACACCATTTTCAAGTCCTATTGTATCTTCTACTTTTAGAGCTACTATATTTATAGAATAAGCTAAAGCATCTCTTATAGTAACAGGTCCTACAAATTTATTAGTAACATTTTTGGGGCCTTTTTCATATTTATATTTATCCATAAACTCTTGAGATAAAGGAGCATCTTCAACTATAGTAGAAGCATTAGCAAGCTTTAAGTCTATAGCTGGTGTATATACTGTTAAAGGTTTTATAGTAGAACCTGTAGACCTTAAAAAATTATCTGAAGAAGCTCTATTATAAGAAGCAGCCCCTTGTTCACCTCTACCGCCAATGATGGCTTTAACCTGCCCAGTATGATAGTCCATTATTACTGCAGACATTTGTGGTTGAATAACTCCTGCTTTATCTTTTGCCTGAACTATATCAATATATTTATTTGCATTAGTTAATATATCTTGGGAGTAATCTTGTAAAGATTTATCCATGGTAGTGTATATCTTTAAACCACCATACTTAAGGAGTCTATTTACTTCGTTATCAGAATAATGATACTGTGTTTTTAAGTCCTGCTTGATTTTTGACATAACAGGTCTTGAAAACCACTCATAATTAAGTTTATCGCTGTAATTTGGAGCTACAAATTTTAAGTTACCATTGTCCAAATCTTTTATAGATTTATCAAATTCAGCTTGGCTAATATATTTATTATCAAGCATTTTTTTTAATACAGTTTTTGTCCTATTTATATACTTGGATGGATTTTTCTTGGATGAAGGTGAAAACGGATAGTATATAGATGGACTTTGAGTAATTCCTGCCAAGTAAGCACTTTCTATGAGATTTAAATCTTTTGTATTTTTATTAAAATATTGTTTTGATGCAACTTCCACACCATTGGCTCTGCCACCTAAAAATATAGTATTTAGGTACGCTTCTAGTATTTGATCTTTACTAAGCTTTTTCTCAAGCTGTCTTGCCAAATACATTTCTTGAATTTTTCTTTTCAAGCTTATTTCAGGAGTTAATACGGTGTTTTTAAGAAGCTGTTGAGTTATAGTGGAAGCACCATGAAGACCATTTTTACCAGTGATTTTATTTTTCACATCAATATAGAATGCCCCAAAAATTCTTTTTATGTCTAATCCATTATGTTCTCTAAATCGTTCATCTTCTATGCTGATAAAAGCATTTTTTAGATTTTCAGGCATTTCATTTATAGAAATCATGGACCTTTTTTCATCTGTAGGAACATCATCCATATATTGTTCCTTAGCATCATATATTACAGATACCTCATTTAACGATAATATAGCATTAAGATCAAGGGGTGGTGCTGTTTTAATTATTGCTAAGACTACACCTCCTAAAGTAACTGATGCAAATAAGATAATAAATAATAATATCATTAATATAGTTTTAAATACCTTACCTGTCTTTTTTTTATTTTTAGTTTTCTTTTGATGATTCATATAATTCCTCCTATAAGAACTATACTATTTTAAATATTAACTAAAATATTATAACATATTATAGCATATTATAAAATAATGAACATTAAAATAATAATGATTAATGTAAAGGAAGTGAATATCTTATGAAAAAAAGAAATTCATCTTTAAAAACAAATTTTATAATCATTATAATTATTTTGGTAACTTTATTCAATATATTTATATATATATTTGATAGTATAGTAGTATCTACAGTGTTTTTAGTGGCTGAAGAAGAAATGAAATATAAGGCTTTAGAAATAATAAATTCTAATATACTTCAATATTATTCACAAAATTTTGATTATGAGGATATAATGGATGTACATAAAGACGAAGAAGGAAATATTTCTATGATAAAGGCAAACACATTAAAAATGAATTCTATGGCTACAGAAGTGGCATTAAACTCACAAAAAGATATAAGAAAACTGGGTAGTGTAGGAATAGAAATTCCTGCAGGATATATACTTAAAAATAATATATTAGCTAATTTTGGACCTAAAATAAAAGTTAAGATGCAGCCTGCAGGACATATTGAAACAAAATATTCTTCTACATTTGAAAGTGCAGGAATAAATCAGACTAGACATAAGATATATTTAGAAATTAGCACTGATATAAGAATAATATTGCCTTTAAAAAGTAAAAATATAAGGGTAACAAATGAGGTGCCTATTTGCGAGACCATAATAGTAGGAAAGATACCAAGAACAGCTATAGATTTTAAGGTAGAAGATATAAAGCATAGTATTCCATAAATTCTTAAAAAAATTCACCTTGATAGCATTAAGCTAACAAGGTGAATAGGGTTATTTTTCTTCCCAATTGAATACATAAGGTATATTTCTGTAGTAATCACCATAATTTAAGCCGTAGCCTACTACAAATACATCTTCTATTTCAAAGCAACAGAAGCCAGGCTTAATATCTACCTTTCTTCTTTCCGGCTTATCTAAAAGCACGCAGCAATTAACTGATTTTGCGCCTAAAGACTTTACATGTTCCATGACGTATTGCATGGTTATGCCTGAATCAACTATGTCATCTACCACAAGTACATCATAACCTTTTATGTCATCAGGTATATCATTTACTATTTTTACATTACCAGAACTTTGTTCGTTATGACCATAGCTAGATGTAGTCATGAAACCTATTTTAGTAGGTACAGTTATTTTTCTTACAAGATCAGCTGCAAATATGAAACTACCTCTTAATAATGACAACACGTAGAGATTCTTACCTTCATAATATTTTGATACTTCAGTTCCTACCTCAGAAATTCTTTTAGAAATCTGATCTTCATTGATTAGTATATTTCTGCTTTTTTCTTCCATTGTAATCCTCCACACCTTAGATATTTACAATATTGTTTTTATAGTATAAAATTATATGAAAGTTGTCAAGTATATAGTAAGTCGAGGTGAAGAAAAACATTCAATTTAATATAAATTTTATATAGTTTTTTTATTTAAGGATTGTTATAGAATATTTTATCAAGGAGTGTTTTTTATGATATATGGAAATGTAGAAGGTGTAAAAAATCATATATTAGACGAGTTAGAGCTTATGTATGAAAGTAGAGTGCCAAAAGATTCTATTGCTAATGAAGAATTAATAAATAAGTGTGTAAAAGTAAGCTCTATTTTAGAAAGAGAAATCAGTATAGCTATAGATAGAAAAGGGAATGTGGTTAGTGTAGCTATTGGAGATAGTTCTACTGTAGAAGTTCCTATAATGGATATAAAAGAAAAAAAGTTATCAGGCATAAGAGTTATACATACGCATCCTAATGGAATATCGAAACTTTCTGCGCTTGATAATTCTGCTCTTTTAAAACTTAAATTAGATTGCATAGCAGCTATTGGAATAAAAGATGGCGATATATTAGATATATCTTTAGGATTCTGTGATATTAAAGATGACATTTTAACTTATGATATATCAAATCCCATGACTTTAGAAGCGGCCTTAACATATAATATAAAAGATAAGATTGAATATATCGAAAGCATAATGAATAGTAGTAATATAAAAGAAGATAATAGTGAAAAAGCTGTTATAGTCGGGTGTGACAGTGAAGAGAGCCTTGAAGAACTAGAGGAACTTGCTTTTGCTTGCAATATTCCTGTGCTATACAAAATTTTTCAAAATAGAAATAAAATTGATTCTGCTTACTATGTAGGAAGTGGAAAAGCAGATGAGATAGCTATGATAAGGCAAGCCTATGGATTAAATCTTGTAATATTTGATGACGAACTTACAGGCTCACAGGTTAGAAATTTAGAAGAAATCATAGGATGCAAAGTAATAGATAGAACTACACTTATATTGGAAATATTTGCTAGAAGGGCAAAAAGCAGGGAGGCAAAAATTCAAGTAGAACTTGCACAATTAAAGTATAGATATACTCGCCTTGGCGGATTAGGTACAGTACTTTCTAGAACAGGAGGCGGTATAGGTACTAGAGGGCCTGGTGAAAAAAAGCTTGAAACAGATAGAAGACATATAAGAGAAAGAATATATGATTTAAATGCTGAGCTAGAGAAAGTAAGAAGAAACAGAGAGATACAGAGAGAAAAAAGAAATAAGCAGAATATAAATCAAGTATCGATTGTAGGATATACGAATGCGGGGAAATCTACCTTGAGAAATAAAATATGTGAAATTGCATCTCTAAAAGATTCTTCCCAAAAGGAAAAGGTTTTTGAAGCAGATATGCTTTTTGCAACATTAGATACTACTACTCGTGCTGTGGTTTTACCAGATAATAGAACAGTAACTTTAACTGATACTGTAGGATTTATAAAGAAACTTCCTCATGAACTAGTAGTAGCTTTTAAATCTACTCTTGAAGAGGTTATATTTTCAGATATTCTTCTTCATGTAGTAGATGCTTCTTCAGAAAATGCTATGGAACAGATTGAAGCTGTAGAAAAAGTGCTTTCGGAACTTGGAGTTAAAGAAAAACCTATTTTATTAATTCTAAATAAAATTGATAAGGTTTCTAAAGAAAAACTTCAATGCCTAAAGGAAAAATATAAAGACATGGATATCATAGAGATATCCGCAAAACAGAGTATAAACCTAGATGCTGTTTTAAGTAAAATTTCTGAAAAGCTTCCATACACATTAAAGACCGTGGAATATTTAATACCTTATTCGGAGCAAAATGTAGTAGCTTATCTTCATAGAAATGCGAAAATTAAGGAAGAAGAGTATAAAGATAATGGAACTTATATAAAAGCAGATGTAGATGAAGAAATTTACAATAAATGCCATAATTATATTCTAAATTAATAATTATAGGAGGGACAACGTGAAAATATTAATAAAAGATTTAATGATTATAACTATGGATGAAGATAGAGAAGTTATTGATAAGGGATATATACTGATAAAAGATAATATTATAACAAAGGTTCAGCCTGGAGAGTACAAAGGCGATACCTTAGGTATGGAAGTAATTGAAGGTAAGAATTATTGTGCTATGCCTGGACTTATAAATTGTCATGCTCATTCTGCTATGACACTAATGAGAGGGTCTGGTGAAGGGCTTCCGCTTATGCAGTGGTTAGAAGAAAAGGTTTGGCCTATGGAGAAAAAATTTGCGGAAGAGCATATAGAAATAGGTACAAAACTTGCAATGATAGAGATGTTAAGGACAGGAACTACTACTGTAAATGACATGTACTTTATGGAAAATATAGTAGGAAAAGCAGCAAAGGAATTTGGTATGAGGGCTATACTGGGAACTAGCATTTTGGGAGAGGAGTGGAAAAATCAATTAGCTTATGCAGAAAAGTTGCATAAGGAAGTATATACAAAGGATAATGACATGCTTAAAACCATGATAGCTCCTCATTCTCCATATACATTATCTGAAGAAGCACTTAAAATGGTGGGGGAAAAGTCAAAAGAGTTAGGAGTAGGCATACATATTCATATTGCTGAAACTTTGGATGAAATAAATATTATAAAGGATAAATATGGATTAACACCTTGTGAATTTCTTGAAAAATGTGGTATATTTGAAAATAAAACTATGGGAGCCCATTGTGTACATTTAAATAAGCAAGATATGGATATAATGAGTGCTTATGGTGTAAGTGCAATTTATAATCCTCAAAGCAATATGAAGCTGGCTAGCGGAATTGCAAGCATTGTAGAAATGATAGACAGAGATATCAATGTATGTCTTGGTACAGATGGAGCTTGTAGCAATAATAATCTTAATATGTTTGAAGAAATGGAGACAGGTAGCATGCTTCAAAATATTGCAACCATGCAGCCTTCAAGGCTAAGTTCAAAGCTCATGTTAAGCATAGCTACCCTTAATGGTGCAAAAGCTTTAAACTATGATAACTTAGGAAAAATTAAAGAAGGTTATACTGCAGATTTGATAATGCTTAATTTAAATAAACCTAACATGGTACCTGCTTATGATATTTTTTCTAATTTGATTTTTGCTGCTAATGGTACAGAAGTTGAATATGTAATAATAAATGGAGATTTGATTATGAGGAAAGGGGAATTTGTTAAAATTGATGAAGAAAAGATAATTTGGCAGTGTAAACATTTAGTGGAGAATTTAGTAGCAGGATGATTTAATATTTTTAATTTATGAGGACATAATATTTATGAGGTGAAGATCATGGATAAAATATGTCCTCTATGCAATTCTATACTTGAAAAAAACTTGTACTGTGATCATTGTGGTGGAGTTATGTATGATAAGGGAAGAATTCAAGAATTTCTAGATGATTATAGCCTTAACATGCCTATTGAAAATAAAGAAGGAATATGTACTCATATTTATCAATGTTATTCCTGTGGAAAAATTAAAAAAGTGAACTTTAAAGAAGTCAATTTTTAATGAAAAAGCATTAAAATAAGGCATATTATTTATAATATGTAAATATAGCTTAATTTTGTATATTACTTGTTTATAATTCAATTGTATTTTTTAAGCTATGTATTATATAATATACATTAATTAAACTAAAATAAAAAAGAATACTTATGTTTATAGGGGGTACCAAGATGGAAAAGACTATAGTTCAGTACCAAAAAGCTTTTAATAGTATAGTAGATAGATTAAAAGCTAATGAAGAAGTACTTGCAGTTTTAGTTTTTGGCAGTATGGTTACTGGAGACTTGTGGGAAGAGTCAGATATTGATTTATTTGTTATATTAAGAGAAAATCCAGGCGAAATAAAAAATATATATACAGAAGAAAAACAAGTGCCAGTGCATATTAAATTAATGGGAAAAGAAAAATTTCTTCAGTTACATGAAAGTGATTTGAGGGGTGGATTTATTCATAGGATATTTGCATCTTCAAGATTAGTATTTTCTAAAGATATGGATATAACTAATAGATATAATAATGGCAGGTACTATCCAGATATAGATAAAGAAAGATGGAACATGGTGTATCTTGGTAGGACATTAAAGAATATGGGGATTTGCAAAAAATATTTATCTAATGATGGCATATATACTGCTTATAGTATGGCGGTAAAATCTATGGAGGATTTTGCAAAACTTTATGTAAATTGTAGTGGATATATGGTAAGTAAGGATGCCACTTCTATGGCTATGAATTTAAATGATAGATTTAAAGAATGCATTGATGAACTATATTTTAATAAAACTGATATAGTCAAAGCTATAAATGATACCATGTTTTTTTTACAATCTATAATTGATGATACCATTAAGGACAGTACTAATATTCTCATAGAATTTATGAAGAATAAGGATCAGTTTTTGAGTGCAGAAGATATAAAAAAGGATAGACTTTTTGAAAATTTCGATATTGAAATGGAAGATATATTGAATGAACTTTGGAAAAAGAATATAATAAAGAAAGATAAAAGAGAATATAAGAGTGAAAATGGTAAAATGATAATTAAAGAAAATGTATATTTTATATAAATACCCTTATTAAGGGTATTTTATTTTGCTGATAAAGGGGGAAATCTATGGAAAAATATTTTTTGTTTTTTGAAGAAGGTATACCTAAATATATACAGCTGCAGAAACATATAAAAAATCTTATTGATGAAAATAAGATTAAAGATGGTGAAAAGCTGCCCCCTGTAAGAAAATTTGCTGAATTCTTAAAAGTAAATACTGTTACTATAGTAAATGCATATAAAAAGCTCCAGCAAGAAGGATATGTAGACTTGAAAATTGGCAGTGGAACTTATGCAAAAAGAAAAGATGCTATTAAAAATTTTAAAAGAGAGTATTCAGAAACTTTTAAGAGTTTGACTTCAGGAAAACTTAAAGACAGCATTGACTTTACAGGAGAAACTACAGGAAATATGTACTTCCCTGTAAAAGAGTTTAAAGAGATATTAAATCAGGTTCTTGACAGAGATGGGGCAGAGGCACTAGTTTATCAAGAAGCTTTGGGATTTGATGGCTTAAGAAAAACAATAAATCATTTTTTTTGGCAGGATGATTTGGAAAATGATGATATACTCATAGTTTCAGGTGCTCAACAGGGTATAGATATAGTGTCAAAAGCACTTATAAATGTAAATGATAATGTAATAGTGGAAAAACCTACTTATAGTGGAGCTCTTACAGTATTCAATTGGAGAAGGGCTAATGTATATGAAGCTGATATGCAGCAAGATGGAATAGATATAGAAAGTTTTGAAAGTATTCTTAAAAAGCATAAAATAAAATGCTTCTATACTATGAGCTATTTTCAAAATCCTACAGGTGCTACTTACAGTATGGATAAAAAAAAGTATATATTAGAACTGGCTGAAAAATATAATTTTTATATAATAGAAGATGATTATCTGTCAGAACTAATATTTGATAAAAATATAGAATATAGAAGTTTTAAAAGTATGGATGAAAATGATAGAGTTATTTATATTAAAAGTTTTTCTAAAATATTTCTTCCAGGTATAAGAATTGGTTATCTTGTATCTCCAAAAAAATTTAGAGAAGTTATGCAAAATTATAAGGTCAATACAGATATTTCCACATCAAGCCTTATGCAAAGAGCATTAGATTTATATATAAATAAAGGATATTGGAAAGAGTATATAGAATTGTTAAAAGTAGAATACAATAAAAGATATCTATATATGAAGGATTGTATGATAGAAACTTTTGGAGATAGAGTGAGTTTTAACTTTCCAGGGGGAGGGTTAAGCTTTTTTCTAAAAATTCATGAAAAAATAGATATGAATTGTAAAGAATTATTTTATATATCTAGAGAAAAAGGTGTATTAATTACGCCCGGAATAATCTTTTTTAAGAAAAGTAGTCAAGGAGAAAGGTATTTTAGACTAGGCTATTCTCAAACTGATAATTTTAAAATAAATAAAGGTATAAATATATTAAATGAAATCCTTATTAGCAGGGAGGCATAAGTTTGAGTTATAAGACTATAAAAAAACATGGGACAGGTGAATTTGAAGAAAAAAAGTCTATATTTACAGGCAATGTTAAAAGAGTGTCTTCGGAAGAAGAGGCTAGAGATTTTATAGAAAGCATGAGAAATAAGTATAAGGAAGCAAGACACAATGTGTATGCTTATATAATAGGTGAAAATAAAGGTATACAAAGATATAGTGATGATGGAGAACCGCAAGGAACAGGTGGAATTCCAGTATTAGAAGTAATAAAGAAAAATGATATTACAGACTGCGTGGTAGTAGTAACTAGGTATTTTGGAGGTATACTTTTAGGCACAGGAGGTCTTACTAGAGCTTATACAAAAGGGGCAAGTCTTGCCATAAAGGATGCAGGAATTGTAGAAAAAGTAGAAGGCACACATATTAAAGTGGTTATAGATTATGAACTTTTAGGTAAGGTGCAGTATATCTGCGGACAAAATAAGTGGCATATAGAAAATATTGAATATACTGATAAAGTTTGTATAGAAATGATTAAAGAAAATTCAATGCTATCTGAAATAGAAGAACAGTTAAAAGATGTTACAAATGGGAACGTAGAGTTTTCCAAAGTAAGAGAAGGAGTGTTTTTTAAAGAAGGATTTAGATTATATGAAGAAATATAATCATATATGAAAGTTGAAGGATTGTAATGATTTGTGTTATAATATGAAGGAAATTTTTTTACGAATATAGTTAGGTTAGGAGGATTTTTTATGTCAGGACATTCAAAGTGGCATAATATACAAGCTAAAAAGAGCAAAACAGATGCAAAAAGGGGAAAGATTTTTACAAAGATAGGTAAAGAACTTATGGTAGCTGTAAAAACTGGTGGCGCCAATCCTGATGCAAATCCGAAGTTAAAAGATGTCATAGCAAAGGCAAAGGCTAATAATATGCCTTTAGATACAATAATGAGATCAATAAAAAAGGCTTCAGGTGATCAGAATGATGTAACTTATGAGAACATAACTTATGAAGGATACGGTCCAGCAGGTATAGCTGTAATAGTTGATGTTTTAACTGATAATAAAAATAGGAGTGCTGGAAATGTAAGACATGCATTTACAAAGCATGGTGGAAATCTAGGCGCAACAGGCTGTGTATCTTTTATGTTCCAGAGAAAAGGTGAAATAATCATAGAGAAAAAAGAAGGATTAGATGAAGATGAATTGATGATGATGGCTTTAGACGCAGGAGCAGAAGATTTTGCATCTGAAGATGAAGTATTTGTCATAACTACAGCTATGGAAGATTTCGGAGCAGTAAGAGAAACTTTAGAATCAAATGGATTAGAATTTTTAGAAGCTGAATTAAAGATGATACCAGATACATATACAGCTATAGATGAAGACACAGCAGCTAAATTTCAAAAGCTATTAGATGCTTTAGAAGATGATGATGATGTTCAAGATGTTTGGCACAATGCTGAGTTCCCAGAAGGATGGGAAGAATAAGAATTTTCAACGGTTTAGAGCGATTATAGAAACATCTTGACTGCGGTACACAGATTTTGTATCGAAAATTAAGAAGTTCATTTCAACTGTAAGCTATTCTATTACGATATACTATAAATTAGTAACCTTTTGTGATACACAGTCTATGGGCAGGTCACAGAAGGTTATTTTTTTATGCAACTAGAAGCATTGTTAAAAGAGTTTATGCTAGAAATTCGTATTCGTAATTATACCGAAAAAACAATTAAAGGTTACAACGGTAATTGTAGCAGGTTTATACATTTTGTTAAGGAAGAGTTTGGTGTTACAGAATTGGAAGAAGTAAACCATATTCATATTAAGCAGTACTTTAAGCTACTACAACAAAAGAAACGCTCAGAGATTTATATTAATACTATCTTAAAAAATATAAGAAGTCTTTTTGAATATGGGATAAGCGAGGGGTATTGTAATAATAATCCGTGTAAAAAAGTGAAGTGGTTAACAGTACCTTATTATCAATGTTAGTTGAGACAGGTATTAGGTGCAGTGAATTAATTGACATAAAACATTCTGACGTTTTAGGAAGTACACTGATTGTTAATGGAAAAGGACATAAACTTAAATAAAAAAACCTATTAGTTCAAATTAGTGAACTTAGAGAATATTGTAGAATCAATAGATTAGATTTAGAAGATTACTATAAGCCAATCATGTAAAATACTTGAGAATTAGAGAGGTGTGCAAATGAATTTTCATGAGGAAATTTTAAAATTGTCTTATGGTTGTTATTATCTAGGTAGTTTAGAAATGTGTAAAGAGTATTTAAACACTTTAACTACATGTGATAACGATAACAAAGATGAAATATGGTTTTATTATTATATGCTGGGGTTTAATTATTACAAATTAGAGGATTGTTATAAAGCAGTTGAACACAGCAATATATCTATAAATATGCTAGGAGATGACTTATCCAAATATAATCAAGATCTATGGCTCTTAGCAGACTGTTATAAACATATAAACAAAACCGATTTAGCAATTGACCGCAATAGAACAATATGTAATAATTATAAGAAAATGGGTTATAAGAAATTAAGATTAGCAAATGCTTTTGAAATAGCAAATTTACATAACAAAGTTGAAAGCATGGAAAGAATTTTAGATTTATTTATCAAAACTGTAGAAGATGTAAAAGTTTATGAAAATGAAACATATGAAAAGCAATAAAAAAAATGAGAGAAACAATCGAAAAGAAAAAAACTTTAACAGCAAAATAGCTGTTGCTTTTAAATAAAATTAAAATAAAAAGTGATTCCTTCATGAAAAAAGAAAGAATAGCTAAGATGGTATTATATACAGCGTTGATAGCAGGATTTGTTGTTGCTAAAATGCTTAACATAGAACCACCACTACCACATGGAGTAACTACGTAAATTCCAGCTGGCTTTCATTATGCACATATTCTATACGATTATCAGACCATAAGTATCGTATTAAAAATTGTTTTACATGGAATGAAAGTCCTTATTGGACACTAACGGACGCTGTATCTGTTCACACAAATGGATCTTTTAGTCCAATAAGTGGTACACAAAAGTTTGAGCATTGGTATTCATATAGTGGTCTATATGGTCAGAGTGAAAGTGGTCATAAATATTCTCCTTCTGGATATACATGGTTAGATAATGGGATTTGTGCAACATTTAAGGTATGTGATGGTTGGGAGAGTGCATACGGTGTTGGAGGATATGTTCCAGCAGATGGTTATTGTCCAAGTGGAAATTATTATCTTAATTCATATGGAAACTATTCTCACCAACAATATGCAGTAGACGTTAAACCAAGTATTAGTGTGAAGGGAGCAAATATAGTTGCAAGTCCAACAACTAAGTTTCTTCCAGCTTCTAACACTAACTGTCAGTTCTGGGTATATTAATATAGAAAAAGGAGGGCTAAAATGGAGTTTTTGTTGATTGGAACTTTAATAAGTGCTGCTTTGTTGTATATAAATACCGTTAATACTATAAAAAAAATACACAAGAATGAAAATATTATGGTCAACAATATTTGTGGAGCTATTCTTGCTATGTTTATTGCATACTCTTTCCTTATATCTTAATTATGTCTGCTAAGTTTACTACAATAATAAAGTGATTAATAAACTATGTAAGAATACAAGCATATCCCTCATAACGCTGGCTTCCCTATATTTGTGTTTCAGATCTGGGGATAGGAAATGTATACAGCAAAATTAAGTGTAGTCAAATAAAATTGACATAGAGTGTTAGTTTGCAGTAGTATTAAGGTGTAGAATAAATTAATAAATATTAAAAGACTGTCAATGACTACGGTACACAGACGGTTTAAATTATAGTATATTTAACGGTTTAAGCTACTTGCAATATAACGTTTCTAAGATGTTCAAGATGTTTGGCACAATGTGAGTTCCCAGAAGGATGGAATGAATAAACAACACTTTTTAGTGTTGTTTTCTTTTTTTGTATATTAATTGTAGCATTTGGCAATAATACCTGATAAGGAGTGATATTATGGAAAATAGGAAAAATATATTTATATTCTTATTGGGTATAGTTCTTATAGTAAGTCTTTTTATTACAAGTTTTCTATGGGGCATAAATAAATTTACAAAATCTCAAAGTCCCAAGAATAATAATTTATATCATGGAGATAAGAAAGAAGTTATAGACGATAATACTCGCATAGTACTAAAACTCAGAGATAATACCAGTGGTAAGCTATCGGATTATGAAGTCTTAAATTTAGTACAACTAGAAGATAGCATAGGTAAGAGTGTGGACAAAAGTAGATTGGAAGAGTTTTACTCAAAACAGGGATATAGTTTATATTCCTATAATGACAAAGAGTTCATTTTTATCAAAGATGTGGTGCCTAAATTCGAACCAAACAAATATTATTTAGGAGTAGAAAATGGATGCTTAGCTATATATAAAAGTGATAGCGAAGGAAAGCTATATATAGAAGATCATGAAAAAGATGTAACACAAAAAACTGTAGACAGCTTACCTGATGGAGACAAACAGCTCTTTAAAAATTATGAGCTCAAGTTTAATACAAAGCAGGAAGCCTATGACATTTTGGCAGAAATACAATCATAATATACAAATTCAAAAGTGATGTGCAAGAGTCTCACATCTTCTATAGGTAGGAGAATCTTGCACCTATTCATAGATACAATTTACTTTACATAATTATGTTTATCAATTATTTAGAGCTATTTAATATGCGAATATACAAGCTCTTTTTTTAGTTGAATTATTTTTTTATAGATGATAAAGTATTATATAGACTTTATTTTTATTGTAAGGTAAGAGGGGTAATGTAGAGTGTATGAATATATAAAAGGAAGCTTTGTAAGGATAAATAAAGATTATGTTGTTATTGAAAATAGCGGCATAGGATATAAAATCTTTACTTCAGGAAGTACTATGGCAAATATGCCTAAGATAAATGATATTGTGCTTTTATATGTAGAGCAGATAGTAAGGCAAGATTTTATTGGACTTTATGGATTTTTAACTATGGAAGAACTTAATATGTTTAATGTGCTCCTTGGTATAAATGGAGTTGGGGCTAAAGCAGCCTTATCTTTATTATCTATAACGGATGTAAATAATTTAAAGTATGCTATATTAAGTGAAGATGAAAAAACTCTTACAAGAGCGCCAGGCATAGGCAAAAAAACAGCTCAAAGGATAATATTAGAGCTTAAAGATAAGATTAAAATAGAAGAAATCTATACAGAAGGCTTGGAAAAATGTGGAGATGAAATAATCAAAAATAATAAGATAAATGAAGTGCTGGAAGCATTGTTATCTCTTGGATACACTCAAAAGGAAGCAGAAAAAGCCTTTAATAATATAAATAAAGAAGAATCTATAGAAAATCTTATTAAAGAATGTTTAAAATATCTGATGAATTGAGGGGAGTTAAATGGAGGATAGAATTGTAACAACTTCTAAAACAGAGGAAGATGTGGTTACGGAGTATAGTTTAAGACCCCAGAGATTAAGTGAATACATTGGACAAGATAATGTAAAACAAAAATTGAGTATTTTTATAAAAGCTGCAAAAAATAGAAAAGAGCCACTAGATCATGTGCTTTTATTTGGTCCTCCAGGGCTAGGTAAAACTACTTTAGCAAATATTATAGCTAAAGAGATGAGTGGTAATTTGAAGATAACTTCAGGTCCGGCTATAGAAAGGGCAGGAGATCTAGCAGCAATTTTGACTACTCTTCAGGATAATGACGTGCTATTTATTGATGAAATCCATAGATTAAATAGAAGCGTGGAAGAAATACTATATCCTGCTATGGAGGATTATTCTCTTGACATAGTTATAGGAAAGGGTGCAGCAGCAAAATCTATAAGATTAGATTTAGCTAAATTCACTCTTATAGGAGCTACTACTAGGGTAGGACTTTTGACCTCACCTTTAAGAGACAGATTTGGAGTGCTCTGTTCCATGGAATTTTATAATGATAATCAGCTTAAAGAGATAATTGTAAGGTCAGCTAATATATTAAACTGTGAGATAACAGAAGAAGGTGCCATAGAAATAGCAAGAAGATCTAGAGGAACTCCAAGGATAGCTAATAGGCTTTTAAAGAGGGTAAGAGATTTTTCAGAAGTCATGGGAAATAATATAATAGACTATGAAACTGCAAAAGCTGGATTAAAACTTTTAGAAGTAGACGATGAAGGCTTTGATAGAATAGATAATAGAATATTAGAAGCTATAATAGACAATTTTAATGGAGGACCTGTAGGTGTAGAGACCTTAGCTTATTTTATAGGAGAAGAACTAGATACTATAGAAGACGTTTATGAGCCCTATTTAATGCAAAAAGGTTTTATAATAAGAACACCTAGAGGCAGAGTTGCAACAGATAAGGCATATAAACATTTAAGCAGAACCAATATTTCAGATATAGATAAAGCTCAAGTTTCTATATTTAATAATGAAGATGACTAGGGAGTAGGTGTAATTTTGAAAGTAAGTGATTTTAAATTTGATTTGCCAGAAGAACTTATAGCTCAATATCCTTTAGAAAACAGAGAAAAATCTAGATTGATGGTTTTAGATAAACATAATGGAAGTATTGAGCATAAAATTTTTTCTGATATAGTAGATTATTTAAATCAAGGGGATGTTTTAGTTTTAAATAATACCAGAGTAATTCCTGCAAGACTTATAGGAGAGAAAAAGAATACTGGAGGCAAAATAGAATTTCTTTTATTAAAAAGGATAGAAAAAGATAAGTGGGAAACTTTAGCAAAACCAGGTAAAAGAGCAGTAGTAGGTAAAAAGTTTATATTTGGAGAAGGAAGATTAACAGCAGAAGTTATAGAAGTAAAAGAAGATGGCAATAGGATAATAGAATTTCAATATGATGGAATATTTGAACAGGTTTTAGATGAACTTGGGCAAATGCCTCTTCCACCATATATAAAAGCATCCTTAGAAGACAAGGAAAGATATCAAACAGTATATTCTAAAGAGAGTGGATCTGCTGCAGCACCTACTGCAGGGTTACATTTTACAAAAGAATTATTGAATAAAATAGAAAATAAGGGAGTAAATATAGCCTATCTTACTCTTCATGTAGGACTTGGAACTTTTAGACCGGTAAAATCTGAAAATGTAGAGGAACATGATATGCATTCAGAGTTTTATCATATAGATGTAGAAAATGCTGAAATAATAAATAAGGCTAAAAGAGAAGGCAAAAAAGTAATAGCTGTAGGAACTACATCTTGCAGAACTTTAGAAACCGTGGGAAATGAAGAAGGATACATAAGGGAACAGAGTGGTTGGACTAATATTTTTATATATCCAGGTTATAAGTTCAAAGTAGTGGACGCGATGATTACAAATTTTCATCTGCCAGAATCTACTCTTATTATGCTGGTAAGTACTCTTGCTGGTAAAGAAAATATAATGAATGCATATAACACTGCTATTAAAGAGAGATATAGATTCTTTAGTTTTGGAGATGCTATGTTTATAAAATAACTGACTTTAAAAGGATGTGAACAAAAAAGATGTATAAGTTATTAAAAAAGACAGGTAAAATAAGAAGAGGTGAGTTTATAACTCCTCATGGCACCATACAGACTCCTGTATTTATGAATGTAGGAACTTTAGCAGCTATAAAAGGTGCAGTGTCTTCTATGGATTTAAAAGACATAGGCTGTCAGGTGGAGTTATCTAATACTTATCACTTACATTTAAGGCCAGGAGATAAGGTAGTTAAGGAATTAGGTGGATTACATAAATTTATGAATTGGGATAGACCAATTCTAACTGATTCTGGTGGATTTCAAGTGTTTTCTTTAGCAAGCATGAGAAAGATAAGAGAAGAGGGAGTTCATTTTAATTCACACATAGATGGTAGAAAAATATTTATGGGTCCTGAAGAAAGTATGCAGATTCAAAGTAACTTAGCTTCTACTATAGCTATGGCTTTTGATGAATGCATATCTAATCCTTCTCCAAGAGAGTATGTTGAAAAATCTGTAGAAAGAACTACAAGGTGGCTTATAAGATGTAAAAACGAAATGGATAGACTTAATTCATTAGAAAACACTATAAATAAAAAGCAGATGCTCTTTGGAATAAATCAGGGAGGAGTGTATGAGGACATAAGAATAGAACATGCCAAGACTATAGCAAAGATGAATTTGGATGGCTATGCTATTGGTGGTCTTGCGGTAGGGGAGACTCATGAAGAAATGTATAGAATTATAGATGCAGTAGTTCCTTACCTTCCTCAGGATAAACCTATATATTTGATGGGTGTTGGTACTCCTGCTAATATATTAGAATCGGTGTCAAGAGGTGTAGACTTTTTTGATTGCGTACTTCCAGCTCGTAATGGAAGGCATGGACATGTTTTTACTAAATGTGGTAAAATAAATATAATGAATGCTAAGTACGAGTTAGACAGTTCTCCTATAGATGAAGGATGTAACTGCCCTGCCTGCAGGCATTATACCAAAGCTTATATTAGACATTTGTTTAAAGCTAAAGAAATGTTAGCCATGAGGCTATGTGTATTGCATAATCTTTATTTTTATAATAAACTTATGGAAGAAATAAGAGATGCCATAGATGGCGATTATTTCGAAGAATTTAAAAAAGAAAAACTATCTCAATGGGGGATAGCAAATAATTTTTAAAAAGAAGGGAGGGATATTATGCAGTATGTAATATATAACGTGTTACCTATAGTATTAATGCTGGTTTTATTTTATGCTATAGTTTTCATACCTGAAAACAAAAGAAAAAAGAAATATAATAATATGCTTAATGCTTTAAAGGTGAATGATGAAATTGTTTCAAGAGGTGGAATTCTTGGTAAAGTAATAAATATTAAGGATGATTACGTTATTGTAGAGAGTGGTCCCGATAGAGCAAGATTTAAACTTTCAAAACAGGGTATAGCAGATGTGCTTACAGTACATGAAGAAGAAGAAAATAAGTAATAAATACGCCTCTATCTTCATAGTAGTAGATAGGGGGTGTTTTATTATATGAATAAAAGTGAATTTTTTCTTAATATAAGTAAAGGTATATTAAGAGCTGTAATTTTAACTTTTATAATCATGTTTGTATATTCAATTATAGGGAGCTTTTTGGATATGAGCAGTAAAGTTTCTTCTGTAGTATATTTAATTTGTACATGCCTAAGTATAGTGTATGGAGCTATGTATGCATCCAAATCAAATGGGGAAAAAGGCTGGATATGTGGAATTTATACTGCTGCTATATATATGCTGCTTCTTTTTATTGCCACAGGGATATTTGGAGGGTTTTCCTCTATAATTAATATACAATCTTTGTACAGAATCGTTTTAGCACTTCTAGTAGGAGTGCTATCAGGTATGCTTGGAATAAATATATAGAAACTCTTTATTTTCTGTGGAAAATATGATATAATCTACAGGAAAAGTTTATGATTGGAGGAATGTAGCAATGAAACATATAAAAACAATAAATAAAGCTAATATAAAGAATAGTTTAAGTAAGCCAGGATGTAAGGAATGTGCTAATTCATGTCAATCAGCATGTAAGACATCTTGCACAGTGGCTAATTTAGCTTGTGAAAACTAATTTTTAATTAGTAGCAGTAACTGGTGAGGTTACTGCTTTATGCTTAATTTAGGAGGAAAATTTTATGTCATTAATCCATAAATTCATTCAAGACGATGACTATTATGTTATAGATATTAATTCAGGAAGTTTACATATGGTAGATGAATTAGTATATGATATTTTAGACGAAGATAAACTTCAAAGAGAAGATATTATAATAGAAAGATTAAAAAGTAAATATGATGAGAATAATATAAAAGAAGCTTTGGAAGATATAAAAGAACTTATAGAAGAAGGGCTTCTTTATTCTAAGGATATTTATGAGAATATAGCTTTAAATGATAGATCTAAATCCTATATTAAGGCTCTATGCCTAAACATTATTCATGACTGTAATCTTAAATGTAAATACTGCTTTGCAGATGAAGGAGAATATAAAGGCGCAAGAAAGGTTATGTCAAAAGAGGTTGGAAAGAAGGCAATAGATTTTGTAATAGAAAAATCTGGACCTAGAAAAAATATAGAAATCGATCTTTTTGGCGGAGAACCTTTGATGGCTTTTGATACTATAAAAGAAATAGTAGATTATGCTAGAGAACAAGAGAAAATTTACAATAAAAATATAAGATTTACTATGACAACAAATTCTACATTATTAAATGATGAGATAATGGAATATTTAGATAAAAATATGGGAAATATAGTATTATCTATAGATGGAAGAAAAGAAATTAATGATGCTGTAAGAGTAAGATATGATGGCAGCGGTACTTATGACGCTATACTTCCTAAAATAAAAGAAATGGTTAATAGAAGAGATAAGTCTAAGCAATATTATGTGAGAGGTACATTTACAAGAAACAATATTGATTTTTTTGAAGATGTTATGGCATTAGCTAATGAAGGTTTTGATGAAATATCTATAGAACCGGTAGTGCTTCCAAAAGAGCATGAGTTGTCTCTTAGGGAAGAAGATTTAGAAAAAATATATGGTCAATATGATAAATTGTATAGAGAAATGCTTAAAAGACACAGAGAAGGCAATGAATTTAAATTTTATCACTTTAATATAGACCTTCAGGGAGGACCTTGTGTATATAAGAGAATATCTGGTTGTGGAGCAGGTCATGAATATGTGGCTATTACTCCAGATGGAGAGATTTATCCTTGTCATCAATTTGTGGGAAATAAAGAGTTCTTACTTGGAAACATATTTGATGGGAATATAAATGAGGAACTTTCTGAAACATTTAAAAAAGCTCATATTTATAATAAGCCTAAGTGTAAAGACTGCTGGGCAAGATTCTATTGCAGCGGAGGATGCCAAGCAAATAACTTTAACTTTAATGGAGATATTCATATACCCTATGAATTAGGATGTAAAATGCAGAAGAAGAGGATAGAGTGTGCTATTGCTCTTAAAGCAAAGATCATGTCAGAGTAATGCTTGAATAATTACCTAATATTGACTATTGGATTTTAAAGTAATATAATTAAATCTATCAGAATTTAGCAGAGGGGGATAAAGATGAAAACCAAAGGGAAAAGTACGCTCTTATTTATATTTATTGTTTTATTTATAGCAATTGCTGCTTATGCAGGTGCTTATGGAATTGAAATTGCAGGTTATAGATTAAATTCTTTTAATGATGTTATAAATAAGGGATTAGACCTACAGGGAGGGGTTTCTGTAGTAGAAGAAATAGTTTCACAGGGTAAGGTTAAAAATGAAGACCTTGAAAAAACAAAAGAGCTTTTAGCTGTAAGAGTAAACAAGTTAGGTGTAGCAGAGACAGTAGTTACTACTGAAGGAGATAGAAGAATCAGGGTAGATATACCTGGAAAATTCGATTCTACATCTATAATAGAAATGCTTACAAAAGCAGGCGAGCTAAAATTTGTTGGACCAGACAATAATACCATATTGACTGGTAAAGATGTAAAAAATGCTACATCTTATTTGGATCAAAATGGAGAACCAACTATAGGTCTTGAATTAACTTCAGAGGGTGCTAAAAAGTTTGCTGAAGCTACTGAAAAGTTTTTAAATCAAAATATAGCTATATATATGGATGATCAAATGCTTACAAATCCTACAGTTAAGAATGTAATTACAGAAGGAAAAGCTACTATTACTGGAAGTAAGAGCATGGATGAAGCTAGAAGGCAGGCAAGTATAATACAATCAGGAGCACTACCTGTTACCTTAAAGACAGCTTCAGTAAAAACCGTAGGACCAACTTTAGGAGCAAATGCTATTCCTAACAGCGTTAAAGCAGGCACCATTGGTATTCTTTTGGTTTTCTTATTTATGATAGTATACTATAGGGTTCCAGGATTACTTGCTGATATAGCACTAGTTCTATACATTGTTCTTGTATTACTAGTTTTTGTTGGAATAAATGCTACATTAACTTTACCAGGTATAGCTGGATTCCTTTTGACCATAGGTATGGCTGTAGATGCTAATGTATTAATATTTGAAAGAATAAAAGAAGAACTTAAAACAGGAAAGTCTATAAAATCAGCAGTAGATTCAGGTTTCCACAGAGCACTTTCTTCAATATTAGATTCTAACATAACTACAATAATAGCAGGTATTGTTTTATATTACCTTGGATCAGTAGCCGTAAAAGGGTTTGCTCTTACATTGATGATAGGTATAATTTTAAGTATGTTTACAGCGATAGTTATTACAAGGTTACTTGTAAATTTAGCAGTAAATATGGGGTTATTAAATAAACCAGAGCTTTTCGGTGTAAAGAGGGGGTAATGTAGATGCTAAAGATAATAGAAAAAACTAAATTGTGGTTTGGGATATCCTTAGCTATTATACTGGTTGGAACGGGATTTTTAGTAGCTAGAGGTTTGAATTTTGGTATAGATTTTAAAGGTGGAACCCAGGTAGTTATAAATATGGGTAAAGATTTTAATAAGCCTGAAGTAGAAGAAATAGTAAAAAAGTATGCAAATGATGCAGTTACAAGTAAAGTGGAAAATACTCAAATAGAGATAAAGAGCAACAATTTAACTAGCGACAAAGTAACTAAAATGTTTAAAGAAATAAAAGATAAATATAAGTTAGATGATAAAGCACTTATGTCCCAAGAGGAAATAGGCCCATCTGTAGGTAAGGAACTTACTAGAAAAGCTTTTATAGCATTGGCTGTTGCTACCATTTGTATGTTGATATATGTAGGCATTAGATTTGAATTTAAATTTGGAGTAGCAGCTATATTAGCTCTTATTCATGACATTTTAGTAACTATTAGTATTTATGCTATATTTAATGTGCCTGTAAATTCACCATTTATAGCAGCTATTCTTACTATAGTAGGATATTCTATAAATGATACTATAGTTATATTTGATAGAATAAGGGAAAATTCTAAAAATATGAGAAGAAAAGATATTGCAGAAATAGCTAATATAAGCATAACTCAGACTATGACTAGATCAATAAATACAGTTTTAACAACTTTGATAACTATAGTAAGTGTTTATGTATTTGTGCCATCTGTTAGGGATTTCGCATTTCCTATAATAATAGGAATAGTTTCAGGAGCTTATTCATCAATATTTATTGCTAGTCCATTTTGGGTAATATTTAAAAATAGAGGTAAAAAATCTGCAGTAAAGGCATAATGAAATTTTAGAAAAAAAAGAAAAGAGAAAATAGCATAAATCTTCTTAAGAAAATCGTGAAGATTTATGTTATTTTTTATTGAAAAATATTTGTCAAAACAGGGATTTTAAATTATAATATAGTTGTTTTCTAAAAAGGTGGAGGAGTTTAATTATGGAAAAAGTTTGCGAAAGCATATACCGCCCTAATCAGTTAAGTGAATATGATCCCTTTTTGTTAAAAAATATGAATAAAGTAATAGATAGAATGGTTAAAGCTGTAAATGAAAGAGAGAAGATAGTTTTATATGGGTGTTGTGATGTGGACGCTATATGTGGCGTGTCACTTCTTATGCTCATGCTTAAATATTTAAATGCTGATGTAGAGTATTATATATCAGATGAAATAAAAGAAAATAACAGCATGGATTCTGAAGTTATAAAAAATCATATTAAATTTTTAGGTGCAGAACTTATTATTACTGTAGGGTGTGAATTAGATTCCTTAAAGCAAGAAATGCTGTGTAAGGAACTGGGGATTGACGTAATAATTACAAGTTATTTAAAAAGTGATAAGAAATTTAACTCGTTGATTATAAATCCTAATCAGCAGGGATGTAGATACGAAAATAAAAATTTATCATCTTCAGGAGTAACTTTCAAATTAGCTCAGGCTATTGCTAATTATTATAATATAAAGATTGTAAATAAGTATATAGATTTAGCTATGCTTGGTACTGTAGCATCTAAGCGATTTATAATTGGGGAAAATAAAATAATATATGATGAAGGTTTAAAATATTTACCTAAGACTAATAATTATGGCTTAAAGGCAATAATTAGGTTACAGAGTATAAAAGAATTTGATGAGGACGATATCAATAAGATACTTTTTACTTTTACTCCCACCGTAAATGCTATAGGTAGAATGGACAATGCTAGAATAGTAGTGGAACTTTTAACCACTTCTGATGAATATAGAGCTGAACAGATTGCAAAATATTTAAATAAAGAAGTAAATAATAATTTATTATAGAGCATGTACATATTATGAGTTTAATGGAGGAATTAATATGGATTTCAAAGAAAAAATAAGAATAATTGATGGTTTTCCAAAAGAAGGTATTAGTTTCAAAGATGTTACTACTTTGATTCAAGATGGAGAGGCGTTAAAATGTTCTATTGATGAAATAGCTAAGCATTTAAAGGACAAGGAAATTGATGTAATTGTAGGACCAGAAGCTAGAGGATTTATATTTGGAGTTCCTGTTGCTTATGCTTTAGGAGTAGGATTTGTGCCAGTAAGAAAAAAAGGAAAATTACCTTATGATACCATAAGTGTTGAATACCAATTAGAATATGGCAGTGACATTTTAGAGATACATAAAGATGCTATAAAACCAGGACAAAGAGTAGCTATAATAGATGACCTTTTAGCAACAGGTGGTACTATTGCTTCAGTAGCAAAACTTGTAGAAGCTGTAGAAGGTAAGGTAGAAGCAGTAGATTTCGTTATAGAACTTACAGAATTAAATGGAAGAGAAAAACTAAAGGGATATGATGTAATGTCTCTTGTACAGTATGAAATATAAATTTTCAATTGCAAAATTCTACACAATATTATATAATTATAAAAAATAAGGCTGGTTGCTCAACCAGCCTTTGAATTTAAATTTTAAAGTTTAATTAGAGGAGAGTAATCCATATGCTAGAGCAATTATTGGATAAAATAGATAAAAACTGTATTAATGTAGATAAAGAAATGGTTATAAAAGCTTATAATCTTGCAAATAATGCTCATAATACCCAAAAAAGAGAATCAGGTGAACCTTATATAGTTCATCCTGTTGAGGTAGCATGTATATTGGCAGATATGGGTATGGATACTAATACTATAGCTGCAGGATTACTCCATGATGTAGTAGAAGATACAGGATATACTTATGAAGATATAAAACTTGAGTTTAATGAAGAAATAGCTAACTTAGTTGATGGAGTTACAAAGCTTGGAAAAATTAAATATAAAACAAAAGAGGAACAGCAGGCAGATAATGTAAGGAAAATGCTTCTTGCAATGACAAAAGATATAAGAGTAATTATTATAAAACTAGCCGATAGGCTTCATAATTTGAGAACTTTAAAATACGTACCTGTAGAGAAACAGAAAGAAAAAGCAAAGGAAACTTTTGATATTTATGCTCCTCTAGCACATAGGCTTGGTATGTCAAAAATTAAATGGGAGCTAGAGGATTTAGCATTCAGATACATGAATCCAAATGAATACTATGATTTAGTGAAAATAATTGCAGAAAAAAGAGTAGAAAGAGAAGAGTATATTTCAAATATAATTTCGAATTTAAAAACAAGGTTGTCTAGTGCAGGTATAGAATCTGACATAGAAGGGAGACCAAAACATTTTTACAGTATCTATAGAAAGATGATCAATAAAAATAAAACTGTAGATCAGATATTTGATTTGACAGCTATCAGGATATTAGTAAATAATATAAAAGATTGCTATGCTGCACTTGGTATAGTGCATACTATTTATAAGCCAATTCCAGGCAGATTTAAGGACTATATTGCTATGCCTAAACCTAATATGTATCAATCTTTGCATACTACAGTCATAGGACCTCAAGGTAAAACCTTTGAAATACAAATAAGAACTTTTGAAATGCATAAAACAGCAGAGTACGGAATAGCAGCTCACTGGAAGTATAAAGAAGGACGATCAGAGGGTCAGCAGGATGATATCGAAGCAAAATTATCTTGGCTTAGAGATATACTGGAGTGGCAGAGAGAAACATCTGATGCTAAAGAGTTTATGGAAGCTTTCAAAATAGATTTATTTTCAGATGAAGTATTTGTTTTTACCCCTAAAGGTGTTGTAATAAATCTTCCCAGTGATTCCACACCTATAGATTTTGCATATAGAATTCATACAGATATAGGTAATAGATGCATTGGCGCTAAGGTTAATGGTAAGATGGTTACTTTAGATTATCATCTAAAAACTGGTGAAATTGTTGAAATATTAACTTCTTCTACGCCTAAAGGACCAAGTATTGACTGGTTAAACATGACTAAAAGTAATCAAGCTAAAAGCAAAATAAGAGCTTGGTTTAAAAAAGCAAAGAAAGAAGAAAATACAAGCAAAGGAAAAGAGCTATTAGAAAAAGAAGCTAAAAGGCAAGGGTATAACTTTGGTGAGATAGCAAAAGGTGAAGCCTTTGAAAAATTACTTAAAAGATATAATTTAAATAATGTAGAAGATCTATATTCCTCTGTAGGTATGGGAATGCTTATGGCTTCTATGGTAGTTAGCAGATTAAAGGAACCATTGAATTTAGAAAACAAGCAAAGTATAGATAATGTTTTGTTTAGTAAGCATATAGAAGAAGAGTTATTTAAGTCTTCTAAAGTTGAAGGAAAAAATAAAGATTACGGTATAACTGTAAAGGGATTAAGCAATGTACTTGTTAGATTTGCAAAGTGCTGTAATCCTGTTCCAGGAGACGATATAGTTGGATATATAACAAAAGGCAGAGGCATATCAGTGCATAGAAGAGACTGTAAGAATATAGAATGCATGAAAGAAAATCAAGACAAATTAGTAGAGGTTAATTGGGGAACTTCAAAAGGTAACGGCTATATAGCAGAGATACAAGTAAGAGGAGAAGACAGAAGCGGTCTATTAGCAGATATAATGATGGTTATAACTGAAGCTAATATACATCTTATTGCTTTAAATGCTAAATCAACAAAAGTAAATGTGGCCACCATTAACATAAAGGTTAAAATAAATGATATAGATGAACTAAAAGAACTTATGAAAAGAATGAAAAAGCTTAAAGGGGTTATAGATGTATATAGAAAGAAATACTAGTAAGGATGTGAGAAATTGAGGGCGGTAGTACAAAGAGTAAAGAGTTCTAGTGTTTCCATAGGTGGAAAAGAGATATCTTCTATAAGAACAGGGATGAATGTACTTTTGGGAATAACTCAGGGTGATACCATAGAAGATATACTTTATTTAAAAGATAAGATAATCAATTTGAGAATTTTTGAAGATGAGCAGGGAAAAATGAATAGATCACTTAAAGATATACAAGGGGAACTTTTAATTGTTTCCCAATTTACCTTATATGGGGATTGTAGGAGAGGCAGAAGACCGAGCTTTATTAATGCTCTTTCAGGAGAACAGGCTGAAGTATTATATAATGACTTTATTAAAGCTTGCCTTGACGAAGGAATAAAAATAGGTACGGGAGTTTTTGGGGCAGATATGAATGTTAAAATAGAAAATGATGGTCCAGTAACTATACTTTTGGATAGTAAGAAAACATTTTAATAGGAGGAATGGCTGTGATTTTAAAAAGAATACCTGCAGGGGTTTATGCTGCAAACTGTTATATCATCATGGATGAGCATAATAATGAAGCAGTGATAGTGGATCCTGGCGGAGATGAAGAAGATATAATATCCATAATAGAAGAATTTAAAGCAGATCCTAAGTACATACTTTTAACTCATGGACATATAGATCACATCGGTGGTGCTGTAAATTTAAAAAATAAATATAATATACCTATAGTCATAAATAAAAAGGACGAAGAATTGATACTTAGTAGTGCTTATATGTTTGGCAGTTTCGGCAATGGCAAAAAAGCAGATATGAATGTAAAAGATGGAGACAAATTGAAAATAGGAAATATGGATATTTTATGCATTGAAACTCCAGGACATACACCAGGGGGAATGAGTTATTTAGTAGAGGACAATGTTTTTACAGGGGATACCTTATTTGCAGGTTCTATAGGGAGAACAGACTTATCAGGCGGAGATTATGAAACTATAATAAAAAGTATAAACACAAAACTAATTCCTTTAGGAGAAGAAATAAAAGTTTTCCCAGGGCATGGACCTCAAAGCACTATAAAGAGAGAAAAACAAAGTAATCCTTTTATAAAATCTTGATTTAGAGGTTACAGAATGAATATAGGAATTAAACTTAATGATATGAGTTATAGGTATGATGTATTTCAAATAGTCAATTTGTTTCATACTTTTGATCAAATTGACTTTGTTCAGGAAGATTACAAATATTTTATAGATATAGAAAATGCTTATATGAAAATAGGCAGTGAGCATAACATAAAAACTTATGAGTTTAATAGTAAACTATCTTTAAAGGATCAAATAAAAAAGTATATTTATGATTTTCTTAGCACTATTTATGGAGTAAAGCTTCCTTGGGGAACTTTAATAGGCATAAGACCAAGTAAGATAGCTTTATCTTTGATAGATAAAGATTATAGTGAAAAAGATATAATAGAGTATTTTGATGAGCACTATTCAGCAAGTGCTGATAAGGCAAGACTATGTATAAATGTAGCTAAATATGAAAAAAACTTTGTTAATCATCAAAGTAATAATATTAGTATATACATAGGTATGCCTTTTTGTCCAACAAGATGCTTATACTGTTCTTTTGCATCTAATCCTATTGGCCCTAATAAAAAGCTAGTAGAACCATATTTAAATGCTCTTAAATATGAAATAGAAGAGATGAAAGAATTTATTCAAAGAGAAAATATTCAGATAGAAAGTATATATTTTGGCGGAGGTACTCCTACAGCTATTGATGATAATCAATTTGAAGACTTAATGGAATATATATATGACAGATTTTTAAGAAATTCGAACATTAAAGAGTTTACAGTAGAATGTGGAAGACCAGATAGTATCTCTTTAAATAAGCTGAAATCTATGAAAAAATATGGAGTAGATAGAATAAGTATAAATCCTCAAACTATGAATAATGATACTCTAAAATCTATAGGAAGAAATCATTCCCTAGAAGATATTATTGACAAATTTAGCCTTGCAAGATTTATGGGATTTGATAATATTAATATGGATATAATTGTTGGGCTTCCAGGGGAAAATATTTTGAATATAAATAAAACCTGTGAGGAAATATTTAAGCTGGCTCCTGATAGTTTAACAGTTCATGGTATGTCTATAAAAAGAGCTTCTAGGTTATATGAAGATTTATGTCTTCAAAAAAAGTATACTATAGCAAGCCAAAAAGAATTAAATGAAATGTATGAGTGTACAAAAGCTCTGGCGGATAGTCTTAATATGCTGCCGTATTATATGTACAGACAAAAGAATATGGTAGGCAACATGGAAAATGTAGGGTATGCCATTAAAGGTAAAGAAGGTATATATAATATACAGATGATAGAAGAAAGACAGAGCATAATAGCATTGGGAGCGGATGCAGTATCTAAAATAGTATTTTTAGATGAAAACAGAATAGAAAGATTCCCGAATTTAAAAGACTTAAGAGAATATATAAATAGAATAGAAGAAATGGTGGAAAAAAAGAAAAGTTTTTTAAGAGCATTATATTAGAATAGGAAGTGATATTAAATGGCTTTACAAGCTCCTAGAGGGACTAAAGACATGTTACCACAGGATGCTTACAAATGGCATTTTGTAGAAAAAAAGTTAAAAGATATGGGAGAAAAGTATGGACTAAAAGAAATAAGGACTCCTATTTTTGAGCATACAGAGCTATTTACTAGAGGGGTTGGAGAAACTACGGATGTGGTTCAAAAGGAAATGTATACTTTTAATGATAAAGGTGATAGAAGTATAACTCTTAAAGCAGAAGGAACTGCTCCAGCAGTAAGGGCTTTTGTAGAAAATAGTATTTACAGTGAAGCTCAACCAACTAAATTATATTATTTTACACCAGTATTTAGATATGAAAAGGTGCAAAAAGGTAGGCTTAGACAGCATCATCAATTTGGTGTAGAGATATTTGGAGGAAAAGAAGCTTCTTTAGATGCAGAAGTAATAAGTATTGCCATGAGAGTTTATGAAGAATTTGGTGTTAAAGCCTTGAAGCTTAAAATAAACAGCATAGGCTGTCCAGAGTGCAGAAAAAAGTATAATGAAGCTTTAAAAGAATATTTAGGAAATCATTATGATGAATTGTGTAATACTTGCAAAAGCAGGTTTGAACGAAATCCTATGAGAATATTGGATTGCAAGGAAACTAGCTGCAAGGATATAACTAAAGATGCTCCTGTTATATTAGACTATATATGCGATGATTGCAAAACACATTTTGAAGAACTTAAAGTTTATCTTGACAAGATAGGAATTAAGTATGAAGTAGATCCTTATATAGTAAGAGGACTGGATTACTACAGCAAAACTGTTTTTGAAATAGTTAATAAAGATATAACAGTATGTGGAGGAGGTAGGTATGATTATCTTATAAAAGAGATAGGAGGACCTGATATGCCTGCTGTAGGATTTGGTATGGGTATTGAAAGGTTACTTTTAACTCTTGAACAGGAAAACATAGAGATACCTGAACCAGTATATATGGATTTATATATAGGGTCCATAGGACAAAATGCTGCAGTAGAATCCTTTAAGTTAGCATATGATTTTAGAAAAAGGGGATTAAAATGTGAGTGTGATCATATGAAAAGAAGTGTAAAAGCTCAAATGAAATATGCTAACAAAATTGGTGCTCTCTATACCATGATATTAGGAGAAGATGAATTAAAGCTTAAGAAAGCAAAATTAAAGAGAATGAGCGATGGAGAGCAGATAGAAGTAGACTTAGAGTCTTTAGACCATGTTATTAGCATAATCAATAAATAGGACTGGAGGAAATAAAAATGGGTGAAGCTTTACAAGGACTCAAAAGATCAATTATGTGTGGTGAACTCAGAGAAAAACATATTGGAGAAAAAGTAACCGTTATGGGTTGGGTTCAAAGAAAAAGAAATTTAGGCGGATTGATCTTTATTGATTTAAGAGATAGAACAGGTATACTGCAGGTGGTATTTGGTGAGGCCATAAATAAAGAGGCTTTTGAAAAGGCAGATAATGTTAAACCAGAATATTGTATTGCAGTCACAGGAAATATAGTTAAAAGAGAGTCAGTTAATGAAAATTTACCTACAGGTATGGTAGAATTAAAAGGTGACAACATAAAGATATTGTCAGAATCAGAGACACCACCTATATACATAAAAGAAGGATTGGATGCTTCTGAAGCTATAAGATTAAAGTATAGATATTTAGATTTAAGAAGACCAGATATACAGAATATATTTTTTATAAGACACAAGGCTGCTAAAGCTATAAGGGATTTCTTAGATAAGGAAGGATTCCTTGAGATGGAAACTCCAATGCTTACTAAAAGTACACCAGAGGGTGCAAGAGATTATTTAGTTCCAAGCAGAAATTATCCAGGAATGTTTTATGCTCTTCCACAGTCTCCACAGCTATTTAAGCAGCTTCTTATGGTATCTGGCTATGACAAATACTTTCAAATAGTAAAATGCTTTAGAGATGAAGATTTAAGAGCAAACAGACAGCCGGAATTTACCCAGGTGGATTTGGAAATGTCTTTTGTTGAAGAAGATGATGTAATAGCTTTAAATGAAAGGCTAATAGCTTATGTATTTAAACAAGTATTAGATGTAGATATTAACATACCTTTTAATAGAATGACTTATAAAGAGGCTATGGAAAAGTATGGCAGTGATAAACCAGATTTAAGATTTGGCATGGAAATCACTGATTTAACTGATTTAGTAAAAGATTGTGCTTTTAAAGTATTTACTGATGCAGCATTTTCAGGTGGATCCGTAAGAGCTCTATGCTTAAAGGGTGGAGCAGCTATGGGAAGAAAAGATATAGATAGACTAGGGGAATTTGTAAAAACTTATAAAGCTAAAGGATTAGCTTGGATAGCTTATAAAGAAGAAGAAATTAAATCCCCTATAGCTAAGTTCTTAAAAGAAGAAGAAATGAAATCTATATTAGATAGAGTAAAGGCAGATAAAGGTGATCTTGTACTAATAGTTGCAGATAAGAATAGTGTTGTATTTCAATCATTAGGTGCATTAAGATTGGAATTAGCTAAAAAATTTGATATATTGAAGGATAATAAAGAATTTAAATTTGTTTGGGTAACAGAATTTCCATTGGTAGAATTCAATGAAGAAGAAAATAGATATCAAGCAGCTCATCATCCATTCACATGTCCTATGGATGAAGACATTCCTTACTTAGAATCTGATCCTGGAAGAGTTAGAGCCAAAGCTTATGATATGGTTCTAAATGGAGAAGAATTAGGAGGAGGAAGTATAAGAATACACGATACAATGCTTCAGGAAAGAATGTTTAATGTATTAGGATTTACTAAAGAAAAGGCTTGGGAGAGATTTGGATTTTTATTAGAAGCATTTAAATATGGACCACCACCACATGGCGGTTTAGCTTTTGGATTTGACAGAATGGTAATGTTTCTTGCAGGAACTGATAATATCAAAGATGTTATTGCGTTCCCTAAAAATCAAAATGCATTCTGTCCATTAACAGAAGCACCTAATGTAGTAGATGAAAAACAGTTAGAAGAGCTTGGTATATCTACTATTTCAAAAAATGAAAAAAGCGAAGGTTAATATTGCAAATTTTCTGAAAAGAGATTATAATTAAGATATAAAATAACAAATAAAAGATTTTAATATCCTGTTTTGTGCGTCCTTAGATAAAATATTGCTCCAACATATATTTAAAAAGGGTATCCACCTCTTTTAGTGGATTGAAGCTCATTAATTTACATGAGTAAGAGAAGCTAAAAGGAGATACCCACCTGGTAATCCGGGTTTAAATATTTATCTAAGATGACGGCAAAATGGGATTAATTTTTTTTATTTTTAATAATAAAATTTTATTATCATTGATAATTGAAATTATTGATGCTATAATAATTTTAATATACGGGGTATAGGTATAGATAGGAGTTGAAAATTTTGAAGGATAACAATGATGAATTAAAAAAAGATATACAGGTAAGATTAAGAAGAATAGAAGGACAGGTAAAAGGGATACAAAACATGGTAGAAAAAGAAGCTTGCTGTAAAGATATGCTGGTACAGATTGCTGCTGTTAGGGCTGCTATAAATAAGGTAGGAGGACTACTACTTGAAAACTACGCTAGAAATTGTATGGGTATAGAAGAAAATGATGAAAATCAAGAGAAAATAGAGCAGTTAGTTTCTACTGTGCTTATGTTTTTAAAATAATTTATGTAGTAGAAGAGCCTGTTAGTTATGAATTAACAAGCTCTTTTATTATATTCTATTTATTTTTTATATTTTTATAATTTTTGGCTGCATTTATGAACCTTGTTATAGAAGATACAAATATAATTCCTACAGCAAGGGCGCCTGCTTGGGATAAGGTAGTAAGTCCTATTTCTAAAGATTTACTTATATTTCCTTGTATTGACTCTAGCATAGTATAGTACATACCACTACCGGGCACTAATGGTATAAGAGCACATATGACTAAAGTAGTTACAGGGGTTTTTAAAATTCTTGCCATTATTTCTGAGTAAGTACTAAATATAAGGGAAGATATAAATAATGCATTTACACTATAAATGTTAAACTTCAGAAGTAAGGAATAAAAAAACCAAGCTATAGTACCACCCAAAGCTGCAAAAAAAAGATTTTTTCCTTTTATATTAAATACTATTCCGAAACCTAAAGTGGCTATGAAAGCATATAAAGAACTTAATATCATTTTAAATACCTCCAGAATAGATGATCCATAATCTTAATACTATACCAGAGCCTACAGCGATGCCTACGGCAATGAGAAAGGCTTCCAAAATTCTTGCTATACCGGATACCAGGTCTCCGGCAATAGTATCTCTTATAGCATTTGTGATAGCAAGACCGGGTACCAAAAGCATAATAGAACCTATTATTACTTTATCCATATTATCTGCTAAACCTAGGTTAATAGAGACTATTGCTAAAAATGCAGCAATCATTCCACCTAATATGTTCACAAAAAAATCATTAATATTTAATTTAGATGCAAACACAGTCATATATTTTATTGTTCCACCTACAAAGAAAGAAACCAAAAAATCTTTTATGTTTCCGCCAAAAATCAGTGTAAATGAAGCTGCAGCTAAGGATGAAAAAAATACAGTAGTTAAGTTATCATATCTTTCTATACCATCAATTTTTTTTAGTTCCACTATCACTTGATCAGAAGTCAAGCCTTTAGTTTTAATGTTTCTCGATAAATCATTAACTTTTGATATCTTTTCTAAATCTACAGTTCTGCTTTTTACTCTTTTCACTAAAGATATGGTGTTACCATAATTATCTGTAGCAGATACCATTATACCTGTAGGTGTAACAAAGCTCTCTGCATCATCTATATTATATGCATTGCATATTCTTACTATAGTTTCTTCTACCCTGTAAGTTTCTCCACCATTTTCTAAAATTATTTTACCAGCTTCAGTAGCTATATGAATTATTTTATTCATATCCATATTTAATAAGCTCCTTTTGCATTACTTTTATGTTTTCTTCAAAGGGTATTATACCATATATTTTAATTTAGAATAATGGTTTTGAAAATTAAAATAATTTCGTAAATATCTTTAAAAATGCGGTTGATTAATGTAGTATTCAAATTTATAATCTAATTAAGAGGATTTTTGTAATCCTACTAATAAAAGCAAAAGGAGTGTTACTTATGAATTTTGATAATATTAAAGTGGTTGATGAGGCAGTATTAGAAATAATAAATGAAGAAATGCATAGGCAAGAGTACAATATAGAATTAATTGCATCAGAAAATTTCACAAGTAAAGCGGTTATGGAGGCTATGGGTTCACCTCTTACAAATAAATATGCAGAAGGATATCCTCATAAGAGATACTATGGTGGCTGTGAAGTAGTTGATAAAGTTGAAGACTTAGCAAGAGAAAGAATGAAGAAACTATTTGGTGCAGAACATGCTAATGTTCAGCCTCATTCAGGTTCTCAAGCTAACATGGGAGTATATTTTGCTGTTTTAAAACCAGGAGATACAGTATTAGGTATGAATTTAAGCCATGGAGGACATCTAACTCATGGAAGTCCTGTTAATTTTTCTGGAAAGCTATTTAACTTTGTGTCCTATGGTGTAGATAAAGAAACTGAACAGATAGATTATGAAGAAGTAAGAAGATTGGCTTTAGAGCATAAACCTAAAATGATAGTAGCAGGAGCTAGCGCTTATCCAAGGATAATAGATTTCAAAAAGTTTAGAGAGATTTCTGATGAAGTAGGAGCTTACTTTATGGTAGATATGGCTCATATAGCAGGGCTTGTGGCAGCAGGAGAGCATCCATCACCTATACCTTATGCTGATTTTGTAACTACTACAACTCATAAGACTTTAAGAGGACCTAGAGGTGGAGCTATACTTTGTAAGGAAAAATTTGCAAAAGAAATAGACAAGTCTATTTTTCCAGGTATGCAGGGTGGACCGCTTATGCATGTAATAGCTGCTAAAGCAGTATGTTTTGAAGAAGCTTTACAAGATTCATTTAAGACTTATATGCAGCAAGTAACTAAAAATGCAAAAGTTTTAGCAGAGGAGCTTAATAAATATAATTTTAGGCTTATATCAGGAGGAACAGATAATCATCTTATATTAGTGGATTTAACTAATAAAAATATAACAGGAAAAGATGCAGAAAAACTATTAGATAGTGTAGGTATAACAGTAAATAAAAATACTATTCCTTTTGAGACTTTAAGTCCTTTTGTAACTTCAGGTATAAGAATAGGTACTCCAGCAGTTACCACAAGAGGCTTCAAGGAAGAAGAAATCAAAGAGGTAGCTCGTCTTATAAATGAAGTTATAGAAAATAGAGATAAGGATTTATCCTATGTAAGAAATCAAGTTATAGAGCTATGTAAAAAGTATCCTTTATATTAAAATAGTAAGGCGGTAAAACCGCCTTTTATAAATTAAAAATGGTGATGTTTATGAATAAAGCGGAAACTATACTAAAGGCATTGATAGACAATCTTGAAGAAGGTATTCATATAGTAGATGATAAAGGTAGAACTATATATTATAATGAAGCCATGGGTAAAATAGAAGGATTAAAAACTGAGAATGTAATGGGTAAAAAGGTAACAGAAGTTTTAAAAGGTATAAAAGAAGAAAACTCTACTTTGATGAATGCCATGAAAAACGATAAAAAATATAAAGATGTTATTCAAAAATATAATGATTTTTATGGAAAAGAAGTCACCACTATTAATACTAGTTTTCCAATAAATATGAATAGTGAAGTTATAGGTGCCATAGAAATATCTAAAGATATGACAAGACTTAAAGAGTTAAATGAAAAATTATGCAGGCTTGAAGATATAAATAGAGAAAAAAGTGAACATTATAAGTTTAAAGATATAATAACTAATAGTACTTCTATGGAAAAAGAAATAGAAAAATCCATGAAAGCAAGTCTAACTAATTCACCGGTAGTTATATACGGAGAAACTGGCTGTGGTAAAGAGCTTTTTGCTCAAAGCATACATTATAATGGTATTAGAAATGCAAAACCTTTTATTGCTATAAATTGTGCGGCTATACCTAATGAGCTTTTAGAGAGCATTTTGTTTGGTACTGTAAAAGGAAGTTTTACAGGAGCAGAAAATAAAAAAGGATTATTTGAAGAAGCAGATAAAGGTACCATATTACTAGATGAAATCAATTCTATGAGTACAAATCTTCAATCAAAGCTTTTACGGGTGCTTCAAGAAGGATATATTAGACCTATTGGAGGGAATAAAGATATAGATATAGATGTAAGGGTAATAGCTACCATGAATGAAGAACCCGAGAAGTTAATGGAACAGGGTAAGTTGAGAAAAGATTTTTATTATAGGCTAAGTGTAGTTAAAATTAATGTACCTCCTTTAAGAGAAAGAAAAGAAGATATACCTCTCCTTATAGATAATTTTTTTAAATATTATAATAAAATACTTGGTAAAAATGTTAAAGGCATATCTGAAGAAGTTATGGTAAAATTTTTAGAGTATGATTGGCCAGGCAATGTAAGGGAACTAAAAAACTATATAGAATCTGCTATTAACATGGCGGTAAATGATGAAACTCTTACATTGGAGTATTTTGAAAATAAATTTAATAAAAATAAAAAACTCACATTAAAAAACTTAGAAAGTATTATAAACTGTGAAGAAGGTTTGCAAAGTTACATGGATACCATGGAAAAAAATATAATAATGGAGGCTTATGCTAAAAGCAATAAAAATATAACTTGTTGTGCAAAAATGCTTAAAATATCAAGACAAAATTTACAATATAAGTTAAAAAAATATAATTTGCTATAAATCCGGCACTAAGCGCAAAAAAATTTTTTCACAGGAACAAGACTATTTAAATTATTCAGAATATTCTATACAGCTATTGGTTTTGATATATCTATATTAATTTGTGTAAAGGTACATATGATGCAAAATATTTTGCATCATATGTACTTTTTTTAAAAAATTTATTACATGATTGAGTGTTTCATCATTTTAAAAGGACTTTCTTCTCAATAAATAGAGTAAAAAATGGAATGGTTTTTGCTTATATATTTATTAGAATAAAAAGGGGGTTTTTATATGGAAGATATAAAAGTAATTATGTGTGGGCTAGGAGCTATGGGTAGCGGCATGGCTAATATGATTCTTCAGAAGAAAGGTGTGAAGATAGTAGCAGCAGTGGATAGTGATCCTAAAAAGGCTGGAAAGGATCTATGTTCTATTATAGGTAGAAAAGAAAATACAGGAATTATAATAAGCAATGATTTTGAAAACACTTTAAAAAATACAGAAGGGGATATAGTATTGTTAGCTATAGATTCTTTTGTTAAAAATGTATTTCCATATGTAAAATATATTGTGGAACAAGGAAAAAATTGTATAACCATAGCTGAGGAAATGGCTTATCCCTATACAGTAGAAAAAGAACTTTCAGAGGAAATGGATAGGCTAGCAAAGGAAAAGGGTGTAACTATATTAGGCACAGGAGTAAATCCAGGTTTTGTATTAGATACGCTTGTAGTGGTTTTATCTGCAGCTTGTAGAAATATAAAGTCTATAAAGGCCACAAGAATAAATGACTTGTCACCTTTTGGAGCCACGGTTATGAGAACTCAGGGAGTGGGAACTACCCCTGAAGAATTTACTAGGGGAATTGAAGATGGATCTATAGTTGGCCATATAGGATTTAATCAATCCATTCCTATGGTAGCTAAAGCTTTAGGTATAGAACTAGATGAAGTGGTGGAGACTAGAGAACCTATCATATCTAATACTCATAGAGAAACACCTTATGTGGTGGTAGAACCAGGAATGGTAGCTGGATGTAAACATATAGGCTATGGTATGAAAGATGGAAAGCCGGTTATAACTATGGAGCATCCTCAACAGATTCATCCACACTTAGAAAAAGTTAATACAGGAGATTATATAGAGATTGAAGGAGATCCAAATTTAAGTTTATGTATAAAGCCAGAAACTCCTGGAGGAATAGGTACTATGGCTCTTGCTGTAAATATGATTCCTCAAGTTATAGCTTCTAACCCAGGATTAAAGACTATGATAGATTTGTCTCTTCCTCATGGTATTGAAAATAGCTTTAGAGAGCAGGCAGAATACTATAAAAAGATATGAGAAGAGGTGGAATTATGATTAGGAAAGGAACTTATGTAGAGATAGAAAAGGTAGTATTGGAGCCTAAAGATAGGTCTAATAATATTCCAGAAGAAACAAAAAAAACTCCTTTAAAGCTTTGGGCAAAAGGATATGCTTTAAAGGATTGTTCCTTAGGTGAAGAAATTGAGATAGAGACTATGCTTGGAAGAAGGTTAAAAGGCTGTGTCACTGAGGAAAATCCTAGTTTTACTCATGGATTTGGTGATTTTGTTCCAGAGATAATGTATATAGGTAAGCAGGCAAAAGATATATTGAAAGAACGCTAAAAGCTAACTTAATAAGGTTTATTTTAGGGGGAAGAGTATGAATAAATATGAAGAGCTCATGGAAAGAAAAAAAGAGATAATGCTTAAATCAGTAGGTATTGATTATGATAAATATGAAGTGGGGAAACTTTCCTTTGATTATGAAAAAATGATGAGAGATACGGGATATGCTTTAGATCAAGTAATAGACATTCAGAGGGAAGCTGGAGTAGGAAATACTCCTCTTCTTGAACTTAAAAATATCACAAAGTTAGCAAGAAAAGTATCTAAAAGCGGAAAGGCTGCAAGGATATTAATAAAAGATGAAAGTTGTAATCCATCTGGAAGTTTTAAAGATAGAAGAGCTTCTGTTTCTGTATACGATGCTAAAATGAAAGGATACAAAGGAGTTGCTTCAGCTACTTCAGGAAATTATGGTGCGGCTGTAGCCTCTCAGGCAGCTATGAGAGGTCTTGATTGTATAATTGTTCAAGAATGCTATGATTCTAAAAAGGTAGGACAACCAGAAATTCTTGAAAAGGATAGAAAATGTGAGTGTTATGGAGCGGAGGTCTTAAGACTTACTGTAGGACCTGAACTTTTTTATAGTTTTTTAAAAATATTAGATGATACTGGATTTTATAATGCATCACTGTATTCCACTTATGGTGTTAGTGGTGTGGAGAGTCTAGGGTATGAGATTTCAATGCAGTGCAGGGAAAGATTTGGCAAAGATCCTGAAGCGGTAGTCATAACCCATGCAGGTGGAGGAAATCTTACAGGAACAGCAAGAGGACTTATAAAGGCAGGGGCTAGCTTTACTAAAGTTATAGGTGCATCTGTAGATTTAACAGGTCTTCATATGGCTTCGGATATTGATTTTAACAGAAAGTCCTTTACTACAGGTCATACAGGTTTTGGTATTCCCTTTATGACTAATCCAGATAGATCTGATGTTCCTAGGAGTGCAGCAAGACCATTAAGGTATATAGATAGATATGTAACAGTTCCCCAGGGAGAAGTGTTTTATATGACAGAGCTTTTAGCTCAAATTGAAGGTCTTGAAAGAGGACCTGCAGGAAATACATCTCTTACAGCCGCTTTTGTATTAGCCCAAGAGATGGAAGATGAAGATATTATTGTAGTACAAGAAACAGAATATACTGGTGCAGGAAAGCATGTGTTTCCGCAATTAAGCTTTGCAAAGAAAAATGGAATAGATATAGTTATAGGAAATCCCAAAGAAGAGATACCAGGAAAAAATATTATATTACCTTCTCATCCAAGTAAAGTTTTTGTAAAGGATATGGATTTATATGCATATAGAAAATCCTATATTAGTAATGCATTAAAAACATTAAAAGATAACTTTATAGAGCACGTAGATGTAAAGTTTTTGATGAATGAAACCAAATTATCTGAAGAAGAAGTATTAAATATATTAAGGGTGTGCGGCATAGAAATAGAGTAGGAGGATGAATATGAAAAGAGAAGATGATTTTGAGAAAAGAAGAGAACATTTAAAAGATCTTTCAGATGAAGAACTTTATGAAAAGTTTTGGAAACTAACTGAAGAAATAGTAAAACCATTAGTAGAACTTGCAGAGAATCATACATCTCCGTCTATTGAACGTTCTGTACTTTTAAGAATGGGATTTTCCAGTATACAATGTGAAAGCATAGTAAAAGAGGGTATAAAATGGAAACTAATGGGCAAGGGGTTAGGTAATGTGGTACTTACTTATGCGGATATGGCAGGACTTGATTATCTAGAAGCAGGTGAAGTTTTATCCAGAGGGGAAGGCTGGGACAAAGTAAGCAAAAAAATGAGAGGGGGAGACAAATGCTAGATCCTAAAGAAAAAATAAATGTGGAAGATATTTTAAAAGATCTTCAATACTATGAACCAAAAAGAAGAGGCTGGCATTGGAGAGAGCCTTTTCATGGAGATATGGGAGAGTTTCACTATAATGAAATTTCAAAACCTCTTTTAAAAAGTGAAGCTCTTCCTGCAGCAAGAAGTTTTAATGGAATAGATCCCCAGCCTATGTCAGTTATAACTACAGAAATAGCTTCAGGGAGATTTGAGGATGATATTAGAAGAATGAGAATGGCAGCCTGGCATGGAGCAGACCATATAATGGTTATAAGAACAGCAGGGCAGAGTCACTTTGATGGGCTTATTGAAGGAACTCCAGAAGGTGTAGGAGGAGTTCCTATCACTAGAAAGCAGGTAAGGGCTACAAGAAAAGCATTAGATATGATTGAAGAGGAAGTGGGAAGGCCAATTAATTTTCATTCCTATGTATCTGGTGTAGCAGGACCTGATATAGCTGTCATGTTTGCAGAAGAAGGAGTAAACGGTGCTCATCAGGATCCTCAATACAATGTGTTATATAGAAATATAAATATGATAAGGTCTTTTGTAGATGCTGCATCGGCAAAAAAAACCATGGCTTGGGCAGATATGCTTCAGATTGATGGGGCACATAATGCTAATGCTACGGCCATGAAAGGTTACAAGGTAATGCCTGAACTAATGGTTCAGCATGCTATTAACTGTAAGTTTTCTGAAATGGCAGGTATGAAAAAAGAAAATATAGCTCTATCCACAGTTCCGCCTACAGCATCTCCAGCACCCTGTTTAAGGATAGATCTTCCTTACGCTGTAGCTCTTAGAGAATTGTTTAAAGATTATAAGATGAGAGCTCAAATGAATACCAAATATATTGAATCTTGTACCAGAGAAGCTACAGTTTCTCATACTTTAAATCTCTTAATATCAAAACTTACTTCTGCAGATATACAAAGCACTATAACTCCTGATGAGGGGAGAAATGTGCCTTGGCATTATAACAATATTCATGCTATAAATACAGCTAAACAAGCTCTTATTGGTATGGATGGTCTTATGGATATGGTGCAGCTAAAAGAAGAAGGATATTTGAGAGAAAAAGTTAGAGAATTAAAAGAAAGAGCAGTATTATTTCTTGAAGAGATTATTGAATGCGGCGGATATTTTAAAGCTGTACAGTCAGGATTTTTTGTGGATTCTGGTGAATACCCTGAAAGAAATGGAGATGGTATAGCAAGAAAGATAGATGGAGGTATAGCGTCAGATTCAGTTTATGAAAGAGAAAAAGATTATTTTGCTCCAGTGTGCGGTTTTTTTGGATATAATAGTGTGCCATCAAAATATAGTCATGCCTGCCAGGCAATAGATGGATGCACTCTTTGCAGGCATGAAAAGATAAAGTATATTGATGAACTGGATGAAGAGGATAATGTGGAAAAGAGAATGAAAGATGTAAAAGATGATGGTACCATATTACCAGAAGTAGAATGGAAAAAGGATGGACTTGTTTCTGTAACCCTATTTTTCCCTGAAGATGAGCATATTAGTGAAGCAGTTGCACTAGAGGCAGGAAAGCATATGAATCTTAAAGATGTAGAGGTTATCCATAAGCAGCGTCTTCATGAAAGTGAAGGTACTCTTGTGGAGATAAAGGGAAGAGTTAATTTTGCTATAGATAAATCCAATCTAAAGATTCCAAAACCTAAAAAAGTTATGCCTGATGAATTTATAAAAGAATTTGTAAAAAATAATCCAGTGAAGGTAGTAGCTGCAACTGTAGGAGAAGATGAGCATTCTGTAGGTTTAAGGGAAACTATAGATATAAAGCATGGAGGCATAGAAAAGTATGGTATAGATTGCATATATCTTGGTACATCATGTCCAGTAGAAAAACTTATAGATGCAGCTATAGAAACCAAGGCTCAGGTTATATTAGCAAGTACTATAATAACTCATAATGATGTGCATACAAAAAATATGAGAAAGCTTAATGAGCTATGCATAGAGAAGGGGGTAAGAGATAAGCTTATACTCATATGCGGAGGTACTCAGGTTACTGATGAAATAGCTAAGGCTAATGGTATGGATGCAGGCTTTGGAAGAGGTTCTAAAGGCCATCATGTAGCTACATTCATAGTAGAAAAACTTCAAAGTAAAATGGAAGAATGACTTTTAGGGCAGAGTAAGGCTCTGTCCTAAAATAAAAATTAAAGGAGCATTACTATGAGAGTTGACTATATAATTGCTGAAATAGGAAGTACTACTACAGTGGTTACTGCAGTTAAGGTGAATGACCAAAATGCAGAGGTAGTAGCTCAAGGAAAATATTTTACCACTGTGTCTCAAGGAGATGTAAATATAGGATTAAAAAAATCTATTAACCATATAGAAAAACAATTGGGAGAAAGTATTTTTTGGGATAAAATGCTTGCCACCAGCAGTGCAGCGGGAGGACTTAAGATAACTGTCCATGGTCTTGTAGAAGATATGACAGTGAAGGCTGCTAGAGAAGCAGCACTTGGAGCTGGTGGCATTATTAAAATGATTACTGCAGGAAAATTGAGAAAAAGCGATATAAAAAGAATAAAAGAAATAAATCCTAATCTGATTATGATAGCAGGGGGCACTGACTACGGAGAAAGAGAGACTGCTTTATATAATGCGGAAATATTGAGTAAAGAAGATTTAGGTAAACCTTTTGTATATTGCGGAAATGTGGCTAATCAGGAAGAAATAAAAGATATATTTAAGGAGCAGGAAATATACATTATAGATAATGTTTATCCAAGGATTGATGAACTTAATATAGAGCCAGCGAGAAAGATTGTACAGGAAGCTTTCGAAAAGAATATTGTTAAAGCACCAGGTATGAATCATATAAGGGATATGGTAAATGGGGCTATAATGACTACACCTGGAGCTGTAATGGAAGGTACTAAACTGCTTTATGATTATATTGGGGATGTAGCTACTATTGATGTAGGAGGAGCTACTACAGATGTGCATTCTGTAACGGAAGGAGACAGCGAAATTTTAGATATACTGGTAAGTCCTGAACCAAAAGCTAAAAGAACTGTAGAAGGTGACTTAGGAGTTTACATAAACAGCGATAATATAATAAATGTTTTAGAAGATAAAGAACTACAGGGATATACTAGAGAATTTATAAAAAACAATATTAAACCTATTCCGGAAAATGAAATAGAAAAAATGTGTAGCAGAATTCTAACCCAGAAAGCTGTAAATGTTGCTATTAATAGGCATGTTGGATATATAAAGAGAATTTATGGTGGAAATAAAAATTTTCTAGCTTACGGGAAAGATTTATCTAAAGTTAAATATATAGTTGGTACAGGTGGTGCTCTTACTAGACTTGGGGGAGGAGAAGAAATACTTAAAAATATTAGATATTTAAAAGAAGATATGACTATGCTTCCAAGAAAGGGTTCCAAGGTACTAATAGATAGAATGTATATTATGGCTTGTGCAGGTGTATTAAGCAGAGAAGACAGAAAAGCAGCTTTCAGTCTTTTAAAAAAGAGTTTAAATATAGATTGGGTGTAAAGGAGTGCCTCTGCATGAAAATAGATTATCCTTGTGTGCAAATAAATTTATCAAAAATAAAACATAATACTGAAAAAATAGTAGAGTTATGCAGAAAAAAAGATATTGATGTAGTAGGAGTAAGCAAAGTATATTGTGCTAAAAAACCTATAGTAAATGCCATGCTTCAAGGAGGTGTGGTGATGATAGGAGATTCAAGAATTGAAAACCTAAAAAAGATAGATAAGCTTAAGTGTAGAAAGATGCTTCTTAGGATACCCATGGAAAGTCATTCTAGGGATGTAGTAAAATATTCTGATATAAGCTTGAACTCAGAATTAACCACTATAAAAAGGTTATCTAAAGCTGCAAAAAAACTTAATAAAATTCATAGCATAATACTTATGATAGACCTAGGAGATTTAAGAGAAGGAATTTTAGAAAAAGATGTTATTAATACAGTAAAAGCTATAATGGAGCTGCCTAATATAAAAATAGCAGGTATAGGTACTAATTTAACCTGTTATGGAGCAGTTATACCCGATGAAAGCAATCTAGGGAGACTAGTGGAAATAAAAGATAGAATAAAACAAGAGTTAGCACTAGATATACCTCTAGTTTCAGGAGGAAATTCTAGCAGCATTCATCTTGTAGTAAATGGGAAAATACCTAAAGGCATAAATCAACTTAGGATTGGGGAAGCTATTATATTAGGAAGAGAGACAGCTTTTGGAGAAAGCATACCAGAATGTTATGGAGACAGTTTTATACTTAAAGGAGAAATAGTTGAAATAAAATTTAAACCATCTATGCCCTCTGGAAACATAGGTGTAGATGCATTTGGGGAAAAACCAGTATTTCAGGACAAAGGAACTATTAAAAGGGCTATTGTAGCTATAGGAAAACAGGATATTAAAATTGATGGACTTAAACCTATAGATAAATATATTGACATTTTAGGCGGGAGCAGCGATCATCTGATACTAGATATAAGTTCTTGTAAAACTAATTATGAAGTGGGGGATATAGTAGATTTTAATATGGATTATGGTTGTTTGCTTAGAGTAATGACTTCCCCTTATGTTAAAAAATATTATATAGATAAATAGAAATGCAGAGTTAAAGCTTTGCATTTCTATTTTTAAACATTTATGATATAATATATTTGAAAATAATAATTATTAAATACAACAGAATTATTTTAATGCAGGAGGTTTAATTTATGCCAATAGAATATATTAAACATTTAGATAAAACTATGAAATATTTCCATAGACAAGGAGGTTTTTTGACTTCAAAAAATAAAGATATAGTTAATACTATGACTATAAACTGGGGTAGTATTGGATTAGAATGGGGGAAACCTATATTTACTATAATGGTGAGAAAATCAAGATATACCCATGATATAATTGAAAATAGCGGGGAGTTTACGGTAAGCATACCTATAGATAGTAGTATGAAAAATGCTTTAAGTTTATGTGGTTCAAAGTCAGGAAAAGACATAGATAAGTACAAATTAGCAGAAATAAAAACTAAAGAAAGCAAAAAACTTAGTACTCCAGTAATAGATGAATGTGGTATATATTACGAATGTAAGGTGGTTTATAAGCAGGATATAAACCCTGAATTTTTAGAAAATGATATTAAAGATTCTACCTATTTAGAGGGGGATTATCACACTATATACTATGGTGAAATAGTAGAAGCTTATATGGAGGAAAAATGATGTTTGACACACATACTCACACTAATTTTTCGACAGATTCTAGAATGGACATCAAAGAAGCTGTGGAGATATGTCATAAAGATGATATAGGGATTGTTATTACAGAACATATGGATACTAATTATCCTGGAAATAAAAAATTTAGATTTGAACCTGAAATGTATTTTAATCAGTTTCAAAACTATAGAGAAGATAAAATTCTTTTAGGTATTGAACTGGGGATCAATGAAGAATTTAAAAAGGAAAACAGGGAAATAATATTAAAATGGCCTTTTGATCAGGTAATAGGTTCATTACATTTCCTGGGAAATTATGATATATATGAAAAAGATACTTACCAAGGAAGAGATAAGCATTCTGTATATACTGAATATTTTAACAGCATAAGTAATTTAATTGATTCCCATAACTATATAGATATACTAGGTCACATAGATTACATATGTAGATATGCAGACTATGACGATAGTGAAATCTATTATCAGGAATATAAAGATTTAATTGATGAGATTTTAATAAAATGTGTTCATAATGAAATAGTACTTGAACTTAATACTAGAAGGTTAAATAATAAAATTGTATTAAAAAATCTTTATCCTATATACAAAAGATATAAAGATATAGGAGGAAAATATATAGCCATAGGTTCAGATGCTCACAGTAAAGAAGCTATAGGCAATAATTTTTTTGAAGCTTATCAGTTTGCAGAAAATTTAAATTTTAAAGTGGTATATTTTAAAAATAGAAATATACAATATGTGTAGTATTTTATAAGCCCAGAAGTATATTAGTATTTCAGGGCTTTATTTTATGATTAATAAAAAATTCACACCAATTTTTGTGTGTAATGTATTGACAGTTTATTTTTTATATAATATACTTTGACTATCAAAATATTTGACGTTCAAAATAAACTTGTGGTTTAATAATTTTATTCCCCATATAGTTAAGTCATAATGTAAAATATATAGAGTAATTGTTTATTAAATTAAGGGGAGTGCAAGAATAATGAGTAAAAGTGTAAATGTACTTAATGAATTATTGGTAGATTTATTTAATGACATACTTCAGATAGAGCAGAATGCTCTTCAGAGCGGTACTTTTAGAGATATATCTGTAACAGAAATACATACTATAGAAGCTATAGGTATGTATGAAGCAAGAACTATGTCTGAAGTGGCAGCAGATCTTAATATAACTGTAGGCACACTTACTACTGCTATAAGTAAGTTAATAAATAAGGGTTATGTAGAAAGAAAAAGGATAAAAGAAGATAGAAGAGTAGTTCAAATACAACTTACTAAAAAAGGAAAATTGGCTTATAGAGTACATGAAAAGTTTCATGCTGATATGATAAAAGATACCATTGAAGGATTAACAGAAGATGAAGAACAGGTACTCATAGCATCTTTAGAAAAACTAAATACTTTTTTTAAAGAAAAATATAAGTTAAGAGATAAGGGGGAAATAAAATGATAAGAGCTGGAATTAAGGGCACAGGACTGTACATTCCTCCTTTTGTAGTAACCAATGAAGATCTTTCAAAGATGGTGGATACTAGTGATGAATGGATAACTAGCAGAACAGGTATAAAGGAAAGAAGAATATTGATAGAAGGTGACGCTTCAGATATGGGAACTGAAGCAGCTTTAAATGTTCTTAGAAATTCAAATGTGAAAGCTGAAGAAATAGATATGATTATTGTTTCCACATTGACACCGGATATGTTTACACCCTCTTGTGCATGTATAGTGCAAAAAAATATAGGGGCTGTAAATGCTTCAGCTTTTGATATAAATGCAGCATGTTCAGGATTTCTTTATGCTCTAAATATAGCAGAAAGCTTTATTAAAAGTAAAAAGGCTAAAAATATATTAATTGTAGCTGTAGAAGTACTATCGAAAATAGTGAATTGGGAAGATAGAAATACCTGTGTACTCTTTGGAGATGGAGCTGGAGCAGTAATGGTAAGTGAAGAAAGCAATAAAGGAATTATGTCTATATATACAAAGTCCTATGGCGATAAGGGAGATAGTTTAACCTGTAAAGCTTTAGGTTTAAACAATCCTTTTGTAAGACACAAACAAGAAAATATAAAAAGCTTTGTATCTATGGATGGGAAAGAAGTTTTTAGGTTTGCCACTTCTGCTATGGTAGAGGCTATAGAAAAAGTGGTTCAAGATGCTGAATTAAATATATCTGACATTTCAAAAGTTATACCACATCAAGCTAATTATAGAATAATAGAGTATGCTAGTAAAAAATTAGGGCTTGATATGGATAAATTTTATATAAATTTATATAAATATGGGAACACTTCTTGTGCAAGTATACCTATAGCTCTACATGAAGCAGTTTCAGAAGGGGCTATAAAAGAAGGGGATAATGTAGTGCTTGTAGGCTTTGGCGGTGGCTTAACCTGCGGTGCTACGATAATAAGGTGGTAATTATAAAAATAATATAAAAAAGTGGAGGTATTTTTAATGTTTGAAAAGGTTAAAAAAATAATAGCAGAACAACTAGGATTAGATGAAAAGGAGATAAAAATAAATACATCTTTTGAGGATTTGGGAGTAGATTCTTTAGATCTTTTTCAAATCATAATAGAGCTGGAAGAAGAGTTTAACATACAGATAGAAGACGCTGAGAGTATCAAAACTATTGAAGATGCAATTAATTATATAGAGAAAAAAACAGAGGATAAATAATAGAAAGTCAGATATTTAATTATCTGACTTATTGTATAGGAGGAATAATATGCTCAAATTAAAGCTTTGTGAAATATTAGGCATAAAGTTTCCAATAATTCAAGGAGGAATGGCATGGATTGCAGATAGCTCTTTAGCATCTGCAGTAAGCAATGCAGGAGGACTTGGGCTCATAGCAGGAGCTAATGCTGATGCTGAATGGGTTAGACAGGAAATAAGAAAAGCTAAAGAGATGACAGATAAACCTTTTGGTGTAAATATAATGCTTTTAAGCAGTAATGCTGAGGAGATTGCAAGAATTGTTTGTGAAGAAGGTGTAAAAGTAGTTACCACAGGAGCGGGGAATCCAGGAAAGTACATGGACATGTGGAAAAAACATGGTATAAAAGTTATACCTGTAGTAGCTTCAGTAGCTTTAGCAATCAGAATGGAAAGGGCTGGAGCAGATGCTGTAGTTGTAGAAGGTTGTGAAGCAGGAGGTCATATTGGGGAATTAACGACTATGACTTTGGTACCACAAGTAGTAGATGCAGTTAACATACCTGTAATAGCAGCAGGAGGTATAGGAGATGGAAGAGGTATAGCTGCAGCGGTTATGCTGGGAGCAGAAGGAGTGCAAGTAGGTACTAGATTCCTTGTAGCAAAAGAGTGTAATATTCATCAAAATTACAAGGATAGAGTTATAAAAGCTAAAGATATAGATACAGTGGTTACAGGGAGAGTTACAGGTCATCCTGTAAGAGTTATAAAGAATAAGCTTTCAAGGCAGTTTCAATTGCTAGAAAAGGAAGGAGCTTCTTTGGAAAGCTATAATGAACTTGGCAGAGGTGCTCTTCCTAAAGCAGTAAAAGATGGAGATATAGAATTTGGTTCTGTAATGGCTGGTCAAATAGCAGGGTTAATAAAAAAAGAGCAGAGCTGCTTTGAAATAATATCTGAAATGTTTGATGAAGCAGATACTGTAATAAAGACATTAATACCTAGGATAGAGTGAGGTATAACATGAAAAAGATAGGATTTATATTTCCAGGACAGGGTTCGCAATATGTAGGCATGGGAATGGAATTATATAATAATTTTTCTGAAAGTAGAGAAGTATTTAATAAAGCAGATAAACTATTGGGTTTTAAAATATCTAGTTTATGTTTTTCTGCAAGTAAAGAAGATTTGGATAAGACAGAAAATACGCAGCCTGCTATACTTACTACAAGTTTAGCGGTTCTTAAGGTAATAGAAAAGTATGGAATAAAACCTTCTGCAGCAGCTGGATTAAGTTTAGGGGAATATACTGCATTGGTTTCTAGTGGAGCTTTAGATTTTGAAGATGCAGTTCCACTTGTTAAGAAAAGAGGAAAATATATGCAGGAATCTGTACCAGAAGGGAAAGGAACTATGGCAGCTATAATAGGCCTGGGCTCAGAAGCAGTTTGTGATGCTTGCAGGGAGGCTTCTTCCTTAGGTATAGTTCAGATAGCTAATTATAACTGCCCTGGTCAAATAGTCATATCTGGAGAAGTTAAGGCTGTGGAATATGCTATGAAAATATCAGAAAATAAAGGAGCTTTAAAAACAGTAAAGCTAGCTGTAAGCGGTCCATTTCATAGTTCTATGCTAAAGAGTGCAGCTTTAAAATTAGAAAAAGAATTAGAATCTATTTGCTTTAAAGATTTTAATACTAAGGTAATAAGTAATGTGACTGCAGATTATATGGAAAAAGAGTTTATAAAAGATATACTAAAACAACAGGTTATGAGTTCTGTAAAATGGGAGCAGACTATAAATAAAATGCTTCAGGATGGTATAAATATTTTTATAGAAATAGGACCAGGAAAAACTTTAAGTGCTCTTGTAAAGAAGATAAACAGAAAAGCTTTAGTGGCAAATGTGGAGGATTTACAGAGCCTTAATAAAACATTAAATCTTTTAGAAAATTATAAGTAAGGAGTGTTGATTGTGCTTAAGGGCAAATGTGCTGTTATAACAGGAGCATCAAGAGGTATAGGCAAAGCTATTGCTAGAAAATTGTCTGAACTAGGAGCTTATATAGTGATAAATTATAGAAAAGATGAAGAAGAAGCACTAAAGCTTTTAAATGAAATAAAATCATTTGGTGGTACTGGCATAATAATAAAAGCAGATATAAGCAAATATGATGAAGCTGAAATACTTATAAATAAAGCAAAAGAAGCTTTTGGGTCTGTAGATATACTTATAAATAATGCAGGTATAACTCGGGATAATCTCATGCTGAGAATGAAAGAAGAAGATTTTGATAGAGTTATTGATATAAATCTTAAAGGAACATTTAATTGTATAAAACATGCAATACCTTTAATGATAAAACAGAAATATGGAAAAATAATAAACATATCTTCTGTAGTGGGTATAGCAGGAAATGCTGGCCAGGCAAACTATGCTGCTTCTAAGGCTGGAATAATAGGATTAACTAAATCTTTAGCTAAAGAGTTAGGGGGAAGAGGCATAAATGTAAATGCAGTAGCACCTGGATTTATACAGACAGATATGACAGAAGTGCTTTCAGATAAGATAAAAGAGCAGTTAAAATCTAGCATACCTTTAAGAAGATTAGGCAATGCAGAGGATGTGGCAGAGCTTGTAGCATTTTTAAGTGATAAAAGTTCAGATTATATAACAGGCCAAGTTATTAATGTAGATGGTGGAATGGTGATGTAAAACTTATTTAATAAGGTGGGTAGTATTATGGAAAAAAGAGTAGTTATTACAGGTATGGGAGCTATAACTCCTATAGGTAATAGTGTAAATGAATTTTGGAATAGCTCTAAAAATGGAGTTTGTGGTATAGATTTTATAAAATCTTTTGATACAGAAAACTTTAAAGTAAAGATAGGAGCAGAAGTTAAAAATTTTAATGCAGAAGATTATATGGATAAAAAAGAAGCAAAAAGGGTGGATAGATTCTGTCAATTTGCCATGGCAGCTGCAAAAGAAGCTTTGGAAGATTCTAAAATAGAATCAGATAAGATAGACTGCTATAGATTTGGTGTATTAATAGGATCTGGCATAGGCGGTTTTAATACTATAGAGAAAGAGCATGAAAAATTATTAACCAGAGGCCCAGGCAGGGTATCTCCTATGCTAATACCTATGATAATAAGCAATATGGCTTCAGGCAACATAGCTATAAAATATGGCGCAAAGGGAGTTTGCTCTACAGTGGTAACAGCCTGTGCTACTGGAACTAATGCTATTGGTGAAGCCTTTAGAATGATAAAGCATGGATATTTAGATGTAATGATAGCTGGTGGAGCTGAGGCATCTATAACTCCTTTAGCATTAGCAGGATTTACTTCTCTTACAGCTTTAAGTACTAGTAATGATTTAAAAAGAGCCTCTATACCCTTTGATAAAGAAAGAGATGGGTTTGTAATGGGAGAAGGGTCAGGAGTATTAATACTTGAAAGTTTAGAACATGCTATAAAAAGAGGAGCACACATATATGCAGAGGTAGCAGGTTATGGGTCTACTTGTGATGCTTATCATATGACATCTCCAGATCCACTAGGCGAAGGAGCTGCAAAAGCTATGGAATTAGCTATAAAGGAAGCCAATATTACTTTAGATGATATTGATTATATAAATGCTCATGGTACTGGTACTCCTTATAATGATAAGTTTGAAACCTTAGCAGTAAAAAATATTTTTAAAGAAAAGGCATATAATATACCTATTAGTTCTACAAAATCCATGACAGGTCACTTACTTGGTGCAGCGGGAGCTGTAGAGGCAATAACTTGCGTTAAAGCAATACAGGAAGGATTTATACCGCCGACTATAGGTTATAAAGTGAAAGATGAAGATTGTGATTTAGATTATGTGCCGCAAAAAGGGAGAAATGCTAAACTAGAATGTACTCTTTCTAATTCTTTGGGGTTTGGAGGACATAATGCTTCCTTGATAATAAAAGCATGGAAGTAACGACAAAGACTAGTTAAAGAAGGAGATAATTATGGATTATAATGAAATAATTAAACTTATAGAAAAAATAGATGAATCTGAACTAGCTTTATTTGAGATAAAAACCGATGATATATATATTAAAATGGATAAATCATACAATAGAAAAATAGAATCTAAGTTCAATGAATCTGAGGAAATTTCTCATCATATAAAAAATGAAAGTTCAGAAGAAGAAAATTCTTTTAAAAAGCCATCCATTGATGAAAAAAAACAAAGTGTTAATAAGGATGAAGTTATTATAGGTTCACCTATGGTAGGTACTTTCTATGCTTCTCCTTCTCCAGAAAAAGAGGCTTTTGTTAATGTGGGAGATATAGTTAAAAAAGGTGATGTGCTCTGTATAATAGAAGCTATGAAACTTATGAATGAAGTTGAATCTGAATTAGAAGGTGAAATTAGGGCTATATTAGTAGAAGATGGAAGCATGGTGGAGTACGGTCAGCCATTATTTAAGATAAAAAGGTAGGTGAAAATCCATGGACATAAAACAAATTCAAGAGATAATACCTCATAGATATCCATTTTTGCTTGTAGATAAAGTAGAAGATATAATTCCAGGTAAAAAAGCTGTAGGTTATAAGAATGTAACTATGAATGAATATTTTTTTCAAGGTCATTTTCCAGAAGAGCCAGTAATGCCAGGAGTACTAATTATAGAAGCTCTTGCTCAAACAGGTGCTGTAGCTATATTAAGTTTAGAAAAATATAAAGGTAAAATAGCATATTTTGGTGGAATAAATAAAGCAAGATTTAAGAAAAAAGTAGTACCGGGTGATATTTTAAAACTTGAAGTGGAGATTAGCAGAATGAAAGGAAATGTGGGCATAGGTGAAGCTTTAGCATGGGTTAATGGAGAAAAAGCCTGTGAAGCAGAACTTATTTTTGCTATAGGTAGTTAGGAGAGAAGCTTTATGTTCAAAAAGATATTAATTGCTAATAGAGGCGAAATAGCTGTAAGAATAATAAGAGCTTGCAGAGAAATGGGCATAATAACTGTAGCTGTATATTCTGAAGTGGATAAAGATGCGCTGCATACTCAATTAGCAGACGAGGCTATTTGTATAGGTCCAGCAAGATCTAAAGACAGTTATTTAAATATACAGAATATAATAAGTGCTACAGTACTTACTGGGGCAGAAGCTATACATCCTGGATTTGGATTCCTAGCTGAAAACAGTAAATTTGCAGATATATGTAAAGAATGTAATATAAAATTTATTGGGCCTGACAGTGAAAGCATAGATCTTATAGGAAATAAAGCCAAGGCCAGAGAAATTATGAAAGCTTCAGGGATTCCTGTATTACCAGGATATGAAGGTAAAATAGATAGTGAGAAAGAAGCTCTTTATATTGCAAAACATATAGGATTTCCTGTGATGATAAAAGCTTCAGCTGGTGGTGGAGGCAAAGGTATAAGGATAGTAAAATCAGAAGAAGAATTTTTACCAGCTTATAATACTGCTAGGGCTGAAGCAAAGGCATGTTTTAACGATGATAGCATATATTTGGAAAAGTATTTAGAGAATCCTCGCCATATTGAGTTTCAAATTTTAGGAGATGAATATGGGAATGTGATTCATCTAGGTGAAAGAGACTGCTCTATTCAGAGAAAAAATCAGAAATTATTAGAAGAAGCTCCTTCAGCCATTCTTAAAGATGAGATTAGAAAAGAAATGGGAAATATGGCGGTTAAAGCAGCTAAAGCTGTAAACTATAAAAACGCTGGTACTATAGAATTTCTTTTAGATGATAAAGACAATTACTATTTTATGGAGATGAATACAAGGATACAGGTGGAACACCCTATAACTGAAATGATAACAGGTATAGATATTGTTAAAGAACAGATTAAAATTTCTGCAGGCGAAAGGATAAGGTTTAATCAAGGAGACATAAGTATTAATGGTCATGCTATCGAGTGTAGAATAAATGCTGAAAATCCTCAGGAAGACTTTAAGCCTTGCCCTGGAAAGATAGAACAGCTCAATATTCCAGGTGGACCGGGAGTTAGATTTGATAGCGCTATTTATCAGGGCTATACCATACCGCCTTTTTATGATTCTATGATAGGGAAGCTTATAGTACATGGCAAGGATAGAAAAGAAGCCATAATGATAATGAAAAGGGCTTTAGGAGAACTTGTAGTAGAGGGAGTAAAAAATAATATTGATTTTCAGCTTGATATAATCAATGAAGAAAACTTTGAAAAAGGAATTTACAATACAGGATTTCTTAAAGATAAGTTGGTGAAGCATAGATGATAAAGGATTTATTTAAAAAAAATAAATATATAACAGTTTCTTCAAAGACTTTAGATGAAATTGAAAAATTTTCAAAAAATAGAGAACAAAAACCCAATATACCTTCAGGTACGTGGGTAAAGTGCGATGGTTGTGGGAAAATATTATATAAACAAGATATAGAAAGTAATATAAAGGTTTGTACTTATTGTAATCATCATTTTAGGTTATCCTGTAGAGAGAGACTGGATATTACTATTGATAAAGATACTTTTATAGAATATGATGCTTCTATGAAGAGTACAAATCCTATAGAATTTAAAGGTTATGAAGAAAAAATAAATGAAAATATGAGTAAAAATTTAATAAATGAGGCTGTTGTAACTGGTGAAGGAGAAATAAATGGCATTAAAGTGGTAGTAGGTATTATGGATAGCCGTTTTATGATGGGGAGCATGGGATCTGTAGTAGGAGAAAAGATTACAAGGGCTATAGAAAGAGCTATAGAAAAAAGATTACCTTTAATTTTATTTACAGCTTCAGGTGGAGCACGAATGCAAGAGGGTATTTTTTCATTAATGCAGATGGCGAAAATAAGTGGAGCTTTAGGCAAATTAGATGAAAAAGGATTGCTCTATATAACAGTACTTACAGATCCTACTACAGGTGGAGTTACTGCAAGCTTTGCTATGCTTGGAGATATAATATTAAGTGAACCTGGAGCTATTATAGGGTTTGCTGGAAGAAGGGTCATAGAAAAAACCATAAATGAGCAGCTTCCAGATAATTTTCAAAAGGCAGAATTTCTGCTTGAAAAAGGCTTTATTGATAAAATAGTTCAAAGGAAGGAACTTAAGGACAGTCTTTTTAGCATACTTTTCCTTCACAATAAAGAGAGGTAATATTTATGAGCAATTTTAATGATGCATGGAGTATAGTTTCCAAGGCAAGAGATAAAAAAAGACCTTGTGCTAAGGTATATATAAATAGTTTATTTAATAATTTTATAGAGTTTCATGGAGATAGATATTATGGAGATGATCCATCCATAATGGGAGGAATAGCTTCTATTGATGGAATACCTGTTACTGTAATAGCGCAGGTAAAGGGTGAAAATACTAAAGAAAATATAAAAAGAAACTTTGGAATGCCGCATCCAGAAGGATACAGAAAAGCATTAAGGTTGATGAAACAGGCTGAAAAGTTTAAAAGACCTATAATATGTTTTGTTGATACTCCAGGTGCATTTTGTGGTATGGAGGCTGAAGAAAGAGGACAAGGGGAAGCTATTGCTAAAAATTTATTTGATATTATGAGATTAAAAACACCTATAATATCTATAATTATTGGTGAAGGCGGAAGCGGTGGAGCTCTTGCTCTTTCTATAGGAGATGAGATATTAATGCTTGAAAATTCTATATATTCCATACTTTCACCTGAAGGATTTGCAAGTATACTTTGGAAAGATGTTAAAAGGGCCAAAGAAGCAGCAGAAGTTATGAAGATAACTGCTAAAGATTTAAAAAGTTTTGGAATTATAGATAAAATAATATATGAACCTGAAGATGGAGTTCATCATAATGTAGAAGCTGTAGTTTCATCTTTAAGATATAATATAATTGATTTTATTAAAAGAAGTAAAAAAAGCAATTTAGAAATTATGTTACAAAATAGATATGATAGATTTAGAAAAATTGGTAAATTTATGGAATAATATAAAGTATAAAAAGGAGGTTTTTAATACTTAAAAAGTATTATAACTTCCTTTTGTATTTATTCGTGACATAAAAATAAAACTATAATTATTAATTTTTTGTTAACAATTATCTAAAATTTTATGAATTTGTATAAATACTCTTAATAATTGAATATTGAAAAGAAGTTCCTATGCATAATAGAAATATATATATGAATTTTTACATATTTTAAATATATAAAAACATGTATTTTGGTTAAAAATAAGGAGTATATAAAAGATACAATAAAAATTTAGAAAAATATTTTTATATATATGCTTATAAGTTAAGAGCTAGCTATATAAATTATACGCATAAATATTCTTTAAGCTACTTATATACTATATGTAGATATAAAATTGTATTTAAATCAACATATAGTATATAACTGCAGAAAAACAGTTTATATAGAAAAGTCAAAGCTCAAATCTATATATAAAATGGTTATAATGTGCATAAATACCATATATATAAGTCATAATTTAATTAAATAGCTGTATATGATTATATTTAGTCTAATATTTAACGATATGGCTGTTGGGAAGGTATTCATATAACTTATATAATGAACATGTGAGTAGAGAATTTTGAGGGGGTGAATAGATGAATTCAGTATTAAATGTAACATCAGAAATAGGAAAACTAAAAAAAGTGGTACTGCATAAACCAGGAAGGGAAATAGAAAATTTAGTTCCAGAATATTTAAATAAACTACTATTTGATGACATCCCTTTTTTGGAAGCTGCAAGAGAAGAACATGATGGATTTGCTAATATATTAAGGCAAAATGGGGTAGAAGTGTTGTACATAGAAAAGCTGGTAGAGGAATCTCTTACAGATATTGAAGTAAAGAAACAGTTCTTAATTAATTTCTTAAGAGAGAGCAGAATAACATCCCATGCCCTAACAGAGGCTTTAATGGAATATCTTTTATCCATGGATACTAAGGTTATGGTGGAGACTTTAATGTCTGGTATAAGGAAAGATGAGATATCTATCAAAGGTATATCATCATTAGTAGAAATAATGCATAATAAATATCCTTTTTACCTTGATCCAATGCCAAACCTTTATTTTACGAGAGACCCTGCTGCAACTATAGGTAATGGTTTAAGTATAAATTCAATGAATACAAGTGCAAGAAAAAGAGAAACTCTTTTTATTGAATGTGTATACAGAAATCACCCTATGTTTAAAGGACAAAATACACCTTTATGGTATAAAAGGGATTTTCCATATAGCATTGAAGGTGGGGACGAACTTGTTTTATCAGATAAGGTTTTAGCTATAGGCTGTAGTGAAAGAACTTCACCAGAAGCTATAGAGATAGTAGCTCAAAATTTATTTGAGAAAAATTCTTCTTTTGAAAGAGTTCTTGTTTTTGAAATACCTGCATGCAGAGCATTTATGCATCTTGATACAGTTTTTACTATGGTAGATTACGATAAATTTACAATTCATCCTGAAATAGAAGGCCCATTAAATGTATATGAGGTAACCAAAGGTGCTAATAATACTTTGAGTTTTAAATCTCATAAAGATGAGCTAAATAAAATATTAAGTGAAGCACTAAATTTAAACGCTGTAGAGCTTATTAGATGTGGTGGAGGAGATGCTATAACTGCTGGAAGAGAGCAATGGAATGATGGATCTAATACCCTAGCTATTGCACCAGGAATAGTAGTAACTTATAATAGAAACTATGTTACCAATGATATATTAACAAGGCATGGAGTAAAAGTTATCACTATGCCAAGTTCTGAACTGTCTAGAGGAAGAGGCGGCCCAAGATGTATGAGCATGCCGATTTATAGAGAAAACATATAATATGAGGAGGTAAAAAAATGGCTGTTAATTTAAAAGGAAGAAGTTTTTTAACTTTATTGGACTTTACCCCACAGGAGATAAGATACATGTTAGACTTATCTCATGATTTAAAATCAAAGAAGAGATTAGGTATAAAGGAAAAATCTTTAGAGGGCAAAAATATAGTTCTTCTATTTGAAAAAACTTCTACAAGAACAAGATGTGCTTTTGAAGTTGCTGCATTGGACGAAGGTGCTCATGTTACATACTTAAGCAATTCACAAATGGGTAAAAAAGAGTCTTTAGAAGATACAGCTAAAGTATTAGGAAGATTTTATGATGGTATAGAATTTAGAGGTTATGAACAAGAAACAGTAGATCTTCTTGCAAAACATTCAGGAATTCCAGTTTGGAATGGCTTAACAGATATAGACCATCCAACACAGGTATTAGCTGATCTTATGACTATTGAAGAACATATCAAAAAACCATTAAACAAAGTTAAGTTTGTATTTGTTGGAGATGCAAGAAATAATATGGGCTATGCACTTATGTATGGTTGTGCAAAGATGGGAATGACCTTTATGGCTCTTGCGCCAAAGGAATTATGGCCTGATCCAGCAGTAGTTGAAAAAACAGAAAAGATAGCAAAAGAAACTGGAGCTAAAATAGAGGTAACTGACAATATAGACGATGTAAAGGGTGCAGATGTTATTTATACAGATATATGGGCATCTATGGGAGAAGAAGATAAGTTACCTGAAAGAGTTAAAATGTTAACTCCTTACAGAGTTACCATGGAAATGATTAATAAAACAGAAAATCAAGATGTATTATTTATGCATTGCTTACCATCTTTCCATGATTTTGAAACAAATGTAGCTAGGGAAGCTAAAGAGAAGATGGGACTTGATATAAGAGAAGTTACAGATGAAGTATTTAGAAGCAAACACTCTGTAGTTTTTGATGAAGCTGAAAATAGAATGCATACAATAAAAGCAGTTATGGTGGCTACACTATAATAAGTATGAGGGCTCTTATAGCCCTCATTATAACCTACTTTAATTGAGAGGAATGATTTTATGGCAAGAATAGTTATAGCCTTAGGAGGAAATGCACTTCAAGCCAATCCTAAGGATATCTCTGCAGAAGCTCAACTTGTTACCGCTCATGAAACTTCCAAAGCTATAGTTGATCTTATTGAAGAAGGACATGAAGTTATAGTAGCCCATGGCAATGGACCTCAAGTAGGACAGATAGTATCTACTTATGAAGCTTCAGCCTCATTAAATGAAAAAAATCCAGTGATGCCTTTTCCTGAATGTGGTGCTATGAGCCAAGGATATATTGGATATCATCTTCAGCAGGCTATCAGAGAAGAGATGAAAAAGAGAGGCCTAAACAAAGAGATTGCCACAGTGATAACTCAAGTAGTAGTAGATGAAAAAGATGAAGGATTTAAAAATCCAACTAAACCTGTAGGTTCTTTTTTTACAGAGGAACAAGCTAAAAAGTTGATGCAGGAAAAAGGGTATGTTATGAAAGAAGATGCTAACAGAGGCTGGAGAAGAGTGGTACCTTCACCTCTTCCAGTAGCTGTAGTAGAGGAAAAAATAATAAATACTTTAGTGGATGCAGGACATGTAGTTATAACTGTAGGTGGTGGAGGAATACCTGTAATTGATAGAGGTAATGGAAAGCTTCAGGGTGTTGCAGCAGTAATTGATAAAGATTTTGCCTCAGAAAAGATAGCAGAGATTTTAAATGCAGATAAATTAATAATATTAACTGCTGTAGAAAAGGTTTCCATAAATTATGGAAAAGAAAATCAGCAGGATTTAAGTAAGATGACTATAAGTGAAGCAGAAAAATACATAGAAGAAGGTCATTTTGCATCAGGCTCTATGCTGCCTAAGGTTAAAGCTGCAATGATGTTTGTTAATTCTAAAGAAGGAAGAGAATCTATAATAACATCTTTGGAGAAAGCTAGAGAAGCTATTGAAGGTAGTAATGGAACCCGTATTATAAAATAGTAATGAAAGAAAGTTATAATTGTATATTGCAGGTTAATAACTTTTAACTAAAAATAGAGATTGCTAAGGATTAGTAATCTCTATTTTTTATACATTTTATGATAAAATAGTATAATGAAATAATAAAAGAAAGACGGTGAGGTTTATGCATAAACCTTTAGCAGACAGGATAAGACCTCAAACCTTAGAAGAAGTTGTAGGTCAAAAGCATATACTTGGTTCAAATAAAATATTAAATAGGATATTAAAAAGTGGATGTATAAGCAATATGATATTTTATGGTCCGCCAGGAGTAGGAAAAACTACTGTAGCTAATATAATAGCTTATAAGAGCAATAAAAAATTTTACAAATTAAATGCTACTAGTGCAGGACTCAAAGATATACAAGAAATAGTTGAAAAACTAGATACCTTTGAAGGGATGAATGGAGTACTTCTTTATTTAGATGAAATCCAAAATTTTAATAAAAAACAGCAGCAGTCATTACTTGAGTTTATTGAAGATGGAAGAATAACTTTAATAGCTAGTACCACAGAGAATCCTTATCATTATATTTTTAAAGCTATATTAAGCAGGTCTACTGTTTTTGAATTTAAACCTATTGAAAAAGAAGAGATGTATAAAGCCTTGATTAGGGCAAAAGATATCGCTAAAGAAGATTATCCTGGAATGAACATAAATATAGAGAGAGAAGCTTTAGAATATATGATAAATACTTCTGAGGGAGATTTGAGAAGAGCATTAAATTCTCTAGAGATAGCTTTATATTCTACTATGCCAGATAATAATTCAAATATAAATATAGATATGGAGGTGGCTAGAGAAAGTACCCAGGGTAAGATATTAAATTATGATATTCAAGGGGATAGTCATTATGATATATTAAGTGCTTTTCAAAAATCTATAAGAGGAAGTGATGTAGATGCTTCTCTTCACTATCTAGCAAGACTTATAAAAGCTGGTGATTTAATATCTATATGTAGAAGACTTTTAGTTATAGCTTGTGAAGATATAGGATTAGCTTATCCTAATGCTATAACTATAGTTAAAAGCTGTATAGATTCAGCCATGCAGTTAGGATTTCCTGAAGGCAGAATTCCTTTAGCTCAGGCGGTGATAGTTCTTGCTACATCCCCTAAATCAAATTCAGTTATAGTAAGCATAGATAGAGCTTTAGAAGATTTAGAGAAGAAAGATATAGGAGAGATACCATCTCATTTAAGAGATGCGCATTATACTGGTGCAGAAGATTTAGGTAGAGGAATAGGATATAAATATCCTCACAACTATAAAAATAACTATATTAAGCAGTCATATCTTCCTAATAATTTAGCTGATGCTAGATACTATGAATTTGGAAATAATAAGATGGAGCAAGCTTCAAAAGAATATTGGAATAGAGTTAAAAAAGAAGATAAATGATGGGTTAACATATTGTTGACAATTATGGTCGGCTTTGATACAATTAGCATGAAAAAATAGTAAAGCACTCAACATTAATAGGAGTGATAGAGATGAAATTATCAACTAAAGGCAGATATGGGGTTAAAGCCATGCTGGATTTAGCCATCCACTATGGTGAAGCACCAATTTCCATAAAAAGTATATCTCAAAGGCAAAAAATTTCAGAATATTATCTTGAACAGCTTTTTTCTCCACTTAGGAAAGCAAATTTAATAAAGAGTATAAGAGGTGCTCAAGGTGGTTATGTTTTAAATAAGTCTCCAGAAGATATTACTGTAGCGGAAATTATGAATGTGCTGGAAGGCCCTATAGAGATATCTGATTGTGTGGATGGCTCTAGCTGTAATAATATGGATTGTTGTGCTACCAGATTGTTGTGGACGAAAATAAAAAAAAGTATAGATGATGTTATGGAGTCTGTTACATTAAAAGATATGGTGGATGACTATAATAGGATGAATTCTGGTCATAGCTACACAGAAGTAAAGATAGACAAATAAGGAGTGAAAATCATGAACAAAACTGTTTACATGGATTATGCTGCTACTACTTATACTAAACCTGAAGTATTGCAGGAGATGATACCATATTTTACGGAATTTTATGGTAACCCTTCTTCTATATATTCCATATCAAGGGATACAAAGAAAGGGATAGATTTAAGCAGAGATAGAGTAGCAAAAGCTTTAAATTGTGATAGAAGCGAAGTTTATTTTACTGGCGGCGGCTCAGAAGCAGATAACTGGGCTATTAAAGGAGTGGCATTTGCAAATATAAATAAGGGTAATCATATAATAACTACAAGCATAGAGCATCATGCTGTATTACATGCCTGTAAATATCTAGAAAAGAATGGATTTGATGTAACTTATCTTCCTGTGGATGAAGAAGGTTTTATAAATATTGAAGATTTAAAAAGTGCCATAACAGATAAAACTATACTAGTATCTATAATGTTTGCTAATAATGAGATAGGAACTATCCAGCCTATTGAAGAGATAGGAAAAATCTGTAGAGAAAAAAAGATTATATTTCATACAGATGCAGTTCAAGCAGTAGGACATGTACCGGTGGATGTTAAGAAAATGAATATTGATATGCTGTCTTTAGCTGCACACAAATTTTATGGTCCTAAAGGTGTAGGTGCATTATATATAAGAAAAGGTATAAAGATAGATAACCTTATTCATGGAGGAGCCCAGGAAAGATCCAGAAGGGCAGGTACTGAAAATGTAGCCGGCATAGTTGGACTTGGAAAAGCCATAGAAATAGCAGTAGAAAATATGGAAGAGAATAATAAAAGGCTTACTTCTTTAAGAGATAAATTGGTAGATGGGCTTTTAGCTATTCCTTATACTAGATTAAATGGGCCTAGAGGAGATAAAAGATTACCAGGTAATGCTAATATATGTTTTAAATTTATTGAAGGGGAAGGAATACTTCTTTCTTTAGATGACGCAGGAATATGTGCATCCAGTGGAAGTGCATGTACTTCAGGATCCTTAGATCCATCCCATGTGCTCCTTGCCATAGGGTTACCTCATGAAATAGCGCATGGTTCCTTGAGACTTACTTTAGGAGATGGAACTACTGAAGAAGATGTAAATTATGTATTAGAAGTAGTACCTAAAATAATAAATAGATTAAGAAACATGTCACCACTATGGAATGACTTTATTAAGAAAGGGGAAAAATAATATGTATAGTGAAAAAGTTATGGATCATTTTAGAAACCCTAGAAATGTAGGAGAAATAGAAGATGCTAATGGAATTGGAGAAGTTGGTAATGCTAAATGCGGAGATATAATGAAAATATATTTAAAAGTTGAAGATAATATAATTAAAGATGTTAAATTCATGACTTTTGGCTGTGGATCAGCTATAGCATCTTCAAGTATGGCTACTGAACTTATTAAAGGAAAAACTTTAGAAGAAGCATGGACTTTAACTAATAAAGCAGTGGCAGAAGCTTTAGATGGACTTCCACCAGTAAAGATGCATTGTTCAGTGCTTGCAGAAGAGGCTATACATAAAGCGATAAATGATTATAGAGAATCTATTGGATTAAAGCCTTGGGACTATAAAGAAGTTAACCATGATGAATTACATAATGCGGTTCATGGAGAATAAAAATTAATTGGTGGTTTGAATATGAATAAAAAAGTTGTAATAGGTATGAGTGGAGGGGTAGACAGCTCTGTAGCTGCCTATCTTCTTAAAAATCAAGGCTACGATGTCATAGGAGTTACTATGCAAGTATGGCAAGAAGATAAAGATTATGAAGAGAGAGAAGGTGGCTGCTGTTCTTTATCTGCGGTGGAGGATGCAAGAAGGGTTGCAGATAAGCTTCATATACCTTTTTATGTTATGAATTTTAGAGATATTTTTAAAAGAGATGTTATAGACTACTTTATAGATGAATATATAAATGGCAGAACTCCTAATCCATGCATAGCTTGTAATAAATATATAAAGTTTGACGAATTTTTAAGAAGAGCTATGGGACTTGGAGCAGAGTATATTGCTACAGGACACTACTCAAAAATTATAAAACAAGGAGATAGATATCTTCTAAAAAGAGCAGAGGATGATAAAAAGGATCAGACTTATGTGTTATATAATATGACACAGTATCAATTAGAACATACTCTTATGCCCTGTGGAGACTATAGCAAAGATGAAATAAGAACTATAGCAAAGGAACTTAATCTTGAAGTTCATAATAAGAAAGACAGCGAAGAAATATGCTTTATTTCTGATAATAATCATGGAAGATATATTTCTGAAGTTTTACCTGGCAGAGTAAAAGAGGGAAACTTCGTAGATAAGCAAGGTAACATATTGGGAAGGCATAAAGGAATAGTGTATTATACCATAGGACAGAGAAAAGGTTTGGGTATAGCTTTAGGAAGACCGGTGTTTGTAATAGATATAAATCCTTTTAAAAATGAAGTGGTGTTAGGCAATGAAGAAGATATATTTAAAACAGAACTTATTGCTAAAGATTTAAATTTCATACCTTTTGATAAACTTCATTATCCTATAGAGGTAAAAGCTAAAATAAGGTATTCCTCAAAGCCAGCTGAAGCTATCGTGTCTCCTGTAGAGCCAAATAAAGTAAAGGTAACTTTTAAAGAAAAACAGAGAGCTATAACAAAGGGTCAATCCGTAGTTTTTTATGATAAGGATATAGTTATAGGCGGAGGAATTATAGAAAAATTAATTTAACAGAATATATAAATACCTTAGTTGTAATGATTAAGGTATTTTTTTTATATTTTTGACAAAAATAAATATAAAATTTATAAATATTTGGTGAGTTTATGATAAAGACTAAAGATTTTGATTTTATGAAGGTTTTGGATCTGTCTGGAAACTATTTGGGATATGTTAAAGATATATGGATTGATTTTAATAAAGGTAGTATTGCAGGGGTTATTATAAGATGCAAAGGATTTTTCTCAAAAGAAAAAGCTGTTTCAAAAGAAGATATATTATATGTAAGTGAGTTCATAATAGTTAAATCCTTAGATCATAGGGCATGTTTAAGCTTTAAGGATATAAAAAGCATGGATATTGTTGATAGGCAGGGAAACATAATTGGAATATTGGAGGATATTTTAATAGACATTGAAAGCTTTGAAATAAAAGGGGTTATTGTATGTTCAGGATTTTTAGATAGGATATTTAATGGCAAAAGAATTCTATTAATTAAGGATATGATGCTGGGAGAAGATAATATACTTTATTTTGGAAACAATGAAAGTATAGCAATGAACTCTTTACCCCATAAAATGATGGGGGCTGATAAAAATGATAAAAATTAAAAAATCTTTTTATAAAAAAATATTTTTTGTTTTACTCCTTATTATTTCTGTATATGTATTTATAAAATTTTCTTTTATAAAACATATAATTTATGTTTTACTTCTATCTTTTATACTATCATATTCATTGCGACCCATATATAGGATACTTATAAAAAAAGGTTTGAGCAATAGATTTTCTGCTATTTTAATATTGATGACACTTATAGGTTTTTTTGTGCTTTCTTTTGCAGTAATAGTGCCTACCATGCTAAGGGAAGGAAAAAATTTTAGCGGTAAATTAAATGATATAGATAAAATTGTAACAAATTTATACAGTAAAATAGATATAAATAACAATAAAATATTATATTTAACCATAAATTCTTTAAATGAAAAAATAAATAGGGAGTTAGTTAATTTTTCTACAGAGTTTTTTGATGATATTTTAAGCATAGGAGAAAATATAATATCTTTAGCCATTGTACCTGTTATATCCTACTATTTTTTGATTGATGAAGAAATAATAGGCAATAAAGTATTAACTTTATTTCCAGTAAAAAAAAGGGCTATGATAAAAAATATTTTTAATGATATTGATAAAGTGCTAGGAAGATATATATTAACTCAATTTATATTATCCATAATTATAGGGGTTTTAACCTTTATAGTATTAATATTTTTCAAGGTAGACCTCCCATTTCTTTTATCGCTTATTAATGCTGTTTTCAATATAATACCTTATTTTGGACCTATTTTTGGTGCTATACCTGCTATTTTTATGGCAGTTTTAGGATCAACTCAAAAAGCTATATGGGTAGCATTATGTCTATATTTAATTCAACAGCTAGAAGGTGATATAATTTCTCCTAAAATTATAGGTGAAAATATATCTATGCATCCTGTAATGGTAATGCTTCTTTTGATAGTGGGAGGAAAGGTAGGGGGGTTTTTAGGTATGGTTCTGGCAGTGCCTATAGGAGTAATAATAAAGGTGTTATATGAAGATATTAACTATTATTTATTTTAGTTATATTGACATAAAGAAAAGAATAACATATAATTTGCCTATAAAGTTAATATTAAAAGAGCAATGACAGGAAGGAGTAAACTTATTTTGCTATAAAGAGAGGAAGTGGATGGTGAAAACTTCTTAGCAATTTTGTTGAAGGCTATCCTAGAGCTTTATTTTAAAGAGATGTATTTTATTTTTTAAAAGTACATAATTAGGGTGGTACCGCGGAATTTTAAACTTTCGTCCCTTTGTGGATGAGGTTTTTTTATTTTAGAGAAACTTAAAGTTCAAGGAGGAATAGAAATGAATAAAATGGGATTAAATGAAATAAGAGAAGCTTATTTAAAATTTTTTGAAAGCAAAGAACATTTAAGAATGCCAAGTTTTTCTTTGGTTCCAAAGGATGATAAAAGTTTGTTATTAATAAATGCAGGTATGGCACCGCTAAAACCTTATTTTACAGGGTTAAAGACCCCACCTAAAAAAAGGGTCACTACCTGTCAAAAGTGTATAAGGACAGGTGATATAGAGAATGTAGGAAAAACTTCAAGACATGCTACCTTCTTTGAAATGCTTGGAAACTTTTCTTTTGGAGATTATTTTAAGGGAGAAGTTATTCCATGGGCTTGGGAATTTGTAACAGAAGTTTTGAAGATCTCTAAGGATAAGCTTTATGTCACAATTTATTTAGATGATGATGAAGCTTATGATATATGGGTTAAAAAAACTGATATTTCTCCAGAAAGAATATTCAGATTAGGCAAAGAAGATAATTTTTGGGAAATAGGTCAGGGACCTTGTGGACCATGCTCTGAAATACACTATGATAGAGGAGAAGGACAGATAAAGACTGCAGAAGAATTCATTAAAGCTTCAGAAGAAGATAGGGTAGTTGAATTTTGGAATTTAGTGTTTACTCAATTTGATAAGGATGAAAATGGAAACTATAACAGACTAAAACATCCGAACATAGATACTGGAATGGGACTAGAAAGAATATCCACTATAATGCAGGAAACAAACAATATATTTGAAATAGATACCATAAAAAATATACTAGATAAAGTAAGTGAAATATCAAAAGTGTCCTATGGGAAAGATAAAAAAAGTGATATTTCTTTAAGAATAGTAGCAGACCACACAAAGAGTGTAGTATTTTTAATAGGAGATGGAGTTTTACCATCAAATGAAGGAAGAGGATATGTACTTAGAAGGCTATTAAGAAGAGCTGCAAGACATGGAAGACTTCTGGGAATTAGCAAGGTATTTCTTCATGAAATTGTAGATGAAGTTATCAATAATTATGGAGAAGCTTATCCAGAACTTAAAGAAAAACAAGATTATATAAAGAAAGTTATTACACTTGAAGAGGAAAGATTTAATGAAACTATTGATGGTGGAATAGAAATATTGAAAAGTTATATAAATGATATGGAGAATAAAGGAGAAAGTATATTATCTGGTGACAAGGCTTTCAAACTTTATGATACCTATGGATTTCCATTAGAGCTTACTGAAGAAATTTTAGAAGAAAAATCTATGAAGGTAGATATAGACGGATTCAATAAGGAAATGGAAATGCAAAGAAAGAGAGCTAGAGAAGCTCGTAGTGAAAACAATTATATGGGCAGCGATGACAGCTTACTAAATAAAATAGAATCAAAGGTTAAAACAGAATTTGTAGGATATGAAGCTTTGAAATATAGATCTAAAATTTCAGTTATGATAAAAGATGAGGAATTTGTATCAAAAATGGAAGCTGGAGATGAGGGAATTATACTTACTTATGATACTCCATTTTATGCAGAAATGGGTGGTCAGGTAGGAGATAAGGGACTTATAGAATCTACTAATGTAAAGATACAAGTAGTAGATTGTAAAAAGAATATCTCAGGTAAGATAGTTCATTTTGTTAAAGTACTAGAAGGTAGTGTAGAAGTAGATGAGGAAGTTCATTTAAAAGTAGACGAAAAGAGAAGAATGAATATATGCAGAAATCATACTGCAACTCATATGCTCCACGAAGCATTAAAAGAAGTATTAGGTGAACATGTAAATCAATCAGGTTCCTATGTAGATGATGAAAGATTGAGATTTGACTTCACTCATTTTGCTGCTTTAACCGAAGATGAAATAAAAACTGTTGAAAATTTAGTAAATGAAAAAATAATGGAAGTTTCAAAGGTAGAAACTGAAGTAATGACTATAAAGGAAGCTAAAGAAAGTGGTGCAGTTGCTTTATTTGATGATAAGTATGCAGATGCTGTAAGAGTTGTTTCTGTAGGTGAGTTCAGTAAAGAACTTTGTGGAGGAACTCATGTTTCAAATTCAGGACAAATAGGTTTGTTTAAAATATTGTCTGAATCAGGAGTTGCTGCTGGCATAAGAAGAATAGAAGCTCTTACAGGATTCAATGCTATAGAATACGTAGAAAATAAAAATAAAATATTAAAAAATAGTGCAGCAATATTAAAATGTTCTGAAAAAGAAATAGTAAACAAGATACAGAGTAATGCACTAGAATTAAAAGAAAAAGAAAAAGAAATAGCAGAATTAAAATCAAAATTGGTAAAAGGTGAAGAAGATGTTATAATAAATGAAGCTAGAGATTTTAAAGGCATAAAGCTAGCTGTAGCTGAATTAAAAGACATGGATGGAGATTCTTTAAGAGATTTAGCTGATAAAGTTAGAAATAAACTTCAAGACAGTTTGGTAATACTTGCAAGCACTAATGAAGAAAAAGTAAACTTTGTTGCTATGGCAAGTAAAACTGCTGTAAATAAAGGAATACACTGCGGAAAGATAATAAAAGAAGTTGCTTCTATAGCTGGCGGCGGCGGTGGAGGAAGACCAGACATGGCTCAAGCTGGCGGCAGATTACCTGAAAAAGTTAATGAAGCTTTAAAGAAAATAGATGAAATATTAGAAAGCTTAGTAAAATAGTATACTTTTTTCATAACATGCTTTATAATATATATATAAAATATATTTAGCATAAATTATTACAATTTGAATAATCATTGTATTGATAGTATATAATACAAATAAGATAATCATTCTTACATGGTATATATGAAATGATATGTAAGGGGGTGAAGCTGCTCATTATACATTTAATGTTGTGAAAGCAGCGATATATGGGAAATATTAATGAAAATACTATGCAATTTGATTTTAGTAGGGATAAAAAAGATTTAACTAAGACCATACTAACTGAAGTATATGATGCTTTAAAAGAAAAGGGATATAATCCTGTTAATCAGATGGTTGGATACTTAATTTCAGGTGACCCTACGTATATAACAAATTACAATGGCGCAAGGGCTTTGGTCAGAAAACTTGAAAGAGATGAAATACTTGAAGAAGTCTTAAAATCTTATTTAGGTATAAAATAGTAAAGTGCCCTAAAAGGGGCACTTTTAATTTTAAAGGGAGAAAATTCAATGAGAATATTAGGATTAGATATAGGGGATAAAACTATAGGAGTGGCTATAAGTGATCCTCTAGGAATTACTGCTCAAGGAATAAAAACCATAATGCGAAAGAATAAAAAGGCAGATATAGAAGAAGTTAAAAAAATATGTGAAGAGTATCAGGTTGAAACCATAGTAGCAGGATTACCAAAGAATATGAATGGAACTTTAGGTCCACAAAGTGAAAAAGTTTTAAACTTTTGTGAAGCTTTAAAAAATGACTTGGATATAAGCATAGAAATGTGGGATGAAAGACTTACCACCGTTGCTGCCCATAGAGCTATGTTAGAAGCAGATCTTTCAAGAGCTAAAAGAAAAAAGATAGTAGATAAAATTGCTGCCACATATATTCTTCAAGGATATTTGGATAGAATTTCAAAATAAATATTGACAATAGTGTTTACAACTTTTAAAATTACAATAATAAAGGAGTGAATATAATGGAAAATGATATAAGTACAATTGTACTTCAAGACGAAGAAGGAAATGATATTGAATTTGAAGTTATTACTAAGTTCGATATAGAAGATAATGAATATGTAATATTAGCACCCATGGATGAAGAAGAGACAGATGCTATAGCTTTAAAAATAGTTAAAGATGCTGAAGGTAATGATGTACTCGTAACTGTAGATGATGAAGAGGAATTTGAGATGGTTTCAGAAGCTTATAATGCCATATTTTCAGAAGAGCCATTAAATTAATAAAATTTGAAATGGGGTTTTAAGTATGTCCAGGTTGAATTCAGAAGAGATAAATAAATTAAAAGAGGATTTAAAAGAAAAGGGATATAAATTGACACCTCAACGAAGAGCTATAGTAGATACTATTATAAGTAATGAAGGAAGTCATTTAACAGTAGAAGAGATCTATGATCAGGTGAAAAAAGACTGTCCTGAAATAGGATTGGCAACGGTATATAGAACTATAGTATTGCTTGAAGAATTAGGTATTATATGTAAATTAGATTTAAATGATGGCTGTAGCAGGTATGAACTGGTACATGAGGATGAAACTCATAGGCATCATCATTTGATATGCACTAAATGTGGTAAGGTAATAGAGGTTGAAGGGGATTTACTTGAATCCTTAGAATCAGATATTGAAAATAAATATAAATTTAAAATAGAGGATCATAGTGTAAAATTTTTTGGAATATGCGAAGAATGCTCTAAGTGATAAAAAATGAACTAAAGTAAATAATAACTATATGAAAAAAGGAGGGGAGTAAATGAGGAAAGAAAAAGAGAAGGTCAAGATAATTCCTCTTGGCGGAGTTAATGAAATAGGAAAAAATCTTACCGTAATAGAATATAAAGAGGATATAATTGTAATTGATTGCGGCCTAAAGTTTCCGGATGAGGACATGTTCGGAATAGATATAGTCATACCTGATGTTACTTATTTAATAAAGAATAAAGAAAGAGTTAAAGGTATATTCTTGACTCATGGACACGAAGATCACATAGGAGCACTTCCATATGTTCTAAAACAGATAAATGTTCCTGTATATGGAACGAAACTAACCTTAGGAATTGTTGAAACAAAGCTTAAGGAACATGGTTTGTTAAGTACTACGGAGCTTATTCGAGTAAATCCAAAGGATATAATTAAATTTCAGAATGTATCTGTAGAATTTATAAAAACCAATCATAGTATTGCTGATTCTGTAGCCATAGCTATACATACACCTTTAGGAGTGGTACTCCATACAGGAGATTTTAAAATTGATTATACACCTATAGATGGTGATATGGCTGATTTAGCTAGATTTGCTGAATTAGGCAAAAAGGGTGTATTGGTTATGTTAGCTGATAGCACTAATGTGGAAAGACCTGGCTACACCATGTCAGAGAGAACTGTAGGAGAAACTTTCGAAAATATATTTTCAAAAGCTAGTGGAAGAATAATAGTAGCTACTTTTGCTTCCAATATTCATAGGATACAGCAAATATTAACTGCTGCTAGTAAATATGGGAGAAAAGTATCTGTATCTGGCAGGAGTATGGAAAATATAGTGGCTGTAGCTACAGAACTTGGATATTTGGATGTGGAAAAAGATGTACTTATAAATATTGATTCCATAGGAAAATATCCTGAAAATCAGATTGTGATTTTAACTACAGGAAGTCAGGGAGAACCTATGTCTGCCCTTGCAAGAATGGCTTCTTCTGAACACAAGAAGGTTAATATCATGGAAGGAGACATGGTTATAATTTCAGCAACTCCTATACCTGGTAATGAAAAACTTGTTTCAAAGGTTATAAACCAATTATTTAAAAAAGGTGCAGAAGTTATATATGAAGCATTAGCAGATGTACATGTATCTGGTCATGCTTGCCAAGAAGAACTTAAGCTTATGCATGCTTTGGTTAAACCTAAATTCTTTATTCCTGTTCATGGTGAATATAGACATTTGAAACAGCATGCTGAATTAGCAATGAAGCTAGGTATGTCTTCAAATCACACGGTAATCGTGGATAATGGAGATGTGGTTGAAATAAGTCGTGATATGATAAGAAAGAATGGAAATGTGGTATCAGGTCAGGTATTTGTTGATGGATTAGGCGTGGGAGATGTTGGAAATATAGTTTTAAGGGATAGAAAACATCTATCACAAGATGGTATATTAACGGTGGTAGTAACCATAGAAAAAGAGTCTGGTTCAGTAATAGCAGGACCAGATATAATATCAAGAGGGTTTGTTTATGTTAGGGAATCAGAAGACCTAATGGAACAAGCTAGAGAAATAGTAAAGAATTGCCTAAAAGATTGTGAAGTTAAGCATATAACAGATTGGGCTACTATGAAGTCATCTATTAAGGAAGCCTTAAGGGTATTCTTATATGAGAAGACTAAGAGAAAGCCTATGATACTTCCTATAATAATGGAAATATAATGGATGGGGGTGAAAATTTTAAGGCTTTATGAGTCTTAAAATAAATATATGAATATATATGATAAAGCTCATGAACTAGCTAGAGAATTAAAACAATGTCCAGAAATTATTGAGTTTAAAAAGGCTTCAGAAAAAGTAAATAGCAGTGATAACTCAAAAAAAATGCTTGAAGATTTTAGAAGACTACAGATAGAAGCATATACAGAGCAAATACAAAAAGGTAAAATATCTGATGAGCTTATGGAAAAACTTCAAAATTTGGGATCTGTAGTTTCTATGAATCCTGATGTAGCAAGCTATCTTCAAGCGGAAGCAAGGTTTGGAGCTACTTGGGAAGATATTATGAAAATTTTAAATGAAGCTGTAGGTATTGAAATGCCTTTAGAAAAATAAAAGCTTAAGTTGACATTTTAAAAGCATAATATTAGAATTAATATGGTTAAAATAAAATTGGATGCTTAGAGTATCCAATTTTATTTTGTGTTTACAAAAGATTACTATACTAAAAATTTGGAGGAATAGCATGAGTTTATTTATAAGAAATGATATAAGAAATGTTGCCATAATAGCACACGTAGATCATGGCAAAACTACATTGGTGGATGCATTATTAAAGCATAGCAATGTTTTCAGAATCAATGAAAAAGTTCAAGAAAGAGTAATGGATTCAAATGACTTGGAAAAGGAAAGAGGAATAACTATACTTTCTAAAAACACTTCTGTTATACATAATGGAGTTAAAATAAATATAGTTGATACCCCTGGACATGCTGACTTTGGAGGAGAAGTAGAACGTGTATTAAAAATGGTAGATAGTGTTCTTCTTGTAGTAGATTCCTATGAAGGACCTATGCCTCAGACTAAGTTTGTTTTAAAGAAAGCTTTAGAAATAGGTTTGTATCCAATTGTAGTAATAAATAAGATAGATAGAAAAGATGCAAGACCTACTGAAGTGTTAGACGAAGTATTTGAATTATTTATAGAATTAGGAGCAAATGATGACCAATTAGATTTCCCAGTAGTCTATTGTTCTGCTAAAGATGGTTATGCAGTACTAGATTCAGATCAGCAAGGGGAAGATATGGATCCTCTATTTGACATTATAATAAAAGAGGTAAAGGCTCCTGAAGGATATATAGACAAACCTTTCCAGATGTTAGTTACCACAATAGATTCTAATGAATATGTAGGTAGAATTGCTATAGGTAAGATTGAAAGAGGCTCAGCAAGAAAAAATCAGCAAGTGGTTGTTATATCAAAAGATGGTACCCAGAGCAATGTAAAAATTTCGAATTTGTATGTATATAGTGGTTTAAAAAGAGAAGAAACTGAAGAAGCAAAATTAGGAGATATTATAGCTATAAGTGGTATATCAAATGTAAATATAGGCGACACTATAGCAGATGTGAGCTGTCCTGAAGCTCTTCCTTTTGTGGATATAGATGAACCTACTATAAGTATGAACTTTATGGTAAATGATTCACCTTTTGCAGGAAGAGAAGGAGACTATGTTACATCAAGACATTTAAGGGATAGGCTTATGAAAGAACTAGAAACAAATGTAAGTTTAAAAGTAGAAGAACTTTCACCAGACTGCTTCAAGGTAAGTGGAAGAGGAGAACTTCATCTATCCATACTTATAGAGACTATGAGAAGGGAAGGTTATGAATTCCAAGTATCAAAGCCTACAGTTATATTTAAAGAAGAAGATGGTAAAAAGTTAGAGCCTATAGAATACTTAACTATCGATGTACCAGAGGAATTTGTAGGTACAGTGATAGAAAAGCTAGGACCAAGAAAAGGTGAGATGATAAACATGACCTCAGCAGTAAATGGTTATGTAAGGATTGAATTCTTAATACCTTCAAGAGGACTTATTGGTTTTAGAAATGATTTTATGACTGATACAAAGGGAAATGGTATAATGAATCACATACTTCAAGGCTATGATAAATATAGAGGTGATATACCAGAAAGAACAAGAGGATCTTTAGTAGTTTTTGAATCAGGAGAAGCTATAACTTATGGGTTATTTAATGCACAAGAAAGAGGTATACTATTCATAGGACCTGGAACAGACGTTTATGAAGGTATGATAGCAGGCGAATGTTCAAGAGCAGAAGATATTGATGTTAATGTATGTAAAAAGAAACATCTTTCAAATACAAGAGCTTCTGGTTCTGATGATTCATTAAGGCTTACACCTATTACACCTATGTCTTTAGAGCAGTGCTTAGAGTTCGTAAGAGCAGATGAGCTTGTAGAAGTAACGCCTAAAAATGTAAGAATGAGAAAAAGAATATTAGATTGCGGTGAGAGAAAGAAAGCTGCTAATAGAAATAAGTAATCATTAAAGTAAATAGCTTAATTTTATAGCTATTTACTTTTGTGTTAAATTTAATAAATTACTTTTGGTATCAAGTAACATGTCAGGAGGAAACTATGAGCGGAATAACATATGGTTATATGGAACAATATATAAAAAATTTAATACCTGAAAATGAGGGTATACTAAAGGAAATGGAAGAGTATGCCATTCAGAATTCAGTACCTATCATACAAAAGGAGACAGCAAAATTTTTGGAATTAATGGTTAGTATAAAAAAGCCAGACTCCATATTGGAGTTAGGTACTGCCATAGGTTATTCTGCTATCCTTATGAGTATGGTTACTAAAAAGAGTAGTAAGATAGTAACCATTGAAAGGGATTTAAATATGATAGATAGGGCTAAGGAAAATATAAATAAGTATGGATTTGATAGATCTATAGAGATAATACATGGAGATTGCATGGATATACTAGAAAATATGGAAGGCAAGTATGATATAATCTTTATGGATGCTGGTAAAGGACATTATAATCATTTTTTACCTAACTGTCTTAGACTTCTTGACAAAGATGGAATCATTATAGCAGATAATGTACTATTTAGAGGTATGGTAGCGTCAAAAGAGTTAGTGAAGCGAAGAAAGATAACCATAGTAAAGAGAATGCGCAGTTATCTTGAATTGGTTTCAAAAGATGAGGAACTTATTACTTCAGTTATTCCTATGGGTGATGGCATAGCAGTAACGAAAAGGAGGAATTCTTAAATGAAAAAACCCGAAATACTAGCTCCTGCTGGTAATTTAGAAAAGCTAAAGACTGCTGTTGATTTTGGTGCAGATGCTGTTTATTTAGGAGGAAGTAAGCTCAACTTAAGGGCTTTTGCAGATAATTTTACAGGGAAAGAAATAAAAGAAGGGGTAAAATACGCTCATGATAGAGGTAGAAAAGTATACGTAACACTGAATGTATTTCCTCATAATGCAGATTTGGTTGGACTTGAAGAATACCTTAGGGAACTTAAAGCATTAGAGGTTGATGCTATAATAGTATCAGATCCAGCCATAATAATGACTGCAAAAGAAGTTGTGCCAGATTTAGAACTTCATTTAAGCACTCAAGCTAATAATGTTAACTGGAAGTCTGCATTGTTTTGGTATAATATGGGAGTAAAAAGAATTGTTTTAGCTAGAGAATTGTCCCTAAAAGAAATAAAAGATATAAGAAAAAACCTGCCTGAAGACTGTGAACTGGAAGCTTTTGTCCATGGATCTATGTGCATGTCCTATTCAGGAAGATGCCTACTTTCAAATTATATGACAGGAAGAGATGCTAACAGGGGAGCTTGTGCACAACCCTGCAGATATAAATATTATCTTATGGAAGAAAAAAGACCTGGTGAGTATTTTCAAGTAATGGAAGATGATAAGGGAAGCTATATAATGAATTCTAAGGATTTATGCATGATAGAATATATTCCTGAACTTGTAAATAGTGGTATTATATCCTTTAAAATAGAGGGCAGAATGAAGAGTTCTTATTATGTGGCAGCAGTAGTTAAATCTTATAGGCAGGCTTTAGATGAATATTTTGCAAATCCTACAGAATTTAAATTTCAGCAGAAGTGGATGGATAACTTGCTTAAAGTTAGCCATAGAATGTATCATACAGGATTTTATTTTGGAGAAACCAATAAACAAGTCTATGAGAGTTCATCTTATATAAGAGATTTTGATATAGTTGGAATAGTAAAGGATTATGATAATGAAAATAACATAGCAGTGGTAGAACAGAGAAATAAGGTGCTAGAGGGAGATAAATTGGAAGTGATGAGACCTCAAGGAGATAATTTCTATGTTACGGTAAAATCCATGAAAGATGAGGAAGGAAATAAGATTGAATCTGCTCCTAGAGCTCAGATGGTGTTTAAGTTTTGCACAGAAAGTAAACTACAACCTAATGATATGCTTATAAAAAGTAAGGGGGGAATTTAATGATAAAAAAACCAATATTGATAGGTATAGCAGGGGGAACTGGTTCAGGGAAAAGCACTATAGCAAGAGAGATCTATAACAGATTTAATGAAGATTGTATTGCTATGGTTGAGCAGGATTCTTATTATAAAGACCAAAGTAACATAGCTTTTGAAGAAAGAATAAAAATCAACTATGACCATCCAAAAGCTTTCGATACTGAATTATTAGTAGAGCATCTTAAAACTCTTTTAAAGGGTGAAGCTATAGAAAAGCCACTATATGATTTTGAAATACATAATAGAAAGAAAGAAACTGTTAGAGTGGAGCCTAAAGATATAATTATTGTTGAAGGAATATTAATACTTGAGGATCCAGCTATTAGAGATATACTAGATATAAAGATATACGTAGATACCGATGCAGATGTTAGAATAATAAGAAGAATGTTAAGAGATATAAATGAAAGAGGAAGAACAGTAGATTCTGTTATTAATCAGTATTTGAATGTGGTAAGACCTATGCATATGCAATTTGTTGAACCTACAAAACGATATGCAGATATTATTATCCCAGAAGGTGGGCATAATAAAGTGGCTATAGACATAATAGTAGCTAACATAAAGCAGATACTGCAAAAATAATATATTTTGTATAATACACCTCAAATAAGGCTAGAATTTAGTTGAGAGGTGTATTTTTTATGGCTATAAATAGTAAAAGAATATATGGTGTACTCATTTTTATATGTACAGTTTTTGGATTCTTAACATTAAGAATCATACAAATTCAATTTTTAAATAGGGAAAAACTTAAGGTAATAGCTGATTCTCAGTATTCCTATAAAGAGAATATCAGCGAAATAAATTATCTTTTACTAGATACAAATGGTAAGGAGCTATTAGATTATAACAATAAATATTTTCTTGTAATTGATACATTAGCTTTTAAAAGAAATAATGGGACTACAGACATAAAGAATATATATGCATTAAACTATATACTTAAAAATTATAATAAAAAATATGATTTATCTGATATAATAGAAAAACCTAAAAGTGCTAAGCTTTATTTTACTTTAGATGAAGAAACTTATAATAAGATTAAAAGTATGAAAGATATTAAAGGTATTTATTTGTATAGATATAGTGAAGTAGATAGGAAAGAAGCATGGAAGATTGAAAATATATTATCAGATACTAAAAATACTAAAAATGATAGTTCTTTAGAAGGAATAATTCATTCAAAAACTAAAGGCAACAAAGCACCTTCTATTACATTTCATAGGGACGTAAGTGGAAATGTGGATCAAGGGCTATTTAACATACCTGATAAGAATGTAAACATAAGATTAACTTTAGATAAAGATATACAGGATAAAGTGAGATATATACTAAATCAAGATAAGTATAAAAAATATGAGGAAATAGGAGTGGTACTTGTAGAAAGTAAAAGTGGAAAAATAAGAGCACTAGCTCAAAAAGATGAAAAAAAACCAAACATTTTATTAGGATCTGCTACTGAAAATGGATATGTACCTGGATCTATATTTAAGTTAGTGGTAGAGGGAGCAGCCTTGGATCAAGAAGCTGTATCTTTAAATGATAGATTTTCATGTAAGTTAGGAAAATATTCTTTATGCAAAAAGCCTCATGGAAATCTAACTGTGGAAGAAGCACTTATTCTCTCTTGCAATAATGTTTTTGCGCAGATAGGAAAAAAGGTTGGATGGGATACCATACTTGATTATGCTAAAAAACAAGGGCTCTTTGATAAAGTACTAAACTTAAATGGAGATTATGAAGTTAAAGGAGATTATGCGGAGCCTAAAATATATGAAGATGGGCCACTTTTTTTATCTATGGGTCAAAATATGAGAATAACTCCACTGCAGGCAGCAAGTATTGTAAATACCATAGTAAACCATGGGGTTTACATAAAACCTACCATATTAGAGGCTTTTGTAGATATTAATAATAATACTTTAGAGGAACTAAGTAATGAAAACAAACAAGTATTAAAAAAGAGTACTGCAGATATATTAAAAAATGATATGATCAAGGTGGTTAGAGACGAAAAGGGCACAGGAAAATCTGCATATATTAGTACCATAGAAACTGGTGGAAAAACTGGAACCACTACAAGGATGGAGCCTAAAAAAACTGGAAACTCTATTTATTCTACAGAAATGGAAAAGCATTCAGATGGATGGTTTCTAGGATTTTTTAAGCATAAAGGTGAATATTTTTCTTTGGTTATATTCATTAAGGATATAAATGAAGATAATCAAGCAGGAGGATCTACTGCAGCACCTATATTTAAAGAAATAGTAGAGAACATAGTAAACAATTAAAAAAATATATTATCCAATAGGCAACTTTTTTAAAGTCAATCATATTATATTAATAAGCACTATTAGGAGGAACACTAGTGTTTATAATTGGATACTTTTTAGAGATGATTGGCGAATTTACCTTCCTAATTGGTTACATAACTGGAGGTAATTCATTTCCTAAGCCGCTTAGTGAAAAAGAAGAAGAATATTATTTAAATAAGTTAAAAAATGGTGATCCAGTAGCTAAAAACATTCTTGTGGAAAGAAATTTAAGATTAGTGGCACATATAGTAAAGAAATATTCCTATCCTGGAAAAGATATGGATGATCTTATTTCCATTGGAACTGTTGGACTTATTAAAGCAATAGATTCTTTTGATTATACAAAAGGAACAAGATTAGCTACCTATGCTGCTAGGTGCATAGAAAATGAGATATTAATGCTCATACGGAATAATAAGAAGTCAAAAGGAGAAGTATATCTCCAGGATCCCATTGGAGTGGATAAAGAAGGAAATGAAATATCTCTTATGGATGTGCTAGGAACGGAGGAAGACTCTATAATTGAAATGGTTGAAAATAAAATTCAGATAAAAAAATTATATCAGAAGATAAATAACAGCCTTCAAGAGAGAGAAAAAATTATAATAGAGATGAGATATGGTCTTGTAGATGGTAACATTAAAACGCAAAGAGAAATTGCTAAGATTTTAGGAATTTCTCGTTCCTATGTATCGAGAATAGAAAAGAGAGCATTAAAAAAATTATTTAAGGAGTTAGATGGCAATAAAGATAAAATTTAAAACCTTTTAAATGTGCTGAATTTCTTTTATTTATGTGTTTTTATAAAGGAATTTGGCACATTTTTGTAGAATAAGTTATTTAGGAGTTGATAAAATGAGAATATGTGGTCTTTTAGGTAGAAACATACAATATTCTAAATCACCAGAAATACATAATAATTTTTATTTAGAAAATAACTTAGACTTAAAATATGAATTGTTTGATATTGGAGAAGAAAAAATTGATGATTTTATAAAAAATTTAAAAAAGAATAATATAATAGGTTTTAATGTAACTATACCCTATAAAGAAACCATATTAAAATATTTAAATAAACTTGAATACCCTGCTAATATAATAGGTGCTGTTAATACAGTATTAGTAAAAGGAAATGAACTTATAGGGTACAATACAGATTATTTTGGATTTATAGAAAGTCTTAAATTAAATCAGATAGAAGTTAAAGAAAAATCTGTTCTAATATTAGGAAGTGGTGGAGCCGCAAAGGCTGTATATCATGCAGTTAAGGATTTAGAGGCTAAAGATATAGATGTAGCAGGAAGAAATATACAAAAGATTGAAAAAGATTTTATGTTGGCACATAATATTTTTAATATTAAAAATGACATTGACTTGCATAAATATGACATGATAATAAACTGTACTCCTCTTGGTAATATAAATAATGATATAATGCCTATAAATCTTGTAAATTTTAATAAAAATCTTTTAATATATGACTTGAATTATTTACCTAATAAGTCTAAAATTTTGTATAAGGGTGAAAAATACGGGTTAAGAATCATAAATGGTGAAACTATGTTAAAATGCCAGGCGTATTATTCAATAAATTTATGGACATCAAAAGGATAGAGATAGGAGGAACATATTTTGATTTCATTAAATGAATTACTTGATTTGACTATTAAACAAGGTGCTTCTGACTTACATTTAACCGTTGGGATATTACCTACCATAAGAATAAATGGCAAGTTAGAAGGACTAGGAAGTGAAAAATTAACTCCAAAAGATACAGATGCTTATGCAAAACAACTTTTAGGAGAACTATATGCGGAATATGTAGAAAAAGGAGAAATTGATACTGCTTATTCAGTAGCTGGACTTGGAAGATTTAGAGTTAATGTATTTAAGCAAAGAGATAGCAGTGCTATAGCTATAAGGGTAATAACTTTAAAAGTTCCTACACTGGATGATTTGGTACATCCAGCCATAATAAAAGAACTTATAAATAAACAAAGAGGATTAGTATTAGTTACAGGACCAACAGGCAGTGGAAAAAGTACAACTTTAGCTGCTATGATAAATGAAATAAATGCCACTAGACAGACACATATTATTACTTTAGAAGATCCTATAGAGTATTTGCATAAACATAATAAATCTATAATAAATCAAAGAGAAATAGGGAGAGATAGCAAATCCTATCAGAGTGCTTTAAAAGCAATTTTGAGGGAAGATCCTGATGTTATTTTGGTTGGAGAGATGAGAGATTTAGAAACCATAGCCATAGCAATAACTGCAGCAGAAACGGGACATCTTGTATTTTCAACTTTACATACTATAGGAGCAGCTAAAACCATAGATAGAATAGTAGATGTATTTCCTCCTTATCAGCAGCAGCAGATAAAGATTCAATTAGCAGCAGTACTACAAGGTATAATTTCTCAACAACTTGTTCCAAAAGCTGATAACTCTGGAAGAACTTCAGCTCTTGAAATAATGATATCTACTACTGCAATACAGAACATGATAAGAGAAGGAAAAACTCATCAAATTGAATCTTCAGTACAGACAGGCAGCAAATATGGCATGAAAACTATGGATATGTCTTTGGTGGAATTATATAAAAAAGGAATTATAACTTCAGATACAGCGCTTACATATTGTATTGACAAGGAAATGATAAGCAGAATGATGCTTATATAACATCTTTAGGATAGCAAGTTAAACCTATCCTGTTATATTAACAAATCATTATAAATCAAAAAAATATATATTTTGAGTAGTAATTCCTCTCTATTTATGCTAAAATAACTTTGAACTAGGGGGGAGTTATAAATGGATGTCTTTAATACCATATTACAGTCTATATCAGCTATTTTTTCAAATGTGGTACTTGTAATTTCTATGTATTATTTATTTTTGTCATTTTTCGGTATAATTAGGATTAAAGATAAAGAAATTTTTGATCCCGAAAAAAAATTTGCGCTAATAGTAGCAGCACATAATGAAGAAATGGTAATTGAAAATATAGTACACAGTCTAAAAATGCTTGATTATCCAAAGGAATTATATGATATATTTGTTATAGCTGATAACTGTACAGACAATACTGCAAAAAAAGCAAGAGATGCTGGAGCATTAGTATATGAAAGAGTAAATAAGGATTTAAAAGGTAAAGGCTATGCTCTAGAATGGATGTTTAGCAATATATTTAAGATGGAGAAACAGTATGATGCAGTGGTAGTTTTTGATGCAGACAATTTAGTATCAAAAGTTTTCCTAAAAGAAATGAATAATAAGCTGTGCAAAGGATTTGAGGTAGTACAAGGATATCTTGATAGTAAAAACCCTAAAGATACTTGGATTACAGGAAGTTATTCCATAGCATTTTGGACTTCTAACAGGATGTTTCAACTATCAAGAAGCAACATAAAACTATCTAATCAGCTAGGCGGTACTGGTTTTTGCATAAAAACAGAAACACTCAAAGAATTAGGCTGGGGTGCTACCTGTTTGACAGAAGACCTAGAATTTACTTGTAAGTTAGTAATCAACGGGAGAAAAGTTGGCTGGGCACATGATGCAGTAATATATGATGAAAAGCCACTAACATTAGGTCAGTCTTGGGCTCAAAGAAAGAGATGGATGCAGGGATTTGCTGATGTATCTAGCAGATATTTTTTTAAACTCATGAAAAAGGCTATTACAGAATTTGATTTTGTGGCTCTTGATTGTGCACTATATACTATTCAACCAATTGTAATAATATTATTAGGAATAGCTATGATACTTAATAGTATTCACTATTTTATATCAGCTCCTGCGATGATTTCAGCAGCTATAGCATCTATGCAATCAACTAGCTTTAAAATGATTAAGTTTGGAAGTATATTAGTTGGAATTTTGCAATTTATATATACTCCATTTATATTAGTTTTAGAAAAGAAATTAAGTCCTAAAATTTTCTTTTACTATTTAATATATCCTATATATGCTATAACTTGGTTACCAATATCTATCCAAGGTATGATGAATAAGAATAATAAAGAATGGGCGCATACTGCTCATACAAGAGATATAGATATAAAAGATCTTGAAAAAGCAAATTAAAGTGGATGAGAATTCTCATCCACTTTATTAAATTAATAATATAAAATTTACATAATTTTCATTAAATTTTTTTATTAAAAATAAATATATATTAAAAAATATATAAAAATTTAATTAAGAAAAGGAAAATTAAAAGAAATGTTGAATATATATATAAATTAAAGGTTATCTGCGGAAGGAGGTAAGACTTCAAGGTTATGAATGACAATTATATAGTAGGAGTGGATATTGGATCATATAGTATTGCGGCAACTATCGGAAAAGCAGATACCCAAGGGCACTTAAAAATATTAGGTAATTCAGTTGTACAATGTCAAGCCTTAGATAAAGATAGAATTAGGGATATAGATAATACTGCTTATTCATTAAAGTTATGTTTAAATAAACTTGAAAGAATAGTAAATATGCCTATAGATGAGGTGTATGTAGGTATACCTAGTGGCATGTGCAAAGTTATCCCAAGTAAAGGAATTTTAGATGTTTCTACAAGTTCTATCACAAAAAAAGAAGTAGATAAAGTGCTAGAAGTATCGAAAATAGTTTCAATGTCTGAAGAAGAGGAAATAGTAGACTTTTTGACGGAACAGTACATAGTGGATAATTATGATAAAATAGAAAACCCTATAGGAATGCTAGGGCGAAGATTAGAAGTAGATTCAAAAGTTATAACCACTAAAAAAGCCTTTATAGATAGTATTACACAGTGTTTTAATAAGTGTGGCATTAAAATTAAAGGTACTGTAATCCAGTCACAAGGAATAATGCTTATTTATTCAGAGAAAAAAAATGCCCAGGGTAATACTGTTTTTATAGATGTTGGAGCGGAAGGTAGTAATGTAACTATTTATGAAAATGGCAGATTGTCAAGTTCATTTTTATTGCCTTTTGGAGGAAAGAATTTAACTAAAGATATTTCTATATGTATTAAGATATCTATGGAAGAGGCCGAAAAAATAAAAGTTGAATATGGCAATTTAAGTAAAGAGAATAATTGTGAAATAGAAGTTAATTCACAATATAAGGATTTAACCAAGGTAGATAGTAATTTGATTTCAGATATAATATCTGCAAGAATTGAAGAAATGTTTAATTTTATTAAAGATGAACTAAATAAAACAATGAATTATAACGATATAAGTAATATAGTGCTGTTAGGTGGAGGCATAAGTTTCTTTAAAGGCATAAAGGATTTTGGAGAAAATATATTTGATAAATCAGTTATTGTTTTAACCAATAGCATATATCCTGAAGATTTATTATCAATTAATGCTTTAGGTATTGTTAAATATGTGATTAATGAGTTAAAATTAAAATATGAAAACAGAGAGGATGGAACTATAATTAAAGAAGAATCAGATAATCATATAAGTAATGATAAGAATTTTGTTTCAAAGATTAAAAGTTTTCTACGGGAATTTTTCTAAGAGGAGGAATTATTTTGTTAGATTTTGATGTAGATATCCAACAATTTGCACAGATAAAGGTAATAGGTTGCGGCGGCGGAGGAAATAATGCTGTAAACAGAATGATTATAGAAGGCTTAAAGAATGTTGAATTTATAGCTATTAATACAGATAAACAAGCATTAATGCTTTCACATGCTACTCAAAAGATACAAATAGGAGATAAATTGACTAAAGGGTTAGGTGCAGGAGCTAATCCAGAAATCGGTCAAAAAGCAGCAGAAGAGAGTAAAGAAGAGATATCTGAAGCAATAAAAGGTGCTGATATGGTTTTTATAACTGCTGGTATGGGCGGAGGAACTGGTACTGGAGCAGCCCCTGTAGTTGCAGAAATAGCAAAATCCATGGGTATTTTAACTGTGGGAGTTGTAACTAAACCTTTTCCTTTTGAAGGCAGAAAGAGGATGCTTCATGCGGAGATGGGAATAAATAATTTGAAGGAAAGAGTGGATACTTTAGTTACTATACCTAACGAGAGACTACTTACTATGGTAGATAAGAAAACATCCTTGCTTGAAGCTTTTAAAAAGGCTGATGACGTATTAAAACAAGGTGTACAAGGTATATCAGATTTAATAACAATCCCTGGACTAGTAAATCTTGACTTTGCAGATGTGAGAACTGTTATGTTAGACAAAGGATTAGCACATATGGGTGTGGGAAAAGGTACTGGAGATAATAGGGCTCAAGAAGCAGCAAAACAAGCTATTTCAAGTCCGCTACTTGAAACATCTATAGTTGGAGCTACAGGGGTTTTGCTAAATGTAACAGGAGGAGCTAACTTAGGTCTTTTAGAAATAAATGAAGCTGCAGAAATTGTTCAACAGGCAGCAGATCCTGATGCAAACATTATTTTTGGTGCTGTAATAGATGAAAGTCTTAAGGATGAAATAAGAATTACTGTTATAGCTACTGGATTTGAAAGTGAAGAAGATGAAGTGAAAAAACCAAAGAAAGAAGTTGCTGCAACAGATACATCTGATTCATCTATAAAACATACTATTACTTCAGATAAATATGATGAAGATGATTTAGAAATACCACCTTTTTTGAGAAGGCAAAGAAGATAAAATTAAATGATTATATTTAAAAAATGAGTACGTATAATGCGTATTCATTTTTTTATGCAATATATTGGAAAAAAATGTAATAATAACAGTTATAAAAATCATTTTTAAGCAAAAGGAAATGACAAATTTTTGAAATGATTGGATATATAATAATTTTAGAGGTGATAACGTTGATAGTTTATCTGGACGTTGTTTTTATAGAAAATTTTTTTATTGATTTATTTTTACTTTATAGCATTTCCCATATTTTGAATGTTAAATTATATAAAAGATGGGCAATTTTATCTTCTGCTATTGCCTCTCTGTATATATTAACTATGTTTAGCTCTAAATTAAAATTTTTATCCATGTTTCCATTTAATGTGCTAATAACTATGGCTTTCATAGTTATAGCTTTTAGAAGATATGATAGGGAATTTATTTTGAAAGCTAGTTTGCTTTACTTATTATATGCATTTATACTTGCTGGACTAGATCTCTTTTTTTCTATAAGAGGTTGTATAAATGATATTAATTATGAATTCCAGTTTAAAAATCTAGTATTTGCTATTCTCATTATATATATATTTATGAAGAGGATTGTATCTTACGTGAAAGATAGAAGAGTAATGAATAATTTTATATACAATGTTGAAATATTATATGAAGGTTATCCTAAAAAAGTAAGAGCTTTTCTAGATACCGGAAATGAGCTAAGAGAACCTGCTACTAATTTACCAGTAATAATAGTTGAAAGAAAAATTTTTGAAGATGATGTTGACTTTGAGAAAGAGATATTTTACATACCATATAAAGCGATAAACGGTCATAGAGGAAACTTAAAAGGCTTTAAGCCTTCAGAAGTTAGAATACAATATAGTGAAAACGAGATAAGAAACATAGAAGTTATTGTTTGTTTAAGTGATGAAACATTAAGTGAAAGCAATGAATTCGAAGCTTTATTATCAAGAGGAATACTATGAAGGTGGTGTAAAAATGATAAATATTAAAATTGTTATTAACAGAATATTAACTAAGCTAAATATGTTTATTAAGAAAATTTATTACATTGGAGGGAATGATGCCTTACCTCCGCCACTTTCAAAAGACGAGGAAGAAGATCTTGTACTTAAATTAATAATGGGTGATGAAAGTGTAAGAGGAATTTTAATAGAAAGAAACTTAAGATTAGTAGTATATATTGCAAGAAAATTTGAAAATACAGGAGTTGGAGTAGAGGATTTAATATCTGTAGGTACTATAGGTCTAATAAAAGCAGTAAATACTTTTAATCCAGATAAAAAAATAAAGCTAGCTACTTATGCTTCAAGATGCATAGAAAATGAAATACTGATGTATTTGAGAAGAAATAGTAAAGTTAAAGCAGAAATATCTTTTTATGAACCTCTAAATATTGATTGGGATGGAAATGAACTATTGCTTTCAGATATATTAGGTACAGAGAATGATAATGTATATAATCTTATAGAAGATGAAGTGGATAAAGAACTTCTATTTTTGGCTATGAGAAAATTGAGCGATAGGGAAAAAGAAATAGTAAAGTTAAGATTTGGTCTTTATGGCTGTAAAGAAAGAACTCAAAAAGAAGTAGCTGATATGCTTGGAATATCTCAGTCTTATATCTCTAGGTTAGAAAAAAGAATAATAAAAAGATTAAAGAAAGAAATCAATAAAATGATATAGTTTGTCTTCAGTATAAATTTTGTTTCTTTAGGGGATAATTAAAATGCAATTACTCTGAAGGGACTGATTGATGTGATGATTAACAAAGTTGAGATATGCGGTGTTAATACATCTAAATTACCTGTTTTAAAAGAAGAAGAAATGAGAAAATTGCTTTTAGATATGAAGAAAGGAGATTCAAAAGCTAGAGAAACCTTTATCAAAGGAAATCTGAGATTAGTTTTGAGTGTGATACAAAGATTTAATAATAGAGGAGAAAATGTAGATGATCTTTTTCAGGTAGGATGTATTGGACTTATGAAAGCTATTGATAATTTCGATTTAAACCAAAATGTTAAGTTTTCTACTTATGCAGTTCCAATGATAATAGGAGAGATAAGAAGGTACTTAAGAGATAACAATTCAATTAGAGTGAGCAGATCATTAAGAGATATAGCCTATAGGGCACTTCTTATAAGAGATAAATTAATAAATGAAAACAATAAAGAGCCAACTATATCACAAATAGCTAAAGAGCTTAAGATTCCAAGAGAAGATGTGGTTTTTGCGCTAGATGCAATACAGGATCCTGTATCACTTTTTGAACCAGTTTATCATGATGGAGGAGATGCCATTTATGTTATGGATCAGATAAGTGACAATAAGAACCTAGATGATAGCTGGCTAGAAAATATATCTATAAAAGAAGCTATGAAAAAGTTAAATGATAGAGAAAAGCTTATATTAAATTTAAGATTTTTTGATGGCAGGACTCAAATGGAAGTTGCAGAGGAGATTGGAATATCTCAAGCACAAGTATCAAGGTTAGAAAAGACTGCATTAAGGCATATGAGAAAGTACATATAGAGTCTTTGAAAAAAGGCTCTATTTTTAAATTGAAATATGTACACCATATAATTCATATATTTTAATAAATAATATTTTGGGGGGACATGTTTTGGAAATAAGTATGTATTCTATAAATAGCATTAGAAACATGGAGGTAATAGATGTAAGTACAGGAGCCAAGCTTGGCTATATAAAAGATTTAAAAGTAGATTGTGATAATTCCAAGATTATTTCCATAATAATACCTATACAAAAAAGTTCTTGGTTTAGTAAATATGAAGTACTAGAAATTCCATGGGAAAGTATCATAAAAGTAGGGCTTGATGTAATACTAGTAGATAATGACAATACAATAGAAGAAATATAGATATTTTAATAAAAAATGTGTATAATAGTCCTATATATATATAGAAAGGCGTGAAAACTTTGAAATGTCCTTATTGTGCATATGAAGAAAGTAAAGTAGTAGATTCAAGATCTACAGATGATGATATGGCCATAAGAAGAAGAAGAGAATGTTTAAGCTGTGGCAAAAGATACACTACCTATGAAAAAATAGAAGATATTCCTATACTGGTTATAAAAAAAGATTCTACAAGAGAATATTTTGATAAAAATAAAATAATTACAGGATTAATAAAAGCTTGCCAGAAACGACCAGTTTCAAGAAAACAAATGGAAACCATTGCAGATGAAATAGAAAAAAAATTAAGTAATCAGATGATTACAGAAGTAAAATCAGAATATATTGGTGAAATGATAATGGAGAGCCTTAAAAGCGTAGATGAAGTTTCCTATGTTAGATTTGCCTCAGTGTATAGACAATTTAAAGATATAAATACATTTATGGAAGAAATAAAGAACTTAATGTCCAATAAATAGTCTTTAATAAATAATGTCCAAGCTCTTATAGGGTTTGGCATTTTTAATAACCTATTGATAATTATGTTAACTATAAGTTAATTAAATATAATTTATTATAAGTAAAGATAAATAAAATGTTAAAATATATTGGAGGGATATATTTGAATAAGTTAATTGTTGAAGATAAATATGAATTCTTTCATTATGACATTGGAAAAGCTCGAATATATTTTTCTACTGCAAAAGGAAATTTAGATTTTAATATAAATAAACCCTGTGGAGAGGAGAATATTAAAAATATAAAAAGATGGTTTAGTTTTAAAGAAGTAAGTTACTTGAAGCAAATTCATAGTGACCTTATCTATAACTATGATGGAGAGATACATCAAGGAGATGCCTTAATAACTGACATTAAAGATATTGCTATTGGAATATTTACAGCAGATTGCGTACCCATACTTATATATGATATAAAACTTGATGTTATTGCTGCTATCCATAGTGGATGGAAAGGTGCATTTAACCAAATAACTTCTAAAACTATAGACAAAATGAGGCAAGAATATGGTTCTAATCCAAGAAATTTAAAAGTTTTTATTGGACCTCATAACAGAGAGTGCTGCTACGAAATAGGAGAAGAACTAAAAAATCAATTTTCAGAACTGCCTATTTATAATGATAAGCCTATTTTTAATGGTAATAATTTAAGTATTGAAAAATGTATAATGTATCAGCTTGTAGATAGAAATGTACCTAAGGAAAATATAATGGTGATAAATATTTGTACCTATTGTAATAAGGACTGTCAATTATTTTCTTATAGAAAAGATGGAGATAAATCTGGAAGAATGTTTTCATTTATATATATGGATAAATAAATTATTGGAGGTTTTTATATGGCTGAAGAAAAAATTTTAGTAGTAGATGATGAGGAGCATATTATAGAGCTTTTAAAATTTAATTTAGAAAATTCAGGATATAAAGTTTTAACTGCCAATAATGGAATAGATGCTCTAAAGCTCACTAAAGCTGAAATACCCAAATTAATACTTTTAGATTTAATGCTTCCTGGCATGGATGGATATGATATTTGTAAGGAAATACGAAAAGATAGCTCTATGGCTCATATACCTATTATTATGATAACTGCAAAAGGTGAGGAATTAGATAAAATATTAGGTTTAGAGTTGGGGGCCGATGATTATATAACCAAGCCATTTTCCATAAGAGAGCTTTTGGCAAGAGTTAAAGCTGTTTTAAGAAGAACTGGCACCCAGTACGTAGATAAAATATATAAGTTTGGGGATATAACCATAGATTTTCAAAGACATGAGATTACTAAAAATAATAACAAGGTAGATTTAACTTTAAAGGAATTTGAATTATTAGAGATGCTGATAAAAAATAAGGGAAAGGTTATGACAAGAGATTTTTTATTAGATAAGATATGGGGATATGAGTATATAGGGGAAACTAGGACTGTAGATGTTCATATAAGGCATTTAAGGCAGAAAATAGAGCAAGATGATAAAAACCCTAAATATATTGAAACCATAAGAGGAATAGGCTATAGATTTAATTTTGGTGATTGATGATGAAAAGAAAAATAATGATATCTGTTTTAAGTATAATATTTTTTAGTCTTGTAGTAATTACTTCCCTATTTGTGGTTATATCTAACTATCAATATGTAGAGAATGCAAAAAGTAATCTTGACATAAACAATAAAATTATTTATAAAATAATGAAAAGTGAAAAAGAAAAAAGCTACACAGATATTTTTGATGAAATTTATAAGGAATCAAAGTTAAGGATAACCTATATTGATAGTTCGGGTAGAGTACTTTATGATTCTTTTAAAGATTTTAACGGCATGGAGAATCATAAGTCAAGAAAAGAAATAATACAGGCTACGAAAGAAGGAAATGGAAGTAGCGTACGATACAGCAGCACCATAGGAAAAAATATGGTGTATTGTGCTACTAAGTTAGAAGATGGCAGTATAATTAGAACCGCAGTGGCTCTTGATAATATAAAACAGTTTCAAAAAAATTATTTTGAATACTATATAATAATTTTTGTTTTAGTTATTATTATGGCTATGCTATTGTCCTCAAAATTAACCCATATTATTGTAGAACCAATAAAAGAACTAGAGTTTACCACTTCAAGAATAGCTAAAGGGGAGTTTAATAGAAGAGTAAACATAAACACAAAGGATGAAATAGGTCATCTAGGTAAAACCTTTAATCATATGGCAGATAAACTGCAAGACACTCTATATCAAGTAATAGATAAGCAAAATCGATTAGAAGCTATACTTAAAAGTATGGATAGTGGAGTCATTGCAGTAGATAAAGACTATAGGATTATAATGATAAATCCTTATGCTAAAGAAATTTTTGGAATAAACGGAGACATAATAGGTGAAAATCTTATAGATAATATAAGGGACTTTGAATTTGAAAGCGTATTTAAAGAAAATAAAGATGAATATAAAGAGATAAGGATATTATGGCCAAAAGAGAGATATCTTAGGATTAAAACTGCAGATATAATAAATAATAATGAACTCATAGGAATAGTGGCAGTAGTCCAGGATATTACGGATATAAAAAGACTTGAAAATATGCGCTCGCAATTTGTTGCCAATGTGTCTCATGAACTTAAAACTCCACTTACATCCATAAAAGGTTTTGCTGAAACTTTAAGGTATGTGGAGGATGAAAAAAACAAAGAAAAATTTTTAAATATAATAAATGATGAGGCGGAAAGGCTTACAAGGCTTATCAATGACATTTTGTCTTTATCAGATATTGAAAATCATAGAGATGAAAAATATGAATATATAGATGTGGAAGATAATATTAAAGTTATATATAATCTTATGAAAAATGCTGCAGATAGCAAGAATATAGATATAGAACTTAACTTACAAAAGGATATATTTATATATGGTAGTGAAGATAGATTTAAGCAGATGATGATAAACTTAGTAGATAATGCTATTAAGTATTCAGATAAAGGAGCAAAAGTTTTCTTAACATCTAAGTTAGACCAAGATAATTGCATTATAACAGTAAAGGATACAGGCATGGGAATTCCTAAAGAACATATTGAAAGATTATTTGAGAGATTTTATAGAGTGGATAAGGCTAGGTCTAGGGATAATGGAGGCACAGGTCTTGGGCTAGCTATAGTTAAGCATATAGTTATAAGTTTGAAAGGCAACATTGAAGTAAAAAGTGAATTAGGTAAGGGAAGTGAATTTATAGTTACTATCCCAGAAAATAAGGGGCTGTCGCACTAAGCGATATGCTCCTTATTTTATTAAAAGTAAGGTTATTTTGAGTATAACAAGGAGTATAGAAAAGTTAATTATTGAAAACAATACTATTATCTATGAATAAGTTTAATACATATAGCATATAAATGTTAATTTGTTTTAACATGTCCATAATACTTGATTAACTTTGGAATTGTATTATTTTATTGTAAGGTAAACTAATTATTGAGAATAAATTTATATGGGGAGGTTTAGTGATGTATAAAAAAGGATTAAAAGTTATAGTTGCAGCTTTGACCATTACTGCTATAGGAGGTATCTTTGCAGGATGTGGAAATAAAAATGCAGATTCACAATCAGGTAAGGAACAATATACAGAAACAATAACAGCCCTTGGTTCTACGGCTTTACAAAAATTAGTTGAACAAGCAGCTAATAATTTTAAGCAAAAATACCCTGAAGCTACTATTAATGTACAAGGTGGAGGAAGTGGAGCCGGTATAAATCAGGTGCTTGAAGGTTCTGTGGAAATAGGAAATTCAGATATATTTGCAGAAGAAAAACTAAAAGATAGATCTAAAGAATTAGTAGATCATAAAGTTTGCGGCATTGGATTTGCAGTAGTAGTAAACAAAGATGTAAATATAGATTCAATAACTTCTTCACAAATTCAAGATATATTTACAGGCAAGGTTACTAACTGGAAAGAAGTGGGCGGTAAGGATTTACCCATAAATATAATTAATAGACCAAAGTCTTCAGGAACTAGAACAACTTTTAAGAATACTGTTATGGGTGGAAAAGATGAGAAAGATGGATTAGGAACTATTCAAGATTCTAATGGCAGTGTGGGAAAAGCAATTGAATCAACTAGTGGAGCCATAAGTTATTTGGCACTCTCTTATCTAACAGGAGAATCAAAAAATAACTTAAAAGTCTTAAAGATAGATGGAATAGATGCTACAAATGAAAATATAGCTGCAGGGAAATACAAATTTTGGTCTTATGAACATATGTATACCAAAGGAGAAGCCAAAGGATTAAGTAAAGCATTTATAGATTATATGATGAGTAAGGAAAATGAAGAGTTAATTTTAAAGTTAGGTTATATTCCAGCTGATAGACTTAAATAGATTATAATATACTAGCTGCTTTAGCAGCTAGCTTTAACCTACTAATTTTAAATTTATAGTAAGAGGTAATAATATGGAGAAAAGAAGTTTTTGGCAGAAATTCAAAACTGAATATTTAGGTAGGGCCTTTGTTACATTTTGCGGATTATTGATAGTCATATTAACTCTGTCTATAATTCTTTTCATTGCATCTAAAGGCATAAAAACTTTTTCTAAAGATGGATATTCTTTGGGGGAATTTTTATTTTCTTCTAATTGGCAACCAGATAGCGATACACCTAAATTTGGAGCTTCTATATTTATCATAGGCTCTACTCTTGTTTCTTTGGGGGCAGTTTTGATAAGTACGCCTATAGGAGTTGCTTTAGCTATATTTATGCATTATATATCCCCTAAATTAGGAAAAAGATTTTTACAGCCTGCTTTAGAATTATTTGTAGGTATACCTTCAGTAGTTTATGGATGGATAGGAATAACAGTACTTGTACCATTAATAAAAGGAAGCTTTGGAGGAATAGGTTTTAGTTTATTAGCTGGTATTTTGGTTTTAAGTATTATGATATTGCCTACTATTGCAAGTATTTCTGCAGATGCTATAAAAGTTGTACCTAAAGATTATTTAGAAGCTTCTTATGGATTAGGATCAACTAGATGGCAGACTATAAGTAAGGTTATAGTGCCAGCAGCAAAAAGCGGAATATTAACAAGTATAGTACTAGGGCTTGCTAGAGCTTTTGGAGAAGCCTTAGCAGTTCAAATGGTAATAGGAAATTCTTTAAAATATCCAGAAAATTTAATTAGTCCTACCTCTACCTTAACAGGAATTTTAACTATGGATATGGCAAACACAGTTACTGGTACTACCTGGAATGATGCCCTTTGGTCTTTAGCCTTTCTATTGCTAATTATATCTTTTATATTTATTTTAGTAATAAGAGCTATTGGAAAAAAGGGGGAAGTAAAATAGTATGAAAGCAAGAGTAATAGATAAAATATGGACAATAATATTATATATAATTTCTACTTTGGTAGTAGCTTTATTAGTATTTCTAATTGGATATATAATAATAAAAGGAAGAAATTGCTTTGATCCTAAATTTTTATTTGGGAGTCCTAAGGTAGGAGAAGCAGGAGGAGGAATAGCACCTCAACTTTTTAATTCTTTTTATATGCTTATAATATCTCTTTTAATTACCATACCTTTTGGAGTGGGAGCAGGTATATATTTATCTGAATATGCTAAGGAAGGTAAGTTTTTAAATATAATAAGGCTGTCTATAGAAACTATGGCATCTCTACCTTCTATAGTAGTGGGCTTATTTGGACTTTTAGTTTTTGTAAAGATGACCAAGTGGGGATTTACATTAATATCAGGAGCACTAGCCATAGCTGTACTTAATTTACCTTCTTTAACTAGGGTAAGTGAAAATGCTATAAAAGCTGCAGGAACATCAGTAAAAGAAGCCAGTTTAGGGCTAGGGGCTACTAAATTTCAAACCATTAGAAAGGTAATATTACCGTCCGCCATGCCTCAAATACTAACAGGAATAATACTAGCCGCAGGCAGAATATTTGGAGAAGCTGCAGCACTTCTTTATACAGCAGGAATGAGCGCTCCCATACTTCATTTAGCAGCTTCAGGTAAAAGCAATCCTTTTAACTTATTTAGGCCCGCAGAAACCTTGGCTGTTTATATATGGCAGGTTAATTCAGAAGGAATGATACCTGATGCTTCAAAAGTAGCCAGTGGTGCTTCAGCAGTTTTAATTATTATGGTGCTTTTATTTAATGTGTTAGCTAGAATTATAGGGAAAAAAATATATGAATCTTATGCGGGAAAAAAGTAAGGAGGCAATAGCTATGAGCATAATTAGAACTAAAAATTTAAATCTTTATTATGGTAATACTCAGGCTCTTAAAAACATAAATTTGGATATAGAAAAAAATACGGTTACTGCATTAATTGGTCCTTCAGGTTGTGGTAAATCAACTTTTTTGAGAACTTTAAATAGAATGAATGATTTGATAGATTACGTAAAAATAGAAGGAGAAGTTAGTTTTGAAGGTAAAAATATATATTCAGATTATGATGAAATTCAGTTAAGAAAAAGAATAGGCATGGTATTTCAAAAACCTAATCCTTTCCCCATGTCAATATATGATAATGTAGCTTATGGCCCAAAAATTCATGGATTAAAAAATAAAAAAAAGCTGGATGAAATAGTTGAAAAAAGTCTTGTAGGTGCTGCTTTATGGGAAGAAGTTAAAGATAGATTGAAAAAAAATGCTTTAGGGCTTTCTGGAGGACAACAGCAGAGGTTATGTATAGCCAGAACTCTTGCGGTAGAGCCAGAAGTACTTTTAATGGATGAACCAACTTCAGCTTTAGATCCTATTTCTACTTTAAAAATAGAGGAATTAATGGATACTTTGAAGAAAAAATATACAGTAGTAATAGTTACTCATAATATGCAGCAGGCAGGAAGAATATCTGATAATACAGTTTTCTTTCTAAATGGAGAAATAGTAGAAAACGGAAAAACAGAAGATATTTTTTACAGACCAAAAGACAAAAGAACAGAGGATTATATAACAGGAAGATTTGGTTAAAATAATATTAATAAAGAGGTGATAACATGACTAGAGGCTCTTTTGATTCAGATCTTCATAAGCTTCATAAGGATTTATTAAGAATGAGCAGTATAGTTGAAAAACAGATTCATACTTCTATAGAAGCCTTAGTGCATCAAGACACAGATGTTGCGGATCAGGTAATAAAAAATGATGATTTAGCAGATAATCTTCAGAAAGAAATAGAGGATAAATGTATAAAACTTATAGCTATGCAACAGCCTTTAGCTAAAGATTTAAGATATATATTTACTACAACAAAAATTGTAACAGATCTTGAAAGAATGGCAGATCATGCTGTAGACATTGCTAAGATAGTTAAAAGATTAAAAACAGAAAGATATATAAAGGAACTAGTAGATATACCTAAAATGAGTACTATAGTGGAGGAAATGATAAGAAAGTCTATAGATGCCTATGTAGAAGGTAATGTAGAAGAAGCCTATGCTATATGTAAAATGGATGATGAAATAGATGCTATATATAAACAGGTATTTACAGAGCTATTAGAATACATGGTACATGATAAAAGCAATATCAATCAGGCCACTCAATTTTTATTTGTATGCAAATTTTTAGAGAGAGTAGCAGACCATACAACAAATATATGTGAAGGTACCATTTACCTAGTTACAGGAGAGGCCATAGACTTAAATGAATGATTAAAATCTAAGAAAATTAATATATGAAAGTATAACTTGCCTATTCCTTAAAGAGTTATTTATTATTTTTAGCTAATATGGAATAGACGAGTTTTTTGTTTTCTTATTTTTAATTTTATTGACTATGCTGTTTAATTAATGTAATATAACTAATTGATAAATAATATTTGGGAGTGAAGTAATGAATACAAAAATATCTAAAGTCTATAAAGGTAGTATTGCAGATGAACTAGGATTAGAGACTGGTGATAAGATAATTAATATAAATGGAACTGAAATAAAAGATATAATTGATTACAGATTTTTGATGGCAGATGACTATTTAGAAATAGATATAGAAAAAAAAGATGGAGAGTTATGGTGCTGCGAAGTAGAAAAGGATTATGATGAAGACTTTGGAGTTGAATTCGAAAGTGCTATAATGGATAATGCAAAAAGCTGCTCTAATAAATGTATTTTTTGTTTTATAGATCAACTCCCTAAAGGAATGCGAGAAACACTATACTTTAAAGATGATGATTCTAGACTTTCTTTTCTTCAAGGCAATTTTGTGACGTTAACTAACTTAAAGGATGAAGATATAGACAGAATAATAAGATATAGAATAAGTCCAATAAATATATCAGTACATACCACCAATGCTGAACTTAGAAAGAAGATGCTTAATAATAGGTTTGCAGGTAATATATATGAAAGATTAAAAAAACTTGCTTCTTCTGGCATAACAATGAATTGTCAGATCGTGGATTGTCCTGGATTTAATGATGATGAAGAACTAATAAAAACAGTAGAAGATCTTTATAAATTATACCCTTCAATTCAAAATGTAGCTGTAGTTCCTATAGGAATTACAAAGTTTAGAGAAGGCTTGTGTAAACTTAATACTTTTAATAAAGAAACTGCAGAAAGAGAGATAAAAAGTATAAGAAATTTGCAGAATAGATACATTAAAGACATAGGAGTACCTTTTGTAAGATTATCTGATGAATTTTATGTTTTAGCAGATATGGAGGTGCCTAAAAGTTCTTTTTATGGTGAGTTTGATCAGTTAGAAGATGGAGTAGGGATGATAAGATATTTTAGACAAAGTATAGATAATACACTTCCAAATTTAAATAAGAATGCTTCAGGGAGTTTTACTTTGGTAACTGGAGTTTCAGCTTATCCTGAAATAAAAAAGGCTGCAGAAAAGATTAATGAGGTAAATTCTAAAATAAAAGTAGATGTTATAAAGATAGTAAATAATTTTTTTGGAGAAACTATAACTGTAGCAGGTCTTTTAACAGGAAAGGATATAATGGAACAACTTAAAGATAAAGATATAAATGACTATATAATATTATCAAGAAACATGTTAAAGAGTGGTGAAAAAGTTTTATTGGATGATGTTTCAATAAAAGATTTAGAGAATCGTTTAAAAAAATCTGTTATAATATGTGAGTATACAGGAGAAGATCTTATAGATTTAATAAATAAGTACAGCAAGGAGGAATAGAAATGGGTAAGCCAATAGTTGCAATAGTAGGAAGACCAAATGTAGGAAAGTCTACCCTTTTTAATAAAATAGCGGGAAGAAGGATAGCTATTGTTCAGGATACACCTGGAGTTACTAGGGATAGAATATATGCAGAAGCCGAATGGCTAAGATATAATTTTACTATAATAGATACAGGTGGTATAGAACCAGAAAGCAATGACATAATACTATCTCAAATGAGAAGACAAGCGAATATTGCTATAGAAACTGCAGATGTAATAGTATTTATAGTTGATGGTAAGGAAGGACTTACGGCTGCAGATAGAGAAGTAGCTCAAATGTTAAGAAAAAGCAAGAAACCAGTGGTTTTAGTGGTTAATAAAATAGATTCACTGAAAGATGAAAACAATGCCTATGAATTTTATAATTTGGGTATTGGAGATCCTGTAACAATTTCTGCTTCTCAAGGGTTAGGATTAGGTGATATGCTGGATATGGTAGTAGAAAACTTTAAAGACCATGAGTTTGAAGAAGAAGAAGAGGAATACATAAAGATAGCCATGGTAGGAAGACCAAATGTAGGAAAGTCTTCTCTTATAAATAAGCTTTTAGGAGAGGAAAGATTAATAGTAAGTGATATACCTGGAACTACTAGGGATTCCATAGACAGTTATATAGAAAATGATCTTGGAAAATTTATTTTAATAGATACTGCAGGACTTAGAAGGAAAAGCAAAGTAAAAGAAGAAATAGAAAGATATAGTGTTATAAGAACCCTAGCAGCTATTGAAAAAGCTGATGTATGTGTTTTAATGGTGGATGCTCAGGAAGGTGTAAGTGACCAAGACGAAAAAATAATAGGTTATGCCCATGAACTAAATAAAGCTATAATGGTATTAGTAAATAAGTGGGATTTGATAGAAAAAGATGATAAAACTCTAGACAAATTCAAAAAAGAGATTTCTTCTAAGTTAACTTTTATGAGTTATGCACCTTTCCTTTTTATATCTGCTAAAACTGGTCAGAGGACTCATAAAGTGCTTGAAATTGCAAAAGAATGTTATGATAACTATTCAAAGAGGATTGCTACAGGTATATTAAACGATGTAATAAGCAAAGCTGTACTTATGAAGGAACCTCCAGTAGTAGGGTTAAATAGATTAAAGATTTATTACGTTACACAAACAGGAACCAAACCACCTACTTTTGTGTTTTTCGTAAATGACCCTCAAACACTACATTTTTCTTATGAAAGATATCTAGAAAACCAATTAAGAAGTAGTTTTGATTTCAAAGGTACTGGTATAAAAATGGAGTTTAGAGAAAGGAAGAAATAGATATGGATAAAATAACATTCCTTGGAGGAGGAAGTTTTGGTAGTGCATTAAGCATACTTCTTGCAAGAAAAGGATATGACATTTCCATATGGGATAGAAATCATAATATAGTAGAGGATATAAATAAAAATAGAAGAAATAGCAGATATATAAAAGATATAGTTTTTCCTGAAAATATAAAAGCTTATGAAGATATGGAAGAGGCAATTAAACATAGTAATTTTGTGGTTATAGCTGTACCTTCTCATGTGGTTAGAAGTATATGTAAAAGCATAAAAGATATATTACCTAAGGATGCTGTAATTATTAGCATAGCTAAAGGTATAGAAGAAGGTACTTACAAGAGAATTTCAGAAATAATATGTGAAGAGCTTGAAAATCCAGTAGTAATACTTTCAGGACCCAGCCATGCAGAAGAGGTTGCTATAGAAATACCTACCACTGTAGTAGTAACTTCTAAAGATATGAAATATGCAGAAAAGATTCAAGACTTATTTATGACTCCAAACTTTAGAGTATACACCAATGAAGATATAGTGGGTGTAGAAATGGGAGGAGCTGTAAAGAACATAATAGCTTTGGCTGCAGGAATATGCGATGGTATAGGCTACGGAGATAATGCTAAAGCCGCTCTTATGACAAGAGGTATGTATGAAATAATGAGAATAGGAGAGGCACTTGGAGGGAATAGGGAAACATTTTTTGGACTTACAGGAATGGGAGATCTAATAGTTACTTGTACTAGTATGCATAGTAGAAATAGGAGAGCCGGTATACTTATAGGACAAGGGAAAACTATGGAAGAAGCTGTAGAAGAAGTGGGTATGGTAGTAGAAGGTATAAAAGCCTGCAAAGCTTTTTATGAATTGAAAGAAAGAGAAAACATATCCATGCCCATAACAGATATTTTATATAAAGTATTATTTGAAGGGGAAGATCCTATAGAAGGAGTAAGAAAGCTTATGATTAGAGATAAAAAAAGTGAAACTTACTAAAAGCTTTTGTATTACTAAAATAACTTAAACATTATATATTATAGAGAAGATAGTAGGATTAAATTAGAAAATCCCAGTAAATATGAGGGATTAACTGATTTAGTCCTTTTTTATATGTTAAAATTTACTTTGTTCGATTTAGATAAAGTAATTTTAAAGAGTAAGTTCACAAAATTTCTTTGGGTTAAAAGTTTTGATTATTAAATAAAATTGTAATAAACATAGTTTAAATAAAATATATATATATTGTTAATATGTAATAGTCAGGAGGATTAACTTGGAGAATTTTAATATATACAAAGATATTGCGGAAAGAACTCAAGGGGACATATATGTGGGAGTAGTAGGTCCTGTAAGAACAGGTAAATCTACATTTATTAAAAGGTTTATGGATATGATGGTCTTACCTAACATTGAAAATGCTTACAAAAAGCAGAGAGCCAAAGATGAATTGCCTCAAAGTGCTTCTGGTAAAAGTATTCACACCACAGAGCCTAAATTTGTACCCAATGAAGCTGTGGAGATAATATTAAAAGATGGAATAAAATTCAAGGTTAGAATGGTGGATTGTGTAGGATATATAGTGAAAGGGGCTTTAGGCTATAGTGAAGGAGACCAGGCTAAAATGGTATCTACACCTTGGTATGATCATCCTATACCTTTTGAAGAAGCGGCAGAGATAGGAACTAGAAAGGTTATAAATGAGCATTCTACTATAGGGCTATTAGTTACTACAGATGGGTCTATTACAGATATAAAGAGAGATGAATATGTAGAGGCAGAAGAAAGAGTAGTGGAAGACTTAAAGGCCATAGATAAGCCTTTTATAATAGTATTAAATTCTGCTCATATGTATGATCCGGAAACTATTTCTTTAAAGAGAGAATTAGAAGATAAGTATGATGTACCTGTACAGATAATGGATGTGCTTAACATGAAAGAAGAAGATATAATGAATTTATTTGAAAGAGTTCTAAAGGAATTCCCAATAAAAGAAATAAATATCGACATGCCAGAATGGATTGAAAAATTAGAACCAAGCCATTGGCTAAAAGTAAATTTCTTGAACATAATAAAAGATATGTGTAAGAGTATATATAAAGTTAGAGATATTAGAAAATCTTTAGATAATTTTAAAGATGTAGAATTTCTTGAGGGCACAAATATATGTGAGATGAATATGGGGGAAGGTACTTCAAGGATAGATATGAGACCAAAAGCGGATATATTCTATAAAATATTAAGCGAAATATGTAGCTATGACATAAGAGGAGAAAATGACCTTTTATCTATAATGCAAGATTTACATTCAGCTAAAGTTGAATATGATAAAATATCTCAAGCTTTAAGAGATGTAAAAGATACAGGTTATGGTCTTGTAGCACCTCAACTTTCAGAAATGAAGTTTGAAGAGCCTGAAATAGTAAAACAAGGGAATAGATATGGTGTTAAACTAAAAGCTAGTGCTCCTTCTTTACATTTTATAAAAGCTGATATTCAAACAGAGATATCGCCTATAATGGGATCAGAAAAAGAAAGCGAAGAGCTTGTTAAATCTTTGCTTGAACAATTTGAAAGCGATCCATCAAAGATGTGGCAGAGTAATATGTTTGGCAAATCTTTAGAAATGTTAGTAAAAGAAGGATTGCAGAATAAATTATATAAGATGCCTGAAGATGTACAGGTAAAGATTCAAAAAACACTGCAAAAGATAATAAATGAAGGAAATGGTGGATTAATTTGCATAATTCTATAAAGAATGAATAAAAGTGATTTATTCAATGTGGGAGTGTGACATTAGCAGTTAAAAACCGCTAATGCTCATCTCTCATTTTTTCAAATAAAAAGGAGCCATGCACTAATCACCTAGTCCCAACAGCCCCACTTATTTTAGTAATTAATTTTTGTTGTCATAAAGTACTTGATCTATGACAATAACTAAAGCTAGCATAAAAACTTGATTTTCACTATCTTCTATATTGATTTCATAGCTATCACCAAAGCTTAGCCATTTCTTGCTTACCATGGCTACTTCTCCAAATCCTTCTTTTATTATGGAAAAGTCATGAGCAAGAAAATTTCCATCTAAAGAGAAATCTCCATAGCTACTTGTGATTTGAAAGCTGTGTGAAAAAAATGTGAAATTCTTTTTAATCTTTGCTACTTGAACATCATTCATATATATATGATATTCTGGTAAAAATTTAAATAATTTTTGTTCTATATATGCCGCTTCATTGTTATAGGCATCATATATTCTAAGTTTATTACCCAAGGAAAATACTTTTCCTTCAACTTTAAATAATGTATTTTCATCTTCATCAAAAATATTAAATTTATCTCCAATAGAAAAAACTTTTTCTTTTATATAATACTTCAAAAAGCCACACTCCTTTAGGTTTATTTTAAATTAAAAGTATCTTATTAAAATGAGACGATTACGACTTATGTATATTCGACATAAATGACAAATTTCCTTTAATAAGTTAATAAAATTTTAATAAATTAATAAAATAAAATATTGAGAAAGGCAATTTTGTTTAATATTGTTTAATATTTGAAATAGGGGATAAGTGGAGGTCTTGATTTTAAATTTATTATAGTTTATAATCTATTCTGTGATTATATAGTATGTGATTGTAGTTGCACATAAAAATTAAATATTATCTGGGTATAGCGCAGATGGTAGCGCGCTAGAATGGGGTTCTAGAAGTCGCAAGTTCAAATCTTGTTACCCAGACCAAAAAAATAAATCCGGTTGTTAGACCGGGTTTATTTTTTGGTTTAGAAATCGACTGACAATCCCAAAACAAAAAATTATAGGAGGTAATATCATATAGTATTTGTACCAAAATATAGAAGACAGATAATATATGAAAAGTATAAAACTGAAATAGGCAAGATATTACGAAAGATATGTAAAAGAAAATGGGTAGAAATTATAGAAGCAAATGCGTGCCCAGATTATATACATATGCTTATAAGTATTCCACCAAAAATAAGTTTATCAAAATTTACATTAATTTTTTAAAAAACTATTGACATTAACGTTGCGTAATAGTTTACACTATGGTTGTGAGGTGATGATAAGTGGAATACACGGTAAACAAACTGGCGCAAATATCAGGAGTGACTAAACGGACACTTCGTTATTATGATGAGATTGGTCTACTACATCCAATGCGTGTGGCAGATAACGGCTATCGCATATATGGACAAATGGAAGTAGATGTGCTTCAACAAATCCTTTTCTATCGTGAGCTTGGTGTGTCACTTGAGGAAATTGGCCAAATCCTCAAGGCTCCCGACTTTGACAAGAAAGAGGCGCTTGAAGGACACTTATCTGCACTCTTACAACGAAAAAGTCAAATTGAACTGCTGATTGATAATGTTACTAAAACCATCAGCTCATTGAAAGGAGAAACTATTATGACAGATAATGAGAAATTTGAAGGCTTTAAGCAAAAAATGATTGATGACAACGAAGCCGCATATGGTAAGGAAATTCGTGAGAAATACGGCGATGCTACAATTGATGCTTGCAATGCCAAAGTAAAAGGTATGAGCGAGGAACAGTGGCGAAAAATGCAGGAACTAACCGAGTTAATCAATGAAACAATTAAGGAAGCTATAGTTCTGGGCGATCCCGCAAGCAAAACAGCACAACGCGCTTGTGAATTACACAAAGAGTGGATTTGTATGTTCTGGGCAGAGGGCACCTACTCTAGAGAAAACCATTTGGCACTGACGCAGGGATATTGTGAAGATGAACGATTCAAGAAATATTATGAAGCAATAGCACCAGGTGCTGCGGAATTTTTATTTGAGGCAATGAAAATATATTACACATTATGAGTATAATCGAAGCGAGAATCTGATATCTTTTATGACCTGACTTTCAACTAGACTGAGTTTGGATGCAATTCGCCGCTGGGACCTGCATCTGAATTGAGCAAATGACACATAAAAGCGTGAAGTGTTGTAAATACAGCATTTCGCGCTTTTATTTTTAATAACATAACCTTATGTTATTACATAACTAGAAAGACTTTTCTGCTAAAATTTTTAAGCTTTATAGTTTTATGATAGATATGTACAATTTATTGATAATTAAATGAATTATACGTGAATCGGTATTATAGCATAATTTCATATAAATATTTATAAAATATGATGAATATTTATTTATATAAAAGTATATTGTATAAAGAATATATTGTTATATGCTTTGTGAGGGAGGAGAGATAGTGGATGTTTCTGTAGAAAACTTGACAGTGAAATATAAGGAGGTTACTGCAGTAAACGATATATCCTTTAAGGTAGATTCAGGTGAAATATTTGCAGTTATTGGACCTAATGGAGCTGGAAAAACCACTACCATAGAATGTATCGAAGGTCTCAAAAAGCCAACCAAAGGGAAAATAGAAGTACTGGGAATGGATCCGTTAAAGGATAGAAAAGAATTATATAAGCATATAGGGATACAATTACAAGAATCGGCATATCCAGATAAAATAAAGGTAGAAGAAGTATGTAGACTTTTTTCATCCTTTTATGATAAACCCATAGACTATAATAAGTTACTGAAGGAGTTAATTTTAGAAGATAAAAAAAGCAAATATGTAACGTCTCTTTCAGGGGGTGAAAAGCAGAGATTATCCATTTTATTAGCACTTTTACCTAGACCTAAGCTGTTATGTATTGATGAAATAACTACAGGACTTGATCCTATGAGCAGAAGATATATGTGGAATCTCATAAAAGAAGTAAATAAGCAAGGAACTACAATTCTTATTACTACTCACTTTATGGATGAAGTAGAGTATCTTTGCCATAAAGTAATGATTATGAATAAAGGTAAAATCATAGCCAAGGATTCTGTTAATGGACTTATAAAAAATTGTGGTATATCACAGAAGGTTATGTTTGATGCTGTGTATATGGATGACATTGATTTTAAAAATTTAAGTGAAATAACAGGAGTTAAGAAAATTATAAATACTAATAGCAGATTTATTATACTAGGTAATCGTGAAGGGCTAGAGAACATTGTATTTAAATATCTTCAGATGAGAAAGATCAGTTATAAAAATTTAATCTATAGCACACCTAACTTTGAAGATGTATTTTTAGAATTAGTAGGATATGAGATGGGGGAAGGTTATGAAAGCATTCTATGAGACAGTAAAAATGGAATTAAAGCTTTTTACAAGGTATTTTGCTAATATGTTTTTTATATTTATTTTTCCTACTTTGATGCTGCTCATATTTGGAGGAATTTATGGGAATAAGCCTGTGCCTATGTTTGGAGGTTATGGTACTATTGATATTTCAATTCCTTCATATACTGCTTTAATTATAGCAGTGACTGGTATTATGGCTTTTCCTCTTTCTATATGCGGTTATAGGGAAAAGAAAGTATTAAAGCGATTTAAGGGGACACCAATTAGTCAATCTATGGTTATATTTTCTCAAGCAGTGGTTAGCATAATAATGACTATAATAGGATTTATAATACTTATTTTAGTAGGAAAAATAGTTTACGATATTAAAGTTATAGGCAATATATCATATATAATATCTACGTTTCTACTATCCATGTTTAGCATATTTTCTATAGGATTTCTTGTTGGAAGTGTTGCCCCTAATATGAAAGCAGGTAATGCTATAGCTAATCTAATTTATTTTCTTATGATTTTTTTAGGTGGAGCTACCATACCTTTAGAGGTATTTCCGGATTTTATGATAAAGATTGCAAAAGCACTACCCTTATATTATGCTGTGGATTTATTGAAAAATGCTTGGCTTAATAAAAGTTTAGAATCTTCTATAAGGAGTATTACTGTGCTTTTTACTTTGATGATTGTTTGTATTATAATATCAGTTAAAAATTTTAGATGGGAATAGTAAATATATATAACAAATTTTTGTATGATATAAATTATGGATTATATGAAAAAATAGTATAATATATAAAAAACTGCTTTGAAAAATCAAAGGTTCAAGGCAGTTTTTAAGACTTATATAAGTTCAATGGCATTTAGCATTAGGAATATAGTTTTTTGTTTTAATCTGATGGATTTTTTTCATTGTTACTATGAACTTTAAGTTTTAAAAGTATATTAAAATCTTGATCTTTATCTTTGGTATCAATCCATACACCTATAACTTTTTGTTTTAATATTAGTACATTCAAATTACCCATGGTCTTATTGTCTTTTTCTATATTGCAGGTATAGATACAAATTTTTTGTCCTAAGCCTATAGAAAAATCCATATTAAATTTTTCTTTAGACTGTTTATTTGCGGATTGTAGAATAGAAGCTATTTGCTCATTTGAATCAGAACTATTAAAACTAAAAGGCAAATTTATATCAAAGTAAGCTCCACTATCTATCCGCTTAGTGTATCCTAATTGTTTTAACAAAGGCTCTACCAAGATATTTGGGATGAAGCTATCATCATCATTAGCAGTAGGCTTATCTTCTTTATCTTTTGGGGCTACAGCAGCAGGTGATTTATCAGTATTTATATCTTTAAAGGCTACAGTTTTTAATACATATATTTCACCTAGTAATACCAATATAAGGGCAGCAGATATAGTGTAATGAATAAATTTCTCTTTTTTAAATCTGGTTTTGTTTTCTTTGATTTCTGATTTTACAGCTAACATAGTTTTTTGTATTTCTAGTTCTGTTGGAAAGGGAATATCTTCATATATATCTGTTTTTCCTAATTCATTTATTATATTTTCATAGTTTTCTTCAAAATTCTTGTTTGCAATGAGGAACTTCTTTAAATTCATCTTGATTTACACCTCCTGTAATTTTTGATTTAGATATTGAAGAGCTCTTCTCAATCTAGATTTCACTGTAGATTCTTTTGAAGAGGTAATCTCACAGATTTCTCTTATCTTTAAATGATGATAGTATTTCAATATAATGACTTCACGCATATCTGAATCTAGTTCATCTATAGCTTTTTTTAATATTTTTTTATTTTCCTGATTTTCCAAAATTTTTTCACCTTCAAAGTCTACACACAAGTTGAGATCATTTATATCTTCTAAAGGTAAAGCAGAAATTTTTAAATTTTTTCTAAAATAATCTTTACAGGTATTTGATGCTATAGTTAAAAGCCAACAGTTGAACTTTCCATCATTTCTATACTTAGATATATTTCTTACCGCTTTAATAAAAGTATCTTGGGTTAGGTCATAGGCAGTATGAAAAAGGTTGCAGTAATTTGCAATAATTTTTAAAATTAAACAAAAATAAAACTATGCTTGCATAAAAGTATGAAAACATAGTTTTATAGATATACTATTTAAGAGAATAAGTTTTTTTAGCCAATAGGTTAAATCTATTTATTACATCATCAATTTTAAATTCATCAATTCCATTTAGATAAGATTTAATAGTATTATTAAAATTCTTGATCCAATGATTAGGAATCCCTTTTTTACCTACTATGGCACCTATAATGCTTCCGGCTGTAGCTGTAGTACAGTCATTATCTAATCCCATGGCTACAGTTTCTGAAAGAACTTTTGTAACATCAGTATCTCCAATGCTTAATCCAAATATAGTGAGACATGCATTGTTTATAGTATGGACTCCACTCATACCTTTAAATTTTTCATCAACTGCCTCTCTTGCATCTTTGTAGTTTTTAATATTTTTTCTTTCTTCCAAAGCCCACTTTACTGCTTGGCTTAAAGCACAATGTCTTGGAATTTCATTTAGCCCTATTTTTATGGCTTCCATAGGATCATCAACGGCAAAAGCTGCAGATTGAGCTGCACTAAAGAACATTTCTCCATATATGCCATTTCTTCTATGACTTAAATAAGCGTCATGGTATGCCATGCGGGCTGCTTTTTCAGGAAAAGCTGGAGCTATGTAAGCCCAAGGGTCTGAACGAATATCTGCACCTATCCATTGACAATAGGGATTATCTATATCTGCAACTTTTTTTGCATCTAATCCCTTTTTAAGGTTGTTTAAAGCAACTTCTTCAGCAGTATAAGCCATTGGAAGATACTTTACCCAAGCCTTACCTACATCTTCAGAATTAAAATTAATGCCATACTCTTCAGCTACTAATAGTCCTAATAAGGTATAAGCAATATCATCATCTACAGGCACATATTTTAGCTCCTTAAGGGTATAATCTATAAAATCATTTTTAGTGTATCTTATTACTCCAGGACTTTTGATTCTATTCCAATAATTTGTGGGAGGAAAGTTATCTCCATTATATTTTGCCCATCTTTCCATATCTTCTATGGACCAAAACTCTACAGCAGCACCTAAAGTGCATCCTGCCATTCTTGCAAGTAAAGCGCCTTCTAATTTTTCTAAATATTCTTCTTCATTAAAGGAGTTCCATAGCTTTCTTGGACCATCTGGTCTTAAAGAAAGTATGGCGTCTAAATCATCAGGTTCTTCTTTTAATAAATTTTGGTTTATAGGTAAAGATTTTAGCTTTTGTATAGAACTCTTTAAATCATTATAAGCTTCACTCATTATGTCATCAATATTTTGAGCACCATATTCATGCATCAATCTGCTGTATTCTATTAATTCTGTTAATAAAGCTTGATACTCGGGTATGTTAGGGTAACTCATAATTCCACACTCCTATATTTTAATATATTATAATATGGCTTATATTAATAATAATATTACATTTTATCTTGAAAAAATGCTATAATTAAATGGCTATAATTTTGTACTAAATGGCTGATTTTGATTATGGAAGGTGAGCGTAGATGAAGTGCAAACTAGACTTTTTATTTTATAATTTTTATGATAATAATAAAGTAGCAAGGTATATACAACCCCATAAGCATAGCTGCTATGAACTTGTATACTATATAAAAGGAAAAGGAAATACTACTATAAATGATGTTAGCTATGCTTATAATGAAAGCAGTATTGCTATAACTAAGCCAGATAATTTTCATGATGAAATCCATGAAACAAATACAGAAGTGCTATACATAGGATTTTCTTATGAAAATAAACCTATAAATCTAAATAATTCTTTAATACAAGACAGTAGGGAAAAAATAATATTAAGCCTTTTATATAAAATGAAAAAGGAAATACTTAGTAAAGAAATTTATTATGAGATAAAGCTGGATTTGCTTCTTAAGGAAATAATTATTGAATTGGAAAGATTGTCTCGTAAAAGTAATAATAAAGAGAATCCTTTTAAATATGTAGAAAATTTTATAAATGAAAATTTTACTCATGATATAAATCTAAATACTTTAGCAGAGATATCTGGTTATAGCTATCATAGATTTAGACATTTATTTAAAGAAAAAGTAGGACTTTCTCCTAATAATTACATTATAAAAAAAAGAATCACTTATGCTGAGGAGCTACTGCAAAATACTGATTTAACTATATCAGATATTTCCGAGGAGTGCGGATTTTATGATAGCTGTCAGTTTGCTAATTTATATAAGAAATATAAGGGAAGCACTCCTACAGAATATAGAAATTTAAAAAATAGTAAAAAGTTCAGTTAATCTATTTAAGAATTAACTGAACTTTTTACCTTTTGAAAACTTTTATAAATAGACTGTTATCAGCCTATCTGCATTAGCAGATCATTAAATAATTTATACATAAAAATCTGTTCATGGTGAATATGATTTAGAAGTTCCATAAATACTTTATTTTCTTTTCCGTATTTATCTAATTCTTTAAATAGTTTTATAAATTTAATGTCGTAAGTTATAAATTCTTCTATTAAACATCTTAATCTCATTGTGCAGCTGTAATTTAAATGCCATGCATCTATAGGCTTTTTTATTTTTAAGTTAAGATTCGAAAAGGATTTGTGGACTTCTAAAAGTTTTTGAATTATATCCTCTGGTAGTTTGATTCCAGAAAGCTCTGCTACAGTTTTAATAAAAATTGGATGCTCGGAAGAAATGTCAGACCAAAGAGTTAATTCTCTAAAAATGCAATTCATACTGTTTGCATAAGTAAAGCAATACAAATAAAATTCCTCCTATGAATTTTTACAATATCAATATATGTATTTTTTATTAAAAGGTTAATTCAATTTAATGATGGCAGTGAGAATAAAAGAAGGGTTTAGGGATAAAATAATTTTGAGAGGAGATGATTTTATGTCACATAAAGAGGACAAAAAACAAAAAAAGAGGACAGGTAATAAGAGACCTAATCCAGATACTATTTATGAAGAAGAGATGAAAAAGCAAAAAACCAAGGGTGCTATATACTAATTTTATAGGGAGAGGATTAATGTGAAAAATAAAAAATTTAATAAAGGAGAATATGAAGAAGCAGCCGAAAAGGCAAAAGAGCTTTTAGATAAGGGTGCAGGTATAACGGAAATTATAAGTATGACTGGTTTAAGCGAAGAGAGAATTAATAAAATCCATAATAAAAAGAATAAATAGTATGAATTTATTAATATAACACCTAAATTAATATAATATAAAATAGTGAAAACAGTATTTTATTAATGTAAAATATAAGTATGAGAGAAAAAATTCTTTCGTGGACTTTATTTTAATATATGGGGGAGATTTTATGAAAAAAGTAGCGGTAGTATTTAATGGGGGAACCATATCCATGAAGGTTGATCCTAGAATAAAAGCAGCAGTACCAGGGTTAACCGGTGAAGAAATAATGTCTATGGTAACAGGAATAGAAAACTATGCCGATATAGAGTCCTATACATTTTCAAGTCTACCAGGACCTCATATGACTCCAGAGATTATGCTAGAGCTTTCAAGATATATTCAAAATTTGCTGGATAGAGAAGATATAGATGGAGTAGTAGTTACTCATGGAACAGATTCACTTGAGGAAACAGCCTTTCTCGTAGATTTAACTATTAATTCAAGTAAACCTGTTGTATTCACAGGCTCTATGAGAAGTAGTTCAGAGCTTGGATACGACGGCCCATCTAACTTGGCAGCAGCTATATGTACAGCTATATCTGAAGAAGCACAGCAGCGAGGAGTGTTAGTATGTTTAAATGGAGAATTAAACTGCGCTTCGGAAGTTACAAAGGCTAATTCCATGAGTTTAAATGCTTTTAGAACTCCTAACTTTGGTCCTATAGGTATAGTGGATAATAATAAAGTGATATTTTACAGAAATAGTGTTGAAAAACAGTGGATACCCATTGATAAAATAACAGCAAGTGTTTCACTTATAAAGTGTGTAGCAGGCATGGATTCTAGATTTATAAATTTTTGTTTAGATCAGGGCGATAAAGGTATAATTATAGAAGCCATGGGAAGAGGTAATATTCCTCCTCTAATGGTAGATGGAATAAAAAAAGCAATGGAAAATGGAACTGCAGTAGTAATAGTGTCAAGATGTTTTGAAGGAAGAGTATTTGACTCCTATGGATATCATGGGGGTGGAAAAGAACTTAGAAATTTAGGAGTAATATTTGGAGATAACCTTCCAGGACAGAAAGCTAGAATTAAGCTACTTGTAGCTTTAAGTCATACTGAAGATATGGACGAAGTGAGACAGATATTTGAAAAAGGTTTATATAACAATATATAGAATATACACATTCCCCTAAGCCAATTAGATATAGTTACAAATAAATAAATATATTACACGAACAATATGTGTAAAAATAAAAAACATAATACGTAATGTTGACAATAATATAAAAACAATATAAAATAATATTCGTAAAGATTGCTTATATATTTTTGATGATAAGGGTCAAAAGTTTCTACCAGATACCGTAAATATCTGACTATGAGTTAATCTAATATCATCTTGATATTGTTCAATAGACTTGTATTATTTTGAATTATATTAGGTTGCTATAGATTACTTGTAAGCTATAGCAGCTTTTTTATTTTATAAAATTAGGGGGATGAAAATGGAAAAATATTTTAAACTGAAAGAAAATGGAACAGACATAAGAAAAGAAGTGGTAGCAGGTATAACTACATTTTTAACTATGGCATATATTATAGCTGTAAATCCAACTATATTAAGTGCTACAGGAATGCCTGCAGGAGCTCTTGTTACCTCCACCTGTTTAGCGGCAGGACTTACTACTATACTCATGGGTGTATATGCTAATTTGCCCTTTGCTCTAGCTTCAGGTATGGGATTAAATGCCTTCTTTGCATTCACTGTAGTTGTAAAGTATGGAGTACCTTGGCAGGTTGGTTTAACAGCGGTTTTTGTAGAGGGAATTATTTTTATTATATTATCTTTAACTAATGTAAGAGAACTTGTAGTTAATACTATACCTATGAATTTAAAATTAGCAGTTACTGCAGGTATAGGATTATTTATAACATTTATAGGATTTGTAGATAGCGGCATGGTAGTTAAAAATGAAGCTACTTTGGTAAGTATGGGGAATTTTGTTACACCTACTGTACTTGTTGCTGTTATAGGTATTATTGTAATAGTTATTTTATCTAAAAAAAATGTAAAGGGAGCTCTCTTATGGGGAATAACTGCAAGTACTGCTATTGCTTGGATATATGCACTAATAAATCCAGAAGGAGCAGCATACTACAAAATATTTCTTCCTTCGGGAATATTCAAATTTGAATCTATATCCTCTATAGCGTTTAAACTAGACTTTTCCTATATAACAGATCCAGAAAAAATATGGTTATTTATATCTATAATGTTTACATTTTTATTTGTAGACTTTTTTGATACCGTAGGAACTTTAGTCGGAGTGGCTTCTAAGGCGGATATGTTAGATAGTGAAGGAAGAGTGCCAAGAGCAGGTAAAGCTTTGTTGACAGATGCTATAGGAACAACTTTTGGAGCACTTATAGGAGTTTCTACTGTAACTACCTATGTTGAAAGCTCAGCAGGAGTTGCAGAAGGTGGAAGAACTGGATTAACTTCTGTAGTAACTGGTATATTATTCTTATTAGCAATGTTTTTTTCACCTTTATTTATAGCTATTCCAGCTTGTGCTACAGCACCAGCTCTTATAGTAGTAGGATTTTTTATGATAGGGAATATAGTTAAGATTGATTTTTCGGATTTTACAGAAGGTGTACCAGCGTTTTTAACTATAGCTTTGATGCCTTTAACTTATAGCATAGGAGATGGTCTTACTGTAGGAATATTATCTTATGTTATACTTAACTTATTAAATAATATATTTAGTAAAGAAAAGAAGAAAGTATCTGCTGTTATGATAGTTTTAGCTATAATATTTATTGTTAAAATAGTGCTTACCGGAATGTAAGGTAGTATGCATTAAAATAAAATTATGTAAGTGGCTTCCAGTGGTTTAAATGGGAGCCATTTTTGCATGATTCAATGTCAGTGGCAAATTATGGTTATATAGAATATTATGATAAAAAGTAATGTTTTGGAGGAATATATATTGAAGTTAAATAATAGGATAGTAACCATACCGGAATATCATTTTAAAAAGTTAGAAGGTATAAAGGAAGAATTTAAAAAGAGTAATAGAGAACTTTTTGACTTCTCTATAGGAGACCCAGATTTGCCTTTAAATGACAACATAAAATATAAACTTGTAGAGACTTTAAATTATAAGGGATTTAATAAGTATCCTCCTTATGAAGGGATAAAAGAATTAAAAAATGCAGTTATAAAGTATTATAAATATGTATATGATGTAGAATTAGATATGGAGGAGGTTATCATACTTATAGGTTCTAAAGAAGGCATAAATAATATTATACCAGCAGTATGTGATATTCATGATCATGCTATAATACCTGAGCCGGCTTATCCTGTTTATGATGTATGCTGCAAATTATGGGGAGTAATTCCCTATAAAATACCACTTATAAAGGAAAAAGGCTATTTACCCAGGGTAGAATTAATACCGGAAAATATAGTAAAGGAAAGTAAGCTTATAATAATAAATTATCCTAATAATCCTACTGGAGCAGTTTTTAATGAGGATTTTATAAAAGAGATGAAAGCCTTTTGTTTAAAAAACAATATAGTTTTATGTAATGATGCTGCTTATTCGGAAATAATATCTCCTTTAGCTGAAAATTTGAGCATACTAAAGCATAAAAAAGAAAATTGCATAGAATTCGGAACATTTTCAAAAACATTTAATATGACAGGATTTAGAATAGGATATGCAGTAGGAGACAAAAATATTATAAAATGTTTGCTTAAGGTTAAATGTAATTCCGATTCTGGGCAGTTTATTCCTATACAATATGCAGCCATAGAAGCTTTGAATTTAGGAAGAAAATATGTAAAGAATCTTAGAGAAATCTATGAGGAAAGAAGAATGGTATTAGAAAATATACTGATAAGTAAAGGGATAGAATTTTTCCACGGTAAGGGTACTTTTTATGTCTGGTGTAAAATTTCAGATAACTATAGTACTGATGAATTTTGTGAAGAACTTTTAACAAGGTATGGCATAATAGTAACTCCAGGATATGTATTTGGAAAGTTAGGCTATGGTTACTTTAGAGTAGCACTTACTCAAGATAGCAAGCTTATAAATAAGGCATTTAGTTCTATTAACATGAAATAAACTAAGTAAATCATTAAAATCTAGGTATTTTGTAAAATAATCTTGAAATTTCACCTGCTATTTATGTATAATAGGTAATATGAATTGGTAGCAACCAAAGGAGGATTTAAATGGTAAGGAGTATGACGGGCTTTGGGAGGGCCAATAGTGAGGAAGGAAGCAGCAGAAATTTTATAATAGAAATCAAAAGTGTTAACCATAGATTTCTTGACTTAAATGTAAAATTACCTAGGACTATGATTTCTTTAGAAGAAAGAGTAAGAAAACTTTTAAATGAAAATCTGAATAGAGGTAAGGTAGATGTATTTATAAATTATAAAAATTATGAAAAGGCAGATTGCCAAGCTAAACTCAATGCAAACTTGGCAGGAAGTTATTTAAAATGCCTTATGGAAATACAATCAAGGTATGAACTAAAAAATGATATTTCTGTTTCCCTCTTATCTAGATTTCCCGAGGTTATTTATTTAGAAGAAAAGGAAGAAAACTTTGATGAAATATGGCAGGAAATTCTGCCTCTATTAGAAAGTTCAATAAAGAATTTGAAATCCATGAGAGAAATAGAGGGAGAAAAATTAAAGAGAGATATATTATCTAAATGTGACATAATTAAAATTCATTTGGATAAAATAGAAGAAAAATCACCAAAGGTTGTAGAAGACTATAGAAATAAATTAGAGGATAGGATAAAAGAACTTACCCAAAATATGAATTTTGATGAAAACAGATTAAACATGGAAGTAGCTATATTTGCTGATAAGGCAAGTATAGATGAAGAAGTAACAAGACTCAATAGCCATATAAATCAAGTTAGAGACACACTAGAATTAAATGAACCTATAGGTAGAAAGCTAGACTTTTTAGTTCAAGAGATGAATAGAGAGGCCAATACTATTGCTTCAAAGTCAAGTGATATAGATATAACAAATTTAGTTCTAAATATAAAAAATGAAATTGAAAAAATAAGAGAACAAGTACAGAATATAGAATGATATATAGTAGGAGGAAAGTTATGGGTATAAAATTAATAAACATAGGTTTTGGCAATATAGTTTCTGCTAACAGACTTGTTGCCATTGTTAGTCCGGAGTCTGCCCCTATAAAGAGAATTATACAAGAGGCAAGAGATAGGGGAATGCTTATTGATGCAACTTATGGTAGAAGGACAAGGGCTGTTATAATAACAGACAGCGACCATGTTATACTATCTGCAGTGCAACCTGAAACCGTGGCTCATAGACTATCATCTAAAGATGAAGAAGAAATTGAAGAGGTTGATGAATAATGCATCAAAGAGGTATACTTATAGTTATTTCAGGGCCTTCAGGAGCTGGTAAAGGTACTATATGTAAAGCTCTCTTGGAGAGAAATAAATTCTGGTTCTCTGTTTCAGCTACTACAAGGAAGCCTAGAAAAGGCGAAACAGAAGGTATTAGCTATTATTTTCTTGACAGGAAAGAGTTTGTGGATAGAATAGAAAAAGAGGATTTCCTAGAATATGCTGAAGTTTATGGAAATCTATACGGAACACCAAAATCAAAAGTTGATGAAATGCTTGATAAGGGCATAGATGTGATACTTGAAATAGATATACAGGGTGCATTAAGAGTAAAAGAAAAAGTTTCAGATGGAGTATTTATCTTTATTTTGCCTCCATCTATGGAAGAATTGAAGAACAGAATTATAAAAAGAGGCAGCGAAACACCAGAATCTTTAATGACAAGATTTAAATCTGCTTATCAAGAAATAAATTATGTATCTAAATATAATTATGCTGTAGTAAATGATACTGTAAAAGAAGCAGTAGAAAAAATTGAAAGCATACTTATAGCAGAAAAATGTAGAGTAGACAGAATAAAAGAAACTATTTTAGAGTCTAAGGAGGGTCTAATGCATGAGCAACTCTATGATTAATCCATCCATAATTGATTTATTACAGAAGGTAGATAATAGATATTCACTAGTTATTGTGACTTCAAAAAGGGCAAGACAGATTATAGAAGGTTCAGAACCTATGGTAAATACTGATTCAACTAAACCATTAACTTTAGCAATAAATGAGGTAAATGCAGGACTCATACAATATGAGACCGTTAAGGAAGGATTTAAATAAATATGGAACTTAAAAACAAATGTGTGGTAATAGGCGTAACTGGTGGAATAGCGGCCTATAAAGCTCTTGATATAGTAAGTAACTTGAAAAAGAAGAATATGGATGTTCATGTTATAATGACTAAATCAGCCACGGAATTTGTTACACCTTTAAGCTTTCAATCTTTAAGTCAAAATCAAGTTACTATTGATATGTTTGAAGAACCTAGAGCTTGGGAGATTCAGCATATATCTCTTGCTAAAAAGGCAGATATTATGTTAGTAGCACCTGCTACAGCAAATATAATAGGCAAAGTAGCTAATGGTATAGCAGATGATATGCTTTCTACTACCATAATGGCTACTAAGGCCCCTGTAGTCTTTGCACCGGCAATGAATACCAATATGTATGAAAATCCTATAGTTCAAGGGAATATAGAAAAACTAAAAAGCTATGGATATATGTTTATTGAACCAGCTAGTGGAAGACTAGCTTGTGGTGATGTGGGTAAAGGAAAGCTAGCAGATACTAAATATATATCAGATCAGATTCACAGTATGCTTTATGATATAAAAGATCTAAAAGGGAAAAAAGTGTTAGTAACTGCTGGTCCAACTATAGCGCCTATAGATCCCGTAAGATATATAACCAATAGGTCTACAGGAAAGATGGGATATGCTATAGCGGAAGAAGCTAGGGATAGAGGAGCAGAAGTAATTTTAATAACTGGTCCAACTAGCATTGAAAAACCCTTTGGAGTTAAAATAGTAGAAGTAAAAACTAATGAAGAGATGATGAACTCAGTACTAGAGTATTTTGAAGAGGTTGATATTGTTGTAAAATCTGCTGCAGTGGCGGACTATAAACCTAAAAATTATAGTGATAGAAAAATAAAAAAATCCGAAGAATATATAAATTTAGAGTTCGAAAAGGATAATGATATATTAAAAAGACTTGGAGAAATTAAAACTAATCAGATACTTATTGGTTTTGCCGCAGAAAGTCATGATCTTATAGAAAATGCTAGAAATAAACTTCAAAGAAAAAATTTAGATTACATAGTAGCAAATGATATTACTAAAACAGGATTTGCTTCAGATAATAATAAGGTGGCTATACTTTGCAGAAATGGTAAAGAGACTCACCTTGAAGAAATGACTAAAAGAGAAGTTGCTAGAGAGTTGTTAAATCTTATCATGAATAAATAAAAGGCGCAAGTCTGCGCTTTTTTATTTTGTAGAAGGGTGATTGAGTGAGTAAATATGCAGGGATTGTAGTGAATAATGAATCCATACAGTTGGATAAAATATTTACTTATAGGATACCTGAAGCCTTAAGCCATATATCAAATCCAGGTTATAGAGTTAAGGTGCCTTTTGGTAAAGGAAATAAAATAATAGATGGATTTATACTTTATGTTTATGATCATATAGAAGATAAATCTCATATTGTAAAGGATATTGTTAAAGTTTATGATAAAGAAGAGCTTTTTACTCAAAGCGATATTAAATTAATGGAGTTTATGAGAGAAAACTATCTATGCACTTATCTAGAAGCTGTAAAACTTTTCATACCTCGAGGAGTTATTCAGGGTATGAAAAATAAAGTTATAGATACAATATACCTTTCTAAAGAGTTAGATGGAAAGTATAATAAAACTCCTTATATAGAGATTTACAACTTTATAAAGGAGAATGAAGGTGTTTTTACTAAAACACAGTTAGCTAGGGAAAAGGGATTTTCCATAAGTTCCATAAATACTTTAATAAAACATGGATATATTGTGAAAGATAAAAAAGTAGTAGATAGATATAATGATAGAGAATATAAAAACTATGAAAGAAAACTTCTAAATCATGAACAAAAATTAGTAGTGGATAAAGTTCTGAATTCTTCCAATAAACTGTTTTTATTAAAAGGTATTACTGGTAGCGGAAAGACTGAAGTTTATATGAATATAGTTCAACATATGATGGATAACAATAAAAGTTCCATAATACTTGTACCAGAAATTGCTTTAACCCCCCAGATGATAGAAAGGTTTAAAGGACGTTTTGGAAAAGATGTGGCTGTTTTTCACAGTAAATTGTCCCAAGGTGAAAGATATGATGAATGGTTCAGAGTAAAAGAGGGGAAAGTTAAGCTTGCTATAGGAGCGCGTTCAGCTATTTTTCTGCCTTTCAAAGACTTAGGATTAATAGTTATAGATGAAGAACATGAAACCAGCTATAAATCAGAAAGTGATCCTAAATATAATGCTAGAGATATAGCAGAGTATAAAAGCAAGTTAACAGGCTGCAAAGTGATTATGGGGTCTGCTACACCCAATATAGAAAGTTATTATAGAACAAAAATTAATGAAATAGAATTATTAGAATTAAATAAAAGAGCAGATGGGGCTAATTTACCTTTTATAAATACTGTAGATATGAGAGAGGAACTAAAAAATAATAATAGATCTATATTTAGCAGGGAGTTATATGAAGAGATAAAAAATACTTTAAGTAAGAAGGAACAGATCATACTTTTTTTAAACAGAAGGGGATTTTCAACTTTTGTATCCTGTAGGAAATGTGGATATGTATTTAAATGTGATAATTGCGATATTTCCATGACTTATCATGCTCATGGAAATTATTTATCTTGTCATTATTGTGGAAGAAAAATAAGAGCTTTAAGTACATGTCCTAAATGTAAAAGTAACTATGTTAAATATTTTGGTATAGGAACTGAGAAGGTGGAAATTGAGATAAAAAAAGCTTTTCCTTCTGCTAGAGTTTTAAGAATGGATTTAGATACTACAAGAAAAAAAGATTCTTATGAAATAATATATAAAGAATTTAAGGAAGGTAATGCTGACATACTTATAGGTACACAGATGGTGGCTAAAGGATTAGATTTTCCTAATGTTACTTTAGTAGGGGTACTGGCTGCAGATCTTTCTTTAAATTTTCCAGATTATAGATCTTCGGAAAGAACTTTTCAATTGATAACTCAAGTGGCAGGTAGAGCTGGAAGAGGTAAAAAATCGGGAAAGGTTATAGTACAGACTTATATGCCAGAAAGTTACAGCATAATATTTGCTAAAAATTATGACTATGAAGGTTTTTATAAAGATGAGATAAATATAAGAAAAGATATGAAGTATCCACCTTTTTCAAAGATCCTTTCGATAAATTTAAGCTCTAAAAATGAGAACTTGTTAATAAAAATTATACAAAATATTGGTGTAATTTTAAAAAATTATTTAAAAAATAGTGATAACATAGAAATATTAGGACCTTGCCCTTGCATAATAGGAAAAATAAAAGAATTTTATAGGTGGCAGATAATTATAAAAGGAGATATAGATACTAATTTAGGAAAAAACATTAAAGATATGGTTTATCACATGACAAGAGAAGTATATAATGATATAAGAGTAAGTATTGATATAAATCCAAGTAATCTTATATAATATATTTTGAGATTGAGTGTATGAATGAAGGGAGAATTTTGTTATGGCATTAAGAAATATAAGAACTTATGGTGATGAAATACTAAGAAAGAAGAGTAGATCTATAGATGTGGTTAATGATAGAATAAAAACATTAATTAAAGATATGTTTGAAACCATGTATGAAGCTGATGGAGTGGGACTTGCAGCTCCACAGGTAGGAATATTAAAAAGGGTTGTGGTAATTGATGTAGGTGAAGGACCAATAGCTCTAATAAATCCTGAAATTATAGAACAGGGTGGTAAATATATAGATGTAGAAGGATGTTTAAGTGTTCCTGGCGAACAGGGAGAGGTAGAAAGACCTGAAAAGATAAAGGTAAAAGCATTGAATGAAGAAGGAAAAGAAATAATATTAGAAGCAGAGGAGCTATTTGCTAGAGCTATTTGCCATGAAGTAGATCATTTGAATGGAGTACTATTTGTAGATAAAATCATAAAAAGTGAGGAGTAATATAAATGAATATAATTTTTATGGGCACTCCAGATTTTGCAGTACCGTCACTTAAAGCTCTAATATCAGAGTATGGAGTTCAAGCAGTTTTTACTCAGCCAGACAAACCTAAAGGCAGAGGTAAAAAAGTGACTGTATCTGCAGTAAAAGAGGTAGCCCTAGAAAATAATATAACCGTATATCAGCCTGTAAAACTTAAAGGAAATAAAGAGATGTTAAATATTATTAAAGAAATGAATCCAGATTTTATAGTGGTAGTTGCTTTTGGGCAGATTTTACTTAAAGAACTATTAGAGATACCTAAATATGGATGTATAAATTTACATGCATCTTTATTACCTAAATATAGAGGTGCAGCTCCTATAAATTGGAGCATAATAGATGGTGAAACTAAAACTGGGAATACCACTATGCTTATGGATGAAGGGATAGATACAGGAGATATACTCCTTAAAGATGAAGTGACAATAAGCGATAATATGACAGCAGGGGAACTTCATGATATATTAATGGAAAGAGGAGCAGAACTTTTAATAAAAACTATAAAAGGAATAAATGATGGTAGCATTAAACCTATGAAACAGGGGGAAGCTCAAAGTAATTATGCATCTATGCTTAATAAAGAAATGGGAAAAATAAATTGGAATAACTCTGCGGAGAATATTCATAATCTCATAAGAGGATTAAATCCATGGCCTCTAGCTTATACTTCTTATAAAGGGGATACTATGAAGATCTATGAGAGTAAAGTTATAAAAAAACATCATGATAATATCCCTGGTACAATACTTAGTGTAGGTAAAGACGGTATAGAGATTGCAGCTTCTAAAGATGCAATTCTCATTAAAAAGATTCAATTTCCAAACAGCAAAGCTCTTCTGGTTGAGCAATATATAAATGGGCATAATATAGAAGAGGGAACCATATTAATATAATTTGCGTAATACTTTTTGACTATAAAGAATTTTAGGAGGTAGGTTATATGTTTTATCCTTATTATTTTGATAGTACTTATTTAATATTAGTGCCAGCCCTTATTATATCTTTATGGGCTCAAACAAAGATATCATCAACTTTTAATCGCTACTCTAGAATATATAGCAGAAGTGGCCGTACCGGTGCAGAAGTGGCAAGAATGATATTAGACAGTAATGGGTTATATAATGTTCCTATAGAAATGATTTCAGGAAATTTAACAGATCATTATGATCCGTCTAAAAAGGTATTAAGACTTTCAGGAGAAGTGTACTCTGGAAGCTCAGTAGCTTCTATAGGAGTAGCTGCTCATGAAGTAGGTCATGCAATACAGCATGAAAACTCTTATAAGCCACTTTTAATTAGAAATTCTATTGTGCCTGTAGCAAGCATAGGTTCTAATTTATCTTGGGTGTTATTTTTTATAGGAATAATATTAGGATTAAATGGTTTAGTAAGTATAGGTATATTACTTTTTTCTGCTGTAGTTTTATTTCAATTAGTGACACTTCCTGTAGAATTTGACGCATCAAGAAGAGCTTTAGTAATTTTAGAGGATAAATATATATTAGATGATGATGAAATAAAAGGTGCAAGAAAAGTATTACAAGCTGCTGCCATGACTTATGTTGCTGCGGCACTTACAGCTATATCTCAATTAATTAGACTTATAGCTATAAGCAGACGAAATGATTAGTGTAAAGAGGTATGAAATGAAAGCAAGAGAGATTGCAGTAAATATATTGATACAGATTTTACAGAAGGGTGCGTACTCTAATATAGTTCTAAATAATGAATTGAATAAGAGTGAATTAGAAGATAAAGATAGAGCTCTTGTAACAGAAATAGTCTATGGAACTATCAAATATAAATATACTATAGACCGTATAATATCTAATTTTTCAGGAAGAAGTATCTCTAAAATAGATAGTTTTATATTAAATATATTGAGAATGTCCATATATCAGATAAAATATCTTGATAAAATACCAGATTATGCGGTGGTAAATGAAGCGGTGGACTTATCTAAAAAGATTTCCATAGGTGCTTCTAAATTTGTTAATGGCATTTTAAGAAATTATTTAAGAAAAAAGGATTTAGTATTTGATTTCAAAGATGATAAGGTAGCTGCGTTAAGTTATGAATATTCCTTTGAACCATGGATGGTTAAAATGTTTATGGAGCAGTATGGAGTAGAAATTACTAAATCTATACTAAAAGCACTTAATTATACTCCAAATATGAGTATAAGAGTAAATAGCTATAAAGGTACATATGAGGACACATTTAATAGATTAAAAAAATTAGGTTATGAAATAGAGGAAGGTTTCATATGTCCAGAAGCTATATCCATAAAGAAAGGGAGCAGCATTGAAAATAATCCACTATTTAAATCAGGCTATATAACTGTGCAAGATGAAAGTGCCATGTTAGTAGCACCTATTTTAGATGCAGATGAAAATCATAGGGTATTTGATTTATGTAGTGCTCCAGGAGGAAAGACTACACATATTTCAGAACTTATGAATAATAAGGGTAAAGTGGTAGCCTTTGATATACATGAAAATAAATTATCTCTCATCAAGCAAAATGCTGAGAGATTAGGACTTTCAAACATAGAATATAGAACAATGGATGCTACTCAATTTAATGAAAGTTTAGTAAATAAAGCTGATAGAGTATTAATTGATGTTCCTTGTTCTGGTATAGGAATTATAAGAAAAAAGCCAGAAATAAAATGGAATAAAATAAATAAGGACATGAAAGCTCTTTCTGCAATTCAACGAAATATAATGGAGAATGCTGGATGTTATTTGAAGGAAGGCGGCATATTAATATATTCTACTTGTACTTTAAATAAATACGAAAATGAAAAAAACATAGAATGGTTTATAAAAAAACATCCTAATTTCAAGGTGGAAAATGTATATTTGGGAAAATCTAATAATATTATATACCATGATGAAGGTTATATAACTATAATACCAAATGAATACATGGATGGATTTTTTATAGCTAAGCTTAGAAAATGTTGGTAGGTGGACATATGAAAAACATTTTAGACTTTTCTCTTGATGAACTTAAATCTTGGATGAAAGATAACAATGAAAAGGAATTTAGGGCAAAACAAATAGAAGATTTTATTTACAAAAGCCTATGGAACTTTGATGAAATGCATGTACTGCCTATGATCACTAGAAATAAACTTAATGAAAATTTTTATATAGGAATTCCTAAAATTGTACATAGTTATGAATCAAAATTAGATGGTACAAAAAAGTTCTTATTAGCACTTGAGGATGGAAATTTAATAGAGTGTGTACTAATGAAATATAATTATGGGAATTCTATATGCGTTTCTACTCAAGTAGGTTGTAGAATGGGGTGTAAGTTTTGTGCTTCTACGGTGGAAGGTATGATAAGAAATTTAACCCCTGGAGAAATTTTGTCTCAAATATTAGTAGTGCAGGACTATATAAAAGATAGAATATCAAATGTAGTATTGATGGGTAGTGGAGAGCCTTTGGATAATTATGAAAATGTGCTTAAGTTTTTAGAACTTGTAAGCTCTGAGTATGGACTCAATATTGGACTAAGACATATAACCTTATCCACTTGTGGTATAATTCCTAAGATGAAAGATTTAGCGGATAGAAGGTTACAGTTAACCTTAGCAGTATCACTTCATGCAGCTTCCGAGGATAAAAGAAAAGAGATAATGCCAATTGCGAACAAATATTCTATTGCTGATATAATTGAGGCATGCAAATATTATATAGACGTAACAGGTAAAAGGATAACCTTTGAATACGCACTGATAAAGTCATTTAATGACTCTATGGAAGATGCTAGGATGCTGGCAAATCTTTTGAAAGGTCTCTTATGTCATGTTAATTTAATTCCCATAAACCAAGTAAGAGAAAATGATTTTGAAAAATCTCAAGAAAACACAGTAAAAAAATTTGTAGAGATACTAAAAAGGAATGGAATTGAAGCAACAGTGAGAAGAGAGATGGGAGCGGATATTAATGCTGCCTGTGGACAACTTAGAAGGAGTTATATGAATGCCCAAATTTGAAAAGAAAGGGTGCTATAATGATGGTGGGAATGCTTACAGATGTAGGTAATGTCAGAAGCCTTAATGAAGATTTTTTAGGTTCTTACAAGGATGATCACATTAAGATCTATATAGTTGCTGATGGTATGGGTGGACACAATGCTGGGGAAGTGGCAAGCAAGATAGCGGTGGAGTCAATTATTGAGTATTTAAAGAATAATTATGATGAAAGTAAGCCTGAAGATAGTTTGAAAACGGCTATTACAGATGCTAATAATAGAATTTATAATTTATCTAAAGAACATGAAAATTTAAATGGAATGGGAACAACCATTACAGCGTGTCTTGATTGCCAGTGCTATTATCTAGTAGCAAATGTTGGGGACAGCAGCTGCTTTATTATTAATAATAGTGGTATTTCAAAAGTCACAAAAGATCATTCTTTAGTTCAAGAGCTAATTGATGAAGGTACAATTACAGAAAATCAAGCACTTCATCATCCAAATAAAAATATAATAACAAGAGCAGTAGGAACTAATAAAAATTTAGACATCGATATATATAAGCTAGATAGAAGCAATATAAAATTTATATTGCTATGTACTGACGGACTTACAAATGAAGTTGCAAAGGAAGAAATATATGATATTATAATTAATAATAGTATTTTTAATAATAGCGAGATATGCAGTAAACTTGTAGAATTAGCTAAGGCTAGAGGTGGAAGAGATAATATTTCCGTAATTATATTTGGAGGAGAGCATTATGATGATAGGAACGATGCTGGGAGATAGATATGAACTTATAGAAAAAATAGGCGAAGGTGGTATGGCAGAAGTATATAAAGCTAAATGCCATAAACTTAATAGGTTTGATGCTGTTAAAATACTAAAAAAAGAATATTCTACAGATAGCGAGCTGGTAGATAAATTTAAAAAGGAAGCTACTGCCATAGCTAATTTATCTGATAATAATATAGTAAATATATTTGATGTAGGAACCCAAGATGAAATAAATTATATAGTAATGGAGTATGTAAAAGGAAAGACATTAAAGCAAATAGTAAAAGAAAATGGTAGTATACCTTATAAAGTTGCTATTGATATAGCTATACAGATATCAAAAGCCTTAGATTGTGCTCATAGGAATAATATAATTCATAGAGATGTTAAACCTCAAAACATACTTGTTACAGAAGAAGGGGTTGTAAAAGTAACAGATTTTGGTATAGCTAAATCTCCTGATTCGGCTACCATCGCAAATTCAAAAAGAATTTTAGGTTCTGCTCATTATTTTTCACCAGAACAGGCAAAAGGTACTTATATTGACTGTAGAACAGATTTATATTCTTTAGGTATAGTAATATATGAGATGGTAACAGGCAGAGTTCCATTTGATGCAGATAGTCCTGTTTCAGTGGCTCTAAAGCATATACAAGAGCCGGTAGTTCCTCCTAAACAGATTAATTCTGATATACCTGAAAGTTTAAATAGACTCATATTAAAATGTATTGAAAAAGAACCTATTAAGAGGTATCAAAGTGCAAAAGAACTATTAAATGATCTTTTAAGAATTCAAAGAGATGAAAACTGTGAAATAGTATATAATAGTTTTGATGAAGATCATACAAGAATAATGCAGCCAGTGTCTATAGATGAAGATGAAATAAATGAAGATGATATAGACGAAGATGATGCAGATGAAGATAGAAAGAAACCTAAGATAAGCAGTAAAAAGAAAAAAGGAATAATACTATCTTTGGTTGCAGTATTAGTAATAGCCTTAGGAGTAATTACTGCAGCAGCTATTAGTAAAGCTATGAACCCAGGAATTAAGCAAAAGGACAAAGTTAATGTACCTAAAATAGTAGGACTTTTACAGGAAGATGCTTCAAAATTGTTAGAACAAAATGGATTAAAGCTAGAAGTAGCTGGTACTGACAAAAGTGATAAATCTGAGGGTACTGTATTAAAATGTTTTCCTGAAGAAGGCACTCCTGCAGATCCTGAAAAACCTGTAAGAGTAATATTAAGTGGTGGAACACCTAAAATAAAAGTACCAGATTTAAAAGATGTAGACATTAAATCTGCAAAGGATATGTTGGCTAATTACGGATTAGAACTTGGTAACATAGATCAGCAATTTAGTGATACTATTGCAAAAGATTCTGTTATAAGCCAAAATCCAGCTGCAGATACTGAAGTATCAAAAGGCGATAAAGTAAATGTAGTAGTAAGTAAAGGTAAAGAAGTAGTAAATACAAAAGTTCCTAATGTTGTAGGGCTAAATATAGATGATGCAGAAGCTTTATTAAAGAGCAGAAAGCTAAATATAAATAAAGTTTCAGAGCAAACTTCTAATAAAGATATAGACAAAAAAGTTAAATCTCAATCTATAGAGGCAGAGGTTGATATCAGGGAAGGTCAGACCATAACTGTAACTTATTATGTTTATAAGGAACCAGAAGATGTAGATGTAAATATACCTAATTTTGAAGGCATGACTATAAAGGCAGCTCAGGAAATAGCATCAAAACGTAAAGATATTAATTTAGTAATTCCTAAGGATGCTAAAAAAGATGATATAATAAAAGACCAGGATCCAAAGGAAGGAATAAGAAAAGTGAAACCTGGTACAAAGCTAACTGTTACTATAACTGCTGTTGAAAGGCAATCTGAAACTAAAGAGCCTTAACTATATTTACTTGTACGGGGAGGACCATATGAAAGGAACCATAATAAAAGGTATTGGTGGATTTTACTACATTAAAACTACTGAAGGAACTTTTGAATGCAAAGCAAGGGGTAAGTTCAGATATAATGAACTTACCCCTATAGTGGGTGATAATGTAGAAATATCAGTTAAGGATGGTAAAGGAGTAATAGAGAATATTTTTGAGAGAAAATCAGAACTTTTAAGACCTACAGTAGCTAATGTAACTCAGGCTTTTGTAGTATTTGCGCTTAAAAACCCTGAGTTGAATTTAGAATTATTAAATAAATTTTTAGTGTTATGTGAATATAATAATATCAAGGCTATAATTTGTTTAAATAAAATAGATTTATGCCTTGAGGAAGAATTTACAAGTATAAAAAGTACTATGAATAATTTAGGCTATGAAGTTTTGCTTATAAATGCTAAAGAAGGACATGGAATAGATAAATTAAAGGAAAGATTAAAGAATAATATTACTGTATTATGTGGACCTTCGGGAGCAGGAAAATCTACATTGATAAATAAGCTTTGTGGCAAGGAATATATGGAAACTGGGGAAATAAGTGAAAAAGTAGGAAGAGGAAAGCATACTACAAGGCATAGTGAGCTAATAGATTTAAATGATGGACTATTAGTAGATACACCTGGATTTTCTACGTTAGAATTGGATTTTTTGTCAGCAGAAGAGCTTCAATATTGTTTTCCAGAATTCAGGGATTATTTATCTAAATGTAAGTTTTCTAGCTGTTTGCATTACAAAGAGCCTAATTGTGCTGTAAAGAAAGCTGTAGAAGATGATGCGATAAATAGTATTAGGTATGAGTTTTATGTGAAGACTCTAAAAGAAATACAGAGTAGGAGGAAGAATAGATGGTAAAAATAGCACCTTCCATATTATCTGCAGATTTTGCGAATTTAGGTAATCATATAAAAAGGCTGCAAAACTCTGAGGCAGATATAATACATATAGATGTTATGGACGGAAGATTCGTTCCTAATATATCTTTTGGTGTACCGGTAATTAAAGCTATAAGACCTTATACAGATAAAATATTTGATGTACATTTAATGATAGAAGAGCCTTCTAGATATATAGAAGATTTTGTTAAGGCTGGAGCAGATATAATAACTGTACATTGCGAAGCAGATAGGCACTTAGATAGAACAATAAATTATATAAAAAGTTTTGGGGTTAAAGCTTCTGTAGCTTTAAATCCAGCTACATCTTTAGATAGTATAAAATATGTGCTTTCTAATCTTGATATGGTGCTTATAATGTCTGTTAATCCAGGATTTGGAGGGCAAAAATATATACCTTATTGTTCAGAAAAAATAAAAGAATTAAGAAATATGATAGATTTAACAGGTAAAGATATTCTGCTTGAAGTAGATGGAGGAATAGGAGCAAATAACATAAAGGAAGCTGTAGATTCTGGAGCAAATGTTATAGTTGCTGGGTCTGCTGTATTTAAAGAAGATAAAATAGAAGAAAATATAAAAACTTTAAAAGAGGCAATTTTAATATGAAAGGGATTATAATATCAGGAGGTTCTCCACCTACTAAAGAGCTTCTTGAAAAAGAAATCTCTACATCTTCTATAATAATAGGCGCAGATAGCGGAGCAAATATATTATACGAGTATGGATTAAAGCCGGATATACTTTTAGGAGATTTTGATTCTATTGATAAAAAAGTACTAGAATATTATAAAAATTTAGATTGTAATATAGATATTTATCCTTCAGAAAAAGATTTTACTGATACTGAACTTGCTTTTAATAAGGCTACTGAATTAAGTTGCGATGAAATATGTTTTTTAGGATGCACAGGGAGTAGAATGGATCATTTTTTAGGTAATTTAGGATTACTTAAAAGATGTCTTAAAAAAGGCATTAATGCTTATATAAAAGATGATAACAATTATATATTTTTAACCGATAAATCTTTAGTGCTAAAAGGAAATAGAGGTCAAACCTTTTCTTTGCAGGCTTATAGTGATGTGGTAAAAAATTTAAGTATACATAATGCAAAATATAAACTTGAAAATTATGATCTTACTTTAGGTGATCCTATGACAGTATCAAATGAATTCTTAGATACGGATGTAGAAGTGGTTTTTGATGAAGGTTTTTTGATGATTTTATTTACTTGTGATTAATTATTAAATCACCAAATCTTTTTTGCTGAATATATTAATTATTGGAGCAATATAGATTTGGTGATTCTATTTTGAGTAAAAAATGTAAAAGTAAATACCTGGGATTAGCCGTTGCATCCGTTGGGATAGGTATTATAATTACGGTAATGATACCGCTATGGGGATGGATAATTGCTGTAGGTGGAGGGCTTGTATATTTGGGTTGGTATATAAGTGAACATAGAAACTGACAGAAAGCTATTGGGGGGATAATAAATGAAGATTGTAGCTATAAAACTTCCTAAATTTTTATCTTTTATACTAAAAATATTTATTAGAAAATAATATAATCAAAAAAATAAAAAATGCAATTGTATCCAACTGCATTTTTTATTTTTTTATATTGCTCTTTGAACCTTACCTGAACGAAGGCATCTTGTACAAACATGAACAGTTTTAGGTGTTCCGTCAACTATAGCCTTAACTTTTTTAATGTTTGGAGCCCAGGTTCTTTTTCCTTGTCTATGGGAATGGCTGTATTGCACTCCAAAAACAACGCCTTTATCGCAGAATTCACACTTTCTTGACACAGTAAACACCTCCCCTTAACTACTGAGATAATGTCTCGCTCCATAGAACAAATATTATTCTATCATAATAATGAGTAGTTATGCAAGTATATTATGAATTTAATAGTAAATAAAGTAATTAAATATCTCTAAATTCCTTGAATAAATTTTATAATTAATATAGAATATACTATATGGAAATATTCAAGGAGGATTTATATATGATTGGATTTTCTAATGATAATGGATATATAGGATATTCAGAAGAAGTTATAGCTAATATAGTAGGACTTTCTACTATGGAATGTTACGGTGTGGTAGGAATGGCTTCTAAAAATGCCACAGATGGATTATGGGAGTTAATAAAAGGAGAAAATTTAAGTAAGGGTGTTAAAATAAGCCATAAAAATGAGGAACTTAACATAGAACTGTTTGTAGTAGTAGAATATGGCACTAAGATTTCAGTCATAGCTAATAGCATCATTCAGAGAATAAGGTATAATGTAGAAAATTATACTGGTTTAAAAGTTTCAAGTATTACTGTTAATGTTCAAGGTGTTAGGGTCTAGGAGGTTGCTTAAATGGAATATGTAAAAATAAATGGTGAACATTTTTATAATATGGTAGTAAATGCTAGTAATAGACTGGAAGAGCAAAAAGAGTTTGTAAACTCACTTAATGTTTTCCCGGTGCCGGATGGAGATACTGGTACTAATATGTCTATGACTTTTAAGGCAGCAGTTAAGGAAATAGAAAATTTAAATAGCAAATCCATAGGTGAAATGTCTAAAATTCTTGCTAAAGGTGCCCTAATGGGTGCTAGAGGAAACTCTGGAGTTATACTTTCTCAAATATTAAGAGGTATAGCAAAGGGATTAGAAGGGAAAGATGAAGTAAATTCAATAGAATTTGCAGAAAGTTTAATGGAAGGAAGTAAATCTGCCTATAAAGCAGTTATGAGACCTATTGAAGGTACTATATTAACTATAGTTCGTATAGCCGGAGAAACTGCAGTAAAAAGTAAAAAAACCGATATTACTGAGCTAATGGCAGAAGTTTGTGAAAATAGTAAAGATATGCTAAATAGAACTCCTGAATTTTTACCAGTCTTAAAGAGTGCAAGAGTAGTAGATTCAGGTGGTATGGGATTATTGATATTACTAAATGGAATGCATGAAGCTTTAAAGGATGACTTAAAAGCTTCTGTAATGGATTTTTCTACTGTATCTACAGGAAAGTCTGCTGCAAATAATTTAGTAGATCATGATATAAAATTTGGATACTGCACAGAATTTTTGGTAATAGGCGATGTGAGCAGAACTGATGAATTAAAAAAAGATATTCAGTCTTTAGGGGATTCCATGATTGTTGTAGGATATGATGACATCATTAAGGTGCATATTCATACCAATGATCCAGGATTAGTATTATCAAAAGCAGTAAAACTTGGTGAGCTTTCTAAAATAAAAATAGATAACATGAGAGAAGAGCATAGAAGCTTATTAGTGGATGAAAAATCTGAATCCTATAATGCAGAAGAAAGTGTAAAAGAAGAATGTAAAAAGTATGCTTTTGTTTCTGTGGCCATGGGAGAAGGAATAAAGAATATATTCAAGGATTTAGGTGTAGATTATGTCATAGAGGGCGGACAAACCATGAATCCAAGTACTCAGGATATAGTAGAAAGCATAAAAAAGATAAATGCAGATAATATATTTGTATTACCAAATAATAAAAATATAATAATGTCTGCAACTCAAGCTGCAGAATTGGCAGATAAAAATGTTATTGTCATACCTACTACTACAATTCCTCAAGGGATTACTTGTGTGACTATGTTTAATCCTGATGCTGAAGTAGAGGAAAATGTAGAAAGCATGAAAAAATGTATCAGTGCTGTAACTTCTGGAGCAGTTACTTATGCTGTGCGTGACACTGAAATAGATGGAATTGACATAAAAGAAGGAAATATTCTAGGTCTTATAGAAGGAAAGATAAAGGAAGTTGGAGCAAATGTATTTGAAGTTACTGAAACCATATTAGAAAAAATGGTTGATGATGATAAAGAACTTATTACATTATTCTATGGTAAAGATTGCAATGAAGAGGAAGTAAATGATTTTATAGAAAAATTGCAGGATAAATACGAGGACTTAGATATTCAATGCTACAATGGAGATCAACCTTTATACTATTTTATACTTTCAGTAGAATAATTAACCAATTAGTAATTAAAAAAGCCTGCGGGCTTTTTTTATTATGAGGTGTATGTTATGAACATTTATAGTGATATAGGACAATTAAAAGGAGTAGGACCTAAAACTAAAGATTTATTAAATAAATGTGGTATTTACAATATATTAGATTTACTATTATATTTTCCTAGGGACTATGAATTTTTAAATAGTGTTACAGATTTAAATACAACAAATGAAAATGAGAAGTTTACCATAAAATGTGAATTGCTAGAGTTTAAGAAAGATATAAGAACTAAGACTGGGAAGGTTTTAACTACATTAGTATTTCAATGTAATGAGCAAAAGATATTAGCTAAGTGGTTTAATCAACCCTATATTAAAAAGAATTTTGTGCTAGGTAAGAAATATAATCTTGTTGGAAAAATCAAAAAAAATGGAACTTTTTTTGAGGTAATTAATCCAGTGGCAGGATGTGAGGATTTAGCTCAAAGCAAAATAGCTCCTAAATACTCTTTAAAAGATTCATTGTCCAATAATATAGTAGTTAAACTTATAAATCAAATATTAGATAATATAATAATAAGTGAAAATCTGCCTAATTTAATAGTTGAAAAATATAATTTTGTATCCCTGGATTATGCTATAAGAAATATACATTTTCCTAAGGATAGAGATAGTTTAAATAAGTCTAAAAAAAGATTAAAATTTCAAGAACTATTTACATACTCTATAAAAATAATGATGCTGAAGCAACATGTTAAATCTAGTAATGGTATAGCTTTTAAAATGGTGGAAGAGCTAAAAGAGTTAAAGGAATCACTGCCTTTTGAGTTAACTTCTGCCCAAAGCAGAACAATAAGAGAAATACTTTTAGATCAAAAGAAACCTATGCCTATGAATAGATTAGTTCAAGGGGATGTGGGTAGCGGTAAAACCATAGTGGCTATAATAGCTATGTTCAATGTAGTGAAGAATGGGTATCAAGCTGTTATGATGGCTCCTACTGAAATATTGGCTAATCAGCATTTCGCAGAAGTTAAAAAAGTACTAAAGAGATTTGAAATTCCTATTGAAATTTTAAGCGGCAGTACTAAAAATAGTGAAAAGTTAAGAATAAAAGAAAAAATTAAATCTGGCGAATCCATGATAGTTATAGGTACCCATGCTCTTATAGAAGAGGATGTAGAGTTTGTGAATTTAGGAATCATAGTAACTGATGAACAGCATAGATTTGGAGTTTATCAAAGGAGTAAATTGATAAATAAGGGTAAAGAAGCGGATGTACTGGTAATGACTGCTACTCCAATCCCAAGAACATTATCTCTTTATTTATATGGAGACCTTGACATTTCAATAATTGATGAGTTGCCACCAGGAAGACAAAAAATCGATACTATATTTTTCCATAATAGATACAGAAATAAAGCTTATGAATTAGCTCAGAATCAAATAAAAGATGGTAGGCAAGTATACATAGTTTGTCCTCTTATTGAAGAAAATGAAGCTTTAGATTTAAGTTCTGTAAATAAATTGTATGATGATCTTAAAAGCACTTATTTTAAAGGCATTCCTTTAGAAATGCTTCATGGAAAAATGAATGGAAAATCAAAAGAAGATGTAATGGACAGATTTAAGAAGGGCGAAGTAAAGGCTATCATATCTACTACAGTAATAGAAGTAGGAGTAAATGTGCCTAATGCTACGGTGATGATTATAGAAAATGCAGAAAGATTTGGATTGTCTCAATTGCACCAACTTAGGGGGAGAGTAGGTAGAGGATCTCATAAATCATATTGTGTTCTCATTGCAGAAGCTAATAGTAATGTGACTAAAAAAAGAATGCAAATAATGACTCAAAGTAATGATGGTTTTTTTATTGCAGAACAGGATCTTAGGATTAGAGGTGCAGGAGAACTCTTTGGAATTAAACAACATGGTGATAGTGAGCTTATTTTGGCAAATATTATAGAGGATTCTGATATATTAAGGATAGCAAATATGGAAGCAAAAAAGGTAATAAACAGTAATTGTGAAGCAGATAAAAAACTATGCAGCGAGGTAATAAAAAACTTACAAAAAACGTCTAAATACATATGTTTTAATTAATATTTTACAAAATATGCAAAATAATCTCTAAAAAATCTTTGTATACATTATTATAATATGTTAAAATGTAAAGAAAGCAGTAAGAGGAGGAACTAGGATGAGAATTATTGCAGGTCTTGCTAAAGGCAGAAGATTATTGTCACCGGAAGGAAATGGAACAAGGCCCACTCTAGATAGAGTAAAGGAGTCAATGTTTAGCATAATACAGCTTAAAGTACCTAATTCAAGAGTATTAGATGTATTTGCAGGCACAGGAAGCTTAGGTTTAGAGGCTGTAAGCAGAGGGGCTTCTGAATGCTATTTAGTAGATAAAGGTGAAAAAACCTATTCCTATCTTAAGGAGAATGTTATAAATTTTAATTTTTCAGATAAATGTACCTGTTTTAATATGGATTCTTATGAGGTGCTTAATCTATTGAGTAAAAAGGATAAAGTCTTTGATATTATATTTATAGATCCTCCTTATATGAAGGATATGATCCCAAAGGCTATAGAAATAATAGATAAAGAGAGCTTGTTAGCCAAAGATGGAATCATTGTTACCAAAATAGATACTAGTGAAGATATATATGAAGGTAGTAAAAATATAAAGCTAAAAGATTATAGAAAGTATGGGAATACTACAGTGTGTTTCTATGATTTTAAGGAGGACTAACATGAAGGTAGCTGTTTATCCAGGGAGCTTTGACCCTATAACAAATGGTCATTTGGATATAATCAAGAGGGCTTCTAAAATATTTGATGAAGTTATTGTATGCGTACTAGTGAATGTAGATAAAAAGGGCCTTTTTCATATTGATGAAAGGGTAAAACTTATAGAAAAAGTTATTAAACCCTATGACAATGTCAAAGTGGAAAGCTTTAACGGGCTGCTTATAGATTTTATGAAAGAAAAAGAAGCTAAGGTTATTATAAAAGGCTTAAGGGCTTTATCGGATTTTGAATACGAATTTCAAATGGCTCTTATGAACAATAAATTAGATTCTTCCATTGAAACTGTATTTATGATGACCAATGCTAAATATTCGTATTTGAGTTCTTCTGCGGTTAAACAGGTGGCTAAATTTGGAGGATGCATAAAAGGATTAGTTCCAGACCAGATTATTCCTGACATAATGAATAAAATAAATAGGGGGTAATTATCAATGGATGTTATGGAATTATTAGAATATTTACAAGAGATAGTTGAAACTGCATCTAAAGTTCCTATAACAGGGAAAATAGTATTAGATAAAAAAGAGATGCTTGATGTAATAGATCAGATAATAAATTATTTGCCCGATGAATTTAAAAAAGCTCAATGGGTATTAAATGAAAAAGAGAGAATACTAGCAGAAGCTAGAGAAGAATATGAAAATGTGAGAAAGCAGACTATGGAAATGCTAAAAAAGCAGGTTGAAAATCATGATATAACCAAAGAGGCACAAATCAGGTCCCAAGAAATAATAGCTTCAGCCCAAAGAGATGCTAAAGCCATAAGATTAGGAGCAAGGGACTATGCTGATGAAATTTTATGTCAACTTGATAAAGAAATAGAAGAAAAAAGCAAAGAAACTTTAGAAAATGTAAAAAAAGATGTAGAGGTATTTATGCAATCTTTATCAAAAGACATGAATGGTACCTGCTCCGTTATAAGGGAAAATATAAAGGAATTAAGAAATATCAAATAGTTTTTCTATAAGGACTACAGCTAGAGATAAAAATATAAATATTACAATAATAGTGCTATGATCAAAATAATTGGAATTAGTGCTATTAAAAACTGATAGATCACTTTTCATATTGTATATGCCAAGGGTTATTAGAAAACATATATTACCTTGAATAAATTTTCTTAAAATGTATCTTTTTATAGATAATTCCTTATGCTTGTATGTGAAGGAATGTACTTGAGATATAATTGATAGTCCACTAAAGCCACATAGAAAGCTTATTAGTGAAACTTTTATTCCATAGTTAATATTTGAAAGGCATATGCTATAGCATCCATTTGTTATTTCTATAAATCCAAGAATTATTCCTGAAAGCAATTCTTTTAAGCTGTTATTACCATTTGAAATTTTATTTAAAACAATGTTAAATATAGCATTGTTTTTTATTATGGCTGTGATTACTGAAAAAATAACTATAAAGCTTCCCACAGAAAGACTGGTTTTAAGAGCATTATCTATGGAGTCTTTTAATACTTCTCCAAAGATTTTTTTATCTGAATTATTATAAGTGACCTGAGCTGAATCTGATTTATTACATTTTAGAATAAAGGCCATTATTATGGAGGAAATATAGTTGGACATTAATATGATGTTTCCTGCAGATTTATCTTTTAGCATAGCAGTACCTATAGCTCCTACTATAAATAAAGGACTTGCATTGGAAGCTACATTTATTATTTTAGCATACTGAGAAAGATCTATTAATTTCTTTTCATACAATTCTGAACTATATTTGGCACCTAAAGGATAACCACATAAAGCACTTATAACTAGGGGAAAACTGCAAACTTTTGGAAGACCTAAAGGTTTACAAAGCAGAGGACCTAAAACCTTTGAATAAGCATTTATACCCCCATAAGAAATCAATATGCCTGTTATGACCATAAAAGGAAACAAAGCAGGAAAAACTGAATTTAAAAACAGTTTGCCGCCTTGTAAACTTGATTCCATGCATATTTTGGGCTCCATGACAAAATATACTATTATTATTGATAAAGCAGCTATTATAATAGTGTTTATATTAAAAGATTTTAATAGCTTAAAAGTTAGAATCATTATTAAAGTTAATAAAATAAAAAGAATATACAGCATATATTTAAGCCTCCCTTATTACTATAATAAATATATTGACAAGGAAGGCATTTTATTATTGAATTGTAAATATTTATTCTATAACTATAGGGCTCTTTGTATAATCTCTATTGTAATCAATGGATGTATTTATAAGACTATAAGCTTTAGTACTTTGTAAATCTAAATCTAACATTTTATTTGTAGTTTTAGGTATTTTTGTTATTAGAGGAATAGTTGAATGTTTTTTTATTTCTTTTAGCACTTTAGCTCCTGTAGAATTGAAACCTAAAACCCTTGCATAGCTACACTTTGAACTTCTTAAAGATTTAATATCATAAGCATCAAATCCAATAAAATATTCACAGAGAATTCTGCTTATCCGTGTAAAAGTATATCTTTTGCTTTTTATGCGTGATACTAAATTTTCGAAGTTACCTTCTTTTAATATTTCTTTGTATATTTTATTGTGTAGTCCTTCAGAAGCCTCTGGAATGTTTATCAAAGTATTTTCCTCTGTGAGTAATTTATATCTTATAAAAGGTATCATTTTATTTTCATCTGCAAAAGAGTATTCTAGATTGTATAAATCATTTATTATTCGAAAAGAATGAAAAGGAATATGATTTTGAAGGTCATGGATATTAGTATTTTCTTTCATAAATTTTCTTATGGAAGTAGCACTGGAAAATGTAGAGTCTAAATCCTTAGAATTATAATCTGCTCCTTCCCGTCGTATTGTCATTGGATTTATCTTACTGTTAAGTTTTAGTAGGCTTTTACAGTATTCTATACCTAATATATTATTTGAAGAGCTCATAACAGGTTCTAAATCTTTAAAGTATAGATTGTTTTTTGAAGTTATATACTTTGAAAGAGCATTACTTCTTGCTTTGGCATAAGGTAATCCATTAGTTAATCCCTGTTTTAGATAATCTTTATAGGATTCAGGCTCTGCAGTTAATATATATGACAAATTTTTCAATACAGATATATCACCACATTCACTTCCAAAGGATAAGAAATTTACTACGTTTAAAGAATTTATAAGGGATACTGCTCCCCAGGCAAAAAATTCAGCTGAAGATAGACTATATATGCAAGGAAGCTCAATAACCAGATCTATACCATTTCTAAGAGCCATTTCTGTTCTTGACCATTTGTCTAAAATAGCTGGGAGACCACGCTGCACAAAATTTCCGCTCATAATACAGATTAATGCATCACAATGAGTTAAATCTCTTGTTTTATTAATATGATAAACATGACCTTTATGTAGAGGATTATATTCTGAAATAATAGCTGATATTTTCATAATTAATCACCTTTTTAAGAATTTTAAATAGTATTATACATTATTAATATAAAAAAATCCAATGACATATTAGTTATAACTAATATTTTGAACATTATTAAAATAACAATAATATGAAAGGGGAAGTATTTTAATATTTTAGGTTGAAAAGTATATCCAATTAGGAGTATATTATTATTAGACAGCCTTAAATGAGGAAAGGAGAAATGAACATGGAACTTATGAAAAAAATATGGGATTTAGCACAAAAAGATATAAAGAAAATTGTGCTACCTGAGGGGGAAGAGGAAAGAAACTTAGAAGCTGCAGGAAAAATAAAAAAGGAAGGGTTAGCTGAAATAGTTTTAGTCGGCAATCCCCAAAGAATTAAAGAAAAATGCAATAATTTAAGGATTAACATAGATGGCATAGAAGTTGTTGATCCTGAAACTTCAGAAAAAACAGCTTCATATGCTGAAGCATTTTATGAATTAAGAAAAAACAAAGGTATGACTATAGAAAAAGCTGATATGATAGTTAAAGATCCTTTGTATTTTGGAACCATGATGGTTAAATTAGGAGATGCTGATGGTATGGTGTCTGGTGCTATCCACACCACAGGAGATCTTTTAAGACCAGGATTACAGATAGTTAAAACTGCACCAGGAGTTTCAGTAGTTTCAAGCTTTTTTATAATGATGGTGCCAGATTGTAACTATGGTGATGAGGGTTTACTTGTATTTTCAGATTGTGCTGTTAATCCAAACCCAACAGCAGAGCAGCTTGCATCTATAGCAATAGCTACTGCTGAAACCACAAAAAGATTATGCAAGATTGAACCTAAAGTAGCTATGTTATCATTCTCAACCATGGGGAGTGCTGATCACGACTTAGTAGAAAAGGTTAGAAAAGCAACTGAGATAGCAAAAGAATTGAGACCAGACTTAAATATAGATGGGGAAATGCAGCTTGATGCCGCTATAGTAAGAAAAGTTGCAGATCAAAAAGCACCAAATAGCAAAGTAGCTGGAAATGCTAATGTGTTGATTTTCCCAGACCTTCAAGCAGGTAATATAGGTTATAAACTTGTTCAACGATTTGCTAAAGCTGAAGCTATAGGACCAATATGTCAAGGATTTGCAAAGCCTATAAATGACTTGTCAAGAGGATGCAGTGCAGATGATATTGTTAATGTAGTGGCTTTAACAGCTGTACAGGCACAGTCTAGTAAATAATTATTATTTGAGTTGGAAAGGGGATTATAAAAATGAAAATACTAGTTATTAACTGCGGAAGTTCATCATTAAAGTATCAATTGATAGATATGGAAAAAGAAGAAGCTTTGGCTAAGGGTCTTGTTGAAAGAATTGGAATAGATGGTTCTGTATTGACTCAAAAAGTTGAGGGAAGAGATAAATACATAATTAAACAGGATATGAAGGACCATAAAGATGCCATAAGACTTGTGTTAAAGGCTCTTGTAGATAAAGAAAACGGCGTAATTAAAGATATGAATGAAATAAGTGCTGTAGGACATAGGGTAGTACATGGAGGAGAAAGATATTCTCAATCAGTACTTATAGATGATGAGGTTATGAAAGGATTAGAAGAGTGCGTTAAGTTAGCACCACTTCATAATCCTCCAAATATAATTGGTATCAATGCTTGTAAAACTTTAATGCCCAATACTCCAATGGTAGCAGTATTTGACACAGCCTTCCATCAAACTATGCCTGAAAAAGCATTTGTATATCCATTACCTTATGAACTATACAAGGATCATGCAATCAGAAAGTATGGATTCCATGGAACTTCTCACAAATATGTATCTCAAATGGCAGCAAAAATGATGGGCAAGGATTTAAGTGAATTGAAAATAGTAACCTGCCATTTAGGAAATGGATCCAGTATAACTGCTGTAGATCACGGTAAATCTGTAGAAACCAGCATGGGATTTACTCCTCTTGAAGGATTAGCTATGGGTACAAGATCAGGAAGTATAGATCCTGCTATAGCAACTTATCTTATGCAAGAATTAAACTTGACAGCAGAAGAGGTAAATACCTTATTAAATAAGAAATCAGGAGCCTATGGAATTTCAGGTGTAAGCAGTGATTTTAGAGATATAGAAGACTCAGCGGCTGAAGGAAATGAAAGAGCACAGCTTGCTTTAGATGTTTTTAATTACAAAGTTAAAAAGTTTATAGGTTCTTATGTAGCTGTTATGAATGGAGTAGATTGTATAGTATTTACTGCGGGCTTAGGAGAAAATTCTCCAGAAACTAGAGAAGATGTTTGCGCTGGCTTAGGATATTTAGGAGTTAAACTTGACCTTGATAAAAATAAAGTAAGAGGTAAAGCTACAGAAATAAGTACTCCAGATTCTAAAGTTAAAGTGTTTGTTATCCCTACTAATGAAGAATTGATGATTGCAAGAGATACCAAAGCTTTAGTTTGCAAATAATTATAAAAAATCTTGACTTTTAATATGGTAGTTTATATAATAAATTGTGTTGCCAGTCAAAATTAAAATCTTGAGGGAGTGAAATATAGGACTTAAAACTATATTAGTACTAAGAACTTATAAAGTATTTATAGCTTAAGTTCTAATAATAAACCTATGATAATAGAATTATCAGAATTAATAAAACATAAATCATTTAAAAAAGATATACAGTTGACGTATGAAGAGGATAAGCTTTATTATGATGGTGAAGAAATTTTATTTATAAAGCCTATATATACAGAAGGCAGTATTACTGGTATTGGTGATATAATAAGTGTAGATCTTATTTTAAATACTGAACTTCAGCTTACCTGTTCAAGATGTCTTGAAAAATTTAATTATCCTTTAGAGTTTGAAATACATGAAAAGTTTTCAACCGAAAATGTTGAGGATGATAATGTGATCTTCCTAGAAAATGACAAGTTGGACATCACTGAACTTGTCGAAAACAGTATTATAATGGCTTTGCCTATAAAAAAACTTTGTAAGGAAGATTGCAAAGGCCTTTGTCAGAAGTGTGGGACAAATCTTAATATCCATACTTGCGACTGTGAAAGTCAAGATATAGATCCAAGATTGGCAAAGCTAAAAGATCTGTTTTTGGATAATTAAGGAGGTGTTATAATGGGAAATCCAGCTAGAAGATTCTCAAAAGCTAGAAGAGATTCAAGAAGAGCTCAAACTTTTAAATTAAGCGTTCCAGGAATTGTTGAATGCCCACAATGTCATGAAATGAAGCTTGCTCATAGAGTATGTAAAAGTTGTGGATATTACAAAGGTAAAGAAATCATTTCCACAGAGAAATAAAGAAAGTCATTTGACTTTCTTTTCTTTATATATGAATAGAAAAGAGGGATATTAAGATGAAAATTGCAGTGGATGGAATGGGAGGCGATTATTCGCCAAAAGCTATTGTAGAAGGGTGTGTGTCCGCAGTTAAAGATTTTAATGACTTGCACATAATTATTACAGGCAAAGAAGACTTAATAAAAAAAGAATTAGATAAATACGAATATGATAAGTCAAAAATAGAGATACTAAATGCTGAAGAAGTTATAAGCCCTAATGAACATCCTGTAATGGCAGTAAGGAGGAAAAAAGACTCCAGTCTTAATAAAGCCCTAAACCTTGTTAAAAATAAAGAAGCAGAAGCCATTATATCCGCTGGAAGCACTGGTGCGTTTATGGCAGGTTCTTTATTTATAGTAGGAAGAATAAAAGGTATAGATAGGCCAGCTCTTGCACCTATAATGCCAGGTAAAAATAAAAAATTTATGATAATAGATTGTGGCGCTAATGCAGAATGCAAACCTAATAACCTTTTACAATTTGCATATATGGGTAAGATATACTTTGAAAATGTTTTAAATGTAGCTAATCCTTCTATAGGATTAATCAATATTGGAGCTGAAGAAGAAAAAGGAAATGAGCTCACAAAGGCAGCCTTTAAGCTTTTGAAAGAAGCTCCATTAAATTTTGTTGGTAATGTGGAGCCAAGAGATATATCTTCAGGAGACGTAGATATTCTTGTTTGCGATGGATTTGTAGGCAATACTGTATTAAAAATGTATGAAGGTGTAGCATCTAATATTTTTCACATATTAAAAGAAGAGATAATGTCTAGTACAAGAGGAAAGCTTGGAGGAATGCTGCTTAAACCAGTATTTAATAACTTTAAAAAGAAGTTTGATTATAAAGAGTATGGCGGAGCAGCCTTTATAGGTGTAAATGGTGTTTGTATTAAAGCCCACGGCAGTTCAGACGCGAGAGCAATTAAAAATGCTATAAAGCAAGCTGAAATATTCTATGAAAATGATGTAGTGGGAAAAATAAGCGGCGGAATAGATAAATATTTGATTGAATAATATTAAAAGTAATATTGACGCTTAATCACTTATGTAATATTATCTAATTATAGAATTTTTATTAGGAGGTGAATACATGAACTTTGAAAAGATAAGAGCTATAATAGCTGATAAATTGAGTTTAGATGAAGAAGAGATAACTATGGAATCATCTTTTATGGAAGATTTAGGTGCTGATTCACTTGATATAGTTGAATTGATAATGGCATTAGAGGATGAGTTTGATATGTCAATCCCAGATGAAGATGCTGAAAAAATTGTTACAGTTGGGGATGTAGTAGAATATATCAAAGAACATACAGAAGAGTAATATAAAAGAAAGTCCCGTTATAACGGGGCTTTAATTGTAATAAGATAAAATATATATTAAGTTTATTCTTGAATTTGTTTATATAATTTAGCAGATTGAAGAATAAACTTCCTAGGAGTTGAATTAATGAAATACGATAACTCATTTATAGAAGAGCTAGAAAAGATTATAAATATAAACTTTGATAATAAAGACTATTTTATTACTGCTATTACACATAGTTCCTATGCTAATCAATATAAAAATATTAGATTTAATGAAAGATTGGAGTTTTTAGGCGATTCAGTACTTCAATTATGCATAACAGAACACCTTTTTAATTATTGTAAAGATAAAAGCGAAGGAGAACTTACAAAAATAAGATCTCTTATAGTATGTGAGAATTCTTTGTATGAAGTAGCCCTCAAATGGCAGTTAGGTAAATATATAAGAATGAGTAAGGGTGAAGAATTAACAGGAGGAAGAGAAAGGGTTTCTATACAGGCAGATTGTGTAGAAGCCATAATAGCAGCTATTTATTTGGATAAAGGTATAGAATTTGTCAAAACATTTATTATAGATAATTTTAAAGATATAATTCTTAAAGCGGTTAGAAATGAAATAATTATGGATTACAAAACTAAGCTGCAAGAGACACTTCAAAAAAATGGAGAGATAGATATAAGATATAAATTAGTAAAATATGAAGGACCACCTCACAGAAGAAAATTTTATACCACAGTTATAATAGATGATGAAATTATGGGGGAAGGTCAAGGATTTAGTAAAAAAGAATCAGAACAAAACAGCGCAAAAGAAGCATTGACTAAACTGGAGGATAAAAATGAGCAATAGACATTACATAATTCCTATATTTGTTCCTCATGAAGGGTGTCCACATAATTGTGTTTTTTGTAATCAGGATAGGATAACTGGTGAAAATGAAAAAGTAGATGCAAATTTCACACAGAAAACCATTGAAGAGTATCTTAAAACTATAGATAAAAGTAGTGCTACTGTGGAGGTGTCGTTCTTTGGAGGAACTTTTACAGCTATTGATTTAAATAAGCAGAAAGAATTGTTAAGTGTAGCTAAACATTATAAAGAGCAGGGTAAAATAGACTATATAAGACTTTCTACAAGACCAGATTATATAGATGATAATATATTAAAGAATCTACAAGAGCATTCAGTGGATATTATTGAACTTGGTATTCAATCCATGGACGAAGAGGTGCTTGTTAAGTCTGGCAGAGGTCATACAGAAAAGGATGTAATAGAAGCTTCTGCATTAATAAAAAAATATAATTTTATTTTAGGTCATCAAATAATGCTAGGTCTTCCTGGAGATACCTTTCAAAAAGATATAGAAACCACCAAGAAGATTATAAATATAAAACCTAATTTATGTCGTATATATCCTTCACTGGTAATAAAAGACACACCTATGGAAATTATGTATAAAAGAGGAGAATATATTCCTTATAGCCTAGAGGAAGCTGTAACTATAACTAAAGAAATATATTCTATGTTAGTAGCTAATAATATAAATATCATAAGAGTTGGTCTTCAACCTACAGATAATATAAATGAAGGTAAAGATATAATAGCGGGTCCCTTTCATCCTGCTTTCAGGGAATTAGTAGAGGGGAGTCTCTATAATGAAATGATTATTAATAGTATAGATAAAAAGTGTAAATACATAAATATTCAAATTCATCCTAAAGATATATCTAAATTATATGCAGATAAAAAAATATTTTTTAATGACATGAAGAAACAATTGATGACAAAGGAAGTTAAGGTATTGCTAAATAGTAATATAAATAGAGGCGAAGTTCTTTTAGATACGGAGAATCATTGTTATAAGTTGTCGATAAATGATTATATAAGGGAAAGACTTTAAGAAGGAAATTTTTATCTTCCATAGAATAATAATTATAGGAAAAAATTATTTATATTAACTTATTTTACTAATATGGTTAACAAACTTTAGGGAGGAATTATTTTATGGAAGTATTAAAAGTATCAGCTCATTCACAGCCAAAATCAGTAGCAGGAGCATTAGCAGTAGTACTAAGGGATAACTTAACTGCTGAAGTACAAGCTGTAGGAGCCGGCGCTGTAAACCAAGCAGTAAAAGCTATTGCTATTACTAGAGGATTTGTAGCACCAAATGGGATAGATTTAGTGGTTGTGCCTGCATTTTCAGAGATAAGTATTGAAGGTGAAGAAAGAACAGCAATAAGATTTATAGTGGAACCTAGATGATGATGTTTTAAAAGTATAGTATATATTTTATACCTTAGTGGTTTTCACTAAGGTTTTTTTATGTTATCTTAAAGCAATTCTGCTTATTGATATTTTGAATTATATACTATAAACTAGTATAAGGTAAATTATAAGAGGTGATTACATGAAAGCAAAAACAAGAAACAAAATAGGAAAAATTTTAGTTTATGTATTAATAGCTATTTTTATTATCAGCTTACTACCTATGGTGTTCATAAAATAAAGGAGTGAATTTATGTTTTTAAAATCTATAGAGATAAGGGGATTTAAATCTTTTGCAGATAAAACAGATTTAAGCTTTAAAAAGGGTATAACAGCTGTAGTAGGTCCTAATGGAAGTGGTAAAAGCAATATATCTGATGCTATAAGATGGGTACTTGGGGAACAAAGTGTAAAAAGTCTAAGGGGAGGAAAGATGGAAGATGTCATATTTGCAGGTACTCAGTATAGAAAGCCTGTTGGACTGGCTCAAGTGGCATTAACCTTGGATAATTCATTAAAAGAACTTCCTATAGATTATACTGATGTCACTGTAAGCAGAAGGCTTTATCGTTCAGGTGAAAGTGAGTACTTTATAAATAATACTTCCTGTAGATTAAAAGATATTCATGAACTTTTTATGGATACTGGTATAGGTAAAGAGGGTTATTCTATAATTGGACAAGGTAAAATAGATGCGATATTAAGTGGTAGACCTGAAGAAAGAAGGGCCTTATTGGAAGAAGCTGCAGGAATTGTGAAGTTTAAAAGCAGGAAAGAAGAAGCAGAAAAAAAACTTGGAAATACGGAACAAAATTTAATAAGAATTAATGATATACTTACAACTTATGAAGAAAGACTAGGACCTCTTGAAATAGAAAATAGAAAAGCTAAAGAGTTTTTGAAACTATCCTCTACACTAAATGAGTTAGAGACATCTCTTATAATAAATTCAATGGAAGAGTTGGAAGAAAAAATAGGTAAATATAAGTCTAAATATGAGAGTATCATTTTTGAAGTTAAAAATTTAACGGAAGAAAAGAATAAATATAAGGATGAGCTGCAAGATTTAGAGAAGGCATTAGAAGATCATAATATAAAAAACGATCAAGAAAGAGATGACTTTTATAAAAATAAAGAAAAGATACAAGATTTAACTTCTAAAATAAATCTTTTAGAAGAGAGATGCAGCAATTTAAAACAAAATGTAGCAAATCATCATAAAGAAGATACTAATCTTAAAAACAAAATAGGTCTATTACAACAAGAAAAAGCAAAAGATGAAGAGGAACTTATTGCTCATCAAAATGAACAAAGTAAATTAGAAAATGTTATAAAAAGCCTAGAAGAAAAAATAACAAACTTAAATGAAGAGATTAAATCTGCAGAAGATGAAATAGCAGATCTTAGGGAAAATGAAATTGAAATATTAAGAAAAATATCAGAAATAAGAAATAATAAAGCTCTTATAGAAAATGACTTGAAGATATTGATTTCAAAAAAGGAACAACTTAAAGAGTCTAATCATAACTATACAAATTCTTTAAAAATAAATACAACCACTGTGGTTATGCTTAAGAAAGAAATTGAAAAATTAAATTTAAACATAGCTGATTATGAAGAAAAGATAAAAGAAAATAAAAAGACTATGTCTAAATTAAATAGTGAAATTTTAAATATAGAGGCTAAGATAAAAGAGAATAATATTAAATTTAATAAATTAGAGGCAAACTATAATATGCTTCTAAATTTAGAAAATCAATATGAAGGATATAATAAATCAGTCAAGAACCTTATGGTACATTTAAAAGAAGGAAAGATTAATATAGCTCAAAATAAGTGCAGAATTTTAGGAGAGATTATTAAAGTACCAAAAGAACTTGAAGTAGCTATAGAAATATCATTAGGAGGCAGTATCTCGGATATAATAACGGAAGATGAATCTGCAGCCAAAACTCTTATCGAGTATTTAAAAAGAAATAATTTAGGAAGAGCTACTTTTTTACCATTAAATATAATTAAGAGTAAAAAGATCAGCGTGAATTCATCCATAAAAGAAATAAAAGGATATATTGGAATAGCTAGTGAACTTTTAGAGTATCACCATAGGTTTAGCAATGCTATAGAATATGTTCTTGGCAGAACGCTGATTTGTGAAGATATGGATAGTGCTTTAATAGTAGCCAAGTCTTTAAATTATTCAGCTAAAATAGTTACACTTCAAGGTGAAGTAATAAATCCAGGTGGAGCTTTAACTGGAGGAAGTGTTTATCATAAAAATGTAAGTATTATAAGTAGAAAGAGAGAAATAGAAGAGATTGCTAAAGAAATAAAAAATACAGAAGCTACACTAAATGAGATAAGTAGTTTAGTTAGAATAAAGAGGGATAACTTTAAAATTCTTGACGAAGAGTGTTTAAATTTAAAAGATGAAATACATTATCAAAATATTGAAATAACAAAAATAGAAAGTAAGATAAGTTCCGTAGAAAATGAAAGTGAAAAACTTAATAAAAATATTTTAGTTTCTGAAAAGGAAATTGAAATTATTCATAAAAAAATAGAAGACAACAAAAATACTATAGAGACAATAGAAAAAGAATTAGCAGAATTAAGTGAAAAAGAAGTTTGGAATAAGGATAGAATTAAAAAACTTGAAATTTCTTTACAAGATAAAAATGAGCTAGCTAAGTCAGAAAAAGATAGATTATTAGAAGTTAAGGTAAATAAAGCTCAGACAGATGAATTTGTTATGAATGAGATCAAAAACCTGGTTAGAATTTCTAAAGAAATAGATGAAATTAATGAAAAACTTCTGGAATTAAGTAATAATTTAAAACAGGATTTATCTTCTATAGAGGATTCACAAAACAAAATAAATAGTAATAAAGTAGCTATTGAAAGATTAAATGATAAAATTGTGTCTATGGAAGAGCAGTTTGAAAAAAATGAAATAATAAGAATTAATTTAAAAGAAGACATAAAAAAATTAGTAAATAAAATAGAAAATTTAGAACACTGCATCCAAGATAAAGAAGAAGAAAAGAATAAGTATAGTATAATCAATACCAAAAATGAAATTGAGAGAGAAAATTTATACACTAAACTTAACGAGGAATTGAATCTAACTTATGCAGAAGCTGTGGAAAAAGCAAAGCCTGTAGATAATATAGAAAAATTTAAAAAGGAAATCTTATCAATCAAGAGCAGTATATCGGAACTAGGCAATGTAAATTTAGGTGCTATAGAGGAATATGAAGAAGTCAAAAATAAATTTTCATTTATGTCAGTTCAAAAGGAAGATTTAATGAAGGCTAGAGAAGAACTGCTAGCACTTATATCAGAGATGACAGAAAAGATGAAAATAGTTTTTAATGAAAATTTTTTAATACTTAAAAAGAATTTTAACGAAACTTTTAGGGAACTATTTAAAGGTGGTAGTGCAGATCTTATATTATGTGATGGAGATGAGCTTTCAGCCAACATTGAAATTAATGTTGAACCTCCAGGTAAAAAGCTTCAAAATATAAACCTTATGTCTGGAGGAGAAAAAGTACTATCTGCTATAGCATTACTTTTTGCAATATTAAAAATGAAACCAACACCTTTTTGTATATTAGATGAAATAGAGGCGGCTTTAGATGATGCAAATGTTTATAGATATGCAGAATTTTTAAAGCAATTTTCTAGTAATATTCAATTTATAGTTATAACCCATAGAAAAGGAACCATGGAAGCAAGCGATGTGTTATATGGAGTTACCATGGAGGAAAAAGGTATTTCTAAAATAGTATCCGTTGACTTAAGTAATCAGTAATTTAAAGGAGGGTTTAATGTATGTTTGGAGGAATTTTTGAAAAATTAAAAACAGGTCTTACAAAGACAAGAGATAGCTTTACTGATAAGGTAAATGAAATGTTGAATCTGGCAGTTACTATCGACGAAGATTTATACGAGGAATTAGAAGAGATACTGGTTACCTGTGATATAGGTGTAGAAACTTCAGTGGAAATTATAGAAAGATTAAGAGTAAAAATAAGAGAGGAAAAGATAAACGATCCTCTTAAAGTTAAACCGTGTTTAAAAGAAGTCATTGCTCAAATGTTAAAAGAAGGATATGAAGATAAAGAAGAACAGTATCCAGAAGTAATGCTAGTAATAGGTGTAAATGGAGTAGGTAAGACTACTTCTATAGGCAAATTGTCAGCAAAATATAAAGATAATGGCAATAAGGTATTGTTAGCAGCTGCAGACACTTTTAGAGCTGCTGCTATTGATCAACTTGAAGTTTGGGGCAATAGAGCTGGTGTAGATATAATAAAGCACCAAGAAGGTTCAGATCCAGCAGCGGTGGTTTATGATGCTATACAAGCAGCTAAAGCAAGAAAAGCTGATATATTGATTTGCGATACAGCAGGAAGGCTTCATAATAAGAAAAATTTAATGGATGAACTTGGAAAAATAAATAGAATTATAGACAGGGAATATACTGAGGCTTTTAGACAAACTCTTTTAGTTTTAGATGCCACTACAGGCCAAAATGCAGTAATTCAAGCAAAACAGTTTATGGAAGTATGCCCTTTAGATGGTATAATATTGACAAAACTCGATGGTACAGCAAAAGGAGGAGTAGTAATATCCATAAAGAATGAATTAAATATTCCAGTAAAATATATTGGAGTAGGAGAGGGCATAGAAGATCTTCAAGAATTTGATGCAGATAGCTTCGCTGAAGCACTTTTTTAACCTGTTAAGTAAAAGTACTTGACATACTATAAATATTTTGATATTATTTTTTTGTAAGTCAGGTGATGATATGGAAGAGAGAGTAGAAGTCTCTATATTGCTTGATTTATATGGAGAACTTCTAACAGATAATCAAAAAGCGATAATGAATCTTTACTATAATGAAGATTTTTCTTTATCAGAGATTTCAGAGATTAACAATACTAGTAGGCAGGCAATTCATGATACTATAAAAAGATGCTATAAGCAATTAGTTTCCTACGAAGACAGATTAAATCTTTTAGGTAAGAATATTAAGCTAGAAGAAACTAAGCAAAAGCTTGAACATGAAATTGCTAAAATTGAAGATGAAATTAGAGATAGTTCTATAAAAGATAGATTAGAAGTTATAAAGAAAATATTAATGGAAGAAATTTCTATTTAGGAGGGTTAACATGGCTTTTGAGGGATTAACATCCAAACTTCAGGATGCTTTCAAGAAATTAAAAGGTAAAGGCAAATTAAATGAAAAAGATATAAAAGAAGCCATGCGAGAAGTTAAGCTTGCTCTTTTAGAAGCAGACGTAAACTATAAAGTCGTTAAAAAGTTTATTAATAGTGTTAGTGAAAAATGTGTAGGTTCTGAAGTACTTGAAAGTTTAACTCCTGCTCAGCAGGTTATAAAAATTGTAAATGAAGAACTTACTGCACTTATGGGAACTTCTGAAAGCAAGATAAGTTATTCAGATAATGGGCCGACTATTATAATGCTTGTAGGACTTCAAGGTGCTGGTAAAACCACAATGGCTGGTAAACTTGCTCTTCATTTTAGGAAGAAGAATAAAAAACCATTGTTAGTAGCGGCAGATATCTATAGGCCAGCAGCTATAAAGCAGCTTCAAACTGTTGGCAAACAGATAGATATACCCGTGTTTTCTATGGGAGATAAAGTTAGTCCAGTGGATATTGCAAAGGCATCTATAGAACATGCTAAAAATAATGGGAACAATTTGATAATTATTGATACTGCAGGAAGACTGCATATAGATGAAGAACTTATGAAAGAACTTAAAGATGTTAAAGAAGCTGTAAGTCCTCAGGAGATTCTTTTGGTTGTGGATTCCATGACTGGTCAAGATGCAGTAACTGTGGCAGAAACATTCAATAGCAGTTTAGATATAAGCGGAGTTGTTCTTACAAAGTTAGATGGTGATACAAGAGGCGGAGCAGCTTTGTCTATAAGAGAAATAACCAATAAGCCAATAAAATTTGTTGGTATTGGTGAGAAAATGACTGATGTAGAAGTATTTCATCCTGATAGGATGTCATCTAGAATATTAGGTATGGGGGATGTATTATCCCTTATAGAAAAAGCTCAGCAGGCTATAGACCAAAAAGAAGCTATGGAACTTGGCAATAAGATGCTAAATCAAGACTTCAATTTTGAAGATTTTCTTTCAGTTATGGGTCAGATGAAAAAAATGGGTCCATTTAGCAAATTAATAGAAATGATACCTGGGGTAACTCCTAAGGAGCTTCAAGGAGTTGATTTGTCACAAGGTGAGAAAGAAATGGGCAAAATTGAATCTATAATAAATTCTATGACCATAAAAGAAAGAAGAAATCCTAATTTGGTAAGTAGCTCTCCTTCAAGGAAAAAAAGAATTGCCAAGGGGTCTGGCTGTAATATACAGCAAGTAAATAAACTTTTAAAAGATTTTGAGAATATGAGAAAAATGATGAAACAAATGAAAGGTATGCAGAAAAATGCTAAAAAAGGTATGTTTGGAAAATTACCTTTTATGCAATAGATAATATTTTTTAAAGGAGGTGAATTAAACATGGCAGTAAAAATAAGATTAAGAAGAATGGGTGCTAAAAAAGCTCCATTTTACAGAATCGTTGTAGCTGATTCAAGAAGCCCAAGAGATGGTAGATTCATAGAAGAAATAGGATACTACAATCCAATTGCTGAACCTGCTGTTATAAAAGTAGATGAAGAAAAAGCAGCTAAATGGATACAGAATGGAGCACAGCCTTCTGATATTGTAAAGAAGCTTTTTGTAAAAGCTGGAGTTAATGATAAACTTTCAAAGTAATGCTTGGGAGGTGAATTCTGCTAGAAGACTTTCTTAAAAAGTCTTTAAGCAGAAACTTTATGAGAGAATTAGTTGAAGTTATAGCCAAGTCATTGGTAGATAACCCAGATGCAGTTCAGGTAAATGAGATAGCAGGAGAGCAATCCATAATACTTGAATTAAAGGTTGCTCCAGAGGATATGGGAAAAGTTATAGGAAAACAAGGAAGAATAGCAAAGGCTATAAGAACTGTAGTAAAAGCTGCAGCAATTAAAGAAAACAAACGAGTTGTTGTAGAAATTATATAATCTATTTATCAGAGTTAGGATATTCCTAGCTCTTTTTAATAATTTACGGTGGTGAATTTATGAAAGAGTTTTTGTCTATAGGTCAGATAAGTAAACCCCATGGTATAAAGGGAGAATTGAAGATTTATCCTTTAACCGACGATGTTAAAAGATTTAGAAAGCTTAAAATTGTATATATAGATGATATAGAAAAGAAGATAATTTGGTGTAAGTTACAAGCAGATAGAGTAATTCTTAAGATAGAAGGCATTGATACTATGGAGGAAGCAGAAAAATATAGGAATAAATATATCCAAGTTAAAAGAGAAGATGCGGTTGAGCTTTCTAAGGATACTTATTTTATTGCTGACTTACTGGATTGCTCTGTATTTGATACAGAAGGAAAGCTAATAGGAAAAATGTATGATGTAATAAAAACAGGAAGTAATGATGTGTATTGGGTAAAAGGCGAGAAAGAGGTACTAATTCCTGCTATAAAAGATATAGTTTTAAATGTAGATATAAATGAGCAGAAGATAGTGATAAAACCTGTAGGGGAATGGCAAGATGAAGATTAGTATTTTAACGCTTTTTCCTGAAATGTTTGATATATTAAATTACAGTATAATGGGGAGAGCACAAAAAAATAGTCTAGTATCAATAGATGTACATAATATAAGAGATTTCTCTATGGATAAACATAAGAAAGTTGATGACTATCCTTATGGCGGTGGAGCTGGAATGGTTATGTGTGCTCAACCTATTGTAGATTGCTTGGAATATGTAAAAAAAATAAATAAAGGCAAAGTTATCTTTTTAGGTCCTAGAGGAAAGACTTTTGATCAAGAGATAGCTAAATCTTTATGCTGTGAAAAAGAACTTATTTTTTTATGTGGACATTATGAAGGTATAGATGAAAGAGTTTATAATTATATAGATCAAGAAATTTCTCTTGGTGACTTTGTATTAACAGGAGGAGAAATGGCGTGTATACCTTTAGTAGACAGCATTTGCAGACTTATTCCTGGTGTATTATCAAAAAATGAAAGCTTTCAAGAAGAATCTTTTTATAATGGCCTATTAGAATATCCACAATATACAAGACCGGAGGTTTTTAGAGGAGAAAAGGTACCGGAAGTTCTCCTATCGGGGCATCATGATAATATTAGAAAGTGGAGGAGAAAACAATCATTAATTATAACCAAAGTAAAAAGGCCGGATATGTTTAAAAGAATCACCTTATCAAAAGAGGATAAAAAGCTTTTAAAAGATGATTAGCTTTTAAAAGTTTTTATTGAAATCCAAATATGAATATGATAAAATATACATCGTGCTAGTACGGGCGGTCCTCTATCATTTAAAACATGGTAAGAACGTCAAATTATTTAAGGAGGGAATGCACAATGAACGAATTAATAAGATCTATAGAAGCAGAACAGATAAGAAATGATTTACCAGAATTTAACGTAGGAGATACTGTAAAAGTACACGTAAAAGTTAAAGAAGGTAACAGAGAAAGAATACAGATATTTGAGGGAACTGTTATTAAGAGACAAAATGGTGGATTGAGAGAGACTTTCACAGTAAGAAGACTTGCTTCTGGTGTTGGAGTAGAAAGAACATTTCCTGTAAATGCACCTATAATTGAAAAAATTGAAGTAACAAGAAGAGGTAAAGTAAGAAGAGCTAAGTTATTCTATTTAAGAGATAGAGTAGGTAAGAAAGCTAAAGTTAAAGAATTGATATAATTTTTTAGTACATACTTTTTGATGGTATGGTGATATTTTTATTAAATGGGACTTCTAAAGTCCCCTTTTTTATTGTATAAAAATTGTAATCTATATATGCATATTGTATAAATATAGTAGAATGATAAAAAATAATATCTAAGGAAGGAGAATTTTGATTATGGCTATAAATTGGTTTCCAGGACATATGGTAAAGACTAAAAGAGAAATTAAAGAAAATTTAAAGCTAGTAGATGTGGTTATAGAAATAAGAGATGCCAGAATAGTTAAGTCAAGTGCTAATCCAGATATTGATGAGATCTGTAAAGATAAGCCAAGGATAATATTATTGAACAAAAGTGATTTAAGTGAAGATGCAATTACAGCTGAGTGGATAAAGGTATTAAGCAGTAACAGTATAAAAGTAATTAAGGTTAATAGCTTAAATGGAGAAGGATTAAAGGCTATTAAACCTGCTATGCTGGATTTGATGAAAGATAAGCACGAAAGGCTGCGAGCAAAAGGTGTAGCTAATATAGTGATGAGAGCTATGGTAGTGGGTATACCTAATGTAGGTAAATCTTCTTTTATAAATAAAATGGCAAAAAACACCATAGCAAAAACTGGTGATAGGCCGGGAGTAACTAAAAGTAAACAATGGATAAAGACTAATTTAGGCATTGAGCTTATGGATACACCAGGGGTATTGTGGCCTAAATTTGAAGATGAAGATGTGGCCTTAAATTTGGCTTTTACAGGCGCTATAAAAGATGAGATAATGGACATAGAAGAACTAGCTTTAAAGCTTGTAGAAAGATTACAGCAGCATTATAAAGATAATTTAAAGGCTAGATATAAGATAGAGGAGCTCAGTGAAAATCCTTTAGATAATTTTGAACTTATAGCAAAAAAAAGAGGAGCTATAATGTCAGGTGGAAATATAGATTATAATAGAGCGGCTATAATGATATTAGATGAGTTTAGAGCTGGAAAAATTGGAAAGATATCTTTAGAAAGGCCTTAAGGAAAAAGGGAGATATTTATGTTTGAAAAGCATTTGAATGAAATGTGTTATAAAGATATAAAAAACTTAATAGATAATATTAATATATTTGATTTAGAACAAAAAGAATTTAATATGCTTACGGAAGAACTTATTAAAGATCCTAGAAAAAATGTTCAGGGGCTAGGTAATAGGCTTATTAAGTCCATGAAAAGCAGGAAAAATGAAATATTAAGAGTAAAAGGTCTATATGATTTTGATAGATCCTTTGATGGTTGTAAATTCATTGCGGGTGTTGATGAAGTAGGCAGAGGTCCGTTAGCAGGTCCTATAGTATCAGCTGCAGTAATATTAGACCTTGATTGTGCTTTAGATGATATGATTTTAGAAATAAATGATTCTAAAGCTTTAAGTGAAAAGAAAAGAGAAGAACTATGTGAAATAATAAAGAATAGAGCAATATGTTATAGCATAGCATGTTGCAGCAATGAAGAGATAGATTCTAAAGGAATAACCTTCTGCAACAATGAAATTTTTAAAAAGGCCTGCTATAGCCTTAAGCAAAAACCAGATCTAGTATTGTCAGATGGTTATCCTATAAAGAATTTTAACATAAGCAATAAGTTTGTTATAAAAGGTGATACCAAAAGTGCAAGTATAGCTTGTGCTTCAATAGTAGCTAAGGTTTACAGGGATAATCTTATGAAAGAGTATGATAAGTTATATCCTTACTATGATTTTTCAAGTAATGTGGGCTATGGTACTAAAAAGCACATAGAAGCTATAAAAGAATATGGTATATGTAAGATTCATAGAAAAAGTTTTCTCAATAGTATAATCCATCTTTAAATTTGAAAAGCATCTTTTATAAGGTTGATAGAATAATTATTATTTTGTTTATTAAACATTATTTCTATTACATCAAATCTAAAATTAGCATAATGCAATTTGCTTTTACATATAAACACTTCTGCGGTTTTATATATTTTTAATTTTTTAGAGTAGGTAATGGATTCCCCGGGGTTCCCATAAAGGTTTCCATACCTGCTTTTTACTTCTATAAAAGTTATAAACTCTTTATCTTTAGCTATTATATCTATTTCACCTATCTTACATCTAAAGTTTCTTTTAATTATGACATATCCTATAGATTTTAGATATTTTTCAGCTAAATCTTCTCCATAGCAGCCTATCTCTTTTTTTTGAGAATTCATTTTAAAATCACCTTCTAAGTTTTATTTGGGATTTTTAAATATTATTTTAATTGTTGACTTCATTTAAAACTTTAATACTATTTTTGATAAAGCACTTACATCATATAAATATAATGGTTTAGAAGAGATTAATACCTTAATAAAGAATAACAGTTAATTATGATGAAAAGAGAAAAAGTTGATTTATTTATTATATAAAATCATTATATTGTCAATAATTCCTATGAGGTGATAATATGACAGTTAAAATATTAAGTGCTACCCTTACAGGAATAGAAGGAAAAATTGTCACGGTAGAAGTTGATATATCAAAAGGATTACCTAGCTTTAGCATTGTAGGATTAGCAGATACTGCAGTAAAAGAATCAAAAGAGAGGGTTCGTTCAGCCATATTAAATTCAGGTTTTGAATTTCCAGTAGGAAGGATAACTGTAAATTTGGCTCCTGCAGATATTAAAAAAGAAGGTGCACTTTTTGATTTGCCCATTGCCATCGGGATACTTCTGTCCTCAGGGCAGATATATTGTGATGATTTAGATAAAATTTTGCTTATGGGCGAGTTATCTTTAAGCGGGGATATAAGAAAAATAAAAGGAGTTTTACCCATAGTTATTGAAGCTGTAGAAAGAGGTATTTATAATTTTGTGCTGCCAACAAATAATAGGAGAGAATGCACCTACATAAAAAAGGCCAATATATACCCTTTTTCTACTTTAAATGAAGTAATAGGTTTTTTAAAATATAAAGATACTTTACCTTATGATGAAGAATATCACTTTACAGAAGAAAAAAGTACTATGGACTTTGAAGATGTAATTGGCCAAAATAGCTGTAAAAGAGCTCTTGAGGTAGCTGCAGCAGGAGGACATAATATTTTTGTATTATAGTACATAAACAAGGTATTATTTAACCCCAGCTGAATTATTGTCCACTGGGGTTAATTTTATTCACCTAATAACTTATTAAAGTAATTTTCAAGGTCATGCTTTTTAACTAACTGCCTAATATTTGCCGCTACCTTGTAATAAACTTTAACTTTATCATCATTAATTATAATCTTTTCAATACCTGCAATTATTTCATCTCTTGTATATTGCTCTTTTATTTCAAGGCTATCTATATCATTAATAGTATTTTGTATATATGCAATATCGTTCATTATTTCATTGTTTGGCTTTGTTAGTTCCTTAATTTTATATTCAGTTTCTGTAATCTTGTTCTTAAGCTCTGCCGCCGCTTGCTTAAAAATGCTTTCATCTATAATACTTTCTAAATAACTGTTTAAAAGTTTGCTTTGCTGTGCCTTGTACTTGTTTAATTCCTGCCCTAACTGTTGAGCCTGTAAATTACTATTGGTATTTATCCTCTGTTGTAGTTGTAACACCATGTCCTCTAATACTGATTTATACATTACCTTATATTTATAAATTGCTCGTCTATAATTTTCACTGGTTATATAGGTATTTAATTTATTTTCACTAATATTTTTATTATTACAAGCCCCAGTTCCTTTCAACTTTTTAGTCTTACAATTATAGAATCGCCTTCCCCTGTCCATATTGCTTATATAGGGGTTTCCACACTTACCACATAGTATAATTCCTGCATAATCGGTAATCCCTTTATATATTCCAACTTGGTTTTTATGATTAACTTTACTTTGTAACATTGTTTGAACTGAATAAAATAATTCCTTACTTATAATAGAAGGTATTTTATCACTCTCTTGAATTATCCATTGGTCTTTTGGCTTAACTTGTGGGTAACTATATTTATTAAATACCTTGCCAGTATCATATTTTAGTCGAGCATTAATACCTGCATATTTTTCATTAGTTAAAATTCGCTTTATAGTGCTTTTACAAAATGGTTTCTTCTCTCGTGTCATAATAGTATTGTCATTTAGGTAATTTATAATTCTCCTTATGCCTTGTCCTTGGCTATATAGTTTATATATGGTTTTAATTACAGACGCTTCGCTGGGTATTATTTCAAGTCTGTTTTCTGCCTGTATATAGTTATAACCATATAGGCGGCTATTTGCATTTATTGTTCCTTTCCTTGCTCCTTCCCTTATCCCGAAACTTACCTTTGAAGACTTATCTCGGCTTTCTTGTTCATCAAATAATTGAAATAATTTTAGTAGAAAATCACTTGATATATCCTTTGTATTAATGTTTTGCTCTATAAATTTAATATGCACACCCTTATTTCTTAAAAGGTTGATAATTTCAAAGGATAAAGTATTTCGTGCAAATCTCGAAGTATTTTTAATCCATATTTCATTGAATAGGGGAGGTCGCTCTGTAATTTCATAAAGTATGTGTTTTTTCTTAAGTCTTCGGTCTTTGCTTGTAAATTGTTCTATAATATCAATTCCAGCATCTTCGAGCATTTTATTAAATTCTGGTCTATTGCTTAACTTTGTACCTGTTAATCCTTGGTCAGCATATATATTAATTAGTTTACAATCTTTACTATGTTCCAGCACATTTAGAAAATATGTTTGCTGGTTCTCGAATGAATTGGCTTGGTCTTTGCTATCTGTTGAAACTCTACAATAACAAGCTACTTTTATAAGTGTCATAAGTTTTTTCACTCCTTTAAAATTTTCCTACCTAATATATAGTAAAAATTATTGAATATTAAAGTTGAGCTTTTTATCCTAAATAAAGTAAAGAGGAAGGCATTATCTACCTTCCTTTTTAGGGCATTCTTTTTCATTTTTCATGTATGAAATCGGCTTTTCTTTAAATATGTGGCATGAATTATAATTTATATTATGTTTGCACTTTGTGCACTGGGGAACAAATGTTATTTTTATTTCATCTTTTGTTTGCATAAATCTTTTTTTAGTTTTATCCATTTATATCAATTCCTTTATTTCTAAATACAAATCCCTGTTCTAATATTTCAATCGCTTTATCATAGGTTTGCTGGTCGGTTACTTTGTAAATACAATCAAGTGTCCAGCCATAAGTATCGGGTACAACCTTGCATAAATCTATATTTTCAGCGGATAGGCTTTGGCTGTTTACATGAAGCCTTATGCCTTTTTTCTGTAAATATATTTCGGCGATATTATGTCTGCCGCACTTAAGCCCTGTATAAGCTGGAGTTTCTTTTGTACTACAACCCTTGTCCACCATGTAAGCAATCATTTTATCAAACATCTTTTGTATAGATGGTTCAATTTGCTTTTTCTTATTAGTTTCTGGCTTTTTAGTTTCAACTATTTTGCCGCCTGCCGCATTTTCTGGAGCTTGCTCTTGTAATTGTACCTTCTTATTATCTTCCGTTTGCTGTGGGGTTGTCTGTATAATTGCTGGGGTTGTTTCTTGGGTTTGCTCCTGTGTTTGTTGGTTTATAATGTTTAATATTTGCTCCTGTGCCTGTTGCTCTGTTAATGCCTTATTATTCTTTTTTCTCATAATAAAAATCACTCCTTTAAAGTTTTATAAGTTTTATAAATAAAAGTTTTCAATGGTCTTGTCTTTGATGTCATCTGTAATGCCTATATAACGGAGGGTAATACTTGGGGAGCTGTGGTTAAAAATATCCTGCAATATTGCAACATCTTTATATTGCTTGTAATGCCAATATCCGAAGGTCTTTCGCATTGTGTGAGTTCCTATTTCTTGCAGTCCGCATTTTTTAGCCACATTGTTCAGTATGTTATAAGCCTGCACCCTTGTTAATGGTTTATTTATACCTTTCTGACTTGCGAATAAGTAATCATCATCAGCTAATGCCATATCTGAAATATAAGTATTAATTGCAACTCTTAAACTGCTATTAATTAAAAATCGCTTTGCCTTACCTGTTTTCTTTTCCCTTATTAATATATGGGGCTTGTTCTTAACATCTGAAACCTTAAGCCTTAATAGGTCGCTCACCCTTAAGCCTGTATTAATACCTATAACAAACATCATGTAATTTCTAACCCCTGTTTTTAAGAGTTCGTCTTTTACCTGTTGTATTTTTGCTTTATCCCTTATTGGTTGAACTGTATTCAATACATCACCGCCTTTCGTCATGATATTACATATATTCCATTTTATGGATATATTATATAATAATAAAGTTTACAGAGCAAGTGATTATGTTAAATTTTTCTATATTCTTGTCATATATTGTCGGCTTATAAAATATAAAAATGCCCTCATGCCGCTTCCATACTGGGTTCTCGCTAAAATATTAAATTTAACACTATGGGGCTTGTGTAAAATTTATTAATTGAATGGCAAAACTTGACATAGTTCATTTTACCTGATATTTTTATAGTATCAGATAAAGTTAAGGAGAGGATAATGTGCCGATTGATTTAATTAATAATTTTAATACAAAGATTTCTCAAAGGAACATAAACTGGGAGGTTAAGGGGCTTATTTCAGCCAATGGCAATATTTTCACACTTGGGAGTGATTCTAAATTAATTGGAAGAATATTCGAATTAATTGTAACCCCAGTATTAAATGAAATTGCCGCTGATAACGGATATAAACTTGTTGCTTCTGACCAGCAAACGGTTTACCCAGATTTTACTATGTTAAGAAATGAAAATGATACAGATAAAATTGCTATTGACATAAAAACAACCTATAGAAGATTTAAAAGAAACGGTGAACTTAAAAAATTTGGTTATACACTGGGTTCCTTTGCTTCATTTATGAGAAATAATACTAAAAATATAATGTACCCTTATGATACTTATTCAAAACATTATGTAATAGGTTTCTTATATAGCAGAAATGATTATGCTATTGAAGGACAGATGGTAAATAGTGCAGCCCTTAATACTATTCCGACTCCTTATAGGGATGTGGAATTCTTCGTTCAAGAGAAATATAAAATTGCTGGGGACAAGCCTGGAAGCGGCAATACTGAAAATATGGGTTCTTTTGGTACAACTGATATAAATGAATTAAGGCTTGGAAATGGACCTTTTAGTGTGCTTGGAAATGATATTTTTGAAGATTATTGGAGAAATTATCCTAAATATAGGGAGAACAATAATTCTTATAATAGCTTAGATACATACTTTAATTGGTTGGTTGAACAGGGGAGGGCAAACGAACAAGCAAGAACATTATATAACCAATGGCTAAACAGATAAAAAATGGGCTCTGATTTAATATCAGAACCCTTTTCTTTAATTATCTTCATCTATTGAAATTTCTTCTGCCTGTACTGGATGTTCAGTATAATAACCATCTTTAATAATTAATGCTTCAATCATTGTATTTCTTAAATCTTCACTTGAACCTACATGGTAAAAATGATTAAATTCTCTCATTTCTAACCCGCCCCATGCTTCTTCAATATGTGTATTTACCCTGTATTTATTTTGTTTCCACATTGAAAGAGCAAACCCTGCTGGGGAAGTTCTTGCATATTCTGCTAATTCGTTCGCTTCGTTCTGTTCCCAGTCGCCTATATAACCAGTGCTTCGTCCTATGTATGGGGGGTCTATATAAATAAAATCATCTTCAGCCGCTTGCTGTATTGTTTCTCTCCAATCACAGGCTTGAAATACCCAGTCCCGACCTAACATTACTCTCGATACTTTTTCAATTTGGTTAACAATTTTTGTAACATAAGCGGGTCTAAATCTATCAGGCTTTTTACAAAATGGCACATTAAATTTTCCCTTTTTACTAAACCTCATAACACCATTAAAACAGGCTCGACTTAAAAATAAAAAATACAACGGATTTTTTGTTTCGTTAAATTCATCTCGCATTTGATAATAATAATCCTCACCAATATTATTGAGCCTTTCACCATGGTATTCTAAAAATTCTCTGGCTGATATTGGGTTTATATATCCAGATTGAATGCCTCTATAAAAATTAATTATGTGTTCATTCTTATCACTAATAAGAGCCCTTTCTGGCTGTATATTAAAAAGCACAACTCCAGAGCCTAAAAATGGTTCAATCCAACGACCTTCGCCATCCCATACAATATTATTTGCGATAAAATTAACCAGTTTTGTTTTTATACCTTGACATTTAATTGGTGGAACTATAACATTTTCGATATGTTTTGGTAACAATTTCAACTCACCTCCATTTTTAAGCACAATTCATATAATATCAGATAAATCATATAAATTCCAGTCTTATATAAAATATATTGTGCTTGCTAATAGACCATTATAAGGGGTATAATGTATTATTGCAATGCTTCAATATAAATTTATTATTAATTAAACACAATACCCCATTAGTATAATTTAGTTATCACATAAAAAATTGCCCCCATTGCTGGGGCTTTTTAAAACAAGGGGTTCTTTGACCTGTATAAAAGGAAACGAAATGATGAAAATGTTGTCGTGTAGGTTTTTACCCTACATTAAATATATATTTCTTTTTGCCAGATATTAAAGTGTTTTCCGCAACTTTTTTAAATTCTTTTATATTATATCAATTATTTTGTCTTATAAGCCCTTTATATAGTGGGGAAAGTATAATTACACCTTCTAAATATTATCTTGCGGCTGTGCTTAATAAAATATAAAGTTTTCTGCCTGTGACTGTTATTGGTTTATTAGTTTATCCCAATATGAAATTCCAACATTTTGATATAATAGTTGGGTAATAGTTATTTGAACTATATCATCTTCTGCATGGTATTCTATATTATCTAAAAATTGTTTTGTTTTTGCCTTCAACTTAAATAAATGCTCAACTATTTGTTGCTTGCTTACATTTGATGTGAAATATTGTTTAAAGTCTGCCACTGAAATATCTATTTTGTTATTTATGATTAATGGTTTATCATTTGAAACCCTATACAAAATATACATAAATAGTCGGAAATCTTGTGTTTTCAAGTCTGGAAGGTTGAGTGCCAATTCATTTGATAGTGCTATAACTTTATTATTCATAATCTAATCTCCTTTTATAATTTTTATACTAAATATATAATTAATCGGCTAAATAATTAAAGTTGCCGCCGCTTCTTGTTTTATAGGTTATTAAAGTTCTCAATTAATCCGCCGTCTACGGGCTTTTTAAATAGTGGATAGGGTAATTGCACCAGCATTTTATTATCTTGTGGCTATCTTGCCGCTGGGCTTGCATATTATAAAATAGGGGGGCTGGCTATATGCCCCCACCCCCCTAAAATACAAACTCTTGTCCTTCATTCTCTTGTTGTGCTTGCTTGCACTTTTGTAAGTTTTCCCTGCTAATGCCTTCAATGGTTTTTAATTTGCTTACTGGCATCTTTTGATTTAAATAATTGTCAAAATGGCTTGCACTAAATAAAGTAGTCGGGGTCAAATATTGTTGCATTTTACTATTATCTTTCCACTCCGCAACTTTCACATCTATAACATATTTAAAGTCTTCAACCCTATAACCATCTTTCAATCTACCTTCAATTTCGCTAATATATGCCTTTGTTGTAGGTTTAAAGTGTGTGCCTGCTTTACTGTTTAAATATCCTATAACCTCATTTACTACATTATAGGTATTAACATCAAATAAAGTTTTAGAAGATGAGAAGTTTGATATATTAATATTGTTATTTTTATTATTGTTTTTATTAGTATTGTTTATATTAGTATTGTTAGTGTTAGGATTCCCGTTTTCGGTTTTTCCGTTTTCGGTTTTTCCGTTTACGGGAATCCTAAAAACGGTGGAATCCTGCTTGTCTTCTTGGTTTATGGGTTGTGGTTCTTCATATATATAGTATTCGTATCCTTTAAATTTACCGTGTTCCCCTTGTATTAATTTCCTTACTATATAACCATTATTAATGAGTTCCTTTATGCCGCTTCTTATTTTAGTTATGCCACAATTAAAATGTTCAGCTATTTCTTGTTCATAAAACTTCCAGTCCTCTTTATTGCTTAACATATAAAATAAAATGCCGACGGCTTCGGGGCTCAATTTATTAGGATTATTTTTATCAATTACTTTATTTGTCATCTGTGTAAAGTTTCCGTTTTTTAATGCTCTAAATATTGGCATTATAAATCACTCCTTTTCTGCCACCTTTTAATAAATATTAATTTTTCGCTGTAATAGCCTTTAATGTTTCATCAATGTCTTTTGTCCACTTGAAAATAAATAGGGTTCGGTCTGGGTTGAATTTGTCTGGCTTAATATCTATAATGTCATAGCCCAGTTTTAATAAATGCCTTGCTACTGCTGGATTAATAATAAGTTTTGTTCCGTTATACATGAAATAAACACTCCTTTTAATGACTTTTTATAAGCTGGCATTATGCCGCCTATAAAATCTATAGTAAAAAATTGAAGTTATTAAAGTTTTCAACTAATAAACACCATGATTTCGCCTGCTGGTTTGCTCATTATCTTTTATAAACTGTTTTACTTCAGCAATTCTTGCCTGTGCTTTTTGGTAATTGCTCAATCTTACAACTGGCTTTCTTGCTTGTTTGACTTTCGAAGATTTTTTCCTGTTTGACTTTCTAATAATAAAGAATACATAATGATTTAATAGCCTAAATTTAATTTGCATTGCTTGCACCGCCTTTTAAAAATTAATAATTTGCATATTGTCCGCCGCTGTCGTGCCCCTGTTTGCATTTTCTTTAATAGGGTAATATAATTACACCTTCTTATAAAAATAGGGGCTTTAAATTAAAGATTTATTGATACAAAATTCTATTCAACTGAAAAGAGCCAGCTATAAATTAGCTGGTTCATTGATAACTAAATAATACTTAATAGGTGTTTTGTAAATTTTATTTATCTTTTACAGTTTGATATAAATGTCATTTACAAGTTACAGTTTTTTTATAATATTGCCTGTAATGAAATTGTAAAAAACTAAATATTTTCATCTTCCCATATATCACCCAGCGATTTAACTGGTAGAATATCAAGCCCATAGCCTGCTTTTTTACATAGCTTTTGAAGTTCCCCCAGTGTTGCCGCATTTTTTAATTCTTTAGGAAGTTCATCTGGTATAAATGGCTCATATTCTAAATTAGCCCATTCTTTAGGTAACTCTTGCTCAACTGGCTTGTCCTCTTGTGTCACAGCAAATACTATTATTGATATACCGTCAACTGGGTCAAGTAAATTAATTAACCTATTTGCCCGCCTTAATAAACTATACATATATTAATACCTCCCTTTAATCTTGGTTTCTAATTCCTCAATTTTCTTTTCAAGTTCAGCCTTTTCTATGCCTTGAAGCTGTACTGAACATAGATACCCCAGTGCCCTTGCTTTGTTAGGGTCGATTTTTCCTTGATTTAATTGATTTATAACATTTGCCATAAACTTTGTTACTTTGCTTGCGGTGTTCAATCTAACTGTATTTATCTTTTTAGGTACTTGTTCATTGCTTGTATTCTCTATATTGCTCATATTCAGCCCCCCTCCCTCTGTATTAGATTTATTGATATTACTTGATTTATCACGATATTTTAATAACATTTTCTATATGATTACATACCTGTATTAGTACATTTACTGTATAGTTTTATAATACTTTCTTATATAAATGGGCTGGTGTTTTTATTTATTTTCCGCCCAGCCCTATATAAATTGAGTTACAAGCTATTTAAAAAATTGTGCTCTCTGTAATTCTATATTATTTCCTGCTTCATTAAATTTCTTAATATCTTCTTCGGTTACTTGAACGGGTTCATAATCAATTCTGTTAGCACTAAAATATTTATCCCTTGCAATCTTCATTTTTAGGTTATTATCTGATATTTCTTGTAGTTGCTTATTTTCCATTATTCGGTCGCCCCCTTTGCTTGCTCAAATAAACCACTTACTAAAATATTTACAGCACTTATATAAATATCAAAATCGGCTGTCTGTGGAAGTTTGCTGGCTATTAATTGAGCGGAACTTGTTGCACTCCGCTTCAATTCTACTAATTTTCTTTTATAATCTTTATCTGCTGGGTTTAATTTATTAGTAGCACTTTTAAAATCTTCAACTACTGTTTGAAACATTGCTAAATACATTTGTGATACCGCCCTTATTGCCGCTTCCTTATATGCCTCTTGCATTTCGCCACTAACTTCTGGGTTCTTTTGTGCTATATCTTGAACCCTGTCAATAAATTGGTCGGTTCTACTTATATTTTCATAACTCATATTATTTATCCTCCCCTATAAAAAGCACTGGGGTTTCATTGCCTATAACCCCTATACCTATAACATTCTCGCCATTTGCTTCAATGTCTTTTATTTGTGCATTTATAGCACCTTTAAATTTATCAAGTGCATTACCATATAAAGCCCCAGATATTCCATATTCTTCAGAACTAAAATTATCTTTATCAGCTTGTATTTCAGTATAAAGTTTTTCCATGTCTACATACCTTTTATTTATAGGTTCAACTCTTGTAATTTGTAACATATTTTATCCCTCCTTTAATTAAGCAGTTGTTCCAATTACTATAAATGCACCTATTGCTGGGGCAGTGCCGCCTATAGATACACTTACTATTGTTTTGCCTTGTGCTTTAAGTTCTGTAATCTTTGCATTAACCCTGTTCATTAGTTCATTGTCTGTAATACATGAGCCATCAATAAAATAAATTCCGTTTACACTATTAATTGACATTTAAAATCCCTCCTAAAATAATTTTTTATTTGTCATAGCTGAAGTAATACCCAGCTAACTCAAACATTGAAATATCGTCTTTTAATTGCCTTTGTACTTGCAACCTTAAATTATGTTCCTTTTCTTTAGCTTTCTTTTCCCAATAATTATCATTAGTTTTATTCTTCTTACGGTATTCCCTCATATACTCCCGTATATATTTCCTTCTCACTTCTAAAGCTTCGGGCGATAATGCCATTTTTAATCACTTCCTTTATTTACATTTACTTACACTTTTATTATAAAGGAGAATGAATATTATTTACTTTAACAATTTCGGAACTCTAAAAATGGGTAAAAAAATCCCCAGCAATGTATGGCAATATACATTACTGGGGATTATTAAGGCTTGATAATAATATTATAAGCCACCCTAAATAATATTTTAGAGTATTTTATAAGAAACGGAAAAACGGTTGTGAGAGTTTATAAGGGTTGCTCCCGCCCTTAACATATGGTTTATAAACCACAGTAAACCCCTACTTTTTAGATGTTAGAAGTTAAGGCAATATGAGAGGTATAGAATTTAAAGAACCACAAGAAAATTCTTGGGTTTTTAAGTTTAGCCCTAACTTTATTATGTGAGGTTTTCCCCCACGATTTAATTATACAACAGAATCCATATTATGTAAAATGAATCTCAATTTTTTAATATGCCATTTTGTTTATATTGATAGTATTTTTTGTAATAATCATTTATCAGCTTGTCCAGTTCAATGCTTATATTTAAAACTTTACTTGATGATATTCCATTTTGTTCAATTAATTTATACATTATTTTTCTTAATTCCTCCATAATATTTCTCCATTACCTAAATAATAATTATTATTCAACTTCTTTATCCCATGAATCATTTTTATATACATAATCTACTACACCTCCGCCATTGCTTACACCAATTTGTAAATGAATTGTATTCTCTTTATATTTACCGCTTAAATGCTCAACTACTAAATTCCTAATAGCTGTTACAGTACCAACCCTATAGATATCTTTTGACTTAAACATCAAATATACATCTAATGTAGTTTCCTTACTCTTTGTTATTAGCTTGTACTCACCATAGTCATATAAATTACTGTTCTTTGTCATTAGTTCATCAAATGCTTTTGTAGTATCATCATTAATTGTGGTTTCTTTACTGCCACCACCACAACCAACCAGTGTAATAATAAAAATACAACTGATTAATAATAGAAGGATTTTCTTTTTGTTTTTCATTTTACCACCTCAAATCTAAAATTTTACAATATATTATAACACAAATTGTAATATATATTAACTACAAATTGCAATATTTTTTTATACTATTACATACCATATACTTAATATATGAGGTGAGCACAATGGATAATGATTTTATAATTACCCCTAAAGAAGATAAGTCAGTTACAATATCAATAAGAATAGATAAAGTTATTCAAGATAAATTTGATGAACTGGCTAAACAAAGTAATCGTTCAAGGAATGAACTTATTAATATGGCTTTAAAATATGCCTTAAAAAATGTAAAATTTATTGAAAGTGAAAAGGAGGATTAGTTTGCAATAACTAACCCTCCTTAATTTATATCATGTTTAGAATGATTATACTTGGCAATAATTTTAAACATGAGGTAATTTATAAAATTATAAAAAATAAAAGTTATGTAAGTATAAACATACTAATAAAGCTAACTGCTGCATTTTTAGCTGGCGGTCATAAAATATGTTGTTACTGGCTTTATTATATTATTTAAAAGCCTTGATTTTGCTTGGTTTGTACCTACTTGGTAATGTACTATAAAATACTACTTTTTGGACCTCCAGGTTCGGGAAAAACCATGCTTGCCAGTAGGTTCCCTACTATTTTACCTCAATTAACTTATGAAGAATCCCTTGAAGTTACAAAAATATATAGTGTTTCAGGTTATTTAGATGAAGAAACTAGTTTTATAAACTTAAGGCCTTTTAGGAATCCTCACTATACCATATCAAAAGCAGCTCTTATAGGTGGAGGTAATGACTTAAGGGCTGGAGAGATAACTTTAGCCCATAATGGAGTATTATTTTTAGACGAAATACTGGAATTTAAGAAAAATGTACTAGAGGTTTTAAGACAACCTTTAGAAGAACATATAGTTAAGATTGCGAGAGCTTCAGGTACGGTAACTTATCCAGCAAACTTCACTTTAATAGCTGCCATGAATCCATGTCCATGTGGATATTTTTTGTCTAATTCACCTACAAAAAGTTGTAATTGCACTGAATTTGAAAGAAGAAAATATATGGATAAACTTTCAGGACCTATGCTTGATAGAATAGATATTTACTCTTTTGTACAGGGACTTGATTATAGAGAAATAAATAAAAGTACTTCTGGTGAAAACTCTAGAGATATAAGAAAAAGGGTAGAGATGGCTAGAAATATTCAATACAAGAGATTTGAGAATTCCAATATTAAATGTAATGCTCAAATGAATAAAAAATATATAAATCAATATTGTGTTTTAGATGAGGAATGCAAAAAAATACTTCAAAAAACCCATGATGCCTATGGTTTAAGTACAAGAGCTTATTATAAGATATTAAAATTAGCTAGAACTATAGCAGACTTAAATAAAAATGAAAATATATATAAGAGCGATATCATTGAAGCCATTCAATATAGAAAATTTTTAAATAAAAACATAATATAATTTTAAACATGCATTAAATATAAATCGGTAAATATATTTATTAATTAATAAGGAGTATGAATACATGAACAGATATGAGCTTTGGCTTTTAACTTCAGATATTTCAAGCAAAACAAAAATTAATCTATTAGAATTTTATGGTTCTGCAGAAAATTTATTTGAAAATATAAATAAATCTAATGAAATTAATTTGCAAAAAAATAATATTGCTATTAAACTATTAAATAATTGGAATAATGAATATATAGATAAAATCGATAGGTTATTAAAAACTCATACTGTAAAAGTATGTACCTATTTTTCAAAAGAATATCCTTTAAAACTTAAAAATATATTTGACCCGCCCTATGCTCTTTTTTATAGTGGTAATATGGAAGCCTTAAATGAAAATAAAAATTTAGCGATAGTAGGATCTCGAAGATGCTCTTCTTATGGTGAAGAAGTAACTAGGCTTATAGTAAGTGGATTATACGAAAAAGGAATAAATATTATAAGCGGTGGAGCAAGAGGTATAGATAGTATAGCGCATAATCAGTGCTTAAATAGGGAAATGTATACCTGCAGTGTACTGGGGTGTGGCATAGATGTAGTATATCCTAGAGAAAATGAAAAACTTTTTAATAGGATATGTAAGTCAGGTTGTATAATTACAGAATTTTTACCTGGCACTAAACCTTTTGCATATAATTTTCCTAAAAGAAACAGAATAATAAGTGGATTGAGTGATGTGGTAATTGTGATAGAAGCAGGTGAGAAAAGTGGTTCACTAATTACTGCAGATTCTGCTTTAGAGCAAGGTAAGGATGTGATGGCTGTTCCTGGGTCTATATTTTGGGAGCAAAGTAAAGGATGTAATAATTTGATAAGACAGGGTGCATATCCGTTTAATAGAATAGAAGATTTATATGAGTTATTAGATATTCATGTAGAATGTGAAGACAATGATAAAAGGAAAGGGTATAATGGATTGGTAGGAAAAATTTATGAAATAATGAGTGATAAACCTATTCATATAGATGACATAATAAGGTTAACTAATATTGACATAAAGCAATTATATGAGTTATTATTTGAAATGCAGTTAAAAAAAGAAATAATATGCCTATCAGGAAATTATTACGTAAAAAATGCATAGTATTTAATAAAATATTTAGTTTGAGGGGGTGAAGTCTCCGTTATTTGTATTAATAACTGGAGCAGCATATGGGACAAAAGCTTGTTATAGTGGAGTCACCGGCCAAGGCCAAAACTATAGGAAAATATTTAGGAAAAAATTATGTGGTTGAAGCATCTATGGGACATGTAAGAGATCTTCCTAAAAGCCAATTAGGAGTAGATATAGATAATGAATATAACCCCAAATACATAACTATAAGGGGTAAGGGTGAATTATTGACTAAACTTAGAAAACTAGCAAAAAAAAGCGAAAAAGTTTATTTAGCTACAGACCCTGATAGAGAAGGTGAAGCAATATCATGGCATTTAGCAAGTGCTCTTAATATAGATAAAAATGATACTTGCAGGATAGAATTTAATGAAATCACTAAAAATGCTATAAAAAGCTCAATAAAAAAACCAAGAAAGATAAATGAAGATTTAGTAAATGCACAACAAGCGAGAAGAGTGCTAGATAGGCTTGTAGGATACGAAATAAGTCCAATACTATGGAAAAATGTAAAGTGGGGATTAAGTGCAGGAAGAGTTCAATCTGCAGCTCTTAAACTCATTTGTGATAGAGAAGAAGAAATAAAGAATTTTATACCCAAAGAGTACTGGAGCATAGAATGTATACTTGAAAAAGAAAAGTGTAAATTTTTGGTCAAACTAGCTAACTATAATGAAAAAAAAATAGAGATAAATAATGAACAAGATGCGCAGGACATAATAAATCAATTAGAAAAAGGTGAATTTGTAGTATCACAGATCAAAAAATCCAGCAAAATTAAAAATCCTTTACCACCTTTTACTACAAGTACATTGCAACAAGATGCTTATAGAAAATTAAATTTTTCTACCAAGAGAACAATGTCCATTGCGCAGCAGCTTTATGAAGGAGTAGATGTTAAAGGATTTGGTACTATAGGACTTATAACTTATATGAGAACAGATTCTGTTAGAATTTCTGAAGAAGCACAGACTTCATCAAGAGAGTATATAAAATCATTATATGGAGAAAAATATATAACTAAAGAGCCAAGAATATATAAAAGCAAAAAAAATATACAGGATGCCCATGAAGCTATAAGACCTACTTATGTAGATATTAGTCCTGACAAGGTAAAAGGCAGCCTAAAAGATGAGCAATACAAATTATATTCTTTAATATGGAATAGGTTCATAGCTAGTCAGATGGCTTCTTGTGTTATGGATATAAATTCTGTTTATATAAAAAATGGAGATTATACCTTAAAATCTAGTGGTTCTTCTATTAAATTTGATGGATTTATGAAGGTATATGAGTATTTAAATGAAGAAGAAGAGGAATCAGTAAAGATACCAGACTTAGAAAAAGGAGAAAAGCTGAAGAAAAATAAAATAGAAGGTAAACAGCATTTTACGCAACCACCAGCTAGATTTTCAGAAGCAAGTTTTGTAAAAACTTTAGAGGATAAAGAAATAGGACGACCAAGTACTTATGTTCCAACTATATCAACGCTTTTAGATAGAAAATATGTAGAAAGAGAAAAAAAGACTTTAATACCTACAGAACTTGGGAAAATAGTAAATGATATAATGAAAAAATATTTTGAGCAGATAGTAGATGTGGAATTTACTGCTGACATGGAATCAAAACTTGATAACATAGAAGAAGGAGATACATCTTGGACTAAAGTAGTGGATGAATTTTACAAACCACTTAAAGAGTCTATAGATATAGCAGAAAAAGAAATTTCTAAAATAACTATTGAAGATGAAGTAAGTGAAGTAAAATGCGAAAAATGTGGAAGGTTTATGGTTATAAAGCATGGCAGATTTGGGAATTTCTTAGCATGTCCAGGATATCCAGAATGTAAAAATACTAAACCTATTGTAGAAGAATTGGATACACCATGCCCTAAATGTGCTGGAAAACTAGTTATAAAAAGAAGTAAAAAGGGAAACAAATTTTATGGTTGTTCTAATTATCCTGAATGTGATTTTGTAAGCTGGTTTGAACCTACAGAGCATCATTGTAAGCTTTGTGGAGCCTACATGGTAAAAAAATATAGTAAGGCCAAGGGAAACTATTTAGAATGTTCCAATTCATCATGTAAAAACAAAGAGACCTTAGAGGATAAAAATGGGTCAAAAAATGAAAAATAGTATAAGATAAATGTTAATTTTATTTAAATAAAGCCTATAAAATGTCGAAATTGACAAAATTGTAGTTGAAATAAGAAGTTTGTTATGGTATTATAATTAAGGTAAGTAAAAACAATTCTAAATATTTATATTCTTCAAACAATTTTGAAATTTATTAAGATGTAAATTTATTTTAAAATAGTAAGTAAATGTAGAGGAATAATAAGGAGGAAACTAGATGTCCACATTATTAAACAAAACAAGAATGTTAAATAAAATATTGCAGAAATCAGGGACGGAGCCTGTAGTTTTTGATGACATATGTAAACTTTTAAGCGAAGTTCTTGTATGCAATGTTTACATAGTTAGCAGAAAAGGAAAAATATTAGGCCATAATTTTTCAAGTGGATTTGAATGTGACATAGTGAAGAGTAAGGTTTTAAAAGAAGGAAGATTTCCAGATGACTATAATGCAAAATTATTAAATGTGCACGATACCATAGCAAATATTCCTAATAAAGGAAGCTGCGTATTTGAGGAAGAATGCAAGTGCGATATGTTAGGCAAGCTTTCAACTATAGTTCCTATAGTAGGAAATAGAGATAGAATAGGTACATTGCTTCTTGCAAGGTTTGGAGAACCATTTACTGATGATGACTTAGTTTTAGTAGAATACAGTGCTACTATAGTTGGTCTTGAAATGTTAAGAGCAAAACAAGATGAAATTGAAGAAGAAGCACGTAAAAAGGCAGTGGTTCAACTTGCCATAGGTACTTTATCTTATTCTGAACTTGAAGCTGTAGAGCATATATTTAATGAATTGGATGGAGATGAAGGATTACTTGTAGCATCAAAAATAGCAGATAAAGTGGGAATAACTAGATCAGTAATCGTTAATGCTTTAAGAAAGTTTGAAAGTGCAGGGGTAATAGAATCTAGATCCTTAGGAATGAAGGGAACTCATATAAAAATATTAAATGATAAACTTTTAGATGAATTAAAGAAGATTAAATAATAGTGCAAGGATGAGTTTTTATTCATCCTTGTATTCTTATAGGTTAAAAAATATATTAGCTTATATAACTAAAAATATTAAAATAAATATTGCTAGTATTTAAACCATATGTTATACTACTTAAGGAATAAAATACACACATTATCCAATTTATAAAATGGTGCCTATATAAGGTATTTTATAAATATGAGGATAATGGAGGAAAAACCAAGGAGGTATATTAATGTCAGTAATATCAATGAAACAATTATTAGAAGCTGGTGTTCACTTTGGACATCAAACAAGAAGATGGAATCCTAAAATGGCTCCATACATTTTTACAGAAAGAAATGGTATATATATCATCGATCTTCAAAAGACTGTAAAAAAGGTAGAAGAAGCTTATGATTTCGTAAAAGAAGTATCAGCAGAAGGAAAGGACATTCTTTTTGTTGGAACTAAAAAACAAGCTCAAGAAGCTATAGAAGAAGAAGCTGTAAGATCAGGCATGCACTTTGTAAATAACAGATGGCTAGGTGGTATGCTTACAAATTTCGGAACAATTAAAACAAGAATTAGAAAATTAGAAGAGTTAAATAAAATGGAAGAAGATGGAACTTTTGATGTTCTTCCAAAGAAAGAAGTTATTAAATTAAGAAATGAAAAGGAAAAACTAGAAAAGAATCTTGGCGGAATAAAGAATATGGATATAAACAATATAGGAGCTATATTTGTTGTAGATCCAAGAAAAGAAAAGAACGCTGTATCCGAAGCAAAAATCTTAGGATTACCTGTGGTAGCTATAGTTGACACTAACTGTGATCCAGATGAAGTTGATTATGTAATCCCAGGAAATGATGATGCAATAAGAGCCGTAAAGCTTATAACTGCTAAGTTAGCTGATGCTATAATAGAAGGAAGACAGGGAGAACAATTAGCAGAATAATTTAAATTAAAGAGGTAGGTGAGGCAAAGCTTCATTTACCTTTTAAACTAACTATTAAGGAGGAGATTTCATGATAACTGCACAAGCTGTTAAAGAATTAAGAGAAAGAACTGGCGCAGGAATGATGGATTGTAAAAAGGCTTTAACAGAAACAAATGGAGATATGGATAAAGCTATAGAAATTTTAAGAGAAAAAGGATTGGCTGCAGCAGCTAAAAAGGCAGGCAGAGTTGCAGCAGAAGGTCTTGTAGAAACTTATATATCAGAAGATAAAAAGGTTGGAGGCATGGTTGAGCTTAATTGTGAAACTGATTTCGTTGCTGCAAATGAAGGATTTAAAGAATTTGCTCAAAATTTAGCTAAAATGGCAGCTAACACTGAAGCTAAAGATTTAGAAGCTTTTGTTGAGGAAAAGTACATAGCAAATGAAAATATTACAATAAAAGATGCATTAACTGAATTAATAGCAAAACTAGGAGAAAACATGAATGTAAGAAGATTTGTGAAATTCTCCTTGGAAAAAGGCATGATTTCAAGCTATATTCATGGAGCTGGAAGAATTGGTGTATTAGTTGAGTTAGGATGCGAAAAAGATAGTGAAGTTTTAGACGAAGTAGCTAAGGATGTAGCAATGCAGGTAGCAGCTGCAAATCCACTATTTTTAGATAAAAATTCAGTAGATAAAGAAGCTATTGAAAAAGAAAAAGAAATATACAGAGTTCAAGCATTGAATGAAGGAAAACCTGAAAAAATAGTAGAGAAAATGGTAGAAGGAAGAATACAAAAATACTATAAAGAAGTTTGCTTATTAGATCAAGCTTGGGTAAAAGATCAAGACTATAGCATAAGTAAATACCTACAGGAAAAGTCAAAAGAAGTAGGAGCAGAAATAAAAATTAATAGATATGCTAGGTTTGAAAGAGGAGAAGGTATAGAAAAGAAAGAGGAAGACTTTGCTGAAGAAGTTCAAAAGCAAATGCAGCAGGGTAAGTAGAAAAAGAGAACACTGCGTGTTCTCTTTTTTTAAAAACAAATTTGTCTTTTACGTAAAAAATATTTGGAGGGTTTTACATTATGGAATGTTGCAAATATAAAAGAGTTATCCTTAAGCTTTCTGGGGAAGCTTTGTCTGGAGAAAATGGTTATGGTATAGATTTTGATGTGGCTTCAAGAATATCTAATGAAATTAAAGGACTAGTTGATATGGGTATTGAAGTAGGTGCTGTTGTAGGTGGCGGCAATATTTGGAGAGGAAGAAATGGAGAAGGCATGGATAGAACTACTGCGGACTATATGGGTATGCTTGCTACATGCATAAATGCTTTAGCACTTCAAGATTCTCTTGAGAGCATAGGGGTAAAAACAAGAGTGCAGACTGCTATAGAGATGAAAGAAATAGCAGAACCTTTTATTAGAAGAAGAGCTATGAGGCATCTTGAAAAAGGAAGAGTTGTAATATTTGCTGCAGGTACAGGTAATCCGTATTTTTCAACAGATACTACTGCGGCTTTAAGAGCTGCAGAAATAGAAGCAGATGTAATACTATTAGCAAAAAAAGTAGATGGTGTATATGACAAAGATCCTCATAAGTATAATGATGCTACAAAGTACGATAGTTTAAGTTATATCCAGGTTTTAGAACAAGGTCTACAAGTTATGGATTCTACAGCAACTTCTCTATGTATGGATAATAACATACCTATACTTGTATTTGGACTAGATGAACCTGGAAATATAAAAAGAGCAATAATGGGAGAAAAAATTGGTACTTTAGTATCAAAATAATAGAGGAGGTTATTTTATGATTAAAGACTTAATAAGTAAATCTGAGGAGAAAATGAAAAAAACCATAAGTGTACTTAAAAATGAATTGGCTACTATGAAAGCTGGAAGAGCTAATCCTACTATGCTTGACAGAATAGAAGTTGAGTATTATGGAAGTATGGTTCCAATAAACCAGATATCCAACATATCTGCCCCTGAGCCAAGGTTATTACTTATTCAGCCTTGGGAAAAAAATACTCTAAAAGATATAGAAAAAGCCATATTGAAATCAGACTTAGGTATAAATCCGTCAAACGATGGTACTGTTATAAGACTTTTAGTACCTGAACTTACTGAAGAAACTAGAAAAAATTTGGTGAAAGTTGTTAAGAAAACTGGAGAAGAATCTAAAATTGCTATAAGATCCATAAGAAGGGAAGCAAATGATAAGATAAAAGCACTAAAGAAGGATTCAGATATATCTGAAGATGACATTAAAAAGGGAGAAGATGAAATACAAAAAAAGACAGATGCTTATATAAAAGAGATAGACAGAATAGTAGAAGAAAAAGAAAAAGAAATAATGTCAGTTTAATATATAAAAATATTTGGTTAAGTAAAACCTGCATAAAAGCAGGTTTTATTTACTAATGAAATTTTAGTGCAACGGAGGTATGTATATTGTTTGCTTTTTTTAATAAAAGAAAAGAACAACATAAATTACAAGATAAGATTGAATTAGATATGAACAATATACCTAAACATATAGCAATAATAATGGACGGAAATGGTAGATGGGCTAAAGAAAGAAATCTTCCTAGAACTATGGGACACAGAGCTGGAGTTGAGACCATAAGAGAAATAGTAAAAGAATGCAATAGGCTTAATATAAGATATTTAACATTATATGCTTTTTCAACTGAAAATTGGAAAAGACCTCAAAACGAAGTTAATACTTTAATGGAACTATTAGTTCAATATTTAAGAAATGAGTTTGATGAATTAAATAGAAATGATGTGGTAATAAATCAGATAGGGGATATTTCTAAATTGCCCAAGGTTTGTCAAAAAGAGCTTTTAAGTGCTTATGAGAGGACTAAGAATAATAAAGGAGTAGTTATGAATCTAGCTTTAAATTATGGAGGAAGAGATGAAATACTCCATGCTGTAAAAAATATAGTTAAGGCTGCTAAGGAGGATTTAATTAGTATAGAAAAAATAGATGAAAGTCTTTTTGAAAATTATCTTTTTACTTCAGGCATGCCAGATCCGGATCTTATAATAAGACCAAGTGGAGAAAAAAGGATAAGTAATTTCCTATTATGGCAGTGTGCTTATTCAGAATTTTGGTATTCTAATATTTATTGGCCTGATTTTAAAGTGAAAGACTTGCATAGAGCTATTTATGATTATCAACACAGAGATAGAAGATTTGGAGGAGTTAAATAATTTTACTAGGAGGGATACTCTTGAAATCTAACAATAGGTATCTTGGTGCGCTTTTATTATCCCCATTGATTATATTTTTATTCCTTGGAGGGATTTATTTAAAAGTAGCATGTTTTATATTATCAATTATGGGCATGTATGAATTTTATAAAGCTTCAAAAGCAAAAAATATAAAGACTATACCAATTATTGGGTATATAGCGTGCACTTCATATTATTTTTTTGGTTTAAAGGTTGAATTTTTGGCATATATCATGGTGCTTATGACATTTATATTGCTCATGATACCCGTATTAAATTTAAAATATAATTTTATAGATATGGCAGTTACATTATTAGGGTTTTTATATGTAGGAGTCTTTTTTAGCTTTGTATCTGTAGTGAGCTATAAGACTCATGGAAATTATATGGTATGGCTGATTTTTATAGCATCCTGGTTATGTGATACTACAGCTTATTATGCAGGAAGATTTTTTGGGAAAAACAAACTCTGTCCTAAAGTAAGTCCTAAAAAGACTGTAGAAGGTTCTATAGGAGGACTTATTGGCAGTACTTTAGCTTGTGGTATATATGGAATTATTATAAGCAAATATGTTACTTCCATACCTGTGTATCATTATTTTATTATAGGAGCACTTTGCGGTGTATTTTGCCAATTTGGTGATTTAGTAGCATCATCCATAAAGAGATTTGCAGGTATAAAAGATTACAGCAAATTGATCCCAGGACATGGAGGTATAATGGACAGGTTTGATAGTATACTTTTTGCCTCTGTAATTGTTTATTTTTATATAACTTTAGTGATAGCAATATAATTTTTTAGAAAGAAGGAGTACTTAAAAGGTAAACCTTCTTTTTTAATTTTGAATTTATAAATTCACTTTAGCAGATTAAATTGACAATATTGTTTCATATATTATACTGAAAATAAGAGAATATATTAAATATTGCTAATTTTTAAATAAGGGGGACACAATATGTTTCAAAATTTTAATGAGTTAATGGATTTTGTAAAAAAAGAGGATGTAAAGATAATTGATTTTAAGGTTATAACTTTACCCGGTAGATGGAACCACCTATCAATACCTGCAGAGAGACTCAATGAAAAGCTTTTCGTTCAGGGCATAGGTTTTGATGGGTCAAGCTATGGATATTCAAGTATTGAGAGCTCAGATATGTGCTTTATACCTGATATTAAAACAGCTTTTATTGATCCTTATTGTAAGATTAAAACTTTAAGTATGATAGCTGATATTCATACCATAGGAGATAATGAAGGAAGATTTAGCGGAGATCCAAGGTACATAGCACAAAAAGCAGAAGCATACATGAGAAAGTTAGGTATAGCAGATCAGTTTGTCATAGGACCAGAATTTGAATTTTATATCTTTGATAATATAAGTTTTGAGGCTAAAAATAATCATCAAGAAGTTACTATTAATTCCAAACAAGCCCCCTGGAATACAAATGATAAGGAAGAAAATCACGGATATAAGGTACCTTTCCAGAGAGGTTATCACATAGGATTACCTTACGATATAAATAATGATTTAAGAAGTGAAATGTGCATTAAGCTAGAAGAGATGGGTATAGATGTTAAATACCACCATCATGAAGTAGGAGCAGCTGGACAGCTAGAAATAGAAGTAGAACTTGGTGAAATGACTAGAATGGCTGATGCTACAATGATGGCAAAATATGTAATAAAAAATGAAGCTGTATCTCATGGCAAGACTGCTACATTTATGCCTAAGCCTCTTTATGGTGAAGCAGGCAGTGGAATGCATGTTCATATGATGTTAAGAAGAGATGATAAAAATTTATTCTATGATGAAAATGGATATTCAAAATTAAGCAATGAAGCATTATATTTTATAGGAGGAATATTAAAACATTCTAAAGCATTGCTTGGGTTTACTAATCCATCTACAAATTCTTATAAGAGATTAGTACCAGGATTTGAGGCTCCTGTTTCTATATGTTTTGCTACAGGAAACAGAAGTTCTGTAATCAGGATTCCTGGATATGTTAAGGATCCGGATAAAAGGAGATTTGAATTTAGACCATCCGATGCTACCTGTAATCCTTATTTAGCTTACTCAGCTCTATTGATGGCAGGATTAGATGGAATAAAGAATAAGATAGATCCTACAAAAGCAGGTTATGGACCTTATGATGTAAATGTTTTTGAATTGCCTGAAGAAGAAAGAAATAAAATAGAAGCCCTTCCAAAGTCTCTTGATGAAGCACTAAATGAATTAAAGAAGGATCATGAATTTTTAACCAATGAGGGTGTGTTCGATGAGCACTTTATAAATAACTGGATAAACTTTAAATACAATAAGGAAGTTTTAAAGGTTATGCCTGTACCTGCACCAGTAGAATATGAATTATATTATGATTTATAAAATTAAGTGTAGTAAAGGGGTTAGATCATGATAAATAAATTAGAAGAATTAATAGAAATAGCAAAATCAAAAGACATAAAAACTTTATCTGTAGCTGTGGCTCAGGATAGAGAAGTGTTAGTAGCAGTGACGGAAGCTGTAAGGCTTGGAATAATTAAGGCTATACTAGTGGGGGATAAAGAAAAAATAGAACGTATAGCTAAAGATGAGCAACTGGACTTAAGGAATATTGACATATTAAACGAAAAAGATAATACAAAAGCAGCAGCAAAAGCTGTGGAGCAGGTAAGTTTGGGCAAGGCTGATTTTATAATGAAGGGTATGTTAAATACTTCTGAATTGCTAAAAGCTGTATTAAATAAAGAAGCAGGATTAAGAGGAAATAGTTTGCTATCTCATGTAATGATTTATGAAGTTCCTACTTATTCTAAACTTATATTTTTAACAGATGGCGGCATGGTGCCTTACCCTGAAATTAATGATAAGGTTGGCATAGTAAAAAATGCAGTAATGGTTGCGCATAGTATTGGAATAGATAATCCAAAAGTAGCACCTATATGTGCTGTAGAAGTAGTAAACCCCTCAATGCAGGCAACTATTGATGCATCTATACTGTCTCAAATGAACAAAAGAGGACAAATAAAAGGATGTATAATTGATGGTCCCTTGGCACTAGATAATGCAATTTCTAAAGAAGCTGCAGAGCATAAAGGTATTATTAGTGATGTGGCTGGTGATGCAGATATATTATTAGTTCCTAATATAGAATCAGGCAATTTTTTAGGAAAGTCGCTTACTTATTTTGCCAAGGCAGAAAGTGCTGGGGTAATAGTTGGGGCAAAATGCCCAGTGGTTCTTGTGTCTAGAGCAGATTCTTCAAAATCAAAATTATATTCAATTGCTTTAGGAGCAGTAATAAATTAATTTATAGGGGGATTTTAGAATGAAAGTTATAATGTCTGGTAATGAGGCGATAGCTAGAGGTGCATATGAAGCAGGCTGTAAAGTGGCTTCTGCTTATCCAGGTACCCCAAGTACAGAGATACTAGAAAATTTTGCTGAATATGAAGGGGTTTATGCAGAATGGGCACCTAATGAAAAAGTAGGATTTGAAGTAGCTTCAGGTGCTTCCATAGGAGGAGCTAGAACTTTGACTACCATGAAGCATGTGGGGCTTAATGTAGCAGCTGATCCGTTATTTACTATGGCTTATGAAGGAGTGAATGGAGGATTTGTGGTAGTTACAGCAGATGATCCAGGTATGCATTCTTCACAAAATGAGCAGGATAATAGACTTTATGCACCTCATGCAAAAGTAGCTATGTTAGAACCTTCAGATTCACAGGAATGCAAAGATTTTATGGTAGAAGCATTTAAGATAAGTGAAGAATTTGATACTTTAGTTCTATTTAGAAGTACTACTAGAGTATCTCACTCAAAAAGCATGGTGGAATTAGGTGTTAAACAAGAAGTTCCAGTAAAGTCCTATGAAAAAAATGTTTCTAAATATATAATGATACCAGCTAATGCTAGAAAAAAGCATTATGAGGTAGAAGAAAGACTTGAAAGATTAAGAGAGTTTTCGAATAACACACACTTAAATAGAATGGAAATAGCAGATACACAAATAGGTATAATAACCAGTGGAATAAGTTATCAATATGCAAAAGAGGTTTTTGGAGAAAAAGCATCCTATCTAAAGATAGGCATGAGTTTTCCTCTTCCAGATAAAATGATAGCTGAGTTTGCAGCGAAAGTTGATAAATTATATGTAATAGAAGAAAATGAACCTTATATAGAAACAAAAGTTAAAAGTATGGGAATAAAATGCATAGGAAAAGAACTTATACCTATATGTGGCGAACTAAATCCTGAAGTAGTAAGAAAAGCAATTTTGGGTGAAGAAAAAGAAATTTTTTATAGTACTGATATAGTAGCACCTTCAAGACCACCAGTTTTATGCCCTGGGTGTCCACACAGAGGAATCTTTTATGCAGTTTCAAAATATAAGGATATAATAGCTACGGGAGATATAGGATGTTATACTCTAGGCATGATGCCGCCTTTAGCTGTTACAGACACTGTTATATGCATGGGAGCTTCTATATCAGGAGGACTTGGAATGCAGAAGGCAAGAGAACTAGCAGGCAATAAGTCAAAAATATTTGCCTTTATTGGAGACTCTACATTTTTCCATTCAGGTATAACAGGACTTATTGATTCTGTTTATAATGGTACTCCTATTGTAACCTGTATTTTAGACAATAGGACCACAGGTATGACTGGACATCAGGATAATCCTGGTACAGGTAAGACACTTCAAGGAAAACAAGCTCCTATGATTGATATAGAAAGCCTTGTATTATCCTTAGGAATAAAGAAAGATAATTTAAGAGTAGTGGACCCTTATGATTTGAAAGCTACTGAAGAAGCAGTAAAAGCAGCATATTCTAGCGAAGAACCTTTTGTTATAATAACTAAACAACCTTGTGCTCTTAAAAAGGATGTTATAAAATATAGAGCTAATATGAAATGTATTGTTATAAAAGAAAAATGTAAAAAGTGTAAAGCCTGTCTTAAGACTGGATGTCCTGCACTTAATTATAAAGATGGGGTAGTAAGCATAGATAAAAACATGTGTAATGGCTGTGAAATATGTAAGCAAGTATGTAAATTTGGTGCTATAGAAAAGGTAGGTGAATAGGGATGAGCGAAGTTAGAAGCATTTTATTTGTAGGTGTTGGAGGTCAGGGAACTATACTGGCATCTAAAATTTTGACACAAGGACTTTTAAAAGCAGGCTATGATGTAAAAATGTCTGAAGTTCATGGAATGGCTCAAAGAGGAGGAAGTGTTACTACTCAGGTTAGATTTGGTAAAAAAGTTTACTCACCTCTTATAGAAAAAGGTACTACAGATGTAATAGTTGCATTTGAAAAAAGTGAAGCAGCAAGATGGGTTCCATACTTGAAAAAAGGAGGAACTCTTATAGTAAATGATCATGAGATTCATCCTGTAACAGTGCTTATAGGGAGTGAAAAATATCCTGAAAATGTAAATGACATTTTGAAGCAGAATGTGGAGAATACAGTTATTATAAATGCAGCAGCTATTGCAGAAGAGTTAGGCAATATAAAAGCTCAAAACATAGTACTTTTAGGAGCACTTTTAAAAGCATTAAATATGGAAGAGATAGATTGGAATTCAATAATAGAATCTAATGTTCCAGAAAAAGCATTAGAGCTAAATAAAAAGGCTTTAATAAAAGGGATAGAAGCAAAATAAGATAAACAATAAAAATAGAGTACTTATTGTACTCTATTTTTATTTATCTACTACTTTTATATTTTCAACTTTGGGATCTTCTGTTCCTTGAACATATAATCCTGCATCTTTTAATTCTTGAACGTAGTTTACTATATCTTCTGTTATTACTTCACCAGGGCATAATACAGGTATTCCTGGAGGGTAAGCAAGTAAAAATTCACCGCTTATCATACCGATGCTTTCATTAAGAGGCATAGAAACTTTTGGGCTGTTAAAAGCATCTCTAGGTATTTGTACTTGTTTTGGAATATCTGGAATATCTATAAAATCTGGTTTTTTGGTTTCCTTTGATGCATAATCATTACTGATTTCTTTTAATGCACTTATTAATTTATCTATACTTTCTTTGGTGTCTCCAAAAGAACCAACTGCTAACACATTGTATAAATCAGATAACTCCATCTGAATGTGGTATTTATTAGATAATATCATATCAAGGTCGTAACCTGTTATGCCTAGGTCTCTGCAGGTTATAGTAATTTTAGTTGGATCTAAAGCATAAACACCAGGTTTACCTAGAATTTCTTTACCAAAGCAGTAAAATCCAGGTATCTTATTTATTTCATTTCTTGCATAATTTGCAAGCTCTATAGCTTTATTTAATAATTCTTCGCCATGAAGAGCTATCTGCCTTCTAGCACAATCTAAAGAAGCCATCAATATATAAGATGGTGATGTGGTTTGAAGCAAATTAAGTACTTGCTGAACTCTATGCACATCAACATACTTTGAACGAACTTGAAGAAGAGAACACTGAGTTAAGGCTCCTATAATCTTGTGGGTGCTTTGTGCGCAGATATCAGCTCCTGCTTCCATAGCAGAGGTTGGAAGTTTGTCATTAAAACCAAGGTGTGGCCCATGAGCTTCATCTACAATTAATGGAATATCATAACTGTGAACTATTTCTGATATTTTTTTTATGTCTGTTGCTACACCATAGTAAGTAGGATTTATTATTAGGACAGCTTTGGCATGAGGATTTTCTTTTAAGGTTTCCTCTACAGTTTCAGGAGTAACACCATGAGCAATACCTACATTTTTATCTAATTCTGGTTGCATATAAACAGGTATAGCACCACTTAAAATTATCCCTGCGGTTACAGATTTATGTACATTCCTTGGTACTATTATGGTATCACCAGCACTTACTACAGACATTATCATAGCTTGAATTCCACCAGAAGTACCGTGCATTGAAAAAAATGCAGCATCGGAACCATAGGCATCTGCTGCTAACTCTTGTGCTTTTTTTATTGGTCCAGTAGGGTGATGCAAACTATCTACTAACTTAAAAACAGTAACATCAATTTTGAAAGCATTTTCTCCTATAAAATTTTTAAACTCCTCATCCATGCCAATACCTTTTTTATGTCCAGGAACATGAAAAGGTATGGTTTCCCTGTTTACATATTCCATTAGAGCGTCAAACAATGGGGTTTCATTTTGATCAAATTTATACACCTTGATATAGCACCTTCTTTCATAATTATACTGCGCAAAGCCTTGAAAAATGAAGGCTTATAAATATTTCTACTTAAAAAACAATATTATTATAAGTTAAATAATATTTAAATGCAATACTATAGATAAAATAAAAGATGTTTTGTGAATAAAAAATAGCATAGAGTCAATAATACCCTTATAGGAGGGATAATTATGGCAATTATAAAAGTTGATTCACGAGATATTACTATTCCAAATACCGCCAAAAAGTCAAGAAAAAAAGGGAAAATACCTGGTATATTATATGGTAATGGAATGTCTAACTTTATGTTTGAAGTAGGAGAAATAGAATTTAATAAAGCTATTGCAGAGCAGGGAGAACATGCTATTTTAGATGTAGGCTTAAGTGGTAATACTCAAAAGGTAATCATTAAAGAGCTACAACGTGAGCCTCTTAGTAAAAATATTATTCATGTGGATTTAGAATCTATAGATAAAGAATCAGATATAAAAACTGAAGTTCCTGTTATATTTTCAAATGAAGGTATTATAGGGAAAAATGGCGGAGTAATACAGCGTGAAAAGGACAAGATTAAAATTCAATGCAAACCAGATAAACTACCTAAATTTATACAGGCAACTATACCAGAGAAGAGTATAGGGTCTTGTATAAAAGTATCTGATATAGAAGTAAGTAGTGATATCACTGTACTGGAGTCACCAGAAACTGTTTTGATATCAATAAATTATGTGGCATCTAAAGATGAAGTGGAGTAAGTTTAAATAGATAAAATATTTATTATTTTTATAATAATAAACTTGAAATTTTAGCTAGTCTGATTAAGATTAGCTAAAATTTTTAGTGCTTTGAGCTGTAGTTTTAGATATATTAATATATTATCAATACTAATATGTATAACTTACTAAAAATATTTTTATTAAATGTTCTTTTTTCTATTTTTTATAGTATAATAGGTTTGTTATCATATAACTGGGAGGAATATATCTATGGCATATTTGGAAAAATTCAATCATTGGTTAAATTCTAAGGAAATAGACCAGGAAACAAAGCAGGAGTTACTTTCAATAAAGGATGAAAAAGACATAGAAGATAGATTCTATAAAGATTTAGAGTTTGGAACAGGTGGATTGAGAGGAATTATTGGCGCAGGCAGCAATAGGATGAATGTATATACTGTAGGTAAAGCTACACAAGGTTTAGCTGACTACTTAAAAGATAATTTCAATAACCCTTCTGTTGCAATTGCATATGATTCAAGAAATATGTCTAAAGAATTTGCAAAAGCAGCAGCACTTAATTTATGTGCTAATGGAATAAAAGTATATTTATATGAAAGTTTAAGACCAACTCCGGTACTATCATTTACAGTAAGATATTTGAAATGTAGTGCAGGTATTGTTGTAACAGCATCTCATAATCCAAAGCAATATAATGGATATAAGGTATATGGGCAAGATGGTGGACAAGTTACGGATAATGCAGCTAAAGCTATTTTAAGCTGTATAAATAAAGTAAATGATTTTTCAGATATAAAGGTACTAGATGAAAAGAAAGCAGTAGAAAAGGATTTGTTGATTTATATAGGAGAAGATATAGACAAAGTATATATAGAAAAGGTAAAAGGACTTTCTATAAGAGAAGAATTAGTAAAAGAAAGTGCTGAAGACTTAAATATAATTTATACTCCTATACATGGTACAGGTAATATTCCTGTTAGAAGAGTGTTGAGAGAGCTTGGGTATAAAAACTTGCAAGTGGTTAAAGAGCAAGAAATACCAGATGGTAACTTTCCTACAGCTCCTTATCCTAATCCAGAAGAACCAGCAGTGTTTGCTCTAGCTTTAGAGATGGCTAAAAATTTAAATGCTGATATAATATTTGGAACAGATCCAGATTGTGATAGAATAGGAGTAGTGGTTAAAGATAATAAGGGTGAATATAAGGTATTAACAGGTAATCAAACAGGAATGTTATTAACTCATTACGTGTTAAGTTCTTTGAAAGAATTAAATAAAATGCCTAAAAATGGTGTTTTAATAAAAACTATAGTTACTACAGAGTCTGTTAGAGGAATAGCAGAAGAATACGGAGTAGAACTTATAGAAGTTCTTACTGGATTTAAATACATAGGTGAAAAAATAAAAGAGTTTGAAATGGATGGAAGTAAAAATTATTTATTTGGATTTGAAGAAAGCTATGGATATTTGGCAGGTAACTTTGTAAGGGACAAAGATGCAGTTATAGCTTCTATGCTCATATGTGAAATGACATTGTATTATAAAAAGCAAGGAAAAACATTATATGAAGCTTTATTAGAACTATATGAAAAATATGGATATTTCAAAGAGAAATTAGTGTCTTTTGAGTTAAAAGGAAAAGAAGGACAAGAAAAGATATCCAACTGCATAGAATATTTAAGACATTCTATGAAGCCTACTATTAATGGATGTAATATAGTAAGAAAGATGGATTATAAGACAAGTATAGAAAAAGATTTGTTAAAATTCCAAGAAAAAATAATTGATCTTCCAAAATCAAATGTACTAAAATTTGTTTTAGAAGATAATTCTTGGTTTGTGGTTAGACCTTCTGGTACTGAACCTAAAATGAAGGTATATCTTTCTGTTACTGGAAATACTATGGAAGATGCTGAAAAGAAGATAGAAGAATTCCAAAAGAGCATAATGGACATAGTAAATACTTCTTTAGAATAATATCCAATATCTTTTTAAAGATCCTTAATAAAATATTAAGTATAATTTATTATGGAAGCTAGGTGGGTGAATATATGGATATAAACTCTAAATTTAAACAAAATTTATCTAAAATGATTTTTGTAGAAGTTAAAAATAGAGCTATTGAAGATATTTTTAAAGTAAAGCTATCTTTTAAGGAAGATATATACTTGCCTTTAAACTCAGAATATTTAATATCAAATATAAGTGATAATGATAAAATAAATAATATACCTATAACAATTATTATAAATGGAATGTTTTATACCTTAGGGGCAGATGAACATTTTAAATATAATGATTTCTATAAAGAGATATTAAGTAAGAGCAGTAATTCAATAGCTTATATAAAAACTGAAATATCAGAACAAGTTAAAAAAGAACAATATGAAAGAGCCTATATTTTGATTAAAGGACTTCTTCATATTGATAGTTCAAAAGAAAACTATGAAAAAGCTATATACATAGTTGAAGAAATTAGAAGTCATAATAGTGATTATCTTGAAGAAGAGGTGGAACTTATAGAAAGTTGGAAACAATTATATGATTATCCTATGCCTCATTTTTATTCAGCTTTAGTATATAAAGATAAAGGAAATTATGATTTGGCATTGATTAGCATAAATGACTATTTTTCTAAGGGTGGTGAAAACTCTAAAGAAGCCTTAGAATTTAGAGATATGCTTGAAAATATAACTAATTATGAAAATGGTAAAAAGCTAATATATGATGATCCTAAAAAAGCTCTTCAGCTCCTATTACCAATTATGAATATATATGAAGAAGATGCTTTAATATACTACTATGTAGCTATAGCTTATAGAGTTTTAGAAAATTATGAAAAAGCTATATATTATCTAAATCAATCTTTTTCTATAGATAATAATATTATAGAAGTAGTAAATGAACTAGGTCTTAATTATGCTTGTATAAATGATTATAAAAATGCTTTAAATTATTTTGAAAAAGCTTTTGAAGTAATGCAAAGCATTGAAATATGTACAAATATAGTAATGTGCTATATAAATTTAGGAGATAAAGATAGTGCTAAAAAATATTTAATAAAGGCAAAACAAATTGATGCTAAAGATGAGATTGTGAAGCAATTAGATAAAATCATGTTGGAGGGAAAATATGGATTTAAGAGAATGCTATAACATAATAAAGAAGAGAATGTCATTAATAATTGCTATTACATTAGCATGTATATTAGTAAGTGCTGTATTTAGCTATTTTATAATAAAACCTGTTTATAAGTCAGATATATCTGTTATAATAGGAAGAAGCGAAAATTCTAATACAGACCCAAAATTAAATTATAATGATGTTATGATGTATCAGAAGATGGTAAAAACCTATAGTGAACTTGCAAAATCAAGAACTGTAGCTGAAGATGTAATAAAAAAGTTAAATTTAAATATGATGCCTAATGAATTGCTATCTTCCATATCTATTTCACCTAAAGGGGATACAGAGTTTTTAACAATTACAGTTAAATCTAGAGATCCTAAACAGGCGAGAGATATAGCAAATCAAATGGCGAAGTCATTAAAAGATATAAGTAAGCAGGTTAAAAATGTTGACAATGTTCAATTGCTTGATGAAGCTATGTTGCCAACAAAACAAGATAGTCCTAAACCATTACTAAACATGGCAATTGCTTTATTTTTAGGAATTATGATTTCTATAGGAGTAGCATTTTTAATAGAATATTTAGATAATACATTAAAAACGCAAGAAGATATAGAAAAAATATTAGGAATTCCAGTAATAGGAGTTATACCATTAGTTGAAGATAATGATTAGAGGTGAGTTTTATGCTAAAAAATATGATATCTGTTAATAATCCAAAGTCTAGAGCAGCAGAAGCTTTTAGAACATTAAGAACTAATATACAATTTTCTTCACTAGATGGTGAAATGAAAACTATACTAATAACTTCTTCTGCACCAGGTGAAGGTAAAAGCACTGTGTTAGTTAATTTAGCTATTACCATTGCACAAAGTGGTAAAAAAGTATTATTGTTGGACTGTGACTTAAGGAAGCCAACTATACATAAAAAAGTAGCGGTATCTAATTCTCGCGGATTGACAAATATATTAACTCAAAATACTAAAATAGAAGAATGTATATTATCTACAGAAATTAATAATTTATATGTGTTAACAAGTGGTCCAACCCCACCTAATCCTTCAGAACTTTTAGGCTCTAAAAAGATGAAGGCAATAATTCAGGAATTTGAAAAGATTTTTGATTTCATACTTATAGATTCACCACCAGTATTAGCTGTAACTGATTCTCAAATCATATCATCCCTGTGTGATGGTGTATTATTGCTTGCTGCTTATGGAGTTTCTGAAAAAGCAGCTTTAGTGAAAGCTAAATCACTTATAGATAAAGTTGGAAGTAAAATTGTAGGGGTTATAATGAATAAAGTGCCGGATCACTCAGAAGATAACTACTATGGTAAGTATTATGGCTACTATGGTAGCAGTGATTAAAAAGAGAGGTAATTAGGTATGATAGATTTTCATAGTCATATAATCCCTGGTGTTGATGATGGCTCAAAAGATATTGACATGACAGTAGATATGCTGAGCAATGCTAAGAATGAAGGCACAGAACTTATTTGTGCTACACCACATTATATAGCGGATGAATTTGAAATTTCTAGAAAAGATTATGATGAAATACTAGAAGTGGTAAAGAAAAAATATCCTCATATTAATATATTAACAGGGTTAGAGCTATATATTAATCCTAATATTCCTGAATTATATAAGCAAAAAAAGATTTGGGGAATTAATGACACTAGATATCTCTTAATAGAACTTCCTATGCGAGAGTTTCCAGTGTATACTGAAGACATATTTTATGAACTTAGGCTGCTTGGTGCTTTACCTATAATAGCTCATCCAGAAAGAAATCTTGCTATAATTAAAAATGAAGAATTGTTAGTAAACTTAATAGAGCAGGGAACTATAGTACAGATGAATTCTGGAAGTTTAACAGGATTATATGGTTCATATGTAAAAAAATTTGCCGATAATCTTTTAAGTAAAAATATGGTACATATATTAGGTAGCGATGGTCATAATAATGAAAAAAGAAAAACTGATATAAAGCAAGCTTTTGATATAATAAAAAAAGAAAATGAATATTTATTTAATTGTATATTGAATAATGAAAAGAAAATAGTTCAAAATAAAGATATAGAAATCCCAGATATAAAAAAGATTAAAAGAAAGAGAAGCTTTTTTCATATATTTGGGTAAAATATTGGAAAGGGGCCTTCCTACAATGCAAGTAAAGAAAGCTATAATACCAGCGGCTGGTTTAGGAACAAGATTTCTTCCAGCTACAAAAGCGCAACCTAAAGAGATGCTACCCATAGTCGATAAACCTACTATACAATATATAATAGAAGAAGCAGTTCAATCAGGTATAGAGGAGATACTAATAATAACTGGAAGAAATAAAAGAGCCATAGAAGATCATTTTGATAAATCTGTAGAACTTGAACAGGAGTTAGAATGTACAGGAAAAGATGAATTGTTAAAACTTGTAAAAGATATTTCGAATATGGCCAATATACATTATATAAGACAAAAGGAACCAAAAGGATTAGGGCATGCTATAAGCTGTGCTAGAACTTTTGTTGGAAATGAACCTTTTGCAGTAATGCTTGGAGACGATGTGGTAGACAGTGAGGTGCCTTGTTTAAAACAGCTTATTAATTGCTATAATGAATTTAAAACTACTATTCTTGGAGTGCAGGAAGTACCAAAAAAAGATGTTCATAAATATGGTATAGTAAAAGGAATACATATAGAAGAAAGAGTTTATAAAGTTAAAGATTTAGTTGAAAAGCCAAAGGTAGAAGAAGCACCTTCTAATGTGGCTATACTTGGAAGATACATCATTACTCCACAGATATTTGATATTTTAGCAAGTACAAAACCAGGTAAAGGCGGAGAAATTCAATTAACAGATGCATTAAAAGAGCTTATTAATTTAGAAGCTATGTATGCATATAATTTTGAAGGAAGAAGATATGATGTAGGAGATAAACAAGGATTTCTAGAAGCAAATGTAGAGTTTGCACTAAAGAGAAAAGATTTAAATGAAAGCTTTATGAAATATCTTTTAGGTATCAAGTATAAAGATGAATTTAGAGAACTATATGAAAGAGTATCAAATATGGATAAATAGTTAAACATACTTTTAAAGTAAAGTTGTTATTAGTACGAAAATTTTACTTAGTTTTCTGTAAAATAAATAGTTTAGTAAAAGTTTTGTATAATTAGTAAAAATAATTTAGTCTTTAAGGCTAAATTATTTTTTTAGAGTACCTTATTCCATTTTTTTACGTATATATTGATATGAGAAAAATTGACTTAAATTTTATTAAAGTATAAAATAAATTATGAAATTTAAGTTTAAGGAGTGTAATATGAAAAAGAATAATCTTGTAACTGAAATTTTTAAGATTGGAACCTATGTGGTAGATTCAATTTTAATTATCTTTTCAGTTTATTTAGCATTTATGATTAAATTTAATTTTCATCCACCATCATTTAATATAGAACCGTTTATAAATATAATTCCATTTATTATAATATCTTATCTTATTTTTATGTATGTATTTGGACTTAATGATATATTAAAAAAAGGTACTGGGGAGATAATTTATTCTATAACACTTACTATAATTGCACTTTTTATAACTACAGCTTTTATAACATTTTTTGCTAGAGGATTTGCTTATCCAAGAAGTGTGCTTATAATAAGCTCCTTTATTCAGTATTTTTTACTAGTGGTATGGAGAAATATAGTATGGAAGATAAAAAGAAAAAAGCATGGAATTAAGAATTCTCTAATAATAGGTAACAGTTCACTCGAATATTTAACTAAAAAAATACTTTCTAAACAAAGTGATCTTTATAATATAAAGTATATATGTACCAGTAAGTGTAGAAATTTAAATAGTTATCTTGAAAATGTAGATGTAGTGTTTATATGTAGTGATGTAGAGTATGAAATAAAACGTAATATTGTAGATAAGTGTATTTTGGATAGAAAAAGTATATATATAATCCCAGATATATATGAAATAGCTATATTAGACTCTAAACTAAATAGAGCTGATGATATACCTATGTTTAAAGTTCAAAAGCTGGGACTTACTATAGAACAAACTTTTTTAAAAAGGATTTTAGACATAGTTATTTCTTTGGTTGGTATTATCATTACTAGTCCTATTATGATAATATTTTCTATTGCTATAAAGCTGACAGATGGAGGAAGTATATTTTATAAACAGGAAAGAGTTACTATAGATGAAAAAACTTTTAATGTTCTTAAATTTAGAACTATGGTTATGAATGCAGAAAAGCTTACGGGACCTACCTTGGCTGGAGAAGATGATCCTAGGATAACTAAAGTAGGCAGAATAATGAGATCTACTAGAATAGATGAACTGCCTCAATTCTTTAATATACTTAAAGGAGATATGAGTGTAGTAGGACCACGTCCTGAAAGACCTTATTTTGTTGAAAAGTTTAAAAAGGAAATTCCAGATTATAAGTATAGAACTATAGTAAAAGCTGGACTTACAGGACTCGCTCAAGTTTTAGGGAAGTATAGTACTACTCCAGAGGATAAGGTAAGATATGATATAATATATATAAAAAATTATTCTTTATGGTTAGATATGAAGCTTATACTTCAAACCATTAAGATAATGTTTATAAAGGAAAGCTCAGAAGGTGTAAAAAAAGAGGAGAAGCTTCTGGACTATTTAGAAAAACAAAATTCAGAAATAGTAATTGATAGAGAATAATATTTAAAGATATTGAGATTTTACCTCAATATCTTTTATAATTTAAATAAGTATACTAGAAGGAGCATGAAAATGAAAAAAATTGCTTATGTTATAACTCAATCAGAAATGGGAGGCGCCCAGAAGAATATTCTTCTGTTATGCGACAATTTTAAAAGTGAATACGATATAACAGTATATTCAGGTGGCGAAGGGGATATGCTAGATAAGCTTCATGCTTTAGGTATAAAGCATGTAAAGGTAGAAGATATGGTAAGGGAGATAAGTCCTTTAAAAGATTATAAGGCATATAGATTTTTAACTAAAGAATTTAAAAAAAATAAATATGATATTGTACATTGTCATAGTTCAAAAGCAGGAGTATTAGGAAGAGAGGCAGCTAAAAAAGCAGGAATAAATAATATAGTATTTACTGCTCATGGATTTGTATTTAATGAACCTATGAATGCTATTAAAAAAAGTATATACAAATTTATAGAAAAACATGAAGCGAAAAACACCCATACTATTATATGTGTGGATCCTAAGGATGTAATGCTTTCAAAAAAATACAATATGAAACCAAATAAAAATATTGTATATATACCAAATGGCATAGATTTTAAAGAACACAGCATTGAATATGAAAAATCAAGTACTATGGATAGTATTACTTTTGGATTAGTAGCAAACTTTTATGCAACAAAAGGTCATAAGTACTTGATTCAAGCCTTTAATGACTTAATTTATGAAGGGTATAAAGCTCAGTTAATTTTAATAGGGGATGGAGAATTGAAAGATTCTATGGAAAAGTTAGCCGAAAATAATAAGAATATTGAATTTTTAGGCTATAGACAGGATGCAGAAAAAATATTAAAAACACTTGATTGTTTTGTGATGTCCTCTGTTAAAGAAGGGTTTCCTTATGTTATACTTGAAGCAATTAAAAATAAAATCCCTATTATAGCTACTAAAGTAGGTGCAGTACCTGAACTGCTGGGAAATGGGGAATTTGGGCTTCTTGTAGATAAAGAAGATTCTACTAAACTCAAGGAGTCCATGATTTATATAATAAATAATAGAGAAGAGGCAAAACATAAAGCTGATTTAGCTTATGAAAACTGTATAAAAAAATATTCTATAGAAAGCTGTATAGATAATACAAGAGAAGTATACAGATAAGTGGGGGTTAATTTGCTAAAGTTAAATGGGAGGAATAATAATGTATATGACAAAAAAGCATAGGAGAATACTGAGAAATTTATTTGCTATTTATATGATAGCATCTATAATATTGCCATCAAATTTAAAAATATATAAAAAATTTAGTTATGGTGATGCAATGTTCATTATTCTATTTTTAAGTTATTTTGCATTTATTATGCAGATAAATAATAAAAAACTATATTTGAAATTTAAATTTAAAAGACTTAAAAAAAATAAATTAATAGCAGGAATGAATTTACTTTTCATAATTATGATAATTTCTGTATCTTATTCAGCATACAAAGGAATTGCTTTAAATGAAGCTATTAGATTTCTTTCATATATTTTAATCGGCTGTTTTATATTAAATGAAATAAATGATAAAAACAGTATAAAACTAATATTAGAAGTTTTTATTTTTTCTACTTTTGCACTAAATATTATAGGTATACTCCAGTATTTTACTAAGATAGGAGTTTCAACTTATGCAGTTATTTTAGAAAACAGACCAAGAGTAGAAGCTACTTTGGGCAATCCTAATTCTTTTGGTGCTTATTTAGCTATGAGTATATTTCCTTGTTTTATGCTATATTTATATGAAGATAATAAAAAGAAAAAAGCTTTTTATGGTATAAATGCAGTTTTAACAGTTATAAATCTTATACTAACTTATTCTAGAAATTCTTGGCTTGCTTTTGGTATTGGATTAGTATTTATGGCTATAATATATAGCTGGAAGTTTATAATTGCTATACTATTAGGAGGAGTAGCAGCTTTTTCTATTCCTTCTGTTATGGAAAGAATAAAACAGTTTAAAGATAGCTCACAAAATATATCTAGATTAAATATATGGAAAACTGCTTTAAAAATGATAAAAGAGCATCCATTAAGCGGAGTAGGAAATGGCAACTTTTCTGCCTTATATGATAGTTATGTTATGAAGTATCCAGAGCTTAAAATGGAAGGAATATCAGAATTTCCTTCTCACAATTCTTACTTAAAGGTATTCAGTGAATTGGGCTTATTCGGATTTATAACATTTGTATTTATTATTTTTAGTATAATAAAGGATTTGATCTGTGTATTTAAAAAATCAGAAGATTATTTTAAATATTTTTATACAGGATTTTTGACTTCAGCTATAGTCATGATTTTTCTTAATATATTTGATAATATTTTATTTGTACCTCAAGTAGCCATTGCTTTTTGGATTTTAGTTTTCTTAGCAGAATCTTTAATACAAAATATATACAAAATAAGTTAGTAGGTGTAATGTATGGTAAATATACTTGGATACGATATATATTGCGGGGATAGAAATGAACTTTTGCAAAGTATATTTAAAAGTGATCACAAAATTCATATTATATCAGGGAATCCTGAAGTGCTTTACAATGGCATGAATGATCCACTGCTACTACAAAATTTTAAAAGTGGAAATAGTATAATAATACCGGATGGTATTGGAGTTATTATTTCTGCAAAAATTTTGCATAAAAATATAAAAGAAAAAATAGCTGGTATTGAAATAATGGAAGATATAATCAAAATATGCAGTGAACAAAATAAATCTATTTATCTATTGGGGACAAAGCAAGATGTATTAGATAAATGCATAGTAAATATTAAGAATAGATATCCTAAAATAAAAATAGCAGGAAGTCATGATGGGTATTTTGATATAAAAAATTGTGAAGCTATATTAGATGATATTAAAGAAAAAAAGCCTTATGGAATTTTTGTGGCCATGGGATGTCCTAAACAAGAATTATTTATAGCAAATTATATGGATAAGCTTCCTTGCACAATTTTCATGGGCGTAGGCGGCAGTTTTGATGTATTTGCCGGAGAAGTAAAAAGAGCACCTAAATGGATGATAAATATAGGCTTAGAGTGGCTTTACAGGGTTTTAAAAGAACCAGCAAGAATAAGAAGATTAGGTTCTATACCTAAATTTATATTTAAAGCTATTACCTATAAATAACAGAATTACTTAAATTATGGGAAAGGAAATTCTTATGAGATATTCTATGCAATATTTAAAAACAGCTAATGTTAATCTTATAAAAGACATGGGAATGATACCCTATAAGCTTTATGAAAGATATGGATACCATAGTACTGTAGTTACATATAAAAATGGTGAGTATCCCTATATAGAAAATGAAGTTAAAGGATTAAAAATAGATTTTGTTAAAAGGAGATTAAAAAATTTTAGTATAGATGGAGCATTATATTTAAAAAGTAATGCTAAAAATATAGATGTACTTCATATTTTTCATGTTACTATGAGTTCCGTTATATATGCCTATACCTATAAGTATTATAATCCTAAAGGTAAAATATATCTTAAACTTGATTGCAGCCATAAGCTTGTAGAAAGGATTTTAAAGCTAAATAGAATTACCTATGACTTGTTAAATAAATTTTTAAATAAAATAGATCTTATAAGTGTAGAACAACAAAGCATTTTTTTAAATCTAAAGGAACTTTTACCTAATCAGCAGCACAAAATGATAAATTTGCCAAATGGCATAGATTATGATTATTTGAATTCCATCAATATAAAATATGATTACAGTCTAAAAGAAAACATAATACTAAATGTTGCTAGGATAGGAGCGGAAGAAAAAAATACAAAAATGCTGCTGGAAGCTTTTGCATCCATAGATGAAGAAATAAGAGAGGATTGGAAGCTTATACTTATTGGTCCTATAGAAGAGGAGTTTAAATCTTATATAGATAACTTTTTCTATGAAAATCCTGAACTCGAAGAAAAAGTGATTTTTAAGGGAAATATAGAGCAAAGGAAAGAGCTTTATGAATATTATTTAAAAGCAAAAATATTTTCCTTAACTTCAGATTTTGAAAGCTTTGGTATTGCCTTTGTAGAGGCTGCAGCTTTAGGAGATATAATCATTGCTACAGATGTAGGTATAGCAAAGGAAATAGTGATTAAAGATAATGGAAGGCTTGTACCACCTAAAGATAAAGAGGCTTTAAAAGGAGCATTAGAAGAATATATTAAAAGAGAAGATTTTAAAGAGTTGTCAAAATTCACCTATGAACTTTGCAAAGACAGATTTGACTGGAATAAACTTATAGATTATCTATATGAAAACATTAGCAGCATAGCAAAATAAGTGAAGTATAATAAATCCATATGGTACGCATAATAACTCTGAGGAGTGTGATTATATGGACTTTTATGAGGTAATTGAAAAAAGAAAAAGCTTAAAATCTTTTAAAAAAGAAAACATTGATCAGGATAAGTTAAATAGAATTATAAATGCTGCTATGAGAGCCCCTTCTTGGAGAAATAAAACCAGCTATAAATTTATTATGGTAGATGATAGTTATGAAAAGGATAGAATTTCAGAGACCATATTAAATAAAGATGATAGTGCTAAAAGAGCAGTAAAAGAAGCACCTATGTTAGCAGTGATAGCTTCAGATCCTAGCAAGTCAGGGGATGTAGATGGAAAAGCATATTATATGGCAGATGCTGCTATAGCTATGGAGCATTTTGTTTTAGCAGCCACCAATGAGGGGTATGGAACCTGCTGGATTGGTTCTCTAGATGAGAATAAACTTAAATCCATATTAAATATACCACAGGAATTTAGAGTAGTAGCTATAACTCCAATAGGAGTTCCTGAAGAAGAAAAAGCTCATCAGCCTGAAAAGGATGTCAAAGAGCATATATTTTTAAATGTGTGGGAAAATCCATATATAGATACTTTAAAGCATTAAATTTTATTTGTTAAAGGTGGGGGGATTTTTGAAAAAAATAGAAGGAGTTTTATATGTAATTTTGGCATCTATATGCTTTGGAGCTATGCCTATCCTTGCTAAATTAATTTATAAAAATGGAGTAAGTACCTATAGTCTTTTATTCATAAGATTTGCTATGGCATCTATAATTCTCATTATATACATTAAAGTTAAAGGCATAAAAGCTAATCTAAACCTAAAAAAAACAACATACATTATGCTTATAGGATTTGCAGGCTATTTTGCATCTTCCATATCTTTATTTACATCTTATAAATACATTTCCGTAGGTATGGCTAGTATGATACTTTATACTTATCCTGTTTTAGTGGCCATGCTTTCCTTTTTTATGCACAAGGAAAAAATGAATTTAAAAAAGATTGCAGCCCTTATTGTATCTACCTTAGGAGTATACTGTCTTCTAGGAGACATGAATTTTACTGGAGATATAAAAGGTATATTATTTGCCTTTTCAGCCTCAATTTTTTACTCCATATATGTGCTAGGAACTTCAAGAGACTTTATAAAAGAAGTAAATAGCTATGTTATGACACTTATATTTTATCTATTACTGCTGATTTATGCATTTTTATTTTTGGCATATTTAAGAGAGGCATCAATTTAAATATAAACTTACAAAGTTATATGTACATATTTTTACTTGCTCTTATATCTACAGTTATTGCGCTTATGGCTTTTATAGAAGGAGTAAAACGTATAGGACCTACTAATGCTTCTATACTTAGTAACATAGAACCTATTGTAGGTATGCTACTTGGAATAGTATTACTTAATGAAAGCTGGAGTATAGGAATAGTTTTTGGAAGTGTATTTATAATTTTGTCTGCTGTAATGGTGTCCATAGAGTAAAATGGTTTAGCATGATGATATGGTAAATTGCAAAATAAATTCAGAAAATTCAAAACTGCATATTGTGCAGGAAAAAGTACTTTATTAAAGAATAATATAAGTATAGAAATATAAGGGGGTTAATATATGGAAAAGATAATTATAGATGGAAATAGCCTTGATCTTGAAAAAATGGTGTCAGTGTGCAGAAATGGTGTTGAAGTTGAAATAAGTAAAGAGGCTAAAACTAAAATATTAGAGTCAAGAAAAATAATAGATGATATAGTAAAAGATAGTAAAGTAGTTTATGGTGTTACTACGGGTTTTGGGAAATTTGCAGATGTAAGCATTTCTAGTGATGACTGTAAAATGCTTCAAAGAAATCTTATATTATCTCATGCTTGTGGTACAGGAAATTTACTTCCAAAAGATGTGGTAAGGTGCATAATGCTTTTAAGAGCAAATGCCTTATGTAAAGGATATTCAGGTATAAGTGAAAATACATTAAATACATTAATTCAGATGTTAAATAAAGGAGTACATCCTTGTATACCAGAAAAGGGATCTCTAGGAGCGTCAGGAGATTTAGCTCCACTAGCTCATATGGTACTTCCTATGATAGGTGAAGGAGAGGCAGAATATAAAGGCAAAATAATGCCAGGACGAGAAGCTATGAAGGAAGCAGGAATTCCTGTAATAGATTTAACATATAAGGAAGGATTAGCTCTTATAAATGGTACTCAAGTTATGACAGCCGTAGGTGCACTTACATTATATGATGCATTAAATGTAATTAAAATTAGCGATATAGCGGCAGCATTAACTGTTGAGGCCTTAAGGGGCATAAAAGATGCTTATGATTTACGACTTCATACCATAAGACCTCACGATGGTCAGATAAATACAGCTAAAAATTTATTAGCTCTTACAGAAGGAAGTAGTTTTGTAACTCATCAAGGAGAAATAAGAGTACAAGATGCTTATACTTTAAGGTGCGTTCCACAGGTGCATGGTGCTAGTAAAGATGCTTTAAACTATGTAAAAGAAAAAGTTTTAATTGAAATAAATTCAGTTACAGATAATCCTATAGTTACTCAAGAGGGAGATGTAATTTCAGGAGGAAATTTCCATGGACAGCCTATGGCTTTAGCCTTTGATTTTTTGGGTATTGCTATAGCAGAGATGGCAAATATATCAGAAAGAAGATTAGAAAGGCTTATAAATTATCAGTTAAATGATCTTCCAGCATTTTTAGTAAAAAATGGAGGGCTAAACTCAGGATTTATGATAACACAATATGCAGCAGCAGCTCTTGTTTCAGAAAATAAGATATTAGCTCATCCTGCTTCAGTAGATTCTATACCTTCTTCTGCAAATCAAGAAGATCATGTGAGCATGGGAACTATAGCTGCTAGAAAAAGTAGAGAAATATTAGAAAATACCACAAGAGTTCTAGCTACAGAGATTATGGCAGCATGTCAGGCTATAGATTTCAGAGAAGGCTTTGAGCTTGGAAAAGGAACAAAAGAAGCTTATAAAGCAGTAAGAGAAGTTGTAGACTTTATTGCTGAAGACAAGATAATGTATAAGGAATTAGATAAATGTACTAGACTTATAAAAGATGGAAGTATTGTTAAAAGAGTTGAAAACTTTGTAAAATTAGATGTATAAAAAGAATAATTTGTTTTTAAAAATGAGTGATGAGGAGGATAAAACATGTTAAAAGATTTAACTGTAGAAAACTTTCTTAATGAATTAGCTTCAAATTCACCAGCTCCTGGAGGAGGAAGTATTGCTGCTCTTTCTGCTTCGCTGGCTGCAGCATTAAATAGTATGGTTATTAATTTAACTGTAGGTAAAAAAGCTTACAATGCCTATGATGAAAGCGTAAAAGAAAGCATAACTGAAAGCCTTAACAAAACCCTTCAGTTAAAAGAGGAGTTCTTAAACATAATGGAAGAAGATACTCAAGTATTTTTAAAGGTCATGGATGCTTTTAAAATGCCAAAAGAAACTGAAGAAGAAAAAAAACTTAGAAAACAGAAAATAGATGAAGCTTATAAGCTAGCTTTAGATGTACCTCGCAAATTATCAAAAAAGGCTTTTCAGCTATATGATTATCTAAAAGTATCCGTAGAATATGGAAATATAAATGCTATTTCTGATGCTGGAGTTGCTGCACTTTTACTGCAGACTGCTATAGAAAGTGCAGTACTTAATGTAAAAATAAATTTATCCAGTGTGGAAGAAGAGGAAATAAGAAATTCTATTAAAAATGAATGTAAGGAATTAGTAGAACAAGGAAGACATTTTAGAGATGAATTATTAGTAATAGTGGAAAATAAAATAGAAAATTAATAAAAATTTCCCCAGGTATAACTTGGGGAAATTAATTTTAAAGGGATCTTTTAAATTTATATTTAATCTTAAGTAACAAAGGTTATGTTAAGGAAGATCATTTAGAGTTTTTATTTCATAGCCTTTTTCTTTCCATTCTTTTATAAGATCATCTAGTATATCTGCATTGGTTTTTGATACGGCATGTAAAAGAATTATGCCGCCATTATGACTTCGGTTCATTATAGTTTTTTTTGCTTTTTCCGGGTCAGGCTGTCTAGTTGGTTCCCAATCATGATAAGCAAAACTCCAAAACACAGTTTTGTAACCGAGCTTTTGAGTATAGTACAAAGAAAGTTCGCTATATTTACCCATAGGAGGTCTAAAAAATTTAGCTATTTTAGTACCAATAATTTCTTCAAAAACTTCTTCTACATCGGTAAATTCTTTATTGAATTTACTCTGATCTTTTATAGCAGCCATAGAAGGATGATTTGCACTGTGATTACATACTAAGTGTCCTTCATTTACCATCCTCTTTATAATTTCAGGATTAGACTTTATATAGGGTTTAACTACAAAAAATGCTGCCTTTACATCATTTTTCTTAAGTACATCTAATATTTTTTCAGTATATCCATTTTCATAGCCTTCATCAAAAGTAAGATATATAACTTTTTTTGAAGTATCGCCAAGATAATAGGCATCATATTTGTCTATAAAGGATTTAGTTTCTTTAGGACCTTCTGGAGGAAGGCCATCATTCCTAGGATTAAAGTACCAGTTAAATTCTTTTGTACTTAAATTTTCGCCTTCAACTTTTTTATATTTAGAATTTAGATAGCTGCTGTAAGATAGGGGGCTGTAATTAGTATTTTCATTAATTATATTTTTTGGTAAACTATTTAAGGATAAGGTAGTAAATATAATAAAACTTGTTAGCAATTTAATCAACTTAAGTCACCTCTTTATATTTTATTAGAATGGAGAATGAGTTTCATGGATAAACTTAAAAAAATGGCATCTGCCTTAATTAGTATTTTAGATGAACCTAATGATATTTTTTGCAAAACAGAGAAGATTAATGATATTAAATTAGATACAGGAATGGAATTAAGTGATTCTTTTGGAGACTATTACTATAAGAATATAAATGGAAAAAAAGAAAAGGGTGTGGTATACACTCCTAAAAAACTAACCAGGTATGTAATAGAAAGTACTATAGAACCAGAGGATATAATAAACAATCCTTACTTAAAGATATTAGATCCTTCTTGCGGTACCGGTAATTTTATTAAAGAATGTTATTTTTACTTAAAAAATATATATTTAGAAAATCTTCAGGAAGTCAATATGAAAATCAATGAAGATTTGAAAATTCAAGATATAGATAAGCACATTATAGATAATAATTTATTTGGATTTGATATAGATCCTTTAGCTTTGAAATTTCTGCAAGTAGATTTGTGGATGGAAAGTAAGCATATAAAAGAAGAAAATTTCATTTGTAAAGATTTTTTACTTAAGGATACTAAAAAAGAATTTGATATTATAATAGGAAATCCACCATATATAGGACATAAAACTGTAGATAATGATTATGTTAAGTTTATTAAGAGTGGGTATACAGATGTATATAAAGACAAAAGTGATATATCCTATTGTTTTTTTAAAAAGGCTTTTTATTGTTTAAAGAATAATGGAAAATTAAGCTTTATAACTTCAAGATATATTTTAGAAACAAAAAGTGGAGATGGTATAAGAAATTTTATAGCTAAAAATTATTATATAAAAAGGATATTTGATTTTTATGGATTAAGACCTTTTAAAGGAGCTGGCATAGACCCAGTTATACTTTTTTTAGAAAAAGATAAAGAGCATCCATGTACCACAGAAGTTATAAAACCTACTATAAAAAAATTGAATGAAAGGAATAAAACCTTTATAGATAATATAAATGAGGAAGATGAGTTTAAAAAATTTTCTACTGCTATAGAGACTTCTAAAAGCGGCATATGGATTCTTATAGACGAGAAGGAAAAAAGAATCATAGAAAAGATAGAAAAAAAATCGGAGCTTTACATAGGAGATATAGCTGATATCTATCAAGGAATTATAACAGGATGTGATAAAGCTTTTATAGTAGATGAGAAAACTATAGAAAGTTATGGCATTGAAAAAGAACTTATTAAACCTTGGATAAAAGGCAGTTTTATTAAAAAAAATGAAGTGGATAGGAAAGAGCTCTTTATAATATATTCAGATAATATAGATAATGAAGAAAACTATCCAAAAGCTATTAGTCATATAAAGGACTTTAAAGATAAACTCCAGGGAAGAAGAGAATGTAAAAAAGGCATTAGGAAATGGTATGAGTTACAATGGGGTAGAAACCAAAAAATATTTGAAGAAGAAAAAATAATATTTCCATATAAATCTTCAAGTAATAGGTTTGCTATAGACATAGGAAGCTATTTTAGTGCAGATATTTATGCCTTAAAGGCTAAAAACCAATATATATCTTATACATATATTCAATCTGTTTTAAACAGCAGTATATATGAATTCTATTTTAAATGTTTTTTAAAAAAGCTAGGGAGAGATTTATATGAATATTATCCTAATAAGATATTAAATCTTAAGATATATTTAGGGGATGAAGCTAAGGTAGATGATAAAATATTAAAAGAAAAAATGGGTATAACAGATAAGGAATTTGCATTGATAAAGGAGTATTCAAAATAAATGTAGCTGTCGCACTAAATGATTAAGGCGACAGCTACATTATTTCTATTTTGTTAGATCTTCTACAAATTTTGGAAGTACAAAGCAGGCTTGATGCAATTTTTTGGTATAGTATTTTGTATCTAACTCTGGCTTAGCACTTAAATCTACATTTTCTGGATCATACTTTTTAGAACCTATAGTGAAACTCCAGTATCCACTAGGATAAGTTGGTATACCTGCCATAAACAATTTAGTTATTGGAAATACAGCCTTTGCATCATCATAAACTCTTTTTACTACATCTGGTAAGTAGAAAGGAGTTTCTGTCTGAGCTATAAATATTCCGTCTTCAGTTAGACATTCAAAGATTTCTTTATAAAAGCTTCCTCCAAATAATCCTTCTGCAGTACCAAAAGGATCTGTAGAATCAACTATTACAACATCAAATTCATTTTTATGTTCATGCACATATTTTATACCGTCACCTATGAATATTTCACATCTTGGGTCTTCAAGGGCACAACTGATTTCTGGTAAAAATTTCTTACATTCTTCTATAACCACTTTATCTATTTCGCATAATATAACTTTTTCTACAGAGGTATGTTTTAATATTTCCCTTATAGCACCACCGTCACCGCCGCCTACCACTAAAACCTTTTTAGGATTTGGATGAGTAAATAAAGGAATATGTGTAATCATTTCATGATATACATATTCATCTTTTATAGTAGTCTGAACTATACCATCTAGAAGTAGCATTCTTCCCAAAGCATAAGTATCAACTATAGCAAGATCTTGAAATTTAGTTTTTTTTCTAACAAGAGTTTCTTTTACCTTATAAGTCATAGCAGCCTCATCTATTTGAGCTTCTCTAACCCACATATCCATAGTAAAAACCTCCCTTTTATATAATTAGATATATAATGAAATTATATCAATGGATTTAATATTCATCAATAAAAGTTTTTTTATTCCTGTTTAATCCCTTAGTTGAAATATATGTTTAGCTAGAGTATAATTTAAAAGGCGATATACTAAAGTAAGAAAGGAATGTACATAGAATGAAACTTGGAATAGTGGGTTTACCTAATGTTGGTAAGAGTACCCTTTTTAATGCTATAACTAAAGCAGGAGCAGAATCTGCAAATTATCCATTTTGTACCATAGAACCAAATGTGGGAGTAGTTAGTGTTCCTGATAAAAGACTAGATGTTTTGGAAAAAATGTATAATTCAAGGAAAAAAGTTTACACATCTATAGAATTTTATGATATTGCAGGATTGGTTAAAGGGGCAAGTAAAGGAGAAGGTCTTGGTAATAAATTTTTGCCCCATATAAGAGAAGTTGCAGCTATAGTACATGTGGTTAGATGCTTTGAAGATGAAAATATAGTACATGTGGATGGCTCAGTAGACCCTATAAGAGATATAGAAACTATAAATCTTGAGCTTATTTTTTCTGACCTGGAAGTGCTAGAAAGGAGAATGGAAAAGACAGTAAAACTAGCAAGATCAGGAGATAAGAAATCAAAAGAAGAATATGAGATAATGGAGAGAATAAAAGCTCATTTAGAAGCTGGAAAACCTGTAAGAACTTTAGATGCTACAGAAGAGGAAAAGGAATTTATAAAGAGTCTATTCCTTATAACTTCTAAATCAGTACTTTATGCTGCTAATATATCTGAACAAGATCTTATGGAAGGTAATATAGAAAATGGCTATGTAAAAAAGGTACAGGAATATGCAGCAGCTGAAAATGCAGAAGTGGTTGTAGTATGTGCAAGGCTTGAAGAAGAACTTTCAACTTTAGAAGATGAAGAGAAGATGGAAATGCTTGCAGAATATGGTCTGGAAGAAACAGGCTTAGACAAGCTTGTAAGTGCCAGCTATAAACTTTTAGGACTTATAAGTTTTTTGACTGCCGGGGAACAGGAATCAAGGGCTTGGACTATAGTAAAAGGCACTAAAGCTCCACAGGCAGCAGGCAAAATACATTCAGATATAGAAAGAGGTTTTATTCGTGCAGAGATAATATCCTATGATAAACTCATAGAATGCGGCTCTGAAGCTGTAGCCAAAGAAAAAGGCTATTTTAGACTAGAAGGAAAAGACTATGAAATGAAAGATGGAGATGTGGTTAATTTTAGATTTAATGTGTAATTTAAAAGGTATGAAAAAGTTAAGTCTGAAATAAGAATAATAAAAAATAAGGGTTAAACTGTACCCTTTGTCAAATATACAATAAAACAGGCTGTCCACTTAGATTTGATTTCTAGGTGGATTTTTTAGTATGACATAATACCTGCAGTTAAATATTTATAGTATTCATTTTAAAATTCAAAAAAGGAATGTAGCAAACTGCTTTTTAAGTAGTTTTGCTACACTCCACTTTATTTTATATAATTATTGGCGGGAGTATGTGGGAATCGAACCCACCTATGATGGTATTAGCACCACAACACGGTTTTGAAGACCGGCGAGCACACCAGCACTCATCTACCCCCATATATTAAATCACATTATGAATTCTACAATATAATAAGAATAATGTCAATAAAATATATTTTAGTAAATAAATTTTAGCTATAGTGGTAAAATATAAATATTAGTGATATATTATGATTAATATTTAATAAAGGAGAAAAATTATGAATAATATTTTATTTATAGAAAATAAAAAATTTAAGAATAATGCTATAAGCCTTATTATACCATTCCCTTTAGACGATAAAGTTACTGATTATAATCTTATAGCTTCTATATTAAAGAGAGGATGTAAAAAGTATAAGTCTACAAAAGATATATGGATAAAACTTCAAGAATTATATGGAGCAGTATTTGATATAGTTATATCAAAAAAAGGTGAGAGTCTATTTATGAATTTTTATATATCATTTTTAGATGATAGATATACCTTTGGAAAAGAAGACTTATGGAAAGAAGCAATAGATTTTTTAAAGGAGATAATAGACAATAATTATTTAGAAGATGGCTGTTTTTGCAAAGAGTATTTTGATCAGGAAAAAGAAAATCTTAAGTCTCTTATCAATTCAAGAATAGACGATAAAACTAGTTATTCCGTAGAAAGAGTAGAAGAAATATGTACAGAAGGAGAGCCTTATTCTGTATACGTATATGGCAATATTGATAGATTAGAGCATATAAAAGTAGAAGAGCTGACTGCATTATGGAATGATATAAAAAGCACTTATCCTATGTATGGGTTTATTTCAGGAAATTTTAATGAAGAAAAAGTAAAGAGTTATTTAAGCAAAATATCTATGATAAGCGGAAGCAGAGATTATAGAGCATATCAGCCCGCCTATAATAATTCTAAGGAAGCAAAAATAGTAAAAGAAAATATGAATGTAAATCAAGGTAAGCTTTCACTTTGCTATAGAACCAACATAAATATTTTTCAAGGTGATTATTTTGCTTTAGCTGTTATGAACTCCATTTTAGGTGGAGGAACTCATTCTAAACTGTTTAATGAGGTTAGAGAAAAAAATAGTTTAGCCTATTATAGTCAATCCTTTATAGAAAAATTTAAAGGGATACTCACCATAACCAGTGGAGTAAACTTTGAAAATTTTGACAAGACTAAAGACATTATATTTGAACAGATAAAAAATATACAAAATGGGTATATAACTAATCAGGAAGTGGTAAGTTCAAAAAACAAGCTTATTACTGGATTAAAGACTGTTCAGGACTCTCAATACAGCTTATTGGATTATATAGCTTCATTAAAAATTAATGGAGTGGATTATCACATAGATGATATAGTGGAAAACATACAAAAGGTTACAGTAGATAGAGTAATTGAAGCTAGTAATAAATTAAATCTTGGTGCAATTCACATATTAGATAGAATTAACCCTTAGAAATGGAGTGATAATTGTGGATATTAGAAATATAGATTATATAGATGAAAACTTGTATAGTTATGTTTATAATGGATTAAGGGTATATATCATGCCTAAAAAAGGCTACAGCAAAAAATTTGCTATGATCACAGTAAATTATGGATCTAATGATATATGCTTTTCTGTGGATGGAAAAGAAGAATTTAAGACTTATCCTTTAGGTATAGCTCATTTTTTAGAACACAAATTATTTGAAGAACAAAGTGGAAATATTTTTGATCAATTTTCTAAATTAGGTGCTTCACCTAATGCCTATACTAATTTTGAAAATACAGCCTATTATTTTACTTGTACAGATAATTTTTATGAAAGTCTCAAATTATTAATAAATTTTGTGTTTAATCCTTATTTTACAGAGGAAAATGTGCAAAAAGAAAAGGGAATAATAGAACAGGAAATAAGGATGTATGACGATAATCCAGGTTTTAAGATATATTCCAATGCGTTATTAGCCATGTATAATTCCCATCCTTTAAAAAATGATATTGCAGGTACCGTAGACTCTGTATACTCTATTACTCCAGAGATGCTTTATAAATGCTATAACACATTTTATAATCCCAATAACATGATCCTTGTTATAGTAGGAGATGTAGATGAGAATACAATTAAAACTATAGTAGAAAGATGTGTACCTGATAAGGGCCATTTTAACGCAAAGCTTTTAAAACATGAAGAACCCATAAATATAAAAGAAAAACAAATAAAAGCTCATATGGGTGTAAGTATACCAAATTGCATAATTGGCTATAAAGATGCCTATTACAGCCAGGATGAAAAATATATATTTAAAAGAAATGCAGTAATGAGTGCATTTGGTAAGATGTTTTTTAGTAAAACTTCAAAGCTTTATGAAAAGCTTTATGAAGAAGGTCTCATAAATGAAAGTTTTTCTTATGATTATGTCATTGAAAAGGAATATGCACACTTTCTTATAGGCAGTGAAAGTAAAGATCCTATAGCTTTAAATGAAGCTATAATAGATTACTTCGAAAAAACTGTTTGTATAGAAGAAGATGAACTAAATAGGATAAAAAAATCTTTGCTTGGATCTTATGTTTCGAAGTTTAACAGTATAGAGGGACTCGGAAACTATTTAAGCAGATATTTTATAAATAATATAGATCCATTTTCGTATAAAGCTGTTGTAGAAAGTATAAAAGCAGAAGATGTAGAAGATGTTATAAATAATTTTATCAAAAGAGAAAATAATGTTTTATCAGTGGTAGATTAAAATATTTATTTAAAAATCCTTCTAAAAAAGAAGGGTTTTTTTGTTTTTTATAGAATAAATGATATGAAAGTGGTTTAAAGTGGAGTAAAGTGGAGGGAATTTCATTATGTTTATGGGAGAATACAATCATGCCATAGATAGTAAAAATAGAATAATTATTCCCTCTAAATTCCGAGAAAAGCTTGGGGAAAGATTTGTAATGACAAAAGGTCTAGATGGGTGTTTATATATATATACCTTAGAAGAGTGGGATGCTTTAGAACAGAAATTAAAGCAATTACCTCTTACTAATAAAGATGCAAGAGCTTTTGTTAGGTTTTTCTTTTCTGGAGCTAGTGAAATAGAACTAGATAAGCAGGGTAGGGCGCTTATTCCACAAAATCTTATAGAATATGCTGAAGTAAAAAAGGAAATAGTAAGTATAGGAGTTCTAACTAGAATTGAAGTATGGAGCAAAGAAAAATGGGAAGACTATAATAGCTCTAATATGGACTTTGATGAAATAGCTGAAAAAATGAATGAGCTAGGTATATAAAAGGAGATGCGGTATGGAATTTAGGCATGTATCGGTGCTATTGGAAGAATGTTTAAAAGGACTTAATATAAAAGAAAATGGAATTTATGTGGACTGTACCTTAGGAGGAGCAGGTCACTCTAAAGAAATTATAAAAAGACTTTCTAAAGAGGGAAAGCTCATAGGTATAGACCAAGATAGGGATGCAATTAAAGCAGCAAAAGAAAGATTAAAAGATTATGAAAATGTTATCTATGTACATGATAACTTTTATAACTTAGATGAAATATTAAAAAATTTAAATATAGAATATGTAGATGGTATACTAATGGATTTAGGAGTTTCGTCCTATCAGTTAGATAATGATGAAAGAGGCTTTAGTTATATGAAGGATGCCTCTTTAGATATGAGAATGAATAGAGATAATGGTTTATCAGCTTACGAAGTGGTAAATGGTTATTCTAAAGAAAAACTATACAGAATAATAAGAGAATACGGGGAAGAAAAATTTGCTTCTAGAATTGCAGATTTTATAGTGAAAAAGAGAGAAAATAGCCCCATAAGTACTACTTTCCAACTAGTAGATATAATAAAAGCTGCTATACCAGCAAGAGCTAGAAGAGAAGGACCTCATCCAGCTAAAAGAACTTTTCAAGCAATAAGAATAGAAGTAAATAATGAATTAGGCATACTTGATAAAGCAGTGGAACAGGGTATTAACCATTTAAATCCTGAAGGAAGAATGGCTATAATAACTTTTCATTCTTTAGAAGATAGAATAATAAAAAATAAATTTAAAAGTTTAGAGAATCCATGTACTTGTCCAAAAGAATTTCCTATATGTGTTTGTGGGAAAAAACCTCAAATAAAGATATTAACCAAAAAACCTATAGAACCTTCTGAAGAAGAAGTCGAAGAAAATCCAAGGAGCAGAAGTGCTAAATTAAGAATTGCTGAAAAAATAGTTATAAGATGATTAAGAGGTGAATATATTGGTAGAGAAAGAGATGAAAAAATACATAAGCGGTAATAATGTTTTAGCGCCTGAAAGAAAATCAAATCTTCCATCTAAAAATGAAGATTATAAAAAACTTAAAGAAGCTAAAAAGGATAGAGACTATAGGCTGAAACAAGAAAGAATAAGAAAGAAAAAGAATGCTATGCAGCTAATATCTGTAGTGTTTGTAGTAGGGATGATTTTAACATTTAGATATGCAGCTATATTTTCTATGCAAAAAAAATTATCATCCATAAACAAAGAAATAGAATCTATTAATGCTAAAAATGAATCACTTAAGATTGATCTTTTAAAGCACAGCAGTCTCCAGAATGTAAAAAGTACTTCAGAAAGCAAATTAAGTATGGCGTTACCTGATAAAAGTAAAGCTATAAGTGTAGATCTCTCAAAAAATAATTTTAAAACTATAGAAGAAGAAACAAGCAAAAACTCTTTCGAATTGTTAATGACAAAAGTGAAAAAATATTTATTTTAAATTACATAAGAACATATTAATATATTCACAATGATAATAGCAATTCTTATGGAGGTTAGGTGGTGTCTTTAAAAAATTATAGGGATATAGTAATAATCAAGCGGAGAATGATATATATATTTACATTTCTCTGCTTTATATTTTCCATACTTATATGTAGACTTAGTTATATAATGATATTTAAATCTAAAGATTATTCTGCTAAGGCTATTGAACAATGGACAAGTGAAGTAAAAATTGCAGCAAAAAGAGGAAAAATACTAGATAGAAATGGTAATGAACTAGCTGTTAGTGCTAATGTTTATAGGGTAGATATAGATATGAATGCTCTAAGGCAGTATTTAAAAAAGCAAAATCTTACTAATGAAGAAGTAGCAAAAGATATTTCTGTGGCCCTTAATATGAAATATGAAGAAGTTCTTAAAATTTTAAATAAGAGGCTTCCTAATGGAGAACTTATGCAGTCAGCAAATCTTATACGAAGAATAGAAAAAGAAGAGGCAGAAAGAGTAAGTAATCTTAATATAAGTGGTATTTTGGTGTCTCCTGATACTAAAAGATACTATCCAAACAATGATTTTCTGGCCCATGTTTTAGGCTGCACTAATGTAGATGGGGATGGTCTTACAGGTATAGAACTTTCTTACAATAAAGAACTTACAGGAATACCTGGAGTTAGGCTAGCAGAATTAGAAAGAAGAAATAAGGAACTTCCAAATACTATATCAGAATATACAAAACCTATAGAAGGAAAAAATGCAGTATTAACTATAGACAAAAAGATACAGCATTTTGCAGAAAAAGCTGCAGAACAGGCTCTTATAGACAATAAAGCTAAAACAGTATCTGTAATGGTCATGGACCCTAAGACTGGAGAAATATATGCTATGGCAAACAAGCCTGATTTTAATCCTAATAATCCTAGGGAAGGTGCAGAAAATTGGGATGAGCTTCAAAAAAAATGGAGAAATAGATGCGTAAATGATACCTATGAACCTGGTTCTATATTTAAAGTAATAACTGCAACTGCAGCTTTAGAAGAAGGCGTTATTAGCGATACTGATAGATTTGTATGTAATGGAAGTATTGTGGTAGGGAAAAGAACTATACACTGCTGGAAACGAGGAGGGCATGGAACTCAAGATTTTTCTGATATACTTAAAAATTCCTGTAATGTTGGTTTTATAAATGTTGGACAAAAGCTTCAAAAGGAAAAGTTAAATAAATATATAGAGCTTTTTGGCTTTGGACAAAAAACTGGTATAGATTTACCTGGTGAAGCAAAAGGTATTGTTAAGAAAACAGAGTCCATAAGTGAAGTGGATTTAGCTACTATATCTTTTGGGCAAACCAATACAGTTAATCCTATTCAGTTTTTAGCTGCTTTCAATGCTATAGCTAATGATGGGATTTGGATTAGACCTCATATAATGAAAGAAATTACTCATGGGGATGGAAATGATAAGATTATTGATAAAGTGTATGATAATCTTGGAGAAAAAAGAGTGGCCTCTGAAGCAAATATGAGAAAATTAAGAAGTTATCTTGAAAGAGTTATTTCTGAAGGCAGTGGAAAAAGAACCTATATTGAAGGATATCATATAGCAGGTAAGACAGGTACGGCTCAAAAGGTAAATTCTCAAAATGGAACTTATGAAGCTGGAAAATATGTATCATCTTTTGTAGGTATGGCACCAGCGTCAGATCCTAAAGTAACAATTTTTATTTCCATAGATGAACCTAGTGCTGGAGAATATTATGCAGGAGTAATTACAACTCCAGTAGCAAAACAACTATTTAATGATATATTTAATTATTTAGATTTTAAGGTGGATGCTAGCGCTGAAGATGTGTCTAAAAGTCTTTTGAAGGATGTAGTAATTCCTGAAATTAGAGGTAAGAAAAAGGATGAAGCTATAAAGATATTAAAGGCTAATAATTTAAAATTTGAAATAGATAATAATTCAGACATAATCTCTGATATAAATCCCAAACCAGGTTATACAGTAAAAGAAGAAAGTAAAATAATACTTTACACTGGTAACCCATCAAATTATAATAAAGAAGTAGCAGTGCCAGATTTAACAGGACTTAGCAAGGAAAAAGCTATTAAAATATTAGAAAGTTTAGGCTTGAAGGCAGAGATAAAAGGTGAAGGAGTAGTATCAGAACAAAGTATAGCTCCAGAGGAACTTGTAAGTAAAGGAACTGTCATTGAACTTCAACTTGATTTTACTGGAGGAGACTAAACTTATAAGACTTTAGATAATTATTGGCATGTGGAAATTACAACCACATGCTAATATTGTGTTAAGGTTAGTTATTTATTGAAGGATACATTCATATTATTTATAGGGAGATGAAGTATTTTGAATTTGAATTGCTTATTAAAAGGTATTGATTATGATGTGAAAAAAGGAAATGATCAGGTTGTTATAAATAATCTTCAGTATAATTCTAAGAATGTTACTGAAGGAGATGTATTTTTCTGCATTAAAGGTTTTAAAGCTGATGGACATAATTATGCTGAAAGTGCTGTAAATAAGGGCGCTAGAGTAATAGTATGTGAAGACGATATATGTATAAATTCAGAAAAAGATTTTTCTATTATAAAGGTTAAAGACAGCAGAAAAGCATTGGCTTTAAGTGCATCGAATTTTTATGATAATCCTTCAAAAAAGTTTAAGATTATAGGAATTACTGGTACTAATGGCAAAACTACTACTACTTATATGATTAAATCTATTTTAGAAGAAGCAGGATATAAAGTTGGCTTAATAGGAACTATAGCAAATTATATAGGAGACAAAAAAATAAAAACAGAAAGAACTACTCCAGAATCCTTAGAACTTCAAAAATTATTTTCAGACATGGCAAAAGAAAAAGTAGATTACTGTGTAATGGAAGTATCTTCACATTCTTTAAGTTTAGATAGAGTATATGGAGTTAATTTTGATTATGGGATTTTTACTAATCTTACTCAAGATCATCTTGACTTCCATAAAACCTTTGAAAATTATTATAATGCCAAATTAAAATTGTTTAAAAGTAGCAAGTTTATTGCAGTTAATATGGATGATAATTATGGTAAAAGAATTCTTTCTGATGTAAATTTTATTAAGGATATAAATAAATTTACTTATTCTATAAAAGATAATTCAGAACTAAAAGCTTATAATATAAAAATACATTCAAAGGGCATTGATTTTTCTGTAGATTATAAAAATAATTTATATAATATAGAACTGGGTATTCCAGGAAGATATAATATATACAATGCTTTAGGGGCTATTTCTATTTGTCTTAATGAAGGGATAAATGAAGATTATATAATTAAAGGATTAAATAAGGTAACAGTACCTGGAAGATGTGAGATAGTAACAAAGAGTATGGATTTAGGTTATGATATAATATTAGATTATGCTCATACTCCAGATGGACTTTCAAATATTTTGGATACTGCAAGAGAATTTACAGAGGGGAGACTTATAAGTGTATATGGCTGTGGTGGAGATAGAGATGCTCTTAAGAGGCCTATAATGGGTAAGATAGGCTCAGAACTAAGTGATATAGCTATAGTAACTTCTGATAATCCTAGAACAGAAGAACCTGGTGCTATTATTTCAGATATAGTAAAAGGTATAGAAAAAGAAAACTATATAGTAATAGAAAATAGGAAAGAGGCTATAAAAGAAGCTATATTCATGGCTAAAAAAGGAGATGTAATTGTTATTGCAGGAAAAGGTCATGAGAATTATCAGATATTAAAAGATGAAGTAATACATTTTGATGAGAGAGAAGTAATTAATGAAATACTGTCCAGCATAGAATAAAGAAAGCGGTGATTTATACCATGATAAAACTTACTATGAAAGAAATAATAAATGCTATTCAAGGGACTATTTACATTGATGGAAATAAATATGATTATCAGAGCATATCTACAGATACAAGAAAGTTAAAAGAGAACAGTATATTTATAGCTCTAAAAGGCGATAATTTTAACGGAAATGATTATGTGCTTCAGGCTATTTTAAAAGGTGCAACCATATGCATAGTGGATGAAATAAAATTTAATAAGGAAGAGATAAAAGAAGGGATTACTATTATAAAAGTTAGTAATTCAAAAAAAGCTTTATTAGATTTAGCAAAATGTTATAGAAAAAAATTAGATATAAAAGTAGTTGGAATTACAGGCTCTACAGGCAAAACTTCTACTAAAGACATTTTAGCAGCTTTTTTAAGTCAAAAATATAAAGTGTTTAAAACAAAAGGCAATTTTAACAACGAAATAGGGCTTCCTCTTATGATTTTTGATATGGATGAGAGCTATGATATAGCAGTGTTAGAAATGGGTATGAGTAATTTTCATGAGATTCACAATCTTTCAGAGGTGGCAAAACCTGATATTGCTCTTATAACTAATATAGGCATAACTCATATAGAAAATTTGAAAACCAGGGAAAATATACTAAAAGCTAAAATGGAAATAACAGACTTTTTTCAGAAAAATAATGTGCTTATAGTGAATTCTGATAATGACCTTCTTAAAGATTTGAAATCAGATAACTTTAGTTTGATAAAGGCTGGAATTTTGGAGAATAGTTGTGATTATAAAGCCTTTAATATAGAACTCTCTGAAGAAGGATGCAAATTTGACATTAAAAATAAAACAAGAATATATAAAAACATTTTTATGCCTATACCAGGTATACATAATGTAAATAATGCTGTATTAGCTTATGCCTGTGCGGATATATTAGGTGTATGCCATGAGGATATATTAAAAGGAATAGAAAAATTAGAACGTACATCTATGAGATTGGATATAATAAAAAATGATAATATTACTCTTATAGATGATACCTACAATGCTAGTCCAGATTCCATGAAAGCAGCTATAAGTGTTCAAAAAAGTTTAAAAGGGCATAGAAAAATAGCTATACTTGGAACTATGAAAGAATTAGGTGAAGAATCCCACAATGCTCATAAAGATGTAGGAAAATATGCTAAAGAAAATGGTGTAGATATTCTTATAGCTGTAGGAGAGTATGTAGAAGATTATAAAAATGGATTTAATAAAGATGAAAATTTTATAAGCTTTGCTGATATTAAAACTGCTTGTGCAGTATTAAAAGACTATATACACAGGGGGGATGTTGTTTTAGTCAAGGCATCTAGATCTATGAAATTTGAATTTATTATAAATGAACTTAAAAAGCTAAATGACTAAAGAGGGGAGGAAGCTATTCTTACAATGGATTAGCGAAAAAAATGGATTTGAACAATATGAATAATATAATTAATTCTTATACAATAATATCAATTTTACTTGGATTTATCATTGCATATATTTTAGGACCTTTAATAATTCCTATATTGCATAAACTTAAATTTGGTCAAAATATAAGGAAAGATGGACCTAAAAGTCATCAAAAAAAAGCAGGAACTCCTACCATGGGAGGAGTAATATTTATATTTTCTGTGCTTCTATCTATGATAATAATGGTTAGAAAACCTAGTGATGAAGCTATGGTAGCCCTATATGCATTTATAGCTTATGGTTTTGTAGGTTTTTTAGATGACTTGCTTAAAATAATACACAAAGATAATTTGGGACTTAAGGCATGGCAAAAGATGGTGCTATTATTAGTGATTTCAACTATATTCTCATTTTATGCTTATAATACTGTTGGAACCGAGATTAATATGCCTTTTGCTAATAGGGCTATTGACCTTGGATGGTTTTATATACCTTTCATGTTGTTTTATTTTACAGGAGTAACTAATGCGGTTAATTTGACGGATGGACTTGATGGATTAGCAACCTCTGTTACTTTATTGGTAATTACATTTTTTGCTCTTGTAAGCTATGGAATGGGTCATTACACATTATCCTTATTCTGTTTTATTTTGGCAGGAGCACTTTTGGGTTTCTTAAAATTCAATGCTTTTCCCGCAAAGGTTTTTATGGGAGATACGGGTTCTCTTGCATTAGGGGGGGCTGTAGCTACTGTAGCTATGGTACTTAAGCTTCAAGTGCTGTTAGCTATAGTAGGCGGTATATATGTGATAGAGACTTTATCTGTAATAATTCAAGTAACTTCTTTTAAACTTACTGGAAAAAGGGTGTTTAAAATGTCACCTATTCATCATCACTTTGAACAACTGGGATGGAGTGAAACAAAAATAGTTTCTATATTTTGTATAATAACTGTACTTCTATGTATGATAGGCTTTTTCTCGTTTTAATAATGTCAGGGAGGATATAAAATGAAAAAAACCAAAAAGCAGATGGGTCAGGTAGATTTTGTGCTTTTTGCCACTATCCTATTACTTTTAGCTATAGGAATAGTTATGGTATATAGTGCTAGCTCTTACATATCCTTATATAAAAAAAATGATAGTATGTTTTTTTTGAAAAGACAGGGCTTATTTGCAGTGATTGGGATTGTAGCTATGTGCTTTACAATGAGCTGGGATTATCATAAGATAAAAAAGTGGACGGTACCTTTAATGATATTATGCATACCCTTGCTTCTTTTAGTTTTTGCTTTTGAAGATGCAAATGGTGCTTATAGGTGGATAAGACTTGGTCCACTATCACTTCAGCCATCAGAAATAGTAAAATATGTGGTAGTATTTTATATGGCTAAAAGTTTGGACTACAAAGGAGAAAGGGTTAAAGACTTTTTTTATGGAGTGATGCCTTATCTTTTAGTATCAGGTTTTTATGCAGGCATGATATTACTTGAAAAGAATTTAAGTATAGCCTCTGTAATAATGATTGTTACACTAATAATTCTATTTGTTGCTGGAGCAAAGGCTTTTCATCTATTTGGAATAGTAACTCCATCTTTATTTGCACTAGGAGTAATATTTATTTTTTCAGAGGGTTATAGAAAAAAAAGACTTTTAAATTTCATAAATCCATGGAAGGATCCTTTAGGGGATGGATATCAGCTCATACAATCACTTTTAGCCTTGGGATCTGGAGGAGTTATGGGACTTGGTATAGGTCAATCTAGACAGAAGTGTTATTATATGCCGGAACCACATAATGACTTTATTTTTTCTATTATTGGCGAAGAACTTGGATTAATAGGATGTATATTTATTATAGCATTGTTTATTATATTGGTTTGGAGAGGTATAAAGGTAGCTGCTCATGCAAAAGATACTTATGGTACATTATTAGCTACAGGAATAACCGCAGTAGTGGCTGTTCAAGCTATAATAAATATTGCAGTAGTAACTGGTTCAATGCCTGTTACAGGAGTTCCACTTCCTTTTATAAGTTATGGAGGTTCATCCTTAGTCATAAATATGATATCTATGGGTATATTGCTTAATATATCAAGACAAGGAGAAGTATACTAACAATTAATTTTAAATAGCATGCAATTTTGCATGCTTATTTTGATGCAATTTAAATGTTTATATTTAATAACATTAATATTTAATAAAATATTTAATGAAATTAATCATAATAGATGTTATTATATAAATATAAGGTTAAATCTGTATAATTTATGAGGTAAACCATGAGTCAGGGATTGAAAAAAAATGTAGATAATCAATTGATAAAAAAAAGAAGAAGAAAAAGAGGTATTAAAAAGGCTATATTTACAATAATTTTTTTAACTACAGTGCTTATTGTAGTATGCTTAAAGGCACCTTTTTTTAATATAAAAGGATTTAATGTAGTAGGAAATAAAATTATTTCAAAAGAAAATATTATAAATCTTTCAGGCGTTCAAGTTGGTAATAATATATTTTATATAAATAGTAGAGCCATTAAAGAAACTATAAAGACTAATCCATATATTAAAGATGTAAAAATTAAAAGAAAGCTTCCAGATGTAGTTATTTTTGAAGTAAAAGAGAGAAATGCTTATTTTTATACCCAATTTAAGGATAACTATTTTATAATAGATAAAGATACTAGATTGCTAGAAAAAAGAAATAATATAAAAAATATGAATTTAGTGAGGCTTGAAGGTATAGAGGTTAGTAATGTAAAGATAGGTGATGTTATTTATAAAGAAGAGGATAGGCATAGAATATTGATTAATGAATTTTCAAAACTTATAGAATCAAATACTTCAGATATAAATATTACGGCTATAGATTTTAAAGATATGCTGGATTTAAAGGTATATCATAATAATATGCTCATAAAATTGGGAACTGGAAATGATATAAAGGATAAACTTAATAAAGCTTTTAATATAATAGCCAGTAAAAAAGAGTTTTCTAAATATAAAGGTTATATAGATGTAAGTTTTGATGGAAATCCTGTAATTTATATAGAACAGAAGTAGGAAGGATGGTCTTATGAGAAAGTATTTATCTCAGATAGTGGTAGCTATGGTGTGTGCTTTATTAGGATTTTTATTAACCTATCAATTTAGACTGTTAAATACTCAAGAAAAAAATCTTAAGTCAAATAACTATAGTCAGGCTGAAATAACTACTCAAATAGAACAACTTAAAAAGGAAAAAGAAGAATATGAAAAAAAGAACAATGAGCTTTTGTCTCAATTAAAAAAATATGAAGATGCAGCCACAAATACAAATGATGTAACAAAAGAATTAAAAGCTCAACTGGATAATACTAGATTACTTTTAGGAACTGTAGATATTGAAGGGCAAGGAGTAATAATTTATTTGACCCCTAAAAACAATGTTTTTTCTAGCAACAATGCTACTACATATCTTACAGATAATGAACTGGTATTTATAATAAATGAGCTTAATTTTTCTGGTGCTGAGGCTATATCAGTAAATGATAAAAGAGTAACTGTTCAGACAGGCATAAAGAGCTCCTCCAACAATAGTTATATCCTTATGAACGTTGATGATAAGATATCTCCGAGAGAAAGGATTGTCATTAAAGCTATAGGGGATAAGAATTTATTAAACAATGCTTTAAATTTTCCAGGAGCTTTGCAATTTCAAAACTTAGAGTACTATGATATTGATATAAAACCAGTAGACAAGATAAAGATAGGTAAATTTAATAAAACTTATAAATATGAATATATGAAGCCTGTAAAATAAGTTAGGAGTGATTATACATGATAGCCTTCATAGGACTTCTTATAGGAATAATAATAGGTATAGTTTGGAAAGTTAATATACCTGATAAGTTTTCTCCATATATATCTGTAGCAATACTTGCTTGTTTAGATTCCGTTTTTGGAGCAATAAGAGCTTCTTTATCAAAAAACTTTCAAGCAGATATTTTTATTTCAGGATTTTTTGGAAATGCAGCTTTAGCTGCAGCTTTAGCTTATCTTGGAGATAAGTTAGGCATTCCAATATATATAGCTGCAGTAATTGTTTTTGGTGGAAGAATATTTGATAACTTTGCAATTATAAGAAGATTGCTTCTGGAGAAAGCTAAGTCACAGCATTAATGAGGTGATTAAATGAGGCATAGTGAGGCTAATATTTTTGTATTCTTAGCTGCCATAATAATTGGGGTTCTTATATCTCTTAATATTAATTTTAAAGGAGAATCAGAAAAGATATTTGTAGACTCAAAACAGTATCAGGAGGCTTACAATACAAGAAATAAATTATATAGAGAGGTATCAGACCTAAAAGAGAGAAATTATGAATATGCAAGTAAGCTTGGAAAGTATAAATATGGTGAATCTACTAATTCTAAAGTACTTGATGATATAAGTAAAGAACTGCAGATTAACAATAATATTTTAGGATATAATGAAGTTAAGGGAGAAGGCTTAGAAATAACCATAAATGATGGTAGTGGAGAATTTACTAATAATATTGATGACCCACTATTAAGATGGGCTAGAACTGTTCATAATACTGACATGATTCAAGTAGTGAATGAACTTAAGAACGCAGGTGTAGAAGCGATTTCTATAAATGGTCAAAGAATAATGAGCAGTTCAGAGATATATTGTAGTTGGGCGTTTTTAAGTATAAATGGAGTAAATATTCCAGCACCTTTTTATGTAACGGTCATTGGAGATAAAGAAAAAATTAAAAGATATATAATGAGCAATGAAAGTTATGTTAAAAGACTTATTACTAGAGGGATAACAGTAGATATACTTGAAAAAGAAGAAGTGATGATTCCTGCTTATACAGGGAAATTAGAAATAAAAAATATTAAACCCGGTAAAATAAATAAATAATATTTTTTGAAGGAATTTTTTTGTTTATGAAGAATATTAAAATAAAATAGTATAGAAATCCTAATAGTATGTTCTATAAAAGGAGACGGTGAGTTTGGACATCCAAGAGAAGATAAATTCTATAAAAAATACGATGCCAGATAAGGTAACTTTAATAGCAGTAAGTAAAACAAGAACTGAAGATGAAATCATTGAAGCTTATGATACAGGTATTAGGGATTTTGGAGAAAATAAAGTTCAAGAATTTATTGAAAAATACGATAAACTTCCTAAAGACATAAGATGGCATTTTATAGGACATCTTCAGAGAAATAAAGTTAAGTACATTGTTGGAAAAGTTCATTTGATTCACTCTTTGGATAGTATAAGACTTCTTCAAGAAATTGAAAAACAGTATAGTGAAAAACAACAGGTTGCGGAGGTGCTTATAGAGATAAATATAGGAAGGGAAAAAAGTAAAACTGGTATGTTACCTGAAGAGGTTGATGAAGTAGTAAGTGCCGTAGAACATTGTAATAGTGTTAAAGTAAAAGGTATTATGGTCATCATACCAAAAGGCGATACGGATTCCTGCAGACTATATTTTAATAAAGTAAAGAAAATTTTTGATGAACTTAGGGATAAAGATTTTAAGAATACAGAGATGAAATATTTATCCATGGGGATGACCAGCGATTATAATGTTGCTATAGAAGAAGGCTCCAACATGATAAGAATTGGTGAAGGAATTTTTGGCAAAAGAATTTATAATAAATAAGGAGGAAAATATTATTATGGCAGCGAAAGTTTTAAATAAAATGTGGGGTTTTTTAGGACTAGAAGATGAATATGATGAAGAGGATTTTGAGGAAATGGAATTAGAAGAAGAGAAAGAAGAATACGAACCTGTTATTCCATCGAATAAAAAACAAGGTAAAGTGGTAAATATACATACTTCAGCATCTGCTAAGGTAACTATCACAAAGCCTATGGACTATGAAGAAGCTATGAATATCTGTGATGATTTAAAGAATAGGAAGATAGTAGTAGTTAATACTACAGGACTAGATCCTAAAATGGCTCAAAGACTTTTAGACTTTATGGGCGGTGCAAGTTATGCTTTAAATGGAGAATTACAGGAGATTGAAAAAGGAGTTTATATATTATCACCATCCAATGTGGAAGTAACTAATGAATTAAAAAATGAATTAAGCAAAGGATTATTCAATTGGACCAAATAAGGAAGCGAGGCGAGATAAATAGCTACCGTAAAGACATTTTTTAGATTACTATTTTCATTTATTGAATTTGCGATATTAGCAGATGTAATTTTGTCTATTATATTTAATGGTAGAGAGAATCAAATATTAAATGTAATTCGTACTTTTACTGAACCTTTTTTAAAACCGGGAAGAATGATTCAGGAAAAGATAAGTCCTGATTCTCCAATAGACTTTTCTCCTATGATAGCCTTACTTATATTATATTTTATTGAAAAAATAGTTATGACTATATTAAGGTAATGATCTTTGAATAAAGAAGAATTTTTAGAATATCTAGGAGAAAAAGATACAAGTGCTATAGCGGCATACAAAAAGCTATCTTTAGCTAAACAATGCTCATATGAAATATTTACCAATGAATTTTATACTCCCAATATATGGAGTAAAATTAAGAAGATGTCTTCTAAATTTTCAATTAATGTGGAAACTTGGGGAGGATTTGAGGAAGCTGAAAGGCGAATAATAGGCTTTAACTTAGAGGATAAAAGTCATTATCCAATTTCTATAATAGAGATAGTTAATAAGTCAAAGTTTATTCTTTTAGAACATAAAGATTATTTAGGCGCTATTATGTCTCTCGGTATTAAAAGAAATAAATTAGGTGATTTGGTAGTAAATGAAAACAGATGTTTTGCTGCTGTTTTTCAAGATATTGCGGATTACATATGCATGAATTTAAGTAGTATTGGTAAGTGTCCCTGTGAAGTAGTTGTTGTCAATGATTTTTACAGCCTGCCTGCTGCTAAGTTTGAAAAATTAGTTACAATAGTATCTTCCGTAAGATTAGATTGTGTCATTGCAGGATTATGCAATTTATCTAGAAGTAAAGCAGAACAGGTCATAAAATCAGGCAAGGTCTTATTAGATTATTCTGAAGCCTTAGAAAAAAATAAAGAAGTAAGCTTTGGAAATGTAATAACTATTAGGGGATATGGAAAATACAAAGTAGGTGAAATTCTAGGAAATACTGCAAAAGGTAGAATTAAGATAGAGATAAAAAAATATATATAAGTTTTGAGGTGAATTACATGAAACTAACTCCTATGGATATAAACAATAAAGAATTTAAAAAAGTTCTTAGAGGATATGATGCGGAAGAAGTAGATGAATTTTTAGATAAGATAGTTGAAGATTATGAAGAGCTTTTTAAAGAAAATTCAATTCTAAAAGAAAAAATAACTGCAATGAATGAAAAGATTGATCACTATTCTAAAATAGAATCAACAATACAAAACACTTTGCTTCTTGCTCAAAATGCTGCAGAACAGGCTAAAGCATCTTCCCAAAAAGAATCTGAGATTATTATAAAAAATGCCAATGAAACAGCTCAAAAAATATTAGATAAAGCTCATAATGATGTAATGGAAGTAAATGAAGAATATGAAAAGGTAAAACAGGAATTTATTAGATTTAGAGCTAAATTTAGAAATTTTATGAATGTACAGCTTCAGACCTTTGATGACTTAGAAAAAGAATTTGCAAAAAATTATAATGTAGGGTCACCTGTAGAGGAAGATGTAAAAGAAAAAGATATTGAAGAGCTTGACATGTCCGATCTTGATAGAGTAGAAAAAGAAAGTTTAAGTAGTACGGATTTCGATGCTATAAAAAGTTTTTTTGCTAAAACTAATTGATTTAAAACTCACTCGTTAAAAAGAGTGAGTTTTTTTATCAGGTATTTGTTATATAACTTGATTTATATAAAATAAATAGTTTATTATAGGTATATAAATGGAGCTGATGGTATGAAAAAAAATTCTATAGATATAGGTATAGAAAAGTATAGTATATATTTTACAGAAACTATTGAGCAGATAAAGATTTCCCTTAAAGAAATCATTAATGTTTATAATCCATCAAAGTTATTTTTAATATGTGATATTAATGTTTATAATATATATAAAAGTTTTGTAAATGAAATGTGTATTGAAATGAAAGCTGAACTTTTAAATATTTGTTGTTTAGAAGAGAAGAAAAACATAGACACAGTAAGTGCCATATATGATTTTCTTATTGAAAAGCATGCAAATAGGGACAGCATGGTTATAGCTTTAGGTGGAGGTATAGCAGGAGATATAGTTGGATTTGCTTGTTCTACTTATATGCGAGGTATTAAGTTTATAAATGTACCCACTACATTAATATCGCAGACAGATAGTAGTGTGGGGGGAAAAGTTGGATATAATTATAAAGATATCAAAAATAGCATTGGAGCCTTTTATAATCCTAAAGCTGTGATTATTTGTATAGATTTTATTAAAACTCTTCCTGAAGAACAGTTCAAAAGTGGATTGGGCGAGGTAATAAAGTATTCTCTTATATATGATAAAGAAATGCTAAACTATATGGAAACTAATTATAAAGATATATTAAATATTTCTTATAGAAGTCTCAGTTATTTAATAAAAAACTGTGTAGAAATAAAAAGGCAAGTGGTTACAGAAGATTTTAAAGATGAGGGTTTAAGAAATATATTAAATTTTGGTCATAGCATAGGTCATGCTATAGAAGTGGATTCCCATTATTCTATTTCTCATGGTGAGGCAGTAGCTCTTGGAATATTAGTAGCTTTAAAAATATCCGAAGGGAAATTTAATTTAGATAAAAATTTGTATAGCAGAATAGTGAATTTATATGCTAATCTTGGGATAAGACTTAATTATGACATTTCTAATTATGATGAATTTATGAATGCATTAAGACATGACAAAAAGAATGATCAAAATATAAGATTTGTACTTATTAAAGATATTGCTAAATGTGAAATAAAAGTTAAGGTTACAGAAGATGAAATTAGAACTGCCATAAAAGAGAGTATAGAGGGTGATAGTTAGATGAATAAATTACTTGTAGAAAAGTCTAGTGGAGAAAATATAAATATTGATATAAATGGATTTAATATAGGTGGAAAAGATAAAGTAATAATATCTGGGCCCTGTGCTGTTGAAAGTTATGATTCTATGATAAATATTGCAATGAGACTTAAAGAATTAGGAGTTAACATATTAAGGGGAGGAGCCTTTAAGCCAAGGACATCTCCCTACGACTTTCAAGGACTTGAAGAAGAGGGATTAAATATATTAAAGCAGGTAAGCAAAAAAGTCAGCATGCCTGTATCTACTGAAATAATGGATACAAGAGATGTGGAAAAAGCTCTAGATTACATACAGATAATACAGATAGGTTCTAGAAATATGTATAATTATAGTCTTCTTAAAGAAGTAGGTAAAACAGGAATTCCTGTAATTCTTAAAAGAGGTATAAGTGCTACAATAAGAGAGTGGCTATATGCGGCAGAATACATAATGTCTCAAGGCAATGAAAAAATTATTTTATGTGAAAGAGGTATAAGGACTTTTGAAACCTATACAAGAAACACCATAGATATAAATGCTATAGCTTATATAAAGAAAAAGTATAGACTTCCTGTTATATTAGATCCAAGTCATGGAACAGGGTTAAGGGAGCTTGTATATCCTGTATCTCTTGCAGGTATAGCTGCAGGAGCAGATGGACTTATAATCGAAAGTCACATATGTCCTGAAGAATCTATATCTGATGCTAGGCAAACTATATCTATGGAGGAACTTAAAAAGATAATCTGCAGCGTAAAAAAGATAAATAATGTACTTTAAGAGGTAGTAAATATGAATTTGAAAATATATGACCATAAGGATGGTATAAAATATACTTTTTCAAGTATTCCAGGAGATAAATCTATTGCACACCGAGCTTTAATCATAGGAGCTTTACCTAGAGGAAAATATACTATAAAAAATTTTCCTAAGAATGAAGATTGCATAGCCACTATGGAATGTATGAAAAAATTAGGAATTAGCATAGAAAACTCAAACACTACTTTAGTGGTTGAAAGTCCAGGATATATGAATTTTACTAAATCAGTAGCTATAATGGATTGTAAGAATTCAGGTACTACAGCAAGGCTTATTATGGGTCTTATGTCGGGAGCAGGAATAAAAGGTATGATTACAGGGGATAATTCCTTGAGAGAAAGGCCTATGAAAAGAGTTACAGATCCCTTAAATCTAATGGGGGCCAATATAGTATCCACAGAAGGTAAGCTTCCTATAATTATAAATTCTGCCAATGGTAAGATGAAAGCTATAACTTATGATATGCCTGTAGCTTCTGCTCAAGTAAAATCCAGTATTATTATTGCAGGGTTTTTATCAAAAGGAGAGACAAAGGTTGTAGAGAAGATAAAGACAAGAGATCATACAGAAAACATATTTAAATATTTAGGAGCAAGTATATCTATAAGAGGAAATGAAATATATATTACTAATTCACCGATAAATAGTAGAGATTTCACTATACCGGGGGATGTGTCCTCAGCAGCTTTTTTAATCGCTTTATGTCTTTTATCAAAAAATAGTGAGATTACAATAAAAAATGTGTTATTAAATGAAAGAAGAAGTAAATACTTATGCATTTTAAAGCAAATGGGTGCAAAAGTTAATTGGGACATATATGAAGAGCAATGCGGTGAAAATATAGGTGATATAAGTGTAAAGAGCAGTGTGTTAAAAGCTATAACTATTGAAAGAGAGGACACAGCTAGTATTATAGATGAAGTACCAGTTATAAGCGTGCTGGCAGCTTTTAGTGAAGGAACTACTATAATAAAAGGTGTGGAAGAGCTAAAACATAAGGAAAGTAATAGAATTGAAGGCATAATAAATAATTTAAAAAATATAGGTATACAATGCTATTATAAACATGATTCCATTATAATAGAAGGCAGGGATCATTATTTTAGTAAAGATATAAATATAGTTACTTTTAAAGATCATAGAATAGCTATGGCTTTTTCTGCAGCTGCTATAAGAAATAGTAAAAACACTATTATAGAAGATTGGGAATATACATCTATTTCTTTTCCTGAATGCACTAATTTCTTTAAATTATTTTTAAACATATAATTTTGTAATAAAAATCTTTACTTTAGAAAAAATAACTATAGATTGGTTATAAATTTTTGAAAGGGGTAAAGATTTATGGATGAATCAAGACTAAACCATTATAGGAAAAAATTGTTAAGGGAAAGAGAAAGGGTTTTAAATATAATAAGTACTATGAAAGAAAATGAAGCCATAAATTCCACAGAAGAAATATCTTCAGAGCTTTCTTTTTATGATAACCACCCTTCTGATCTAGCTTCAGAGCTTAATGATATGGAAAGAGGCAAAGCACTTCAAGGTAATGAGATGAACATAATAAATAAAATAGATGATTCAATTAAAAGCATTGATGAAGGCACTTATGGAGTATGCAAGAGGTGTGGTAAAGAGATAAGCAGTGAAAGACTAGAATTTATTCCTTATGCTAAATATTGCGTTCACTGTCAGAATGAAATTAGTAATATAGAAAAGGCAGATAGAAGCTTGAGACCAATAGAAGAAAGAACACTAAAAACTCCCTTTTCTTATGGATATAATGATCATGAGGATAAGCAGGTAGAATTTGATGCTGAAGACAGTTATCAAGCCGTAGCCATATTTAATAAGATTAGAGATGATGAAGATTATTATTATGATGGTGATGAGGATTATGATGTGGAACCTATTGAAAAGATAAGCAATGAACAATATAAAAATCAATTACCGGATTAATATTATACAATGGGGGATGGAAGTTTTGGAAATAATAATAATTATAATAGGAATAATATTGGATAGAATCAGCAAACTATGGGCTATAAATACTTTATCAAAAGGAAAAGACATAGTAGTAATAGATAACTTTTTTAGATTTTCTTATTTAGAGAATAGGGGGGCCGCTTTTGGAATATTTCAAAATAAGACTATACTTCTTTCTATAGTTACTTTAGTAGTAATTACTGCTATGATATATTATATTTTTAAATATAAACCTGAATCTAAAGTATTAAGACTAAGCATAGCTTTAATTATTTCAGGAGCCATAGGAAATCTTATAGATAGGATTTACTATAATTATGTAGTAGATTTTATATTGTTACATTACAAGGATGTATATTATTATCCTACCTTCAATGTAGCAGATATATTGGTAGTAGTGGGAACTATACTTCTTGCTATATGTATCATTAAGGAAGGTAAATAACTTTGGAAGAAAAATTTTTTAATGTAAAAAGCAATGAAAGCGGCTTAAGAATAGATAAATATTTGGCAGATAGGATGCAAGAAAAATCAAGATCTTATATTCAAAAGCTTATAGAAGATAAAAATGTATTTGTAAATGATAAAGAAATAAAAAGCAACTATAAGGTTAGAGAAGAAGATACAATTAAAATTCTTATTCCTGAACCTATAGAGCTTAAAGTAGAGGCAGAAGATATACCTATTGATATAGTTTATGAGGATGATGATGTAATTGTAATAAATAAGCCTCAAGGTATGGTAGTTCATCCTGCAGCAGGAAATTATAATGGTACTTTAGTAAATGCTATTTTAAATCACTGTACAGATCTATCTGGAATAAATGGAGTTATAAGACCTGGAATAGTGCATAGAATAGATAAAGATACTTCAGGAGTATTAGTTATAGCTAAAAACGATAATGCTCATATAAAACTTTCTAAGCAGCTTAAAGATCACAGCATGAAAAGGGAATATTATGCTATAGTTGAAGGTGTAATAAAAAAAGATGAGGGCACCATAGATGCTCCTCTTGGTAGACATCCTCAAGACAGAATAAAATTTGCTGTAGTAAGTAATGGTAAGAGGGCAGTTACTCATTATAAGGTGCTAGAGAGATTTAATAATAACACCCTTGTAAAATGTGTATTAGAGACAGGAAGAACTCATCAAATAAGAGTTCATATGGCCTATATAGGGCATCCTCTTGTGGGGGATTCAGTATATGGATACAAAAAACAAAAATATAAAGTTAATGGTCAAATGCTGCATGCCAAAGTATTAGGATTTATACACCCAACTAAAGGTGTTTTTATAGAATTTCAATCTCCTCTTCCAGAGTGGTTTGATAATATATTAGAAACTTTGAGAAAAGAGTTGAAATAAGTATTAGGGTGTGATATTATTAATTTCGTAATGGTATACCTTTAAAATGATCCTGTGAGGTCATAAGGCGTTATATGATGATTATATCTAGGCAAAGTACGTCTTATCCTTTCAGGGTAAGACTTTTTTAATTTCTTTAGAATTCTAAAGGAGGAATGTTATTATGGAATACAAGTCAACTCTATTAGATGAAGATGCTGTAAGAAGAACTATTACAAGAATATCTCACGAAATAATCGAAAAGAATAAAGGGGTAGAAGATATTGTACTAGTAGGAATTAAAAGAAGAGGATATCCCTTAGCATTAAGAATTGCAGAGAACATAAAAAGAATAGAAGGTGTATCTGTACCTGTAGGCAGTGTAGATATAACTCTATATAGAGATGATTTAACACACATAAGTGATATGCCTAAAGTAAATGATGACAATATAGGAGTAGAAGTTAATAGTAAAAAGGTAATTTTAGTAGATGATGTACTTTATACAGGAAGGACTGTAAGAGCTGCCATTGATGCTATATTCCATAGAGGAAGACCAAAGAGTATTCAATTAGCCATACTTATAGATAGAGGACACAGAGAACTTCCTGTAAGAGCAGACTATGTAGGTAAAAGTATACCTACATCTAGAGATGAAATGATTGCAGTAGAAATAAAAGAAATAGATAAAGATGACTCAGTAAAAATTTATAAATTGTAAAAATATATATCTTTTAAAATAACCCAGCGAGGTTAAAAGGAGGAAAACACATGAAAAATTTTGTAGATGTAGAAGAAAGATTACCTTTATCTAAAACTATACCCTTAAGTTTTCAGCACCTTTTTGCTATGGTAGGTGCTACAATACTTGTACCTATGCTTACTAATACTAATCCATCTATTGCGCTATTTTGTAGTGGTGTAGGTACTATACTTTATATACTTTGTACCAAAGCAAAGCTGCCTGCATATATTGGTTCATCCTTTGCTTTCATAGTTCCAATGATAACTGCAACTTCTCAGTATGGTAAACCTGCTATGCTTTCAGGAATTATAGCAGCAGGATTGGTGTACGTAATAGTTGCAGGTATAATAAAATTATCAGGAACAGCTTGGCTAGATAAACTTCTACCACCTATAGTGGTGGGTTCTGTAGTAATAGTAATAGGACTTGGATTAGCTGGTGTAGCTATTAATTGGGCAGGACTCAATCCAAATTTTACTGCAGACAGCATGGCAAATGTTTCAAGAGTAAAGTGGATTATTGTATCTATGGTAACTTTAGGTATAGGGGTTTTTGGTACTATGTACTTTAAAGGGTTTTTCGGTGTAATTCCTATACTTGTATCTATGGTTAGTGGTTATATACTATCACTTATTTTAGGTGTTATATCCCCAGAAGCTATACAGAGTATAACCTCTGCAAAATTAATACAGGTACCTTCCTTTACTTTCCCTCAGTTTAACTGGAATGCTATATTTCTTATGGCTCCTGTAGCTTTTGTAACTTTAGCTGAACATATTGGACATGTATATGTAACTAATAATGTATGTGGAAGGGATTTTACCAAAGATCCTGGGCTTCATAGATCTATACTAGGGGATGGAGTTGCAACTATATTTGCAGGTTTTGTAGGAGGTCCTCCAAATACTACTTATGGTGAAAATATTGGAGTTATGGCTATAACAAAAGTTTATAGTGTATGGGTTATAGGATGGGCTGGAGTTATAGCAGTTTTATTATCTTTCATAGGACCAGTTGCAGCAATAATTAGTAATATGCCTCTTCCAGTAATGGGAGGAGTGAGTATTTTATTATTTGGAATTATAGCTTCGTCAGGATTTAGAGTTTTTGTTGAAAACAAAATAGACTTTAGTTTGAAAAAAAATCTTATCATATGCTCTGTTATAATAGTGTTAGGCATAGGAGGAGCAGTTATTAAAATACACAATATGGAACTTTCTGGGGTAGCTCTTGCTACTATTGTAGGAATCATATTGAATTTAGTTTTACCAGAAAAGAGTAAAACAGAGGAATAATCATTGATTAATATAATTAAAACAAGTGAGGTACTACCTCACTTATTTTAATTTGTGCATACAAATATTATATTTTTTTTAATTCTGGTTCTTTTGGTGTTACATAAATAGTTTTATTTGTATAATATATTACCATACCAGGCTTTGCTCCAGCAGGTTTTCTTACATTTTTTACTTCAGTATAATCTATAGGTACATTAGAAGAATTTCTAGATTTACTATAGTAAGCAGCTAAATTTGCAGCTTCCATTAATGCGGTATCTGACACATTTTTACTTTTTATTATTACATGGGAACCAGGACTATTCTTGATGTGAAGCCAAGTATCCTGTTTATCTGCAAACTTTAATGTAAGATAGTCATTTTGAATATTATTTTTCCCTACAAATATATCAATGCCATCACTGGATACAAAATGTAGAGGTTTTGAAGGCTTTTGGTTTTTGCTTTTATTTTTACTATGCTTTATATAACCTGTTTCTGCAAGTTCTAGCCTGATTTCCTCTATCTCAGCATAAGAATCTGCATTTATTATATTGCTTAAAACAGAATTTAAATAAGAAATTTCTTCTTCTGCAATTTTTAGTTGCTCATTAGCAGCTTCTTCTGATTTTTTATATTTATTATACTTTTTATAAAAACTTTGAATGTTTTCAGAGGGAGACTTATTTTCATCTAAAATAATGTCTATATATTCTTCTTTATCACTATAATAATTAAGTACATTTATAGTGCTGTCTCCTTTATTTATTTTATATATATTTGCAGTTAAGAGTTCTCCTTTAATTCTATAGGAATCTTTATTAGCACATTCTTTTATTGTATTTTTAAGTATGTTGATCTTTTTTTCACATCTATCTAAGTTGTTATGGATTACCTTTTGAAGATCTAAACTTTTTGTATGCAATCTATCCTGGTTATCTTTTTCGTAATAAAAATCTTCAAGAAGTGAAGAAGGATCATCATAGTGTTTAATTAGATATTGATTCATAGTTTTAAGATTAATATTATAAAAGTCTTTTAGCTTTGTGCTGCTTTCTGAATAAGATTGAAAAGTGAATTCTCCTTTTTTTATGGTATAAAAGAAATCTTTGCAGAAATCATAGAAGCTATCATTAAATGTGTTCTCTGAAAAATTTATTTTATAGTTTTCATATATTTCTCTAGAGAGAAGCTTACTAACACCAGTAAATATAGAGGAAGCAGCATTTTCATTTAAAACTATGTGATTATCTTTAATAAAGTTAAAAAAAACTTCTTTAGAGAAATCAAAAGGATTTAATTTATTTGATGCAGGTGGAGATACATATTCTATACCAGGATATATACATCTGTAGCTATTTATATCTGGAGTAATATGCTTAATGCTGTCCATTATTATATTATCTCTTTTTCTTACAAGAGTTATATTACTATGTCTTCCCATTATTTCGACTATCAATGAGTATATACTATCAAAACCCATTTCATCAGTGCTTTCAAAATCTATAACAACTATTCTGTCACAATCTATTTGTCTTATATCTTTAACTCTAGCGCTAGATAAATACTTTCTTAAAAGCATACAGAACATAGGAGCTTTTAAGGGATTTGGTTTATTTTGATTTGTAAAGTGTATTCTTGGATAGGAAGAACTTGCACTTATAAGTAATTTTTTATTGGATTTATCTTTTCTAAAAGTTATTATTATTTCATCTTTTTCAGGTTGATTTATTTTATCAACTTTGGCATCTAAAAGAAAATCACTAATATGTTTAATGAGGCTGTATAGGTAAATACCGTCTAATGCCATAATTTGATACATCCTTTCTATATATAGATTTAGGTTTATGCTATTGTATTTAATGGCTATGTGATTTAAAATTAAATAGCGTTAGCTATTTAATTATATCAATAAATAACATTAATGTCTAAAACATATGATTTTTTAACATATTTATCGTATTATTAAAGTAGTAGTATTAATGAAAAGGGATGATTGACTTGAATTTTACTAAGATGCATGGAAATGGGAATGACTTTGTAGTGGTAGAAGATTTAGGAGGAAAGCTTGAAGGTAAAGAGAATGAATTGGCAATAAAGCTTTGCGATAGACATTTTGGAGTAGGAGCAGATGGAATTTTACTTGTAAGAAGATGTAAAGAGGCTCCTATAGAAATGGTTATAATAAATTCAGATGGCTCTTATGCATCTATGTGTGGTAATGGCATAAGATGCTTCGCAAAATATGTATATCATAAGGGAATAGTTAAAGATACAATTTTAGAAATTAAAACTGGTGATGGCATAAAAAAAGTAGAGTTAGTCTTACATGAAGAAGAGGTAAAATATATAAAAGTAAATATGGGAGAGCCTAAATTTGAACCTGAGCTTATACCTTCTTCTTTTAAAGAAAAAGTAATAAATAAAGAAATAAGTGTCAATAATAAAAAATATAATATTACATCTATGCATATGGGAGTTCCTCACACAGTTATTTTTCAAAAGGAGCATGAACTTAGTATAGATGAAGGGAAATTTATAGAAAAGTTTTATAAATTTACTGAAGGAACTAACGTAAACTTTTGTCAGGTTATAGACAGAAAAAACCTGAAGGTAAAGACCTGGGAGCGGGGAGCTGGACCTACCTTAGCTTGTGGTACAGGCAGCTGTGCGTCAGCAGTAGCATCTAATTTACTTGGTTATACAGATAATAAAGTAAATATAGAGTTAGATGGAGGAACAATAGAGATAGATTTATGTAATGATGGAGTATATATGATAGGTGAAGCTCAATTTGTTTTTGAAGGCAATATATTATAATAAATAATTGAAAGGATTGAAAAGATGAATGCTAAAAAGACCTTAATTACAATTTTAACTTTGGCATCCTTTTCTTTTCTAGCCTCCTGTGGAGGTACTAAACCTAATGAGCCTTCAATGATTAATGAGCCTTCTCCCAAATATACTTATGTTACATTAATTGAAGAAAAAGATAACAAATTAAAGCAGTACACACTGAAAGATGGAATTAAAAAGACTTTAACAGACTCTGATATCATTACAGATTTTCAATATAGCCTTAATGGAAACACTATAGCATATGAGAAAATATTATCAAAGGGTCAAGAACTTTCTCATAACAAGATATATGTAAGTAAGGATCATAAAACTACGGAAATAAAAAATTTTTATTCAGCTTTAGATATCTCTATTTCCCCTATGGGAAATAAAATAGCTTATAGAGCTTTCTCTAAAGATAGTTATGATAGTGCAAAGGGAGTACTATTATATGATATTGATAAAGGAAAGGAAATTAAGTTTAATACTAATAAACTGATATCAGGAAATATTTATGCTTGGTTAAATGAAAAGTCTATAGCATATTATGGAATAAATGGAAACCAAAAAGGAATTTTCAAATATGATTTGGATGAAAAAAAAGAAAGTGAAATACTTTCAATAAAAAAAGGTCATGTCACATATATGAAGTCCTTAGATGAAAAAGAAATTCTTATATTAAGGTCTGATGGAGATTCTCATGAACTTTTTATATATGATATATCCTTAAAAAAAGAGAGATTTATAAGTAAGGATATAGAAAAAATTTATTCAGTTGTAGCTAAGGATAAAGATATATATTTTATTGGTAAGGATAAGGATGGAGTATCAAGTTTATATAGTATAAATAAAGATTTAAAACTAAATAGAGAAATATATGATTTTCCTAAAAATGTTAATGAATCTGGTGGTATTGGTATTGATGAAAAAGGGAATGTATATTTTTTAGGGTATGAAGTGAATGAAAATTTATCTGAAGTTTATATGATTAAAAAAGAAGATTTATCCATAAATATAATAACAGAAAAACCATCAAATTATCACATATATAATAGATCATATTAGATAATTGTATAACTAAAACTGATAGCATATTTTGCTATCAGTTTTTTTATAGAAATTTTGTTTATAAACCATTATAAAAGTCAATAATCAAAATAAAGAGGATTAGAGGTGAGATGTTTGAATGCAATAAAATCAGTAAATGTAAATTCGAAAATAGTAAGCTTAATTCCAAGGGAAATGGCGTATAAGCATGTTATAGTTCCTATAAAGCTAGAAGGAGATAAGCTTCATGTTGCTATGAGTAATCCTGAAGATAGTGTAGTTATAAGGTATATAAAATTTCTTTATAAAAAAGATGTAGAAGTTCATGTTATGGAAGAAAAGGACATAATCAAAATTTTATCCATGTATTATGGTGAAAAAAAGATAAATGATTCTGTAGAAAAGCTTATAGATAAGGGCAGAGAAGAAGAATCTCAAGAAAGCATTGAAGATTTTTCAAAGTCACCTGCAGCTAGATTAGTGGAATATATAATGGATGAAGCTATAAATAATAATTGCAGTGATATTCATATAGAACCTCAAAAAAATGATGTTATTTTAAGATTCAGGAAAGATGGAACCCTGTTCCAATTTATGAAAATACCAAAATCGGCTTTTAGCAGTATATGTATAAGAATAAAGCTATTAGCCTCTATGAATATAACAGAAAAGAGGGTACCCCAGGATGGAAAGATGACTGTTACTGTAAATAACAATAACTATGATATAAGAGTATCTTCACTTCCTACAGTGCATGGTGAAAAGATTGTTATGAGAATTTTATATAGAAATAAAGATTTCATCAAACTTAAAAACATAGGATTCTCAAAAGAAAAGATTCTTTTGGTGCAAAGAATGATAAATACCAGCTATGGAATGTTTCTTATAACAGGACCTACAGGCAGTGGTAAATCCACTACACTTTATGCCATGTTAAATGAAATAAACAAAGGAGATATTAATATAACCACCATAGAAGATCCAGTAGAATATAGTGTACCAGGCATAAATCAGGTCAATGTGAACCCAAAAGCTGGAATCACTTTTGCATCCGGATTAAGGAGTATGCTGAGGCAAGACCCTGATGTAATAATGATAGGGGAGATAAGAGATGAAGAAACAGCAGAGATAGCAGTTAGAGCTTCTATTACAGGACACAAAGTGTTTTCTACACTTCATACTAATGATGCTTTAGGTGCTATAAATAGGCTCACAGAAATGGGAATAAAAAAATATATATTGATAGATGCATTAAGAGGAATAATAGCTCAAAGGCTATGCAGGAAGATATGCAATTGCTGTAGAGAAGAATATATTGCTACAAAAATAGAAAAAGATATATTAGGCATAGAAAAAGATTTCAAATTAAGCAGGGGGAGAGGCTGTAGTTTTTGTAATTATACAGGTTATGATGGAAGAACCTTAGCAAGTGAAGTAGTAGAAATTAATCAAAATTTAAGGGAAGAAATGCTAAGAAGTGAAAATATGAATGAACTTAGAAAAAGATTATTAGAGCAGGGTAATGAAAATTTAACTAGTAGTTTTAAAGAACTATTATTTAAGGGAATTATATCTTTTGAGGAGTTTATGACTTTCTTTTATACAGGAGATAGTTTTATTGCATAAACTATCATATAAAGCTGTAGATAAGAAGGGCAAAGTAAAAAAAGGGGTTTATTTTGGAGAAATACAAGATATGATTTTATGGATAAAAAAGCAGGATTATTTTTTAATATGCTGCAATGAAATTAAAAATCATAAGTATAGCTTAAAAAAAAGAGTAAGTTATAAAGAACTTTCCGTGATTTCTTCAGATTTCTATATGCTTATAAAATCAGGTATACCTATAATGGAGTCAGTAAATATACTTTATAAACAATGTAGTATAAAAGTTATAAAAGAAAATCTACTTAGTATAGCTGAGCTTTTAAAAAAGGGTAGAAGCTTAAGTTATTGCTTTAAATCTTATGAAGATATATATCCAGAATTTTTTATAAGCATGATTCAAATTGGAGAAGAAAGTGGAAAATTAGAAGAAGCCCTTCTTAAAATCAGTGAGTATTATAAAAAAGAGTATGAAATAATTTCAAAGATAAAAAATGCCCTTATATATCCATGTATGCTCTTATTTTCTATGTTGATTCTAATTTTTATACTAATCTTTAATGTAATTCCAAAGTTTTCTAATATATTTTCTGAAATGAATGTTCATATTCCCTGGTATACTAAAAAATTAATAAATTTTAGTATTTTTTTTAAAGAAAATGCTAAAATTATAGGCTTTTTATTTTTTATATTTATGCTATATATACTATTTTATAATAAGGTAATAAGAAATAATAAAACAAATATTTTTAATGCAAATATATTCGCAAGACAATTTAAAAAACTTTATGAGTTAAGATTTATAAGAACCTTCCAAATGATGATTGAAAGTGGTGCCAACATAAATGAATGCTTGTATAACTGTATGGAAACTGTAGAAAATGAATATTATAAGGACAAAATACTTAAAATCATTGAAAATGTAAATAATGGAGAAAGTTTAACGGAAGCTTTTAAAAATAGTAATCTATTTCAGCCTTTTGTCATATCAATGATTGAGATAGGCGAAGAATCTGGAACTTTAGATAGAAACTTAATAAATATTTATGAAATTTTAGATAAAAGATTTTATGAAAAAATTCAGAGTTTAATAAGTTATATGGAGCCACTTATGATAATTATCATTGGTATAGTTGTAGGATTTAATATAATAATGTTCATAATGCCTATAATAACTGCAATGACTGATATGTCTATGTAATTATAAAGGATTGGATGATTATGAAATTTAAAAAAGGTAATACACTATTAGAAATACTTTTAGCTGCTTCAATTTTTTTCTTTTTTTCAGGAGCTTTTATAGCTTATTCTAATTTTCTTATAAATAGTCTAAAAAAAGTTGATAATGAATATACAGAGACTTATATGCTTTCTTTTATAAACAACTCAAGGCAGTACTGTAGAAAAGAAAAAAAGGATGGAGATATTCAATTTGATATTTTAAATGATACTGTATATTTTATTCAAAATGATAAAATTATTGATACTTTTCATTTTCCAAAAGATTTTAAACTTGTAAGTGTTAGTTCATCTAATAATAGAAATTATATACATATGGATGAAAAAGGTTATATAGGTGATGCTTGCACTATAAAATATATGGATAAAGATAAAGAAATACATCGTATTACTATATCAGTAGGGAGTTCTTATGTGGAAATTAAATAATAAAAAAGGTTTTTTTATGATAGAAACAATAATATCTTTGTCAATAATTTCAATTGTGTTGGTTTATTTATTTTCTATAGGCATCTACAGCGTAAGAAGAAATAAAGATATAGAAAATAGAGAATATTATATGCACATATTTGAGGCCTTTAAAAATGAATTGATATATAATCATTCTTATGCTGAACTTCAATGTCACTTAGATAGCGAACTATTTATTAGTGAAGAATATTTAAATATGGATAAGCTAAAGGAAAGTGATGTGTTTTATATGGCAAAAGAGGAAAAAACGGAAAAATACCCTTATATGAGTATAAAGATTTATAAGAATGGGGACATCCTAAAAATAAATATTACCATGAAGACAGATAAGGAAGAATTTAATAGGATTTATAGTAAAGGGAACTATTGATAGGGTGATGAATATGAGAAAAGCTAAAGGATATGCATTATTAGAAGTAATGTTAAGTATAGCTATTTCTTTAATAATTGCAGTAATATTAGGAGATATAATATATTTATCAATTAAAGATTATAAAGAATCCATGAAGATAGCAAAAGAATATTTATATGTAAGTGAAGCACTGAATTTTATTGACAATGAGATACATAACGAGACAGAAGATATAGAAATATCAGGGAAGTCTATTTATCTAAAAAAGAAGCTTTCTAGCCCGTCTAGCCCTAACAAGATGAATATAATAAGCTTGGATGGAAGCAGCAGAGTAGTTATTCAATATTTAGAATATGACTTTTTAAAGAGCACTAATACTATATTAAGAAATGTGGAAGATTTTAATTTAACTAAAAAAAATAATCTGATTTATATAAAAATAACATTAAAGACTGGAAAAATGGTGGAAAGGTGTTTATCTATATTATGAAAACTGTGAAAAAAGGAAGCGTACTTTTTTGTACCTTGATAGCTATAACTTTAATTTTAAGTATATCGCTATTTACTTTATCTATACAACAGCAGCTTTATAAAAATATTCATTACTTTAAGCAGATAGGAAATAAGGAAGAAAGATTTGGTGAAGACAGAGAAATTTTATTTATGATGCTGCGTAAATGTATGGAGGAAAATAAAGTAGAGTTAAACTATGAAGATGTAGATAAATTTATTAAAGACAATAATATAAATATTACCTATGGACAGTCAAAGTTGTATTTTGATAAAAATAAAAATGCTTTAATTGTAGAGCATAAAACATTAAATAATATGCTAAAACAATATTATTACTACTATGTAAAAGATAAAAGTCTATATTTTAAAGAAATATTATAAATACTTGGAGGCGATGGTATATTTAAACATGAAGTTTTTTTAGAATTAGGAGACAACATAGTTTTAAAGTATTCAAAAGACAAACCAGCAATTTTTAACAGAAAAGAATCTGAAAATAAATATAAAATAATAGATTCTAATGACATATTTAAGTTAAGAGATTTAGTATCTAATAAAAAATTAAATATAATTTTGCTTCAAGAAGAAATATATACCTTATGTATAAATTTTCCTAACCTTAAAGGGGAGACCTTAAGAAAAATAGTGGAGAATGAATTACATTTTTATTTTAAAGAAAAAAATGATATACTTTTTGATTATTCTCTTCTAAAAAAGCATAGAAAGGAGATAATTCTGCTTTTAAGCTGTATAAATACTAATAAAGGGAATATATTAGAAAAATATATTAAGCCTGCTAAAAGTATAGCAATTTTGCCTATACAGATTTTATTCATTAATTATATAAAAAAACTTAAATTAAACAAAGATTGCATATTAATTTTTCAGTATGCTTCATGTATATATGTAATAGGATGCAGTGAATATAAACCATTAGCTTGTAATGTATTAAAAAAAGATAATAGAAACAAAGAAAATGTATTAAGTGCCGTAAGTAATATTGAGGATATATATGAAAGCAATTTTTCAGCTTTTGATATAAATTTTCCAAAGAATATATATTTTATAAATTTAATGATGCCAGATATAATTGAGGAGTTTTATGGTGACAAATGGCAGTGCCTAGATTTAGGGAATATGAAGGAGGATATTATAAATTTTTATGAATAAGAATTATTCAAATCCTTATAGATTTCTTCCTGAATGGTATATAAAAGATTTAAATAAAAAGTCCTATAAAAGATCTCAGTTATACTTAGTTTTATCTATTTCTATTTTTATATTCATATCTTTTAATACTGTAAAACATAAAAAACAATTTGATGATTATAAATCTAAAAATTCTTTTAGATCTATGCCTATTGCAGAAAAAGATAATAAATATAAAGGTTTTAATTGTGATGGACTGATATACATTTTGTCACAAGCAGGGGAAATAAACTATGGAGAACTAGAAATGAAAAGTGATGAATTGTATGTAACAGTAAGTTTTAATACTATACAGGATTTAAATAAATATGTGGATAATAATAAAGATAATAAGTATCTATTATTGAAAGAAGTTTCTTTCATTGATAAAAAGAAAGATGCCTATACTTTTAAAATATATTTTAATGTAAAAAATAGGGGGAGGTAACTATGAAAAAAGTTTATAATTATATTACAGCCTTCATATTATTATTTTCTTTTGCACAGGTTTTATATGTAAATCATATAGATAAACTGAGTAAACAATATGAAAACAGCTATAAACAATATAATAATATTACTATGGAGTTAAAAAAGGAAAGTAAAGAAGAGAGTAAATGTAATTTTTCTGAAATTATAATGATTGCAGATAACAACAATATAAATATATCAAAATTTAACAGTGATTATAAAAAAAGTATGAGCATGGAATTGAATTTTAAAGGTAATGTAGATGAATTTGAAAAAACTATTAAAAAGTTAAATAAAGATTATGGTACGAATATTAAATCTATAAGTGTTAAAAGTCTAAAAGAAGAAAACATTGATAGCATAATATGTTTAGAATTTAAAAATTAATACTTAAGTCTTAGTTCGGAAACTTTGTTAAAATACATTAAATTTTATTTATTTATGAGTTATAATAATAAGGGGATGAGATCATGATTACACATAAAAATATTATAATTATAGGTATGCCTGGAAGTGGAAAAAGTTCTGTAGCAAAGGTTTTAAGTCAAAAAATAAAATGGGAATTTTTGGATACAGATAGCTTTATTGAAGATATGGAAGGATATTCTGTGGAAAATATTTTTAAAAATAAAGGAGAAAACTATTTTAGAGAAAGAGAAAGGGATTTAATAATAAATTTTTCTAATTTAGATCATACCGTAATTTCTACAGGTGGTGGGATGCCTGTATTTTATGATAATATGGCTAATCTAAAAAAAATAGGTATTACTTTTTTTTTAGAGGTTCCTTTAAAGGAGATAGTAAATAGGCTTGAGAGACCTAAAAATAGAAATAGACCTTTAATTAAGCAAGGAAAATCTGTAGAAGACAAGGTACAGGAAATCTATAATCAGCGTATACATATATATGAACAAGCTGATTTATCCATAAGCTGCGAAAACAAAAATAAGTACCAAATAAGTGATGAAATTATAAAAATGCTACAAAAATAGACAAAAGATAAATTAATTATAAAATTATAAATTAAATAATACTAATTGCAAATATTGAATAGTTTTGATAAAATAACATTGTTCAAAGATTATTATTGATTGTACTCATTTATAAAGATTAATAATTTTATAGGAAGTTGTTATATGAAAATTTTGATTATTAATGGGCCTAATCTTAATAGATTAGGTAAAAGAGAGAAAAATATATATGGTGCTCAAACACTTGACGAAGTAAATAGTTTTATACTAGAAAAATTCAAAGATTCAAATGTAAACATAGATTTTTTTCAAAGTAATGAAGAAGGGGTCATAGTTACAAAAATAGGAATATCAGAAGAATTTTATGATGGTATAGTAATAAACCCTGGTGCTTATTCTCATTACAGCATAGCTATATTAGATGCTATAAGAAGTATTGATATACCTGTGGTAGAAGTACATATATCTAATATTCTTGCTAGAGAGGATTACAGAAAAAAAACTATTACTGGAGAAGGCTGTGTAGGCATTATTAGTGGTTTTGGATACTATTCTTATGTTTTGGGAGTGGAAGCTTTAATAAATAAATTTTAAAATTAACTTGATTAGTTTTTATAAATTAGTATAATAAATCTTTGTGAGGCTTAATCCTATTACGGTATGAATTTGCCTGAAAAGGTTATAATATAAATGAATCTATAGATTTTGGAGGGATACTTAATGATATCAGCAGGAGATTTAAGAAAAGGAACTACTTTTGAATTAGATGGACAAGTGTTTACAGTAGTTGATTTTTTACATGTAAAACCAGGTAAGGGAGCAGCTTTTGTTAGAACTAAATTAAGAAATGTAATATCTGGAGGAGTTACAGATAAGACTTTTAATCCAACTGAAAAATTACAGGAAGCTGTTATAGAAAGAAAAGAAATGCAATATTTATATTCTGATGGACAGTTATATTACTTTATGGATCAGGAAACTTTTGAACAAATTCCACTAAATCATGAAAAAGTAGAAGATGCAATAAAATTCTTAAAGGAAAATATGTTTGCAGTAATAAAATTCTATAAAGGAGAGGCTTTCTCAGTAGAAGCACCTAATTTTGTAGAACTTCAGATAACTCATACAGAACCAGGAGCTAAAGGAAATACTGCAACTAATACATTAAAACCAGCTACAGTAGAAACTGGAACTGTAGTAAATGTTCCATTATTCGTAAATGAAGGAGACATGATAAGAATAGATACAAGAACTGGAGAATACATGGAAAGAGTATAATGATTCAAGGTAGATGCTAAGTCTTTAAAGGACTTAGCATATTTTTTAAAAGGATGTGTTTTTATGGATTCTTTAAAAAGTAAAATATCCTATTTAAAAGGTTATATGGAAGGATTAGATATTGATAAAGACAGTAAAGAAGGAAAAATGTTTACAGAAATTATAAATGTTATGGGCTATATGTCAGAAAAGATAGAAAGCCTAGAAAAGCATGAAGAAGAAATAGAAGATTATATAGAAACTATAGATGGTGAACTAACCATGGTTAAGGATGAAATATATGGTTATGAAGATGGAGAATTTTTAAATTATGATTATGAGGATGAAGAGGATGATCATTATATAGAGATATCCTGTGCTAATTGCAATGAAATTATATTTGTAGAACGAGAAATACTTAATTCAATGGATGAAATAAGATGCCCTAGTTGTCATGGATTCATAACTTTTGGTTCTAAGAAAGAGCATAAAAGCAATGATTAGTTTTTAGATAATTTTATAGGAATATTTTAATTACTAGCTTATGGTTTATCAAAAATAATTTTGATAAACCATAAGCTAGTTTTTATTTTTTTGAAATACTACAAGATTCTATTTAATTATTTTTTATGCTTTTAGTAATAAATTTTAAATAGTATAAATAAAAATTATATATGAGAAGAGGAGGTGAGTTACAACTTTAGATTATATCTAAAGTTAGATAAAGATGATAGGTACAAAGGAAATACTAGATATAATGCCTGAAACCATAAAGAAAGAACTTCAGAGTATTAATAACTTTAATGAGGTTCAAGAGGTAAGGGTTAGGGTAAACAAGCCTTTAATGTGCTATAGGCATAACAATGAGATTATCAGCAGTTATATTACAACTAAAGAAGATATAAAAGTAATAGTACAGAGGATTAGCAATTATTCAGTATATGCTTTTGAAGAAGAAATTAAGCAGGGATATATAACCATAAAGGGTGGACACAGAATCGGCATATCTGGAGATTGTGTTATAGAAGGAGGAAGAATAAAAACCATAAAAAATGTATCTTCGTTAAATGTAAGGATTTGTAAGCAAATAATGGGATGTTCTGACAGTTTAATGCATTACATAACCGAAAATAATAGGATATATAACACTATAATAATTTCTCCTCCTAAATGTGGTAAAACCACTTTGTTAAGGGATATTACGAGAAATCTATCTAATGGAATTAATAGACTAGGTCTTAAAGGTAAGAAAGTGGCAGTGATTGATGAGAGAAGCGAAATTGCAGGATGCTTTGAAGGTAATCCTCAAATGGATGTTGGTATTAGAACAGATGTATATGATAACTGTATTAAAAGTGAAGGTATAATGGTGGCCATAAGATGTATGTCTCCTGATGTTGTTATTTGTGATGAAATTGGAACAAAAAAAGATATAGAAAGTGTGATAATGGCACTAAATTGTGGTATTAATCTTATTACTTCCATGCATGGATATGGAGTTGAAGACATGAAGGAAAGATTTATATTTAAGGATATACTAGACAATAAAGTATTTAGTCGTGCCATAATATTAAGCAATAGAAACGGTATTGGAACTCTTGAATATGTATATGACATAAAAAATAACGGTTTAATTTGGGGGAATAAAAATGATTAAAACTTTTGGCCTTCTTATCATACTTTTTACAAGCAGTTTGGCTGGCTTTATCTATGGAGAATCTTTTAAAAAGCGATGTATTCAACTTAAAGAAATGGAAAGATGTTTAGTTCAATTGCAAAATGAAATACTTTATACTTTTACACCCCTTCCAGAAGCTCTTTATAAAGTGGCTATAAGAAGTAAAGAACCTTTAAAAAGCATATTTATGAATATATCAGAGTTGTTAAGCAGTAATGAAGTAAATAGTGTGTTTGAAGCTTTTATACAAGTGTTTGAGAAAAATGAGGGAAAGCTTAATATGACTGATGAGGATAAAGGCATAATATTTGATCTTGCAAAATCTTTAGGAGAATCAGATATAGAGGCTCACAAAAAAATATTTTCCTTAAGTATTGATAGTATTAAAACTAATATTAAAGATGCAGAGGAAAAAACTGCGAAGAATACAAAAATGTATAGATATTTGGGAGTATGCATAGGAGGAATAATAGTTATACTTCTTATTTAACCATAAGAGAAGGGGGATAAGTAATATGCTAGATATAAATTTACTTTTCAAAATAGGTGGAGCAGGAATTTTAATTGTAATATTGGACAAGGTGCTTAAAAGCAGCGGTAAGGATGATATAGCAGCTATAACTAATATAGCAGGAGTTGTAATAATATTGCTTATGGTAATTAATCTTATAAGCAAATTATTTGATTCTGTAAAGACCATGTTTCAACTTTAGGAGGAGTTATGGAGATAATAAAAATAGTTGCTTTTTCCTTTACAGCTCTTTTTATATTCCTGCTTTTTAAAGATAAAAGAAATGACATAGCTGTGTATGTTAGCTTTATTGCAGGCATATGTATATTTATGTATATGCTGACAAAGGTGGGTACAATTATAACCTTTTTAAGTGAGATGGCAATGAAAGCTAATATAGATACAGTTTATTTAACTACAGTAATAAAAATAATAGGTATAGCTTATATATCTTCTTTTTGCAGTGAAATATGCAAGGATGCTGGAGCAAATAGTATTGCAGCAAAAGTGGAGTTTTCAGGGAAAATACTTATATTAATGCTTGCTATTCCTATCCTTATGGCTGTAATGGAAGCTATACTTAAAATCATGTAGGAGTAAGGTATGAAAAAATTAATTATTATATTAACCATAGTGATGATATTTTATCAGACTATCCCAGTTAGGGCAGAGGATAATGGAGATAAAATTTTGGAAGACAATTCAAAAATTCAGCAGCTTTATGATTATATAAAAGGTATAAAAACTGAACAGGAAATTATCAATGATATGGACATAAAAAGTTATGTGGATAGCTTTATAAAAAATGGACAAGGTAATTTATCTTATAATAAATTAAACAGAGCTTTTTTAGATTTTATATTAAAAGAAATATTAAACTGCTTCAAGCTTATGGTTATGGTAATTGTTATAGCTTTAATGTGTGCTCTTCTAAAGAATCTTCAAAATGCGTTTAATAATGAAAGCCTTTCAAATATAGCTTATTTTGCCTGTTATGCATTACTCATAGTAGTTTTATCTAAAAGTTTTTTAATTGGTGTTAATTTGGCAAGGGATACTATAACTAAATTGACTGATTTTATGGCAGCATTAATTCCGGTTCTTATGATGCTTTTAGCATCTATAGGGGGACTTGCAGAGGCAGCTACTATGGATCCTATAATATTAACAGCAGTAAATTTAACTCCAAGAATATATATAGATTTTATAATACCTATAATACTTATGGGTTTTGTTTTACAATTTGCAGATAACATATCGGATCAGCATAATATACAAAGACTTACTAAGCTTCTAAATCAGATTGTGTTATGGTGTCAGGGAATTATAATTACTATATTCATAGGCATAGTTACAGTAAGAGGTATTAACTCAAGTACCATAGATGCAGTAACTGCAAAAACAGCAAAATTTGCAGTAGATAATTTTATACCTATAGTAGGAAAGGCATTATCTGATGCAGTATCTACTGCAGCTGGGTATTCAATTATAATAAAAAATGCGTTAAGTTCTTTAGGACTCTTTATTATTATAATAATAGTAATTTTTCCTATAATAAAATTATTTATAATCTCTATGCTTTATAAGTTTTCTGCTGCTCTTATTGAACCTATAAGTGATAGTAGAATAGTAAGTTCTATAACTTCTGCAGGAGATTCTCTCATTCTAATAATGTCCTGTGTAATAAGTATATCTTTTATGTTTTTTATAATGATATCTATAATGGCATCTGCTGGAAAATTTATACTTGGAGGATAAAAAGACTGGAGTGGAGATGATGGAAAGTTTAAAAACCTGGGTAATAAATATATGCGCAGCAGTATTTTTTATAACTGCAGTAGAATTGATACTTCCAGATAATTCTTTAAAGAAATATTCTAAATTTGTTTTAGGACTAATATTAATAACTGTAGTTATGAATCCTATATTAAAATTATTTAACAATAATGGCAGAAACATGTTAGAAACTATTGAAAGCAATACCAAAGCTTTAAGTATGTATGAAAGCAGAAAAGATATAAATATATATAAAGATAAAAATATTGAAAACACATTAAAAGTTTTTCAAATGAATATAAATTTAGGTTGTGAAAAACTGCTCAAAGAAAAATATCCAAATGCAGAATTTAAGGTAGAGTCTCAGGCTTACTATGAAGAAGGAGACTATAAAATTAAAAGTCTAAGCATAGGGATAAATGACAGAAAAATTAAGACTATAGAAAAGGTAGTTGTGAAATCTGAAGGTTTACAAAAGGATGAAAAGGATAAAAACCATGAGGATATAAAAAAACATTTAGCTTCTCAACTTAACATGGAAGAAAAAAATATTACAGTATACAATTTGAAATAAATTCAATATCCTCATGAAATAAAAAAGAGGGGGAATAGAAGTGGATTTAAAAAAACTGTTTGAGATATTAGGAGAAAAGAATACAAAGAATACTTTATATAATATATTCATAGTATTTTTAATAGGCATATTTATTGTAATTGTAGCTAGCTTTTTTAAAAATAAAAATGAAACACAAGCCAATGGTAAAATTGCTGATTCAAATGAAGTACAGATCATAAATAATAAATATGACACCACATTATACGAACAAAGACAAAAGGAAGAGCTTAAAAATATATTAAGTAAGATTGAAGGTGTAGGTAATGTAGATGTGATGATATATTTTGAAAGCGGAGAAGAACAAGTACCTGCGGTAGATGTCAATCGATCTGTAAGTACTACAGAGGAAAATGATAACTCTGGAGGGAAAAGACAAATAACACAAAATAATGACGGCAGTAAAGTAGTCATAGCTAATACAGGAAATAGTAATGAACCGCTTATTTTAAAGAGGTATAAACCTAAAGTAACAGGAGTTATTATAGTGGCAGAAGGAGCAGAAGATGGAAAGATACAATACGAAATGACAAAAGCTGTAGCCAATTTTTACAATATACCTGACAATAAAGTTAATGTATATTCTATGAAAAGGTAGCATATAATTCAGTAGAAAACAGATGGGAGGTATAAAACATGAATAAAAAGCAGGCTGGAATAATATTAGCCTTATTAGCACTCATAATAACTGCAGGGGTACTTGCTGCAAAAGTTAATGGTCCTGTAGGAGAGGTATCAGGAAAAGATTTTGCAGGAAACAATAAAGCAGCTTCTAATGATGATAAAAATGCATCAAGTAATAAACAAGATTTCTTTTTTGAATCTAGGGGTATAAGGGATAAGAGGACAGCAGAAACTTTACAAACTTTAAATACTGTAATAAATAATGAAAAATTATCAAAGCAAGAAAAAGATGAGGCTATTAAAAATCATACCATGGTTGCTATGGGCCATGAGAATGAAACAAAAATTGAAATTGCATTAAAGGGAAAAGGTTTTGATGATGCTTTATGTCTTATAGAAAATGATAAAGCAAGAATATTTATAAAATCAAAAGAACAGCTTACAGATAAGCAAAGAAAGCAGATACAAGAAGTTGTAATGAGTGTAGCAAAATTGAAAAATGTGGAAATTGAAATAAGACAATAATAATTGTAAAAAAAATATATATCTGATATAATAAACGTAAGATTAACAAGTTTTGCTATGCAAAAGTAGGAGGGTTAGTTGATGGATGAAATCAGAAAAGATGATAACAATATGGGCATAGTTAAGATATCTGATGAAGTAGTTAGTGTGATAGCTGGAATTGCTGCAGGTGAAATTAAAGGAATAGTTGGAATAAGTGCAGGAGTAACAGGCGGTATTACACAGATACTCACAGGAAAGAAAAGTAATACTAAAGGTGTTAAGGTTAATGTAGAAGATGAAAGCGCAGCTATTGATATAACAGTAAATGTAGAGTATGGGGTTAAAATCCCTGAAGTAGCTTTTCAAGTACAAGAAAATGTAAAAAAGGCAGTAGAAACTATGACAGGTCTTACTGTTTCTGCCGTGAACATATATATCCAAAACATTGTATTACCTAAAGAAAATGTAGTTCCTGAAATTGATGAAGAATAGATATTTACACCCTCTGAAGTCAGAGGGTGTTTGTCTGTTAAAAAAATAATATTTTTTAAAAGGTATATTTTTTACTAAATTGAGTTGATAATATTAATAATATGTTATATTTTATAATTAAATAGTTTGATTTTAGGAGGATATGATGAAAAGAGTAAAATCAAGAGAAGTTGTAATGGAACTTATTTTTCAAATGTCAATAAACAAAGCAGCAGTAGATGAAACTTTAGAAAATTTCAAAGAAAATACAGAATATGATCTAGATTCACTTGACATGGAATATATAGTAAGTACCTTAAAGGGTGTTCATGACAATCAAGAGAATATAGACAAAACTATTGAAGAATTTCTTGTAGGATGGAAAATTTCTAGAATATCTAAAATAAATTTAGCCATATTAAGGCTTGGTACCTATGAGCTTTTATATAGTGATATACCACCTAAAGTTGTTATAAATGAAGCCGTAAATCTTTCAAAAAAATATTCTGAAGAAAGTTCAACTTCTTTTGTCAATGGAGTATTGGACAAAATCTCTAAAAAGTAATAATAAATATTTGTGAGGGGCTGTGGAAATGGGTAAGATAATAAGTGGGAAAGAGGTAGCTAAATTATTAAGGGCAGATATAAAATCATACGTGGAAAAAATAAAAAGTCAAGGTAAAAGAGTACCTTGTTTAGCTACAATAATAGTGGGAAATGACAGCGGTTCACTTTATTACATAAATAATCAGAATAAGATTTGTAATGAACTAGGGGTAGACACAAGAAATATATCTTTTAAGGAAAACATATCTGAAGCAGAACTTATAGAAACTATACATAAGCTTAATGAAGATGATACTGTAGATGGGATAATGCTTCAAATTCCTTTACCTAGGCACATAGATGAAAAGAAAGTAACCTCTACTATATGTGCTGATAAGGATATAGATGGGCTTACAGACAAAAATTTAGGAAAATTTTACAAAGGTGAAAAAAGCTTTATTCCTTGTACTGCTAATAGCGCTTTAGAGCTTATAAAAAGTACAGGTATAAGTATAGAAGGGAAAAAAGCTGTAGTTATAGGAAGAAGTAACATAGTAGGTAAGCCTACAGCAAATCTTCTTCTTAATGAAAATGCTACAGTTACTATTTGTCATTCAAGAACGCAAAATCTTAAAGAAATTTGTAAAGAAGCAGATATATTGGTAGTTGCTATGGGTAAACCTAATTTTGTAAGTAGTGAATATGTAAAAGAGGGTGCTATAGTAATAGATGTGGGTACATCCTCATTAAATGGAAAAATTTGCGGAGATGTAAATTTTCAAGATGTAATAGATAAAGCTGCCTTTATTACTCCAGTGCCCGGAGGTGTAGGAGCGTTAACTACTACGTTGCTTATAAGAAATACCTGTGAGGCGTCAGAAAAAAATGTATATTAAAACACTTACGGTTACTGCCCTTAACAATTACATTAAAAAGATTGTAGATAGTGATTTTATACTTAATAATATAGTGGTAAAGGGCGAAATATCTAATTTTAAAAGACACAGTAGCGGCCATTTGTATTTTTCATTAAAAGATGATTTTTCAAAAATAAACTGTGTCATGTTCAGTACTAATGCGGCTGGACTTAATTTTTCACCGGAAAATGGAGAACAAGTTGAAATAAAAGGCAGAATAGGTGTATATCTTAAAGAAGGATCTTACCAATTATATTGTGAAAGCATAAAGAAGCAAGGTATAGGGGATCTTTATGTGGCATTTTTAGAACTTAAAGGCAGGCTTGAAAAAGAAGGATTGTTTTCAGAATCTCATAAAAAACCCTTGCCAGCATATCCTAAAAGAATAGGGGTTATATCCTCTCCTACAGGAGCGGCTGTCAGGGATATAATAAATGTAACTAAGAGAAGAAATGAAAAGATGGATATGCTTATATATCCATCTCTTGTACAAGGTGAAGGAGCAAGCAAAAATGTTATAGAAGGCATAGAATATCTAAATTCTTTAGCTAGCATAGATGTTATTATAATAGCTAGGGGTGGAGGATCTATAGAAGAACTTTGGGCTTTTAATGACGAAAATTTAGCAAGAGCTATTTATGCTTCAAGAAAGCCTATAGTTACTGGGATAGGTCATGAAACAGACTTTACTATAGCAGATTTTGTAAGTGATAGAAGAGCACCTACACCTTCAGCTGCAGCAGAAGTAGCAGTACCTAGACTTGAAGATATGAAATCTGAATTAAAAAGATACCTAGTTAGATTAACTGAGTATGCTAAAAATGATTTAAATATTAAGAGAAAAGAATTAGAAATGATTCAAAAGACTATAAGGGATAATAATCCTTTAAATTATGTGGTGAATCAATATAGATCCATTGAAGACTTAAATATGAAGATAAATCATATTATAGATTTAAAAATAGATAAAGAAAAAGAAAGAATTAGAAATATGAATTCTCTTCTCAATGCTCATAATCCATTAAATGTTTTAAATAGAGGCTATTCTATAATTCAAGATAGTGAAGGAAATGTGGTAAGCAGTGTAGAAATTATAAACAGTTTAGATGAATTCAGCATACTGCTTAAAGATGGAAAAGTTATAGGAAAAATAAAGAAATAAGTGTTTAGAGGTGAGCATATGCCTAAAAAGTCAGAAAGTTATGAACAGTTACTTAAAAGTTTAGAAGATATCATAAAAGACATGGAAAATAATGAGCTTACTCTTGATAAATCAATTAAAAATTATGAAGAAGGAGTTAAGCTGTGCAACAAATTATATACTATGTTAAATGAAGCGGAAGGCAAAATAAAAATATTGAACAAAGATAAAGAAGAAAATTTTGAGGAGTAAATTTATGGATATTAAAGAGATGAAGCTAGCTGTAGAAGGCTGGTTAAAAGAATATTTTGAAAATAAGGGCTCATATAACCAAAAGTTATATGAGTCTATGAGTTATAGCATAGAGGTTGGAGGTAAAAGAATAAGACCCATATTAATGATGCTTACTTATGATCTTTATAAGGAAGATTATAGAGAGATTCTTCCTATGGCATCAGCTGTGGAGATGATACACACATACTCTCTAATACATGATGATCTACCCTGTATGGATGATGATGATTTAAGAAGAGGAAAGCCTACAAATCATATAAAGTTTGGTGAAGCAGTAGCAGTGCTTGCGGGAGATGCTTTGTTAAATGAAGCTATGAATATAATGTTAAAAAGCTCCATATCAAACGGAATGCCTTGGTTAAAAGCAAGTTATGTAATAGCAAAAAGTTCTGGGGCGGAAGGAATGGTTGGAGGACAAATAGTAGATATATTAAGTGAAGGAAAAAATATATCTGCTGAAGAATTAAATTATATGCATGAGAAAAAAACTGGAGAACTAATAATTTGTTCTATTTTAGCAGGAGCTATATTAGGAAATGCTCCTGAAGAAGAAATAAATATTTTAAGATCTTATGGAGAAAAATTAGGATTAGCTTTTCAAATAGAAGATGATATATTAGATGTAATTGGAGATGAAAAGCTGCTAGGAAAAAGTATACATAAAGATTCTAAAAGCCATAAAAATACCTTTGTTTCTTTGTATGGATTAGATACTTGTAAAAAGATGTGTAAAGATATTACAGATAATTGCATTAAAGACTTAAATAGAATACCGCGAAATACACAGTATTTGAAAGAAATAACACTAGAACTTTTAAATAGAGATTTTTAAATTTATTTTATAAAGGATATGATGAACATGGTTAACATGCTTGATAAATATAATAGCCACAGGCAAATTAGAAATATGTCCTTTGAGGAAATGGATTTATTTGCAAAAGATATAAGGAAATTTCTTATAGAAAATGTTTCAAAAACTGGAGGGCATCTTGCATCTAATTTAGGTGTAGTAGAGCTGACTTTAAGTCTTTATAAGGTTTTTGATTTAGATAGAGACAAAGTAATATGGGATGTAGGACATCAGGCTTATGTACATAAAATATTAACGGGAAGAAAAGATGAATTTAGCACATTAAGGCAATATAAGGGAATCAGTGGGTTTCCAAAAAAAAATGAAAGCATATATGATTTTTTCGAAACAGGGCACAGCAGCACTTCAATTTCAGCAGCATTAGGCATGGCTAGAGCAAGAGATCTTAATAAAAAAAGATATAATGTAGTATCTGTCATAGGAGATGGAGCTCTTACAGGTGGGATGGCATTGGAAGCATTAAATGATGTGGGTTTCAAAAAAACTAAAATAATAATAATATTAAATGACAATCAAATGTCCATATCTCAAAATGTAGGAGGCTTATCTACTTATTTAAGTAAAATAAGAATTGATCCTAATTATAATAAATTAAAAAATGAATTTAATACTACTATGGAAAAAACATCTTTAGGCAAAGGAGTAGTAACTTCTATAAATAAAATTAAAGGCAGCATAAAACAATTTATTGTTCCAGGTATGCTTTTTGAAGATATGGGAATAAAGTATTTAGGACCTATAGACGGACATGATATAAGAGAACTTAGCAGAGTTATGTCTATGGCAAAAGATCTAGAGGAGCCGGTGATAATACATGTTATTACTAAAAAAGGTAAAGGCTATGATTTTGCAGAAAAAAATCCAAATAAATTTCATGGGATAGGTCCTTTTAATTGCGGCAGTGGGGAAATATGTTCTGCTAGCGGAAATAGTTATTCAAAAGTTTTTGGCGAAGAAATGGTAAATTTGGCTAAAGAAGATAAAAGTATTGTAGCTATAACTGCAGCTATGCCAGATGGTACTGGACTTAAAGAATTTTCTAAAATGTTTCCTGATAGATTTTTTGATGTAGGTATAGCAGAGCAGCATGCAGTTACTTTAGCAGCAGGCATGGCTTCAGAAGGATTAAAGCCTGTATTTGCAGTTTATTCTACTTTTCTTCAGAGAGCCTTTGACCAAGTGCTCCATGATGTGTGTATACAAAAACTTCCTGTAGTTTTTGCTATAGATAGGGCAGGTATAGTAGGAGAAGATGGAGAGACTCATCAAGGAATATTTGATATATCCTATCTTTCTTGTATACCTAATATGACTATAATGGCGCCTAAATGTTTAGATGAGCTAAGAATAATGATAAGATGGGCTGTAAATCAAAAGTTTCCTGTAGCCATAAGATATCCAAGAGGTGGAGAAGATAAAGATATAGAACTAAAACCTTTAGAATCTATAGTTAAAGGTAAATGGGAGATACTAAACAGCCAAGGTAATATTGCAATAATAGCTTCAGGTAAAATGGTGGAACATGCAAAAAAAGCTCAAGATAAATTAAATTCTATGGAAATTAAAACAACTCTTATAAATGCAAGTTTTATTAAACCTATAGATATAAAATTACTAGAGAGTTTAGCCGAAAATGGATATAAAATATTAACTATCGAAGATAATATACTAATAGGTGGACTTGGATATAATATTTTAAGTTATATAAATTCTCTAGGAAAAGATATAAAAGTTATAAATATGGGATTTAAAGATGAATTTATACCTCATGGTGATGTAGATATTTTGTATAGAGAATTTAATTTAGATGCAGAGAGTATAGTACAAAATGTAATAAAACTTAATAATTTATAATGGATATGAAAAGGAGTTATACATGGCAATTTCAAAAGAGAGGATAGACGTATTATTAGTAGAAAAGGGTTTATTTACATCTAGGGAAAAGGCAAGAGCCAGTATAATGGCAGGAGAAATATTTGTAGATGGCTTTAGAGTAGATAAATGTGGAGAAAAGGTAAAAATAGATTCAAATATTGAATTTAAAGGAGAGACACTTCCATATGTAAGCAGAGGAGGTTTAAAGTTAGAAAAGGCTATAAATAGTTTTAATTTAAACCTTAAAGACAAAGTTTGTTTGGATATTGGAGCTTCTACCGGTGGTTTTACAGACTGCATGCTTCAAAATGGAGCTAAGAAGGTATATGCTATAGATGTAGGCTATGGTCAGTTTGCATGGAAACTAAGAACGGATACTAGAGTAGTATGTATGGAAAGAACTAATATTAGGTATGTTACAGCACAGGACATAGGTGAAAAGTCTGATTTTGCAAGTATAGATGTATCTTTTATATCTTTAAAAAAAGTTATTCCAGCAGTAATAAATCTATTGAAAGATCAAGGAGAAGTGGTAGCTCTTATTAAGCCGCAATTTGAGGCTGGAAGGGAAAAAGTAGGTAAAAAAGGGGTAGTAAGAGAAGAAAGTACCCATAAAGAAGTAATTTATGGAATATTAGACTTTATAAAAAGTGAAAATATGAGTATAATAGACTTAAATTACTCGCCTATAAAAGGGCCAGAAGGGAATATAGAGTATCTTGTTCACTTCTCAAAAGATGGTAGCAGGATAGAAGAGTTTAGTATGGATAAAGTAGAAATTATAGTTTCCATGTCCCACGAGAATTTATAATATTTATCAAAGGAGAGCTTTAGGGTGAGACAGATAAAGAACATAGGTATAAACATAAATACATCTAAAGATAGAGATGGTAAAATATTAGATACTATAATAAGTATTATAAAAAGTATTAATAAGGATGCTTGTATAAGCATATATTATGATTCAAAAGGACTAAATTCACAAAAAAGCTATAATTTAGATATGCTTATAGCTTTAGGTGGAGATGGAACCATATTAAATGCAGCAAGAGAAATTTGCAGTTATGGAGTACCTATATTAGGAGTTAACATTGGAAATTTGGGGTTTTTAGCTGGAGTAGAAATATCAGATTTTGAAAAATCCATTAAGTCTATATTTTCAGGACACTATTTTATTGAAGATAGGAGTATGATAACCTGCCATTTTAGTAAAGATGGAAAGGCCTATGAATACAATGCTTTAAATGATATAGTACTAGCTAAAGGCACACTTTCCAGGATTGTGAGATATGATATCCATGTAAATGATAATTTTTATACTTCATTTACTGGAGATGGAGTGATAGTGTCTACTCCTACAGGTTCTACAGCATATTCATTGTCCGCAGGAGGACCAATAATTTTTCCAACTCTTGATGTTATAAGTATAACTCCTATATGTCCTCATACCCAAGGCATGAGTACTATGATTTTGAATTCAACGGAAAAAACAAGAATAACCGTAAAAAAATGCAATGAGAGGGTCTATTTAACTGTTGATGGCCAAGAGTCTATAGAGCTTGACAAAATAGATACAATTTATATAACTTCATCACACTGCAAATGTAAACTTATAAGATTAAAAGAATATGATTATTTTGATATTTTACGAAAAAAAATAATGTGGAGAACAAGGGAATGTGTAGGTGATAGATAATGAAATCAAAACGTCATGCTAAGATATTAGAAATAATATCCTCTAAAGATATTGAAACTCAGGAAGAACTTGCAGAGGAATTAAAAGAGAGTGGATTCGATGTTACTCAAGCCACTGTTTCTAGAGACATAAAATTATTAAAGCTTATCAAAGTTTTAGGATCTGAAGGCCGATATAAATATGTAGCTATATCTCCAGGACAAAGCAAAATATCTGATAAGCTGGCTAGCATATTTGCGCATACTGTAATACACGTGGAAAATGTAGATAAAATAGTGGTGGTAAAAACTATTCCTGGTTCTGCTTCTGTAGCTGCAGAAGCTATAGATAATCTTGGACTAAACGAAATAGCAGGTACCATTGCTGGAGATAATACTATGTTTATACTGGTAAGAACTCAAGAAAAAGCAGAAGAATTAGTATTAAAGATAAGAAAAATGATCGAGTAGCATATATAAAATATTTAATAAGGTGGGAAAAGGATGCTTCTTCAGCTTAACATATGTAATTTCGCTTTGATAGAAAATTTAAGTATATCTTTTGAAAAAGGATTCAATGTGCTTTCTGGTGAGACGGGAGCAGGTAAATCCATTCTTATAGATGCCATAAATTATGTGCTCGGTAGCAAGTTTAACAAGGATCTTATAAGAACAGGAGAAAATAAAACTTACGTGGAAGCAATATTTACCATAGAAAATGCAAATACTGAGAAAGTACTAAAAGAGTTAGATATAGAGTATGAAGATATGGTGATAATTAGCAGAGAAACTTTTCAAAGCGGAAAAAGTATAGTAAAAGTTAATGGGAAATCCTTAATACTTTCAAATTTAAAAACTATTTCAAATACACTTATAGATATTCATGGTCAGCATGAAAACCAAAATTTACTAGATGCTTCTAACCATATTTATTATCTAGACAGTTTTGGAGGAGAAGAAACAGAAAGTCTTATTAATGATTATATGAAGACTTATGAAGGCTTTATAGAAGTAAACAAAAAAATACAAAATTTAAAAGGAAGTAAAGATAGAGAAAAACTAATAGATTATTTAAAATATCAAATAGATGATATAGAATCTGCTAACCTTAATCCAAAAGAGGAAGAAGAGTTACAGGAAAGGTTTAATGTATTAACTCATGCAGAAAAGATAAATAATGCTATTAATATATGTTATGGACTTTTATACTCTTCTGGAGAAAATTTTACTTCTGTTTGTGATGCATTAGGTATTGCAATAAAAGAATTAAGAAATATAGAAAGACACATGGACAAGATAAAAGATATTGCTGATTCTATTGAAAATATATATTTTTCAGTAGAAGAATCAGTAAGAGAGATCAGAGATATAAAAGAAAAGGTAGTATATGACGAAATAGAATTGGAAAATGTAAATAAAAGAATATATGAACTAGGAGATTATAAAAATAAATATGGAAAAACCATAGAAGATATTTTAAAGTATAGAGATAAGATAAGAGAAGAATATGAAGATATAATAAATAGTGAAGAAATAATAAAGTCCTTAGAACAAAAAAGACAAGAAATTTTAAATATATTAGATATGAAAGCTTCAAAACTTCATCAACAAAGATGCATTATTGCAAAGAGTCTTGAAAAAAGCATAAAAACTGAATTAGAGTATGTAGGTCTAGAAAAAAGTACATTTTCTATAGAAGTTAATTTCGATGAAAATTTTTCACAAAACGGGAAAGATAGAGTTCAATTTCTTATATCTACCAATCCAGGAGAACCTTTAAAACCATTAGAAAAAATAGTTTCTGGAGGGGAATTATCAAGAATAATGCTTGCACTTAAAACCGTATTTGTAAATAAAGATGAAATTCCTACAGTTATTTTTGATGAAATAGATACAGGAATTAGTGGAAGAATAGCTCAGTGCGTGGCTGAAAAGATGTTTGCTATATCTACAAAGCATCAGGTATTTTGTGTAACACATCTTCCTCAAATAGCTAGTATGTCAGATCATCATTTTCTTGTATTTAAATATGTAGAAAATCATAAAACTTATACAAAGATTAAGACTTTAAATTCAGAAGAAAAAGTTAATGAAGTCGCAAAGATGATAGGAGGAGTTGAAGTAACTAAAGTAACTCTCCAAAATTCTAGAGAAATGATAAACATGGCGGAAATAGAAAAGAAAAATTTAAATTTATATTAAAAAACTTACATAAAAAACTCAATTATTGGAATAATAAAACTATAGGCTTAAATTGCTTATAGTTTTTTATTTTTGAATTTTATAACATTATTTATAAAATAAAAAAATTTAAATTATCATAAATTATCATATAAAATAATCAATTTACTTTAATAACATACATACTACAGCATAATGATAATTTAAAAAGGGAATTTTAAAAGTATAGATTAAAAAAGAAGGAGGAAAAGGCATGAAGAAAAAAAAGTTAGTAAAAATATGCTTTATAATTGCTCCTATCATTATGTTGTTATTAAATTTTTATGTAAGTTTAAGCAACATTCCAAATATCATATTTGTAAGAGAAAATGAGGATATAGAGCTAAATTCATGGTTTACCATAAATAACAGTAAAACTTCTTATGCACCATCCTCCAAAATAGATTATAATAAGGATAATATAGTAGAAATAAAGCTATTAGGACTTGTACCTGTAAAGTCTGCTACAATAAAGTCAATACCTGACTTAGAATTATATCCTGGCGGTACTAGTATAGGAATAAAGTTAAATACAAAAGGAGTTCTTGTAGTAGCTTTTTCTGATATAGAAACTCCCTCAGGTAAGCTTCCAAGTCCATGTTCTCAAAATGGCATAAATATAGGTGACAGTATAATTAAAATAAATAATATGGAAATAAAAAGTGCAGAGCAGCTTGTAAATATAGTAGATAATTCACAAGGTGAAACTGTAAACCTCACTATAGAAAGAAAAGATACTATAGTAAAAAAAGAAATAAAACCTATTAAGTGTTCTAGTGATGATAAATACAAAATAGGATTATGGGTAAGAGATTCTACAGCAGGAGTGGGTACACTCACATTCTATGATGATAATAGCAAAAGGTTTGGTGCTCTAGGTCATCCTATAACTGATGTAGATACTGGAACTGTTTTAAGCGTTAATAATGGTCAGATTGTAAAATCTTCTATAATAAATGTAAGAAAAGGAGTAAAAGGAACTCCTGGAGAACTTAAAGGTATTTTTATTGAAGAGGAAAATACTTTAGGCAGTATAAAGGTTAATACGGAATGCGGTGTATTTGGCGAAGCAAAAGAAAAAATTATCAATCCATACTATAACAAGCCATTAAAAATAGCATTAAGAAATGAAATAAAAGAAGGTCCTGCAAAAATAATTACTACTATAGATGAGGAAGGTCCTAAGACCTATGATATAATAATAGAAAAACTTTTAGTTCAAGATTCTCCTGGTCCTAAAAGTATGGTAATCAAGGTAACGGATTCAGAACTTCTTAAGAAAACAGGAGGAATAGTTCAAGGCATGAGCGGAAGTCCTATTATACAAAATAATAAAATAGTGGGTGCAGTAACTCATGTACTCATAAATAAACCAGATACTGGATATGGGATATATATAGAATGGATGATAAAAGATGCAGATATTTTATCAAAATAAATATTGGTAAATTAAACAAATAATGTAAAATAAATAGTAAAAAGCATACAACATGCCTTTTACTATTTATCTAAATTAATTACCAATAAAAAAATAAATTTTTAGAAGGAATTAAATTAGTTTTGTCGAATTAATTAATTGTTAAGAAATGGAATAAAATATCAAAAGGGGAGAATGTAAATGGAACAATCTAAAATATCAGTGATTATTGCGGATGACAATAAAGAATTCTGTAACATATTAAATGACTATCTCTTAAATCAGAGAGATATAGTTGTTACAGGAATAGCTAAAGATGGATTAGAAGCTTTAAAGCTTATTGAAGAAAAGAGACCAGATTTGGTAGTGCTTGATATAATAATGCCTCATCTTGATGGACTTGGAGTATTGGAAAGACTAAATAGTATGAACTTAAACCCAATGCCTAGGGTAATAGTATTATCTGCAGTTGGACAAGATAAAATAACTCAAAGAGCCATAACTTTAGGTGCAGATTATTATGTGGTTAAACCTTTTGATATGGACGTATTTACTAAGAGAATAAGACAGATGTTTAATAATACTTTATCTAGTGATGATGACCAAAAAACTATAGCTCTTATGGAAACTACTGAAATGAGAACAACTAGTAAAGAGCCTATGGATTTAGAAACTGAAATTACAAGCATAATACATGAAATAGGTGTTCCAGCTCATATTAAAGGCTATATGTATCTAAGGGAAGCAATAACTATGGTTGTAAATGATATGGAACTTTTATCAGCAGTTACAAAAGAATTGTATCCATCCATAGCAAAAAAATATAATACTACTCCAAGTAGAGTTGAAAGAGCTATAAGACATGCTATAGAAGTGGCTTGGAGTAGGGGTCAAGTAGAAGCTATTAACAGAATATTTGGTTATACCATACATAATGACAAAGGTAAGCCAACAAATTCTGAATTTATAGCTATGGTAGCAGACAAGTTAAGACTTAAAAATAAGGTTAGTTAATACAGCTTAAAGCCAGTAAAATTAATGATGAACAAGTGGTTGGTATTTTGTCAAATTTATATTAAAAAGCCAAGAAACTGTTTTTTAAGCCAACAAATTAGTTGATAAATATACCTACAAACACTTCTATTCGCAACTACAGAAATGTATTTGACGAAAGGAGTGTTTTTTATTATGGTAAAATTATTAAAAGCAAAGAAGGATTTGGAGTTCTATTTAGAAGATTTCATGGAATGTTGTTCATTAAAAGAACTAAGCAAAAAAACTATTAATAGTTATGAATCAACATTAATGTTATTTTTTAAGTTTTTAAAAGAGGAGAGTATAATTTCAACAGTGCAAGAGATTACTACAGAAGATGTAGATAATTATTTAAAGTTTACTAAAGAGAGAGGAAAGTACTCTTATGTATCGGATGATAGGACAGTTAGTTTAAATTATCCTGACGCAAGAAAGGACTTTGGAAAGCAAATAAGCGATGTTACTATAAATAATTATATTAGAAATATGAAAGTATTCTTTAACTATTGTGTAGATAGAGAGTATATAAAAGCTTCACCTATGGAAAAGATAAACTTCATTAAAGCTAAACGAAAAATGAAAGACGAGATAACAGATTTAGAATTTAAAGCTTTGGTTAAAGCTATTAATATTACTATATTTAGTGAATATAGAGACTACACAATAATACAATTAATATTTGATACGGGAATGAGATTAACAGAAACGTTAAATCTGAAGTTAGAGGATATTGATATTGAAAGAAGAACTATACTTATTCCAGCTGAGATTAACAAAGGGAAAAAGGATAGATATGTGTTTTTTAGTAATACTATGGCTACTATACTCAGAAAGTGGCTACAGTATAAAGATAGGTACTGTACTAGCAATTGATTGTTTCCAACTAAGAAAGGAACGATTATTACTGCAAGCAATTTTGAAAGAAACTTTAGACAATATAAAGATAGGGCAGGAATTACGAAAGTTATCACACCTCATGGACTAAGAAATAACTTTGCTAAGAGATTTATATTAAGTGGTGGTGATATATTTATGCTTAGTAAAATATTAGGTCATAGCAGTGTAACAGTAACGGAGCAAGCATATTTAGATGTCACTATGACAGATATAAGAAAATCATATCAAAGATATAGTCCACTAGAGAATATGAGATAACTCGAATAATTGACATTTAAAACATAAGGGGCTGTCGCACTAAATGATATACTCCCTTCTAGGTAGACAAGTGAAATAATAAAAACTTGTTTGCTTAGGAGGGAGCATTTTTATGTCAAAAATGAATATTAGCCCAGAGGATACGAAATTACAAAAGTATGGGAATGGATGCATTTACAATGAGGGGTAATAAAAAATACTCATCTGAATTAAAGTTAAGTGCAGTTAAAGATTACTTATCTGGCCTCGGTTCCCAAGATGATATCTGCTTAATATATGGAATTCGTTCAAGACACAAACTACAGCAATGGATTATGAAGTATAATAGTCATGAAGAGTTAAAAACTTCTGGAACTGGAGGGACAACTATCATGAGCAAAGGAAGAAAAACTATGTACGAAGAACGTATTGAAATAATCCAGTATTGTATTGAACATAAAAACAATTATGCTAAAACAGCAGAGAAATATCAGGTATCTTACCAACAAGTTTATTCATGGGTAAAGAAATATGAATCTGCAGATGTTGAAGCACTTGTAGATCGAAGAGGTAGAACAAAACCGGAAGCAGATATGACGGAGCTTGAAAAATTGCGAGCTGAAAATAGACTTTTAAAAGCAGAAAACAAACGTAAGGAAATGGAGATGGCGTTCTTAAAAAAACTCGACGAGATAGAAAGGAGATGATTCTAAGCCAGGTTCAGAATGAAAAGATTTACTTGGCAATTCAAGAAATACATGACGAAAAAGGATGCTCTATCGCAGAACTTTGTAGATTTGACGGAATCTCACGTTCAGCCTACTATAAATGGCTAAATCGTAAAGAAAGTAAAAGTGAGCAGTTTAATCAAGCACTACTACCACTGATTAAAGATGCATATGAAGAAAAAGGTGGAATCCTTGGTTACAGACAGATGACAATAAAGTTGAATGGAGAGAATGATTTTCATATCAATCAAAAACGAATTTATAGACTCATGCAAATACTAAACCTCAGATCTGTTTGTAGACGAAAGAGGAAGAATTATGTTAAATCAACACCAAAAGTCACAGCTGAAAATGTGTTGAACCGAGAATTCACAGCTGATAACTTTGGACAAAAGTGGCTACCGATGTAACAGAAATGAAGTATGGGACAAGCAACAAAGCATACTTAAGTGCAATCCTAGATTTAGGAGATAAGAGCATCGTTTCTTTTGTAATCGGTCACTCAAACAATAATGGTCTTGTATTTAAAACCTTTGACATAGCTCATGAAGAGTATCCTGATGTCAAACCAATCTTCCATAGTGATCGAGGATTTCAATATACGACAAAAACATTTAAGAAGAAACTTGATGATGCAGGAATGACACAAAGCATGTCTAGAGTATCAAGATGCATTGACAATGGACCAATGGAAGCATTCTGGGGGATGTTAAAATCAGAAATGTATTATCTTAAAACTTTTAATTCATACAATGAACTGGAACAAGCAGTCATTGATTACATAGATTATTACAACAATGGTCGCTATCAAAAACGCCTTAACTGTATGACGCCATTAGAATACAGAGAATATCTAAAACACAAAGCAGCATAAAAATATCTCCAACTATACAACCATGGTTGTATAGTTGGAGATACCAAAACTTTTTATTTTTTCATCTGTCTACTTGACAGGGAGCAGTTCAATGCTAATGCGACAGCCCCTTTTATGAAGTTAATTATATGATAATAATTATAAAACACATTTAAAGATTAAATATATTTCTAGTAGATAAACTCATCTATGAGGAAAAGGAATCTATATTTGTTTATAATTAGAAGAGATTTAATTGAAAAGTCTTAAGCTATGATGTAAAATTATGTTATAGGCGAAGTTATTTATGTTTAATTTTAAAAAGATTGCTTAAGGAGGTTGTAATTTATGATGAGTGACAATTTGTCAACTATTATTGACTATATAAACGACAACCTTCGATTTGGTAGCAAGTTAAATATTGAAAAGGTTGAAGAACTATTTAAGAAATATCAAGTATCAGATAGCGAGAAGGAATCAGTGTTTACTGAGCTAAATTCACTGAATATTGAGATTATACATTCCAAAGAATCATTTAATGAAAAAATCAGTAGGCTTTTTAAGTATATTGGACCAAATAAAGAATTAAGGGAAACAAAGCTCAATAAATGGTTCGAAACTGAAAAGATTGATCATGATATGCAAAAGCGGATTCGCCATAGTTTAAATATTTCAGGTTATACAATTATCAACGAAGTACATCGAGATATTAATTTTGAAGATTTTCACTTTTTGGACGAGTTTAATTTTGAGGAATTGAATGTTCTTCTAGACAATGATTCATTCAATGATGAAGTCTCAAAACTAAAAAACGTAGTTGATAAAAGTCACAATTTAGAGTATCTAGTTGACCTTCATTCTAGTAAAGAAGATTTTAGAAAAAGAGAACAGGCATTAGATAATCTTGTTAATGCAAATAAGAAGCTTGTATGGGAAATAGCATTAAGATATAAACAATTTTCAACGGTTTCTTTTGATAATAGTGATATGTATCAAGCAGGTATGCTAGGTTTAATGAAGGCAGCTGAAAAATTTGATATTAGCAAGGGAAACCAATTTTCTACATATGCGACTTGGTGGGTTAGACAGAGCATTACTAGAAGTATCGCCGATTATAGCACCACGATCAGAATTCCAGTTCATACGAGAGAAAAAATAATCAAATATGTAAGTATTGAAAACAAATTTTGGAATGAGAATGGGCGAGTAGCTAGTAAGGAAGAACTAGCTGATTTACTGGGTATTTCTCTAGAGGAAGTTAATGATTTACAAATATATCGGGATGTTGCAAACCTAACGAGTTTGGATATTCCAATTGGCGCTGATGAAGGGAGCTTTCTTGGAGAGTTCATTCCGGATGATAAACATCAATCACCAGAGAAGTCCGCAGAAGAAGGAGCGTTAAAGAGAGAGCTTAAAGAGATTTGTGAAGGACGATTAACTCCAAAAGAAACTAGAATTTTAAATTTTCGATTTGGTTTAATTGGTGGAAGAACCCATACTCTCGAAGAAATAGGCCATGTTGAGAATGTAACTCGTGAACGTATAAGGCAAATTGAAGCCAAAGCAATCAGTAAACTTCAAAATCCTAAGATTTTAGAAAGGTTAAGAGATTTTTATTATGATAGAAAATAAAATTCAAGAAATTATAAGTGAAGTAGGAAAGTCAATAATAGTATTGAAAGGTTTCAATGTGACTGAGATGCCATATAAAAATAAATATTTCTCTTTTCATATTGATTACTATGATAAGGTAAACCTAGATACAATTCGTGAACAAGTTGTGGATGAAGTTATTGATAACAGAAAATTTAATTTTGACTACAAGTGGATGACTATAGAGGAATACCAACTGTTTAAGGAACAATCGGCTATTAATAAAATGCCTGTAGTTGTATTAGAAAATAACTTATATGACAAGCAGTTTCCTTACCGAGGTACATTATGTAATGTTGATGATATTTATCATTACTTGTATTATCAGGAGGATAGTGAGCTTGAGCCAGAACAGGAGAAAATACTAAAAAATGTGTCATTCTTCTATGGTAAAATTGACTATTCAAAACAAAGCGGAAATTATTTTGTAACTTATATAGAATTTGAAGAAGAAATTAATAGATATAAATTATATAAAGATATTCCGGCAAAGGTTGATTTTTCCGTTGAGTATCCACTAGATAACATTCAACGCATAGAACTTTCCGAAGATGAAATTCCTTTTCTAGATTTAGAAACAGAAATACTAAATGATAATAGTAAACACAATATTGTATTAGTATTATCTGGTTCCTCAGATAGTTTACCTAATAGATACTTGGAGCGGCTTAATATTCTTTCTAAGTTAAAGGATATCAACTTATTCTTTGATACGCTTTCAATTAGACGACAAGTTATTCAAAATGAAGAAAGCTACGTGAAGATATTAAAAGATGTTTATGGATATGACAGTTATAGGGAAATAGCTTTTTATAAGAATATTGAAAGTCATTCTAAAGAAACAATAAATATCTCACAAGCCCAAATTATAGATGATATTGTAACTCAAGCAGAAAAAGCAATGCATGGGGAAGCGTTTAGGGATGTGTATATTACAGCTTCTACTGGTGCTGGTAAGTCAGTTATGTTCCAAATCCCAGCATTGTATCTAGCAGAGAAATATGTTAATGATAAGCCGCTTACTTTAGTTATATCACCTTTGATTGGGTTGATGAATGATCAGGTTGATAACATGCGCCGTAAAGGGGTGAGCTCTTCTGCAACAATCAATGGTAATACACCTCCGTTTGAAAAAGAAAAAATTCTAGAGAGAGTGCAAAATCAAGAAGTGGAGGTACTGTATTTATCTCCAGAGACTCTACAGGCTAGAAGTGACATTAAAATGTTGATTGGTGATAGAAATATCGGGGTAGTCATTATTGATGAAGCTCATATTGTGACAACTTGGGGTAAATCCTTCAGAGCTGATTATTGGTATTTGGGTATTTATCTTGCGAAACTAAGAAAAGAATATAAATTCCCAATTGTTACCTTTACAGCTACTGCCATATATGGTGGTAGGGAAGATATGTATTTGGACACGAGAAATACTTTAAATATGATAAGTCCGATTTCATATTTTGGTGATGTAAGACGTGATGACCTATTGATGAATGTTAGAAGTAGTGAGAAGAATCTTGATGCTGAGGGTCGAGACTATAGAAAAACGAAAAATGCACTTGCTTTGAAGCATTTACAAATGGCGTTAAAAAATAAACAGAAGTCATTACTCTATTTTCCAACTGTGCGATTGTTAATAGATTTCTATAACTTTGTGGCTCAGAATGAATCTAAAATTGCAGAAAAGACAGGTAAATACTATGGTACTTTGCAAAAAGAAGAGAAGGATGAGGTGCTATCGGGATACAAATCTGGAGAACTTCAATTTGTGCTTGCCACTAAGGCTTTTGGTATGGGAATTGATATTCCTGATATCACGAATGTTTACCATTATGCTCCGACTGGAAATGTAGTTGACTATATTCAAGAAATTGGTCGTGCTGCACGTGATAAATCTAAAGTTCTTCATGGATTTGGAATGATTGATTTTTTATCTCGAGATATGAACGAAGTTAAGCAGCTTCATGGTATGTCAGCAATAAGAAAGACTCAAATTCTAGAAGTAATGCGTAAGGTGCTGTCTGTATACAAAGAAAAGGGGAATAATCGTAACTTAATCATTAGTCCGGAAGACTTTAAGTACATTTTTGTTCAAAATAAACGTGATGAAGATTCTCTTGATAACAAAGTTAAAACTGTACTGTTAATGATTGAAAAAGATTTCTCGTCTTCAAATAAGCTTGGATATTCACCGTTTGTAGCTCGTCCTAGGAGCCTTTTCGGAAATGATTTAATTTTTGTGACACCAGAATTGGAGTCTCAATTTTCCAAATCGCGATTAGGTAAATTTTTCTCGAAAGAGTTTGATCTTAATAGCAACACATACTCGGCTGTCTATCAAGTAAATCTGAGTGGAATTTGGGAAAAGTACTATAAGAATATGTCGTTTCCAAGTTTCAAATTTGCTCTATTTAATCAAGATGAGCGGGAAAAATTGCAGCATAAAAATTTGTTTGAGAAATTTGTGTACACTTCTGGTGTTGAGGTTTCACTTAACAGTGATATTTCAGTAGAAAATCTTTTATCTCAATATAAAATAATCTTGAAATCATTTGAGAGTTTTTTAAATGAACAAAAAATAACTGGTAGCCAGTTTACAGTTATTGATTTGGGCAATCATTTTATGAAGAACTTAAAGATTACTGATAAGTTTGAAGCTAGATCTTTTGCACAGACTATTATCAATTCGGCCTTTGAATTCGGAAAAATCAAAGAAATTAAGTTTATTTCTGAACGTACAAATAGTAATGCTGATAATCAAAGATACATTATACATCAAGATAGTGATATTTTCTCAAAATTTATTATGAGTTCAATAACGAATACCTTGAATCCGAGTGATAATTATGTAACTGGCGTAGATAAGATTACGTCATTCCACTTTAGATTTCATGGCGATGATATTGATGCAAAAATTGCTGCGTTAGGTATTGGTGAAGCAAGAAAGATGTTAAGCTATCAGGTTATTGGTGGTAATAATCCACAAATTTATTTACGTATGAACTCGATATATCCACTTGAAAGGGCTATTAAGCAAGGTGATTTTTACCAAAATAGCATTTTGAAAGACGTTCAGGTTAAACATTACACTAGCGTAGAAATGCTTAAATTCTTGTTTACTAAGGAACAACCAGAAACATCACAAAAAGAGAGAATTCTCAATTATTCAAAATGGTTTTGGGACAACATTGAGAATTACTTTATGGGAATCCTTCCAAATGAGGTTAAAGATATATTATCAAAAAAATTTGAAAGTTGAGTTGATTATTTTTGATGAAAATTTTGGATTTGTTAGCTGACTTATGCCCTAACTTTAGAGAATATAAGTTATTTGAATTTGCTTTTTATATATAATTTATTATAAAATAAAATGCTAAATAACAAGATAGCTATTGAAAATGTATTAGAGCAAGCTAAGTTACAATGTGTAAATTTGTAAAATACGAAGAATTAAGATAAGTAAATACTTATAGTTGAAAGCAGATACTTTAATATAGAGTGTCTGTTTTTTGTAAGCAAAACTAAAAAGTAAATATCATCATTATATAGGAAAGAGTCTAAAAAATTTGATTAACATAATATATACCATCAATTATTATTTTAGGAGTGATGGTATGTTTAAGCATGGACAATCAAACACAAGATTACATTCAATTTGGGTGATGATGAGACAAAGATGTTACAATGCTAATAACAAAGATTACTACAATTATGGTGCTAGAGGAATTCAAGTATGTCAAGAATGGATAAAAGATTTTAAAGCTTTTAATGAATGGGCTTACAACAATGGATATGAAGACAAGCTATCATTGGACCGAGTTGATGTGAATAGTAACTATGAACCTGATAATTGTAGATGGGCAACTATTGAAGAGCAAGCTAACAATAAAAGAAATACTATATACGTTGAGATAAATGATAAATTGTTTACAATAACTGAGATTGCTAAAATATATAATATTCCAAGGGCAACTATTGAGATGAGATACACAAGGGGAGACAGGGGGGAGAGATTAATTAGAGAAGTAAGAAAGCGAATATCTTAACCGACAGTAAAATGTGAATTTTTTACTATCTAATTAAATTTAGTAAATAAAGGAGCGTAAATATGAGTGCTAACAATTTATTTGAGACAGGAGAAATAAGGAAATCTATTATTGATTTACATAACTTAAAAGATATGAGTGATATCTATACTTTTTATTACGATGAAACCAACAATGCTCGCAGATTTAGGCTAAAAGAAGATGGATTTAATGCTTCAATTTATGAAAACTTTGTTTTAGGCGGCATTGTATATAAAGGTAAAAATAAATATATTGATACTGATAAATTATTTAAGGACTTAAAATTGCAATCAACAGTAAAAGAATTAAAAGGAAAACACATTTCAAATAAATCAAATTATATTGAATGCATAAAATCAGATAAACTTAATATATTCCTAAAATGGTTAGATAATAATGATATTTACCTTCACTATTCAAATATGAATAATTTATATTTTGCAATAGTTGATATTGTTGATTCGGTAATTGATGAACGTATAGGTTATAATATGGAATTTATATATTATTTAAAAAATGTTTTATATAAATACATAAAAGAAGATATAGACTTTATTCAGGAGGTGTTTTATAAATTTAAATATCCTAACATAAGAAAAGAAGTTTGTCATGAATTTTGTTCTTATTTAATTGATTGGATTGATGGGGTGAGCGCACATAATCATGATGAGGGTTTCGCTTTAGAATTTCTACGACAATGCATTAAAAAGGCAAGAAAAGAAAATGACTTGCTATTTCTAGAAGATAATACAGATTATATATTAATGAATGATTTTTCTAGTATATATATTCAATCAATCTTTATGTTTCCAAACTCATATCATATATTCGATGAAGAGACAGAAGTGTTTAAAATAGTAGATAATAAAAAATTGTATATGTTTGAAGAACTTTTAAATAATTATGTATGTGTAAAATCTACAGATAATAAGCTAATACAGATTTCTGATGTAATAATAGGACACTTAGGAAAATATTTTACTTTTATTAATAAAACAAATTCAAAAAATTACGAGAGTATTATTGATAAATTGGGTAGTCTAGAATTAGAAAATATATATCTTTTAAATAAATTAATTGATAAATCAGATAAAACTAATAAGGCATTTATCCAAAATACTTGCTGTATTTCAGACATAAATAAATATAATACTTTCTTTGAGATGGCATCATTAAAATATGAAGTAATAAAGACTAAGAGTGAAAACAATTGACTTTTTCAATCTGCTAATATATTATTATACCAACAAATATATTTTCTGTAGGCCTACAAACTGTAGGAGAGAAGTGAATAGAAATGACTGAAAAAATGTTGCAAAATGGCTGTTTTGCTAGTGTTAGCAGTTTGGTTGCTGTAACAGGCAAGCCAACAAATTCTGAATTTATTGCTATGGTAGCAGACAAGCTTAGATTAAAGAATAAAGTTAGCTAGAATGGTAAAATAAACAGTAAAGATAAATATAAACAAATTAATAACTTTTTGGATCAACAAATATATTAAATTCTAAAAGACACTCTTGTATCGAGATCTTACAATTTTGACATGAGGTGTCTTTTGTTTTGTTTGGGATTTAAAAAATCTGATAATGGTAGACAATATTATACTTAAGAGTTAATATATTCTTATAGGGGGGGTATGTATCATGGGTATGTATCTAGGAATAACAGGTTTATTAGGATTTATAGTGTTTCTAATTTATAGTGTCATTACATTTTTTAAGGAAAGAAAAAACTTTAAAAAATCAATAATAGCAATGTTTGTGAGTTTAGTTGTATTTTTTATAGGTGTTGGTATGTCACCTAACGAATCAAAACAAGTGAATAGTAGCCATGAGACTGAAACTTCTCAGGAAATATTGAGCAGTAATGAAAAAGATAATATAAATGAAAAAGAAAAAGATAGTAATAATAATGATACTATTAATAACAGTAATAATAAAACATCTAATACTGTTAATGATAAAGATAACAGCAAGTTAATAGCATCTGATACCAATAATAAGAAAGAACAAACAGAAGTATCTAAAAAGGCAGAAGAAAGCAGTAAAGCTACAAAAACTACTACTCAAAAGCAAACTAGTAAAAAAGAGGATTCTAGTAAATCTGAAAACACAAATCAGACCGATAAAGTTAAAAAGGAATTTAAGTCAGCAAAAGAGAGTACAGAGAAAAATACCGTGACTATTGCTGGACAAGGTAAAAAATATCATAGAGATGGCTGCAGAACATTAAAAGGAAAAACTAAGCAAATATCTTTGGAGGAAGCTAAAAAATTAGGATATGAACCATGTAAAGTATGCAAACCTTAAATAGTCTATAAATTTATTTTAAAATTAATGTAAAACACTTTCACTTTTTATTAATGTTTATTTAGGAAAAATGAAAGTGTTTTTGTTTTTTCAAAAATTAAAAATATAATATTTATAATAATTTGTAATAATATTTTATACAGTTTGAAATCATTTTGTAACAATTTACCCTCATTACTGTGATACCATATTTTATGTAAATGATAAAATCAAATGTAATAATGATTATATAAAGTTAGTTTGGGGGTAATAAATTGAAAAGGACGTTTATTTCAGCTTTCCTTGTAGTATGTTTGGGAGTTACTTCAAGTTACTTATTTTTTTCAAATTATAAAAAAAATCGTAATAAAGTTATGGTGGCAGATAATAAGGGTAATGTTGAGGTAAAAACTAATAAAGATACTGTTTTAGATTCAAATATTTTATTAAATACAAAGTCTAAAGATGAAGAAAAGAAAAAGGAACAGAAAAAAGAAGAAGATAATAATGAGCAAAGTAAATCTAACAATAAAACCAATTCAAAAGATGAAAGTATAAAGCATAAAGATAAAAAAGAGGTACAAAGGAGCAAAACAGAAGATAAAAAATCTAATAGTGACAAAAAGGATAATAAAAGTAAACCTGTTGACAATAAAGATAAACCAGTAATAATTTCATCCAATGGGTTAGCACCTTTAAAGATCAGAACTTATGATGGAAGCAGTCAGTTAACTCATCCTAAAGTTTTACATTTTAAAAGTGGTTGGAATGGCTGGAAATATTGGATGGCTTTTACACCTTATCCTTTTGGAAATGATGATTATGAAAACCCATCTATAGTAGTTTCACAAAATGGTTATGACTGGGTAACTCCTAAAGGACTTAAAAATCCATTAACTGGTGTGCCTAAAGATGTAGATAGAGGCGGTCACTATTCAGATCCTCATATATTAACTAATGGCAGCAGCATGGAACTTTGGTATAGATATAATCCAGCAAGAGAAAAAGGTAGTGGATCTAATAATGGTATTAATATGATTTTTAGAGTAAAATCTAAGGATGGTGTAAATTGGTCTAAACCGGAACTTGTATTTAATGACAAAAACACCTATTTAAGTCCAGTAATAATTTATGAAGAAAACAAATATAAAACTTGGTTTACAAATTATAGTGGGGATATGAAATACAGAGAAAGCAGTGATGGTAAGTCATGGACAGATGCTAAACTTGTAAATATTGAACTACCAGGATATAATCCATGGCATCAAGATATTATAAAAACTGATTTAGGATATGAGTTGGTATTTTGCGCTTATCCAAAAGGAAAATTTAATCAAAATATTCAACAGTTATATTATGCAAGATCTAAAAATGGTATAGATTTTGAAAAACCAATGAAAATACTTTCACCATCAAAGGATGATAATAAACTGGATAATAAAATGATATATAGAAGTTCTATATTAAAAGTAGATGGAGTGTATAAAATATACTATTCAGCTATGGACAGAAAGACTAGATGGCATGTATTTCTTACAGAAGGCAGTGATTTAAACAAATTAAAAGGATTCTAAAAATATAAGTGCTATAAATATGTAAAATTATAATAAGAATCTTAGCATAATTTGGAGGTAATAATTTGAAAAAAATATTTCGTTCCATAGTGCTTGTATTTATATTTATTTTTTCTTGTGGATATCTAATAAGCATAAGGTATAATTCCAAAATGAAAATTAATAAAAATCAAAGTGAAAGAGTTGTTAGTGCTGAAGAAGTTCAAAAAAATAATTTAAAGCAGGATAATATTATTATTTCAAAAGATGAAGTTAATTCAAGGGATGCTCTTTATATAAGAACTTATGATGGTAAAAATCAGCTTACTCATCCGAAAGTCTTGTATTTTAATAAACCATGGCATGGATGGAAATATTGGATGGTATTTACACCATACCCTTATTCAAATGATGATTATGAAAATCCTTCTATAGTCGTTTCAGAGGATGGTTATAGCTGGACAAAGCCTAAAGAACTTAAAAATCCATTAACGGGAATTCCAAAAGATGTTGCTAGAGGAGGACATTATTCAGATCCTCATTTAGTTATGAAAGATAATATAATGGAATTATGGTATAGATATAATCCAGCAAAAGAAAAAGGAAATGATACAAATAACAGTATAAATATGATATATAGAATTAAATCTAAGGATGGTATAAAATGGTCTAAACCAGAACTTGTATTTAATGACAAAAACAACTATTTAAGTCCAGTAATAATCCATGAAGGAAGTAAGTATAAACTTTGGTTTACAAACTATAATGGAGATATGAAATACAGAGAAAGCAATGATGGTAAGTCATGGACAGATGCTAAACTTGTAAATATTAAATTACCGGGATATAATCCATGGCATCAAGATATAATAAAGACTGATTTAGGATATGAAATTATATTTTGTGCTTATGCTAAAGGGAAGTTTAAAGATAATAATCAGGAATTATACTATTCAAAGTCTAAAAATGGCATAGATTTTGAAAAGCCTATAAAGATTATTTCTCCATCTAAAGAAGAATATAGACTAGATAATAAAATGATATATAGGAGTTCTATATTAAAGATAGATGGAATTTACAAAATATATTATTCTGCTATGGATAAAAAAATGCGATGGCATCTTTTCCTTACAGAAGGATCTGATATTACTAAACTAAAAGGTTATTCTGAAAAGGATCATTATGATAAAATGATACCTTATAATTATAAAGCAAACTATTAGTTCTTAATTAATATAAAATTTTTAAAGTGTGAAATGAATCTTAGCTGTATTATAGATTTATTGATATATGCATAGAAGTTAGTGTATAATTAAATATAGATAAAACAAAACAAACCTCTAGTAAAGAGGTTTATTTTGTTTATAATGGTAATATTTACTCATAGAAAGGACTGATATATATGAATTTTTATGAAAAGACTATAGATGAAAAGTTGGTATATGAAGGTAAATTTATAAATGTAGTAAATCAAACTGTAGAGCTTCCAAATAAGAGGCAAACCTCAAGAGATATAGTAAGACATCCTGGTGGAGTAGCAGTGTTAGCATATAAAGATGAGGATACTATATTAATAGTAGAACAATTTAGAAAGCCTTTTGACAAAGTATTTTTAGAAATTCCTGCAGGAAAGATAGAAAAAGGTGAGGATACTGAAAGTTGCGGCAAAAGAGAATTAGAAGAAGAAACTGGTTATAGAGCTGGAAAGTTTACTTATTTAGGTAAAATAGCTACAACTCCAGGATTTACTGATGAGTATATATACATTTATAAAGCAGAAGAACTTTACAAAGGTAAAATAGGTGGAGACGAAGATGAATTTATAAATGTTAGAGAAATAAAAAAAGAAAAATTAAAAGCTATGATTAAATCTGGAGAAATAGTGGATTCAAAGACATTAGCTGCTTTAATATTAGAATAAAATTAGAATATACTTCCTCTTTCAATCATAAATATTAATATTAGTAAATGGTACTTTTAAATTTTATAGAAACAAAAGGAGGAAGTATAATGACAAATAAGGGTTTATTCTACAATTTATTAAGGCACATACAAGAAAATATATGGGTTTACATTATGAGTATTCTTTTCTTATGTACGGGGATAGTTTTAGGAATATATGCTGTAAAGTATATGAATACTAATAATAGAGGAGACCTTTCATCTTACTTTATGAATTTTGTAAAAACTTTAGGTGAAAAGCCTATTAATAACAAAATTATAATGATTCAAACTATAAAAAATAATATTCCAATGCTTATTATTATATTTTTATTGGGATTTACTATGGTAGGTTTACCTGTGATACTTTTTATAGATATGATAAAAGGATTTACCATTGGATTTTCTTTTTCATTTATTATAAGCACTATGGGTGCTAAGGGAGCAATTTTAGGGTTAATAAGTATCATTCCTCAAAATATATTTTATGTTCCCTGTATAGTAATCTGTTCTGCTATAGCTATGGACACGTCATTAAAAAAAATTAAAGGACATATTGATAAACATGGTTTTACACAAAATAACTTGGTAGAAAATAAAGCTTATTTAGCTTTTTTTCTGTTTATGATTTGCATAGCTATGTTAGGAGTGCTGGTAGAAGGTTATATAACACCATCTATGATAAAACATATATTAACATAAAATAAATTATATTTAAAATTTATGTTTTATTTAAAGGATTTTTCATATTAATGTAGAATAAAGTAAGTCCACCTTACTTTATTAGTAATTATTTAAATAGGAGAATTGCTATGGACGAGCTTATAGAAAAATATTTGAATTTTATAAAAAATAAAAATTTAAGTAAAAATACTGTAGAAGCATACCAGAGAGATATAAATAAATTTAAAAATTTTATAATGGAAAGAAATGAAAGTTTTGCTATGGTAGATGATATTACTGTAATGTGTTATGTACAAAGTCTTATCAATGAATCAATGGCTAATTCTTCAATAAATAGAAATATAGTAACCTTAAGAAATTTTTATAAATTTTTAAATAAAAATGATTTTATAAAAGATTCTCCAGTAATAGATTACGAATTACCTAGAGTAAAGAGAAATATGCCTGAAGTTTTAACTATTGAAGAGGTGGACAAAGTATTATCTTTACCAGATATAAATACTCATAAAGGAATAAGAGATAGAGCAATGTTAGAACTTATGTATGCTACAGGGATAAAGGTTTCAGAATTAATAAATTTAAATGTTTTTGATATTAACTTAGACATGGCTTATATAAGGTGCAAAGGAAGTAAGAATAAAGAAAGAATAATTCCTTTAGGCAGTGTAGCTATAAAATATATAGAAGAATACTTACATGTTAGAAACTCTTATATGAATGTAGATAGTACACTCTTATTTTTAAATTCTAGAGGAAAAAAGATGACAAGGCAGGGTTTTTGGAAGATTGTAAAACAGTATGTTAAAGATGCTGGCATTGAAAAGGATATAAACTTATATACTTTTAGGCATTCTTTTGCAGTACATTTATTACAGAATGGAGCAGATATTAAATCAGTACAAGAACTTTTAGGACATGTAGATGTGACAGCTACTCAAGTTTATTTTGATATTACTAAAAAGAATAAGCTTTCAGAAGTCTATAAAAAAGCCCATCCCAGGGCATAATATAATGTAACTTAAATTAGTATTATAACTTTAGGAGGAGATAAAATGAATATACTAGAAAAGGTAAACAAGGCTAAAGAGTACATAAAAAGTATTGACAATTCAAAAATTGACTTAGCTATAATACTAGGTTCTGGTCTAGGAGATATAGTTAAGGATATTGAAAATCCAGTAATTATAAAATATGCTGATATACCTGAATTCCCAGTATCTACTGTAGCAGGACATGCTGGAGAACTTATTATAGGTGATCTTATGGGGAAAAGGATCATGGCTTTTAATGGAAGATTTCATTATTATGAAGGATATGCTATGGAGCTTGTTACCTTCCCTGTAAGAGTAGTTAAATCTTTAGGTGTAGATAAAATAATAGTTACAAATGCAGCAGGAGGAATGAATCCAGATTTTGAGCCAGGAGATCTTATGATAATAACAGATCATATAAATATGATAGGAAACAATCCTCTTATAGGACCTAATTATGAAGAGTTTGGACCTAGGTTCCCTGATATGTCAAATGCTTATAATAAAGAACTTAGATTATTAGCAAATGAAGCAGCTAAGGATTTAGGTATAAAAATACAAAATGGGGTCTATGTTCCAGTTTCAGGACCTAATTATGAGACTCCTGCAGAATTAAGAATGTTAAGGATTTTAGGAGGAGATGCGGTAGGCATGTCTACAGTTCCTGAAGTAATAGTAGCTAATCATATGTCTATGAAAGTTTTAGGTATATCCTGCATAACAGATATGGCTTTAGCAGATAATTTAGAACCTTTAGATCATGAAAAGGTAGTTGAAACAGCTAATAAAGCTATGAAAAAATTTGTTACTCTTGTAAAAGAAATAATAAATAGAATTTAAATTATTAAATATGTATTTTATTAAGTTTTTTGATGTCGTTAGCGATATCAGAAAACTTTTTTTATTAAAGAATATCATGGAAAAATATACTGATAAGTTATTCTTCTATTTTTTTATATCTGTGATAATATAAAGAATTTTGGAAAAAATAAAATCAGAGAAGGGAGGAGTAAAAATGAAATCTAAAGTAAAAAGAATTTTTAGTTTTTTTATTTCACTATGTATTATTGTAACTTTTTTTAATACATGGGCATTTGCAGAGGAAGATAAAAGTAAGGGGAAAGATAGTAGTGAAGGAATTAATGTAGAAGCTAGATCTGCTATCCTTATGGAAGCTAATAGCGGTAAAATTGTATTTGAAAAAAATTCTCATGAAAAGTTTGCACCAGCTTCCGTTACCAAAATAATGACTATGCTCCTTACCATGGAAGCTGTGGATGGAGGAAAGATAAATTTAAATGACAAGGTAACAGTAAGTGAGAATGCAAAAAAAATGGGTGGCAGTACTATGCTTCTTGATACTGGAGAAATAAGAACAGTAGAAGAACTGATAAAGGGTATAGCTATAGCCTCAGGTAATGATGCTGCTGTAGCTATGGCAGAGTACATAGCAGGAAGTGAAGATGCCTTTGTTAACCTTATGAATGAAAAAGCAAAAAGTTTAGGAATGAAAGATACTAATTTTAAAAATTGTACCGGGCTTAATGGAGAAGGGCATTTAACTACTGCTTATGACATATCTATAATGTCTAGAGAGCTTTTAAAACATCCTTCAATATTAAAATATACAGGAACATACATGGAGACTATATCTGAAGGGAGAAAAACCCCTATAGCCTTGGTAAACCATAATAAGTTAGTAAGATTTTTCAAAGGTTGTGATGGGCTTAAAACAGGTTTTACGGAAGAAGCAAAATACTGTATATCTGCTACTGCAGTAAGAGATGGAGTAAGAATGCTTACAGTAATTATGGGAGCACCTACTTACAAGGTAAGAAATAGAGATGCCAGCATGCTTATGAACCATGGTTTTTCAAAATTTCAAAACATGAATATAGTAACGAAAGATGCAGAAATAGAGAAAATATTTGTGGATAAACATAAAGAAAAGTATTTTATAGCAAAAGCAAGAGAGGATCTTTCTATAACTATAGAAAAGGGTAAAGATCAAGAAGTAACTAAAAAAATAATAATAGATAATCAAAAAAATCAATACAGAAAAGATGAAACCGTTGGTTATTGCGAATTTTATTCAGGCAATCAGCTTATAGGTAAAATTGAACTTTATTCGGACAGAGACATAAGAAAACCAGGAGTATTCGAAAATATGAAAACTAATTTTAAAAATTTATTTAAAGGATCAGTATAGAAATGTAACTTAAAGAAAAGCATACCTAATTTTAAAATTAGGTATGCTTTTTAATATGGAATTTATTTACAATATTGATTTAACTTGCTTAAATTGATATTATAATATTATATATTTATAAATTTTGATGGGGAGAGAAATTTATGGCTGTGCTAAATATAAAGATTAACAACTTTGAAGGTCCTTTTGACCTTCTCCTCCATCTTATTAAAAAAAATCAGATGGATATCTATGATATAAAAATATATGATATAACTAATCAATATTTAGAATATTTAAGGAATATGAAGGAGTTAGATTTGGAAATAACTTCAGAATTTATAGTTATGGCAGCTACCCTGCTTGAAGTAAAATCTAAAATGCTTCTTCCCAAAGTAAAGCTAGATGAAGAGGAAAAGGAAGAGGATCCAAGAAAAATACTTACAGAAAAATTAATAGAATATAAAAAATTTAAACAAGCTGCAGAATATTTAAAACTTAAAAAAGGTGAAACTGGTATAATGTATTCAAAGAAACCTGAAATAATTGAGGACAGAAAAATTATTTCAAATGAAAATATATTTAAAGACATAACTATGTTAGATTTATTTAATATATATAATGAACTTATAAATACTTATAAAAGCAAGAAAAATACCGAAAACAATATACAGAGAGAAATACCTATAGATAAATATAAATTAGAAGACAAAATGGAAGAGCTAAAACATAAGCTTCAGCATAAATCTATAATAAAGTTTTCAGAAATTATAAAACAATGTGAATGTAAAGTGGAGGTTATTGTAACTTTTTTGGCTATATTAGAACTTACAAAAGAAAAAAATATTAAAGTAATTCAAGAAGAGAACTTTGGAAAAATATATATTGAAAGGGCATTAGATTATGAAGAATATGAATATAAATCAGCTGGAAATTGAAGAAGTTTCAAAAAAAGATAGTTACTTTTCAATCATAGAATCTTTGCTTTTTGTAAGCGGAGAACCTATGAAGTTAAGAGATATAGCAGCTATTATAGAATGTAGCTTAATCTATACTAGATCCCTATTAAAAGAATTATCAAAACAATATGAAGACAGTAAAAGGGGAATAAAAATAATAAAAACTGAAGATATGTATCAATTGGTAACTAAACCTGAAAATAGTGAATTTGTAGAGAAAATACTCTCCACAAACTCAAGGCAGTCTTTATCACAAGCAGCCTTAGAGGCTCTAGCTATAGTAGCTTATAAACAGCCCATAACAAGAATTGATATAGATGAAATAAGAGGGGTTAAAAGCGATAGCGCCATTCAAAAGCTTCTAGAAAGAAACCTTATAAAAGAGAGGGGAAGACTAGAAGTACCTGGCAGACCTATACTGTATGGTACTACTGAAGAATTTCTAAAACAGTTTGATTTAGAAAATCTAAAAGAACTTCCTTCTCTATCAGAATTTCTTTTAGAAGAAGAAACAGAAGAGCACATAAACCTAATAAGTTTTGATGAAGTTGCTGCAGAAAAGTCCATAGATTAATTATAGGATGCCTGAAATATTCTAAGGCATCCTATAATCACTTTAGTCAGAGTTTTTGTCTTTCTTATCTTTTTTAGCCATATCTTTTAGCATTTCTAATACTTGTGGGAAGGTGTCTACTATCTTATCATATGTATTATCTTGATCCACAGAAAGAAGTCTTAAGGTATCATTTCTTATTACTAAAAAAGCTACAGGTTTTATGCTGACTCCTGCACCAGAACCTCCGCCAAAAGGATATTTGTCTGGTGTTTCTTTCATACAATCTGGTGAAAATTCACTTCCTCCTGAAGCAAATCCAAAAGAAACTTTAGATATAGGTATTATTAAGCTTCCATCTTTTGATTCTACTGCATCTCCAACAATGGTATTTACATCTACCATATCTCGTATATTTTCCATTGTTCCTCTTATAAGATTATCAATTGGATGACTTTCCATAATGTTACACCACCTTAAAATTTATATGCCAATACTATATATATAATTTTAACTATATTTATGTAAATTATACTTGTAGCGCAAAGATAAAATTTCTTTTCGTTAAATAGAGGATGAATATCTACATTAAAACATTTTATCTTAAAAATGGTATTTAATATAGGAAAAAGGGAATAAAAAAGAGCATTAAAAAATCCATAGGCTATTCCCGTTAGAGCAGCATCATCTAAACCATAATTTAGATTAACCTTTAATTTTAATGAGGGTTTGAAGGGATGTTTTTTTAATTTATTTATAAATTTGAAAGTTGATTTTAAAATGATTTTATAATCTTTTTTATTATGGTATTTATTATCACTCTGTTTATTTTTAGTATTCTTCTTTAGTTCTTTACCATAGACATATATATAGTATTTATTATTTAATATCTTAACGGATATTTTTATAGGAATTGGTATAAACAATAATAATACAAAAACCACTAGTAGTAAAAGGATACGAAACATATAAATTCCTCCATATTGGATATACATTACATATTATATCCAATTTTAAATATATTATAATTTTAGAGTATTATTTCTTGAAAAAGAATAAAACTAATAAAAGAACTTTGATGGTATCAAAATTAGCTTTGAAAGAGGTGATGTGCTTGAAAAAATTTAATAAGTTAGTATGTGCTGTTTTGATAATTAATATGTTTTGTATTGTGCCTAAAAAAGTTAATGCTTCTCTTATAGAAGTTAGTGAAAAGAATTTTACTACTTCAGCAAGGTATGCTGTTGCTATGGACAGCAACAGCAAAATAGTACTTTATGACCAAAATGCTCATAGTATAGTGCCTATGGCTAGTACAACAAAAATAGTAACAGCCTTGGTAGCTATTAAATATGGAAATTTAGATAGAAAGGTAGAAATAAGCGGAAAAGCTACAGGTATAAGAGGATCTACTGTAGGATATAGAAAGGGAGAGATGATTTCCATAAGAGAACTTTTATATGGTCTAATGTTGAGATCTGGCAATGATGCTGCTATAGCTTTAGCTGAAGGAATTGCAGGGAGTGTAGAAGGCTTTGCAGAAATAATGAATAATTACGCAAAGGAAATAGGCTTGATGGATACCAGATTTGAGTCTCCTCATGGTCTTGACAGCGAAAAGCACTATTCTACTGCCTATGATTTAGCTATAGCTACAGCAAAAGCAAAAGAAAATAAGATATTTAATGACATAGTAAGTGCAAAGGATGTAGAAGGAAGTTCTCTTGGATTTACAAGAAGTTATCATAATATAAATAAAATATTATCAACCATTCCCGAAGCAAATGGTGTTAAGACAGGATATACTGGCGGAGCGGGAAAGTGTTTAGTCTCTTCTATAGATTATGGAGGCAGAGATATAATAGTAGTAGTGCTTAACTGTTATGATAGATGGAATCAAACAAAAAGGATTTATGATTATGTAGTGGAAAACTATGAATACAGAACTCTATTAGAAAAGGAAAAGGAAATTGCAACTGTTAAAGTTAAAAATAGTAACTATTATGTACCTATAGAAAGTATGGATACAGTAAGTATACCTGTAAAAAAGGGAGTTGAAATAAAAAAGGATTTAGTATTACCTAAGGAAGTTAGAGCTCCAATTAAAAAAGGAGATAAAATTGGGTTGATAAAAGTATACCAGCAGGAAGAACTAATTTATACCTATACGCTTACAGCATCTAAAGATGTAAATGAAAACTTTACAAGCAGATTAAAAAGAAAAATTTTAGGAAGATAATTAAGCTTAAATAAATTGATTACAGCAGTCCATTATAGTAACAAAAATATAGTTTTTAAATATTTTATTACTATAGATAAAAAGTTACAATTGCAATCAAAATCAGAGATTTTGAAAGGATGGTCATTGAAATGAAATATGAAATTATAGACTGCATTGATGCTGGTACGGAATTTTGTCCTTGCCACATTAAAATACCACAAAAGGAAGGATTAAAACCTTCCTTTTATGGTTTAGATTTAAAGTTTATATCTAATCTTCCATTTTTCCCATCGTAATAGATGGAATCTACAATGCTTATAAGTATAAGTTTTTTACTATCAATAGAAACACAGTTAATAAGTTTCTCAAAATCTTTTGCACATTCCATAAAATTTATAATAGTATTATCTTTACTTTTTTCATTTATAGACAGATTTAAGAATCTATTTTTTAGTTTATTTATTTCAGTTTCTATAGTCTCTATTTTGGGAACTATATATTTATTCAAAGAAGGTTCCATAGAAAGTTGATTTATAAGATTTTCTATTTGTTTCTTTTTGTTTTCAATGTTCTTTTTTATCAAAGTATATTCATCATCTTCAAAATCGCAATTATTTATATTATATTTAAATATATTTTTAAGTAGTTCACTATTAAAATCTAAAAATTTCAGGTTTTTAAAAACTATATTTTCTAATAAGTCTTTTCTAATATTTGGATTGCTGCATAGAGAACCTTGAGATTGCATTTTTAAAGAGCACACATAGTATTGAATTATCTTCCCATTTTTTTTGCTTTTATGACCATGTTTTATATACATAGGGCTTCCACATAAGGAGCACTTCAATAAACCTGTCAAACAAGCATCATTGGTTTTTCCAAGCCTAGGAGATTTGATTTTATTTTGATCTAAAATGTATTGTACTTGAAGCCATTTAGAAGCTTCTATAATTCCTTTATGATTAGCTACTGCAGCTATCCACTCTGATTTTTCTCTTTTTATCCTTAAATTTTTGGTCTTATTATAAGTAATAATACCACAGCCATTAGTTTTTCCAGCTACTTTAATTCCTTGCTTTTCAAGGTATTCTATAACTTCAGAAGAAGATTTTACATAGAGAGGGGAGCGAAGTATGCTTTGAATTTTTTTAACGGTAAAATCAGTACCTTGTTTACTTTTTATTCCTTTAGAATATAGATATTTTGATGTTTTATTTAATGAATTAGTATTCAAATATGTTTCATATATGATTTTTACAGTATCTAATTCATTTTCTATAGGATAAAGTCTATGCATTTTTCTTTCTTTTAATTCGGTATCTATATAATTAAAAGCTTCACTTTTAAATCCAAGAGGTGTTTGACCACCAAGCCATCTTCCCGTTTTTGCTAGTTCCAACATATTATCTTTAACTCTTTCAGCTATAGTTTCTCTTTCAAGCTGTGCAAACACAGAAGTGATGTACATCATAGCCCTTCCCATAGGAGTAGAAGTATCAAATTGTTCTCTAAGACTTACAAAACTTATATTTAGCGCTTCAAGTTCATTCATTAGATTTGAAAAATCTGCAATGTTTCTACTTATTCTATCTAATCTATAGCAAAGGATCATGTTAAATTTTTTTAAATGGGCATCTTTTAGCATTCTTTTAAATTCAGGTCTATCTAAATTACCTCCTGAAAAGCCTTCATCTTCATAAATATAAAAATCCTTTACATTATAGTTTTTAGCATACTCTTTGCATAGATGTATTTGGTTTTCTATGGATTCACCTGTTGCTGTAAATCTAGATTTTCTTGAGTATATAGCAGCTTTTGTAATACTTTTATTTAGATTTTCTTGGTTGATAGAGTTTGAAGATAATTCTGATTTTATAACCATAAAAAAACCTCTTTATTCATGCTAAAGAAGGAGACTAACAGATACTATACATTATAGTATTCACATTTATAATATAAGTTCATAACCTAAAGTATATAAGAGCGTGCAGGTATTTCGATGCATATAAAAGTTTTATCTGGAGGTTTTTTATGAAAAGAGCAAGAATAAATAAAGTAAGCTTAAATTATTTAGGTAATGAGAGTATGGTAGAGAAAAAAAAGTATATAACAAACTTGTATACAGAAGCTTTATCAAAAGTTATATTAAAACAATTTTCAAAAGAAGAAATAAAAAGCTGTATAAAAAGTATGAAAAATTCATATTAAATAAAATTGTGAGTATAATATTTTTTTAGTAGATAAGATAAGCTTTAATGAAGTAAGAATATTTTGAAAAAACTTATTAAGCAATGGTATGTGATTAAAAAGGATAGTATAATTAAAATAAGTATAATTACAATTTCATCATTAAGAGGAGGAAATAATATGTTTTGCCCAAAATGTGGATATGAATATGAAGAAAATATTAAGGTATGCCCTGACTGTAATATTCCTTTAGTAGAAAAGTTGGATAATAAAAAGTCAGAGGAAGAAATGGACTATATAGATTATGAATTTTTATTATCTAGTTATAAACCAGGTGATATAGCTATAATGAAATCTATACTTGAGTGTGAGAACATAAATTATTTTATCCAAGGAGAGTTATTTTCTAAAGCCTATGCAGGAGGACTTCAATCAGTTAGATTTATGGTAGATGAAAGTAAGATAGAACTTGCAAGAGAACTGCTAAAAGATTTTATATAATAAGGGATGACCTTTAATTATATTGAAATGAGGAGTTGGCTTTATGAAAAGAATATATCTATGGATTATTATAATATGTTCATTGCTTACCTTTATATTTATATTTCCTACTTACCAAAATCCAAGAAGAGGAGAAATTAAGAAATCAAAAAATATTGAAGTAAGCGAAAACATGAATGAAATAATATCTGATTATATTTTGAAATATAATAATCCTCTTTTTGCTCCAAGTTACGTTCAGTTTGAGTCTCATGAGATATATGGTGCTGAAGAAAAACAAGATGGTATATATATTTATATGGATGTATTATATAAAGGGTATGATGTTACTGAAAGTGGTCTTAATAATATTTCAGGAGGATTTATACCTACAGTGATAATTTTAGTAAAAAAGAAAGATGAAGATTATTATGTAAAAAGTTATAAAGAACCTCAAGATGGAAATGAAATGATGAGTTCAACTAAATCTATGTTTCCTAAAAATATTGCAAATAAACTTCAAAGTGATGTGGTAAGGAATAAACTTCAAAGAGATATAAATAGAAAAGCTTATAAATGGCTTAAGGCTAATGGTAAGGAAAATCTAAAAGTATTAAATTAGTCTTTTTTTATATTATAAAGGGAAAGGGGACATATATATGAAGTCTATAATAATATATTATTCTTTTGAAGGAAATACAAAATTAATAGCGGAAAGTATGCAGGAAGCAGTAGGTGGAGATATAGTACAAATTAAAATGAAAAAAGAAGTGAGTACAAAGGGTATAAAAAAATTTTTATGGGGAGGAAAAAAAGTAATTTTTAAAGAAAAGCCAGAAATATATCCTGATAATATAGATTTAAAAGATTACGATTTAGTTTTTATAGGTACTCCTGTATGGGCAGGAAAGTTTTCACCTGCATTTACTACACTTTTTTCTAATACTCAATTAGAAGGTAAAAGCATAGCTTTCTTTTGTTGCTATATGGCTAGTGAAGGGAAAACTTTTAAAGAATTAAAAGAATTATTAAAGGATAATAAATTTGTTGGAGAAATAGGTTTTAAAGAACCCTCTAAAAATAGTAAAAAAGAAAATATTGAAAAGGCTAAAGAGTGGGCAATTAACATTGTAAACTGCAATAAAAAAGGAAATGCTGATAACCTTTAATTAAAATAAGCATTTAAAGAGTTTTCAACTTTTTTGAGTGGATATGGTATGGGAATATTTTACACAGTAACACATATTATTAAATATAATGCTGAACTAGGAGAATATAAAATGTCAAAGGATGATTTTTATACCTTTAGAGGATATATGCAAAAGGATTCCGATATGCTAACACCTTCTATGGAAGATTATTTAGAAATGATCTATAGACTTTCCCTTAAAAATGGGTTTACAAGAGTGAATGAACTATCAAAGTCTTTAAATGTACAGCCACCCTCAGCTACGAAAATGATCCAAAAGCTTTCAGAGCTTAATTTTATAAATTATGAAAAATATGGAGTAATAATGCTTACAGACAATGGAATGGATATAGGGAAGATGTTACTTAAAAGGCATAATATAATAGAAAGTTTTTTAAAATTTATTTCACCCATGGAGGACGTGTTAGAGCAAACAGAAAAATTAGAGCACTCTATTAATCCAGAAACTTTAAAAAATCTAGATGTTTTTGTACAGTTTCTAGAAGAAAATCCCAAAATTATATCAGAATTTAATTTATATAGCAAAACAAAATATGGTTTAAAGGATAAATAAAGTTGGCTAAATTTTAGTCAGCTTTTTTATTATGTATTTTCACCTTTTTTCTAAAAGTGCATAATATAAAATTAGTTAAAGGAAATTAAGTTATATAGAGCTAAAATCATTAATATTTATAGGAGGTATGCTATGGAGAGTCTAAATCACATTAAGGTGGGAAATAGTGTAAAGGTTGAAAATATATTTGCAGAAGGATTATTGAGAGAAAGAATGTTAGCCCTCGGATTTACCAAAGGAGCAAAAATTGAAGTTTTAGGGAGAGGCCCCTCAGGAGATCCAACAGTTTATGATATAAGGGGGTCTATGATAGCTTTAAGGAAGGAAGAAGCATCATTAATTTGTGTGTCACCTATTAATTTCATTAATAATAAATAGGAGGATGGAGATGGGGCTTACTTTTCAATCTACAGGCATAGAAACTCTAACAGAAATATATAAAGTAAATAAAAAAGAGGGACAGTATGTAATTGGTTTAGCTGGAAATCCTAATACGGGGAAAAGTACAGTATTCAATGCTTTAACAGGGCTGCATCAGCATACTGGAAACTGGCCAGGTAAAACTGTATCTAATGCAAGAGGAGAATTTAAGTACAAAGATAAAGAATTTATTATTGTAGATCTGCCAGGAACCTATTCTCTTTTTGCATCTTCCGTAGAAGAAGAGATAGCAAGGGATTTTATATGTTTTGGCAATGCATCTGTAACTGTTGTAGTTACAGATGCAACCTGCCTGGAAAGAAATTTAAATTTGGTTTATCAAGTTATGGAAATTACAGATAATGTGATTTTATGCGTAAATCTTATGGATGAAGCAAAGAAGAAGAACATAATCATTGACAGGGCGGCATTAGAAGAGAAGCTTGGTATACCAGTAGTTCTTACTGCTGCTAGATCTAATATGGGAATAGAAGAATTACAGTATACAATAGATAAGGTGATTTCAGAAAAGGTAAAAAATAAACCTAAAAAGGTAATATACCAAGATTATATTGAAGAAAAGGTAAATAAAATAAAACCTCTAATAGAAGAGAAAATAAATTATATAGATGCAAGATGGCTTTCTTTAAGACTTATAGATGGTGATAAAAGAATATTAGATAGTATAATTAAGGAAATAGATAAAAGTGTTGCAGAAGAAGTGATTATCAAATCAAGTGAAGCTATGGAAGGTATTGAAAAAAGAAAAATAAGGGATGATATAACTTATCAGATTTATAAAAAGGCGGAAGAAGTTGTAAAATGTTGTATAAGCCAAGGAGAGAAAAAGATAAATAGGGATCGCAAAATAGATAAGTATATTACTTCAAGGATTTTCGGCATACCTATTATGATAGGAATTTTAGCTATAGTTTTATGGATCACCATTGTAGGAGCCAATTATCCTTCAAAAATTATTGCAGCAGGCCTTTTTAAAGTTGAAGATATTTTAACTAATTGGTTTAATAGTATTAATGCACCTAATTGGATTCATGGTGTATTAGTACTAGGACTTTATAGAACTTTGGCCTGGGTAGTGTCTGTAATGCTACCTCCTATGGCAATTTTCTTTCCACTATTTACACTGCTTGAGGACTTAGGTTATCTACCTAGGGTAGCCTTTAATCTAGATCATTTTTTTAAGAAGGCTTGTGCACATGGAAAACAATGCCTTACTATGTGTATGGGACTTGGCTGCAATGCGGCAGGAGTAATAGGATGTAGAATTATTGATTCACCTAGAGAAAGATTAATAGCTATAATTACTAATAATTTCATGCCTTGTAATGGAAGATTTCCAACACTTATAGCTATTTCCTCAGTATTTTTATTAGCAAATTCTAAGGGAGGAATATCAGATATATATCCAGCACTGACAATTACGCTTATGGTAGTTATAGGGATAGTGATTACATTAATTGTATCCTATATTTTATCAAAGACTTTGCTTAAAGGAGTACCCTCAAGTTTTACTTTAGAACTCCCTCCCTATAGGAAACCACAAATAGGGAGAGTTTTATATACTTCCGTTATAGATAGAACAATATTTGTATTAGGAAGAGCAGCTTTAGTAGCAGCCCCAGCTGGAGCATTAACTTGGATTTTAGGTAATATATATATTGGAGATTTAAGCATAATTGGTCATGCAGCTAATTTATTGCAGCCTGTAGCAAGTTTTATAGGGTTAGATGGCTTTATCCTCATGGCTTTTATATTAGGGTTACCTGCTAATGAAATTGTACTTCCTATACTATTAATGAGCTATTTGTCTACAGGAGCTATGATAGATTTTGAAAACATATACTCATTACGTGAGATTTTACTAAACCATGGATGGAACTATTTAACTGCTTTAAATGTAATGCTATTTAGCTTGCTTCATTGGCCTTGTGCTACTACGCTTTTAACTATTAAAAAAGAAACTGGCAGCAAAAAGTGGACATTACTGTCTGCAATAATACCAACAGCTGTAGCTTTCTTAGTTTGCTTTATTACAACCACTGTAGCAAGAATATTTGCATTGGTTTAAATATATTTTTAATCTAAAATTTTAGTTTATAGATTTAAAATCTGTTAATTTTTAGTATAGATTAAATAGTATAGTAAGGAAATTACTTATAAACGTCTTATAGGTAGTTTTCTTACCATATTTTAGAAGATTTCTCTAGGAATTTTCTTTTAAAGTTTACAAGCCAATTTCTTATTTAAACTAGCAATTTTATTAAATTTGTTGGATAGTATTGGATTTTTATTGTATAATTTAGATGTGATTATGTTTTATGTAGGAGGCAATTATTATGAATGATAATTTCATCAAATCAGCAAACAAAAGCTCTATTTTCCTTTGTACTATAATAGCAATATTATGTACTGTTACATCTATTATATTACCTGATATTCCCTTAATAGTATATATTTTCGTGGGCGTTTCCTGGGTTTCTATAGGTTATTCCCTATTTAATTATAGAAGAGATCCAGTTAGTAAGGTAATAAAATATGTACTTGCTTTAAGTCTTATGAGCACCTATTTTGTTACAACAGTTTTTTGTAAAAGCGTAATTGTTTTCTTGTTTGCATTTCCTTTAATATCCATGTTTGCAATATATGGCAATAGAATACTTATGTCTTTTACTATTTTTGTTGTAATTGTTACCAATGGAGTAAATATATTTATTGGAAAGGCTGAAGGAAAAACCTTAGTGGTTATGGTGGTAGTATTGCTTTTGACTATGCTTACACAATATGTTAATACTTATATAATAAGTAGATCGGAAAAGGAAAACATAGAGTACATAAAGAAAATAAATGATAGCGAAAAAGATAGAAAGAATCTAGTAGATTCTTTAGTTAAAACTGCAGAAGAGCTTGCTTTATCAGCTGAAACTCTTGGAAACTCAACTAGAGAGGTTTTAGTTTCTATTGATGAAGTTTCTAGAGTGGTAGATGAAATATCTAGAAGTGCTACTTCACAGGCAGGAGATACGGAAAGAGGTGCTATGGAATCAGGAAATCTTGCTGAAAATATTGGTAAAGTAGTTTATGCCTCAGAAGAATTAATAAACACAACAAAGGAAACAGAACAACTTAAGAATAAAGGAATTAGTATACTGTCTAATTTAATGGAAAATACCACAGAAAGTAACAGGGCTGTGAAATCTCTAAAAGATATAATAGAGAGTACTAATACAAGTGCTGATCAGATAAGCTCTGCAAGTAATGTAATTGTGTCCATTGCTGAACAAACAAACCTATTAGCTTTAAATGCTGCCATTGAAGCTGCCAGAGCAGGAGAATCAGGAAAAGGCTTTGCAGTAGTAGCGGAAGAGATAAGAAAGCTTGCAGAGCAATCTGCGTCTTCTACAAAAAGAATTAATGAGATAATTAATCAACTTGAAAAGAATATGGAATCAGCCTTTAATAGTATGGAAAAAACAGCTATTATAATAGAATCTCAAACAGATTCCATTATGAGTACCCAAAATGTTTTTAATAATCTTTCTGATTCTATTGAAAAAATGCTTAAAAAGGTTGAAGAATTTAGTAAAGCTGGAGAGAAGATGAATGAAAAGAAAAATAGTATTACAGATATACTTCAAAATCTTGCAGCTGTGGCACAAGAAAATGCAGCAAGCACAGAACAAGCTTCAGCTTCAGTAGAGGAGCAGTCTGCTGCCCTAGGAGAAATTAAAAATATCAATCAAAGTTTATTAAGTTTAGCTGGCGAACTTAAAGATATAGTAAGTAAGTTTTAGTGGTAAATAGTTTATTGAAGCCAAATCGAATTAATAATAATTTTAAAATTTATATATTTTTATAGAAAATAGAATAATTATTATGATATAATAATTCAAAGCAAATAATCATAATTTTAAAGGATGGTTGAAAGAGTTGATATTAGATACGCTTACTTTCATTGGTGAAAAATTAAGCAATAAAGAAATCCTATGGGCAGTAGGAGGATCCGTGATGCTTCAATACTATGGATTAATTGATGACCCAAAAGATATAGACATATTGGTTCATGAATATGATATTGAAGCTTTAGATCAGATACTTAAAGGATTAGGAGAAAAAAAGATTAGAGAAAAAAGTGATATATATTCTACAAAGTATTTTTATGAATATACTATAGACGGTATTGACATTGATGTTATGTCAGGACTTGCTATAAATCATCAAGGAAGCATATTTAAATATATATTCGATCCCCAATCTGTTACTGCAGTAGAAACCATAAATAATGTTGGAATACCACTTACTTCTTTAGAAGATTGGTATGTAATTTATCAGTTAATACCAGGAAGAGAAAATAAAGTTAATTTAATAGAAAATTATTTATTAAATCAAGGTATACAAAATAAATATCTTCTTAAGAGAGCATTAAAAAGACAGTTACCTGAAGTAGTTAGAAGAAGGATTGAGAGAATACTAAAAGAGATAAGGTTTAATGATGGCGAGAATGTCAATGAATAAGCTTACATAAAATTTAATGAATTTCTTTTTAATAATGAGTTATGAGTACTGAACAATTCTTCAGTACTCATAACTCATTTATATATGTTAAACTATTGATTGTTTTTTATAGATTTATTAATAAAATTCTTTAATATGATTTACAGTATCTATTTATTTGTATAATATTATATTGAAACTAAAAATATTAATAAAATAAGATTAGGTAAGTTGCAACGTAAAATTTCAAGAAAATATGAGTTAAATAAAGAAGGGAGGAAGTTCGTCAAAACAGGCAACATTATAAAATTCTTATGAGCTACAAAATGAGACATGTTGAATAGGAAATTAAATAGACTTTAAAGGATTTTATAAAGTTTTGACAACGGAGCAGCATAATGTACAAATTAGGTGTAAAACTATTAAATGAAAATGCAAAGTTACCAGAATATGCCCATGAAGGAGATGCAGGCCTAGATATTTTTTCTGTGGATGAAACCATAATACTTCCAGGGGAGTCAAAATTAATTCATACAGGTATAAGCATAGAACTTCCAGAAAATACAGAAGCTCAAATGAGACCAAGAAGTGGACTTGCTCTTAAAAATCAAATAACACTTTTAAATACTCCAGGTACTATAGATGAAGGATATAAGGGAGAGATAGGAGTAATTCTTATAAATCATGGGAAAAAACCTTTTAAGGTTGAAAAATCTATGAAAATAGCTCAAATGGTAATAAAGCCAGTGTTTAAAGTTCAAGTTGAAGAAGTGGAAACACTTTCAGAAAGTGAAAGAGGAACAGGTGGGTTTGGTTCTACAGGAGTATAATTAAGATCAAGATAAAAGGTAAAGCGTTCAGAAATATATTAATATCTTTCTGAACGCTTTTTCTTTACTTTTGAAATGTTATATTAATTGATGTAACGGATTGTATTTTCTGTTCATCAGCATTTATATATTTTATACTAACATTATCTCCCTCTTTAGCTAGTACTACTTCTGCATTTACATTTTTATTTATCATAAAGATTTTATCATTTACAGTCTCTAATTTTATATAAAAGATTGGCTGTCCACCTTCTGTAGTTTGATTTATTCTTAATATTTTTCCAGAAGCTTCTTCTTCCTTAAGCCTAGCAGAATTATTTACTTTTACATCTGCACCTTGAAATACTTTTCCATCAGCTATGGCTTTTTTAAATTGATCTAATAAATTAACTTTATTTTCAGCAAGTATGCTGTATTTACTTTGAGCGGTTACAAGACCAATCTTTACAAAGGAACCATCTGTCTTATTTATTACAGGTACTATCCAAGTATCTATACCATATAGATTGTAGAGTATGGGTTGAGCTGTGGTCCAATTATTTTTTTCAGCACCTAACAATTTTTCTACTGAATTCATAGCACCTTGACCATTTAAGAAACCTGGTGTTTTATAGTATATCATTTCGCCAGTTCTTGTATTTAAAAGAGTATAGCCAGTCATGGTAGTAGATGTATTAGATGTATTAGTGTGGTCTGTAAAATAATAGAATTCGTCATTATTTCCTATGACAGGTACCACCTGCTTTGATTCTATATTAAAACCTTTTAACTGTATATCTGCTGACCATTCTGTAGGAATATGAACTCCCTTTTGACCAATTTTTGAATTTAACCATCCTTTTTGAAGTTTACCAAAATATTTATTGTAAGTTACAGCTACATCTGTAGTATAGATTTGATCTATCCATTTAGGAGTATCATTTTTAGCATATTCTTTTATATCTCCAGTTTTTAAATTATATAGGATTACTCCGTCCACTATTATTCCTTTTCTTCCATATTTATAATGACCATAAGAACCTACATAAAAGGCATTCATGTCATCATCTAATTCTATATCAGCATTTAAAAGTATGGAGCTTGGTTTGTAAGATCTCATTTTTCTGTATATATTATGGTTAAATACTAGAGATTCTCCAAGTTTATGAGGTACATTTATAAGCTTAGCATCCTCTAATCTTTCTGCTGATACATAGGCTACTCCTGGAAGCTCTTTATTAAGGAAAGCTTTGAAATTTCCTTCAATATCTATAGGAGCTACATAATAAGCACCTTTAGAAGTTTTAGTTAAACTAATTTGTCCTATTTTATAAAGACTAGGATTTGGCAGAGAACCTATAAGAGTCTGCATTTGGTAATAGGCTGTTTCAGGAGGAATTATTATTATATTTTCAGTATCAATTTTGGGTGATTGATGATCACTTTCTTTAGTTTCAGTCATCTTTGCAAGTTTTTTAGCTCCTCCATAGATATAAGGTGAAAAGCTGTAGCCTAAACTAATTATAAAAATAAGGGTTAATATTATAGGGAAGCTCTTAATATTTGATTTTTTTTCTTTATAAATCTCTTTATAAATTGCATTGTCTAAAGTTGTAAGTATAGCTTGAAAAATTACTATAAACTTAAGATTAACTAAAACAGCAGATAAGCTTTTGTCCATATTAAGTAAGTAGAATACTATAAAAGTGTAAATAAATCCTACTAAATACCTAAATATCTGCATAGATTTTTTAGAATTTTTAAAATTAAAATTTAAAAACAGTAATGGTAAAATAAAGTAAATTAATTTATACATGTAAACGCTACCTCCTAATAAGTTAAAAAATAACCTTTTAAATCAATTATAATATCTCTTAATAAAAAATCAATAGTTTTTTGAAAAAAATTTAATATTTTATGAACTTTTTGAGACTTATGGCGTTTAATCTATGAGGAGTGATGATATGAATGCTATAGAAGTTCATAATTTAAATAAATCTTATGATGGAAAAATCAAAGCTTTAAACAATATAAATTTTTCTGTACAAGAAGGTTCCATTGTAGGTTTTTTGGGACCTAATGGATCTGGTAAAACCACTACAGTTAGAATACTTAATGGCATACTGTTGCCTACAGGTGGGGAAGCATATATATTAGGAAAAAATATAGTTAAAGATTCTAAAGATATTCATAGACTTTCTGGAGTGATGACAGAGAGTGCATCTTGTTATGAAAATTTAACTGCTAATGAAAATTTATTATTTTTTGGAAGAATGCATGGCATGGAGGAAAGACTTATTAAAAAACGTTCTTTAGATTTACTAGAGAGGCTTGAATTGAAGGAAGCAGGGAATAAAAAGGTTAAAGAGTTTAGCACAGGTATGAGAAAAAGAATATGTTTAGCCATAGCTCTTATTCATAATCCAAAAGTATTATTTCTGGATGAGCCTACTTCGGGATTAGATCCGGAAAATGCTCAGAATGTAACTAAACTTATAAAAGATATGGCTTTTGAAAATAAATCTACTGTATTTATGTGCACTCATCAACTTAAATATGCAGAAGATATATGCACTCAATACACTTTTATAAATCAAGGGAGGATTTTAGGTAGTGGAAATTTTGATGAGCTTTCTAAAGCTAAAAAGATTAAAGATCATATAATGATAAGGGGAGAGAACATTCCTTCAATCAATGGATTTAAGAAGTTACCATCAGTAGGTAAATTAAAAGGAAGTATATATAAAAAAGAAATAGAAGGAGATGAAGAAACTTCTAATATATTAAAAATAATTATTGAAAATGGAGGCAAAATATATGAAGCTAAAAGAGAAAGATGCTCTCTTGAAGAGCTTTATTTTATATATGTAAGAGGTGATAAAATTGAATAGTATTCAGAGAGCATTAATAAAGAAGGATGTAAAGGAAATAACATCTTCAAAGCAGATATTTATACCTATGATAATAGTTCCTTTAGTATTTACACTTATAGTTCCAATTATACTTTTTTTAGCAGTTTATTTTTCTCCTGATGAAACTAAGATGATTAATGATATGAAGTCAATTGTAGAGAAGCTTCCAAGTGACCTTAAAAATCTTCAACCTAAAAAACTTATGATTACTGTAGCTATAAATTATGCTTTTCCATCGTTATTTTTATTAATACCTCTAATGGCATCCAGCGTAATAGGAGCTAGCAGCTTTGTAGGAGAAAAAGAACATAAAACTTTAGAAACTCTTCTTTATACTCCTATTTCTACAGAAGAGCTTTTTAGTGCTAAAATAGTAGGAGTTTTTATACCCTCATATATTGTAACACTAATATCTTTTGTAATATTTGGTATAGTAATTAATATAGGTGGATTTAGATATTTTGGAGAACTTATATTTCCAAATATAAAATGGCTTATGCTCATATTCTATATATCACCTGGGGTTACAATGCTTGGACTTACATTTACAGTTTTAGTATCTGCTAAATCTAACAATTTTCAGGAATCACAACAGATTAGTGGGCTTATAGTGTTACCTTTTATTTTTCTTATGGTAGGACAATTGTCAGGACTTTTTTTATTAACTGATTTAAGTCTCGTAATTATTGGTACAGTTATATTTATAATTGACTATATTATCATTAAGATAATAAGTAGAAGATTTGTTCCAGAAAAACTCATATAGATAATAGCATTATTCTAGAGAAAATTCATATTAAATGCAGGTGATTAAATTTGAATGAGATTCAGGTAGAGATAGAAAACATGAATAATAAAAATGATGTTCATAAAGAAACTGAAAATAAGCTGATTTACGCAGCTAAAAAAGGAGATAAAGAAGCTATAAATATTATAATAGTGAATAATTATGACTTGTTAAAGGGTTATGTGTTTAAACTTACAGGTGATATAGAGGATACTAAAGATATAGTACAAGAAACTCTCCTTAGAGCAATGATGAATTTAAATAGATTTGAGCCTAAAGCTAAATTCTCTACCTGGCTTATAACTATAGCAACTAATATATATAAAGATAACCTAAAAATAAAAAAGCGCAGTATACCGCTAGAAGAAGATATTGGTTTTAATAATTATAATGAATCTCTTGAAGAAAGAGTTATTAATAGTATAAGAGTTAAAGAGATCCTAGAAATATTAAAATCTCTTCCCTATGAAAAAAGAGCAGTTTTTATACTAAAACACTATTATAACTATAAGTATGAAGAAATAGCAGATATAATGAAATGTCCTGTAGGTACTGTAAGGTCTAGGCTTCATTATTGTATACATAAAATAATTGAAAGTACCTCCCACAAGATTATTAAAAAAGAGAAGGAGGATTAAAGGTGAACAGAAATTTATTTGAAGATTTGGATGATATGGAAATGCATAATAAACTCATTGATAAGTTTTATAAAGAAACTCATGATTTGGAAGAATCTGAACTTGTTAAAGAAGAAAATATAGAATTTTTAGGGAAGCTTTCAACAATGAAAATAAAAATGGATGGCATAAAAGGTTTAGATGAAGAAATTTATTTAGATATAGATATAAATAGTATGGTAGATAAAGTTACCTATAAAATTAATAAAAGAAAAAGAATAAAAGATAATATAATTTTTACTATAGTGGCTTCTTTTATACTATTTTTAACTTTTATTTTAACTTTAAAAACTGATTTCAAATTTTTAATATATTTTCAAGGAACTATAGCAGTGTTTTCTCCTTTTATATTGATACCTATAGCAAAACACCATAGATTAGAGAGTTAATTGGCAAGGAGGAGTAAAATGGAAATTAGCAATACTAAAATTATAATTTTAGTTACAGTAATTATACTGCTTTTTACTCAAGGGATTTGGATATTTAATGACGCAAAAAAAAGAGAAGATAAATATTGTTGGCTTTGGGGATTATTTGGAATATTAAATACTCCTGGAAATCTTATTATATATCTTATTGTTACAAGGATAATACTAGGCAAAACACAAGAAAAGTAGTTTTGTAAAATAATTATTTATGATTATAATAAAGGAATTATTTGTTTTTTGAAGAAATAGTTATATAATTATCTATGGTTAATTGTTATTTAGGAGGACTAATCATGAATATGTCATTAGAAATAAATAAGTTAGAGCAGGAAATAAAAGAGCTGGAAAAGGAAAAAATAGAATTTCTTATGGATATTCCTTTTACTAAATGGAATAAGTTTACAAGTTCTATGGAACAAATATGCAAGTACTATTTAGCCTTAGTACACGTACAAAATGAATTAGAACTTTTAAATAATTTTTATAAAACAGGAGAAGAAGAGGAAAAGGAGAAAAGAAGGATAGAGCTTCAAGAGGCATTAAATACAATTAAGACTGAAGTAAAACCTTATATAGAAGAGAGAAATGAAATAACAAAAGATATTTCAGAAGATAAAATTAAAGCAATTCAACGTATATACATAAAAATATATGAATTAGAAGATAGAAAAGAAAATCTTGAAAAGCTAGAGAATTTAGAATTTGAGATAGAATGAAGATTTCTTTAAATTGTAAGCAAAAATAGAAATGCTGCCTAAAGAGTTAAACATAATTAGGCAGCATTTTTTTAAAAATATCGATTAGCTTGTATGTAGTTCATATTAAATGAAGATAAGTTGCTTATCTTAACTATATCTCCAGGCCTTGGAGCATGAATAAACTCATTGTTACCTATATACATACCTACATGGGTAGGATTATTAGGAGTTTCTTTAGAACCAAAGAATATAAGATCTCCAGGCTTAAGATTGCTTCTTTCAATTCTATTGCCTTGGCCTATCTGATCCCAAGTGGTTCTTCCAATGGTTACTTTAAACTCGTCATAAGCATATTGTACGAGTCCTGAGCAGTCAAATCCTTTTGGCGTAGTACCTCCCCAAACATAAGGTACACCTAAAAATCTTTTAGCATATTCTGATATTCTAGTTCCTAAAATATTATTCTCTTGTTTTTCATAAAACTCTTTTACGTAATCCCCATGAACATAACCAATTCTTTTTGTGCTATAAGTATCAAAACTTATTTTATACCAAGAGGATTCTTTTGATATTATATCAAATACGGCATCAGAATAAAGATAACCTATTACAGACGTATTTGTACTAGCACCACTTCTTACTCTAAGACAAGTAGACACATTTATTATTTTTCCTCTTTTAACTAAATTACTATTTGAATTTCCATTGTTATTATTATTATATATTTTTAGGTTTGAAGTTCTAACATATCCAGTTTTAGTTCCACCAGTGTCTACTTTATAAGTAATGTTTGTCCACTCTTTTTCTGTAAAATTTACTGAAACTTCCTCATTTTTAAAAACATATCCTACTAATTTACTGCTTTCACTTTTATTTTCATATACTCTTAAGCTATTTTCTAAAACCTTTGCTGCATTGTTTATATTAGTTAATTCAAATTTTAGAAGTCTTTTTTCTATATAGCCGGTTTTCGTACCACCACTATCTACATTGTAAGTTATATTCACCCAATCTCCTTCCAAGGAATTAACTGTAACTTCTTCTTTTGGATTAACATATCCTATATAGGAGTTTTTTTCACTTAAACTTTTACTTACATAAACTTTAGAAGGTGAGTTTATAATGCCTTTAGTTTTGTTTATAGTTGGAGCAATCTCAGATGAATTCTGTGAAGGCTTGTCAGCGTTTACCTGTAGGTCTAAATATTTAACAGCCACAAATCCAGTTTTGGTACCGCCGCTATCTACATTATAAGTTACATTTGCCCATTCACCATCTATACGATTTACAGTAACTTCTTCTTTAGGGTATACATAACCTATCACACTATCCTGAGTGCTTGCACTCTTTCTAACATTGAGATAAGAGGATACATTTACTATAGCTTTTTTCCCATTTTTCACAGTTCGAGTTTCATTTTTCTTAGTAAGGGGTTCTTTTTTTATGTTTTGCTGTGGTTCAGCTTTTGCTATGCTTCCATGAACAAAAGTAGTTGCCACTATTAGGGAAGCAATACGCTTTTTCTTCATATTTTTCCCTTCTTTCTACATTATTTTTTATTTTAAGTATAATTAAATATAACACTTAATTTATATTGTAATTGTTTTAGAAATAAAAAGAAAGGTATAAAGTAATATTTCTGTATATAAATATACTTTTATGTTATATTATCATATAAAATATAATAGAAAAGTATCATTAAACATAATATATAGTTACATAGTATACTATAGTTTAATTTTAAGTGTTATTTAAATAAATTTTGAGAAATTTTGTGGTACTATGATTTAAGCAGACTATAAAATTTGCCAGGCTATTTTATTATGTGTAAGTTTCCTTTAAAGGATTAATATAATATTAATTGAAAAACATGGTATAATATATAAAAGAATTTATAAAAGCTCTAAAGTATGTTTTAAGGAGTGCATAATTATGATTTATGAGCTTATTAAAAACGGTAGAATGTTTTATGAACATAACAGCTGGAATAGAGAAGATATATTAAGATATAGCCAAGAAAAGTTTAGAAATGTATTAAAATATGCTTATAATAGCTCAATTTTTTATAGAGAATTGTATAATATTAAAGGAATAAAAGAAGAAGATTTAAATAGTATACCAATAAATGAGCTGCCTGTAATAGATAAATCTATGATAATAGATAATTTTTATAAAATTTCAACTAAAAAACTATCAGAAGATAAGATAATAAAAGTCATGGATAAAAGTCCTATGCTTCCTAAGATAAGGAATAACTATATTGTTCATACTTCAGGCAGTACAGGAAAACCTACTAATTTTATATATAATAAACATGCTCTTAATATATTAGAAGCAAATTTTGTTAGATTAAGCTTGAGTGGTGAGAAGTCTATTGGACTTAAGGACTTGCCAATAAAAAGTCTTTATATAGCCCCTGTAGGCAGTGGGTATGCATGTACCGCTCTTGCTATTTTTGGAATGAAACAATACAAGTGTAAAAGCGTAATAATAAATGCTAAAAATCCCCTAGAATCCTGGGAAAGCATGATTAAAAATTATAATCCTTTATATTTATCAGGATATCCTTCCTGCATAAATATAATTTGTAAACTTCAAGAAGATGGAAGAATAAATATAAAACCTAAAAAAGTAATAACTGGAGGAGAGCCTGTAACTCAAGATGAGATGATGTATTATAAAAAAGTTTTTAATGCAGATGTTATAGATTATTATGGATGCACAGAATCTATATGCATTGGAGCTGCATCTACATTTTATGAAGGAATGTACTTATTTGATGATATTAATTATGTAGAAACTGATGAAAAAAATAGATTGATTATAACACCTCTATACAATAAAGGATTTCCTCTCATACGATATCAGCTTACAGATATAGTAGAGGATTTTAATAAAGATTATAAAGGTGAGCTTCCTTATACTCATATAAAAAGAGTAGTAGGAAGAGATGAAGAACTTATGTGGTTTGTAAATGGAAATGGCAAATTAGATTTTCTTCATCCTCTTTTTATAGATGATCTAGATGTAAATGGAATAAAAAAATATCAATTCATACAAAAGAGTAATAATTATTTTGTATTAAAATGTGTTAAGTGGAGTGAAGAAGAAAATAATTTGGTTAAAGGAATTAAATATCAGCTGGATAGATTTCTGAAAGATAAAAATTTAAAAAATGTAAAATATAATATACAATTTGTAGAAGACATTCCTGTAAATCCGCATACAGGTAAATCGAAACTGGTAATAAAAGAAATAGGAGTTAGATTATAAAGACATGGACTTAAACATCCATGTCTTTATAATTTAGAAATTTATTTTTATAGAATTTTTAATATATAAGTTATAAGAGAATGTATTTAAAATGATGCATTTTATTGTGAGAAGCATGTCCTTGCCATCTAGCAGAAGCCCGTGAGTGCGTACTATGTTCTCAGCTTTCAGGCAAGACTTTCTGTGACTGCATAAATTGGAAAGGAGTTTGTATATATCAAGAATATTGTAGTAATGGGAATAAACCTAAACCTCAAAGAAAAAGTTATGTTTGTAATATATTAGAGAAACAAATAATAGAAAAGGATTTGGTGATATTTTCTATACTAGTTCCGCATAAGATTGCACAAGATCTTTTTCATCCAGGGAGCTTTATATTTATGAGAAATCCTTCCACTATGCAGTTTTACGATACGCCTATATCCATAATGGATGTAAATCTTGAAGAGAATACGATAAAAGTAGCTATAGATGTAAAAGGTATTAAAACCAAAAATATAAATAAACTTAAAGAGGATGACAAAGTGCTTGTAAGGGCGCCTTTTTGGAATGGAGTTTTTGGGCTTAAAAATATATACATGGCAAGAGAAGGTACAAGTTTAGTGTTAGCACGAGGTATTGGAATGGCACCTATGGTTCCGGTATTAAAAAAATTATATGCTAATGGAAATAAAATAATAGCTATTATAGATAAAACACCTTATGAAAATATATTTATAGATAAATATTTGAAGATGTATGATGCAAAGATAATTGAACTTAATACCATACAAAACGGGAAACTCACAGATGAAGTTAAAGAACAATTAGTAAAACTTACGCAGGAAGAAAACGTAAATATTCTTCATTGTGCTGGACCTGATATTCTTATATACAATATAGAAAAGTTTATGGGAGGTAAAGTTAAATTATCCTGTTGTAATAATGCGAAAATGTGTTGTGGAGAAGGTGTATGCGGCAGCTGCAGCACAAGATATAAGGGCCATGTGGTGAAAAGGCTCTGTAAAGTACAAACGGATCCTAGCAATATATTTGAAGGGAGAAGATTAATATGAAGGTTATAATCATAGGAGCTGGTTGGTCAGGGTGTGCAGCTGCTATTTCTGCTAAAAAAGCTGGTGCAGAGGTACATTTGTATGAGAAAACGGATATGCTTTTAGGCTTAGGCAACGTGGGAGGTATTATGAGAAACAATGGAAGGTTTACTGCCTCGGAAGAGCTTATAGCTATGGGAGCAGGAGATTTAATCCACATTACAGATAAAGAGACGAGGCATAAAAATATAGAATTTCCAGGGCATAAACATGCATGGCTCTACGATGTTAATACTATAGAACCTGAAGTTAAAAAGTATCTTGAAAATATAGGAGTAGAAATACATTTAGTATCTAGAATATCTGACATAGAAAAAGAAAAAAGCAGAATAAAGGGAGTATATCTTAGCGATGGTACTCTCATAGAAGGAGACGTTTTTGTAGAAACCACAGGTTCTACAGGACCTATGGGAAATTGTTTAAGATATGGTAATGGATGCTCTATGTGTATCTTAAGATGTCCTTCTTTTGGTCCTAGAGTTAGTTTAAGCGCTAGAGCTGGAATAGATGATCTTCAAGGGGAAAGAGAAGATGATGTATTTGGAGCTTTCAGCGGTTCTTGTAAGCTTGCAAAAGAAAGTCTTTCTAAAGATATAGTTAAAGAGCTTAATGAAAAAGGTGTAGTGATACTTAAAATACCTCCTGAAGATGTAAATCTAGATAAGTTAAAATCTAAGGTATGCCAGCAATATGCACTAAAGGAATTTGCGGAAAATATCATTCTATTAGATACGGGAGCTGCAAAACTTATGACTACTTATTATCCTTTAGAAAAACTAAGAAAGATAAAAGGACTTGAAAAAGCAAAATATATTGATCCTTATGCAGGAGGTAAAGGTAACTCTATAAGATATCTTTCTGTAGCACCAAGAACAGATGATATGAAAGTAAAAGGTATAGATAATTTATTTGTAGGAGGAGAGAAGGCAGGACTTTTTGTAGGGCATACTGAAGCTATGTGTACGGGAGCTTTAGCAGGACATAATGCAGTAAGGTATGCTCTTGGGATTCCAATGCTTATACTGCCAAGGAGTACAGCTATTGGAGACATAATATCCTATGCTAATTATATGATGACCACTAAAGAGGGAAGAAGAAACAGATATACTTTTGCAGGAGCAGAATATTTTAAGAGAATGAAAGAAACAGGGTTATACACTACAGACATAGAAGAAATTAAAAATAGAATTAAGAAATTGAATTTGGATGAAGTATTTAGTGAAAAATTAGTATAAGGCTCTGTAAAAGAACTGCCTCTTAAGCATTGAGAGAGAGTGTGAAATTTTTTCTGTAAATAGCTTCCTATGATAATTTTTTAAGGGCA